>NZ_AEEC02000020.1 GCF_000300975.2 Herbaspirillum frisingense GSF30 | reverse complement strand
CGGCGCGGTGCCGGCGGTCACGGCCCGTGCCGCCGCCGGCAGCACCGTCAGCGGCGTGGCGGATGCCAGCAGTGGCCAATACCAGGTCGGCGAACAGCTCAAGCAGAGCCCCGCCGTTACCGACCAGCCCTACCAGGCCTCGGGCAAGCTGGTCAACGGTTACCAGGAAATCGCCTGGGAAGCGCTGATCCCCAAGGACTGGGACCCGATGGCGCCGTTCAAGGACCTGAAGCTGGACCAGTTGACCGACGACGATCCGCGCGCCGATGCGGCCTTGTGGAAGGCCAAGAAATACTGGAAGGACGCCCCGGTGGATGCCTCCATGGAAGGCAAGCCGGTGCGGCTGCCGGGATTCGTGGTCTCGCTGGACCGCGAGGGTGAGGCGCTCAAGGAATTCCTGCTGGTGCCCTACTTCGGCGCTTGTATCCACGTCCCGCCGCCACCGGCCAACCAGATCATCCATGTACGCAGCGCCAAGGCCGTCAAGAACGTGCGCACCATGGATGCCGTCTGGATCAGCGGGGTGATCAAGGTGGAGCGCTCGGACTCCTCCATGGGCGCCTCCAGCTACAGCATGAAGGCGGTCAGCGTCGAACCCTATACGGCTCCGGACAAGGGCTGATCACTTTCTCTACCCCGAGGGGTTTATCCCCAGCTTCTCCTCTCCCCCGATGGGGCCTGCGCCAGGCAGGCCCTTATCCACACTTTCCGGGGGCAAGCTTGTGGACAAGGCTTTGACAAGCCTCCCAAGCCCTTGATTGCAAAGCCTTTTCTTTCCACGCCTTCGCACCGCGCAAGCAATGTGCAAACACCCTGCACGGATTTCCCAATGCATCGCTGCAGCCGCACCGTGACGGATATCCACATTTTTTGGGAGCAAGCCTGTGGAGAAACGCTGGGCAAGCCAGACAAGCCATTGATTCCAAAGCGCTTTTGCCCGGCGGCGCAGGTAGTGGCAAAAAATGAGCAGCTGCCTGTCGACCACTTGCCTGGCGCGCGACACGCGGCTGTCCACATTTTCTGGTGGCAAGCCTGTGGAGAAGGTCTTGACAAGCCATTCAAGCGATTGATTTCAAACAACTTTTCGTTGATGCAACAAAGCTCGGCAAAGGCCTGGAAACCGACCAGAATCCTCTCCCGGAGGCACATTCCCAGGATCGGGAAGCTACATTTCACCGGTCTTTGGCGGATATCCACATTTTTTGGGAGCAAGCCTGTGGACAATGCCTTGGCAACACGATCAAGTCCCTGATTTACAAGGATTTTTCATGTTCGACGCAGTCCGTGGCAGCGAACAGGCATCGAGCGCCAGGCCAGATGGGGCCTGGGTTTTGGCGAGATATCCCCGCATTTTGGTGGCAAGCCTGTGGACAAGGGCTGGACAAGCGCCTTAACACATTGATTCAAAAGGATTTTCTTGTTTCGACCACAATAAAATCAGTATCGACCACCTGGCCGGCGCCGGACGGATATCCACATGTTTTGGTGGCAAGCCTGTGGACAAGCGCTTAGCAAGCGATGCAAGTATCTGAAAGCAAAGGGAAAACAGCGGGAGTGCAAGCGGTGGGCAGCGGGAAGGATCGGGCAGGGAGGCCACGGGCCAGGGGCGCCAGCAAAACCGGCCAAAGAGGGGTCGACGCACCCCGCGCCGCGCACCGTCAGGCTAGCGCCCGGCGGGAAGGGAGGACCGCGGCTTCCAACACGTGTGCGTACTGCCGGGTTACGACGCCACTGTCCGGCATGGGCGTGAAGCTTGAAGCAAGGGAATCCGGCTGCCCGGCAGAAAAAAGCCTGCGATGCGCTCGCATCGCAGGCAAAACATCTGTACAGGTACAGAGGAGACAGGCGGCAGTCTAGCCAGCCCGTATGACCGTGCAATGACAGTGGAAGAAATGTGAAGGAAAAGCCGGAACGCGCGCGGCCAGAACAAGGTGATGGGAAGGGAGCACTGTCATCAAGCCGTCACATCAGCGACCTAATATAGGAACCCTAGTGCGGTACATGCAACCGATATGCATGATCGTACGGTGTGTTGGACGCCTGTCCAGCACACCCTCCCCTCGGAGGCATTCGCCTCATCCCGTCCCTGTAAAAACAACGGTGCGTCTTACCAGACGCCGTCGATACGCGTGGCTTGCAGCTTGATGCGCGAGACTTCGCCATCGGCGCCCTGCAGGGCCAGATCGTCCGGCATCGCCTTGGGCGGCTTGCGGAACCATTCCAGACAGAGTTGCGACAGATTGGTCAGGGCTTTCTTGGCCATGAACTGCTGCAGCAGTTCACGCGTGAGTTCCAGATTGGGGGCCAGGTGGAAGTCACCGGCTTGCGCCAGCCCTTGCACGCTCTCGCGCATGCGCCCGAGGTCCTTCTGGAACATCTGGCGCGGCACCGGCAGCGGATGGCCGGCCGACACCAGCAGTTCCTGGAACAGCGGCGCCATGAAGTCGATGGCATAGCCGTCGCACTGCACCCAGGCGTGGAACGCATCATGGGTGCTGGCCACGCTCTGGCCGTCGTCGGCCAACGTGCCGAAGGACAAGGCGCCGCCACCGTCCTCGCGGATCAGATAGAAGGCGGCACCGGCGACCGGGAAGGCATTGCGCTTGTAGAACTTCTTGAGGATCTGCGCGGCGGTGACGCTGAAGAAGAAACTGGCGGCCGGGATATCGGCTTCCACGCTGTGCAGCACGGAATGGATGACGCGGAAGATGCGTTGGTAATCGGCCAGGGGAATCAATGGGCGCAGGGACTGCGCGGAGGAGGATGAGCTTTGCATGGGCGCTATTTTCTCATGGAAAAGAACGGGCAAGCCGCTAGGCCGCTTCACGCAAACGCCGCACTGCACGTCTGCGTCGCGTGACGCGCGCTTTGGAACAAAAGCGGCTGCACGACTTGCCGTTCCACCCTCAAGAGATATTTGCTGCTACTGCCGTACTACTACTGCCACTGCTACTACTACTGCCACTGCAACTGCTACAACAACTGCGACTGCGACGACACCGACCACTGCAACTGCTACGACAACTGCAACCGCGCTACAACCTTGGCTCATGCTCGCTGCTGCCTGCTGCTCACTGCTACTGCGGAAACTGCCGATACTGCCGTATTGCCGTATTACCTTGTTGCAGGCACTACCCCTAGAACCTGCAACGCGACTGCTTCACTGCTTTACTGCTCCACTACTCCCCCACCTGCAACATCCCCACCTGCTACTTCCCCTCTTTACCGCTCCCCTCCAGATTCCCCTCAGGTATTCAGTCAGACTTCTTCTGCTCCGGCATGAAGCAGGTGCAATCCACATCGTGATACTGGGCGCAATGCTGCAACGAAGGCCGGGTCAGGCCGTTGTTGAACATCGAGCGTTCATCCCGTTCCACGGCCGCGTAGCGCATGGCGTTGGCCAGCGGCAGACGGTTCTCGGCCAGTTCATCGAGCGATACTTCCAGGCTGCCCCACTCGCGGTCGGTCCTCACGAAGAGGTACATCAACACGGTGCAGAACACCAGGTAACTGATGAACATCAGGGTGATTTCACCCGGTACGGATTCGGTGATGAAGTGCATGACTGGCTCCTGGCAAGATACTTCGGCGAGGTCTTGCGTGCCAATCACGACTCCACTGTGATGCCGGGAGTCAAAAGCACAGACCGCGTTTCATTGGTTCCCATGGTAGTCATCCGGCCGGGCGTCGAACATCGGGGAATTCCTGACCCCGCCACACTGCCTGATCCAGCTCAACAGTAGGCGGGCGCTGGGCTGGCGGGGCGCGAGAGGGATCTCGCAGGGGCAGCGGCAATCACGCGGCAGTCACGGCGGAGTTACGTTCCCGCGCAAATCCTCGTCGCGACAACGATAGGTGCTTCGGGGAAACATGCAAAAAAAGAAACCCGCCAGGCTTGCGCGTGGCGGGTTCAGGCTCGAATTGTCCAAGTCCAGGACGTCTGAGGAGACGCACCCACTGTAATGGCGCGCGGTGGCGGCGACAACGAAGCATTCGTCATGCGCTTATGCATTGCCGGAATATGCGCCGCAAGGCAGCGCCCGTCATCAACGT
Source organism: Herbaspirillum frisingense GSF30 (assembly GCF_000300975.2). GTDB lineage: Bacteria > Pseudomonadota > Gammaproteobacteria > Burkholderiales > Burkholderiaceae_D > Herbaspirillum > Herbaspirillum frisingense. The sequence goes on along the minus strand of NZ_AEEC02000020.1, from coordinate 92,229 downwards.
GCCATCAATGTGGCATCAGCCCGGCTTGACCGGCATCCAGCGCTCCACCAGCCGGGTCCAGTAGGCCGCGCCGACGGGGATGTTGTCGTCGTTGAAATCGTAGCCGGCATTGTGCAGCATGGGCTTGCCCTGGCCATTGCCCACGCGCAGGAAGCAACCTGGCCGTTGCTGCAGGAAGTAGGCGAAGTCTTCGCTGCCGGCAATCGGTCCGAAGGGGGCGATCACCTTCTCCGGCCCCACCAGTTCCTCGGCCACGCTGCGGGCGAAGTCGGTCTCCGCCTCGCTGTTGACCAGCACCGGATAGCCGCGCAGATACTCGATGCTGGCCTGCGCGCCATAGCTCTCGGCGTGGGTGCTGACCAGGGCGCGGATGCGTTGCTCCAGCAGCTCGCGCACTTCCGGCTTGAAGGAGCGCACGCTCAGCTCCATGGTGGCAAATTCGGGAATCACGTTGGATGCCTTGCCCGCATGCAGGCTGCCCACCGTGACCACGGCGGTTTCCATCGGATCGACATTGCGCGAGACGACGGTCTGCAAGGCCATCACCAGGCTGGCCGCGGCCACCACCGGATCGACCGACAGATGCGGGCGGGCCGCGTGGCTGCCCCGGCCGGTGATGCGGATCTTGACCGTATCGCAGGCCGCCATGAAGGGGCCGCTGCGGAACATGAAGGTGCCGGTCTCCACGCCCGGATGATTGTGGATGCCGAACACGGCATCGCAGGGAAAGCGCTCGAACAGGCCATCGGCCAGCATCTTTTGCGCGCCGCTGTCGAAGCCGGCTTCTTCCGCCGGCTGGAAGATCAGGTTCAGGGTGCCGTCGAAATGGCGGGTGCGCGCCAGGTGCTTGGCCGCGCCCAGCAGCATGGCGGTATGGCCGTCATGGCCGCAGGCATGCATGGCGCCGGGCTTGACGCTGGCCCAGTCCAGACCGGTCTCTTCCTGGATCGGCAGGGCATCCATGTCGGCCCGCAGGCCGATGCTGCGCGTGCTGCTGCCTGCGCGCAGGGTGGCCACCAGGCCGTTGCCACCGATATGGCGGGTCACGGCATAGCCCCATTCCTGCAGGCGCTCGGCCACCAGTGCGGCGGTATCGACTTCCTGGAAAGACAGCTCGGGATGCTGGTGGATATGGCGGCGCAGGCCGGTGATCTCGTCGTGGAGGTCGTGCAGGTCGGCGACCTCGCACAGCTTGTGCGGGTGGGGGTGATTCATGTCTTCTCCGGTGATGGGGCGCGTCGCGCCAGCACTTGCCGGCCCTGCTCGGCCAGGTCCCAGAACAGACCCGCCATCAGTTGCAGCGACTCGCGCGACACGCTGGCCAGTATATGCTCGTTGGGCGCGTGCTGTGAGCAGGCCGGATAGGAGTGCGGCACCCACAGGGTCGGCAGGCCCAGGGTTTCGGAGAACACGTCATTGGGCAGCGAGCCGCCCAGGTTGGGCAGGAGCGTGGGCTGCTTGCCGCTGGTCTCCTGCATCGAGGCCAGGCCCCAGCGCACCCATTCGTCGTCCGGGTCGAGCCGGGTGGCGGCGAACTGCACGCCCGAGAGCGTGACCTCGATGTCGTCATAGCCATGCTCGTCCAGATGGGCGCGGATGTGCTCGATGAAGTGCGCATCGTCGCTGCCGACCACGAAGCGGATCTGGCAATGCGCGCTGGCCTGACCGGGGATGGCATTGACCGGTGCCTCGGGATTGCCGGTCTTGAAGGCCAGCACTTCCAGCGTATTCCAGCCGAACACGCGCTCGGCCGGGGTCAGGTCGGGCTCGCCCCAGTCTTCGTCGATCTCGGGGTCGGTCGGTCCACCGCCCAGCTTCACATCAGCCAGGGCCTTGCGCACGCTGGGCGGCAGCGAATCCGGCAACAGCGCCGGCACGCGGATGCAGCCGTGCTCGTCGACCAGGCAGGCAATCGCATTGGCCAGCCGCACGCCGGGGTTGCGCAACAATCCGCCCCAGTTGCCGGAGTGGTGGCCGCCATCACGCAAATGGCACTTCAGGTCGAAGTTGCAGCCGCCGCGCGAGCCCAGGAACATGGTCGGCGTGGGTGCATTCACACGCGGCCCGTCGGAGGCGATGAAGAGGTCGGCCTTCAGGCGCTCGGCATATTGCTGGCAGACCGCGTTCAGTCCGGGGGAGCCGGTTTCCTCGCCCATTTCCAGGATCAGCTTGACGTTGTAGCCCAGCTGGCCGCCACGCACCTTCATGACCTCTTCCAGCGCGGCGAAGTTGATGGTGTGCTGGGCCTTGTTGTCGGCGATGCCGCGCCCATACCAGCGCTCACCCTCGACCACGATCTCCCACGGCGACAGGCCGCTGCGCCACTGCTTGTCGTAACCGCGCACCACGTCGCCATGACCGTAGGTCAGCAGGGTGAAGGCGGCGCCCTCCTCCGTGCGCTCGGCGATCAGGAAGGGGCTGCCGCCGGGCAGCGGATTGTCGATGATCTCGCAGCCAAAGCCCAGCGACTGCAGATAGGGCGTGATCTCCTGCTGCAGGTAGTCGTACAGGATGGGACGGCTGGCCGGTTCCTGGCTCTCGGTGCGGATGGCCACGCGGCGCTTGAGCGTGTCCATGAAACGGCCGTCGTCGAAGTAGGCTTCCACGCCGGCGATGGCTTGTGCTCTGCTCATGCTGCTGCTCCTCTGTAGGTGTGGTTGTGATCGCTGTGATCGCTGTGATCGCTGTGATCGTTGTGATGGTTGTGATTCGGGGGATACGTCCTCACGCCGCCGCAGCCAGTGCCGGGATACCGAGCCCCGGTTCGGGCGTAAGCGCCGAGGCCAGCAGCATGCGGGTGTAGGGATGTTGCGGATCGCTGAAGATCTGCTCGCGGCTCTGCAGTTCGACGATGCAGCCCTGGTTCATCACCGCCACCCGGTCCACCAGATGCTCCACCACGCCCAGGTCATGGCTGATGAAGAGATAGGTGAGACCGAACTCGGCCTTCAGGTCCAGCAACAGGTTCAGGATCTGCGCCTGCACCGACACATCCAGGGCCGAGGTCGGCTCGTCGCAGATGAGGATGTCCGGCCGCAGGATCAGGGCGCGGGCGATCGCCACGCGCTGGCGCTGACCACCGGAAAGCTGGTTCGGATACTGGGCATGGGTGCGCTCGGGCATGCCGACCAGGTCGAGGATGTCCTTGACCTGGCGGGCGCGGTCGGCGGCCGTGCCGATGCCGTGCAGCTTGAGCGGCAGGCCGACGATCTCGCCCACGGTCTTGCGCGGGTTGAGCGAGGAATACGGGTCCTGGAAGATCGGCTGGATATGGCGCGCATGTTCCTTGCGCTGCGTGGGATCGACTTCCTGGCCGTTGATGAGCACATTGCCCGAGGTCGGTGCCAGCAGGCCCAGCAGCATCTTGGCCAGGGTGCTCTTGCCGCAGCCGGATTCACCGACCAGGCCGAGGGTCTCGCCGCGATACAGCCGTAGCGACACATCGTTGACCGCTTTCAGTTGGCCCGGCGACTGGAACAGTCCACGCTTCAAGGGATAGACCTTGGACAACGCGCACAGCTCCAGAGCGATATCGCCCAGCGGGGCCGACGGCAGGGGACGATTGTCATTCATGCTGCCACCTCCATGGCGGACGCGAGTGAAACGGGAACATCGAGCTTGTGACAGCGCGCCGCGTGCGGTGCGGCCGCACTGCCCTGCTGCACCATGGGTGGATCGGTCTCGCAGACGCTGTCGGCCAGCGCGCAGCGATTGCGGAAGGCGCAGCCACTGACCTGACCGACCAGGCTGGGCACCACGCCGGGAATGGCCTGCAGGCGGCTGCCCGGCGGCGTCTTGCCGCGCACCGGGATGCAATTGAGCAGACCCCGCGTGTAGGGATGACGCGGCTGCGCAAACAGCGAGCCGACATCGGTGGTCTCCACCACCTGACCGGCATACATCACCGCCACCCGGTCAGCGATGCGCGAGACCACGCCCAGGTCGTGGGTGATGAAGATGACGGCTGTGCCAAACTCCTGCTGCAGCTCGCGGATCATGCGCAGGATCTGCGCCTGGATGGTCACATCCAGCGCCGTGGTCGGCTCATCGGCGATGATCAGATCGGGATTGCACATCAGCGACATGGCGATCATCACCCGCTGCCGCAGGCCGCCGGAGAGCTGGTGCGGATACTGGCGCAACCGGTCCTCGGCATTGGTGATGCCGGTGCGATGCAACAGGTACAGGGCGCGCTCGCGGGCCTCGGCGCGGGTGACGCCGGGCTGCTGCAGCATGGCCTCGCAGAGCTGGTTGCCCAGCGTGTAGGCGGGGTTCAGCGAGGTCATCGGCTCCTGGAAGATCATGGACATGCGCTTGCCGCGCAACTGCCGCAACTGCTTCTCGCTCATGCCGTTGAGGTCCATGCCATCGAAGCGGATGTGGTCGGCGCTGCACTGCGCCTTGCGCGGCAGCAGCCCCATCAGGGCCAGCGAGGTCATGGACTTGCCGCAGCCCGATTCGCCGACCAGGCACAGCATCTCGCCCCGGCGCACCTGGAAATCGATGCCGCGCACGGCGTGCAGCGTGCCGCGCTCGGTGGGCAGGTCCACCTTCAGATTCTTCACGTCCAGCAATACGCTCATGGTGTGCTCCCGGTGGGGTTCAGTTACGGCCGTCGGGCGCGTTGACATCGCGCATGCCATCGCCGACCAGGTTGATGGCCAGCACCAGCAGCGCCAGCGCCACGCCCGGGATGACGATCACCCACGGCTTGAAGAACATGTAGGTCTTGCCCTCGGCCACCATCAGGCCCCAGGACGGCGTGGGTGGTTGCACACCCAGGCCGAGGAAGGACAGCGTGGCCTCCAGCAGGATGGCGTGGGCCATTTCCAGGGTGACCACCACGATCAGCGCGCCCATGATGTTGGGCAGGATTTCGCGCAGCAGGATGTAGGGCGTGGAGGCGCCGATGGCCTTGGCGGCGGCGATGAATTCGGCGTCCCGCAGTTGCTGCGTGGCCGAGCGCGTGACCACGGCGAAACGGTCCCACAGCAGCAGCCCCAGCAGCAGGATCACCACCTTCAGCGAACCGCCCACCAGCGAGGCCATCGCCAGCGCCACCAGCACCACCGGCATGGCCAGACGGGTGGTGATGAGGTAGCTGATGAAGGCATCGGTACGACCGCCGAAGTAACCGGCCAGCACCCCCAGGGTGGTACCGATCAGGCCCGAGATGAGGGCGGCGGCGATGCCGATGGTCAGCGACACGCGGGCGCCATAGATCAGGCGCGAGAGGTAGTCGCGGCCCAGCTTGTCGGTGCCGAGGATGTGTTCCCAACTGCCCTGGGCCTGCCATACCGGCGGGATCAGGCGCGCCGTCACATCCTGGTCGAAGGGATCGTGCGGCGCCAGCAGGGGCGCGAAGATCGCCGCCAGCACGATCACGGCCAGGATGGCGGTACCCAGCATCAGGCCACGATGACCGAGCAGGCGACGCAGCTTGCGGCGCCAGGCCGGTAGCGGCGGCAATGCGGCCTGCAGCAGGGGCGTGGATGAGGTGGATGGCGTGGAAGGCATGGTGACGGAGGTACTGGAAGTGGCGGTCATGTCGGCTCCCATGGGCTCAACGGGTACGGATGCGCGGATCGAGCAGCGCATTGATGACATCGGCCAGGAAGGTCAGGCCGATGTAGAACATGGCGATGATCAGCACCACCGCCTGCACCACTGGATAGTCATTGCGGGAGATGGCGTCCCAGGCCAGCTGACCCAGGCCCTGCATGGAATAGACCGACTCGATCACCACCGAGCCACCCAGCATGAAGCCCAGTTCAACCGCCGCCAGCGCCACCACCGGGATGACCGCATTGCGCAACGCATGCTTGAACACCACCCGCGACTTGGACAGGCCCTTGGCGCGGGCGGTGCGGATGTAGTCCGAACCCAGCACCTCCAGCATGCCCGAGCGCGTCAGGCGCATCATGGCCGGCATGGCGTAGTAACCCAGCGCCACCGCCGGCAGGACGAAGTGCTGCCAGCTCTCGTTGCCGGCCACTGGCAGCCAGTGCAGCGTGACGGCAAAGATCAGGATCAGTGTCAGCCCGAACCAGAAGCTGGGCATGGCCTGCCCGACCACGGCAATCATCAGCGCCACGCGATCCAGCCAGGTATCGCGATAAATGGCCGCCAGCACGCCCAGCGGAATGGCGGTGAGAATGGCCAGCAGCAAGGCACTGCCACCCAGCTTGAAGGTGATCGGCAGGCGTTCGGCGATCATCTCCATGACCTGCCCCTGGAAGTAGAAGGACTTGCCGAAGTCCAGCTGCACCGCACGACCGAGCCAGTCCGCATATTGCGTGGTGAGCGGACGGTCCAGACCGAACTGGGTGCGTACCGATTCGACCTGGGCGGCCGTGGCCTCCGGCCCGGCGATGGAGACCGCCAGGTCACCCGACATGTGCAGCAGGGAAAAACTGACGACGGACACCGTCAGCGCCACGCACAGGGCGATAGCCAGGCGGCGCAGGATGTAGATCAACATGGCGACCCTTCCTTGAAGAATATTGCGTGATTCATCCAACACCCATCACCTACCGTTCGGACTGAGCAGGCCCCAGGGGCCGTATAAGGCGCTCAGGACGAACGGTAATCTGGACTGCCAGACTTACTTCCAGGAAGCCTCGTAGAAACGCGGCAGCTCGTCCGGGTAACCCTGGAAATTGAGCTGGGCGTTGTAGGCGTAGAAGGTCGAATAGGAGAACATCGGCGCCACGTAGGCCTGCTTGGAAATCAGTTCCTGGGCCTTGGTGTAGTTGGCCTTGCGCACTGCCGGATCGATCGAGGTATCGGCGGTCTGCAGGTACTGCTGCAGTTGCGGGTCCTTGGTGATGTCATCGGCGCCGCCCTTGAAATAGACACCGGCGAAGGCCGAGGTATCGTTCATCGAGAACGAGCCCCAGGAGTAGAAGCTCATTGGCGTCTTGCCGCTGCGGTACTCGGTCTGCAGCGCGGCAAACTTCATGTAGTGCAGGCGGGCGCGGATGCCGACCTTGCGCAGGTCACCGATGATGGCTTCGGCCACTTCACGTTCGCGATAGGCATAGATGTCGGTATCGAAGCCGTTCGGGTAGCCGGCCGCCGCCAGCAGTTCCTTGGCCTTGGTCGGGTTGTAGTCAAACTTGATGGCGGCATTGCTGTCGCAACCGAACTGGGTGCGGAAGCAGGCCGTATAGACCGGCTGGCTGCCGCCGCGCATCAGGTTCTCGGCATAGCCCTTGCGATTGATCGCATGGTTGACCGCCTGGCGCACGCGCACATCCTTGAACGGCGAATTGGGGGCCGAGGTACCGGTGGTGTCGAGGGTGATGAAACCGACCCGCATGGTCTCACCGCTCTGCACCGCCAGCTTGGGATTGGTCTTGAGCGAATCGGCCTGGTCCGGCGGCACGCGCCAGATCCAGTCGATGGCGCCGGTCATCAGTTGGGCGGCGCGGGTTTCCGGATCGGGGATCACCACGAACTTGATGTTGCCGATCGAAGGCTGGCCCTGCGGACTGTCCTTGAAATAATTGGTGTTCTTGACCAGGGTCACGCCCTGCCCCGGAGTGACACTGGTGACCTTGTAGGGGCCGGTGCCGATGGGCGCCTTGGAAAAGCCTTCCAGGCCGACCTTCTTGAAATAGGCGGCGGGATAGATCGGCAGCGGGCCGGCCAGGTATTCCAGCGCTGCCGGGAACGGTCCCTTCAGGTTGATGCGCACCTTGTAGTCGCCCAGCTTGTCGACGCTCTTGATCCAGTCGGTGTTCTGGCGCGTGACGGCCTTGGATTCTGGCGAGACCGCATAGTTGAAGGTGAACACCACATCATCGGCGCCGAACTTGTCGCCGTTCTGGAATTGCACGCCCTGGCGCAGGTCCAGCACCAGGGCCGTGGGCGATTCCCACTTCCAGGCGGTGGCCAGTTGCGGCTTGTATTCGTTGGTCTTGGGATCGCGATAGACCAGCGTGTCCCAGATCAGGTGGGCCAGGATCACGCCTTCACGCAGGTTGTTGTGATACTGGCTGATGTTTTCGACTTCGCTGTCGGAGGCATAGACCAGGGTGTCGTTGGCCTTGTTGGCATGGGCCGCAAAGGCCGTCATGGCGCCCGCCACCAACACTGCACATCGTGACCAGCCCAGCATGGATTTCTGTAGTGCGTTCATTCCAGCCCCTTCATTCGAATAAGAGAATTGTGAAAAAACAGCGACGTCGAAGGGCATACTAGGCTAGGATTTATCGATGCCACAATCATCAAATTTCTATGCCTGCGTTCGCAAACCAGCAACGCATAATTTGTGCACCACAATGTACACACCCCTGCCAAAGCCGCATCGCTACTGGGCCGGGGCCCTTGGCGCAGGTGCAGCATCGGCGTGCGGACGAAGGACGAAGGCCTTGCACCAAAGGCGTGAGGCGCGCACCAAATAAAGCAGTCTCCCTTGCTGCAAGCCGGCGCGAAAAGAAGGTCAGCATTGGTCAGGAATCGGGATTGATCCGAGCTGACCGCATCCAACGAGGTCAATGATGAAATCGCAGCATCTGCAAGACACCGCCCTGCGTTACTTCCTGGAAGTCGTTCGCTGTGGCTCCATCAGCGAGGCGTCGCAACGGCTCAACGTGGCGAGCTCGGCCATCAGCCGCCAGATCAGCAGCCTGGAGGAAATCCTGGACACGGTGCTGTTCGAACGGCGGCCACGCGGCATGGTGCTCTCGGCCGGCGGCGAGATGCTGGCCGCGCATGCGCGCAAGATGGCGCTGGAGGCCGACCGCGTAGTGGCCGACCTGCAAGCCCTGAAGGGCTTGCGCAGCGGGCGGGTCCGGTTGTCGGCCTCGGAGGGTTTCGCCATCGACTTCCTGCCGCGCGTGATCAACGCCTTCCAGAAGAAGTATCCGGGCTTCGTGTTCCAGTTGTTCGTGGGCGCGCCGGCCGTGGTCTCGCGCCAGGTGCGCGAAGGCAATGCGGACATCGGGCTGACCTTTGCGCGCCTGCCCGAACCGGAAATCAAGGTGGTGCACCGGCAGCCGGGACCGATCGGCCTGGTGATGCGCAACGACCATCCACTGGCGCGTTTCCGTCATCTCTCGCTGGGGCAGCTGAAGCCTTACCCGATGGCCCTGCCCGACCCCACCACGACGCTGCGCCAGCTCTTCGACATCGCCTGCAGCCGGCAACAGGTGGCCATCGAACCGGTGATGACCAGCAACTACATCCAGGCCCTGCACAACTACGTGCTGGACAACGATGCGCTCTCCATCACCGGCGACGTCACCGTGCGCTACCGCATCGCACGCGGGGAGCTGACCATGCGCCCCATCCGCGACTGTCCTGCCGATGGGCGCTTCGTCGAGGTGCAGACGCTGGCCGGCCGGACCCTGCCGCGCAGTGTGGAAATCTTCCTGGACTACCTGGTGGCCGAGTTGAGCAAGGATCTGTGAGCACCTGCCATCTGCAGCCCGGCCAACGAAGACCCGCCCCCCGGCGCCGCTCAACGACCCGTAAACGCTATGCGGCCGCTACGAGAGCGGCCGCATAGGGACTTCAGGGTTTCAGCGTGTCAGCGCATCCACGGATGGATCAGAAGCGCCAGCGCGCCTTGACCGACGCCGACTGGTTGATAAAGCCGCTGCGGCCTTCGGCATCGTAGCGCAAAGCGATGTCCGTCATCTTCGGCAGCTTGAAGCCATAGCTCACACCCGCCTTCAACAGCCACGGCGAGTGCGACGGTCCTGGCGTGGTGAAGGCCTGGCCCAGTGCACCCGCATAGGTGGCCACCAGTTCGTCACGGCCGTTGATGACATCGTAACTGACCCCCATGTGGCCGCTGATCTGCGACGACGGCGTCAGCACGTAGTTCAGCCGCGCACCGGTGCCGAGCAACAGCGCTTCGCTGCTCTTGCCCTGTACCGACAGGTTCAGGTCCCCGGCTCCCCTCTCGGTGTAGGACGGGCTCTGCAGACGGGTGTAGTCGATCTGCAGGGAAGGCACCAGACTCATCACTTCAGTCAAGGGCAGAGTGAATGAAGCGCTGGTCCCCAGATGCGCATCCCAGCTGTGGAAGCGGCTGGTGGCAGTGCGGTGCAGGCTACCGAACCGCATCTCGCGCGACAGCCGGTTGCCGTTGCGACCCAGATCCGCCTGCCAGGTCAGCGATAGCTCGCCCAGCGGGGCAGTACCGTAGAGGGCCACCACGTTGGACTCGAGACGGCTGCGGCTGCCGGTACCGGTGAGGGCGGTATTGCCGTTGGCCTTGGTGCTGGCATAGGCGTAAGAAAGGCCGATGCGTCCGTTGCCCAGGCCCATCTCGGCACCGGTCGCCATGCCCCAGGTACTGGCGCTGAAGCCGGATTCACCGTTGCGGTCACCCTGGTTGGTGCGCGACTCGAAGGGCATGAGCCAGACCTGGCGATCACTGCCAGTCTCACCCGACGACACCCCGCTGCCGACCCCTGCGCCGCCGACGCTGCCGATCTCGGCGCGGGCTGCGATGACGCGATTCACCGACGCCATGGAGCCACGAATGGCACCGGAGCCGACATTGCTGGGCAAGGTCTGGCTGGCGGCGCGTTGCACGCTGGCAGCATCCGGCAACCGGGCGATCGTAGCGGCAACCTCAGCCATATCCTTGGTGGACGGCGCCTGGATCTGTTGGCCCAGCACCGGTGCAACTGGTGCTGCAGCAGTGGCGGCGATCGTGATGGGTGAGGGACGGACGACAGGAGCGGGCGCTGCGGGTACCGGCGCTGGCGCCATCGCTGATGGCACCGGAGAGCGTCATGTTGTAGGCCTGGGTGTCGATATTGCCTGTGCCGCTGAGGCTGAGCGCATTGGCCAGCGCGAGCCCATCGGCAGCAGCGCGCAGCGTGGTGCCATCCGACATGGACAGCGATCCGCTGCCCAGCGCGGTGTTGGACCCCACGCCCAGCGTGCCGCCCTGCAACAGGGTGCCGCCGGAATAGCGGTTATCTCCCGTCAGCGTCAGGCTGCCCGCGCCGGTCTTGACCAGCACGCCCACGTAGTCGGTATCGGTCTTCTTGGCGACATGGTTGAGATAGGCGCTCTGTGCCTCGTAGGCATCCAGCGGCCCCCTGGCCAGCTTCACGGACGGCTCGGCTGCCAGCAGCGTGGCGATGACCTTGTCGGTGCTCGGGTTTTCGCCGGTCTTCATGAGGGTCATGATGGTCGAGGCGATGGTGTCACCACTGACGGCCTCGGCGGCGGCCGTGTAGGCATCCAGAAGCTCATCGCTCGAATCCGCCTTGACCTTGACCTCCAGCTGGCGCAAGGTCTGCACCCGCTTCAGGGAGACGTCATAGGATGACTTCATCTGTTCGCCGATACGCATCAGGGGCTCGCGCGAGGCCTCCTGCACGGCCGCCTGCAACGTTGCCACCGGGATGGCGCGCCAGTCCGCCAGCTTCTGTCGTTCCTCGCTCTTGCGTTGCACCAGCGCCGCTTCGGAGATGTGGTTGCTCCAGGTATCCTCGGCGCCGGCAGGAAGATGCGCATTGAACCGGCCCAGCAACTGCGCCGGACCGTTCAGGGCCTTGCCCAGGTCGGGGATGCCCCAACCGAAGAGCTCGTTGGGCGCATCGGCTGCTCCCTTGCCCAGGTGCTTGGCGGTAGTGAGAAGGATGGTGCGGATGGCCTGGTTGTCCAGGGTGGGATAGCGTTCCATCAGCAGGCCGAGCGCGCCGGTCACATGGGGCGCGGCCATCGAGGTGCCGTTCTCGCTGTCGTAGGCAGAGTCGGATTTCGCCCCCAGACTGTTGATTGCCGCCCCCGGGGCCGACACGCACCAGTACTTGGCCAGTCCGCAGCGATTACTGAAGCTGGGCTGCACCAGTTCCTTGGTCAAGGCAGTGACCGTCAGCCAGTTCTGCTCCAGGTCCGGCTGGAAGTACGGCAGCGCCGAACGCACGTTGACGTTGTCGCGTCCGCTGTTACCGGCCGCCCAGACATGTAGCACGTTGGTCTCGCGCGCCACATCGGCGGCGGCTTGCAACCAGGATTTCTTGTCGCTGCCCATCACGCGCAGATGGGCGGCATATACGCCGGCGACGGTGTTGACGTCGTCGCGTGCATCGGGGTTGCCCCAGCTACTGTTGATGACCCGCACACCGGCGTTGGCCAGGTTGCCGTAGGCCGCCCTGAAGTAGTTGTAGTCCATGTTGATGCCATACACGGAGGCATCGGTGCCGTTGCTGTTGGTGATGTGATAGTCGCTCTCGAAGGCCACGCCCATCATGCCCACGCCGTTCCTGGCGGCGGCAATGCTGCCCGACACATGGCTGCCATGATTGTCGTTGCGCGACGACTTGGCACCGGTCGTGTTGAAGGCATCGCCGGCTCTCCAGGCTTGTCGTCCACCGGACATCTGGAAGCCATCGTTGGCGTAGATGCCGCTCACGATCAAGGCCTTGACATTGCGTTTGGCGAATTCCTGGTGGGTCAGCGAGAGGCCGGAGTCCACGGCTCCCAGCTTGATACCACGGCCACTCAAGCCCGCTGCATAGGCCTGCTGCGCATTCATGGCGCCCAGGCCCCAGTCGCTCTTGAACTCGTCGGCGGCGGCCCAGCTGGCCGCAGCTGCGTCGCGGTCGTTGCTGCGCGTTGCGTCGTAGTGGACGAAGCTCTGTGCGCTGGCCGGCAGCACCAGTGCCGGGGCAAGCGTCATCAGCACGGCGCAGTACAGTTGATGTCTGCGGAAGACGGGCGCGGCTGCACGCGCACGGGCTCTGCCCGCGTTTTTCTTGATGTTCATTCCCTGCCCTGAGGTATTTTTTTTGATCGAGACTCACTCGCCGCAGAAGGCCGCGACGGCTGTCCTTGTTATGTGATGGGTCTGGTGGCCAGGTGGCCAGGTGGCTGGCGAGCAGGCGGCGGCGACCGGCAGCCGACGGCATCGGGCCTGTCGGTCCAGGCGACATGCCGCGGCGCCTTTGATAGGACGCATCCCTCTCTCATGGAGTCTCCCTGACGTCCTGATTTCTGGTTTTCCGGGAACGCGATATGCAGCGGCCCGATGGTTTTTTGGGAGGGGATTGTCGGGTTGCGATCCGATTCTTAATATTGTCCGATGGTGCAGGGCGGACGATGTGCCGGGCTTGCGCCAGCGCTGAAAAGCTGCCGAAGAGCGACACCGCGACTGTCATGCATTACGTCGCGTCTATTTCCAGGGTCGATGCTCAGAACAATAAAAAGTGAAGTGTTGTGCAGAGGAAGAACAGCGGACGCACATGCCCGCCGGCACACAAGGAAGGAAGGTGAAGAACTGCGCGGAAGTTCTGCAGAAATGGAAAGGACGGCGGCGCGGTGAGGGAGAAATGAAGCGGAACGGGGACTGCGAGGGGCTGCGAGGGACAGCGAGGGAAAGGGAACGAGGCCACCGCGCCCCGTCCCCCTACCGCGCAGGATCAGTGCGCGGGATCAGCTTTCGGCCTCTCCCCAGCCCAGTCCCAGGGCTTTCTGGATGCCGACGAAACTGCGCGTCAGGTTGGCCTCGGCCTGCAGCAGGTTCTGCTGTGCGCTGATCTGCTGGCGCGTGGTATCGAGTACCTCGATCAAGGTGCCGGTGCCGGCCTGGTAGCGTTGCCTGGCCAACTCCAGCGCACGGTCGGCGGAGGCCTTGCTGCGCGCCAGGGTGGCGACCGTGATGCGGCCGTAACGGAAGCGCGAGAGCGAATCCTCAGCGTCGCGCAGGGCTTCCAGCACGGCCTGGCGATACTTCATCTCGGCTTCGTCACGCACCTGTTCGGCTTGCGTGACGCGTGCCTTGGCACGGCCGAAGTCGAGGAAATTCCAGCTCAGCATCGGCGCGCCCAGGGCCACGAAATCATCCAGCCGGGTGAGATCGGAGGGATGGGTACCGCCCAGGCCGATCACGCCGAAGAGCTTCAGGCTGGGATAGCGCGCGGCCTCGGCCTGGCCAATCTTGGCGGTGTCCGCGGCCAGGGTGCGTTCGGCAGCACGCACGTCGGGACGCCGCCGCAGCAGCGCGACCGGATCGCCGACAGCAACCTGTTGCGGTGGCAGGGGCAAGGGTGAGGCCGCGTTCAGTTCGGCATCCAGCGTGCCGGGCTCCTGCCCCAGCAAGGTGGCCAGCTGGTTGAGGTAGGCCTCGCGTTCGGCCTGCAGCGGCAGGAGCTCGGCGCGGGTGGCATCGAGCTGGTTCTGCACGCGGATCTGGTCCAGCGAGGACGCGGTGCCGCGCTGCACGCGCTGGCCGGTCAGGGCGAGCATGTCCTGCTGGGCCTGTACCGATTGTTCGCCCAGGGCCAAGCGCTGCTGGCGGTCGCGCAGGTTGATGTAGGCGTTGACCACTTCGGCGGTGAGGCTGACCTGGACATCGGCCAGCGAGGCTTCGGCGGCTTGCGCGCTGGCACCGGCGGCCTGGATGGCACGACGATGGGCGCCGAAGAGGTCGGCCTCCCAGCTGGCGTCCACGCCCAGGTTGTAGAGATTCACGCTGGAGGCGGACGAACCGCCGGAGCTGGAACCGCCGGTCAGCGCACCCAGGTTGGCCGGCGGCAGGCGCGCATGCGCGGCCAGTGCGGAGGCGCCGACGCTGGGGGCGGCGTTGGCCTGTTCCAGGTCGAGATTGGCACGCGATTGCTGCAGCCGGGCGCGGGCGCTACCGAGGCTGGGATTGGCTTGCAGGGCTTGCTGCACGAGGCGGTTGAGCTGGGCGTCGTTGAGCGCTTCCCACCAGCGGTTCAGCGGTGCTGCGGCATTGGCGAGATCGCCGGCGCGCACGAACTGCCCGCTGCGCTGCGCCTGCGGCGCGGCGTCGGGTGGGCCGGCGTATTCCGGCCCGAGGGCGCAGCCAGCCAGCAGGGCGGCAGCGGCCAGGGCGACCAGGCGTACGGGAGTAAAGAGAGGGAGAGTCTTGTCCATGTTCATCATCAATGAGAAGCCACCGGCGCGGCATGGGTGGGCAAGGGGCGCAGGAACAGCACCAGCGGCGTGACGCAGAGGATGGCCACGCCCAGCATCCAGAACAGGTCGGCATAGGTCATGGTCAGCGCCTGGACCTGGATGGTGGAGCCCAGCAACTGGATGGCGGCATCCTGGCCGCCCAGCAGCTGGGCTTGCGCGCCGATGCCGGATTGCACCAGGTCGGAATTGGCAGAAAGGCTTTCTTCCAGGCGGCGGCTGTGCAGCCACAGGCGCTGGTCCTGGATCACCGCGATGGCGGCCAGCGCCAGCGAGCCGCCCAGGTTGCGCGCTGCGCTGTAGAGACCGGAAGCGTCGCCGGCCTGCGAGGCCGGCACCGAGCGGATCGCGGCCTGGTTCAGGAACAGCATGGCCAGCACGGTACCGACACCGCGCATCAGCTGCGAGGCCACGAAGGAACCGCCATAGGACAGCGGGCTGAGATCGGTCTCGATGAAGGCCGACGCCGCCAGCAGCAGGAAGCCGGTACCGACGGCGATGCGGATATCGACCAGCCGCATCAGCAGCGGCGTGAAGGGCATCATCAGGATCATCGGCACGCCCGAGAGCAGCACGATCCAGCCCGACTGCAGCGAGTTGTAGCCGGCAATCCCGGAGAGGAACTGCGGGATCACATAGGCCGTGCCGTAGAGCGCCACGCCGACGATCATGGCCATCATCACCACCGAGCCGAACTGGCGGTCCCGCAGCAGACGCAACTGGATCACCGGGTGGCGCGAGCGGATCTGGCCGATGGCCAGCAGGAGGAAGCCCAGTAGCGAGGTGGCCGCCAGCCAGCGGATGCCGGGCGAGGAAAACCACTGCTCGCGCTCGCCCTCTTCCAGCACCACCGTCAGGCCACCCAGGCCCAACGCCAGGCCGGCGATGCCGAACCAGTCGGCCTGGGCCAGTTGCTCGAAGCGGGGACGCTCATAGGGAATCGCCACCAGCAGCAGCGTGATCAGCGCCGCGCCCACCGGCAGGTTGATGAAGAAGGCGTAGTGCCAGCTGACGTTCTCGGTCAGCCAGCCGCCCATCACCGGCCCCAGCACCGGGCCGAGAATGGCGGTGGCGCCGAACATGGCATTGCCCACCGGCTGCTGGGCGCGTGGCAGACGGGTGGCGATGATGGTCATGGCGGTGGGGATCAGCGCGCCACCGGTGAAGCCTTGCCCTACCCGCCCGACGATCATCATCGGTAGCGTCGTGGACAGGCCGCACAGCACCGAGAAGAGGGTGAAGAGACTGGCCGCCGTCAACAGCAGCACGCGCAGGCCGAGCAGGCGTTCCAGCCAGGCCGACATGGGGATGATGACGATCTCGGCCACCAGGTAGGCGGTGGCGATCCAGGTGCCTTCGGTCCCGGAGGCGCCGATCTCGCCCTGGATGGTGGGCAGCGAGGAGTTGACGATGGAGATGTCCAGCGTGGCCATGAGCGCGCCCAGGGTGCCGGCGGCCACGGCCAGCCAGGCGCCGGCGTCGGCCTTCTCCGGGTTGGCGCCATTGGCCTTCACCGCAGGGGTGGGGGCGGCGCTGCTCACTGCGGCTCCTTGCGGGTGGCGTTGGCTTCGCTGGTGCGCTCGCGCAGCGCGCGCAATTCATCCTTGGCGGCGATGGTGTTGACCTCCACCGTCACCGACAGGCCGGCCACGAAGGCACGGGTTTCTTCCGGCGTGGCGTCGATGGCCACGCGCACCGGGACGCGCTGGACGATCTTGGTGAAGTTGCCGGTGGCGTTTTGCGGCGGCAGCAGCGAGAATTGCGCGCCGGTGCCGGGCGAGAGGCTTTCGACATGACCGTGGAATTCCACGCCGGGCAAGGCATCGACCTTGATGCTGGCCGGCTGGCCGATGCGCATCAGGCCGATCTGGGTTTCCTTGAAGTTGGCGGAGACGTAGAAGCGGGTCGGCACCACCGTCATCATGCGCGTGCCGGCCGAGACGAACTGGCCGACGCGCACCTGCTTGTCACCGATGCGGCCATCGACGCTGGCGCGGATTTCCGTATAGCCGAGGTTGACGCTGGCGGCGTCGTACTGGGCCTTGGCGGTTTCCCCCTGGGCCTGGGCCTGGCGTACCTGGGCCTGCAGCGAACGCACCCGCAGCTGGGCCGCATCCAGGGCGGCACGACGCGCCGCCACCGTGGTGCGGGCCTGGGCCTGCTGGTTGCGCAGGGTGGTCAGGCGCTCGCGGGTTTCGGCGCCGGAGGCGGCCAGGGGGGTGTAGCGCTCCACTTCGGAAGAGGCAAAGCGCGCATCCTCTTCGGCGGCGGCCAGTTGCGCCTTGGCCTGGGCGATGGCGGCCTGCTGCTCGGCCAGTTGCGCATTGGCCGCTTCCTGGCTGGCACTGGCGGCGTCGATCTGGGCCTTGGCTTGCGCCGCCTGGGCGGAATAGTCGCGGGCGTCGATGCGTACCAGCGGCTGGCGGGCCTTGACGATCTGGTTGTCGGCCACCAGCACCTGGTCCACGTAGCCGGTGACCTTGGAGGAGACGGTCACGCTGTCGGCATGGATGAAGGCATCGTTGGTGCTTTCCAGGTACTTGCCGCGGAACTGGTAGTACAGCACCCAGGCCACGACTACCACCAGCACCACCAGCCCGAGGGCGCGCAGGATGAAGCGGGCGCGCGGGCTCATGCGCTTCTTGGCTGGGTTGTTCTTGTCGCCGTTGGTGTTCGTATTGGCATTGGCGCCGGGGGCGGAGGTGGATGGCTCCGCTTGCTGCTGACTGGGCTGCTGGTTTGACTGCTGACTGCTGGGTGTGGCGTCGGTCATCTTTTTTATCCTAATATCGGGGCGATGATGGCGTGGAGTGACGTTGGGGAATTGCCGGGGACTTCAATGTGGCGTCATCAAGATTTCTGATCAGCAACACTACGCTTCACTTTTTGTGAGCGAAAATATTAATGAGGTACCATATGATATGGTATCCAGGAAAATCATGTCTACAGGCTTTTCAAACGATTACAGCGGGGCTGCCGAGGCGCTGCGCGACTTCTACATCCGCTCGCACCGCACGCTGGACAAGCTCATGGCCGGCGAAGGGGCTTCGCTGGCGCGCAACAAGATGCTCGGCCACATCGAGCGCAACAGTCCGGTGCGGGCGGCCGACCTGGCCACGGCCTTCGGCTTCGCGCCGCGCACCATCACCGAGGCCATCGATGCGCTGGAGCGCGACGGGCTGGTGCAACGGACGGGCGACATCAGTGACCGGCGGGTCAAGCACATCGCTTTGACAGCCGCCGGCAAAGAAGTGCTGCGCGCCTCGGAGCCGGTCAAGAAAACCTTTATCGATGGCTTGTTCGCGGCGCTGGAGGAAGAGGAAATCGCCACGCTGACGCGGGTGCTGGGCAAGCTCAACGGGCGGCTGGCGGAACTGGAGGAAAGTTATTCGGCACAGGCTGCCAGCGCGGCCACCGCGGCCGGTGCCACGGATGAGCCAGCCGGCAAGCGCGGCCGCAGGAAAGACTGAGGCGTAAAAAAAGCACTCCCCGTGAAAGGGAGCGCTTGGCGCCGGGCAGGCTGGAGGGTCTGCCGGTCCGCCGATCAGCCGCCGGCGAAGCGGTCGGTGGCGGCAACCAACTGGTCCAGGATGCCGGGTTCGTTGTAGGCGTGGCCAGCGCTGTCGATCAGGTGCAGCTGCGAGCCGGGCCAGGCCTGGTGCAGATCCCAGGCCGACCTGGCCGGCGTGGCGAGGTCGTAGCGCCCTTGCACGATCACGGCGGGAATACCTTCCAGACGCGACACATTGGCCAGCAACTGGCCCTCTTCCATGAAGCCCTTGTGGAAGAAGTAGTGGTTCTCGATGCGGGCGAAGGCCAGTGCGAACTGGGCATCGTTGAAGGAATCGATCAGGCGTTCATCGGCCACCAGCGTGATGGTGCTGGCTTCCCAGCGGCTCCAGGCGCGTGCGGCCTGCAGCTTGGCAGCTTCATCGTCGCCGGTCAGGCGCTTACGGTAGGCATGCACCAGGTTGCCGCGCTCGGCGGCGGGGATCGGCGCGAGGAACTCGTCCCAGCGGTCCGGCACCATCCACGATGCGCCCTCCTGGTAGTACCAGTCCAGCTCGGCCTGGCGCAGCAGGAAGATGCCGCGCAAGACCATTTCGGTCACGCGCTGCGGATGGGTCTGGGCATAGGCCAGTGCCAGGGTGCTGCCCCAGGAACCACCGAAGACCTGCCAGCGCTCGATGCCCAGCATCTCGCGCAGGCGTTCGATATCGGCCACCAGGTCCCAGGTGGTGTTGGCGTCCAGGTTGGCGTGCGGCAGCGAGCGGCCGCAACCGCGCTGGTCGAACAGGACGATGCGGTATTTCTCCGGATTGAACAGACGCCGGTGCGACGGGCCGCTACCGCCACCGGGCCCGCCATGCAGGAACACCACCGGCTTGCCGGCCGGGTTGCCGCATACTTCCCAATAGATCTGGTGACCGTCGCCGACATCCAGCAGGCCATGATCATGGGGCTCTATCGGGGGATAGAGGCCGCGCAAGGAGGTGCTGGAGGTGGAAGTGGTCGAGGTCATCGGGAATCCTTGAAGGTGAATGCAAGACGGGAACAACGTTCAGACGTGAAATGCAAAGGTGAAGAAAGGTGAAGTATAGGACTGGAATCGAGATCCTTCATTCGACCACGAGTTCCGGATTGTTCTTCACCTCGTTGAGGACGAAGAAGGAACGCAATTGCCGCACACCCGGCAGGCGCAGCAGCGTATTGGCGTGCAGCCGGTTGAAGGCCTGCAGGTCCTTGACCCGCAATTTGATCCAGTAATCGAATTCACCGGCCAGCAGCAGGCACTCCTGCACGGCGGCGATGTCGCGCACGGCCTTTTCGAATTCGGCAAAACTCTCCGGCGTGGAGCGGTCCAGCACCACGCCCACCGTCACCAGCACCGGCAGGCCCAGTTTTTCGGGGTCCAGGATGGCGCGCACTTCCTTCACATAGCCCTCGTCCATCAGGCGTTTGGTGTGGTTCCAGCAGGCCGTGGCGCTCATGCCCAGCTTCTTGGCCAGCTCGGCATTGCCGATGCGGCCATCCTTCTGCAGCGCCTTGAGGATGCGCTTGTCCATGCGATCTAGCGTCATGATGATTATTCCGATTATTCTTGCAATGTCGAATGGATATTTTCACGAAATAATTTACGTCACTTCTTTCAACCGAATCATGCCATAAATTCGGAAGCACCATTTAAATGAGGCGGCGTAAAGTTGATCCCGGCGATTCGATGTGAATCGGACCACTTTTCCTGAATCCACCTGAACCGGAGCAACCCCATGCTGGCACTCGACAAACTCTTCCCGCGCAAGACGCTGGGCTTCTTCCCTTCCCCCATTCACAAGCTGGAACGACTCTCCGCCATGCTGGGCGTGGAAGTCTGGGCCAAGCGCGATGACGTGTCCTCGGGCCTGGCCTTCGGCGGCAACAAGATCCGCAAGCTGGAATGGCTGGTGGCCGATGCCCTGGCCAAGGGTTGCGACACCCTGGTCTCGATCGGCAACATCCAGTCCAACCACACGCGCCAGGTCTGTGCGGCAGCGGCCGCAGTCGGCATGAAGTCCTATACGGTGCAGGAAACCTGGCTGGAATGGGATGACCCGGTCTACGACAAGGTCGGCAACATCCTGCTGACCCGCATCATGGGCGGCAACCCCATCATGGGCGGCTACGGCTATTCGACCACCGAGAAGGACACCTGGGCCCGCGCCCTGGAAGAAGTGCGCGCCAAGGGCGGCAAGCCCTACGCAATTCCGGCCGGGGCCTCGGACCACCCGCTGGGCGGCCTGGGCTATGCCAACTTCGCCGACGAAGTGGCGATGCAAGAGCAGCAGCTGGGCATCTTCTTCGACAACATCGTGGTGGCCACCTGCACCGGTTCCACCCAGGCCGGCATGGTGGTGGGCTTCGCCGCGCAGGAAAAGCGTCGCCGCGTGATCGGTATCGATACCGCCGACGACGAAGCCATGACCCGCCGCGCCGTCACCAAGATCGCCAACGACACCAGCGAGCTGATCGCCTCCAAGGGTGGTCAGCGCGTGGTGGTGCGCGATGCCGACATCGAGATCATCCCCGACTACAGCGGCCCGGCCTATGGCCTGCCGAGCGAGCAGACCATCGCCGCCATCCGCACCGCGGCCGAGATGGAAGCGATGCTGACCGATCCTGTCTATGAAGGTAAATCCATCGACGGCCTGATCGACATGGCCAAGAAGGGTCATTTCAAGGGCCAGCGCGTGCTGTATGCCCACCTGGGTGGCGCACCGGCACTGAATGCCTATTACAAGGCCTTCGAAGATCCGGAAAACCTGACCAAGCTGGCCCGCGAAGCCCGCTTCAAGGAGTAAGCCCGGGCGCGGCCTGCGGGCCGTACGCTATGCCTATGGCCGTCAACAGCCCGACCTGTGTATGCAGGCCGGGCTGTTGCGCTTTCTGTGATGCTTTCTGTCACTCTTTCGTGACTCTTTCGTCACTCTTGCGCCCGCAGATCTGCTGTTTCCACACCTTGTGCCGACCCGCTTGATCGGCATCAAAGCCCGCCAGCCGCTTCACGCGTACCTTTCGCACATCCTCACTCGACAGGTAAAAACCGTGAAAAAAATCGTCACAATCACTGCCGCCGTGGCAGCCCTGGCATCCTCGTTTGCCGCCCCCGTCTTCGCACAGGAAGCCCAAAGCCCGTGGCTGGTGCGCGTACGCGCCGTCAACCTGAGCCCGGAAAACAAGTCCGACCCCGTGCTTGGACAAGGCGCCTCGGACCTGATCACCATCAACAACAAGGTGATCCCCGAATTCGACATCAGCTATTTCTTCACCCCGAACATCGCCGCCGAGCTGGTGCTGACCTATCCGCAAAAGCAGGACGTGCGCCTGTCCGGCACCAAGATCGGTACCTTCAAGCATCTGCCGCCGACCCTGACCCTGCAATACCACTTCATGCCTGAAGCAGCCTTCAGCCCCTACGTCGGCGCCGGTATCAACTACACCCGCATCTCCAGCGTCAATATCGATGGTGGCCTGCGTCTGGACAGCAGCAGCGTGGGCGGTGCCCTGCAGGTGGGCGCGGACTACAAGATCGACAAGAACTGGGTGCTCAACTTCGACGTCAAGAAGGTGCAGATCTCCAGCGACGTGAAGACCGCCTCCGGCACCAAGATCAGCAACGTCAAGATCGACCCGTGGCTGATCGGCGTTGGCGTGGGTTACCGTTTCTAAGGTATTCTTGCCGCACCCAAACGGCGCGATCCGTCATCCCTGATGACCGGTCGCGTTGTTTTTTGGGATCAGCGCTAACGTCCCCGCCATCGGTCCCGAGCCGAACGCCCACACCTTTGCAAACGCCATCCGCCATTTGCAGCGTTAGCAGGAGCAGTCTCATGCGGCATGCTCCCCCGTCCACCGTTTGAAAGTAGGAAGAGGTAAATTCGATGTCGACGACTTCGCACCCCAACACACCGGTCGCGCCAGGCGCACCGATGCCCCATCGCAAGATCATCCGATCGTGGGTGATCCCGATCAGCCAGCGCAGCACCGCCATTGCGCTGGCGCTGTCGGTACTGGATTTCTGCCTGTTCGGCGCCAGCCTTGCGGCCGTGATCTGGGTCCCCTGGCTGCTGGCCAAGATCGCGCTGGGCGTGGTCAATGGCTTCATCATCGGGCGCCTGTTCATCCTCGGCCACGATGCCTGCCACCAGGCCTTCACGCCCAACCGCAAGCTCAATACCTGGCTGGGCCGCATGCTGTTCATGCCCTCCCTGACCCCCTACAGCCTGTGGGCCGTCGGTCACAACGTGGTGCACCACGGCTATACCAACCTGAAGGGTTTCGATTTCGTCTGGCAACCGCGTTCGCTGGAAGAGTTCCGCGCCCTGCCGCGCTGGCGCCAGCGCCTGGAGCGCATCTACCGCAGCGGCTTCGGTCCCGGCCTGTACTACATGATCGACATGTGGTGGAAGCGCATGTACTTCCCCTCGAAGAAGCAGATGCCTACCCGTCGCGCCGAATTCATGTGGGATGGCGTGCTGGTGACCATCGTGGCCGCCCTCTGGGTCGGTGGCCTGGCCTGGGCCGCGCAAGCCACCGAGCAATCGTTCTGGACGCTGCTGGTGACCGGCTTTGCCATTCCCCTGCTGTTCTGGAAGGCCATGATCGGCTTCGTGGTGTATGTCCACCATACGCATACCTCGGTGGCCTGGTATGAAGACAAGATCACCTGGGCCGCTGCCCAGCCCTTCGTCTCCACCACCGTGCACCTGACCTTCGGTCGCTACTGGGGCGCGCTGCTGCATCACATCATGGAACACACCGCGCACCACGTGGACATGAGCGTGCCGCTGTACCGCCTGAAGCAAGCCCAGAAGAAGCTGGAAACCATGCTGCCGGGCCGGATCGTGATCCAGCGCTTCTCGTGGCGCTGGTACTTCGATACTGCTCGCCGCTGCAAGCTATACGACTTCAAGCGCCTGTGCTGGACCGACTATCGCGGTCGCCCCACCAGCACCCCGCTGCCGCTGCCGGACATGAGCAAGAGCACGGCAGAGGCGTGATCGGCAATCAATGGCACTGCCTGTGCCATCCGTTCAGGTAGCCACGATGTAGCTGAAGCTTCAATAACAAGACGGTCGCATGGAAGGGCATTCGCGGGTCCCCGGTAACCCCGCGATACCGCCCACTTTCCCCCATCAAGGCCGCTCCTCCCTTCTTGCACTTCTCACGCCAAAAGCAGACAACTGTCGCTTTTCAGCGGAGTTCCAGCCCCGAATGCCCGCCTTGCAGCCCGATGCGGCGATTAGAACTCATTTCATAAATAGTCGCGAGATGCGTTCTGCCCAGAAAGGGCGCTGGCAAGGCGCGCGACGCGTCGTGTGGTGGTGCCACACGCAAGGAGCGCAACGCGGCCCGCGCCCTTTCTGGGCAGAACCCGGAGGGAGCGGCCCGTTTGGGCGAATTGCTGCGTTACGAATTTGGGTCAAGACGCCCAGTCTTGACCCAAATTCGAGCCTTGCACTTCATCCCAAACGGGACTCGCTCGCACTCGCGCCTATTTATGAAATGAGTTCTACTTTGTTCATGTTTGATCTGGGACAAGAAATGCCGTCTGATTCGGGAATACTGTGCTGCTTATCTTGTTCCGCGCACTTAAAATCGAGTCATTCGATTGCCACATGTCCGCCGGGAACATCGTATGAACCAGTCTTGTCACTCCGCTCCACTTTCCGCATCGGCCAATGCCGCTGCTCCCCTGTCCCAGTGTTCGTCGTTGACGGCTGCACGTGAAGCGGCCGCCAGCTCCGCACTGCGTAGCTGCACCGCATGCGGCATGCACCAGCTGTGCCTGCCCATGGGCCTGGACGAATCCGACATGAAACGCCTGGACAAGATCATCGGTCGCCGCAAGGTGGCCCGCGATGATTTCCTCTACCGCATCGGCGACCAGTTCACGGCCTTGTACGCAGTACGCGTGGGCCACTTCAAGACCTATCAGGAAAACCTCGACGGCGATCGCCAGATCACCGGCTTCCAGATGCCTGGCGAACTGCTGGGCATGGATGCGATCAGCACCGAGACGCATCAATGCGATGCGGTGGCGCTGCAGGACAGTGAAGTCTGCGAGATCCCGTTTGCACGCCTGGAACAGCTGTTCGGCCAGATCCCGCACCTGCTGCGTCACTTCCACCGGATGATGAGCCACGAGATCACCAGTGAACAGAACGTCATCATGCTGCTCGGTAATATGCGTGCCGAACAACGCTTTGCCGCCTTCCTGGTCAACCTGTCTTCGCGCTATGCAGCCCGTGGGTATTCGTCCACCCGTTTCCAGCTGCGCATGACACGCCAGGACGTGGGCAACTATCTCGGGCTGACCATCGAAAGCATCAGCCGGCTGATCTCCAAGTTCCGCAAGCTGGGCTTGCTGGCCGTGGAGCAACGTGACGTGGAAGTGGTCGATCTGCCGGCCCTGAAGCGCCTGGCGGCTGGGGTGGAGTCATCCACCCCCGCACCTGCCACGACCGCACGCGCAGCCGTGTAGTCCCGACCTCGTCTGGGGCGTTCAGCCCTGGACGAAATGACGCAGGCGCTCGCGAGGCAGCGCCCGGGTCAGCCGCACGGCCAGCAGGCCGCACACGGCAAAACTCCCCCAGAAGCAGAAGAAACCGACGGTGTAGGCGCCCATCGCTTCCCATTCATGGCCTGAGACCATGGCCAGCTCGTCCGGGTTGAACAGGGAAAAGAACACGCCTTCGGCCGCGATGGCCATCAGAAAAGCCACCCAGAGGACGATGGCGATATTACGTTGCTGTTTGCGCATGGCTGTCTCCTTCAGTTATTTCATCCGTAGACTGACCGGTCTTGCAGCCGGTTTGATGGCAGCTTAGCGCATTATTCGACCGGTGCGTAGGCCTCTGCATTCATTTCGATGCTGCGCTGTTGCGGCCACACCCAGTTGCCGTGCAACCGCCAGGCATGGCTGCCGTCTTCGGCCACCAGGCGCCAGCGCGCCTGCTCCAGCTCCGCCAGGGGAACCGAGAACGTTCCGTCGGCGGCAGGACGGACCATCAGGGTCCGGTCCTTGGAAGGCTGGGTCGGATGCACCAGGCTGATGATCAGGGTCTGCCCTTCCTGGCCGACCGCCGGTACTTCGCGCATCTGCAGCCGGCCCCGCAGCACGGCAGCCGCCGGGTCGTAGCCGATACCAATGGCCGCGCCCAGGCGCTGCGCCTCATGGTCACGACGCAGGTCCTTGTTGATGGCCTTGCCCTGCTTGTAATAGTCGTCAGCCACCAGCGCATCGGCGCGCGAGATGGCCAGCCAGGCGGTGAAGATGCCGGCGACCACGACCACGGCCGGACCGGACATCAACAGCCACGGCCAGCGATGACGATACCAGGGTGTGGCGGGGGCCAGCTTGGGGGATAAGGTTTGCATGATTTCCTCTCTATCTCTGAACGGATGGGGACAGGTCTTGGCTCAGCGTCGCGGCACCAGGAACACGGCCTTTTCGCTGACCTGCACTGACGGCTGGTCTTCCGCCTGCAGGGCGATGCGAATCTTGTTGGAGCCGACTTCACCCGCGCCATGCGGCGCGCGCACACGGATCGGTACCATCAAGGTCTGGGTGGCGGCCATCTCGATGGGTTCGGCCGGATCGACCGTCAATCCATCGATGCCGCTGGCGCTGATGCGGTAGCGATGGCCGCGCTCATCGGTGTTGATGACCTGCAGGCGGTAGACGTTCTCGATGATGCCGTCTTCCACCTCACGCCCCATGGAGCCACGATCACGGATCACATCCAGCTTCAGCGGCGTGCGTATCCACAGCGAGCTGGCAAACAAGGCAATCACCACGCCCAGGATGGCGGTGTAGATCAGGATGCGCGGACGCAACAGGCGACGGCGGATTTCCGAGGTCGAGAAGCCCTGCTCGACGGCGTTTTCGGTGGAGTAGCGGATCAGGCCACGCGGGCGCTTGATCTTGTCCATCACGCTGTCGCAGGCGTCGACGCAGGCGGCGCAACCGATGCACATGTACTGCAGGCCCTGCCGGATATCGATGCCGGTGGGGCAGACCTGCACGCACATCGTGCAATCGATGCAGTCGCCGGCCTTGCTGCCAGTCTCCAGTTTGGCGGCCCTGGCGGCCGGCATGCGCGGCTCGCCGCGAGCGGCGTCGTAGGTGATGATGAGTGAATCGCGGTCGAACATGGCGCTCTGGAAGCGTGCATAGGGGCA
Source organism: Herbaspirillum frisingense GSF30 (assembly GCF_000300975.2). Lineage (GTDB taxonomy): Bacteria > Pseudomonadota > Gammaproteobacteria > Burkholderiales > Burkholderiaceae_D > Herbaspirillum > Herbaspirillum frisingense. The sequence goes on along the minus strand of NZ_AEEC02000020.1, from coordinate 65,595 downwards.
CATGTACTTGCAGACCTGTTCGCGCATCCAGCCGGCATTGCCATAGGTGGCGAAGCCATAGAAGCCGATCCAGAACATTTCCCACGGTCCCAGGGCCAGGCTGCCGATCTCCGGCAGCAGGTCGCGGATGGGCGAGAAATAGCCGACAAAGCTGATGCCCGTCCACAGGGCTAGCGCGCCCCAGGCCAGATGCTTGGCCGACTTGCGCCACAGCTTGTCGAACGACCAGCCCTGGCGGTCCAGGCGCATGCGCGCGCTGCGATTGCCTTCGATGCGGCGCTCGATCCACAGGAAGATTTCGGTATAGACCGTCTGCGGGCAGGCATAGCCACACCACACACGGCCGGCCACGGCCGTAAACAGGAACAGGCTGAACGCACAGATGATCAGTAATGCGGCCAGCCAGATGAAGTCCTGCGGCCAGAGTACCAGGCCGAACAGGTAAAACTTGCGGGAAGCGAGGTCGAACAGCACGGCTTGGCGCTCGTTCCAGTTGATCCACGGCAGCCCGTAGAACACCAGCTGCGTCAGGAACACGCAAAGCCAGCGCAGGCTGGCAAACCGGCCCTGGATCTCGCGCGGGTAGATCGGTTCACGCGCGGCATACATACGTATGACGGCGTATTCCTCCTTGCCGTCCTTGCTGTCGGCGCTCTGGGGTGGCAGGTCCCCCTCCTTGTCCTGCCCGGGTTTCGTTACGGCCTTGTCCATGGTATTGCCTGATCTGCTTTCACTCTCTGTGCGCTTCCAGACTGTGGTGAGAAGCGCCTTTCACGAAACCGCCGGGAGCGCGCAGATCTTTGTCTGCGTCAGTCCCGGCGGCGGATGACGTCACGTCGTCAAGACGGCTTACTTGGCGGCTGCATTGCTGGGCTTGTTGGACAAGCTCCACACATAGGCGGCCAGAACATGCACCTTGGGTTCGCCGAGGAACTCGCCAAACGACGGCATGGTGTTGTCACGGCCCTTGTTGATGGTTTCCTTGATGGTGTCGATGCTGCCACCATAGAGCCAGATCTTGTCCGACAGGTTGGGCGCGCCCAGTGCCTGGTTGCCCTTGCCGCCGGGACCGTGGCAGGCCATGCAGGCCGCAAATTTGGACTTGCCCAGTTCAGCCTTGATCGGGTCATGTGCCGAATCGGACAGGCTCAGCACGTAGTTGGCCACGTTGTCGACATCCTTGTCGCTGCCCACTGCGGCGCCCATCGGAGGCATCACGCCATGGCGACCCTTGAGGATGGTTTCCTTGATGATCTCCGGGGTACCGCCATGCAACCAGTCGTTGTCGGTCAGGTTGGGGAAGCCCTTGTTGCCGCGGGCATCCGAACCGTGGCACTGCGCGCAGTAGGTCAGGAACAGGCGCTCGCCGATGGCATGGGCTTGCGGATTGGCGGCGACCTCTTTCAGGTCCTGCTTCATGAAGCCCTCGAACAGCGGACCGTACTTGGCCTCAGCGGCCTTGACGTCGGCATCGTGCTCGCCGGTCGAGCGCCAGCCCAGGGTACCGGGCAGGTTGCCCAGGCCCGGATAGGCGACCAGGTAACCGACCGAGAAGAAGATGGTCAGGTAGAACAGCCACATCCACCAGCGCGGCAGGGGGTTGTTCAGTTCGCTCAGGTCTTCGTCCCAGACGTGGCCGGTGGTGGACCCGGCGACCGGCTGGTCGCCCTTCTTGACCTTCCAGTTGGACTGCTGCCAGAGCAGCAGCGCACAACCGGCGATGCCCAGCACGGTCAGGACGATGATCCAGATATTCCAGAAACCATTGGTGAAATCAGCCATGGCGCACCTCCTTGTCGACGCCTTCCGCAGCCGGCTGGCCGATATCGCCGTCGGCAAAGGGAATCATCTCGGCTTGCTTGAAATCGGCGGGCTTGTGGCCGACGTAGGTCCACCACAGGATGCCGGCAAAGGTGATGAAACTGATCAGCGTGATCAGGCTGCGTGGATCGGTAATCATTTCAATCATGGTCTTATCTCTCCGCCTTGATCAGGATGCCCAGGCCCTGCAGGTAGGCGATCAGCGCATCCTGCTCGGTCTTGCCGACCAGTTCGGCCGGGGCGTTCTTGATGTCTTCTTCGGTGTACGGATCGCCGATGCGCTTCAAGGCCTTCATGCGCGAGACGATGTCGTAGTTGTCCAGCTTGGTCTGTTCCAGCCACGGGTAGGCCGGCATGTTGGACTCCGGCACCACGTCACGCGGGTTGTGCAGGTGGGCACGATGCCATTCATCGCTGTAGCGGCTGCCGACGCGGGCCAGGTCAGGACCGGTCCGCTTGGAACCCCACTGGAAGGGGTGGTCGTAGACCGATTCGCCCGCCACGGAATAGTGGCCATAGCGCTCGGTCTCGGCGCGCAGCGGGCGGATCATCTGCGAGTGGCAGTTGTAGCACCCCTCGCGGATGTACACGTCGCGGCCCGCCAGGCGCAGCGCCGAGTAGGGCTTCAGGCCGGCGATCGGCTCGGTGGTCGATTTCTGGAAGAACAGCGGCACGATCTCGGCCAGGCCGCCGACGCTCACCACCAGCAGCACCAGGCCGATCAGCAGCCAGGGGTTCTTCTCGATCCATTCATGCGAAAACTTCATATTTCCCCCAAATCAGTGCGCAGCGTTGGTCACGGCAGGAATCGGTGCGACGGCCAGTTCGGTGCCGCGCATCGTGCGCCAGGTGTTGTAGGCCATCACCAGCATGCCGGACAGGTACATCAGTCCACCCATCAGACGGATGACGTAGTACGGATAGGTCGCCTTGACGCTTTCCACGAAGGTGTAGGTCAGGGTGCCGTCGCTATTGACGGCGCGCCACATCAGGCCTTGCATGACACCGGCGATCCACATCGCGGCGATGTACAGGACGATGCCGATGGTGGCGACCCAGAAGTGAATCTCGATGAGGTCCTTGCTCCACATCTGGGTCTTGCCCGACAGACGCGGAATCAGGTAGTACATCGCACCCATGGTGACGAAGCCGACCCAGCCCAGGGCACCGGAGTGCACGTGGCCGATGGTCCAGTCGGTGTAGTGGGACAGGGCATTGACGGTCTTGATGGCCATCATCGGACCTTCGAAGGTCGACATGCCGTAGAAGGACAGCGACACCACCAGGAACTTCAGGATGGGATCGGTGCGCAGCTGGCTCCAGGCGCCCGACATGGTCATCATGCCGTTGATCATGCCGCCCCAGGACGGTGCCAGCAGGATCAGCGAGAACACCATGCCCAGCGACTGGGTCCAGTCAGGCAGTGCGGTGTAGTGCAGATGGTGCGGACCGGCCCACATGTAGGTGAAGATCAGCGCCCAGAAGTGCACGATCGACAGGCGGTAGGAATAGACCGGACGGTTGACCTGCTTGGGGATGAAGTAATACATCATGCCCAGGAAGCCGGCGGTCAGGAAGAAGCCCACCGCATTGTGCCCGTACCACCACTGGATCATGGCGTCCTGCGCGCCGCTGTACATGGAGTAGGACTTGGTCATGGTTGCCGGCATGGTCATGCCGTTGACGATGTGCAGGATGGCCACGGCGATGATGAAGGCACCGTAGAACCAGTTGGCCACGTAGATGTGCTGCACCTTGCGCTTGACGATGGTGCCGAAGAACACGACGGCGTAGGCGACCCAGACCACGGCGATCAGGATGGTCAGGGGCCATTCCAGTTCGGCGTATTCCTTGCCACGGGTGAAGCCCAGCGGCAGCGAGACCGCTGCACCGACGATGACCACCTGCCAGCCCCAGAAGGTGAAGGCGGCCAGGAAGTCGGAGAACAGTCGTACCTGGCAGGTACGCTGCACGACGTAGTACGAGGTTGCCATCAGCGCACTACCGCCGAAGGCAAAGATGACAGCGTTGGTATGCAAGGGACGTAGCCGGCCGAAGCTCAGCCAGGGAATCCCCATGTTCAATTCGGGCCATGCCAGCTGGGCGGCGATGAACACACCGACCAGCATGCCGACTACGCCCCACAGGATGGTCGCCACGCTGAACTGGCGCACAACCTTGTAGTTGTAGCTATTTTCTTTGCTCACGAAACTCTCCCCACTATGTTGAGTACTGATCAACGCGAGCTTACGGGTCGAGTTCCCCTGGGGCATTGACGTGTATCAAAGCGGGGAGAAGCATGAAAACAAAGACGGATAAACAACAGGAAAGACGCAGGAAAAAGACGATATCTGCCCCCAGGGACAGGCTTGAAGGAAGGACTCAGGGCGCGCCTGGAGCATCCTTGCCGGGGACGGCATCGTCGTCATGGAGGATGCGCATGGCCGGGCCTTCCAGGTCATCGAACTGACCACTATCGGAGGCGCGGAAGAAGATCCAGATCGCCACGAACACCAGCAGGGTGCTCAAGGGAATGAGCAGGTAGAGCGCTTCCATCAGACACCTCCTGCCAGCGCCGGCGCGGGTGCAGCGATGTCGCTGGAGGCCTCGTCGACAACGCGCCCGGAGCCGCGTGCGCGGCGGCTCAGACGCAGGGCATTGCCCACCACCAGCAGCGAACTGAGCGACATGCCCACCGCCGACATCCACGGATCGAGCAGGCCGAAGGCAGCGGCCGGGATGGCCAGGAAATTGTAGAGGGTGGCCCACACCAGGTTCTGCCGCACGATGCGCATGGTCCGCTGCGCCATGCCGGCGCAATCGGCCACGGCCTGCAGGCGGTCGCTCATGATCACGGCATCGGCACTGATCTGCGCCAGCGCCGCGCCCTTGCCCATGGCAAAGGAGACATCGCCGGCACGCAGCATGGCCGCATCGTTGATGCCATCGCCGACGATGGCCACCACCGCCCCGCCCTGCTGCAACTGACGCACGTAGTCCAGCTTGCCTTGCGGCGTACATCCGGCGACCACGTCGCTGATGCCTGTTGCGGCAGCGACGTCGGCACACACGTCGGGCTGGTCGCCGCTGAGAAGAATGGTGCGCAACCCGAGCCTGCGGAACGCGGCCACGGTGGCCACGGCATCGGGCCGCAGTGCATCGGCCAGGTCGAAGCGCGCCAGCCAGCCGGCACTGCTGCCCAGGTACACCGCGCCGGCACCGGCTGCCACCGGCTGGTTCAGTGCACCGGGCAGGGCGTCACCCGCGATGTCGGCGACGAAGCGGCGCGCGCCGATGCGGTGGATCACGCCGTCGATCTGGCACTGCATGCCGGCGCCGGTCACCGATTCCAGCATGGTGACGTCGACCGGCCGGATCTGTTGCTCCATCGCTTCCTGCACCAGCGCGCGCGCCAGCGGATGCAGGCTGCCACGCTCCATGGCGGCGGCCATCGCCAGCATCCGCGACTGCGGCCCTTCACTCCAGAAGGCGGTGAGTTGCGGCCGCCCCTGGGTCAGGGTGCCGGTCTTGTCGAAGACGATGGTATCGGCGCGTTGCAGGGCTTCCAGCACATTGCCGCGCACCACCAGCGTGCCTTCGCGCAGCAGCCGGTCGGTCGCCGCCGCCAGCGCCGAGGGCGTGGCCAGCGACAGTGCGCAGGGACAGGACACCACCAGCACCGCAATGGCCGTGGCCCAGGCGCGCGAGGGATCGATCAGATGCCAGGCAAGGAAGGTCGACGCCGCCAGCAACAGCAGGGCGACCACGAAGCGCGAAGCCACCAGGTCCGCCCACTGCGCCAATGCCGGCTTGCCCTGCCCGGCCTGTTCCGCCAGTCGCGTGAGGGCGGCCAGGGTACTGTCGCGGGTAGTGCGCACCACCCGCAGCAACACCGGCTGGCTCAGGTTGACGGCGCCACCGGGGGCCTCCTGGCCAGGCTGGAAAGATTGCGGGCGACTCTCGCCGGAGAGCAGCGCCAGGTCCAGTTCGGTCTCGCCTTCGATCAGGCTGGCATCGGCCGCGATGGTGTCGCCCGGTCGGGCCAGGATGACATCGCCGGGCTGCAGTTGCGCGGCTGCCACCAGTGTGGTGTCGCGTTGTTGCGGATAGCCGCCCAGCACCAGGGCCGACGCCGGAAAGGCTTGCTGCATGCGTTCCAGCGCCGAAGCCGAGCGACGCCGCGCCGCCGTCTCCAGATAGCGGCTGGCCAGCAGCAGGAAGATGAACATGCTCACGCTGTCGAACCAGATCTCTCCCTCGCCGCGCCAGGTAGCGATGGCGCTGCCGGCGAAGGCGGCGGCGATGCCGATGGCCACCGGCAGGTCCATGCCCGGTGCGCGCGCACGCAGGCCGGCCCAGGCACCGGTGAAGAAGGGCAGGGCCGAATAGAACACGGCAGGAATGGTCAGGAACAGGCTAGCCCAGCGCATCAGCGACATCATGTCGGGATCGATGCCTTCATGCGTCATGTAGACCGGCACGGCGTACATCATGACCTGCATCATCGACAGCCCGGCGATGAACAATTGCCGGAACAGGCGACGCGAGGCGCGCCTGGCCTGCTCGCCCTGGCGCAAGGGGTCGAAGGGATAGGCGGTGTAGCCCAGGCCACGCAGGCCGCGCAGGATGACGGAGGTGGGGCACAACGCCGGATCACGGCGGATATGCAGACGGGCGCTGGCGACGTTCATCTCGGCCATATGGATGCCGGGCAGACGCGCCAGGTATTTTTCGATCAGCCAGACGCAGGCCGAACAGCGCAGGCCATCAATGGAGAGCACCAGTTCTGCGGCCTGGTCCTGGCTATCGGGGGCGTCGTGATGCTGCGCCTGCAGGGGCAGGTCCACCAACGCCAGTTCCGGTGGCAGCAACTGTTCAGGATCGACGCGTGCCGAGGGCACCGTGCGACGCAGGTAGAAATCTTCACACCCGCTATCGACGATCAGACGGGCCACGCTCTGGCAACCCACGCAGCACATCGCGCGCGTATGGCCACCGATTTGCAGCGGCCAGGCCTCCCCGGCCGGTACCGGCTGACCGCAGTGGAAACACGGGTTCCCCTCCCCGCTCCCGTCGCCCTTATCGCTGCCGTTCATGCTCAAGCTCCATGTCCTGGCGTGATGCAGAACACATCGATCCAGCCACGGGCGATGCCCATGCCGCCGATCTCGGCGGCACGCAGCAAGCCCAGTATGCCGAATGCCAGCACGATCACGCCGGCCGCGCGGCGGACTGCCGGCCGTGACGCCAGTTGCCGCAGGCGCGCCCCGGACAAACCCGCCGCCAGCAACACCGGCAGTGTGCCAGCGCCGAAGGCCAGCATGGTCAGCGCACCCTGCACGGCGCTACCGGCCATCAGGGCAGTGAGCAAGGCGCTGTAGACCATCCCGCAGGGCAACCAGCCCCACAGGCTGCCCAGTAGCAAGGCCTTCTGGGGCGTATCGACCGGCACCAGGCGTGCCGCATGCGGACGCAGGCGCGCCCAGAGGCCGCTGCCCAGCTGTTCGATGCGGGTCATGCCCGTCCACCATTGGGTCAGGTACAGCCCAAGCAGAACGAGGACGAGATTGGTCATCACATAGGCGGCCGTCTGCGCCGGTGCCAGCCAGCCGAGCACGTCCGCACCCCGCAAGAGCCCGGCTGCGATGCCACCAGCCAGGGCACCTGCCAGCGCATAGCTGGAGAGGCGACCGAGGTTGTAGCTCAACACACGTACCAGGTCCTGCGTGAAGACCGGGACGGTGCCAGTGCTACCGCCCGCAATTTGGATGGGAATGACACGGCGAAGAGCCCCGGGCTCAACCGCGCCGAGTGCGGAGGCCGACAGCGTGACCGGTGTACGCGCCGACGCGGCCCGGCCCGGACCTGCCGAACTGAGCGCACCGACGATGCCGCCGCACATGCCGATGCAATGGACGCTACCCATCAGGCCCACCAGGAAGATCGGTAGCAGGTTCACGTCGGCTCCCCTCAGACCGTCTGCGAATAGCGCTGTGGTGCGTCCTTGTTCTGGCTCGCGGCCTTCTCGCGATCCTGCGTCAGGTAGCGGTCGAAGACCATGCAGATATTGCGGATCAGCAGGCGGCCCTTGGGTTCGACGGTGATCCACTCGGGTTCGATCTTGATCAGACCGTCTTCTTCCAGCTGCTTCAGCTTTTCCATCTCGGTAGCGAAGTATTCGCGGAAGACGATGGGATAGGCGATTTCCAGCGAATTGATCGACAACTCGAAGTTGCACATCAGGCGCTGGATGATCAGGCGACGCAGCACATCGTCCATGCCCAGCTGGATGCCGCGGGCGATGGGCAGGGTCGAGTTTTCCAGACGGGCGTAGTAGTCGTCCAGGGTCTTTTCGTTCTGGCTGTAACTGCCGCCAACGGCGCTGATGGCCGAGACGCCGCAGGCCACCAGGTCGGTTTCGGAATGGGTGGAATAGCCCTGGAAGTTGCGGTGCAGACGCCCCTGCTGCTGGGCGATGGCCAGGTCGTCGGTCGGCTTGGCGAAGTGGTCCATGCCGATGTAGACATAGCCGGCTGCCGTCAGCTGGCGGATGCACAGGGACAGCATGTCCAGCTTGCTGTCGGCGCTGGGCAACTCGTCTTCCTTGATCTGGCGCTGGGTCTTGAACAGCTGCGGCATGTGCGCGTAGTTGTAGACGGCGATGCGGTCGGGGCTGGCGGCGATCACCTTGGAGAGCGTGCGCGACATCGACATCACGTTCTGCCTGGGCAGGCCATAGATCAGATCGATGCTGACCGAACGGAAGCCGGCGTCACGCGCGGCCTGGATGATCTGCAGCGTCTGTTCCTCGGATTGCACGCGGTTCACCGCAAGCTGCACTTCCGGATCGAAATCCTGCACACCCAGGCTGACGCGATTGAAGCCCTGCTGGCGCAGCTTGTGGATGCGTTCCACCGACACGGTGCGGGGATCGATTTCGATCGAGTATTCCCCCACGTGATCAGGTGCCAGAGCGAAGCAATGACGAATGTGGTCCATCAGGTCCGACATCTGTTCGTCCGAGAGATAGGTCGGCGTACCGCCGCCGAAATGCAGCTGCTCGACCTGGTTCATGCCCGAGAACAGCGAGCCCTGCATGCTGATCTCGCGCTTGAGGTAGCTCAGGTAGAGCGCCGCCTTGGAGCGGTTCTTGGTGACGATCTTGTTGCAGGCGCAGTAGTAGCAGATGGTGTCGCAGAACGGAATGTGCAGATAGAGCGACAAGGCGCGCCAGGCGCTCATGCTGCGACGGTCGGAGACCGCATGCAGGTAGTCGGTCACGGCGAAGTCGTTGGAAAAACGATCGGCCGTGGGATAGGACGTATAACGCGGGCCACGCTGGTCCATTTTGCGCAGCACGCTCTTGTTCATGCCGGCGAGACTGGCGGAAGGATGCAGGGTGGACGGATGGGCGACTTGCATGCGATGCTCCTGGCCGGCCGCCGCGCCGGACTGACGCGGCGCGCACATGCGCTGGGCCGCGAGCCCACCGGGCGAGCTGGTATTGACTGGAGCTTGCAGGATAGTCACTTCATACCCGGACTACATTGATATGCATCAAAGGGCTAGCCAGGTCCTGCTTCTGCCGTCCGTCCCGTCCCTTTTCTGACGCGGCATGGCCACGGGTTATCATCCTGTCCAGCATAGTATCGCCCTGCAATCACGATAGGCTACAGACCAAGGAGACTCCATGACCACCCCTTCGCTCGCCGCTTCGCCCACCTGTTCCCCCATACCCTCCAGCCTGCCGGCCAACCCCTACGAACATTGCGATCCCCGCTTTTCCAGCCTGATCGTCCCGAGCGCCCGCCTGGACTGCCTGCACGGGGGCAGTCGCTGGACCGAGGGCCCGGTCTATCTGCCGGCCACCGATGAACTGATCTGGAGCGATATCCCCAACAATCGCCTGCTGCGCTGGTCGGAAGGCGCAGGGGCCGGCGTGTTCCGCCAGCCCTCCGACTACAACAACGGCAATACCCTGGACCGCGAGGGCCGCATCGTAGGCTGCCTGCATGGCGCGCGTGCCGTGGTGCGCACCGAGCACGATGGGCGCCGCACGGTACTGGCCTCGCACTGGCAGGGCAAGCGTCTCAATTCACCCAACGACGTGGTGGTCAGGTCGGATGGTTCGATCTGGTTCACCGATCCGGCCTATGGCATCGACAGCGATTACGAAGGCCACAAGGCCGACAGCGAGATCGGTGGCTGCCACGTCTATCGCATCGACGGCCAGAGCGGTGCGCTGACACTGGTCAGCCATGATTTCGAGCGCCCCAACGGCCTGGCCTTCTCGCCCGATGAAAAGCGGCTCTACATCGCCGACACCGGCCGCACCCATCGCGCCGATGGGCCGCACCATATCCGCGTCTTCAACGTCGACGACGATGGCCAGCTCAGCGGCGGCCGTGTCTTCGCCACGATCACGCCCGGCCTGGCCGACGGCTTCCGGGTCGATGCGCTGGGCAATGTCTGGACCAGCGCCGGCGACGGCGTGCACTGCTACGCGCCGGATGGATGCCTGCTGGGCAAGATCCGGGTGCCGGAGGTCGTTTCCAATGTCTGCTTCGGCGGGCCGCGGCACAATCGCCTGTTCATCACGGCCACGACCTCGCTGTATGCGATCTACCTGGCCGTGAATGGCGCCCACCGGCCGGGTTGACGAAGCGACATCAAGCCAGCGTGAAGCGAGTCCGCACTGTGGCGTAAAGGGAACGCGACCGTTTGCCGGGGCTTCCCTTTCATTGCTTTTCGGCACTGTCGCGCTTTACACCTTCTCCCCCTCAACCATAGGCTGCGATGGTCAGGTCTGCATCTGCCTGAACCATCACTTTTCTATTATCCCGGGGGATTCTTCGTGCACCGTCTTCATCTTTCCTGTGCTTGCCTCATCGGCCTGGGCGCCGCCAGCCTGGGCAGCGTTCATGCCGCCAACCTCGGTCTCAGCGGCGAGGTCGGCACCACCGGCGTGGGCGTTCACCTGAGCGTCCCGCTGGCCCAGCAGCTCAATGCGCGCTTCGGTGTCAACTACTTCGATTACTCGTTCAATTCCAGCACCAATGACGTCAATTACGACGCCCGGGCCAAGCTGCGCACCTTCGATGCCTTGCTGGACTGGTTCCCCTTCTACAACGGCTTTCGCCTCTCGGGCGGCGTGATCTACAACGGCAACAAGATCGACGCCACCGGCAAGCCCAAGGCCAACGGCATCTACACCATCAACGGCAATGTCTATACCGCGGCCCAGGCCGGCCAGGTGGATGGCCGCATCGATTTCAAGAAGTTCGCACCCTACCTGGGCCTGGGCTATGGCAATGCCGCAGCGCCCAACCGCGGCTGGGGCGTGACGGCTGATCTGGGGGTCATGTTCCAGGGCAATGCCTCGACCTCGGTCAGCAATTCGGGATGCAACGCCCCCGCTGCCCTGTGCGCCCGTCTGGCCACCGACGTCGCTGCGGAAAACGCCGAACTCAGCGACAAGGTGCATGGCTACAACCTGTATCCGGTCGTCCGCATCGGCGTGAGCTACAGGTTCTGATCCGGACCTAGGCCACGCCAGCCTGGCTGCGCGTGGCCCGCCAGCACAGGATGGAACCGGCACACACCAGCGCCGCGCCGACCCAGAACGAGGCCGGCAGCGGCGCCTGCAACAGCAGCGCCGACAGGGCCGACGACAACACCGGGATGAAATAGGATGCGCCCGCCAGCACCGTCACTTTGCCGTGCAGGATGCCGACGTTCCACGCCGCATAGCCCAGTCCCATGGCGGCCGCCGCCAGCAGCAGGTAGACCAGCGCCGGCAGGCTCAATGACATCTCTCCGGCATGACCACCCAGCAGGAACTTGCCCCACAAGGCAAGCGCCACCAGCATGAAAAACGGCGTCACGCCGTTCTGGCCGCCGGCGATGCGGGTCGTCACGGTGCAGTAGGCGGCCCAGATGACGGCGCCGGCGAAGGCCAGGCCATAGCTGAGCGGGTTGTCCTGGATGTTGACCAGCATGCCGGCCACGTCCAGCCCCTGGTCGCCGCCCAGCACCCAGCAGATTCCCAGCATGGAAAGAAGAAAGCCCGGCACCACCAGCAGGCTGGCCCGCTGCCCGCCGAACAGGATGGCCGCGATCATGGTGAAGGTCGGCCAGAGATAATTGACCATGCCCACCTCGATGGCCTGGCGCCCGCTATGGGCGTAACCGATCGACAGTGACAGGCACAACTCGTAGGCCACGAACAGCACGCTACCCCACAGCAGGTATTTGCGTGGAAAGCTGGACAGGCGCGGAAAACCCACCGACGCCAGCAGGATCAACGAGGCCACCGTATAGATCGCTGCCGCCCCGCCGGTGGCGCCCAGATGTTCGCTCACGCCACGGATCAGGCCGACGATGGCGCTCCAGAGAACGACGGCGGTCAATCCGATCAGGGTTGCCTTGTTGCTGTTCATTGCGCCTGCCCAAAAGCGCAGAAGTGTACCTCAAGCGCGCCGCCATGCGGCCAGGCCGGCGGGCAGAGGCGGTACTATGCTAGAATCTTGCCCCTTCCGTGTCTGGTTCAGCCGTTTTAATTTAGGGCCAGGCCTCTGTTCCATGGGTTCCCTCACCCCCATCCATCAAAAAGGTTCTGATGACGACTCTCGACTTGCGCCGCCACGCGGCCGTGCTGACCTGGCTTTCGCTGTTCCACCTGCTGGTGATCACTTCCAGCAATTACCTCGTGCAATTGCCGGTGTCCATTTTCGGGCTGCACACCACCTGGGGTGCGTTCAGCTTTCCCTTCATCTTCCTGGCCACCGACCTGACGGTTCGCTTCTTCGGCGCTACCCTGGCGCGTCGCATCATCTTCGCGGTGATGCTGCCGGCGCTGTTCATTTCCTACGGCATCTCGGCGCTGTTCTACATGGGCCAGTGGCAGGGTTTTGGCGCGCTGGCGCACTTCAACGTATTCGTGGCACGCATCGCGGCAGCCAGCTTCATGGCCTACGTGCTGGGCCAGGTACTGGACGTACAGGTCTTCAACCGCCTGCGCGCCTCGCGCCACTGGTGGCTGGCGCCCTCGGTGTCGATGATCTTCGGCAATGCCAGCGATACCGTCGCCTTCTTCTCGATTGCCTTCTGGCGCAGCAGCGACCCCTTCATGGCCGCGCACTGGGTGGAGATCGCGCTGGTGGATTACGGCTTCAAGATCGCCATCAGCCTGTTGTTCTTCCTGCCCGCCTACGGGGCACTGATGTCGGTGTTGAAGAGCTGGTTCGCCCGTCCGCTGGCGGCCGATCCGGCCTGAGTCCTGCAGGCGATCCCATAGGACGGTAAACTGGCGGCTTTGCGCGACCTCCACGTCGCGCCCTTCCTTCACCCCTCCCACCTGGAATGCGCATGAACTGGCCCCTGTTTGCCCTTGCTGTTGCCGCCTTCGGCATCGGCACCACCGAATTCGTCATCATGGGCCTGCTGCCCGACGTGGCACGCGACCTGGGCGTATCGGCGCCGGCAGCCGGCATGCTGGTGTCCGGCTATGCCCTGGGCGTGGCGGCCGGTGCGCCCATCCTGGCCATCCTCACGGCAAAATGGCCGCGCAAGCAGGCGCTGGTGGGATTGATGTGCCTGTTCATCCTCGGTAACGTGCTGTGCGCGGTCGCCCCCAACTATGTGTTCCTGATGGTGGCCCGGGTGGTCACGGCCTTCTGCCACGCGGCCTTCTTTGGCATCGGCTCGGTGGTGGCGGCCGAGCTGGTCTCGCCGCAGAAGCGTGCGCAGGCGGTGGCGCTGATGTTCACCGGCCTGACCGTGGCCAATATCCTGGGCGTACCGCTGGGAACGGCCTTCGGCCACGCAGCCGGGTGGCGTTCCACCTTCGGCGTGGTGACCGGCATCGGCGTACTGGCCGCCATCATGCTGTGGGCCATGCTGCCCAGGAAAATCCCCATGCAGGGTGGCAATATCTTCCAGGAGTTCCGCTCCATCATCGATACCCGCGTACAGCTGTCGCTGCTGACCTCGACGCTGGCCTCGATCAGCATGTTCAGCGTGATCACCTACATCGCCTACATCCTGCTGGACGTGACCGGCTTCACCACGCAACAGGAGAGCTGGGTGCTGCTGCTGTTCGGCGCCGGCATCACCGTCGGCGGGCTGGTCGGCGGCAAGCTGGCCGACTGGAAACTGATGCCGGTCATGTGCGCCGTGTTCCTCTGCATCGCCATCGTGCTGGGCCTGTTCTCCTTCACCAGCCATTACAAGTGGCCCACGTTGGTCACCATGTTTGCCTGGGGTGCATTCGCCTTCGCAGTAGTACCGGGCGCGCAGATCCGGGTGCTCGATACCGCCCGCGGTGCCCCCAATCTGGCCTCGACCCTGAATCAGGGTGCCTTCAACCTGGGCAATGCCACCGGTGCATGGGTGGGTGGCCTGGCGATCTCGGCCGGCCTGCCGCTGACCGACCTGCCCCTGATCGGCTCGGTCTTCGCCTTGCTGGGTCTGGCCACCGTGGCCTTCTCCGCCTCGCTGGACAAGCGCGTGCGCACCGCCACCTGAGCACGCTCGCCACGCAAAAAAAGCGCTTGCCCACGGGGCCAAGCGCTTTTTTTTCGACGATGCCGGATGGTTCAGACTGGCGCCAGATGCGCTGAAGCGATGAAGTTGTCGAAGAAACTCTCGCAACGCGCCAGTTGTTCCAGCGTGACGAATTCATTGGGCTTGTGGGCATGGACGATGTCGCCCGGCCCACAGATCACCGCCGGCATCCCGGCCTGGCCGAACAGGCCGCCTTCGGTCCCGAAGCCCACCTTGCGCGCCCGCTCGCTGCCGAGAATGCGCAGCGCCGAGGTCACCAGGGGATCATCGGCCGGCGTACTCATGCCGGGATAGGCGGTCAGAGTCTCGAACTCGATACGCCCCTGCGCGCCTTCGATATGCATCTGCGGCAGCACTTCCTGCTCGGCATAACGCTTCACTTCGTCGAAGACCTCGGCCGGATCGATGCCCGGCAGGAAGCGGTGCTCGAAGACAAACTCGGCCTTGTCCGGGATGATGTTGGGCGCATTGCCGCCATTAGACAGGGTGGTCACGATGGAGGAATACGGCACATCGAAGTCGTAGTCCTGCACCTCGGAGTTGCGCACCCGCAGGGCGATTTCACGAATCTTCAACTGCATCATCGCGGCGTAGTCGATGCTGTTGATGCCCAGATGCGGACAGGACGAATGCGCCGCATGTCCATGCACGCAGCAGCGGTAGGAACGCTTGCCCTTGTGCGCGATGACCGGCTGCATCATGGTCGGCTCGCCAATGATCACGCCAGTGGGCTTGATGTCATTCTGCTGCAGGTCGGCCAGCAGTTCGCGCACCCCCAGGCAGCCCACCTCTTCATCGTAGGAGAAGGAAAAGTGCAAGGGCGTCTGCAGGCGGCCCTGGTCGATGGCGGGCAGGCGTGCCAGGCAGACGGCGATGAAACCCTTCATGTCACACGCGCCGCGACCGAACAATTTGCCATCCGCGACGAGTGCCACAAAGGGATCGGTATCCCAGTTCTGCCCCTTCACCGGCACCACATCGGTATGCCCGGAAAAGACGGTCCCGAAGCGGCCTGGCCCGGCATCGCCAATGGTGGCGAAGAGGTTGGCCTTGCGCCGTTCGGCGTCGTAGGTCAGGCGGGTGACGGCGCCGTGGCGTTCGAGGTAATCGCGGACCCATTCGATCAGGCCCAGGTTGGATTCACGACTGATGGTATTAAAACCGATGAGGGTCTTGAGGATATCCAGCGTCTGCTTCGTCGGTTCCGAAGCGGCTGTTTTCAATGGTGCGTTCATGATGATGTTTTGCCTGTTCAAATCCGGAACACCGGGCTGCCTGCAGGAAGGACAAGCGGCCTCCGGCGTCCCATTGAAATGCAGCAAGCCCCGTGCCACCACGGGCCGCCACTGGGCCGGCGCCCTGCGCACTGGAGCCGGGGCGTTTGCGCCACACCGCGCCTCCCATAGCATGGGACTGGCTTGATCGACTCTATCGTGAGGCGTCGCTGCTCGAAGCGAACAGCTTACACTGCAATCGCGGCCTTGGCTCGCCACCCGAACATCCTCGCTTTCCCACAAACCGGGAACCACGCGGCACTGGTTGGCCAATGTCATCGCAGCGACAGAGACGCCTCATCAGGAAAATCATGATATGAGTTTCCCTTCATCTTTGTCAGACTGCAGTTGAAGTTAGACGCCAGGAGAAACGCCCGCAGAGGCAACCATCATTCCTTGGCGCAGCAACGGTGATCAGGGTCACTTGCAGAGAAGGACGAGATCATGAAACCGCCGATCATACTGATGATAGAGTCGAACGGCGAAGCAGTAGAGCTGGCGCGCTTTGCGCTCTGGCGCAACAATTTCCATTGCGTGCTGCAATGGTATGACGAAGCCGACGCCGCCATCGAGCGCCTGTTGTCGGGCGGCCGACGGGAAAGTGACCGCGTACTGCCGGGCATGATCTTCCTCGACCCGGCCATGATGGAAAACAATGGTCTGGATTTCATCCTGGCCATGAAGTCGGGGCGGGCGACCCGCGCCGTACCTATCGTGGTCTTCCCGGACAGCGACTACCCACCCGGAATGCCTGACCTGATCGAAGCCGGCGCCGTCGAATACCTGCTCAAACCCGAGACCAGCCAGCAATACATGGAAGTCGTGGTTGACCGCGCCCGCCGCTGGAGCAAGCGACGCCGACGGCGCTCCACCCCGACCTGCGGTGCGAGGGAAGATGATGCGCTCAAGTCCTGAATCGGACCAAGGCAGAAACGAAAACGCCGTGACGAGGTATGGTCACGGCGTCCGTCTGCGCTTGGCGCAGGAGTCTGCTTATTTCTTCACACGCGAACTGATGTGCGCATCGAAGTCACGCTGCGCCGCTTCCAGCTTCTTCAGGGCTTCCTGCCAGGGCTGGTAATCCTGCTCGGTCAACCACGAACCGCCGGGATTCTGCTTCCACTGTTCGAGCTTGACCGTCATCTGTTCATATTCCTCAAGCTGAGCCACCAGCAGCGCTTCCATCTGCGTCTTGAGCTCTTCGGCGCGGGTGATCCAGGGATCCTGTTCCGACATGGACATCTCTCTTTCGTGAAGAATGAAGGTTAAGGCATGCTAACACGAACATGAAACACCTCACTGCACGGGAAATGCAATCCGGGATTCTTTGCGTTACCGAATTCCAAAAGTCTGACTGGCCACCCGACCTCTGCTTTTGCTGAAGGGAGCAGTTCATCATCACTTCGACGGTGGTGCCGCAACCGCCTTTCTCGCATTGCAGCTCGCCATCAGATCAGGAAATGGAGTGATGACGTTTCAACCATCCGCTTGAAATACTGAAAGTAGCTTCACATCCAAGCTTCCACTATGATGTGCGCTTTATTGTCAGTCATCTTCATAGATTGCTATGCAAAAGCGAATAGAATTTTTGGACGGTCTGCGGGTGTTCGCTTTTGTCAGTGTCCTGATTGGTCACAAATTCTACGGACAGCTTGAACTAGCTTCAGCCAACCTTAACATCCACGCGACAATCCGCTTTGTGATCGATCTCATCCGGCCGTTGGCGTGGAGCGGTGGCGCCGGCGTCGTGGTCTTTTTCCTTGTTTCAGGCTACATCATCAGTCACGTATTACAGACTGAAAATACGCCAACATTCTTGATCAAGCGGATATTCCGCATTTATCCGCTTTATATGTTTGCAGTGCTGGCAGAAGTCGGAATGAGCCACTGGGTCGCACAGACTCCGTTCCCGCCCTATCCGGTCCTGCTGCAGCGCTTGTTGTTGATTGGCGACTTGTTTTCCACACCGTATGGTCTGGGGGGCGTCGAATGGACGCTCAGACTGGAGATGTCTTTTTATCTGCTCATGGGTTCGCTCCGCCTCCTCAATTTGCTCAAAGACACAACGCGCCTTCCCCTGATCTATTTCATTCTTACCTTGGCAATCCAACTGGCACCGGCATTTCCCCGGACAGGTGCGTTTACCGATGGTTACCTGACTTTATTCTTTCCTTTCCTGTTCATTGGCTCAAGCATCTATTTGATGGAGCATCAACTTGCAAGCCGGCCTGCCTGCTGGGGATATGTACTGTATGCGATCGTTTCCACCCTAGCGCTGTGGCCGGGCCTCAACCCTGCCAATAAAGATACCCACTTTCAGATTCTGGGCTTCCTGCTTTTTGCTTCCGTATGGGGCCTTCGAAATCATATCAAAGCATCATCAACCGTAACTTTGCTCTCAAACCTGACGTATTCCGTTTATCTGTTTCACAACTGGATCTGGGCCTATCTGCTGGCTGCGGTATCACGCTGGCATGCAATCCGCCCGGAGCACCGCTGGATGGCCATCCTGATGCTCTTGTTCCTGATCTGCCTGGCCACGCATTACACAGTGGAAAAATGGGGAGTCAAGCTTGGCGCAAATATCATCAAAAAGTTGAAGAGACTGCGAGACGCAGGACATTTTCAGAAGGTTGCGTGAGCGCTTTGTGACAGCGGCAAAGCCAAGCACCGAAACGGTGTCAAATAACACGCCGTGCGAATCATCGTTAGCCATGAGTTACCCACCGTGCAGATAAGATAGCCTGCAACTTATATCTTCATCAGACGCGAACTAACGGGCCGTCATCTCCTGCTTGGCACCCGGTCTGACAGTGTCATGTTGTGCGCCAGGATCTGCTCGATGGCACCCCTGACCTGAGACGAATTTTGTAGCCACTAGATAAGTGAGTTCTTTATGCTAACGCCAAGGAGAACTCAATGAAGAAGCGATTTACGGACGAACAGATCATCAGCATCTTGCGAGAGGCAGAGAGCAAGGAGATTGCGACGGTAGATCTGTGCAAGCGCCACAACATTACTGAGCAGACCTTTTACCGCTGGAGAAACAAGTTTGGCGGTATGGATGTCCCGGACGCCCGGCGGCTCAGAGAGCTTGAATCCGAGAACGACAAGCTCAAACGCATGGTGGCGGAGCAGCTGCTGGTGATTGATGGCTTGAAGGAGTTAAGCCGAAAAAAATGATGACCTCCGCGGGCCGGCGCGAAGCGCTGGAAGTCCTTACTCGTCGGGACTGTCGCAACGCAAGGCATGTCGTTATCTGGAACTGCGCCGGCGGGTAGCGGGTTATCAGTTGCTACAACCTGAAAAGGATCGGAGCCTGACGCAGCAGCTCATCGCGGCATCGCAAGAGGTCCCTCGCTTCGGCTATCGGCGTATGTCTGCCTGGCTGGCCTTGGGCGAGTCCCGAGTGCGACGGCTCTGGAGCGCGCTCAAACTGGGCATTCCACGAAAGCGGCCTCGCAGGCGTCGATGCGGCAATGATATTCGGTTACCTGGAGCAACCAAGCCTAATTCAGTCTGGAGCTACGACTTTGTTCATGACCAGATGGTGGATGGACGCTCGTTGAAGATGCTGTGTGTGATCGACGAATACACCCGGGAATGCCTGGCCATCGAAGTTGCTGCCAGTTTGCGCTCCCAGGATGTCATCCTGACGCTCTCGCGATTGATGCGGTTACATGGAAAGCCGGCCTACGTTCGGTCGGACAATGGAGCCGAGTTCACAGCGGCCAAGGTCATGCGCTGGCTGCGGGATGCCTCAGTTGGTCCGGCCTTCATTGCGCCAGGCAGTCCGTGGCAGAACGGATTCGTGGAAAGCTTCAATGGCAAGCTGCGTGACGAACTGCTTAACCGGGAGTGGTTCCGCAGCCGGGCAGAGGCAAAAGTGCTGATTGAAAGATGGCGTCAGTTCTACAACGAGCGCAGACCGCATAGCGCACATCAGTACCAACCTCCAGCTACGATCCGTCGAGCCTGGCTGGAATCGAATATGATCGACAACCGACTCACTGCCTGACTGGCTACAAATTACCGACGCAGGTCACCCCGACTCAGCTTGTCGGTCTTCCAGATGAAGATGGGACGGATCCGGTTATCGTTGTTGTCTGCGATAGCGGGCGCGCCAGCAACAGAGGGGATTTACGCGTTCAGTCATTTCGCAACCGCTACTCAGGATCAGCAGCGGGCATAGCAGCAATCACGTTTTGCGTGTTTTCTGGCTCTCCTGCGGCCTGGGTGGCCTTCCCGGCGACGGTTTCAACCAGGCCGCGCACCTATAGAAAGATCTTGAACCGCAACGCAATCATTCGGGACTTCGGATTCGGATGGTGACTGGCGCGGCATTGGTGCGCGGCTTGGCGAAGAGCGGTTGAAGGCGACCTTGCTCACCCTCTTGGTGGTGACCTGAGACCAAGCTGCAGGAGGAATTTCAGCGTCGTTTCCTTTCTCAGCCTGATCCGGCGTCTTTAGCTATGCCGCGCCACAAAACACACAAGAGTGCTTCCGGCGATACCCTGCCCTATACAGATCGGCAAGGTACTGCCCGGGCCTAGGGCGGGCCAAAGTTGCATTTCACAAAAGATATCTACCAAAACTCCTTTACAATCCGTGATTCACGACGGGGAAGCACTAAGCATGAGAATAATGAGTGCGACGAGGGCAAGTTCTACGAACGTTTGGTCCGCAACAGACTATTTGAAGAGAAAATTTGGTCTAGATGAGACGCGATTGGGAGGTCTGGATGGCCTCAGGGCGATCGCGCTTCTTATGGTCTTTAACGTCCATTTTTTCGGCTTTTACACCGGAACGAATTTCTTTTCAGAGAAGACCTCGCTTTTCTACCAAGTAATCTCAGTTTTACGCGCTGGGCATCTCGGAGTTGATCTGTTTTTCGTCGTCAGCGGCTTCCTGATAATTCGTTCCATGCAGGGCACGCGCCCAAGCGCGAGCTTCTTGAAGAAACGCGCTTACCGGCTAGGGCCAATGCATTTTTTCGGCGTATTTCTATATATTTTTGCGGTGAGCGCGTCTCCATCCGTCATAGACATGCTGGCCAACTTGTTTTTGTTAGCGCCGTTGATCAAGAACATGCCCGTGTATGGCCTGATATGGACACTTACCTGGGAATGGATCTTTTACCTATTTATATTCCTGATCGCCCGAGTTGCATCAGGTCAACCACTTCGCGCAGCACTCCTATTGACAGTGCTTACGGTCTTTTCGTGCGTCGCTATGCAAAACGTGACTAGTGTTAAATGGATTGAGCCTGGGCGATTTTTTGGATTCGTTATAGGAATCGTCCTTTTTGCGGAAATGAATCGCGCTGTTGGGCAATCAAAAAAAACATCAATGTCCAAATGCTGGTCAGATATGGCCGCCGTGGCTGCAATAATCGGCATCGTCGCAATGCAAGTGATCTGGAGCCGATATGCATTAACCATCCTTGATTTGCCATTACAAGGTGGATTTTATGTTCTGGTAGATATTTTTTTCGCGCTGTTGATTAAAGCGAGCTTTTCCACAGATGGCATCATTGCGAGGCTCCTTTCCTCACCGTTTTTACGATTCCTAGGGAAAATCAGCTATTCCTTCTATCTTGTTCATATCTCTCTTAATTGGCTTCTGCTCAACTGGCTTGCGCCTGTCACTTCCAAAATAGGAATGTTGGCCTATTACGCAATAACACTAACTTGCTCAATCGTGGTTTCTTCGGTGACCTATCTTCTCTTGGAACAACCGTACTTCAATAAAAAAGCGAATATCCGTCAGTGACAGATTTCATATTGCGTTGCGGAGACTGACTTCCCGGGCTTTTTGCGGTCTTGAGAAGGAAGTCATACGCACCGCAGCGGTCAGGTACATCCGAGGGGCTTTGATCTGAGGCATAAGGTGGCTCACGTGGTAAGCACACCGCCCGAAAAGCAAAAAACCGCTATCGGCTTTCGCTGATAACGGCTTTCTGGTATTTGGTTGCGGGGGCAGGATTTGTTATTCAGAAACAAAGACTAAAGCTTAATTAAACTCCAATATTGCAATTCAGAACCGTAAAACATCAAATCATTTACCGTACACACTATTTGATTTGATAGGTAAATTATATAATGTGTAAAGCACCACGTCTGTTATGATTGCCGCCATGACCTACGACGAATTCCGACGGCAGCTCGGGAAAGCCGGGCTTACCGTAAAAGGCTTTGCTGACCTAATTAAGCAGAGTCCCAACTCAATCAGTAACCATGCCAAACATGGAGAGGTCCCCCCTCATCTAGCGATCATCGCTGCGTTAATGGGCGATATGGCTGAATCGGGGATGGATTATCGCGCGACGCTGAATCGTATCCAGTTTGAAGCCAATAAGCCTCGAGGGGGAGCAACAAAAGGCAGGTTTGGTGGATCAAAACAGATTAATTTGCAGTTGTCGCAAAATGCATAACAAGGAAGATATGAAAGAAATTCCACCAGTGGACAAGCCGCAGGATGCAGCAGCAGATTTTCGCGAGTTTGTAGGCGGCAGGAAGTTTGGAACCATTCTCGCTGACCCACCTTGGCAATTTGAAAATCGCACAGGTAAGGTTGCGCCAGAACATAAACGCCTCAATCGCTATCCAACCATGACCTTAGACGATATAAAGGCGTTGCCAGTCGCGGCGGCAGCTGCAGACACGAGCCATCTCTACCTTTGGGTGCCTAACGCTCTCTTGCCCGAAGGACTTGCCGTTCTTAAGGCTTGGGGCTTCGAATATAAAAGCAACCTTGTCTGGCACAAGATCCGTAAGGATGGAGGACCTGACGGCAGAGGTGTCGGTTTTTATTTCAGAAATGTCACAGAGTTGATTCTCTTTGGCGTGCGAGGAAAAAATGCGAGAACACTTGCCCCTGCAAGAAGCCAAGTAAATTTCTTAGCAACTCGCAAGCGTGAACATTCACGCAAACCGGATGAGCAATACCCGCTAATCGAAGCATGTAGCCCTGGCCCGTATCTTGAAATGTTCGCTCGTGGTGAACGGAAAAATTGGACGGTGTGGGGCAACCAAGCCGATGAAACATACTTCCCGTCTTGGGATACCTATCAAAATCACTCGCAAGCTGAGCCTGCGCGCTCAGACCTGATCGTGACGTTATGAACCGCAGTGATTAACAGGAGAAAGGGAGTTAATGCAACTCCCTTTAAAATTTTACCTATACGGCTGACCGTTCCATGTTTCAGGAGTTGCCGCGACGATCAATAGTGGACATGTTCCCATAACCCCCCTCCGAACGCGGAGCGCTGCCTTTTCAAGGTTAGTCGTGGTGGATGTATTGAGGTCAATCGGGAGTTTTGAATTCCGCTGAGTCTCGGGCAGCGTCTGCTGATAGTCACGCCACAGCATTTCGGCAAGTTGTTTCAATCGTACGCGGTCCTGCGTAATCAGAACAGCAGCAGAAATTACACCAGCTTCATGCCAGGCGCGGTACGCCGATAAGTCTCGGTCCAGGTTGCCATCCTTCGCATTCCATTCAACGTCAAGAGCGACTCGGCCCTTGAAATTATCGACTAAGTACCCTTCCTGATGAACTGCTGGCAAGCGCTCAATAACTTCGAGCTTTTTTGACAGCAAGATTCCTTGAGTAGACAAATCTACTCGCGTCTCCTTCCAGCCAAGTTGGGAAAACATTCCATCAATCACTTGGGCGATATCGCCTCGATTGCCGCCAGCCCTTAGCCACTGTTTAGGATCAAGCTCAAACGACCGTAATACATGGACGATATCAGCCCATTCATTAGGACATACTAAGCGTAATACTGCTGCAGCAGAACTGGTTTCCATGAACGCCCATCGGCGGCGGATTACCGGATCAAGGACAAAAGGATCGTCAAAAGTACTGGTATCGAACATTACAGGCGCGAGGGAAAATTGATGCAGCATGTTACTACACCTGCATCTTCTGAAGTATTTATGAGATGCGGGCTGCCAGAGGAATTCGTCGCCCCGCCCTCCTGATTACAAGTCCGGAGCGAATTCTATTTATATCAGACACTTAGCTCAAATTTTGCTTCGCAATTTAGAAAAATTATCACCCCGCTAGGCCTTACTGGGTCTCGATCCTTCAAAAATTGCGAAGCGGAATTTTTGTCACCGAATGCGAATGCTTGCTAAATTGTCGAGGTTCGGATCGGCCAGAAGCAGGCCTTCCTTGCCTATAAGTAGCCCCCAAATTATTTAGTTGCCGTTCGATCTAACTCGTTATGATCGTTATGCGCCATTTTTTCTTCATTTATGCGGCGGGCTGCTTCAAATGCGTGAGTGTCTAGGTCGCGTCCATTTGAAATGAACAGGATAGTTACGAATACGCAACCAATCGCAGATAACGTGGCAAATATTAAGCAAACAACATACATGACGTCGCCCCCTCCACATTGGAAAGATGTTTTACACAGCGTAGCTTTATATCTATGTGAATAGAGGGCCAGAACACACAACAAGCTGATCTACGACAAGAACATTATCAATACAAAAGGACCGTCCGAGAGATTCTTCCCAATGTATGAACGAATGCGTAGTGAAAAGCTGGGCATTTTTCGCGGCAATTCAACAATCATCGCCATCCGCTTTAGAAAATTGCTACAGCCGCCCGTTCGGTTCTCTGAATCGTCGTAACGTAAGCGCGCTGCTCTAAAGAAGAAAAGTCGGTCCCCCTAGTGCATAGGCTGCTGACTATTGATGGTTGTTCTCGATCTTGCGTCAAGCGACAAGTAATTGTAACGATCGCCGACATGGTTAAGCTCGCGGAAGTGGTCGTGGCTTCCGTCTGTGGCGAGACCGCGCTTAGTGTAGACAAAGCGGAAAAGGCTATTAGTGCTGCTCGAAAAAAACGAATAGACATATTGATCCCGCCGCCACTAAATTCTAGGCGGCGAGTTATGTTTTGCTACTTCAGTATGCGGAGTAGCAGCCTGTTCAAAGCTCAAGAGCATGCTCATTCGAAGAGATGATTGCTCTAATACACGCCGAAATATCACACAATGCTGGCCAGAAAGCGCTAATTCCGCTTCAAATTTATCATGGAGAATCTTTCGAATTTCCTTGCTTTCAATCCCATCTTGCCGCATAGCGAAAATACAGTCTTTCACTGCTAACAAGGCCAAATCGCCCACGTCTTCGCCGCGCTGAGACATATGCGCAATCGACGCAATTATCAAAACGTATCTGGTCGCAATGCTTTCTCCAAATGACATATTTTCTCCTCTCGTAAAATAATTTCTAGGGGGCCTGCTGAATCTGCCTTTTGATTTTCGCTATAACATCAAACACCGTCACCTTGAATTTCTGCGCCTCCTCCTCTTCCATCGCGAAAGCAACCTCATTCAAGGTTTTCGACAGTTCGTTCAGCTCATCTTTAAGTTTCTCCATCGCTTTCATAAGTAGCGTTATGTCGTCAGCAGTCAGTTGTTTAGCTGGTTCAATTTCCATTGGAGCCTTCCTTTGATCAAATAGAGGTTATTGCCGTAGCTACCTTACCTTGCCAAACTCACCTAGATTTTAAAAGTGGCCACTACTTTGGAGAGCTCTACCGACTCAAACTGCAAAGATTGGGCTGCAGCAGTAGCTTCTTCCACAAGCGCTGCATTCTGCTGGGTGACATTGTCCATTTGGCTGATGGCCATATTGACCTGACCAATACCGTCGCTTTGCTCAATACTCGCTGCAGATATTTCAGATACCACGGCCGTGACGCGCTTAACGCTTTCTACAATATCCCCAATAGTTCGGCCTGCTTGGGTAACCAATTGGCTGCCGGCCTCCACTTTTTGCACCGAATCCCCGATAAGCACCTTAATCTCTTTCGCAGCGGCAGCGCTTCGTTGCGCCAGACTACGTACTTCGCTGGCAACCACGGCAAAGCCTCTGCCTTGCTCACCCGCGCGGGCGGCTTCCACCGCAGCGTTGAGTGCAAGAATATTGGTCTGAAATGCTATACCGTCTATCACACTGATGATGTCTACTACTTTCTTGGATGAGTCATTGATCTCATTCATCGTCGAGATCACCTGATCAATAACGACACCGCCTTCGCCTGCGATTTTCGACGCAGATTCCGCTAAGTCATTAGCCTGACGCGCGTTATCCGCGTTTTGCTTAACGGTGGAGGTAAGTTCTTCCATTGCTGCCGCGGTTTCTTCAAGAGAGCCGGCTTGTTCTTCGGTACGACGGGAGAGATCGTGATTCCCCGTAGCGATTTCGGTTGCGGCGGTTTCGATATTGTTGGTGCCGGATCGAACGCGTGTGACAATCGAAGCCAAGCTTTCGCGCATGGTCCGAATTGCAAATAACAAGCTAGTGCTATCCCCTTGCTTGGTACGGACGTCAATGGAAAGATCACCCCTTGCTATCTTGGCGGCTATCTCAGCTGCGTAGCTAGGTTCACCGCCGAGCTGTTTAAGCAACCCACGAGTGATGAGAAGAGCAATGAGAGCGCTGGAGACAAGCGCAACGCTGGCTAAAGTCAGGATTACGGCGCGAGAATGGTCTGAGGTCTGACTAGCGCTCGTCCGTGCGAGATCAGCTTCACGTTTCACTCGGGCCAATAACACGTCCATATCTGCAACGATCTGGCGGCGCAAAGGGCTACACTCATGGACGAGAAAGTCTCCATACTCGCTCATCTTCCCTGCCTCCCGATAAGCGCGGGGGCGGCGTAATTCTTCTGCCATCTTGAGCAAACCTGCACTGACCGCTTCAAACTCCTTGGTCTCCGCCATGGAGTTCTTTAATTCCTTGAGCGCGGCAAGGTAGATTCCCTTTTGCTGATCGAGGATAGCAAGCTCCTTTTGTGCATCGGTATCGGATTTGAAAATATATGCATTGCGGGCCGCTAAACCGGTCTGGCCTAGCGCTTCACGCATCACGTATATTGGTCCGAGCTTATCAACCTGGACATCGTTACCGCGCTCCATAGCATTGGTCACCGAGTTCAGGCTAGCCCAAGCGATTGCCGCAAGGATCACCATCAATACCAATAAGGCCCCAAAACCCGCCCCCAGTTTTGCCCCAATTTTCATATTTATGATGGCTTTCATGGCACATCCTTTCGTTATCGAACAATAAATGTTTAATTCGTCATTTAAATATTTAAATCATTAAATTCAGTTTATTTGTTTTTTTGCGGATTTTCTACCGAATTCCGGGATGAGCTTCTTTTTTTTTGCGGCGAAACCACTGCTTTTTCCCCGATTGACATTTGCGCGCTCTCGAGATAGTTCGCAACATGCGTCAAAACGCGTCAGATTTGAAGCCTATCGGTTGGGCGTCCGGGCCAGGCGGGGGCGACGGCGGCGGCCGACGCGATTTGAGCCAAAACAGACCTATGTTGCGGGCAGGCGCGGGGTGGGGGCAACCGCGCGCGCAGGGCCAAGAAAGTGAATTATACTGTTCATACGTACAGTATAATTTCTCCAACCGCCATTCATTGTTGTCAATATGTCACTCCCCACTTATCCCGCGCCAATCCCGCCAGGGAGCCCTGTCCAGCCCGCCTCACCCATTCAGTTCGCCGGCGAGCCGCTGGCTCTGCACATCTCGCACAAGCCGCATGTCGGCTTCCCCAGTCCGGCCGCCGACTACAAGCGATTCGACCAAGACACCGTACGCCTTCGCCAGCGCTACCGGTACTCATCGCTGGGCGGCACGCTTGAGCACGTGACGTCGCATTACAAAACGGATGAGGCGGCGCTGCCGCACGTGGGATGAGCATGCAAGTGACCGTTTATCAGATGCGCCGGAACGGCGTAGAGATCCCCGGCGAGTTGTTAGGCGATGAGGCGCGCAATATTGGTGAGCTGCGCTTGGGGGTGTTCCACGATGGAGAACGACGCCGGCCAACCAAGGCGGCGCGACTTCAGCGGGACAATGGTGACGTGGTCATGGAGCTGGTTGATGTCCATGTCGATGCTATCAAAGCGTCGCGCATGGTGATCAAGGGCATCGAGCGACGGAAAACAGATCGTGGCGTGGTGGAGTTTGCGCAGGCCTGGCTATGCGTGCAGGCAGGAGGACCACTGCTGGAGACATCAAGAGAGAAGTTCTTCAAAAGCAGCGGCGGGACACAACATTAGGCATAATGGTTTGGCTCGTTGTCGAGCTTTTCTTCAGCTTCTATATCGGCTGCGCATACAACAAAAATAAAAAATGTGCGCACCAGGCTCCGTTACAAAGCAGCACAGCTCATCACCAGCGTGACTTAGGAAAGCAATGGAAACATCCCTTACCTTTGGCTTCGCCTACAGGGGATTCGATATCACCATCATCGGATACGAGATCGATGGCGGTTGGCGAATGGCCCTTGAACTGCGCAAAGGAGAAGAGGTTGAGATTATCCGGGACACTGCCAATGTTTATCCTGACTTCAACAGCCTGCGTAGTATGGCAATCTGGGCTGCGCATCTGAAAATTAAGAGCCTCACAGACGCGTGAAGTCATCTCTAGCCTGCAAGATCGGAGACTCGGATTGAACTGCATCACCGCTTTGTGCTATTTGCACGGTTTCCACAGTTGAAATCAGAAGCGGCAGCGGGCATGGTTTAACTAATAGCGCATCAAAAATCTGCCGAGCTTGCCAAGAGTTTGGCAGTGGCGTCGCGCTGAGTAAGACGATAGGAATAGCTGAAAGCTGCGTATCATTTTTTACCTTACTCGCGAATTCCAGTCCGTCCATTACGGGCATGCGTAGATCGGTCAGCACAACATTCACCACCACATCGGGACACAACAGCATGGCATATGCTTCGGCACCATTTGACGCTTCTAACACTCGGTAGCCTCTCTCGGAGAAAATCTCCGCAAAGATGCTGCGCACATTCGAATCGTCCTCAGCGATTAGTAGACTACGTTGTCTCCCGTGCATGATGTCAACCCTCCGCTCCTGGCTATATGCCCGTTAAGGGTTTTATTGGCTGAACCTATTATGGACCTACCCGACCACAGTTTCATGTCAAAAGTCCCGCAAAATGGGAATTTCAATTAAGTAAATACCGCTAATAACTACGTCAAATCGAGGACATATGAGTTATGCAACATCTAAAATTCTCGCATCAAGAGAAAATTATGGACGCCCTATTTTGCTGGGCACCGATGACACGCTCGTAAAGGTCCCGACAATTTAAATTGCAAATCGCAGCGCCGACTCGACCTTTTCGATACAAAAGTTACGGATAACGGGAAGGAAGGTTATTCCATGAGTTGCTGGGGAAAACGCTATGTGTTTCTTCGAAATGGTGCCGGCTAATATTGAGATGAAACGAGCTCTGCTTGTACAAAGGCGTTAGACTTTGGATAAGAAATTTGGCGCATGAACTCGCTTTTGTACAAGCGTCCGGCCACACTTAATTGCCAGATATAAAAAAAATCGACACCACCAGGCTAATGAAAGCCAAAACTACTATTGCCTTTCTTTGGCGAAGAAGGGGCTAGCTCGTGGTCTTCGATGAAGAGCAAAAATTCAACGTGCAGCTTCATTGTCGTGAGTAGTTTAGAAAATCGGTGATCAGCTGAAGTGCAATCCTCAAGGGGATGCTTTTCAAGATTATCAAAGATTGCGCGAATATCGGCCGCTTCAGCGCCGGCCGCATGCATTTCGATTAAGCACTTTCTCACCTGTACTCTTATCAAATCACCGACGATTTGCCCTTGATCCGCCTTCTTCCCAATCTCCCGTATTACCAATGCATATCGCCCGACTATCTCCTTCAACATAACCTCAGACATTTCTTCTCCAATTTATTCTGTGCATTATTCACCAAGGCGAACAGAGATCATCTGCTGCAGATTGGAGAAACATGGTTCTAGATGTTGCGGCGCTCAGGAAATAAGTTTCCCCGATCCGTTGGCGGGCCCATCCTAGAACCAGAATTCAAGAACCTTTCACTTACTCAGAAAAAGCCTATGAAGAAAAGGCTGAATATGAAGATGGTCAGCCCTGACCAAGCTATCAGCACCCCGCACATCTTATTGCTATTCAACATGCAAAACTTGACCACATAGCACTGCACAACAAAAAGCGCGGGATAGGCTGCACTCACGAAAAATAGTCGTACCGGAAGAGAATTCTCCAGGTGAGATGAAAGCTTGTTGATGTTTGCGACTAGGCCCAAAAATGTCGCAGTAGGACCCAAGACAAAGGCACAGAAAATCACAGGCAATGCTGATGCTATGAGTCCTCCTTTGGCACATCTTTCGAAAATCTTCTTATTGTTCAAATCCGTTCCAAGCCAAGAGAATAGACGTACTGGCTAGGCGTGAAAAGAACGTGTTGACTCAACGTACGAGCGCCCTCCAAGCATCAGCCTAGAATTCCGCATGATGCAAGCACAACAGTTCGGTGGGTATCAGGAATTTCCTTACTTTGCGGCAGCCATCATCTCAATTCCTATTTCCCCTGAATCTTCCATGCTCTTTCCTGCCGCTCGAAGTCGTCACGACAGTCGTGGTTGCAAAAAAATAGATCAGTCGCCACTATTTCGGCGCAAAAATGGCAACGGCGATCCGGTATCAGTGACGGTGCGCGTCGGGCTGCTGCGAGACTAGCCGCGATAGTGCTGTATATCGTGTTGTCAGCGTTATCCGCGTAATCGCTCATGCTTATTTCCCCTCATTGGTAGGAAGTTGATAGGAGCGGAAACGGACCACCTCCTGGCCGGCCCACTCGTTCAAGGAAAGGAACTGGGCTTGCAGCGGCTCAATCTCGTTGCAGCCGAAGACGGCGGCCGCCTTGGTCACATCGCCGAAGCCGCCGGTGTTGTTGGGCATGGTGCCGAGCAGTTGCGGAGGCACCCGGTGTGCGGCCAGCACGTCGTCGCGCGTGCAGTTCTTGATGTTGAAAAATTCGTCCTTGGCCGCGATCTCGGAAACCGGCAGGATCTGCAAACCGTCCTTCTTTCCGCCAGGTGCATACACAAACAGGTTGCGGAAATTTCCAGGCCCTTTGCTGTTGCGCATCGCCTCGCGCAGCTTGTCCACGTCGTTGACGTTGCTAGCCGTGTCGGTCATGTAGAGGATGAAGCCGGCATGCGAGCCGTTGAGGTAGTAGCGGCGACGAAAGAGCGTGGCGGACTCGTTGAGCCAGGCCGATTGCAGCGCGCTCACATACTGCGGCACGCCATACACCTCCTGATTGATGTCTGGCGCCTGCAAGTGCCAGATGGCGCCCCTCTCGAATTCGTAGGTATCCCGCCAGCCATTGACGAAGAAATAGCGCCCGGGGTCCACGCCCACGCGCGTGTACTTGGCCAGCGCTGGCTTGAGGCCCAAGAGCTTGCCCGTCATACTCTCGCGCCGCTCAGCGTAGCAGTTGCCGAACAGCAGAAAATCCAGCGCCAGGCGGGTGAAGTCTGACCGCGAGAGAACCGGCGACGGCTGGAACGTCGACGCCAGGATATTGACCTTGCACCAGATCGCACTGGCGTGGTGGACACTGGCATTGAGGGATTTTGCCAGGCCCGGCATGCTCAAGGGTGGTTCGTACCAGTCGCCATTGCGGTAGCACTCGACGTCCGCCAGCATGTCACGGCCTTCCAGCACGGGCGAAGGATCGCCGAAAGAGAACGCTTCAACGGATGGTGCCGGCGGCGCCTTGGCCCTGGCCGGCAGCGTGTTGTCGGATGCAGCCGCGCGGCGGCGTGCTCGGTGTTTCATTAGAAGAACTCCATGGAGGAAGTGTTGTTGGCGGTGGTGCCTTCGAACGGCTCGTAGTCGAGGGCATGCATGACTGACCAGGCCAAGTCAGCGTGGCCAGTTTCTTCCGAGCGGCCGGCGTCATAGGTGACCGCGCGCCCGCTGGGGGTGAGGATCTTGCGAATGGCCATGAAGGACTGCGCGATGTCGGTCCAGCCGGCATCGAATTGCAGGCGACCGCTGCGGATGATGTTCTGTGCCTTCAACACCATGCGCGTTTTGACTTCTGGCGAGTAGCTGATAGCGGTCACGCCCGGGAAGAACTGTTTCACTAGGGGATAGACGCCCACGCCCATGCCGGTGGTGTCGATGCCGATGTACTGGACGTTGTAGCGGCCGCACATTTCCTTGATGAGAGCGGCTTGCTCCGAAAAATCTTTGCCGCGCCACTGGTGGCGCTCCAAGATGCGGAAGTTGCCACCGGGGACCAGCGGGGGAGCGAGCACCGAGCAGCCGGCGCTATCACCTGTCAGCGAAGGGTCGTAGCCAATCCACACGGGCCGATGGCCGAAGGGACGTGCCGTGAAGGGCTTATAGTCATCCCAATCCACCCACGAATCGACCATGCCGCGCTGCAGGTCCGCTAACGGGAACACCGACGCAGAATCGTCGATGAAATTACACATCAAGAGGTTGTCGAACTGGTCTGGCGAATATTCGAAATCGCGCAGCTCGTCGATGTCGAACAGATCGCAGCCACCGGCGGCCGCGTCCATGATCGTGACGATCTGGCGCCAGATTTTGTCCTCACCGGTGAATCCCGATGACAGACGCTTATGGCTGACATCGATGTTGACCTTTTCGCCCTTGGCGCGACGCTTGTTGAACGCCTCGCCGGTCCAGAACGGATAAGCCTGGTGCGTGGTGGCCGAGGGCGTCGAGAAGTAGGTCTTGCGCCACTTCTTGTGCAAAGCCATGCCGGACGCGACCTTGTTCAGTTCGGTGAAATTGTGCGTCCAGAAGAATTCATCGAAATAGAAGTTGCCGTGGTAACCCTGGGCGGTACGTGCGTTCGTGCCAAGGAAATACAGGTGCGCGCCATTGGGCAGCACGATGGGATCGCCGGACAGTTCCACGCCGCACGCATCCTTCGCGAACTGGATGATGTACTGCTTGAAAACATGCGCCTGCGACTTCGAGGCCGAGAGAAAAATCTGATTGCGCCCCGTCTGGATCGCATCAATCAGCGCCTCGCGTGCAAAGTACCAGGTCGCGCCGATCTGCCGCGATTTCAGGATGATCCGCGTACGCTCTGCGCCATTGCGGAACCATACCTTTTGGTAGTCGAACAGCGAATCATTGAATGCCTCGACAATGCGCTGCTGCGCCTCTTCGCTGAACTCGTTGCGCACCGGCTTTTTCTTCGGCCCGGCATTGCGATTGGCGATGTTCGGATTGAGGTCAGTTTCGTTGCCGCCAGGTTGCTCATAGCGGCGCACACGCGCGGCCTGCACCAGCTGGCGCATGAGCGCGTCGAGTTCCTTGTACTCGCCATTGCCCTTTACTTCCTTGGCGATCAGTTGCACTATGCGCGCTTCAAGGGCAATCTCTACGCGCTCCAGGCGCGAGACTTTTTCCCATTCATCGCGGTGCTTCCAGCTATTGACCGTGGAACGCTTAATCTTCAGGTGGCGCGCAATCGACGAGATGCGCCAGCCCTCGAAATACAGGCGGCGCGCGACCTGTCGAGGCTCGGCCGCCTGGTCGATGTTGTCCTTGATGTCTTCTGGAATTTCTAACATGCCGCAAGCGTAGGCGGCGCGCGCGCGTAGCGGGGACTTTGCCGAGTCGCTATCCCCCTTATCAACCCTTACTTGATTGATGCATTTCGCCCATCGGCAGAAGATGACGTTATCCGATCAACCGATAACGAGCGCGAAATCTCATGGCAACCAAGAGCAAATTTTTCCGCGTCGCGACCGAGGGCGCGACCACCGACGGCCGTAGCATCAGCCGCGAGCAAATCCAGCAGATGGCCGACAGCTACAACGTGAAAACCTACGGCGCTCGCGTGTGGGTCGAACACCTGCGCAGCCTGCTGCCGGATGGCCCGTTCAAGGCCTACGGTGATGTGCTGGCACTGAAGGCCGAAGAAGTCGACACCGAAAACGGTAAGCGCCTGGCCCTGTTTGCTCAGATCGAGCCCACGCCCGCGCTGATCGCCATGAACAAGGACCGCCAGAAGATTTTCACTAGCATCGAGCTGGCCGACAAGTTCGCCGACACGGGCAGTTCCTATCTGGTCGGCCTGGCCGTGACCGACAGCCCGGCCAGCCTGGGCACCGAGATTTTGCAGTTCTCCGCCACCAATCCGAAGGCCTCGCCTTTCACTCCCCGCAAGCTGAAGCCAGAGAACCTGTTCTCCGAAGCCATCGAGGCCAACATCGAATTCGAGGAAGACGGCCCCAGCGTGGCCGAGACCATCAAGCAACTGTTCAGCCGCATTGGTGGTGGCGAGAAGAAAGCCGATGCCCAGCATGCCGACGTGGTGGCCGCTATGACCGCCGTTGCCGAAAAGGTGGGCGAGTTCGCGCAGTCCGCCGCGCAGGCCGGCAAGGATGTCGCCGAGGTCGTGGCGCGCCTGGAGAAGCTGGAAAAGCGCGTCGGCGATGAATCGACTACCGCCGAGCAGTTCCGCCAGACCATCAACCTGACCGACAAGAGCAACCTGCAGCGCCCGCCGGCCACCGGTGGCGGCAACAGCGGCACTGTGCAGACCGAGTTCTAAGCTGCCGGCCGACCAAGTACACCATTTCCGCATTTCACTGGAGCAGAACACATGAAGAATCAGACCCGCGCCGCCTATAACGCCTACACTTCGCGCCTGGCCACGCTCAATGATGTCGCCGGCGGCGCCGTCCACTCCACCTTCTCGGTGGACCCGAGCGTGCAACAGAAGCTGGAAGACAAGATGCAGGAATCGTCCGAATTCCTGGGCAGCATCAACATCATCGGCGTCGATGAGCTGGAAGGCGAGAAAATCGGCCTGGGCGTATCCGGCCCCATCGCCAGCCGTACCGATACGCGCGGTGACAAGCGCCGCAGCACCCGGGACGCGTCGGCCATGACCAACACCCGCTATCGCTGCGAGAAGACCAACTTCGACACTCACATCACCTATGCCAAGCTGGATGCCTGGGCCAAGTTCAAGGACTTCCAGACCCGTGTGGCCAATGCAATCCTGAAGCGCCAGGCGCTGGACCGCATCATGATCGGTTTCAACGGTGTGAAGGTCGCGGCCGATACCAATCTGGCGCAGTATCCGCTGCTGCAGGACGTCAATAAGGGCTGGCTGCAGCAGATCCGCGAGAACTCGCCCCAGCGTGTCATGGGCTTGGTCGGCCAGGACCTGCCGGGCAAGGTGGTCATTGGCAGTGGCGCCGGCGCGGATTATGCGAATCTCGACGCAGCCGTGTATGACGCGGTGACCAATCTGGACCCGTGGTATCAGGACGATACCGGCCTGGTGGTGATCGTCGGCCGCGAGCTGCTGCACGACAAGTATTTCCCGCTGATCAACAAGGACAAGGCACCGACCGAGACCCTGGCCGCTGACGTCATCATCAGCCAGAAGCGCATCGGCGGACTGCCGGCGGTGCGCGTGCCGTCCTTCCCGGCCAATGCCATGCTGATCACCCGCCTGGACAATCTGTCGATCTACTTCCAGAACGGTGGCCGCCGCCGTCGCGTGGTCGACGAACCCAAGGCCGACCGCATCGAAAACTACGAATCGTCGAACGACGCCTATGTGATCGAGGATGAAGGCCTCGCCACGCTGGTTGAAAACGTGGTGCTGCAGGATGCGGCAGCGGGCGGCGCCTGATGTCTCGCTTGTCTCCCGCCGCGCGCCACCGTGAGCGCATGCTCGGTAAGCTGGCGGCGTCCGCCGGCGAGCCGGGCGGCGTGACAACCGGCAGCGCCTATGAACTGATGTTGATGAAGCTCCATGAAGACCGGCGCACGCTGTCCAACATCCAATCGATCGAACGCAAGATCGAAATGAAGGCCACCATGCTGCCGGCCTATCAAGACTGGATTGATGGCGTGCTGTCGGCCGGACGCGGTGCTCAGGACGAAGTGTTAGTCAATGTGCTGGTGTGGCACATCGATGTCGGCGACTACGAACGCGCCCTGCAGATCGCAGGCTACGCCATGGAACACCAGTTCACATTGCCGGATCGCTACAACCGGACCTTGCCCACGCTGCTGCAGGACGATTTCGCAGGGGCCAGCCTGGGCGGCCGGCTGAAGGACGAGCCGGCACGGGCGGCCGATATCCTGCAGCAGGTCCTGGCCATGACGGGCAACGCTGATACGCCCGACCAGGCACGCGCCAAGGTGCATAAGGCGCTCGGCCTGGCTCTGCTGGACCTCGTCAATCAGGTGGACAGCGAGAACGTCACGGCCACCTCGGCGGACCATGCCACGGCAGCGCTGCAGCACCTTACCCGCGCATGTGAGCTGCACCAGGCGGCCGGCGTCAAGAAGGACATCGAGCGGCTGGAACGGCGACTGAAGAAGTTCGCCGAGCCGGCCAAGTAAAGAGCACCCCACGGCGCAGGGCGGCCCGGGACGGAAGCGGCATTGTCCGTCGGATGTCCCGGCCACCGCCCCCAACATTCTCCAAGACCATGAACTACATCGATGACGTGCCGGTGACGCCGGCACCGGCCGCGCCGGCCGAGGTGAAGGCCATCACCAACGACGGATTTTTCCCAGACATCAGCTTGTTAGCCATGCGGGACGCCATGCGGCTGGACTCGACAGTGACCGATGCACGCCTACGCCCTGCCCTAGTGGACGCAATTCTGACGGCCAATCGGTTGCTACGCGACTGGCAACTGCAGCACCTGGCCAGCGGTATCGAGAAGCTGGAACAGGTGCCGGCGCTGCAGGTAGATGGAGAAAGCCAGTTTCTGGCGCACTACCGCCGAGCGGTCTATAGCTTCGCCAAGGCCGACATTTTCGAGAGCTACCGGGACTACGACACCACCGCGAGCGCGCTGACCGACAAGAAGAACATGGAATGGATGGACACGGCGCCGGACGTGCAGCGCCGTAATGGGCATTGGGCCATCAATGACATTCTCGGCCGCACGCATGCGACCGTAGAGCTGATCTGATGCAGGTCCGCAGCCAGCAGGGCGACACGCTCGATGCACTGGTGTTTCGCTACCTGGGCGCTAGCAGCGGCTATGTGGAACAGGCGCTGACCTTGAATCCATCGCTTGCAGCGCTTGGCGCTGTGCTGCCGGCGGGCACGATGGTCACGCTACCGGATGCGATGGAAGCGCCGACCAGCGCGCGCGACAGCATCAGTTTGTGGGAATGACGACATGAACAGCAAATCACTGACAAGGGGAAATCAAGTTATGGCAGCAGAATCCGCCGGTGGCATCGCTGCCATCCTGAAAATCTACGGCATCAAGGCCGTGCTCGGCATGGTCGGCGCGGCGCTGCTGTATATCGTCCTGCCGCCACGCAATGCAGATGGCTCATTCAATGAGAAGGAATTTGTGGTGCGTCTGGCCTGCGCCGGCGCGTTCTCCATCATGTTCGGCGACCTGGCGTTTTCGGTGCTGCTACAGCACGCGCCGACAGTGGCCGCTGTGCTCGGACCGAAGCCGGTCGATTTGATGGTCGGCGCGCCGGCCTGGTGGATCACCCGGGCGGTGGCACTTTGGTTTCAGCGGCGCCAGGGCAAAGACATTGCCGAGCTGGCGCGTGACGTGAAGGAATCGATTTGAACGCCATCGACAATCGTCGCGCTTTCCTGGGCATGCTGCGCTTTTCTGAAGGCACCTCGAATTCGCCGACCACGCGTGACCGGGGATATGACCAGATCGTAGGCCGTACGCGTTTCACCAGCTACGCAGACCATCCGCGCGTACGGGTCTGGATTCCACGCATCAAGAATTGGTCCACTGCGGCCGGTGGTTACCAATTGCTGATGCGCTACTACGACATCTATCGCCAGCGGCTGGGCCTGACGGGCTTCGGGCCAGACGTGCAAGACACTATCGCTCTGCAGCAGATCAGGGAATGCCGGGCCTTGCCCGACATCGACGCTGGCCGCCTGGGGGACGCCATTCCCAAATGCAAAAACATTTGGGCTTCCTTGCCGGGCGCTGGCTATGGGCAATTCGAGCACCGCTATGTCGATCTGGAAAGGGCATTCACTCAGGAAGGTGGTGAAGCCATCGTGCTGCCCACCCTGAAGACCAGCGAGGAACTGCACCTGGCCTTCGTGGAAGCCGGCGGAGTGCTGGCATGACGCTCACGGACACATGGCGCACGCGCCTGCGCGTCTTGCTCGGCGCCAGTTTGCTGGCCCTGGCCTTTGCTGCGGCATGGACGATTCAGGGCTGGCGAAAGAATGCGGATATCGACAACCTGAAATCCGGCATTGCTACCGCCAATCAGGCCGCCGCTGATGCCCGCGCCGAGCGTACGGAACAGGTGCTGCAGGCCGAGCGCAACGCCCGCGGCGCCATCCAGGCCATCACCGACAAACTCACCAATGAAAGGGATGCTGCACGCAATGAGAAAGACACCTTTATTGCTGGTGTGCGCAGTGGCGCTATCCGGCTGTCAGTCCCCGTCATCGCTTCAGTGCCCACCGGGGCCGGTTGCGCAGATACCGGCACTGCCGGCCGACCTGGCCAAGAAGCGCGAGCCGAACTTACGCCAGCGGCAGCAGAATTTCTTGACGACATCGCCAGTGAAGGTGATGACGCCATCCGACAAAGCAATACCCTGATCGACGCCTACAACGCCTTGCGCGAGAAACTGAATGTACAAGCCCAACAATCTGCGGGACTACCTGCGCAAGGCGATTAAGGATCTGGCGCAGAATCCGGACAAGCTGCACATCTTCATCGATGAGGGCGGATCGCGCGCCACCGGCACGGCCGGTCTTTCCTTCGAGTATGACTATGTGCTGAACCTGATCTTGACCGATATCGGGTTAGACCTCGATCTGGTGTTCGTGCCGCTGCTGGCCTGGATGCGGGTTCATCAGCGCGAATCCTTCGCCAATCCTGAGAATGCCAGGAAGGCGATACGTTTCGAGGTGGACATGAACAGCGCCACATCCCTGGACTTGTCCATCAAGCTGGCGCTCACCGAGCGCACTATCGTGAAGCGACACGACGGTGGCCGCCTGGAAATTGTCCATGCGGCTGAGCCGCAGCTTACTCCACCTTTCCCGGATGACTTCTGGCGGCTCTACCAGGGCGAGACCCTGCTGGCCGAGTGGGACGTGCCGAAGCTGCCATGAGTGATGATCTGCAACGTCTGGAAGAATGGGCCGGTGCCCTCATTGCCAAGCTGCAACCCGCACAGCGGCGCCAACTCGTGCGTAAGATCGCCAATGACTTGCGGCGCGAACACGCTCGCCTGATCGCGCAGCAAGTGGCGCCGGACGGCACGCCCTATCCGGCGCGCAAGAATCGCAAGGAACTGCGCAGTAAATCCGGGCGGATCAAGCGGCAGAAAGCGGCTATGTTCGGCAAGCTACGCACGAATACCTATCTGCAAATCCGGGCGGATGCGGACCAGGCATCGGTCGGCTTTTTTGGAAAGGTGGCGCGCATTGCGCGTGTGCATCATGAGGGGTTGCCTGACAAAGTTGCTCCTCGCGGCCCGAGTTACAAATACCCTGCCCGGACACTGCTAGGTTTTTCGGCAGGCGATACTGCTGAGCTTCATCGGAGCATCTTGGAGCATCTCACAAACGACATATCCTTACGATAAACTGCTGATTGGAAAGTATTTGTCAAATTGCTCCAATGTACTCAGCTGGTGGGATGGAAAATGGAACAGAAGAGGAAGTTCGTAAATCAAATTGTCGAAATGGAACGGTTAAATAGAGAATGCGCGGCTCTGATAGCGTCAGCCGTAAGCCTTGATATGGGAGTTCCAATAGAGCGCCAACAGTGCCGAGATAGTATGAGAGCGCTGCGGACACTGCTTGTAGACATGAGAACGAGGAGCCTCCAAGTGGAAATGTACATAGCCGAATACTCGGATCTCACTGCGGCATCGAACGACAATATTAAATAGTTGCGGGCACAGAAGAATTCCTCGTAACTAGAATATTTACATAGGCTTCCACCGACCAGCAAAGACAAGCTGATTTGCTTTTTGAGAGTCGATAAGGCGGATATCAACCCACCGCCAAGTGCCTTTCCGCGCGCGATCCGGCAACATGGATTGCATGACGCCCGACCTCTCCGAACTCATTCGCGCCATCCCAAATTTGATCCGCATCGGCAAGATCGCCGAGATCACAGCGGACAAGGTGCGCGTGCGCTTGTCGCCTTCGCTGCTGACCACCTGGCTGCAATGGATCGCGCTGCGCGCCGGGGATGTCGTCCACTGGTCTCCACCCTCCATCGGTGAGCAGGTCATCGTCTTTTCGCCGAACGGCGATCTGACGCAGGGCAAAGTCCTGGCCGGTCTGTTTTCGGCCGAGTCACCGGCGCCTCAATCCAATCTTAAGGTTCGCTCCATTCACTACCCTGACGGCGCCGTCGTGCTCTACGATTTCAGCACGCATGCGCTGTCGGCCATTCTCCCGGCGGGCGGCTCGGCGCTAGTCAAGGCCGATACGGTGACCGCCGATGCACCGCAAACCACCTGCACCGGCGATGTGACCATCAAAGGCAATCTGCTGGTAGAGGGCTTCAGCGCATTGAAGCAAGGCGCTAAGGTCGAGGGCGGCGGCGGTGGCGCTGCCATGACCATCGATGGGGACGTAGCGGCCACAGGCGACGTGAAGGCCGGTCCTATCAGCTTACGTGGCCATGCACACAGTCAAGTCAAACGCGGCGATGAACAGTCGGGAGGACCGGTGTCATGATCGCCATGGACGCATCTACCGGCCGCAGCATGTCACTGCTGGATCACATCCGCCAGTCCGTGCGCGACATCCTCATGACGCCCCTGGGAACCCGCATCTACCGCCGTGCCTATGGATCGGAAATCCCTGAATTGATCGACCAGCCCCTGAATGGGGTTACCGTCATGCGCATCTATGCTGCCGTGGCCTATCGCCTGGCGCTGTGGGAGCCGCGGATTTCGCTATCGGCGGTCAATCTGAACCGTGACGCAACGGGTGCGATTTCGGTCGTGCTGCAGGCAGTGACCAACGGAAGGGCAATCGAATTCTCGGTGCAGGTCCGCGAAGGGGCCATGCAATGAGTTCTCCTATCGACCTTTCCCTGTTGCCGGCGCCGCAGGTACTGGAAACCCTGGACTACGAGACCATCCTTGCCAATCGTAAGGCGGCCGTCCTGGCGCTGCTGCCGCAGGAACAGCGTGAAGCCGCCGCCAAAGTGCTGTCCCTGGAGTCGGAGCCAGCTACAAAGCTCCTGCAGGAGAACGCCTATCAAGAGCTGCTGCTGCGCAACCGTGTCAATGATGCCGCCCGGGCGGTCATGCTGCCCTTCGCCATTGATGCCGACCTTGACCAGATCGGGGCAAACACCAACGTCAAGCGCCTGGTGCTGGTCGAGGCCGATCTGGACGCATCTCCTCCGGTGGAGGAAGTGCGCGAAGACGACGATGCGTACCGCCTGCGCATCCAGGAAGCCCCGGATGCCCTGTCCACGGCCGGCCCTCGCAATGCCTATGAATTCCATGCGCGCAGTGCCGACGGTCGCGTGCTTGATGCCCGTGCGGTCAGCCCGGCGCCCTGCGAGGTGGTGGTGGCCGTCTTGGCGACCTCTACCGACTGGAAGGCAGCACCCGAAGTGCTGCAGGCGGTAGAAGACGCGCTATCAGCTGAAGACGTGCGTCCGCTGGGCGATCTGGTATCAGTGGTGCAAGGGGAAGTCACCGACTACGTACTAGAAGCCGTGGTGTATGTCGAGAAGCGCCCCGAGGCGCCTATTGCAATCAGCGCCGCAAGGGCGAACGCTGCCGCTATGGCGAATCCAGCGCGCCCTCTTGGCTATAGCGTGTACCGGAATGCCTACGTGGCGGCCCTCAAGGTCGAGGGAGTGCGCAACGTGCTCATCAAATCGCCAGCGGCCGACATCCTGTGCGGCAGGACGCAGGCCGCCCGCTGCACCGCCATCACTATCACTGCCGAGGTGCTGGAAGAGGTCGACGATGTATAACCCGGTGCCAACCTTGCCCCCGAACACCACTGCGCTGGAACGTGCTCTTGCACGCGCCTGCGCAGAACTGGCCAAGACGCCGGTACCGCTGCGCGACCTCTGGAACCCGGACCGCTGTCCCGTGGCCTTGCTGCCTTTCCTCGCCTGGTCATTTTCGGTGGACCGCTGGGACGATGGCTGGTCCGAGGCGATCAAGCGCAAGACCATCAAGGCATCCCGCTATATCCATCAGCATAAGGGCACTATCGCCGCCGTTCGCGGCGTGGTCGAGTCGCTGGGCTACGTGATCAAGATCACAGAATGGTGGCAGACAGACCCGCCTGGCCGCCGTGGCACCTTCGCACTCGATGTCGGTGTGCTGGAGACGGGCATTACCGAAGAGATGTTTGCCGAGATGGAACGGCTCATTGACGACGCCAAGCCGCTATCGCGCCACCTTACCGGCCTGCGTATCCACCTCGAATCGCGCGGCGCTATCTATATCGGTGGCCTGGTGCAGATGGGTGAGGCCATTACGGTCTACCCCTGGATTCCTGGCCAGGTCGAATCCACCGGAAGAATTCACATCGGCACCGCTGCCCACCTCATTGAAGTCATGACCATCTACCCATGAGCGACTATTACTCTCTTCCAACTGAAATCGGCGAAGCCAAGATTGCCAAGGCGATTGCCCTGGGCGAACCGCTGAAGCTCAAATATATGGCGGTCGGCGACGGAAACGGGGAAACCCCCATCCCCAGCCGCAAGCAAAAGGCCCTGGTCAATGAACAGCGCCGGGCGCTGATCAATACGATCTTTCCCGACGAGAATGACCCCAGCCAGCTAATCATCGAACAAGTTCTGCCTGCCGAGGTGGGCGGCTGGTGGGTGCGCGAGATTGGCGTCTTTGATGAAGACGGCGACTTGATCATTTTCGCGAATTGCCCGCCAAGCCTGAAACCAGCGCTCGCGTCCGGTTCGGGCAAGGACCAACAGATCCGCATCGTTCTGCTGGTGGCCAGCGCGTCGGCCATTGAGCTGAAGATTGATCCCACCGTGGTGCTGGCTACGCGCAAGTACGTGGATGACGCCATCGTCGTCTATGCCGCTCCCAAGGATCACAAGCATCCTGACTTGGCGGCCTTGGCATCGCCGACTTTTACTGGCGTGCCGAAGGCGCCCACGGCCGCACCGGGTACTAGCACAACTCAGTTGGCAACGACCGAGTTCGCCGCCAAGGCTCTCG
Organism: Herbaspirillum frisingense GSF30; assembly: GCF_000300975.2. GTDB lineage: Bacteria > Pseudomonadota > Gammaproteobacteria > Burkholderiales > Burkholderiaceae_D > Herbaspirillum > Herbaspirillum frisingense. The sequence goes on along the minus strand of NZ_AEEC02000020.1, from coordinate 22,880 downwards.
CCCTCAAGGCCGATCTGGCATCGCCGACCTTTACTGGCGCGCCAAAAGCGCCTACGGCCGCTTCCGGCACCAATAGCACTCAGCTGGCCACGACCGCCTTTGTACGCAATGAAATCGCTTCCCTGGTCGGGAATGCTCCCTCGGCACTCGATACCCTCAAGGAACTGGCGGACGCCATGGGAAACGACGCCAATTTTTCCGCCACGGTAACCAATGCGCTGGCGCAGAAGGCGCCTTTGGCCTCGCCGACTTTCACCGGCACGCCAAAGGCGGATACCGCGCCGCTCGGTACTGCGTCCAAGCAGCTCGCGACCACTGAGTTTGTGGCGGCCGCCCTTGACGATAGCGCACCATGGAGAACACTGCTGTCCGGGACGATCAACGCCACCACGGCTATTTTGCGCCTGGTCAATGTGCCGGTCGCCGCCAGCTCGGCGCAATGGCTATTCCGGCTCCACCTGGGCTATGGTTCCAGCGCTTCAGTGGCCGTGATCGAATTTGCGGTCAAGCAAGGTGATGTCAGCATCGTCTCAGTCCGTGGATCGGCGGTAGATCGAGCGATGCAATACGTCTCTACCTATAAGACGCATGTCAGCGGCGTGACCACTGGTGTATCCGAGGTGTACGTTAATTTGAGCACCGACCCGAATGGCCCGGTAACGAATGCCTGGCGCACCGTGCTGCTGGAGATGGCGCCGACTAACCGATACGGCATCACGGCGGACGTGATCGCCGCCGCGCCGGCTGAAGCCGTATGGAGCAGCTTGCCAGCGGCTGCCGTCCTGGCCAGCCGCAGTGACGTGGCCGGCATATCTCCGGTCCTCGGTGAGGTGCGCATGTGGTCGGGCCAAGCTACAGAGGCGGCCGTCGCTGCAGCATGGGGAGCGGGCTGGCATCTGGCCACCGGCGCCAATGGTACGTCGAACCTCACCGATAGGTTCATTGTGGGCGCAGGAGGCGCCTATGCCACCGGCGCGACGGGCGGCGCAGCTTCGTACAAGCTGTCCGCAGCACAGTTGCCTTCGCATACGCACGCGATCACGGTCAACGATCCTGGCCACTATCACGACGTGACCACCTACAACCCTGGCTCCTACCAGAGTGGCCAAAACATCAGCGGTGGTCAAACGATCGGTGCGACCTCGCCGCAGCACACCACCAACAGCAAGACCGGAGTTACGGCCAGTGCGGCCAATACTGGAGGTGGCGCGGACATCAGCAATTTGCCGCCGTATTACGCGCTGTGCTTCGTTCAATACACAGGGGCCTAAGCATGCTCGGAAAACTCATTGTCTGGTTTGGTGGCGCCCGCTGGCGCCTGAGCCTTTCGCACTGTCTGGAAGGCCTATTGATCCAGCTACCGGTCGCACTGCTCTGCGGCGCCCCAGCCGGCGTGCTCGCGGTGGTGGTGTGGTACTGGTCGCGCAAAAAGCTGGAGGTCGAGGAATTGCACGGCCATGCCACCGATCCAGCAGCCTCCTGGGGCTACGGCTGGTTTCCCTGGACCTGGGACAAGTGGCAGGTGCTGGATGTGGTGCTGCCGTCCCTATCGTCGGCTGCGCTCGCAATGCTGAGTTTGCGCCTTTCTCCATGAGCGGCACCTTGCCGTACTGAATCTGAAATCCGGCGAAAGCCGCACTGAAACTAAAGGAGTATGAGCAATGGCAACTGATTATCACCACGGCGTACGGGTTGTCGAGGTCAACGAGGGTAGCCGGCCGATCCGCACCATCTCGACCGCCGTCATCGGCTTGATCGCCACGGCAGACGACGCGGACCCGACCGCCTTCCCGCTGAATGTCCCCGTCCTACTGACCAACGTCATCGCAGCCCAAGGCAAGGCCGGCAAATCCGGTACGCTGCTGCGCACCTTGAAGGCCATCGGCAAGCAGGCCAAGCCGCTGACCATCGTCGTGCGCGTGGAAGAGTCCGACGATCCGGCAGAACTGAGCAACAACGTGATTGGCGGCGTCAGCGATGGCAAATACACCGGCGCCCAGGCATTGCTGGCTGCACAGAGCAAGTTCGGCTTCAAGCCGCGCATCCTGGGCGCGCCCGGGCTGGACAGCCAGGCGGTGACCAATGAGCTGGTGAGCATCGCTCAGACCCTGCGCGCTTTCGTGTATGCCTATGCACGCGGCGCCACCGCTGTGGAGGCGACGAACTACCGTGGCCAGTTTGGCCAGCGCGAATTGATGCTGATCTGGCCGGAATTCCTCGACTGGGATTCGGAGCAAAAGGCAGATGCCAGTATCTCCGCAGTCTGCTATGCGCTGGGCATGCGCGCCAAGCTGGACGAGACCATCGGATGGCACAAGACTATTTCCAATATGGTCATCAATGGCCCGACCGGCATCAGCAAGGATGTTTCATGGGACCTGCAGGACCCGGCGACCGATGCCGGCATCCTGAACGCGAAAGAGGTCACCACGCTGATCAACATGAGCGGCTACCGCTTTTGGGGTTCCCGTACCTGCGAAGCACAGGGCGGCTATTTCCCATTCGAGAGCTACACCCGGACCGCGCAGGTCTTGCGTGACACCATCGCTGAGGCGATGTTCGAATTCGTCGACAAGCCGCTCAATCCGTCCCTGGTCCGCGACATCCTGGCCAGCATCAATAACAAGTTCCGACAGCTGCGCGCCAGCGGCTACATCATCGACGGTGAAGCCTGGTTCGATGAAGAGTTCAACGATGTGGATTCGCTGAAGTCGGGCAAGCTGACCATCGACTACAACTACACGCCGGTGCCACCGCTGGAAAACCTGCTGCTGCAACAGCGCATCACCGACCAGTATCTGGCCGATTTCAGCGCGCGCGTTTCCGCATAAGCAATGGCGGCCTGACCGGCCGCCTTTCGCATCTATTGAAAGGAGTATGAAAAATGGGGATGCCCAGCAAACTGAAGGATTTCAACCTGTTCGAAGACGGGTTCAATTATTCCGGCCAGGCCACGGAAGTGACCTTGCCGAAGCTGTCTCGCAAGATGGAGGAATATCGGGCGGGCGGGATGTCCGGCCCGGTATCGGTTGACTTCGGCCAGGAAGCAATGCAGCTCGAATGGACGGCCGGCGGCCTGGTGAAAGAGTCGCTGAAGAAGTATGCGGCCGCCACCCATGGCGCGGTGCAGCTGCGCTTTGCGGGTGCCTATCAGAGCGACGATGACGCCCGCGTCCAGGCGGTGGAAGTCGTTGTGCGCGGTCGCTACAAAGAAGTCGATATGGGCACTGCCAAGGTGGCCGACGACACGACCCAGAAATTCACCATGCCGCTGAGTGCCTACAAACTCACCATCGACGGTGAAGTGATCTTCGACTTCGATTTCATGAACGGCATCGAAATCGTGGCCGGTGAAGATCGCCGCGCCGCAATCAACAAGGCCATCGGGCTGTAAGTGCTGGGCGGCACTGCGCCGCCTGGCTTGTACTTTCTTCATTCTCACAAGGAACACCATGACTACCACCCCCATCAAAATTGAAACCGCCGTCATCGAACTGGACGAACCGCTCATGCGCGGTAATACCCAAATCACCGAACTGACCTTGCGCCGTCCCAAGTCCGGGGCGTTGCGAGGCGTCAGCCTGATGGATCTGATGAATATGAACGTGAGCGCACTGCAGGTGGTGCTGCCGCGTATCAGCGAACCGCCCCTGACGCAATTCGACGTTGCCGCAATGGACCCGGCCGACCTGATCAAGTGCGGCATGGAAATCTCCGTTTTTTTGGCACCGAAGGCGGATCGCGCCTTGGTCTCCCAATCGAAGTAGAAGACGCCATGGCGGACATCGCGACGGTGTTCCATTGGCCGCCGGCCGCGATGGATGACTTGGAACTAGCAGACTTGATGAAGTGGCGCGAGCGCGCCCGAGTGCGCAGCGGGGCGGAATAGATGGCAAATGAACTGAAAATGCAGGTCGTGTTCTCCATGATGGAGAAAATCACCGCCCCGCTGAAAATGATCACCGGCGGCGCCCGCGATACCGGAAAGGCGCTCAAGGACACCAGCGACCGCCTGCGTGAGCTGAACAAGCAACAAAAAGACCTCGACGGCCTGCGCGAGCTGCACCAGGGCATGCGCAAGACGAATGCCGAACTGTCCACCGCGCAGCAGCGTGTCGCCGAGCTGTCGGCCAGGATGAAGGGCACCGAGAACCCGACCCGTGCCATGACACGCGAATTCAATGCGGCCGTGCGCAGTGTCAAGTCCCTGCAAGAGGCCAGCGAGCGGCAAGGTACGCAGTATCGTGCTCTGCGCGAGCGCCTGGCCGATGCGGGCATCGGTTCGCGCCAGCTGGCCACCGCGCAGACCTGGCTCAAGAACAGTATCGCCGCCACCAATGCCGAGCTGGCCGACCAACAGAAGAAGCTGGCCGCCAGCCAGCGCCAGCAGCAGGCCATGGCCAGTGCCCGGCAGCGGGCGGACAAGTTGCGCAGCACCGCAGGCGGCCTGGCGGCGGCCGGCGTTGGTGCCACGGCCACCGGAGCCGCCCTGGGCGCGCCGGCCCTGGCTGGCCTGAAGGAAGCGAAACACTATGAGACCGAAAACGGCCGCGTACGTGCGCTAGGCCTGGGGCCGGCCGCCACGGCCGAGGCGATCAAGTTCGCCCGCGACATGAAAACCTACGGCACCAGCCAGCTCGACAATCTGCAATTGCTGCGCGATGGCATCACGGCCTTTGGTGACACGCACCATGCTGAAATGGTCGCGCCCATGATGGCCAAGATGAAATTCGGCAATCACGCCTTCTACGGGGAGGCCGAGGGCGCCGAGAACGAGCGAAAGTTCATGGACATGCTGAAGGTCATCGAAATGCGCAACGGCACCAAGGACATCGGCACCTTCTCCAAACAGGCCAACATGGTGCAGCAGGTATTGACCGCCACCGGTGGCCGGGTCGGTCCAGGCGAGTGGCTGAACCTGATTAAGACGGGCGGTATCGCGGCCAAGGGCCTCAAGGACGAATCCTTTTATTACCAGATGGAATCCCTCGTGCAGGAAATGGGCGGTAACCGGGTCGGCACCTCGATGATGAGTGCCTATCAGAACCTCTATCAGGGCCGGACCACCAAACGTTCTATCGGCATGCTGGCTGACCTGGGCCTGATCGGCGATCAATCGAAGGTCAAGCATGACAAGGCTGGCCAGGTCTCGTTCCTGAATCCAGGGGCCATCAAAGGCGCGGACCTGTTCCGCGAGAACCAATTCGAATGGATGGAGAAAGTGCTGTTGCCGCAGCTGGCCAGCAAGGGCATCACCGACGAGAAAGGCATCCTTGATGCCATCGGCGGCATCTTCTCGAACCGCACGGCCGCACAGCTCTTTTCCACCATGTACCAGCAGCGCGCGCAGATCCACAAGAACGAGAAGCTGAACCGGGGCGCCGCCAACATCGACGAGCTCGACAAGCTCGGGCGAGACACCGCCAGCGGCCAGGAACTGGAGACCCTGGCCAAGGTCGCGGACCTAAAGCTGGAGCTGGGCACCAAGATTCTGCCGCTCTACGCTTCAGGCCTGCAGATGGCCGCCAATGCCGTCCAGGCGCTGACTGGTTTCATGGAGCGCAACCCGGCCACCGCCAAGGCCATGATCGTGGGCTTCTCTGCCATCGCCGCCATCATGGTGGTGATGGGGCCGCTGATGCTGGCCCTGGCCTCGATCATCGGTCCCTATGCCATGTTGCACGTCCTGTTTGCCAAGATCGGACTGCAGGGCGGTTTGCTCATGCCCATCCTGCGCGGCGTTGGAACAGTCTTCATGTGGCTGGGGCGAATCTTCCTGATGAACCCCATTGGCTTGGTGGTGACCGCCATCGCCGCCGCTGCCTATCTGCTGTACCGGAATTGGGAACCCATTGCCGGCTTCTTCGGCAACCTGTGGCAGCAGGTACGCGGCGCCTTTGCGGGCGGCTTGGCCGGCGTGGGCGCGCTGATTTTGAATTGGTCTCCGGTGGGACTGTTCTACCAGGCGTTTGCTGGCGTGCTGAGCTGGTTCGGCATTGAGCTGCCGGCCAAATTTACCGAGTTCGGCGCCATGATCCTGCGCGGCCTGGTCAACGGCATCACCAGCGGCATTGGTTCCGTGAAGGATGCGGTGCTGGGTGCCGGTGCCAGTGTCATTGGCTGGTTCAAGGAAAAGCTCGACATCCATAGCCCGAGCCGAGTCTTTGCCGAGCTGGGCGACTACACCATGCAAGGCCTGGCCGTTGGCCTGAATCGTGGCCAGGACGGGCCGCTGTCCACTGTAAGCAGCCTGGCCGGCAAGCTGGCCAGTGCCGGCGCGGCTGTGGCCATCGGGACAGGCAGCATGCCCGCGATGGCCTTTGATAGCCGTCCGCCGGTCAGTCAGGCCAGCATGCAGCCTGTCGTCCACCAGGGTGACACGGTGCAGATCATCATCCAGCCGGCCCCTGGCATGGATGAACAGGCCATCGCACGCGCGGTGGCCGCCGAACTGGACCGCCGTGACCGCATGAAGGCATCGCGCCAGCGCTCGAACCTCGCAGATTGGGACTAAGGAAGAAATCATGATGATGGTCTTGGGAATGTTCGTCTTCAGCCTGCCCACGCTGGCCTATCAGGAGCTGCAGCGGCAAACACAATGGAAGTTCGCCAGCAATGCACGGGTGGGCCGGCGCGATGCGGTGCAGTTCACCGGCAAGGGCGATGACACCATTACCTTGTCGGGCTGGATTGCACCGGAGCTGACCGGTAGCGCGTTCTCGCTGGATGCCCTGCGCCTGATGGCTGATACGGGCAAAAGCTGGTTTTTGATCCAGGGAACCGGGCGCATCTATGGTTCCTATGTCATCGAGAGCATGGACGAGGGGCGCACGGTGCTAGATGGCGACGGCGATGCCAAGCGCATCGAATTTACCATCAAGCTGAAGCGCACCGACGATAGTGTTCTGTCGTCGCTGGGCCTGGGGGATATCTCGGATCTGCGCAACATGGTCGACATTGACGGCATCACGAACAGCGTCGCGGACAAAGCGCGGGATGTGGTCGGCAGCGCCATCGAAGGCATCAAGACGACTGCCAGCGGCATTGCCGGCACGTTCGGTGGGATCGGCCAATGACCACCACCGCGCCAGCTTTCCGCATCGTCATCGAAGACAAGGATATCAGCCGCCCGGTCTCGGAAAGGCTCATGAGCATCACGCTGCGCGAATGCCGGGGTGACGAGGCTGACCAGTTGGACATTGAGCTGGATGATACTGACGGTAAGTTGAAGATCCCGCCCAAGGGCGCGAAGCTGACTTTTGCCCTCGGCTGGCAGGGTTCGCCCCTGGTGGACAAAGGGGCGTTCGTGGTTTCCGAGGTGGAGCATAGTGGTGCGCCGGACCGCCTCACCATCCGCGCCAGGTCGGCTAGCATGATTGACGCGTTTCGCCAGCAGCGGGACCGCAGCTTCCATGAAACTACGCTTGGCGCCGTGGTCGATGCCATCGCCGCCGGCAATGGTCTGGCGTCAGGTATCTCTGCGGGCCTGCGTGGCATCACCATCAAGCACCTAGACCAGACGCATGAGAGCGATTCCGCGCTGCTGCGCCGCCTGGGTAAGAGATATGACGCTGTGGCCACGGTCAAGAATGACACGCTGCTATTCATGCCGATCAACGAGAGCCGCACCGCCAGCGGCAAGCCTCTGCCGGTGGTCAAGGTGGTGCGTGCGCTGGGCGACCAGCACCGATATCACAGCTCTGAATCCGATGCCTATAGCGGCGTTCGCGCATTCTGGATGGACGATAAATACGGGCGCCGCCGCAGTGTCGTCGCTGGCCAGGCCGGAAACAGCAAGCGCTTGCGCACCACCTTTGCGAATGAAGCCGATGCGCGCACGGCGGCTGCAGCGGAGTGGCAACGCATCGAACGCGGCCTGGCCACATTCGAGATGCAACTTGCGCTCGGCGACGCCAGCATCATGCCGCAGTCGCCCGTAGTGGTTTCGGGATTCAAGGCGGATATCGATGCCACGGAATGGCTATCGAAGACCGTGACGCATTCCATCAGCGGCAACGGTTTTACCACGCGCATTGAGTTCGAAACGAAATCCGAGGAAGCAGATACTGAGCGTGAGCTAGATCACGATCCGGAGGAAGGCGTCACCGGTGTGAAAGCGGATTGGCACGATAAGGCAAAGAAAAAAACAACAAGGGCACCGAGCTGGCAGGCAAGGCCGATAACGCCAAAGCGCTGAAACGGACCTATGCCACGAAGCAAAGTGCCAATCGTGCCGCAGCTCTGGAATGGGCCAAAATCAAAGAGGTCCGCGAGATCATCGCGGAGAACAACGCCGATTGACTATCGCGGCTTCGACCAGGAAGATTTACCGGTCGTCGCATCGTAGATGCATTCCTTGATCAGATCGCCGTCCACTCTGATGGTGCCGCCGGCCGAGTATGCCTTGCCTTCAGAAAAACACATGTTATCTGCAACCTGTTCTGGTGCTGCAGGTGCGGGCATTTTGTAGAGTAGCCATCCGCACGTAAAAACCAGAGCCAACACTAGCAACCCATTGACGACCACTTGTTTCTGCGCTCGGGCGATCGCTACATCCTTTTCGCTGCAAACCGCACATTCATGGGCCCTGTGCTGTTCGGACGTCGGCGGCAGCAGACGCGCTTGGTCTATGGCGCGATCAGTTTTAGCAGTGCCCGCATCGATCCAACCTTCGAGTGTCTCCTTCACCTTCGTGTAATGCTCGATGGGTAATTCCCGGAAATACTGGATGCCGTAATCTGCGATGAAAATTTTATAAATTTCGATCTCTTTATCACCGCATATTGCTGCCCACTCCTTCACCAGCATATTGATTCTTTTTCTCTGGTACTCAGTAATTCTTTGCACTTCCTTTTTGGCTTCGCCCAAGTTCAGATTTACCACGTTGTTAAACCGCGGCGCCTCATGAACGTTGCCTTCGATAATCTGACCGATATCGCCCTGTGCTTCTATTTTTTCTGACATTCAAAACCTACTGATTAACACCTTCCGCGTAACTTCCTGTCACGCGTCACGGCAAATTGAAATGCGCGCAGCTCCCCAGCGCGCGCGCAAACCGAAATCGGCGCCCTACACCGATATTCTTTACTTCTTCTCTATTTTGTGGCCCATGACTGGGCCTTGGAGCGTCCCGTGAATATCGCCAACAATATGCTGGCCGATGCTGCCACCGACGGTTATGTGTGAGGCGTTTTTGCGACCGGCCTCCGCTGGAGCCGCGCCTTCGATAACACCCAGCACGCGAGCTTTGCCGATAATGTCGAGCTGCCTAAATCCCTGAAGAACCTGCTGTTCATCAGAGCTCAAAGCGTCCGCAGTGGGAATCCCAAATATCACGTATGAAACATCTACCCCGATTTTCGAGACGGCGGCCATAAAGCCGATATCCGGGAGAGTTTTTCCTTGCTCGTAGGAAATTTGCGTTTGTTTTCTGACTCCGCCGAGCGCCGCAAAGGCGTCTTGCGAAAAGCCGAGCCGCAGCCGTTCGCTCTTAAGACGCTCTCCATAGGGCAAAATTTCCATATTAAGTTTGTTGACTGGTACGATTTATTTGACTATGCTTCCGTCATTGCTAAGTGACGTATACAAATTTTACCCTATGTCTACATCTGCCATTTCGTTGCCAATGAGAAACGAAATTGACATTCCAGCTACCAGGGATGTCACATCGGTGGTCATGACCACCCGCCTGGATTCTCGCGAGGCGGAAAAAGTCTCGGCCTATGCGGTTCAAGATCATCGCACTCGCTCGTCCTTTCTCCGCCTCATGGTCCTGAAAGGTATTCAGGCCTACGAAAAAGAACACCAATCCGCAACCGCCTGACCAGGGGGAATCTATGTACGACGATCCGCGCCATATCCGCGATCACCGAATCGTGATCCGCTGCAACGCCGACAACTACGCTTTCATGAAGTCGCTCGCTCAACTGCAGGGTGAAAACTTGGCGACCTTGGCCCACGACATGATGCTGCATATGGCCGTTAAGTTCGTTGTTGCTCGTGATGTGCCCATAGTAATCAATCAAAACATGCAAACCAAGGCGCTCAAGAGCCACTTTTCAGTGCCTCAAAATGCCTGATATCGAACTGACGCTGATAAGCCCTACACTCGTTGAGGCATTGGAAATACTGATGGCGTGCGAGGGATTCGAGACAATCGAAGACGCCGCCGAGTTCGTTTTTTCCGCAGCGGTTCGTGAAGGTGCAAAGCGTGTTACCGGCAAGGCAAGAGTGCTCTATGCCGTCGAGGGGAAGAAGCCATGCGCGTAATCAGCATCCCATGCCCACACTGCCAAAATCGTGTGAGAGCGGCCAAAAGCCGCACCATGTCGTCGATGATGAAAGAAATCACGTACCAATGCCAGAACGTCGAATGCGGCCATACCTTCGTGGCCACGCTTGAGGTCTCGCGCACGGTATCGATGTCGGCCATGCCAAATCCAGAAGTACGCATTCCGATTTCCTCGCGCGCATTTCTGGCTGCCAAGAACCAAATGACGCTAGACCTCGCGACCGTCTAAGCGGCCGCCCCACTCCCGATAAATCAATACCTGCCGTGCGCCAAATGGCGCACGCGGGATTCGCTCACCCTGAAAAAACATGGCCACGATTACCGATCAGCAAAAAGCCATCAACGCACTCACCTTCACCAGGCTTCGACTAGATGAGGATCTGAAGGAATTCCGCTGCGCGCAGCGCATGCTGATGCACAAGGCCGCGCTCATCGACGACGTGCGTTGGAACGTCATTTGGGAAGGCAAGAATGTCATTTCGAACCGGCTCGCTGCGCGCCTGCAGCGCATTGATGGCCTGCTCGGAGAATGGTGATGCGTAGCCTGCTGAGTTACTTCGTTGCCGGCTTGCTGCTGCTGGCGCCGGCACTATTGTCGGCGCTGGACTGGGTGAAAGGCTGAACATGCGCTGCGCCCGTATCAAGGATCATGCGTCCTTCCGTCCCGTCGCGGATCTGCTGCGCGAGCGTGCAGCACTGGTGCCAACGCCACCGGGCGATGAGGCAGCAAAAGCAGAGCTGGAAAAGGCCATGACGCTGCTGCGCACACGCAAGCGGCCAAACCATCAGATCCGAGTCGCCTATTCCTGGGCGGCCACTGCCAAGCCGGTGCGTCGGCACATCCTGGCACTGGCGGGGCTCTCGCCGGACCGCTGGGAATCTCCCATTCACTCCTTTACCGAAGCCGAACGCCTGGCGATGCGCCATGCCGTGCTGCGTGCAATCTCGACCTACGAAAGAGCTCTCAATGCAGTATAGAAAAGTCGATGCGAAGACGCGACGCCAGCACAAGGCTTTTCTCGATTCGCCCCAGTTTGCCAGCGAGTTGGAACGCATCCCACTGAAATGGCGTGGCCGTGTTGTTAGTCAGGCGCTTGAGCTCATGTCGGTATGGCACTGGCGTCGGATCTTCGAGCCAGTCGCCTTCGATTTCGTGCGGGACTTCGCCGCGCACTACGTGCCAGCCGGAATTGATCTTTCGCAGGACGACGCTGAAATCTGCGCCACTGCCGAGAAGGCCGCGGAAAACGTCAAGAAGATGCTTTGGAAGGCAATTTCCGACACGCACGCCCGCGACATCATTGAGCAGGAATGCAGCGATTACGGCATTGACGTGCCCGAAGTGGACGACGATGACCTGCGCGCCATCATCGCGCGGGTAGTGGACCCACGCTGGTGGCGCCGTCAACTGCGCAAAGTGGTTGGCCGTGCCTTTGAGGGCGGCAATATCCGTTTGGGCTATGTTCACTACCACGGCGAGCCCTATGCCAGCAATGATGCGGTGCTGTCACGTCTGGCGCAGAACAAGCGCAATGCGGCAGCCCTAGAAGCGACTATGGTGCGCAACGAGGCTGGCCAGGAATTCAGCATTGCAGAGCTGGCCGAGAAAACCACCGCCAATAAAACCATTCGGCGCGGCGAGCTCATGCTGCGCATCAACGGCTTTGAAACCATTGCGCGCGAGTGCAAGGACGAAGGCCTGTTCCTCACATGGTCTTGCCCGTCCCGCTTTCATGCAACGCTACATAGCGGCAAGCCCAATCCAAAATATGACGGCTCCGATCCGCGCACAGCTAATAAGTACCTGGGCAAGATGACGGCCCTGGCGCGCTCGGCGCTGGCAAGGCGCGGCATCGGCTTATACGGCTTCCGCATTGCTGAACCGCATCACGATGGATGCCCGCACTGGCACATGCTGGTGTTCGTGCGCGCTCTGCCGGGTTACACCACCCCACACGTCAAGGACGTGGCCGGCCGTGCTATCCGCGTGATGAAACGCTACGCCTGGCGCACGGACCGTGGCGAGCCAGGCGCATTCAAGCGCCGTCTTGATGTGAAACGCATTGACTGGTCAAAGGGCAGCGCCGCCGGCTACATCGCCAAGTATGTGGCCAAGAACATTGATGGCGTGGCCGACCACAAAACCAAAGAAGGCTATGTGGTGACCACTGACACGGCCGGTGATTATGAGCTGACGCCGTCGGCGCGCGTAGAAGCCTGGGCCGCACGCTGGGGCATTCGGCAGTTCCAGCAGTGGGGCGGCGCACCTGTGAGCGTCTGGCGCGAGCTGCGCCGCGTTCCGGCAGACATGGTGCAAGAGGCACCGCCAGCGATGGCCGCCGCCTGGGATGCCGTACAAAAGGTCGAGGGTGAGAAGCGTGCATGCTGGGCCAGCTATTTGCGTGCCCAAGGCGGTGCCATCGTGAAGCGTGACGATCTGATGGTCACGCTGGCCAAGGAAACCAAGACTGTGACCGGCCGCTATGAAGAGTGCGAACGTGTCATGCCCTATGGCGTGCAATGCCGCCAGATGGTGGGTGTGGTTTTTAAATCTGTTCGTCACACATGGACGCCAGTTCAAGGGCACGATGCCCGCACATCGGCGGGTTCGGGGTTCCCTTGGACTCGTGTAAATAACTGTACGCAGCCCGCTGGATCTGACTTTGCGGCCGATGTGTCCTTCGAGGCGAAGGCGAAGCCGGCATCTGTCATGTTCCAGCCCGACCAGGCCGCGCAGATCGATCATGCCTGGCTCGCCCTGGGCGCATGCCCCTGGCCCCGGCCGGTGGTGGACGACATGCCGACATGGCCAGCGCCAGCCATGACGGCCGACGAACAGCGCCGGGCCCTGGCCGCCTGGGATGCCATCAAGGCGTGTCCCTGGCCGCGCGTGGTGCCTGTGCCGGACAAGTCACCGCGCCACGGCACGCCGCGCCAGGTCGCCGACTGGCGCGCCGGCCGGCTCGATGTGACCGAACTTCCGATTGATCCCAACCCAACGAAAGGGAACGCCCTATGACCGCGTTTCGTGTCGTCGTGCGCACTGAGAGCGCACGCCATTCCTACACCGCCATCGCAGTCCATAGCTGCGACGTGATCGCCGCTGCCGTCGATCGCTTTGGCGTGTGTTCTGTAACGGCCACCAAGGAGAAGAAGCAATGAATGCAGCTGTGAAATTTGATGTGATCACCACCACCAGCAGCAAGCCGCGTGACTTCGTGATGCAGCCCCCGCAGTCTCTGGACCGCATCACTTTCAACACGGCCGACGATGGCGTGCTGGCCGGCTATGTGTCCGTAATTCGTCAGCACCTGGGCAATGGCGAGCGATTCGCCTGGGTAGAGCTAGATAACGAACCGGCCGGCTTGTTCCGCGGCGTGCCGTTGGCAGACATCCTCACTTGCGATGATGCCGGAGACCTGCGCCGCAACACCCCTGACCGCGAAGCTAGGCGTCTGTGCCTGAGCGACTACAGCGCGAACATTATCGACAGGGGGAGAATGGATGCTCGCAATTAAAAATCCAACCGCCTGGGGCCAGCTTCTGCGAATGCTGGCCGAGCAGGTGGCAAACGAAGTTCTGCAGCAGGCGCCGGAATTATCCGGCGATGATGAAACCGAAAAAGCACTCTACATTCAGCACCATGAAAGCAGCGATCTACGCACGCTATAGCACCGACAAGCAGCGCGAGGCCTCCATCGAGGATCAATTCACTATTTGCACACGGTGCGCCGAGCGTGAAGAGCTTGAAGTGTCCCAGCGGTACAGTGACGACGGGGTATCCGGCTCCACGCCGGTAGCCCGGCGTGCTGGCGGCGCGCGGCTGCTCATGGATGCGTTCAACGGTCGTTTCGACGTGCTGATCGTTGAAGGCCTGGACCGGCTGTCGCGCGACCAGGTAGAGCAAGAGCAACTGGTGCGCCGCCTGGAGCACCGCGGCATCGTCATCATCGGCGTCGCCGACAGCTACGACAGCCGCATGGGTGGCCGCAAGATCATGCGGGGCGTGCGCGGGCTGATCAATGAGATGTTCCTCGATGACCTGCGCCACAAGACGCACCGCGGCCAGGCTGGCCAGGTCGAACGTGGCTATGCCGCTGGCGGTAAGTCCTATGGCTATGACATCGTGCGCGACCACCTCGGCAGCAAGTACCAGATCAACGATGTGCAGGCCGGCTGGGTACGCTGGATCTTCGGACGCTATGCCGAAGGCTGGAGCGTGCAGCGCATCGCCCATGAGCTCAACGCCCGCAAAGTCCCCTCCCCGCGCGCCAGCACCTGGGTGGTGTCAGCCATCTATGGATCTCCGAACAAGGGTAGCGGCATTCTCAACAACTGTCTGTATCAGGGCCTGTATATCTGGAACCGCTCGCAGTGGGTAAAAGATCCAGACACCGGCAAGCGGCAGCGCGTGGACCGGCCGCGCGAGGATTGGCGAGAAATCCAGGTCCCTGAGCTGCGCATCGTCGATGAAGATCTGTGGCAGACCGTGCGCAAGCGGATCGATGGGCGGCTACCTGGCCGCAAACAGGGAGCGCCGGTACGAACCTTGTTTGGCGGCCTGATGGCCTGCCCGTATTGTGGCGGGGCTATCGTGGCTATCAATTCCCGGCTGTACGGCTGCGCCAACAGGAAGGATCGCGGGCCAACGGTCTGCAAGGGTATCCACTTCAAGCGGGAGACCGCAGACAAGAACCTGCTGGAGACCTTGCGCGATGAGCTGCTGTCGCCTGCCGCGCAGGAACAAATGCGGCGCCAGGTGCAGGCCATCATCGCCGAGCGTCAGCGCAGCAGTGCGGCCGACGGCGCAGCGGCGGCAGGCCGGCGCAAGGAGCTGGACGGGGAAATTCAGCGGCTGGTCGATGCGATCGCCAGTATCGGTGCCTCTCAGGCGCTGGCGGATCGGCTGCGAGCGGCCGAGGTCGAGCGTGGCCAACTGGCGGCGAGCAAGCCAAGGGCCGGCGGTGACGGGCCGTCTGCAGGAGAAATCGGGAAAAGGATCAAGAAGACTATGGCCAACCTAGAAAGCGCCCTGGCCGCTGACGTGCAGCAGGCGCGCATTTTGGTGGCCGAGCTCTATGGGAAAATCGATGTCGTCGCCGAAGGCGAGAATATCTACGCTGAATACAACAATGCCGCTGAGAAACTATTACTAGCTTCTAGCGGCATGTCTCTAAAACTGGTTGCGGGGGCAGGATTTGAACCTACGACCTTCGGGTTATGAGCCCGACGAGCTGCCAGACTGCTCCACCCCGCGTCTGAAGAAAACAATTATAGGGCAGATAAAATCGGAATGCAAACATTTTCTGCAATCTTTTTACAGTGATACACTCCTAACCGCATTGGCACTCCTCCATCGGCAGTTCCAGCAGGCCACGAAGGGCGCTGCCGATGCTACGGGATGCCGCTGCCGGCGCTATACATACCTATATATACAGACACCAGAACCGAGCCTCTATGAAATTCTGTTCCGAATGCGGTCAGACAGTATCCCAGCAGATTCCTCCCGATGACACGCGCCTGCGCTATGTCTGCGGCAATTGCGGGGCGATCCATTATCAGAATCCCAAGATGGTCGTCGGCTCGATCCCGGTCTGGGAACAGGACGGTGAAGTCAAGGTGCTGCTGTGCAAGCGCGCCATCGAGCCACGCCTGGGTTACTGGACGCTGCCGGCGGGTTTCATGGAAAACGATGAAACCACCGAAGACGCCGCCCGCCGCGAGACCGAAGAGGAAGCCGGCGCCCGCATCCAGCTGCATGAACTGTTCTCGCTGGTGAACGTGCCACATGTGCACCAAGTGCACTTGTTCTATCGCGCCACCCTGCTGGACCTGGATTACCAGGCCGGTATCGAGAGCCTGGAAGTCGATCTCTATACAGAAGAGCAGATTCCCTGGCAGGACATCGCCTTCCCGACGGTGGAGTTCACCCTGCGCGCCTTCTTTGCCGATCTCAAGAGGCTGCGCAGCGGTGAAGGCAGCTTCACGCTGCACACCGAAGACATCCGCCGCCGCATGATCTGATCCGCAGGAGCAAGCGGATGATCGCCTGGCTGGATCCCGATACCCCCTTCCCCGATGTCTCGCGCGCCCTGGCCGATCCGCCGGGCCTGCTGGCAGCGGGCGCCGACCTGTCGCCGCAACGCCTGCTGGAGGCGTATCGCCACGGCATCTTCCCCTGGTTCTCGGAAGGCCAGCCCATCCTCTGGTGGAGTACCGATCCACGCATGGTCTTATATACAGATCGCTTCGTCGTCTCCGACAGCCTGAAGAAGACCCTGCGCCGCATCGAACGCAGCCGTCACGGTGACGGGCTGTGGCAGGTCAGCTTCGACACGGCCTTCGAACAAGTGATGCAGGGTTGTGCAGGACCGCGACGACATGAGCAGGGAACCTGGATTTCCCCTGAGATCATGCAGGGCTATACCGGCCTGCACCGCGCCGGCTACGCCCACTCCTCCGAGGTCTGGCTCAATGGCGAACTGGTCGGCGGGGCCTATGGCGTATCGATTGGCCGCATGTTCTATGGCGAATCGATGTTCGCCCGGGTCAGCGATGCCTCCAAGGTGGCGCTGGCGCATCTGGTGTTCTTCCTGCGCAGCCACGGCGTGGACATGATCGACTGCCAACAGGAAACGTCACATCTGGCCTCCCTCGGCGCACGTCCGATCGCCCGCAGCGACTTCCTGCGCCACCTTCGGGCCGCCATCCAGTGGCCGCAGATTCGCGGCTGGGCGCCGTTGGACCTGCTGGACACCGGCATCCCCGCGACGCGACGCGATTGAGGCGGTCGCGGCTGTTCACTGTAGCCGGCAAAATGGTGTAAATTGGAACCTGACTCCAGGGACCGGCCGGTTGTCGCCACTGCGCCGCCGCTTCCCGCAAGACAGGACAGGACGCACATGACGCATCTCAAAGACTTGCCGTTCTCCACGTTGCAGTTCTATGCAACCGCGCCTTATCCATGCAGTTATCTCGATGACCAGCAGGCCCGCTCGCAAGTGGCCACCCCCTCCCACCTGATCAATGCGGATGTCTATTCCGAACTGGTGAAGACGGGTTTCCGCCGCAGCGGCATCTTTACCTACCGCCCCTACTGCGACGGCTGCACGGCCTGCACGCCGGTGCGCATCCGGGTCGCCGATTTCCAGCGCAACCGCAGCCAGCGTCGCGCCTGGGAGCGCAATCGCGGCCTGCAGACCCTGGTCACCAACCTGACCTACGCCCACGAGCATTACGAACTCTACCTGCGCTACCAGTGCGCCCGTCACGCCGGCGGCGGCATGGACCAGGACAGTCGCGACCAGTACGCGCAATTCCTGCTGCAGAGCAAAGTCAACACCCGCCTGGTCGAATTCCGTGAAGCCGATGGTACCTTGCGCATGATCAGCATCATCGATGTGCTCAGTGACGGGCTGTCATCGGTGTACACCTTCTTCGATCCGGACATGCCCTCCGCCTCCTTTGGTACCTATAACATCCTGTGGCAGATCGAACAGGCACGCCAGCTGGACATGCCCTACGTCTACCTGGGTTACTGGATCAAGGAAAGCCCGAAGATGGCCTACAAGACCAACTACCAGCCGCTCGAAGCGCTGCAGGATGGTCAATGGCAGCCACTGGAAGGCTGATCTCCATGTGGCGCAAAGCCCGCAAATCCGCGCTTAGGGCGGCAAAATCGGGCTGGAAAAGCGCCTGATTCGAGGAATTGATGGGCCGGCGCGTTAGAATAGCGGCACTTTTTCATCGCCATCCGCCCTCTTCCATCGTGTCCGACAAATTCCTCTACGCGCTCGCGCGTCCGCTGCTCTTTTCCCTGGAACCCGAAACCGCGCACCACCTGGTGCTGCCGGCGCTGCGCTGCGCCGCGCATTACAGCCTGACCGACTTCATCATCCGCCGTCCGGCGGCCGATCCGCGCACCGTGATGGGCATCCAGTTCCCCAATCCGGTGGGCATGGCGGCCGGGCTGGACAAGGACGGCGCCTACATCGACGGCCTGGCGGCACTGGGCTTCGGCTTCATCGAAGTGGGCACGGTCACGCCGCGCGCGCAGCCGGGCAATCCGCTGCCGCGCATGTTCCGCCTGCCGGCCGCCAATGCCGTGATCAACCGCATGGGTTTCAACAATGGCGGTGTGGATGCCTTCGTGGCCAATGTGCAATCCTCGCGCTTCTTCCAGGAGCGCCAGGGCGTGCTGGGCCTGAACATCGGCAAGAATGCCGACACCCCCATCGAGCGTGCGGCCGAAGATTACGTGCACTGCCTGGAAAAGGTCTATCCCTATGCCAGCTACGTGACCGTCAACATCTCGTCGCCCAATACCAAGAACCTGCGCCAGTTGCAGGGCGCCTCGGAACTGGATTCCCTGCTGTCGCAGCTGAAATCGGCCCAGCGTCGCCTGGCCGATCGCCACGGCCGCTACGTGCCGGTGGCGCTCAAGATCGCGCCGGACATGGACATGGAACAGGTCAAGAATGTCGCCGACGCGTTGCTGCGCCACCAGATCGATGGCGTCATCGCCACCAACACCACCATCACCCGCGACGCCGTGCAGGGCATGCCGCATGGCGAAGAGGCCGGTGGCCTGTCGGGCAAGCCGGTGCTGGAACTGTCGAACCAGGTGATCCGCGGCCTCAAGGCCGAAGTGGGCGATGCCCTGCCCATCATCGGGGTGGGTGGCATTTTCAGTGGCGCCGATGCGCGCGCCAAGATCGAGGCCGGCGCGTCGCTGGTCCAGCTCTACACCGGCCTGATCTACCAGGGACCGGCGCTGGTGCGCGAATGCGTCGAGGCGCTGCGCATACCCAAGGTCGCAGCGGCTCACCACTGACCTGCAGAACCGTACCGATTGTAGAAATGAAAACGGCAGGCCCTGTGCCTAATGCCGTTCAGTTAAGCTTGTTACCAGCCCGAAAACCTGCTCAGACTTTGCTTGCGCCACCGCTGACCGTTCGTCCTGAGTAGCGGCGTAGCCGCGTATCGAAGGCGCGCCACAAGCTGAGCAGCGCCCCTTCGACAGGCTCAGGACAGACTTCGATACGGCCCTAAAGGGCCTACTCAGTCCGAACGGTTTCAAATGGTTTGAAGAGAACCAAGCAAAATCGCCGCGCCAAAGTCATCTGGCGCGGCGATTTTTTCTTAACTGAACGGTATTAAGGCCCGGTGCCTGCTGTTTTCATTGGTGCGCGCCGAGCGGGCGTGGCCAGCCCCGCGTCTTGCTGCACTCTTGCACTCTTACTGCTTGGAAGACTCCTTCTTCAAATTGAAGATCCGGCGCGCATTGGCATCGGATTCGGACTTCTTTTCGAAATCGGTCTTTTCGCAACCGGCCAGCACTACACCGACGACCAGCGTCAGCAGCATGACGACGACACGCATGATATTCCCCTGAAGATTCAGATGCGCCCTGGCAGCCAGCCCGTGCGGGGCCCGGGCCAGGGTCAACGCGGCGCGAGCCCCCGCCCGCTGCCGACAGGCGCCATTTTATGCGCAAATGCCGACAGCGCGACCAGTCGGCACGGAAAGATTTCGCCCGCATTCGCCTCTATAATGGCAGGCTTCCGCCGCTTGGCGCGGCGCTGCAGCCAGTCCCATGTCCGTCAATACCATCGCCCTCAACCGTCAGATGAGCCATTTCGATGACCACGCCAGTGTCTGGCTGTTCGGTTATGGCTCCATCATCTTCAAGGCCGACTTTCCCTATCTGGAACGTCGGCCGGCCCACATCAGGGGCTGGGCGCGCCGCTTCTGGCAAGGCTCGCACGATCACCGCGGCACGCCCGAGGCACCGGGACGCGTGGTCACGCTCATCGCGCAGGAGGGCGCTGTCTGCGCCGGCATGGCCTACCTGATCACGCCGGAGGTCTTCGCCCACCTGGATCACCGCGAAAAGAACGGCTACCTGCGGCTGGCCACGCCGATGTTCTTCGACGACGGGCAGCAGACCGAAGGGCTGATCTACATTGCCGCCGAAGACAACCAGGCCTTCGCCGGCCCGGCCAGCGAATCCGACATCGCACGCCAGATCGCCCATGCAGTCGGACCGAGCGGCCGCAACAGCGAATACCTGCTCAAGCTGGCCCAGGCGCTGCGCGAGCTGGAGGTCGATGACGACCATGTCTTCGCCATCGAACGCCATCTGCTGCAACTGGACCCACAGGCCGCCATGCTATCGTCTGCCCGGCACGCCTGAAGTCCACGCCATTCACGACACACAATAAGGATGAGGAACATGATCAAAGCCCTTGCAGCAAGCCTGACCGTCGCCCTGGCCCTGGCGGCCTGCGCAACCCCGGTGCAACGTACCGCCACCGGCGACATCCCGGCCTCGCGCGTCTATATCAAGAGCATGACCGAACAGGCTGCCGGCCTGTCGCAGATCGAATTCACCCGCGTGGCCGGCATGCTCAACAACGAAATGCTGGAGCTGTCGATCAACGACGTGGTCCTGGCGCAGATCACCGGGGGCGAACATCTGTCGATCTGGCTCAAGCCGGGCAGCTACGACTTCAGCATCAAGCGGGTCCATACCCTGACCACGGCCGGCCCCAATCCGCAGGACCGCCTGACGGTCCAGGTGGCCCAAGGCGGCGCCTACAAGGTACAGATCACGACCGAATTGCGCGGTCTGAATATCCAGCTGGTGAAGTAACAAGCCGACAAAGCGGCGCGAGGCCAGCGGCTGCGCCTGCCCCTTTCATCAAAGCCCCTGTCGTACGGAAGACACACCGTGCGCCAGGGGCTTTTTCCACGAGAGGCCATCAAATTTGTTAAGCCGTTGATTTATAAGGATAAATACCAACAGACACCCCTCAGGTTGCGCAAAAACACCAAGTTATTCACAAAAGAGATAACTGGTATTGGGATTCAAAAGTGGAAGCGTCGCGGTGAAGCAAATATATTGCAATGCAACAGATCAATTTTTCCTCACGGAGCTCACCATGAACATCGTCGCCGACATCCTCCCGTACACCCTGCTCATCGGCGCCATGGTCGCGCGCTACCTGATTTCGGTCAAGTAAGCAGCCCTCCTGGCCGGGTTGTCGCCAGCCCATTGCGGTACTGGCAGACACGAAAGCAGCAGTCCTGAAAAGCGGTGATTGTCGCGTTGCAACGCTGACAAGCCGCTTTTTCTTTTTGCCCCTCCTCAGTGCATCCAGGTCCATTTTTGGGCATGGTTTTGCACCATTATCATCATTGCTGATATCTTCGCGCCGTCGACAAATGGCTTCCCCGGGACGTTCCGGCAGCCGACGCGGCAGCGCCGCCTCACTTGCAAAGTGCTCGCAGCCCATTACACTCGCAAGCTTTGCCAACGGAACGAAAGTGAAGCATGAAGCGTCTCGCCTCCCTCCTAGCCGCCTCCTCCCTGCTGCTGGCCGTGCAAGGCTGCGCCTGCGCGCCGGGCTTCGTCGGGTTCGATAGCCGCTGTCAGTTCAGCAACGTTCCCAGCGGTCAGCCCTGAACGCAAAAAAGCGTCGCACCCTTGCCTCATCGGGCTGGCTGCGACGCTTTACAGACGTAATTCCAGGTTAATTTTCCCACCCTCGGGCAGCCTGCCGATGCTCGTTTCAGGCAGCGCGCCCCCGGCACTCTTCAGTCGGCGGCTGGCAACTGCGCCAGCCAGGCACGCAAATCGTGCATGACCTGCTCACGCAGCCCGACTTCCTCGTTGAAAATCTCATGATAGGCGGCGCCATACCAGTGCAGGGTCTTCTGCGGCCCCGGCAAGGCATCGAAGAAGGCACGACTGCCACGTGGAGCGACGAAGGCGTCGTCTCCGGCCACCTGCAACAGCACCGGCCGGGTGAACTGGGCCGCGTCGCGGGCCACCTGGTGCATCGCATCGAGCATGAAATTGAGCATGCGCGGGGCGATCTTGCCGTGGTTGAGCGGGTCCCGGCGGTAGGCCAGGACCTGGTGCGGATCGTGCGAAATGCGGCTGGCCGGCAAGGCCGTGGGCAGCGCCAGGCCAGGGGCGACGGCCGAAGAGACCTTCAGCAGCAGCCTTTGCCAGCCGCTCAGGTCCAGAGCCAGCGCCGGGGACGACAGCGCCAGCGCGCGCACCGGGCTATAGCCACCGGTGGCGAAGCGCGCTGCCACCAGGCCGCCCATGCTGTGACCGAACAGCAGCGGCGTG
The DNA here is from genome assembly GCF_000300975.2 of Herbaspirillum frisingense GSF30. Taxonomy (GTDB): domain Bacteria; phylum Pseudomonadota; class Gammaproteobacteria; order Burkholderiales; family Burkholderiaceae_D; genus Herbaspirillum; species Herbaspirillum frisingense. The sequence continues at coordinate 447 of NZ_AEEC02000020.1, read as the reverse complement.
CACTGGGTGCGGCGGCTGAAATCATCGAAACTTTGCTTGAGATCGCGCAGCAGGTCGTCCGCCTGGATCAGGCTGCCCTGGCGGCCGCCGGAATTCCCGTGACCACGATGGTCGCAGATACGCACCGACATGCCCGCCTCGTTGAACAACTGCGCCAGCGCCGCATAGCGCCCGCCATGTTCGCCCAGCCCATGCACCATCTGCACGGCCGCCGTGGCGCCCGGTACCAGCCAGTCGCGGCAGAACAGCCGGGTGCCGTCGGCGGCATCGATCCAGTGTTCCTGCACGGGGACGAGTGCGCTCATGATTGCCCGGAACCCGGGTTTTCGCGCTCGGCATAGCGGCGCCGTGCGCGCCAGCCCTGGCGCAGGCGGCGGCTCTGGCGCAACGCCAGCTGCAGCGAGGCCGCCCAGGACAGCGGGCGCGGGTGCACCACGGCGCGCAGGG
>NZ_AEEC02000021.1 GCF_000300975.2 Herbaspirillum frisingense GSF30 | reverse complement strand
CCGACACCGATGCGGCGCAGGGCGTTCAGGTGGGCGCCGCAGCCCAGGACCTCGCCGATATCTTCACCCAACACGCGGATATAGGTCCCTTTGCTGCAGGTGACGCGGATACGCAACATCGGCGCCTGGTAATCCAGCAACTCCAGCGCATGGATGCTCACGTCGCGCGCCTCACGTTCCAGCGTGATGCCGGCGCGGGCGTATTCATACAAGGGCTTGCCATCGCGCTTCAAGGCCGAGTGCATGGGAGGAACCTGGCTGATCGGGCCACGGAACTGCGTCAGCGCGGCTTCGATCTGCGCCACGCTGACAGCCACCGGCCGCTCACCGAGGACCTGGCCCTCGGTGTCGCCGGTATCGGTGCGCACACCCAGGTGCACGAGCGCCTCGTAGGTCTTGTCGGCTTCCAGCAGGTCTTGCGAGAACTTGGTCGCTTCGCCGAAGCACAGCGGCAACAAGCCGGTGGCGAACGGATCCAGGGTGCCGGTATGGCCGGCCTTGGGCGCGTTGAGCATGCGCTTGGCGCGGATCAGGGCGTCGTTGGAGGACAGGCCTACCGGCTTGTCCAGCAGCAACACACCATGCACCGGCACGCGCGGAGGACGCGGCGGCCGTTGCGGCTGGCCGCGCTTGCTGCGCTTGCCCTGCTCCGGCGCACTATCGGGGGAAGCGGACGCGGGGTCCGCCGTCATATTGTCAGCCATGAAATGCAAGACCGGCCTCGCGCCCTGATGAAGGGATCGCAGACCGGTGCGAAGATGAAGGAGAAAACTGCAATGCTACGACGCAGCCGACGCCTGGCTCAGGCCTCGTCGTCCGAATCCTTGGCGCGGGTAGCGTTGGCCTCGTCGATCAGGCGCGACATTTCAATGCCGCGCGCGGTCGAGTTGTCGTGCACGAAATGCAGTTCCGGCAAGGTGTGGATGGTCAGCCGCCGACCCAGCTGGGTACGCAGGTAACCGCCCGCCTTGCGCAGTCCGGCCAGGGTGTTCTTGATCGCATCCGGGTTGTCCACCAGCGTGGTGAAGAAAACCTTGGCGTGCGCGTAATCCGGCGTGACCTGCACTTCGGTAATGGTGATCATGCCCACCCGCGGGTCCTTCAGCTCGAAGGCGATCAACTCCGACAGATCGCGCTGGATCTGGTCGGCTACGCGCAAGCCGCGCCCGGGAATGGATTTGCTATGTTTTGCCATGCTTTAAAAAAACAATCCGTCGATGGCTTGGCGGGAGGATTCCCGCGTTGCTGCGACGGATCTTGCCAGTGATGCCGGCACATCGCGAACGATGCGCCGGCGTATTGCATTACAGGGTACGGGCGACTTCCTGGACTTCGAAGATTTCGAGCTGATCGCCCACTTCGATGTCGTTGTAGCCCTTGAGCGAGAGACCGCACTCGAAGCCCGACTTGACTTCCTTGACGTCGTCCTTGAAGCGCTTGAGCGAATCCAGTTCGCCGGTCCACACCACCACGTTGTTGCGCAGCAGACGCACTTGCGAGCCACGCTTGACCAGGCCTTCCAGCACGTAGCAGCCGGCGATCGAACCCACCTTGCTGACCACGAACACCTGGCGGATTTCCACCAGACCCAGTGCCTGTTCGCGCTTCTCCGGCGACAGCATGCCGGACATCGCGGCCTTCACCTCGTCCACCGCATCGTAAATGATGTTGTAGTAACGGATGTCCACGCCCGAGGCTTCTGCCAGCTTGCGAGCAGATGCGTCGGCACGGGTGTTGAAGCCGATGATGACCGCCTTGGAGGCGACCGCCAGGTTGACGTCGTTTTCGCTGATGCCACCCACGGCGGCATGCACCACCTGGACGCGCACTTCGCTGGTGGACAGCTTCTGCAGCGACTGCACCAGTGCTTCCTGCGAACCTTGCACGTCGGTCTTGATGATCATCGGCAGGTTCTTGACCTCGCCTTCGGTCATCTGGTCGAACATGTTTTCCAGCTTGGCGGCCTGCTGCTTGGCCAGCTTCACGTCGCGGAACTTGCCCTGGCGGAACAGGCCGATTTCACGCGCCTTGCGCTCGTCGGTCATGACCACTACTTCTTCACCGGCGGAGGGCACTTCGGTCAGGCCCTGGATTTCCACCGGCAGGGACGGGCCTGCCTCGGCGATGTTCTTGCCGTTCTCGTCCAGCATGGCGCGCACGCGGCCATAGGCCGAACCAGCCAGCACGACGTCGCCGCGCTTCAAGGTACCGGATTGCACCAGGATCGTTGCCACCGGGCCACGACCCTTGTCCAGCTTGGCTTCGATCACCAGGCCACGGGCCGGCACGTCCACCGGTGCGGTCAGTTCCAGCACTTCGGCCTGCAGCAGCACGTTTTCCAGCAGCGAGTCGATGCCTTCGCCGGTCTTGGCCGATACCGCGATGAACGGGGCATCGCCACCGTATTCTTCCGGCACGACTTCTTCAGCGATCAGTTCCTGCTTGACGCGGTCGGGGTTGGCACCCGGCTTGTCGATCTTGTTGATCGCCACCACCAGCGGCACGCCGCCGGCCTTGGCGTGGGCGATCGCTTCCTTGGTCTGGGGCATGACGCCGTCGTCGGCTGCCACCACCAGGATCACGATGTCGGTCGCCTTGGCACCACGGGCACGCATGGCGGTGAACGCCTCGTGGCCCGGGGTATCCAGGAAGGTGATCATGCCGCGCGGGGTTTCCACGTGGTAGGCACCGATGTGCTGGGTGATGCCGCCGGCTTCACCCGAGGCCACCTTGGTGCGACGGATGTAATCCAGCAGCGAGGTCTTGCCGTGGTCGACGTGACCCATGACGGTAACCACCGGTGCACGCGGCAGCGCTTCGGCATCGGCGTGCTCTTCGCCTTCGACCAGCAGCGCTTCCGGATCTTCCGCCTTGGCGGCGTGGGCACGGTGGCCCATTTCTTCCACCACGATCATCGCGGTTTCCTGATCCAGCACCTGGTTGATGGTGACCATCTGGCCCAGCTTCATCAGGTGCTTGATGACCTCGGATGCCTTGACCGCCATCTTGTGGGCCACTTCGGCCACGGTGATGGTTTCCGGCACGTAGACATCGTGCACCACGGCTTCGGTCGGCACCTGGAAATTGCTCTCACGCTGGTCATCGCCGTGCGAATGACGACGGCCCTTGGGGCCGGCACGCCAACCATCGCGACCACCGCCACCGGTAGCGCCGCGCGACTTCATACCGCCGGTGCCACGCTTCTTGGCATCGTCCTGCCAGGTCGACGAGACATTGGCCGACTTGATCGACTTCTTGTCTGCAGCCACGACCGGCTTCTTGTCATCCTTCTTCTCGCCCGGCTTGGCAGCGGTCGCCGGCTTATGCAGCGTGCCTTCGGAGGTCTTGGCCGGGGCTGCAGCAGGTTCGGGCGCCTTGATGACGCGACGCGGCGCATTCATCATGGCCTTGATCTGTGCCACTTCGTCTTCCACGGCCTTGCGGGCGCGGTCAGCGGCGGCAGCACGGTCAGCGGCTTCCTTGGCGGCGGCTTCAGCCTTCTTCTTGGCTTCTTCGGCAGCAGCGCGCTTCTTTTCTTCGGCAGCCTGGTCGACCGCCGGAGTCGGTGCAGCAGCGGCAGCAGCCGTCGCGGCGGGGGCAGCGGCCTTGGCCTTCTCGGCTTCGGCGGCAGCAGCAGCCGCTTCCGCGGCCTGGCGCTTGGCTTCGGCCTCGGCTTCTTCGCGGATGCGTTGCTGCTCCAGCTCGGCAGCCTTGGCCTGGGCGGCGCGTTCGGCCTCCAGCTGGTCCAGACGCTCCTGTTGTGCCTTCAGTTCGGCCTGACGGCGAGCCTCTTCCTGCTCACGTTCCTGCGCTTCGACAGCCGGATCGCGCTGAGGCGCCGCAGCACGCGCTGCGGTCTCGTCCACGCTGGGCTCGTCACGCTTGATGAAAGTACGCTTCTTGCGCACTTCCACCTGGATCGTGCGCGATTTGCCGGTTGCATCGGCCTGCTTGATCTCGGTGGTTTCCTTGCGGGTCAGCGTGATCTTTTTCTTCTCGCCTTCCGGCGCGGCCCCGCGCGCTCGGCGCAGGTGTTCAAGCAGGCGGTCCTTGTCTTCCTTCGACAGGGAATCGGATGCAGAGCTCTTCTCGACGCCGGCCGAACGCAGCTGGGTCAGCAGCAGGTCAGCGGGCATTTTCAGCTCGGTGGCAAATTGGGCAACGTTGTTACTCGCCATTCAGTCCTCTTTTCTATGTGGCTCGGCAGATGATGTGGAGACGCACCGCTTCTCAGCGGCCTTCGACTGCGCTCCATGCCTTGGCCTGCAGGGCCTTGGCGCGCTCATCGTATTTGGAATCGATGAGCTTCATTTCATCGTCGGTCACATCTTCAAATGCATTTTCAATCAGTTGGCGCGCGCGCTCGGAAGGCAGGGCCAGGATCGCGCCGAATTCGTCATAAGCCAGGCCGGCGAAGGCCGGCAGCGTCTTCACGCCAGCCAGACCCAGCTTGCCGGCCAGCACACGGTCCAGGCCTTCGAAGTTGATCAGCTCCTCTTCCATGCCTTCCAGGCCTTCTTCGGAGGCGATCGCTTCGGTCACCAGGGCGTCGCGGGCGCGGTTGCGCAGCTCATTGACGGTCTCTTCGTCGAACGATTCGATCTCGAGCATCTCGGTGATCGGCACGTAGGCGATTTCTTCCAGGGTCGAGAAACCTTCCTCGACCAGGATGTCGGCCACTTCCTGGTCAACATCGAGCTTTTCCATGAACAGCGTACGGATCAGCGCGGTCTCGGCCGCCGACTTGTCGGCCGATTCCTCGGCCGTCATGATGTTGATCTGCCAGCGGGTCAGTTCGGCTGCCAGACGCACGTTCTGACCGCCGCGACCAATGGCGATGGCCAGGTTCTCTTCGTCCACCACCACGTCCATGGCGTGCTTCTCTTCATCGACCACGATGGAGGTGACGTTGGCCGGGGCCAGGGCGCCGATGACGAACTGCGCCGGGTCTTCCGACCACAGCACGATGTCCACGCGCTCGCCACCCAGTTCACCGGTGACGGCCTGCACGCGCGAACCGCGCATGCCCACGCAGGTACCGATGGGGTCGATGCGCTTGTCGGCGGTATAGACGGCGATCTTGGCGCGTACGCCCGGATCACGTGCGGCAGACTTGATTTCCAGCGAGCCTTGTTCGATTTCCGGCACTTCCAGCTCGAACAGCTTCATGATGAATTCCGGCGCGGTGCGCGACAGGATCACCTGCGGGCCACGGGCGCCGCGATCCACGCGCAGGATATAGGCACGGACACGGTCGCCGATACGCAGGTTTTCCTTGGGGATCATCTGGTCGCGCGGCAGGCGGGCTTCGATCTTGCCGGATTCGATGATGGCGTCACCGCGCTCCATGCGCTTGATGGTGCCGGTCACCAGGGCATCGCCACGGGCCAGGAAGTCGGCCAGGATCTGCTCGCGTTCGGCATCACGGATGCGCTGCAGGACCACCTGCTTGGTGTCCTGTGCGAAGCGACGGCCGAATTCCACGGATTCGATCGGGTCTTCGATGTATTCGTCCACTTCGATGTCGGGGAACTGTTCCTTGGCTTCGAACAGCAGCACTTCCTGGTCAGGCAGTTGCAGGCCGGCTTCGTCGGGCACCACGTGCCAGCGGCGGAAGGATTCGAACTCGCCGCTTTCGCGGTCGATGGAGACGCGAATGTCGACCTCGCCTTCATAGCGCTTCTTGGTAGCCTGCGCCAGGGCATGCTCCAATGCGCCGAAGACGACTTCCTTATCGACGTTCTTTTCGCGCGCCAGCGCATCGACCAACAACAAAATTTCGCGACTCATCCTTTGCGACTCCTAAAATCGACCTGCGGCACCAGGTGTGCCTTATCCACATCGGCCAGCGTGAAATTCAACACGGCAGCCGACCCATCGTTTGCTTCAAATTCCAGTACCAGTTCCTCGCCTTCGGGCGCCCGCAGCACGCCTTCGTAGGTCTTGCGGTTGGACGTACCAGGCAGCGGCACGCGCAACTTGACCACGGCTTCGCAATCCACGAAACGCACGAAGTCGGTAAATTTCTTCAGGGGGCGATCCAGGCCGGGCGAGGAAACCTCCAGACGCTCATAGATCACGTCTTCCACGGTGAAGACGTGCAACAGCTGATGCGTCGCCTTCTCGCAATCCTCGACGGTGATCGAACGCGCTTCCTCCGCATCAGGATCGAACGGGAAATCGATAAAGACGCGCACCAGACCGCGCGGCGCCTTCTCGAACTCGACCAGTTCGTAGCCCAGGCCCGAAAGGGTGGATTCGATCAGTTCCAGCAATTGCAAGACTTTTTCTCCATGACAACGCTGCTTTGCCGGAGTGGCAGGCAGACATTCAAAATTGAACAGCAAAAAAAAATGGGCATCTGCCCATCTTTTGTTATCTCTACACAAATCGAGATCACACATCACGCGAACCGCCGGACTTCCAACACATCGGGGCGCAGGCGGATCTATCAATGATTTATCACATATGCGATTCGCGGCAGGTTGCGTTTAACTAACACATTATAACCGATCCAGGTATTGACAGCAAATCCCGAATTGGCAGAAATGTGAAGAAGGCGCCAAAAACGTCCATAAAAAACGTCATTGGCGCACTCCTGCGGGGCTTATCGCAGCATGACAGGCCGAATTGTCGCGGCATTGCCGCCGGACAATTCACTGCATCAGCGACCGCCGCGACGGCGATTCATGCTCGGCAGGCCGCCCAGCATGTAGTTGGCCGCGCTGTTGCCGCCACCACGCTGCGGGCGATTGCCGCGGCGCTGGCCGTTGCCGGCGTCGGGGAAGCCCAATGCGGTCTGCAGCGGATCAGGCTGGCGGCTCTTGGGTTGACCACCCTTGTTGCCGCCCTTGTTACCACCGTAATTGCCGCCCCCGGCATTGCCACCCTGGCCGCCGTAATTGCCGCCCTGGTTGCCGAAGTTGCCGCTGCTACGCCCCTTCTGCGGCCCCTTGTTCTGCATCGCATTACCGCGAGGCGCGTTGCCCTGCGGCTTGCCGCCATTGCCCGACTTGGCCTCGCCAGCCTGCTTTTCCAGACCGCAGGCCGCCATCAGGTTGCGCACGGCGTTTTCTTCCAGCTCTTCCCAGCGACCGCGCTTCAAGGTCTGCGGCAGCGTCATGGCGCCATAGCGGGTACGGATCAGGCGCGACACGGTCAGGCCGACCGCCTCGAACATGCGGCGCACTTCGCGGTTGCGGCCTTCGCCGATGGTCACGCGATACCACTTGTTGACGCCTTCGCCACCGCCGTCGGCGATGCGCGAGAACTGCGCCGGACCGTCATCGAGTTCGACGCCGCTCAACAGCTTCTGGCGCATGCCCTCTTCCAGCTCGCCCAGGGTACGCACGGCGTATTCACGCTCGATGTTGTAGCGCGGGTGCATCAGGCGGTTGGCCAGGTCACCGGAAGTGGTGAACAGCAGCAGGCCTTCGGTGTTGAAGTCCAGGCGCCCCACGGCCAGCCACTTGCCGGCCTTCATGGTCGGCAGGCGGTCGAATACGGAACTGCGTCCTTCCGGATCGGCATGGCTGACGATTTCACCGGAGGGCTTGTGGTACACCAGCACGCGCGGCGGACGCTTGCTCACCTTGCGCTGGATCAGCTTGCCATTGATGCGCACGGCATCGGTGGGCAGGATGCGCTGGCCGATGTGGGCCGGCTCGCCATTGACCGAGACACGGCCGGCGACGATCAGCTCTTCCATGTCGCGGCGCGAGCCCAGGCCGGCGTCGGCCAGCACCTTGTGCAGCTTGGGAGCATCATCCTCGGCGGTCAGGTCGCGGCGACCGTTCTTGCCGCGCATCTGGTGCGCCTGGCGACCACCGGCCTTGGCGCCTTCGTCACGGTCATAGGCTTCCGAGGTGACGTAGGAGAAGATGTCGTCCACCGGCTCCGTCGCGCGCAGCCCCAGTTGCGGGGCCTTGGGCTTCTTGCCGTTCTTGTCGAAGTTCTTCTTGCCTTGCTGACCTTGCTGGCCGGGCTGGCCGTTGTGACCACTTTGACCACCGTGGCCATTGTTCTTGCCGAACTGGCCGCGTGGCTGTTCCGGTGCCGAGGGGCTCTCGCCCTTGGCCGGTGCACCTGCTTCAGCGCCAGCAGCAGCGCGCTGGGCGGCGCGGTTGTTGCGCAGGGCGCGGGGGCCGCGCACGCCGCGACGGGCGGGCTTGGCACGGTTCGGGTCCAGCGGGGCGTCCAGCAGCACCGGCGGCGCCACCACTTCCTCACCCACGGTGACGATGACCTTGGGCGGCTCGACAGGCGCCGGCGCCGCAGCAGCCGGTGCCGCAGCAGCCGGAGCCGCTTCAGCCTGGGCAGCCGCCTTGGGCTTGGCGGCGCGCTTGGGCTTGGCCGGCGCGGGCGCGGATTCGATCTCCAGGCTCAACTGGGCAGAAGCGGCCGAGGCGGCGGTCTCGATGGCCTGATCGGCCTTCTTGGCGCGCGGCTTGGTGGCGCGTGGCTTCTTGACCGGCTCGGCAGGCTCTTGTGCAGGGGCAGCTGCAACCTGGGCGGAAGTTTGCTCCACCGGGGCCGATTCCTCGGCCACTGCCTTCTTGGCTCGGGGAGCACGCTTCTTCGGCGCAGCAGCATCGGCAGCCACGGCTTGCGCCGCCGGCACCTCGCTTGCCTCGGATGCGGCGCTGGCCGCAGGCTTGCGGGTGCGCTTCTTCACCGGCTTGTCGGTGGTGGCGGCAGCAGCCGCTGCGAGTTCGACCTGGGTCTCGTCTTTGGAACTAGTTGGCTTCATTCTTCGAATCTGGATGTGGCGGACGCGCGTCATCTTCCCGCTGATCGGCCCGCTCGGTGGTGTCGTTATGCTCGCCTGCCGCTTCGCCGGCGGCCTCGATGGCGTCTGTGCCAGTTACGGCAACGTCTTGCTCAAAAGGTTCTGGTGCTTCCGGGGAAGCGTCGTCCTGATTACCCGCAGCGCGCTCTTCCCCGGCGGCGGCTGCAATATCCATGTGATCTGCGGAAGCATCGGCTTCGGCCTGTCCGACCAACGCTTCGGTGTCATCGGCGTCAGGCGAACTGTCGATACCATCCACTGCTTCGGCGATCTCGACGGCTTCTTCGGCTTCTGCAGCCTCTGCAGGCTTTACAGCGCCTGCCTCATCGGCAGCTTCCGGCAGTTCCGGTGTAGCGTCTGCAAGCTCCTCGTCCGGCTCTTCTGCCGCCAGGGCAGCCACGCCGCCCTCAAGGGCCTGCAATTCCAGCAGCGCGCCCTGGGCAGCCGCTTCGCCGCTGACCTGCTGCAGCGGCGGCAATTCCTCCAGCGAGCTCAGACCAAGGTCATCCAGGAACTTGCGCGTCGTCGCGAACAAGGCCGGTCGTCCCGGCACATCGCGATGGCCGATGGACTCGATCCAGCCCCGATCTTCCAGCATGCGGATGGTCTGGGTATTGACGGCCACGCCGCGAATCTCTTCGATATCGCCGCGGGTGACCGGCTGGCGGTAGGCGACGATGGCCAGCGTTTCCAGGGTGGCGCGGGTGTACTTGGGCGGCTTCTCCGGATTGAGGCGCTCCAGATAGACCTTCATTTCCTTGCGGCTCTGGAAGCGCCAGCCGGTGGATAGGCTGACCACCTCCACGCCCTTGTCGGCCCACTCGGTACGCAGCTCGTCGAGCATCTGCCGGATCATCTCGGCATTGACGTCGCTGCTCTCGTCGCTCTCGGGATCGACGTACAGCTTCTTCAGGTCATTGATCGACAGCGGCTCATGCGTGCAAAGCAATGCGGTTTCGAGGACTTTCTTGGCCTCAGCAATATTCATGTACCACTCTTGTGCGTCTTGTTGTTAACAAAAGTTCGGCTTGCAGCTGATCTCCGTCCCGCAGGGCTGCAACAAGCCAGGCCCGCGATCAGGCCAGATACGGCAAGCCTTGCGCTGTGCTGGATGCGGCGGCGCTACCTTCCGGTGTTTGGAGATTGAATGAGCTGGAATCTAAGACCCGGGCAAATCGGCGTCGCGGAGGTATCGCGCTTTCGCAAAGCCGTCATGTCGCGGGGTTGCGGACGGCCGACTGGCACCTTTTCAACTACCGGCCTTGCGTCATGGAGACTTTGTTGTCCGCACAGGCTGCGGCGGTCGGGCGCAAGGCATTAAAAAGTTCTGCGCGGAGTGTAGCACAAAGATTTCCGCGGATGGAGCCTGTTGCACCCCGAGCACGATTATTTACCTGGCGCCGGCAGGTCGCTTCCCGCACGCCGGGTCAGCCATTCGGTGAAATCGGCCACCGCCATCGGCTTTCCAAAGTAATAACCCTGCACCTCATCACAGGCATTTTCCTTCAGGAAAGCATGCTGCTCCTCATCCTCCACGCCTTCCGCGATGACGCGCAGGTTCAGGATATGGGCCAGGGAGATGACCGCCTTGACGATGGCCGCACTGTCGGCATCGCGGGCGATATCGCGTACGAAGGACTTGTCGATCTTCAGCGCATCCACCGGGAAGCGCCGCAGATACGAGAGGCTGGAATACCCCGTGCCAAAGTCATCCACCGAGATCTGCAAGCCCAGGCGCTTCAGGGCATGCAGGGTCGCCACGCTTTTTTCGGCATCCTTCATGACCACGTTCTCGGTGATTTCCAGCTCCAGGCAGGATGGCGCCAGCCCGCTCTGGGCCAGCACATCGCTGACGAAATCCGGCAGGCTCTGGTTCAGCTGCCGCGGCGACAGGTTCACCGCCACCGGAATGGTCGGCAAACCGGCCTGTTGCCAGCACTTGTTCTGGTGACAGGCGGTGCGCAACACCCATTCGCCGATGGGCACGATCAGGCCGGCATCCTCGGCGAAGGGAATGAAGCGGTCCGGCGGCACCATGCCCTGCTCGGGCGACTGCCAGCGGATCAGCGCCTCGGCACCGATGACACTGCCGTCCTTCAAGCTGAGCTTGGGCTGGTAGTACAGCTTGAACTCCTCCTGATCCAGCGCCCGACGCAGGTTGATCAGCATTTCCAGGCGGTTGCTGACCTGGGTATCCATCCATGGGGCGAAGAACTGGAAGTTGTTGCGCCCCTGCTCCTTGGCCCGGTACATGGCCGAGTCGGCCTGCTTCAGGAGGGTTTCCACATCCTTGCCATCGGCCGGATAGCGGCTCACGCCGATGCTGGCGGTGACCTGAAATTCACGGTCTCCGGCCTGCCAGGGGCGCGCCACGGCCGCCAGGATACGTTGCATGACTTCGGCAATGCCCTGCTCGCCGCCGGTCTGGTTCTGCAGCACCAGCACGAATTCGTCGCCGCCCTGGCGCGCCACCATATCGGTATCGCGCAGGCAGGCTTGCAGGCGCTGTGCCACGGTCTTGAGCAATTCGTCGCCGACCTGGTGGCCCAGGCTGTCATTGATGAACTTGAACTGGTCCAGGTCCACGAACACCACCGCCGTCAGGCCACCCTTCTGGCGCGCCACCTGAATGGCGCGCTGCAGGTGTTCGTGCAGCATGTTGCGGTTGGGCAAGCCGGTCAGGGCATCGTGGGTGGCCTGGTGACGCATCTCGGCTTCGTACAGCTTGCGCTCGGTGATCGCTTCCACCGTGCCCTCGTAGCAGATCAGCTTGTCGGCGTCGTCGTAGACCGCGCGCGCATTCTCGGAAATCCAGATGATGTCGCCATCGCGCCGGTACACCCGCGACTCGAAATTGGACACCGAGCCATGCTGTTCCATCAGGCGCATGAATTCGGTCCGCCGCTCCGGTTCCACGTAGAGCTGGTGACTGATGTCGCGCAGGCCCACGATCAGGTCTTCCGGCGAGTGATAGCCGTAGATGCGCGCCAGGGCAGGATTCACGGCGATGTAGGTGCCGTCGGGCGTGGTCTGGAACACCCCCTCGATGGCATTCTCGAAGATGCTGCGATAGCGTCGCTCGGCTTCCTGCAGCGCCTGGGCGGCCTCCTTGCGTTCTGTCACGTCCTGCAGGAAGCCTTCCAGGGCCTCCACCTTGCCGGCCGCGTTGTACAGACCCACGCCCCGCTCCCACACCCAGCGCAGGCTGCCGTCGGCATGCACGATGCGATATTCGATATCGATGCGACGGCGCTCGCGCAGGCATGTCTCGATATGCGCGCGCACCATGTCGCGGTCATCCGGGTGGGTCAGCTCCAGGAAGGACAAGCGGCTGTTGAGCAACAGGTCACCCGGGGCGTAGCCGGTCAGCGCCTGGCAACCGTCGCTGACGAATTCCAGGGTCCAGTAGGCGTCGTCGCGGCAACGGTAGACCATGCCATCGAGGTTGGCCAGCAAGGTTTCCAGCAGGCGCGGCGGGCGCGCCATGGCCACGACGGCCTGGTCCCGGCCTGGCTCATGGCGGCACAGGGCGCGTGAAGCAACTGTTTTCATAACGACATCGTGTCTCTCGCCTCTGCTGAGCAGGAGCTGGTGTGGTTGTGGAGATGGAGGACGCCGGGCTGCCGAATCCCCAAGGCGGCCAGCGTGATGATTCGGCAAAGCAATAAGGATGCCCACTGCCAGCGTAACGGGCCCGCGTGCCGTCAGCGACGGCCCTTACCGCTAAATCGACGGGAAACACCCCTCAGTTCGTCCCGCACGCGGCTGGCCCCAGGGCGTTAGAATCCTGCTAACCCCGCCTACTGACCAACTGGTCGGTACCGGTTCAACAATGACAACAAACGGACTTTTCCATGTGGGCAAATCGGTATCTGGTTTTCTGGGCGGTGCTCGTACTAACCGTCGTGCTGCTGGCTCTGGCCTCCACCCATGCCCTGAACTGGGCCTGGGTCCTGATTCCGCTGGCCTTGAGCGTGCTGGGCATCCATGACCTGGTACAACGGCGCCACGCCGTGCTGCGCAACTATCCGCTGATCGGCCATTTCCGCTTCATGTTCGAATCGATCCGTCCGGAGCTGCGCCAGTATTTCTTCGAAGATGAAATGGACGGCCGGCCGTTCTCGCGCAAGAAGCGCAGCATCGTCTACCAGCGTGCCAAGGCCGAGGTCGACAGCCGCCCCTTCGGTACCGAACTGGACATGCAGCAGGCCGGCCATGAATGGATCGGCCATTCGCTGTCCCCGACCAAGATCGCCAGCCACGACTTCCGCGTGACGGTCGGCGCTGATCGTGCCCAGCCCTATTCGATGTCGGTCTTCAATGTCTCGGCAATGAGTTTCGGCTCGCTCTCGGCCAATGCCATCCGGGCACTGAACCAGGGTGCCAAGAAAGGTAATTTCGCCCATGACACCGGCGAAGGCTCGGTCTCCGAGTACCACCGTGAATTCGGCGGCGACCTGGTCTGGCAGATCGCCTCCGGCTATTTCGGCTGCCGTAATGCCGATGGCAGCTTCAATGAAGAAAAATTCACGGCCCAGGCGCAGTCACCGCAGATCAAGATGATCGAGGTGAAGCTGTCGCAAGGCGCCAAACCCGGCCACGGCGGCGTGTTGCCGGCGGCCAAGATCACCCCGGAAATCGCCGCCACCCGTGGCATTCCCATGGGCGTGGACTGCATTTCGCCGGCGGTGCATTCTTCCTTCTCCAACCCCATCGGGCTGCTGGAATTCATCGAGAAGCTGCGCGGCCTGTCCGGCGGCAAGCCGGTCGGCATCAAGTTATGCGTGGGCCATCCCTGGGAATTCTTCGGCATCGCCAAGGCCATGCTCAAGACCGGCATCGTGCCTGACTTCATTACCGTGGACGGCTCCGAAGGCGGCACCGGCGCCGCGCCCCTGGAATTCGTGGACCACGTCGGCATGCCGCTGCAGGAAGGGCTGGTCATGGTGCACAACACTCTGGTGGGCATCGGCTTGCGCGACAAGGTGAAGATCGGCGCCAGTGGCAAGATCGTCACCGCCTTCGACGTGGCGCGCACGCTGGCGCTGGGAGCGGACTGGTGCAATTCGGCGCGTGGCTTCATGTTCGCCCTGGGCTGCATCCAGTCGCAGAGCTGCCATACCGACCGCTGCCCCACCGGCGTGGCGACCCAGAACGCAAATCGCGCCCGCGCCCTGGTCGTGCCGGACAAGGCCGAGCGCGTGCATCGCTTCCACCAGAGCACCCTGCACGCGCTGCAGGAACTGGTGCAGGCCGCCGGGCTGCCGCACACCTCGGCCTTGCGTCCGCATCACATCGTGCGGCGCATCAACGATCACGAGATCCAGCTGATGTCCAACGTGCTCAAGTACCTGCAGCCCAACGACCTGGTCGATGGCAATTACCGCTACCGGGTCTATGAGAAGTTCTGGCCCATTGCTCGCGCCGAAAGTTTCCACCCGGAATTCTGAAACGCCCGGGCGGCTGCTCGACCGCCTGGCGACGGACAACAAAAAACCCGCAGCTCGGAGAGTTGCGGGTTTTTTCATGCTGCCAGCCATCGCTGGCATGGCAGAAATCTACTTGCGCTTCATGAAGAAGATGAACTCATGTTCATCATTCTGCGATTGCTCCAGCAGATCGTTGCCGGTCTGCTTGGCAAAAGCCTGGAAATCGCGCACCGAACCGGTATCGGTGGCGGTCACCCTGAGCACCTGTCCACTGGCCATATCGGCCAGGGCTTTCTTGGTCTTGAGGATGGGCAGCGGGCAGTTAAGACCGCGCGCATCAAGTTCCCGGTGAAATTGAATGGTCATTACTTCGACTCAAAATGGATCACGACGAAAACGATTTTACTGCAAAATGCGCCGACTTGATGCATTGCACAAGTTCTGTTGTTTTCGCCGCACTAAGCTTGTGCAGAAGCAAGCTTTTTGCAGCAACGGGCGTCGGCACCGCTTTGTTGTCGCCTTGATTACTTCAGCACCACCGGCGCCTCGATGGGCGTAGCGGAACCGGCAAACTCTACATACTGCACCGGTAGATCGCGCTGACGCATCCAGTCGGCCACGGCATGGCCGGTTCCGGCCGGCCAGGGTCGCAGGTCGGCCGGATCCGACAGGCGATACTCCACCAGCTCCGGCGAGAGCTTGATGACCCCGCTGGCCTTGACGTAGTAGGCGATGATCAGCTCGTTCTTGCGCATGAATTCATAGACACCGATCAGCTCGATGTACTGGGCGTCCAGATCGGTCTCTTCCTTCAGTTCGCGGGCAATGCCCTGCTCGGGCGTCTCGTCGCGTTCCATGAAACCGGTGATGAGGGCAAAGCGCCCCTCAGCCCAGGCGGCATTGCGTGCCGTCAACATCTTGCCGTCGATTTCGACCAGCGCGGCCAGCACCGGCAGCGGGTTGTCCCAATGCGTCCAATGGCCTTCAGGACAGGCCAGGCGGACCTTGCCCGCTTCGCCTTCATCGGCGCGCAGCACCAGCGATGCTGCGCAGACCGGGCAGAACTTGAAATCGCTCATGAGTGCTCCGCGCCGGTGTCGGCTTACAGTTTGGACTGGACCCAGCCCGCCACGCCCTGCAGGGCGCCCGGGAGGGCCGCCGGCTCGGTACCACCGGCCTGGGCCATATCGGGACGACCGCCACCCTTGCCGCCCACCTGCTGGGCGACGAAGTTGACCAGTTCGCCGGCCTTGACCTTGGCGGTGGCATCGGCCGTCACGCCTGCGATCAGGCTGACCTTGCCATCCTTGACGCTGCCCAGCACGATGGCGGCGGTCTTGAGCTTGTCCTTCAACTTGTCCATGGTCTCGCGCAGGGTCGCCACGTCGGCGCCTTCCAGCGTTGCCGCCAACACCTTGATACCGTTGATGTCAACGGCCTGGCTCACCAGTTCGTCGCCCTGGCTGGAGGCCAGCTTGGACTTCAGCGATGCCAGCTCCTTTTCCAGTGCCTTGACCTGGTCCTGCACCTGGCCGATGCGCGGCAACAGTTCTTCCGGCTGGGTCTTCAGGGCGGCAGCGGCCTCGGCCACCCGGGCCGACAGCGACTGCACCAGCGCCAGCGCGCCTTCGCCGGTGACCGCTTCAACCCGGCGGATGCCGGCCGCGACGCCACCTTCGGAGACGATCTTGAACAGGCCGATATCACCGGTACGGGTCACGTGGGTACCGCCGCACAGTTCGGTGGAAGTACCGATGGAGAGCACGCGCACCTGGTCGCCATACTTTTCACCGAACAGCGCCATGGCGCCGGCGGCAATCGCGTCGTCGTAAGCCATCAGTTGGGCGCCGGTGGCGACGTTGGCCAGCACTTCGCGGTTGACGATGTCTTCCACGCGACGGATTTCGTCGGCGGTCATCGGCGCGTTGTGACTGAAGTCGAAACGGGTCTTGTCGGCATCCACCAGCGAACCCTTCTGCGACACATGCGAACCCAGCACTTCACGCAGGGCCTTGTGCATCAGGTGGGTGGCCGAGTGGTTGCGCATGGTGCGCGCGCGCTGGTCGGCATCGACCTTGGCCTCGACGGCGTCGCCGATGGCCAGGCTCCCCTTGATCAGTTGACCATGGTGACCGAACACATCGGCCTGGATCTTGTGCGTATCGGCCACGGCGAACAGGGCATTGGCCGCTTCCAGCGCACCGGCATCCCCCGACTGGCCGCCGGATTCGGCGTAGAACGGGGTGGTATCGAGCACCACGATGGCGTCCTGGCCGGCCTCGATCTTCTGCACCGGGCTGCCGGCCACGTACAGCGCCACCACCTTGGCCTGCTGGGCCAGGGATTCGTAGCCGACGAAGCGGGTCTTGTCGCCGGTGTACTCGATGGCAGCAGCCATCTTGAACTTGCCGGCGGCGCGGGCGGCGCTCTTCTGGCGTTCCATGGCGGCGTTGAAGCCGGCCTCATCCAGTTCGACATTGCGCTCGCGGCAGATGTCGGCGGTCAGGTCCAGCGGGAAACCGTAGGTGTCGTACAGGGTGAAGGCAGTCTCGCCGTCCAGCTTGCCGGTATTGGCAGCCAGTGCGGCTTCCAGGATCTTCATGCCGTGTTCCAGGGTTTCGCCGAAACGTTCTTCTTCCTGCTTCAGGACCATCTCGACGCGCTCGGCGGCTTCCGGCAGTTCCGGATAGGCGGCGCCCATCTGCAGCACCAGGTCCTTGACCAGCTTGTGGAAGAACGGCTTGGTCTGGCCCAGCTTGTGACCATGACGCAGGGCGCGGCGGATGATACGGCGCAGCACGTAGCCGCGACCTTCATTGCCGGGGATGACGCCGTCGACGATCAGGAAGGAAGTCGCGCGAATGTGGTCGGCAATCACGCGCAGCGAGGCGTTGGACAGGTCGCTGATGCCGGTTTCGCGGGCCGCGGCCTTGATCAGTGCCTGGAACAGGTCGATCTCGTAGTTGCTGTGAACGTGTTGCAGGATGGCCGCCAGGCGCTCCAGGCCCATGCCGGTATCGACGCAGGGCGCCGGCAGCGGGGTCAGGGTGTATTCGCCGGTGGCCGCATCGAGCTGGCGGTCGAACTGCATGAACACGTTGTTCCAGATTTCGATGTAGCGGTCGCCGTCAGCGTCCGGGCTACCCGGGGGGCCGCCCCAGACGTCCGGGCCGTGATCGTAGAAGATTTCCGAGCAAGGGCCGCAGGGGCCGGTCTCGGCCATCTGCCAGAAGTTGTCGGAGGCATAGGGCGCACCCTTGTTGTCGCCGATGCGCACCACGCGCTCCGGCGGCAGGCCGATTTCCTTGGTCCAGATGTCGTAGGCCTCGTCATCGGTCTGGTAGACCGTGGCCCAGAGCTTGTCGGCCGGCAGGCCATAGACCTGGGTCAGCAGTTCCCAGGCCCACTTCAGCGATTCGCGCTTGAAGTAGTCGCCGAAGGACCAGTTGCCCAGCATTTCGAAGAAGGTATGGTGGCGCGCGGTGTAGCCGACGTTTTCCAGGTCGTTGTGCTTGCCGCCGGCGCGCAGGCAGCGCTGCACGGAGGTGGCGCGCACGTAGTTGCGCTTGTCGGTGCCCAGGAACACGTCCTTGAACTGAACCATGCCCGAATTGGTGAACAGCAGGGTCGGGTCATTGCCCGGCACCAGGCTGGAGGAACGGACGATGGTGTGTTCTTTGGATTCAAAGAATTTCAGAAACTTGTCGCGAATTTCGGCTGAGTTCATGTTCGAAGACGGATAAATGGACCTGATGCCGCCGGAAAGAGGCAGATTCGGCCCGATGATAGTCGGTGCAAAAAACGATTGCGAACCGATGATTATACGTGATCCGGCGCCGATGGGCGGGCTTCAAGGGTCCCCTCGGGCAGCCTCGTGCAAGCTCATGCAGGCGCCATCAGCTCGCCCTGACGGCCCGCAACGACGGACGAAAAAAAACCCGCCGGGATGACCCCGGACGGGTTACAGGTTCGGCTGACCCGGTACTGCGCGCTACCCTGCGCTCCCCGGTCCTTAACAATGTCAGCCTGACCTTCCGGTAAAGCAGGTCGCCGGCCAGGTCTTCCGGCCGGCGGCAACCGCAATCAGGCGCCCTTGTTGATGGGCACTGCCGGCGCGGCCTTCTTGGCGTGCTTCTTGTGCTTCTTCTGCTTTTTCTTGGCGTGCTTCTTGTGCTTCTTGTGAGCAGGCTTGGCGGCCGGCGCTTCGGCTGCGGGAGCCGCTGCCGGTGCGGGCTGGGCCATGACCGGCATGGCGAAGGCGGCGACGAGTACGGCGGCCAGCAGTTTGTTGATCTTCATCGTTTTCCTCTATCTCTCAGTGTTGTGTGCTCCACAAGTCCACCGGCGTGCTCACGGGCGCCGGCCTTGTGTTTCCTTAACGCAGGGCTTTTGCGAGACGTTGACAGCATCCTGACAACTTTGGCTGACAGCGTCGACCGCAGGGAAATCATAGCGGGCGAGCCATGATTCAGTCCGCCGGTAAGAGCGCGATTTGCCGTTCATTTCCACGCTGCGCGATGCCCGCTAGCAAGAGCCTCCCCCGTTCACGCTGCCCAGGCATCGGCGGCGATCAGGTCGATGCGGTCGGTGCAGAAGGCATCCACGCCCCAGGCGCGGATTTCGGCGGCACGTGCCGTATCGTTGACGGTGTAGCAGAACAGGCCCACGCCAGCATCCTTGACGCTGGCCGCCAGGGCCGGGGTCAGGTGCTTGTGGTTGGTATGCAGGGCGACCGCCTGCAACTGCGCCAGGCGCTGCTGCCAGTCTTCTGGGATCACATCCACCAGGAAGCCGCGCGGCAACTGCGGCGCGGTCTCCTGCGCAGCCAGCAGGGCCTCGAACGAGAACGAGGACAGCACCGGCAAGGCGGCACCGCTGACTCCGGCAAAGCGCCGCGCCACCGCCTGCGCGGTCAGCTCGGCGGTGCGCCGCGCATGTTCCGGCGCGGCCGGCTTGATCTCGACGTTCATCCAGATGCCCTGTTCCAGGCAAAAATCCAGGCACTGCTCCAGGGTGCAAATGCGCTCGCCGGCAAAGGCGGGGTCACGCCAGGCACCGGCTTCCAGCTCGCGCAACTCGGCCCAGTCGGTCTCGGCGATGCGCCCGCTGCCGGGCAGGGTGCGCCCGCGCTGGGGATCGTGCATCAGGATCGGGACCTCATCGCGGGTGAGCATGACATCGAACTCCACTGCACGATAACCGTGCTGCAGACCGGCGCGAAAACCGGCCAGCGTGTTTTCCGGCGCCAGCGTGCCGCCGCCGCGATGAGCAAGAATCCTGGGATAGGGCCACATGAAGTTCTCCGAAGGGTGGGCCGCATAAGGTAGTGCAGATCACGCCGCGCTTCAAGCATCCGGCACCCGCGCTGCTACCGTTGGTCGCACGGCGCTGGCCCTACACCCTGCCGACGCGCATGCTGCGGGCCTGATCCATCCAACCAGCCCGACAAGGAGAGTGCCATGCGCGATACCGAGCTTCACAACGACACCACCCACCCCGACTACCTGTGCGCCGAGCGGCGCGTAGCGCGCCAGCTGGGCTTTTTCAGGCATCTGGCGATCTACCTGGTGGTCAATGCCGGGCTGATGCTGGTCAGCCTGCTCACCCCGCATCCTCACTGGTGGAGCATCGGGCCTCTCCTTGGCTGGGGAATCGGGGTACTATTCCACGCCTTGAGCGTATTCGGGCGCTTTCCCGCCGACTGGAAAAAGGCGATGATCGCGCGCGAACTGCGCCGCCGCTGAGCGGGCAGCGCGCCCCTCGGCCGCTTGTTTGCACTCTCCCAGGACCGCATGACCCCACACGATACTTCCGTCCCGCCCCGCCTGCTCCTGCTGCTGCGCGAACTGGCGCTGGCCCTGCTGCCCACGCTGGTGATCAACCTGCTGTGCGCGCTGGCCGTCACCTACCTGCTGCGCATTGGCGGCAGCTTCTATGAAAACCTGCAGGTATCGATGTGCATCGGCCTGCTCGCCATGCTGTTGATCAACGGCAGCCGCCTGCTGCTGTGGGGTAACGACGCCCCCAACAAGCTGGGCATGCTGCTGGTGATCGTGGTGATGGCACCGCTGGCGGTACTGCTGGGCCGGGTGCTGGCCAGCCTCTTGATGGGCCAGCCCATCCTGAGCCTGGTGCCGGAGCACAGCGACAGCATCATCGCGGTCATCGTGCTGACCTTCCTGGTCTGTTTCGGCGCCACCCTGTTCTTCTGGAACCGCCAGAAGATGGCCGCCCTGGAAGCCCACGCCACCCAGGTCGAGAAGCAGGCCGTGCAGGCCCAGCTGCAGATGCTGCAAGCCCAGATCGAGCCGCACATGCTGTTCAATACCCTGGCCACGCTGCAGTCGCTGATCAGCACCGATCCGCTGCAGGCCGAGCTGATGCTCAACCAGCTGGTGCAATACCTGCGCACCACCCTGTCGGCCTCGCGCGCCGACAGCACCTCGCTGCAAAAGGAATTCGACCTGATCAAGGCCTATCTGGGATTGATGTCGCTGCGCATGGGCATGCGCCTGTCCTATACCCTGCAATTGCCGGAACACCTGGGCCGCCTCAGGCTGGCACCGATGCTGCTCCAGCCCCTGGTCGAAAACGCCATCAAGCACGGTCTCGAACCCAAGGTCGACGGCGGTAACTGCACCGTGCGCGCCGCCGTGCATAACGACATGCTGGTCCTGAGCGTGCTCGATACCGGTGCCGGCCTGCCCACCAGCATCAGCCTGAACCAGCCACCACCGCAGAAGGAGCCGGTGATCGGCATGCATTTCGGCCTGGACAATATCCGCGAACGTCTGGTCACGCTCTATGGCCCGCTGGCCGAACTGATCATCACCCACAACGTCCCGGCCGGCGCCATGGCGCAGATCACCATCCCGCTGAAGGCACTCAAGAGCGCCCACCGCACCACGCGCCACAACCGCGCCCTTGATGCCTAAAAACCTTGTCTGAAGAATCCTTCACTCTGGAGCCATCATGGCCGTCCCTACAGCGCTGATCGCCGAAGACGAACCCCTGCTGGCCCAGGCGCTCCGGCAGGCACTGGCCCAGGCCTGGCCGGCACTGCCACCGCCGCAACTGGCGGCCAATGGCATCGAGGCGCTGGAGCTGACGCTGGCGACCCTGCCCGATGTGCTGTTTCTGGATATCCGGATGCCCGGACTGACCGGGCTGGAAGTGGCGGCGCAGCTGGGGGAGGAATGGCCGGTGCAGCGGCCCTTCCCGCTGCTGGTGTTCGTGACGGCCTATGACGATTATGCAGTGCAGGCCTTTGAACGCGCCGCGGTCGATTACCTGCTCAAACCGGTCACCCGCGAACGCCTGGCGGTGACGGTCGGGCGCCTGCAAACCCTGCTGGCCCAGCGCGCCGCCAGCAGCCAGGATGCCCACCTGGAGCACGCCCTGGCGCAGTTGCGCGCGCTGGCCCTGCCCGCTCCCGGCGACAAGCCACCCCGGCTGGACTTCATCCGCGCCGCCGTGGGCAGCCGGGTGAGGATGATCCCGGTACAGGACGTGTTGTACTTCGAAGCCACCGACAAATACGTCAACGTGGTCACCGCCGAGGGCGAGGCCCTGATCCGTACCAGCCTGCGGGAACTGATCCCGCAACTGGACCCGCAGCAGTTCTGGCAGGTCCATCGCGGCATCGTGGTCCAGGCCCGTCGGATACAGGCCGCGCAGCGCGACGAAGCGGGCAAGCTGTGGCTCACCCTGCATGGCCGACCTGACGGCCAGCGGCTGCCGGTGAGCCGCCTCTTCGCCCATCTGTTCAGGCAGATGTGATCCAGGCCAGTACCGGGAATATCAACGACCGATCAGCGGCCGATCAGCGCCCGTAGTAATAACCCGGGCCGTAATAAGGGCGGTAATAGTGCGGTTGCGGCGGTCCGGCCGGCACCACCACGCAGGCGGAAAGGGTTGCTGCCGCCACGCCGGCGGCGACGACCAGTTTGATCAGTCGATTCATGATTGCGCTCCTTTTTCTTGTCCGCCCCTGCCTGCAAGGGGTCCGGAATGTTCACTTGACCCGGCACGCTGCCAAGTCATGGGCGCAGATTGCCAGCCGCCCCTCCTGACAGGTAATTCCCACCCGTATCTTGTGTAACAAGAAAAGTGTCTCCCAAGGCAATCAGCCTGATCACCAAGCTGGACCATGCGTTGTCTCCCGGCAAAAAATCTGGCCCTGGCAGCCGCAAAGCCCGTTGAAATCGGGCACGTGCGGTAAAATGCTTGCCATCTGAATAAACAGGCATTCCTCCGATTCATCTCATGAGCAACGAACTGAAAAACGGTCACACCCCTGCCCCCTCCACCAATTTCCTGCGCGGCATCATCGAATCCGATCTGGTTTCCGGCACCTACGCCGAGCGCAGCAACGGTCAGGGCGAGGCCCTGCCGCAGGTGGTGACCCGTTTTCCGCCCGAGCCCAACGGCTACCTGCACATCGGCCACGCCAAGTCGATCTGCCTGAACTTCGGCCTGGCCGCCGACTACGCCGGCCGCTGCCACATGCGTTTCGACGACACCAACCCGGAAAAGGAAGAGCAGGAGTACGTCGACACCATCCTCGACTCGGTCAAGTGGCTGGGCTTCTCCTGGGAGCACGACGGCAAGTCGCACCTGTACTACGCCAGCAACTACTTCGACGTCATGTACGCCTGTGCCCAGGCGCTGATCCGCAAGGGCCTGGCCTATGTGGACGAGCAGAACGCCGAGCAGATGCGCGAGAACCGCGGCACCCTCACCGAACCCGGCAAGAACTCGCCCTGGCGTGACCGCCCGGCCGAGGAATCGCTGCGCCTGTTCGATGAAATGCGCGACGGCAAGCATCCCGACGGCTCGCTGATCCTGCGCGCCAAGATCGACATGGCCAGCCCCAACATGAACCTGCGCGATCCGGCCATCTACCGCATCCGCCATGCCACCCACCACAACACCGGCGACAAGTGGCGTGTCTACCCGATGTACACCTTCGCGCATCCGATCGAGGACGCGCTGGAAAACATCTCCCACTCCATCTGCACCCTGGAGTTCGAAGACCAGCGCCCCTTCTACGACTGGCTGCTGGAGCAACTGGCCGAGGAAGGTTTCTTCAGGAAGCCGCTGCCGCACCAGTACGAATTCGCCCGCCTGAACCTGACCTACATCATCACCAGCAAGCGCAAGCTGCGCCAGCTGGTCGATGAAAAGATCGTCTCCGGCTGGGACGACCCGCGCATGCCCACCATCGTCGGCCTGCGCCGTCGCGGCTATACCCCGGAAGCGATCCGCTTGATGTGCGACCGCACCGGCGCCTCCAAGAACAACAGCTGGATCGACTTCAGCGTGCTCGAAGGCGCACTGCGCGAAGACCTCGACCCCAAGGCCCCGCGCGCGGTGGCCGTGCTGCGTCCGTTGAAGCTGATCATCGACAACTTCCCCGAAGGCGTGTCCATCGATTGCAGCGCCCCGGTCTATCCGCCGGCGCATCCGGAACACGACACCGCCCACCGTCACTTCCCCATTACCCGGGAACTGTGGATCGAACGCGAAGACTTCATGGAAGTGCCGACCAAGGGCTACTTCCGCCTCTTCCCCGGCAACAAGGTGCGCCTGCGCTACGGTTACGTGGTCGAATGCACCGGCTGCGACAAGGACGAGCACGGCAACGTCATCGCCGTCCACTGCAACTACTTCGAAGACAGCAAGAGCGGCACCGAAGGCAGCTCCAACTACAAGGTCAAAGGCAACCTGCACTGGGTCAGCGCGGACCACGCCCTGGCCACCGAAGTGCGCCTGTACGACCGCCTCTTCTCGGACCCGCATCCGGATGCCGGCGGCAAGGACTTCCTGGCGGCCTTGAATCCGAACTCCAAGGAAGTCATCACCGCGTACCTGGAGCCGACCCTGAAGAACGCCAAGCCGGGCGAGATCTACCAGTTCGAACGCCACGGCTACTTCGTGGCCGACCGCGTCGACTCGACCGAAGGCCAGCCGATCTTCAACCGCGCGGTCACGCTCAAGGACAGCTGGGGCAAGTAATCCCGGTATTCCGGGGAACCGGCCGCAAGGCCACGCGGGCGGCGCCATGCGCTACGCCGTCCGTGCACGGGAAGGCGCAGCGGCGTGGACAACTCCACGCGGACGAGCAAGGGGAAGGCTCATGTTCGAGCAGATCAAGATCCAGCGCATGTCGATGGCGTCCATCTACAAGCTGCTGGCCATCGGCACCACGTTTTCGCTGGTACCGTTTTCGACCCTGATGGGGGTCTTGTCGCTATTCGGCGCCCAGACCATCACCTGGGACGGCAAGCACCTGATCGGTTATGACGGCCTGATCGCCTCACCCTTCATCGGGCTGTTCCTCTCGGGCTTCATCACCCTGTTCCTGGGCACGCTCTGCACCATCGGCCTGTGGCTGTATTCGCTGTGGCGCCCGCTGTCGTTGCGGGTGGAAGCAGTGGACAACCTGGACATCGACAAGCTGATCCGCGAGAGCGAGGAAGCCATGGCAGCACGCGACTGAAACGCTGCAGGTGCCTGCCGCAGCTGAAGCGCCCAAAGCGCCTCAAGCGCACAAGGCACCTCGAGCAGCTCAAGCGCCATCAGGAAGATCTTCCTCAGAAGATCTTCATCCACCGCAGGAAAGCCACGGTCGCCACCCCCAGGCCACCCATGAGCCCCATCACGATCCAGAACGAGGTCTCGTCATGCAGACCCGGCAGACCTGCCACGTTCATCCCGAAAATCCCTGACACCAGCGTGGCCGGCATCAACAGCGCGGTCAGGATCGAGAGCGCCATCAGGTTGCGGTTCATCTGCTCCGACATCTGCGACGCGATCTCTTCCTGCAGCAGCTTGGCACGCTCATAGACCGCTTCCACGGTGGAATGCAGTTCATTGAGTTCGTCCAGTGCATGGGTCAGGTCTTCCAGTGCCTCGCGCGGCACCCAGGACGGGCGCAAGCGCTGGAACTGCGCCAGGATGCGGCGTTCCGGCGCGATGAAGCGCCGCAGCTCGGCCAGCTGGCGGCGAATCCCGGAGAGTTCGGCCCGGTCTTCAGCCCGGCGGTCCGACAGCACCGAAAACTCGATGTCGTCCACCTTGTCGTTGAGCTTGTCCAGGCGCGCATTGAATCCGTCGGCCAGGCAGCGCAGCAGCTCGGCGAAGAGGTCCATGGGATTGTCGAAATCACCGCCGTCCAACACCTTCTGGCGCAGCATGTTGGTGGAAATCAGCGGCTGGGTGCGCAGCGTCAGGAGGCGCGTGCGGTCCAGGTAGAAATGCAGCGCCCCCTTCTCGGTGCCGGTGTCGCCGATCTCCATCTTCATGTCGGTCAAGGTGCCGTAGACGCCGTCGGGCGTGGCATGCAGGCCCGGATGGGTGTCGCTGCTGAGCAGGAATTCGGTGATGTATTCGGGGATGCCGCTGTGGTGGGCCAGCCATTGCTGGATCTTCACGTCGGCCGTCTTCACGTGCAGCCAGCTGAACGCCGGCGCGACCGGATGATCATCGACCACCTCGTTCCAGTTCATCTGCCGGGCACGGCCCTCCTCGAAACGGAAGGAGCAGATGAATCCGGCCGGCTCGTAGAGCAGGTGCAAGGCTTGCGGCGTATCCGGCGGATTGTGCATGAGCGGCCAGTCAGGGAAGAGGGCAATCGAAAACCCCGCATTCTAACGACCGTCTTTGACAGATTTGTGACAGCGCCGTGACGATGCCAGGGCGCATCCGGGCCGCCTCAGCCGATCAATAGTTGAAGTTGCGATTGGCCCAGGCTTCACGGGCGGCTTCGCAGACCTTGATCTGGGACTGGTTCATGCCCGATGTGCCATTGAGCTGGCATTGGTCGGATACCGACTTGGCCTCGTCCATATGCTGGCGGAAATAGGCGTAGTCCTTCTTGCCGGCCAGGGCGTCACAGGCCGACAGCAAAGGGAGGGCGATGCACAGCAAGGCTGGCAGGCGGATGGCGGAGTTCATGCGGTGATTCCCCTGATAAGCGAGCCTGGCAAGAGACCTGGCCCGACGACGTGTAGCAGGCTGTCCTGGCCTCCTGCCCGGCCCCCCGGGGCCATGGCGGCGACGCTGCGCTGCAACGCGCCAAAGTATAGACAGCAAACGGAGATTGCTCAACGGAAATTTTCACAAAATCTCCGCCATATCCGAACATTCAGCACGAACAGAACATCAAGGCCGATCGCCCGGAACGGCCCGACCCGAACCGGCCTCTTCCTTCCCGCCCACACGCATTGTCAGGATGGAATCAACCCCGACGCTTGAGCAGCGCATGCAGGATGATCGCCCCGAAGGTGGCGGTACCGATGCCACCCAGCGCGAAGCCGCCCAGCTTGAGGGTGAAGTCGCCCGCGCCCAGCACCAGGGTCACGGCCGCCACGATCAGGTTGGTATTGTTGGAGAAATCGACCTTGTTCTCGACCCAGATGCGGGCGCCGGACACGGTAATGAGACCGAACACCACGATCGATACACCACCCAGCACCGCCCCGGGGATGGTCAGGATCACCGCGCCGAACTTGGGCGAGAAGCCCAGCAGGATGGCGATCACCGCCGCCACAACGAACACAAGGGTGGAGTAGATCTTGGTCACGGCCATCACGCCGATGTTCTCGGCATAGGTGGTCACGCCGGTGCCGCCGACGCTACCCGAAAGCATGGTCGCCAGGCCGTCACCGATGAAGGCACGGCCGATGTAGCGGTCCAGGTTCTGGCCGGTCATGGCCGACACGGCCTTGATGTGACCCAGGTTCTCGGCCACCAGGATGATCGCTACCGGAGCCAGCAAGGCCATCGCGCTGGCCTGGAACACCGGAGTGGCAAAGTGCGGCACGCCGAACCAGGCGGCATTGGCCACGCTGGCAAAGTCGATCGGCTTGCCCAGGCCCAGGCCATTGGCCAGCACTGCATACAGCACATAGGCCAGCAGCAGCCCGACCAAAATCAGCAGGCGCTGCAGCATGCCACGCGTAAACACGGCGACGAAGCCCACGCACAGCACGGTGGCCAGTGCCATCCAGCTGTCGAAATTGCTGCCCGAGACGCCCTTGACCGCGATCGGCGCCAGGTTCAGGCCGATCACCGCCACCACCGCACCGGTCACCACCGGCGGCATCAGCGACTCGATCCAGCGGGTACCGACGCCGGCCACGATCAGACCGATCACCGCATACACCGCTCCGCAGGCGATGATGCCACCCAGCGCCACGCCCAGGTTGGCATTGGCACCGGAACCGGCATAACCGGTCACCGCAATGACCAGGCCGATGAAGGAAAAGCTGGACCCCAGGTAGCTCGGCACCCGGCCGCCCACCAGCAGGAAGAACAGCAGCGTACCGACGCCGGACATCAGGATTGCCAGGTTGGGATCGAAGCCCATGAGCAGCGGCGCCAGCACGGTCGAACCGAACATGGCCACCACGTGCTGCACCCCCATGGCCAGGGTCTGTGGCGCAGGCAGCCGCTCGTCGGCGGCGATCACGGCTCCCTGGCCGTCAGTGGTGCTTTGGCGCAGCCGCCATTGGGGGAAATACGAACCCGACATGGAGATCCCTTTCGTTGTAGATTTGTTTTGATTTTGGATAGATAAAACGGGAGCTAGTGTATTGAGCGCGGCCCCAAATAACAATTGCTGCGGCGCGTGGACGCAAAATAAATCCGTAAAAGATTTCGGCATCCACACGGCTTGCCGCCAGACGGTGCAAAAAACCTGCGCGCACCATGACGACGCCCCAAAACAGGCCACCGCAGGCCGCGCGTGAAAGCTTTTCAGCCGACCACAAATTCCATTGAACGCCGGCCTCCGGGGAAAATGTGATAATCGTGCGGCCCGCCGACGCACCACGGCGCCGGCGCTCACCCTCGACTATGCACTGCACAATGGAGAACCACATGATCCTGGAACTGGCGGACATCCGCATCCAACCCGGCAAGCAAGCCGAATTCGACGAAGCCATCCAGCGCGGCCTGGCGCAGACCATCAGCAAGGCCACCGGCTATCTCGGCCACAAGGTGCAAAAGGGCGTCGAATCGCCAGAGCGCTACCTGCTCATGGTGTACTGGGCCACCCTGGAAAACCATACCGTGGACTTCCGCGAATCGCCCGCCTTTACCGAATGGCGCGGCATCGTCGGCCCCTTCTTCGCCGGCGCCCCGCAGGTGGAACATTTCTCGCTGCTGACCGAATCGGTCTAAGCCCGCCCCCCCCTGATCGTCGGCAGCACCACCGCATTGCCACCCTCTGCAGCGCCTCCAACCGGGGCGCTGCGGAACGTTTGCGACTCGCCCCTGACTAACCGGGCAGACCCAAGAGCGTCAACCCAGCATCAACCCTGCATCAGGCCGTAACCGGGCACAGCGCCCTCTTCGGGGCATATGCCGCCATGACACGAGCACCGGGCAAGACCCGGCGCCAGGAACACCAGGATGACCACTTTGCACCGTCCCGCCCCTCCTCCCCGCCCAGCCTCACCTTCAGCCTCACCCGCGGCCGCCCCCTCTTCCGCCCACGCATTGCGTACCGGTGCCGGCGCCGTCGCCCTGGGCATGCTGCTGATCCTGTCGGGTTGCAACAATTTCAGCGGCGAGGAGCAGCAGCAGGCCGAAGTGGTCGGCGACTTCTACCGCATCCACCTCAAGCACAACGCCCCCGGCCTGCCCTCGGCCGATGAACTCAAGCAGTTCGAACCGCTGGTCAGCCGCTCCCTCTACAACCTGCTGACCCGGGCCGAAGCCGCGGATGCCCGCTACCAGGCCGCCGCCGGCCCGCAGGCGGCCCCCATCGTCGAGGGCGATCTGTTCACCTCGCTCTTCGAGGGCGCCACTTCCTTCGCCGTCCAGTCCTGCGACAGCGAAGCGGATCGCGCCGCCTGCCAGGTGGCCTTCCGCTACCAGCAATCGGGCAGCGACGAATCCTGGAACGACAAGATCCTGCTGGTGCGCGAAAACCGCCAGTGGCGCATCGATGACATCGAATTCATCGGCAACGACCAGTCTTCCCAGCGCGAATACCTCACCGACAACCTCAGCGACGCCATCCAGCAGACCGAGTAAGGCGTCGCCGCAACAAACGTGGCACCCGCTCCAGAGCGAGCCGGCACGCCTCGCCAGCCCGCTTTGACACAGCATTTGCAGCGAATTGGCGGCCTTTTGGCGATGTATTTCGGGCCTTCCTGCCGAGCCGGGAGGCGTAAGCTTGCCACCGGGAATGCTTGTCGATCTGCTCACGCAATCGTTCACATTCCACTGATGACAAGGTAATAACGAAATAACAGATCAACAGGCCGTCGGCCGCATGCCCCTCTACCATGCACGCGACCACGGCACAGGGAGAATCAGATTGAAGCGGATCGGTACGACACTCTTCGCCGCCGCCAGCCTCTTGCTGGCAGCGTGCACGGCCAATGAAGACGGCAAAGCCAAGGAATTGGTCACGGAGTTCTACCAGGCCCACGCCTCGGCCAGGCCCGTTGGCGCGCTGACCCTGCAGGAACTGATCACCTTCCGCAGCTTCCTGTCGGTGTCGCTGTTCGACCTGCTCAAGGATGTCTCGGTCGCCCAGGAAGCCCGCACCGCCCAGGCGGCCGCCGACCTGGCCGCCGATCCCGATGCCGAGCCGCTGCCGCCCCTGGTACAGGGCGACCTGTTCACCGGCAACCCGAATGGCGCCTCGACCTTCCGAGTGGTTCAGTGCGAAGCCCAGGAACGTGAAGCAACCTGCACGGTGGAACTGATCTTCAGCGATGCCAAGCTGCAATCCCCGGCCAAATGGACCGACCGCCTGACCCTCTCCCGCGACGCCCGCGGCTGGGTGATCGACAACATCCAGTACGCCGGTGGCAACCTGCCCCTGCGCAGCGGCACCCTGCAGGATCTGCTGCGCAAGGTGCTCAAGCGCGATACGCCAGCCTTGCAGTAACGCCGCCATCCAGGCCCTCGGCATCGATCGAGAAAGCCTCGGCAATCCCGCCGGCCTGCGCACTGATCACGGCGCGCAGGCCACAAGGCTCTATAATCGCGCGATTCCCATAGAAGCCCGCCGCGATGTCCAATCACACCTTCCTCTGGCACGACTACGAAACCTTTGGCGCCGTGCCGCGCCGTGACCGTCCTGCGCAGTTCGCCGCCGTGCGCACCGACGCCGAACTCAACGAGATCGGCGAACCCATCATGATCTATTGCAAGCCGGCGCCGGACTACCTGCCCGACCCGGTGTCCTGCCTGATCACCGGCATCACGCCGCAGCACTGCCTGGAAAACGGCATCCCCGAACACGCATTCGCCGCGCAGATCGAGCAGGCCCTGGGCGAGCCCGGCACCATCGGCGTGGGCTACAACACCATCCGCTTCGACGACGAAGTCACCCGCTTCATGTTCTGGCGCAACCTGATCGATCCCTATGCCCGCGAATGGGCCAACGGCTGCGGCCGCTGGGACCTGCTGGATGTGGTGCGCCTGACCTATGCCCTGCGCCCCGACGGCATCCAGTGGCCGACCAAGGAAGACGGCAGCGTCAGCTTCAAGCTGGAACATCTCTCCAAGGCCAATGGCCTGCTGCACGAAGCCGCCCACGATGCCCTCTCCGACGTGCGCGCCACCATCGCGCTGGCGCGCCTGATCCGCCAGCACAACCCGCGCCTGTTCGACTTCGCCCTGGCCCTGCACAAGAAGGAAAAGGCCGCCGCCGAAATCGGCCTGCCGGCGGCCAAGCCCTTCCTGCACGTCTCCGGCATGTTCCCGGTGGCGCAGGGCTGCCTGGCGCTGATGTGGCCGCTGGGCATGCACCCCACCAACAAGAACGAAGTGATCGCCTGGGACCTCGGCTACGACCCCGCCGAACTGGCCAGCCTCGACGCGGCCACCGTGCGCACACGCATGTTCACCCGGCGCGATGACCTGCCGGAGGGCGTAGAGCGCCTGCCGGTCAAGAGCATCCACCTGAACAAGTCACCCATGGTGGTGGGCAGCCTCAAGACCCTCAGCGCCGAGCGCGCCGCCGCCCTGGGCATCGACGTCGACACCGCGCTGCGCCATGCCGAACACGCGGCCGCCCTGCCCGACCTGTCGTCACTGTGGCGCCAGGTCTACCAGCGCGAGGGCGAAGACCGACCCGACGTCGATGAAGACCTCTACGGCGGCTTCATCGGCAACGGTGACCGGCGCCAGCTGACGCAACTGCGCGCCCTGGCTCCAGCCGCCCTGGCCGAGGCCAGCATGTCCTTCGACGATATGCGCCTCAACGAAATCCTGTTCCGCTATCGCGCCCGCAACTTCCCCGAGACCCTGCGTCCCGACGAAGCCCAGCACTGGGAAGAGCATCGCGCTGCCCGCCTGTTCGAAGGCGCCGGTGGCGCGCGCACCATCGCCCAGTTGTTCGAACAGATCGACCAGTTGCAGGAGCAGGCAGACGACGAGCGCACCCAGGACATCCTGGGTGCGCTCTACGACTACGCTGAAATGATCGCGCCGGCCAACCAGTAAGGGCGCCGTCGGCTGGCCGCTTTATTCTGCGGCGGCCTTGCCCTGCGCCTTGAGCTTCATGATGAAGTCGCGCAGGGCCGGTTGTATTTCTTCGAACAGGGGATGCTTGCGGTTCTTCAGCATCACCTCCGAAAACAGTTTCAGCCCCAGCGCCAGCTGCGCGCTGGTATCGCTGTCGAACTGGCCATTGCCGCGCAGGCGACCAACGATACTGAAGATATCGTCATGATTGCCGGCCTCGAAGCTGATGGGCTCATGCAGCGTCTGTCCTTCCGACGCCGTGGCCAGGTGTTCCAGGGTGATGCGGTAGCGATGTTCCTTCATGTTGCTCTCCTTGCTTGCTTCTTTGGGGCTCAGGCCCGCTCCACCGCCACGGCGGCGCGATCGATGATGTCGATGATGGCATGCAGTTCTTCCTGCTCCAGCTTGCCCTTGGCCAGGCGCGTATGCAGCGCCATGCGGAAGTTCTGGACCGCCCGGCGCAGTTCCGGCGAATCGGCATCCGGACGTTCCTGGCGGCGCAGTTCGAACTTGCGCAGCACCTGCTGCAGTATCTCGGCGTTTTCCTTCTCTTCCAGATGCGCACGGCCCTCGGCGCTGATGGTGTAGAGCTTCTTGCCGCCCTCTTCGCCCTGTACCGAGGCATGGCCCATTTCTTCCAGCAGGGTCAGGGTCGGGTAGATCACGCCCGGGCTGGGGCTGTAGCCACCGCCCACCAGCTGCTCGATGGCCTTGATCATGTCGTAGCCGTGGCGCGGCTTTTCCTGCAACAGGTGCAGCATCACGATGCGCAATGCGCCCTGCTCGAACATGCGCGCACCGCGACCGCCCCCGCCGCCTCCCTCGCGGCCACGCGGCCCGTGGTGGCCGCGATGGCCCTCTTCATCAAACAGGCCGCCGCCATGGTGCGGACGGTCGTGGCGCTGGTGCATGGGGCCGTGGCCCGGCTGGCCGTGGTGGCCGAATAGATGCTTGAACATGGTGTTTCCTTCTTGTCGGTTTGCTAAGGCAGCGACTGACGCACGCTGCGTGTCGATCGATATAGCCAAGATATATCTTTATTTTGAATATTTCAAGATATATCTTAATCATATTTTTCATTGCATTTGATCAACACATGAAGCAAAAGGCTTCACCGTCAGGCTGGCGACATTGAACGACCGGAAGAAGTGCTATGTTCTCTCCGGGGCAGCCACTGCCCTGCATACCACGACAACAGGAGACCCCATGACCCCGACCGCCCCCATCGGCCGCTTTCCCATTCCCGAACTCGACGAGCTTCCCGAGGACATCCGCCAGCGCATCCTGACAGTGCAGGAGAAGTCAGGATTCATCCCCAACGTCTTCCTGGTCCTGGCGCACCGCCCGGACGAATTCCGCGCCTTCTTCGCCTATCACGATGCCTTGATGGACAAGCCCGGCAAGCTCACCAAGGCCGAGCGCGAGATGATCGTGGTCGCCACCAGCAATGCCAACCAATGCCAGTACTGCGTGGTGGCGCATGGTGCGATCCTGCGCATCCGCGCCAAGGACCCCTTGCTGGCCGACCAGGTCGCGATCAATTACCGCAAGGCCGACATCAGCCCGCGGCAAAAGGCCATGCTGGATTTCGCCATGAAGGTCTCGGCCAGCGCCTGGGCGGTCAACGAAGAGGATTTCGCCCTGCTCGGGGAACAGGGCTGGGGAGAGGAGGAAGCCTGGGACATCGCGGCCATCGCGGCCTTCTTCGGCATGTCCAACCGGCTGGCCAACGTGACCAGCATGCGTCCCAATGAAGAGTTCTATCTGATGGGGCGAGTACCCCTGCAATGATGTCGCGCAGACGGGCTCAGCGCCGTCCCGCATGCCAGCGCGCCACCTGCTCCAGGCAGGCGCGCAGGTCACCCTGCACCAGTTCGGCGGCATGCGCCAGCATGAGGTTGCGCGGCAGGCCGAAGTCCTCGATCTGCATGTCCTCGCGACAGTAACCGGGCTCGCCCTGCGGCACCTGCGCCAGCAGATCCTGCACCGGCGTGTTGTAGCACCACACCTTCTTGCCACGCCCGACCGCGTAGCCGATCTCGAAGACCGTGCCCGAATCCGGCTCGTGGCCGCGAAAGTCGCGCACGTTGGCCACCACGGCATCGGCCGACTCGATCAGGGCTACGTTGATTTCGTAGATGCGCCGGGCGATCTCGGACTTGCTCTCGCCCTGCACCTCGTCATCGCCCGGGCACAAGGCCAGCAAGCCCAGCTCGCCGCACCATTGCTTGATGCGCGTCTTGTGCGCGGCATAGTCGCGCGCGAAGACATCGGGACCGGCGAGGTAGATGCGGGGCTGTCGGGTCATGGTTCATCCTGTGGCTGTATCCGGAGCCGGCAGCTTACGCGAACTAGGAAACCTCTGCCATGTTCTCGGCCCGGTCGAAGTCGGCCGCAAAATCGTCCACCTGCACGCTGAGGTCCCCATAGTGGGCGAAGGCATCCAGCACTTCCTTCTCCTGCTGCGAGATCAGACCGCGCTGCAAGACCAGCGCACTCCAGGCCGGCAGTTCGCGCAGGCTCTGCGGCATCGGCGGCAGCCGCTCTTCCTTGATCTCCGGCTTGAGCCGCTGCTCCAGTTGCTGCACCACCGGCGCCAGTGCAAAGGCCAGTTCGCCGCAGGCCAGCGGGTCACCTTCGCCGGGCACATAGGTATCGGCCACCAGCCGGTCGCGGCTTGCGCCCGGGGTCTGCATGGCCTTGGCCACCAGGGTGCCGAGCAGGTCCGATGGCTTGCGATAAGGCAGTCCCAGCGGGAAGATCAGCACCCGCAGCAGCAACGCCACGGGCCGGTTGGGGAAATTGTGCAAGGTCTCGACGATGGCTTCCTGCGCCCGGTTCAGGGCATCCTGCACCGACCAGTCGACGTAGGCCTGGTCAGCTTCCTGACGACCTTCGTCCTCGAAGCGTTTCAACACCGCCGACACCAGGTACAACTGCGAGAGCACATCCCCCAGCCGCGCCGAGATACGTTCACGGAACTTGAGCGTACCGCCCAGCACGGCCATGCTGACATCGGTGAGCAAGGCGAAGGCCGAGGACAGGTGGACCACGGCGCGGTAGTAGCGGCGCGTGGCATGCGCCGCCTGGGACGGTGCCGGCAACAGCCAGCCGCCGCTGATGCCACCCACCAGGCTGCGCGCCGCATTGGCCGCCGCGAAGGACAGGTGCGCGAACAGCACGCGGTCGAAGGCCTGCACCGCGCGTTCGCGATCCTCCTCCGAGGCCGCAGCCAGCTCCTGCAGCACATAGGGATGGCAACGGATCGCCCCCTGGCCGAAGATGATCAGGCAGCGCGTCAAGATATTGGCGCCCTCTACCGTGATGGCGATCGGAATCTGCTGGTACACCCGCGCCAGGAAATTGCCCGGCCCCATGCAGATGCCCTTGCCACCGATCACGTCCATGCCGTCATTGACCACCATGCGCCCGCGCTCGGTGACGTGGTACTTGGAGATGGCCGAGATCACCGACGGCTTCTCGCCCGCATCCACCGCCAGTGCCGACAGGCGGCGCGTGGCATCCATCATGTAGAGATGCCCGCCCATGCGCGCCAGCGCTTCCTGCACGCCCTCGAACTTGCCGATCTCGATCTTGAACTGGCGCCGCATGGCGGCATAGGCACTGGTACCGCGCACCGCCATCTTGGAAAAACCGACGCTGGACGACGGC
The DNA here is from genome assembly GCF_000300975.2 of Herbaspirillum frisingense GSF30. Taxonomy (GTDB): domain Bacteria; phylum Pseudomonadota; class Gammaproteobacteria; order Burkholderiales; family Burkholderiaceae_D; genus Herbaspirillum; species Herbaspirillum frisingense. The sequence goes on along the minus strand of NZ_AEEC02000021.1, from coordinate 54,515 downwards.
AGCGAAATCGCCCGCCCCGCGGCCAGGCATTCCATCAGCATGCGCCAGCCGCGTCCGACCTGGGCCACGCCGCCGATCACCCAATCCATCGGGATGAAGACATCGGTCCCCTCGGTCGGACCATTCTGGAACACCGCATTGAGCGGCCAGTGTCGACGACCGGTGACCACCCCTGGATGGTCGGTGGGGATCAGCGCGCAGGTGATGCCGGGCTCCATCGCATAGCCCAGCAGGCCATGCGGATCGCGCGCCCGGAAGGCCAGGCCCAGCACGGTGGCCACCGGCGCCAGGGTGATGTAGCGCTTGCTCCAGGTGACCCGGAAGCCCAGCGTCTCGCGTCCCTCATACCGGCCCTTGCAGACGATGCCGATATCCGGAATGGCCGCCGCATCCGAACCCGCATAGGGACTGGTGAGTGCGAAGCAGGGAATCTCCTGTCCCCGTGCCAGGCGCGGCAGGTAGTGATCCTTCTGCGCCTCGGTGCCGTAATGCAGCAGCAATTCGGCCGGCCCCAGCGAATTGGGCACCATCACCGCGATGGCCGCAGCCGAACTGCGCGAGGCCAGTTTCATCACCACCTGCGAATGCATGTAGGCCGAGAACTCCTTGCCGCCGTACTGGCGCGGAATGATCATGCCCAGGAAGCCGCGCTCCTTGATGAATTTCCAGGCCTGCTGCGGCAGGTCCTGGGTCTTCACGCTGGTGTCCCAGTCGCTGACCATGGCGCACAGCTGCTCGACCTCGTGATCGAGGAAAGCCTGCTCCTCCGGTGTCAGGCGCGGCGCCGGCAGCGCAAACAGGCGCTCCCAGTCCGGTTTGCCGGAGAACAGCTCGGCATCCCACCAGGTGGTGCCGGCCTCGATGGCATCGCGTTCGGTGTCGGACATGCGCGGCGCCATCATGGCGAACGTGTCCAGCGCCGGCCGCGTGATCAGCGACTGCCGCACCGAGCGGATCGCCACCACCAGGGTCGGCGTAAACAACAGGATCGCCAGCAGCACCCGCACCGGCCAGTCGATATCGAGCGCGGCGCCGCCCAGGAAGATCAGGGCCGCCTCGGCCGCCAGCCAGACCCAGGCGCTGGCACGCGCCATCATCAGCGCCAATGCGCTTGCAATGAAAACAATGAGCCAGATGATCATGTGTCGCCTCCAGTGTTGTTGTGCTTGTTGCGGACGGGGTGCTGCCAGCAGTGCAGCCAGCAGTACAGCGGGCAATGCAGCGTTGCGTGGAGCGATGGGTGCAGCCAGAAATGCCGCTGACGATGCAGCGATCAAGGCAGCCAGTGTGGCACCGAATGCCGAGCGCGCCAAGCGGGCGTCCCTGCATCCAGTCATCCGACATCCAGCCTGCGCCTTTTTGCACGATACCTCGACAGCTCATCGGGCGGAATCGGACGGAACCCTCCCGGCCCCGTCAGACAACGTCCGACAAGCCGGCACCCCATGTCATCCATTACAATCCGGGCATTGCAGACAGGCCCGCAGAGGAACGAATCATGAAATGGGAAGGCAATCGCGAAAGCGACAACGTGGAAGACCGTCGTGGTGAAGGTGGCGGCGGAGGGGGCGGCTTTGGCTTCGGCGGCCGCTCCATCGGCCTGGGCACCGTGGCCGTGGCACTGGTGGCGTCGTACTTCCTGGGCATCAACCCGCTGACCATGCTCAACCTGCTCTCCGGCGGGGACGGCCCGGTACCGGTACAGCAACAGGCACCGGCCCACAAACCCTCGCCCAACGACCAGATGGCGCGCTTCGTTTCCACCGTCCTGGCCGACACCGAAGACACCTGGGGCCAGATCTTCGCCGCCAACGGCAAGCAGTATGCGCGGCCCAAGCTGGTGCTGTTTTCCGGCAGCACGCCGACCGCCTGCGGCACCGGCCAGACCGCCACCGGTCCCTTCTATTGCCCGGGCGACCAGAAGGTCTACATCGACCTGTCCTTCTATGAACTGATGAAGCAGCGTTTCAAGGTCTCCGGCAACTTCGCCCAGGCCTATGTGATCGCCCATGAAGTCGGCCACCACGTGCAACACCTGATGGGCATCTCCGACAAGGTCGATGCGGCCCGCCGCAATGCCAGCGAAAAGCAGGCCAATGCCATGTCGGTGCGACTGGAACTGCAGGCCGACTGCTTCGCCGGGGTCTGGGCCTTCCACGCCAACCAGGCACGTCACATCCTGGAAGAAGGGGATATCGAAGACGCCCTGCACGCCGCCTCCGCCATCGGCGACGACGCCCTGCAGCGCCAGGCGCGCGGCGTGGTGGTGCCGGACTCCTTCACCCACGGCAGTTCGGCCCAGCGCGTGACCTGGTTCAAGCGCGGCATCAACGAAGGCAAGGTCAGCGCCTGCAATACCTTCGCGGCCAAGGAGCTATGAACCCATCCTGAGCCCACGTTGGGCGCGCCATACCCGACATCGAACGCAACATCGAACACGACAACCCAACAAGGAGACTGAACCCATGACCCTGTCCAACTGGTGCATCCTGATCGCCGGCCTGATGCCGGTGTTCACCATCGCGGTGGCCAAGCGCGGTCGCAAGGACTTCGACAACGCCGAACCGCGTGCCTGGCTGGACCAGCAGACCGGTGTGCGTCGCCGCGCCGACTACGCCCACCGCAACCACTTCGAGGCCTTCCCCTTCTTCGCCGCCGCCGTGCTGGTGGCGCAGCAGGCCGGTGCCGCCCAGGGCCAGATCGACATCGCCAGCGTGGTCTTCATCGCCGCCCGCCTGCTCTATACCCTGTTCTACCTGAACGACAAACCCTCGGCCCGCTCGGCGGTCTGGGCGGTCGGCTACCTGAGCGTGATCGCCCTGTTCGTCATCGCCGCCCGTGCCTGACCGGGAGCCCACCATGCGCCACCCCGCCGCCCAGCAACTGGCCCCCATGCGCGAGGCCCTCACCGCCCTGTGCGAGCAACGCGCCAGCATCGCCACCCTGTGCGCCACCTGGCGCGCCCGTGACGACGTGATGCAGGCCCTGCCACCCCGTTACCAGCAGGTCGCCGAAGACCTGCTGGGCCGCCTCGAAGCCGGCAGCCTCTTCACCGAGGAAAGCTGTTCCTTCAGCCAGAAGGACCTCACCGACAGCCTCGCCACCTGGCTGGACAAAGCCGAGCAGACCCTGTCAGCAAGCTGACCTGGCCTGACCTGCTCCGCCGGAAGAACTAGTTCTTCCGGCGGGCAGCCTGCCCTTACTGCCTCCCTCTTCTCCCTTCCCCCGCCTCTCCGTCGGACCGATGTTGCCGGCCTGCACCGATCGCTAAGCTGGACCCATCGATCAACATCCGCAGGAGGCTCCATGTCCGACCAGCGCAAGGCCTATGGCGTGCTGGGTTCCAGCACGCTCGCGTTTACCGTCTGCTTCACCATCTGGATGATGTTCGGGGTCATCGGCATCCCCATCAAGAATGCCCTGCACCTGAACGAAACCGAATTCGGCCTGCTCACCGCCACGCCGGTGCTGACCGGCTCCCTGATCCGGGTGCCGCTGGGCATCTGGACCGACCGCTACGGCGGGCGCATCGTCTTCTTCATCCTGATGCTGTGCACGGTGGTTCCGATCTGGCTGATTTCCTACGCCACCGCCTTCTGGCACTTCCTGGTACTGGGCCTGTTCGTGGGCCTGGCCGGCGGTTCCTTCTCGGTCGGCACGCCCTATGTGGCGCGCTGGTTCAAGAAGGAACGCCAGGGCCTGGCCATGGGCGTGTTCGGCGCCGGCAACTCGGGCGCGGCGGTCAACAAGTTCGTGGCGCCGGTGCTCATCGCCGCCGGTGGCTGGATGCTGGTGCCCAAGGTCTATGCCGCCCTGATGCTGGCCGCAGCCCTGCTGTTCTGGCTGGGCTCGTCCACCGACCCGGCGCACCAGGTCAGGTCCGACACCGGCTTCATGGACCAGGTGCGCATGCTCAAGGACCCCAGGGTCTGGCGCTATTGCCAGTACTACTCGGTGGTCTTCGGCGGCTATGTGGGCCTGAGCCTGTGGATGGTCAAGTACTACGTCACCGAATACGGATTCGACATCAAGACCGCCGCCCTGCTGGCGGCCTGCTTCTCGCTGCCGGGCGGTGTGCTGCGTGCCGTGGGCGGCTGGCTCTCCGACAAGTACGGTGCCTACCAGGTCACCTGGTGGGTGATGTGGGTGTGCTGGGTCGCCTTCTTCCTGCTGTCTTATCCACAGACCGATTTCGCCATCCAGACCGTGGGCGGCACAAGGACCTTCCACATCGGCCTGAACCCGGTGCTCTTCACGGCGCTGCTGATGGTGGTCGGCGTGGCCATGGCGGTGGGCAAGGCCTCGGTCTTCAAGTTCATCTCCGACGACTACAGCGGCAACATCGGCGCGGTCTCCGGCATCGTCGGCCTGGCCGGCGGGCTGGGCGGCTTCATCCTGCCCATCCTGTTCGGCGTGGTGCTGGACCTCACAGGCGTACGCAGCTCCTGCTTCATGCTGCTCTACGGCACGGTCTGCATTTCGCTGGTGTGGATGCACTTCCAGTTCCGCCGCGAAGGCCTGCAAGCGCCACGCAAAGCCCTGGCGGCCGACTGATCCCTTCCCATTTCAAGGACACCTCATGAACCACGTACTCACGCGATGGGAGCCGGAAAACCCGGACTTCTGGCGCAAGCAAGGCGAGCCGGTCGCCAACCGCAATCTCTGGATCTCCATCCCCTGCCTGATGCTGGCCTTCGCAGTCTGGATGCTGTGGAGCGTGGTGGCCGCCAACCTGGACAAGGCCGGCTTTCACTTCAGCAAGGACCAGTTGTTCTTCCTGACGGCCTTGCCCGCCCTCTCGGGCGCCACGCTGCGGATCTTCTATTCCTTCCTGGTGCCGGTGTTCGGCGGGCGTCGCTGGACCGCCATTTCCACCGCCAGTCTGCTGATCCCCGCCATCGGCATGGGCCTGGCCCTGCGCGACCCCGGCACCAGCTACTCCACCCTGCTGGGCCTGGCCTTGCTGTGCGGGCTGGGCGGCGGCAATTTCAGTTCCAGTATGGCCAACATCAGCTTCTTCTTCCCCAAGGCGCGCAAAGGCTACGCCACCGGCATGAATGCCGGCATCGGCAACCTGGGCGTCTCGGTGGTGCAACTGGTCACGCCGCTGGTGATTTCCTCGGCCGTGTTCGCCACCTCCATCGCCGGCCAGGGAGTGCTCTTCCATGATCCCAAGAGTGGCCTGGACAGCAGCTACTGGCTGGCCAATGCCGGCTTCATCTGGGTCCCCTTCATCGTCGCCGCCACCCTGGCAGCCTGGTTCGGCATGAACGACATTGCCTCTGCCCAGGCGTCACTGGCCGACCAGGCGGTGATCTTCAAGCGCAAGCACAACTGGCTGATGTGCTGGCTGTATGTCGGCACCTTCGGCTCCTTCATCGGTTTTTCGGCGGCGTTTGCGATGTTGATCAAGGCCCAGTTCCCGGAGGTGGAAGTCGCCCGCTTCGCCTTCCTCGGCCCGCTGGCCGGTGCCCTGGCGCGGCCGCTGGGCGGCATGATCTCGGACCGCATCGGCGGCGCGCGCGTCACGCTGTGGGTGTTCCTGGCCATGGGGCTGACCATCCTGCTGGGCATCCTGCCGGCCCTGCATACGCACCAGTTCACGCTGTTCCTGGCCTCCTTCATCGGCATGTTCATCCTCACCGGACTGGGCAATGGCTCGACCTTCTGCATGATTCCCATCATCTTCCAGACCGAGCGCGAGCGCGCTGCCGCGGGACAAGGCGAAGCGGCGCTGCAGCAGGCCCGCCTGGATGCGGGCAAGGAGTCGGCGGCCGTACTGGGGTTCTCCGGTGCCATCGGCGCCTATGGCGGCTTCTTCATCCCGCAGAGCTTCGGCACCTCGATCAGTATGACCGGCGCGCCGGACATGGCGATGGTCGTCTTCGTCGGCTTCTATGCCAGCTGCATGCTCATCACCTGGTGGTACTACGCCCGCAAGGGCGCGCCCATGCCGTGCTGACCCCGGCCTAGTTCTTTCGAACTAGCCCGCCTCCGCCGCCTGGATGGCTGCCCCGACCAAGCCGGTGAATAGGCAGGGACGGGGCGCCTGCCTACACTTTCCAACCATCAAGACTGCCCATATCGATAACGCAGGTGGGGTATGCACCCACGCAACCGAGGATTCACGATGAGTCATTTTCTGGACCGATTGAAGTTCATGTCGCGGGTGAAGTCCACCTTCGCCGATGGCCATGGCGCCGTGGTCGACGAAGACCGCCAATGGGAAAACGCCTACCGCAGCCGCTGGCAGCACGACAAGGTGGTGCGCTCCACGCACGGGGTCAACTGCACCGGGTCCTGCTCCTGGAAGGTCTATGTCAAGAACGGCCTGATCACCTGGGAAACCCAGCAGACCGACTATCCCCGTACCCGTCCCGACCTGCCCAACCACGAGCCGCGCGGCTGCCCGCGTGGCGCCTCCTATAGCTGGTACGTCTACTCCGCCCAGCGGGTGAAGTACCCGATGATCCGCGGCCGTCTCATGCAACTGTGGCAGGAGGCGCGCCGCACCCTGGGCCCGGTCGAGGCCTGGGCCGCCATCACCAGCGACCCCGCCCGTGCAAAAAGCTACAAGTCGGTGCGCGGCCAGGGTGGCTTCGTGCGGGCCGACTGGGATACCGCCAACGAAATCATCGCCGCCGCCAATGCCTACACCATCAAGCAGTACGGCCCGGACCGGGTGATCGGCTTCTCGCCCATCCCGGCCATGTCGATGGTGTCGTATGCGGCCGGCGCCCGTTACCTGAGCCTCATCGGCGGCGTGGCCCTGTCCTTCTACGACTGGTACTGCGACCTGCCGCCCGCCAGCCCGCAGATCTGGGGCGAGCAGACCGACGTGCCGGAATCGTCCGACTGGTACAACGCCACCTACCTGATGGTATGGGGCTCCAACGTGCCGCAGACCCGCACCCCCGACGCCCACTTCTACACCGAGGTGCGCTACAAGGGGACCAAGACCGTGGCGGTGTCCTCGGACTTCGGCGAGATGGTCAAGTTCGGCGACATCTGGCTGGCCCCGCGCCCGGGTACCGACGCCGCGCTGGCCATGGCCATGGGCCATGTGATCCTCAAGGAATTCCACCTGCAGCGCCCCTCGCCCTACTTCCGCCACTACGTCCGGCAATACACCGACCTGCCCATGCTGGTACGACTGGTGGAACGCGACGGCCGCTACCTGCCGGAGCAGTTGCTGCGCGCCTCGCAGATGCCCGGCCAGCTGGAAGAAGCCAACAACGCCGACTGGAAGACCCTGGCCATCGATGCCACCACCGGCCAGATCGTCGCGCCCAACGGTTCCATCGGCTACCGCTGGGGCGAGGGCCAGGTCAACGACGGCGCCAAGCTGGGCCGCTGGAACCTGGAAAGCCGGGACGGTCACTCCGGTCGCGAGATCGATCCGCTGCTCTCGCTGGTGGACCGGCACGACGAGGTGGTCCCAGTCACCTTCAACTACTTCGGCGGCGAGGACGCCGAGCAATTGCAGGAGCGCCGCGTGCCGGTGCGCCACGTACGCCTGGCCAACGGCAGCACCGCGCTGGTGGCCACCGTGCACGACCTGATGATGGCCAACTATGGCGTGGACCAGGGTCTGGGCGGCCAGATTGCGCAGTCCTATGACGACGACATTCCCTACACACCGGCGTGGCAGGAGAAGCACACCGGCGTCAAGCGCGAGCTGGTGATCCAGGTGGCACGCGAGTTCGCGCAGAACGCCCACGACACCGAGGGCAAGAGCATGGTCATCGTCGGCGCCGCGCTCAATCACTGGTACCACAACGACATGATCTATCGCGGCATCATCAACCTGCTGATGATGTGCGGTTGCGTGGGCAAGTCCGGCGGTGGCTGGGCGCACTACGTGGGACAGGAAAAGCTGCGCCCGCAGTTCGGCTGGGCGCCGCTGGCCTTCGCCACCGACTGGGTGCGCCCGCCCCGGCAGATGAACGGCACCAGCTTCTTCTACGCCCACACCAGCCAGTGGCGTCACGAAAAGCTGGGCCTGGACGAGATCGTCGCCCCCACCGCCGACAAGGACAAGCTGGCCGGCATGAGCATGATCGACATGAACGCACGCTCCGAACGCATGGGCTGGCTGCCCTCGGCCCCGCAGCTGGAAACCAATCCGCTGGACGTGTGCGACGCCGCCCAGGCACTGGGCCAGACCCCGCAGGACTACCTGAAGGCAGCCCTGAAGTCCGGCACCGTCAACATGAGCTGTGACGACCCCGACAACCCGAAGAACTTCCCGCGCAACATGTTTGTCTGGCGCTCCAACATCCTGGGCAGTTCCGGCAAGGGCCACGAGTATTTCCTGAAATACCTGCTGGGGACCCAGCATGCGCTGTTCGACGACGCCGGGCAGGCCATCCGCCCGGCCGAGGTCAAGTACCGGGAAGAGGCTGCCGAGGGCAAGCTGGACCTGCTGGTGACGCTGGACTTCCGCATGAGCACCACCTGCCTGTATGCCGACATCGTGCTGCCCACCGCCACCTGGTACGAAAAGGATGACCTCAACACCTCGGACATGCATCCCTTCATCCATCCGCTGTCCGAAGCGGTGCAACCGCTGTGGGAGAGCAAGACCGACTGGGAAATCTACAAGGGCATCGCCAGCAAGTTCAGCCAGATCGGTGGCGAATACCTCGGCACCCGCAGCGACATCGTGCTGCAGCCGCTGATGCACGACACCCCGGCTGAACTGGGCCAGCCCTTCGAACCGAAGGACTGGAAGAAGGGCGAATGCGACCTCATCCCCGGCAAGACCGCCCCCAATTTCATGGTGGTGGAACGCAACTACCGAGACATCTACAAGAAGTTCACCTCGGTCGGCCCGCTGCTGGACAAGCTGGGCAACGGCGGCAAGGGCATCAACTGGAACACCGAACATGAGGTGGGCGAACTGGGCGCACTGAACAGGCGCGTCACCGAGCCCGGCGTCAGCCAGGGCCGCCCACGGCTGGACAGCGCCATCGATGCCTGCGAGATGATCCTCAGCTTCGCTCCAGAAACCAACGGCCATGTCTCGGTCAAGGCCTGGGAAGCACTGGGCAAGATCACCGGGCGCGACCACACCCACCTGGCGCGGGGCCGCGAGCACGACAAGATCCGTTTCCGCGACGTCCAGGCGCAGCCGCGCAAGATCATCTCGGCGCCGACCTGGTCGGGTCTTGAGTCAGAAGAGGTCAGCTATAACGCCGGCTATACCAATGTGCATGAACTCATTCCCTGGCGCACCCTGAGCGGCCGCCAGCAGTTCTACCAGGACCACCGCTGGATGCTGGATTTCGGTGAAGGCCTGTGCGTCTACAAACCGGCGGTCGATACCAAGACGGTAGCGCCCATGCTCGGGCGGCACCCCAATGGCGAGAAGGAGATCGTGCTCAACTTCCTCACGCCGCACCAGAAGTGGGGCATCCACTCCACCTACTCGGACAACCTGCGCATGCTCACCTTGAGTCGCGGCGGGCCGCATGTCTGGATTTCGGAAGACGACGCCAAGTCCGCAGGACTGGTGGACAACGACTGGGTCGAAGTCTTCAACAGCAACGGCACCCTGACCGCGCGCGTGGTGGTGAGCCAGCGCATCCCGGGCGGCATCTGCCTGATGTACCACGCCCAGGAAAAGATCGTGAACACCCCCGGCGCGCAACTGAGCGGAAAGCGCGGCGGCATCCACAACTCGGTCACGCGGGCGGTGCTCAAGCCAACCCACATGATCGGCGGCTATGCGCAACTGGCCTATGGCTTCAACTACTACGGCACCGTCGGCAGCAATCGCGACGAGTTCATCATCCTGCGCAAGATGAACAAGGTCGACTGGCTCGACGGCAGCCTGCAAGAAAGGACGGCATCATGAGAATTCGCGCACAAGTGAGCATGGTGCTCAACCTGGACAAGTGCATCGGCTGCCACACCTGCTCGGTGACCTGCAAGAACGTCTGGACCAGCCGCGACGGCGTGGAATACGCCTGGTTCAACAATGTCGAGACCAAGCCCGGCATCGGCTATCCGAAGCAATGGGAAAACCAGCAGAAGTGGCAAGGCGGCTGGACCCGCACCACCGCCGGCAAGCTGGAGCCGCGCCAGGGCGGCCGCCTGCGCATCCTGGCCAATCTGTTCGCCAATCCCAACCTGCCGGCCATCGACGACTACTACGAGCCCTTCACCTACGATTACGAACACCTGCAGAAGGCACCCCTGATGCAGACCCCGCCCACGGCACGGCCGATCTCGGTGCTGACCGGCAAGAAGATGGACAAGATCACCTGGGGGCCGAACTGGGAAGACGATCTCGGCGGCGAGTTCAGCGCCCGTAGCCAGGATGCGCTGTTCGAGGGCGTGCAGAAGGAGATGCACAGCAGCTTCGAATCGACCTTCATGATGTACCTGCCGCGCCTGTGCGAACACTGCCTGAACCCGGCCTGCGTAGCATCCTGCCCGTCGGGCTCGATCTACAAGCGCGAGGATGACGGCATCGTGCTGGTGGACCAGGACAAGTGCCGTGGCTGGCGCATGTGCATCTCCGGTTGCCCGTACAAGAAGATCTACTACAACTGGAGCTCCGGCAAGGCCGAGAAATGCACCTTCTGCTATCCCCGCATCGAGGCCGGCCAGCCCACCGTGTGCTCGGAAACCTGCGTCGGGCGCATCCGCTACCTGGGCGTGCTGCTGTATGACGCCGACCGCATCCAAGCGGCGGCCTCGGTGGCCGACGAGCAGGCGCTCTACCAGGCCCAGCTGGACTGCTTCCTCGACCCGCACGACCCGGCCGTGATCGCCGAGGCGCGCCGCCAGGGCATCGCCGAGAGCTGGCTGGAATCGGCACGCCGCTCGCCGGTGTACAAGATGGCCATGCAATGGAAGATCGCCTTCCCCCTGCATCCGGAATACCGCACCCTGCCCATGGTCTGGTACATCCCGCCGCTGTCGCCGATCCAGAAGGCGGCCGAAGCCGGCCACATGGGGATGGACGGCATCATCCCCGACGTGAAATCGCTGCGCATCCCGCTGCGCTATCTCGCCAACCTGCTCACCGCCGGCCAGGAAGCGCCCATCCTCAACGCCCTGCAACGCCTCTTGGCCATGCGCGCCTACAAGCGCGCCCAGACCGTCCACGGCCGACAGGAAGAAGCGCTGCTGCAGCAGGTCGGCCTGCAGGCGGATGAGGTCGAGGACATGTACCAGACCCTGGCCATCGCCAACTACGAAGACCGCTTCGTGGTGCCGTCCTCGCACAAGGAAATGGTGGAAGACAGCTTCAACGACAAGGGCAGTTGCGGCTTCAGCTTCGGCAACGGTTGTTCCGGTGGCGTCTCCGACGGCAGCCTGTTCGGCAAGAAGCCGCAAGGCAGCGTGATCTTCGTGGACATGCCCAAGTCGCGCAAGAAGTCCCCTGTCACAGAATGAATGGAGCCCCTGTCATGACTTCCCACGTCAATCACGCGGCCGGCAGCGGCACGATCTACCGCGTCGTCTCGGCGCTGATGAGTTATCCCCAGCCCGAACTGATCGCAGCACTGCCCGAGATCGAACAGGCCCTGCAGGGCGAGGCGGCGCTAGCGGATGCCTTGCCGGCGCTACAACCGTTGCTGCACCACCTGCAATCCGTCCCGCTGCTCACCCTGCAGGAAAACTACGTCGATACCTTCGACCGCAGTGCCGCGCTGTCGCTGCACCTGTTCGAACACATCCACGGCGAAAGCCGCGACCGCGGCCAGGCCATGGTCGATCTGCTGGAGGAATACCGTAGCCAGGGCCTGGAGCCGGCCACCAGCGAGTTGCCGGACTATGTGCCGCTGTTCCTGGAATTCCTGAGCCTGCTGTCGCAGGACAGGGCCGCCCTGCTGCTGGGCGAGGCGATCCATGTGCTGGCCGCCATCGGCCAGCGCCTGCAGCGCCGGGACAGCCCCTACGCCGCGCCCTTGCTGTTGCTGACCCGGCTCACCGAGGTCGTGCCACGCGAGCAGGACGATCCACCAGTGCGCGACATGGACGAGGCCATGGAAGTCTTCGGTCCCGGTGCCGACGGCGTGGAACCCCTGCTCAAACCCGGGCCGGGCGGCGTGCAGCCGTTGCATTTCCATCCCCGGCAGCATGCCCGCTCCGCCGTACCGTCCGCCACCCAATCCGCTCCCGGGAGACCAGCATGAGCTACCTGCACCAATTCCTCTACGGCATCTACCCCTACATCGCCCTGGCAGTGTTCCTGCTGGGTAGCCTGCTGCGCTTCGAGCGCGAGCAGTACACCTGGAAGAGTGACTCCTCGCAACTGCTGCATGCCGGCCGCCTGCGACTGGGCAATATCCTGTTCCACGTCGGCGTGCTGGGATTGTTCTTCGGTCATCTGGTGGGCTTGCTCACGCCGGTGGCGGTATGGGATGCCGTGGGCGTGAGCCACGGTTTCAAGCAACTGGTCGCCATGGCGGCCGGTGGCGTGTTCGGCACGCTCTGCCTGCTGGGACTGGCGATCCTGATCCATCGCCGCCTGACGGACGCGCGCATCGCCGCCGTCACCCGCCCCTCCGACAAGCTCCTGCTGCTGTGGCTGCTGGTCACGCTGTGCCTGGGCCTGTCCACCATCGCCGAATCGGCCCAGCACCGCGACGGCCACATGATGGTGTTGCTGATGACCTGGGCGCAGCACATCGTCACCTTCCGGGGCGACGCCGCCGGCTTCATCGAAGGTGCGCCGCTGCTGTTCAAGCTGCACCTGTTCATGGGGCTGACGCTGTTCGTGATCTTCCCCTTCACGCGGCTGGTGCATGTGTGGAGCGGCTTTGCCTCCATCACCTACCTGAGCCGGGCCTGGCAACTGGTGCGGCCGCGTTGAGCGAGGAGAACCAGGATGCCTGTCACCGTCAATGAATACGAACTGAGCGACGCCGAGATGGCCAAGGAACTGGCCGCCCGCGATGCCGATGACCAGGACCTGCAGTCGGCCATGACCACCCTGGTGCTGCGCCGGCTGCTGCTGGAGGAAGCGCAGCGCCTGCAGCTGCAGAGTGAGGACGACGATGCGCGTATCGAGCTCCTGCTGCAGCGCCAGGTCAGCGTCCCGCAGGCCGGCGAAGAAGAATGCCGACGCCAGTACCAGGCCACGCCTGAACGTTTCATCATCGGGGCGCTGGCGGAAGTGAACCATATCCTGTTCCAGGTCACCCCGGAGGTCGATCTGGCGGCCCTGCGCCTGCGCGCAGAGTCGGTACTGGAGGGCTTGCTGGCGCAACCGGAGGACTTCGCCACACAGGCGGCCACGCTCTCCAACTGCCCCTCCGGCGCACAGGGCGGCAGCCTGGGGCAGATCGCCCGGGGCGCCTGCGTGCAGGAATTCGAACGGGCCGTCTTCGCCGCCACACCACAGGGCATCATCCCGCGCCTGGTGGAGACCCGCTTCGGCCTGCACATCGTCCAGGTGGGGCGCAAGCTGGACGGCACACGCCTGCCCTTCGAGGCGGTGCGCGAAAACATCGCCCAGGCCCTGCAACGCGCCGCCCATGACCAAGCCATGCGTCACTACCTGCAGCAACTGGTGGGCGCTGCCCGCATCACTGGCGTGCAACTTCCCGGCATGACATCGCCGCTGCTGCAATAAGGAGCCTGCATGTCCTCGCCCGTCCCGTCACCCGTCCCATCTCCCGGCCGCCCGGCCCTGCTGGACCGCTTCGGGCGGCGCATCGACTACCTGCGGCTGTCGGTCACCGACCGCTGCGACCTGCGTTGCAGCTATTGCATGCCAAAGGGGTTTTCCGGTTTCGAGGAGCCGGCCAACTGGCTCGACTTCGACGAGATCACGCGCGTGATCGCCGCCTTCGCCCGACTCGGCGTGGGGCGCATACGGCTCACCGGCGGCGAACCGCTGATGCGTCGCAAGCTGTCCACGCTGGCCGCGCAATTGTCGGCCCTGCCGGGGGTGGAGGAACTGTCGCTGTCCACCAACGCCACGCAGATGCACAAGCACGCAAGAGCGCTGCGGGCGGCCGGCGTGCGGCGCATCAACGTCAGCCTGGATAGCCTGGATCGCGCCTGCGCGGCGCAGATCACCGGGCGCGACAGCCTGCAGAGCGTCATGGCGGGACTGGCCGCCGCCAGGGATGCCGGATTTGCGCCCATCAAGGTCAACATGGTGGTACTGCGCGGCGTCAATGAACACGAGGTGCCACGCATGGCGGAGTTCTGTTTCGCGCAGGGTTTCATCCTGCGCCTGATCGAAGCCATGCCCATGGGCGAGACCGGTCGCAACAGCGGTGTCGTCGCGCTTGGTCCGCTGCGCGATGCACTGGTGGCCCGCTTCGACCTGCAGCCCCTGGCCACCGAGCTGGGCGGTGGCCCGGCGCGCTACTGGGGCAGCGCCGATGGTCGCTGCACGCTAGGTTTCATCACACCCATGAGCCAGCACTTCTGCGCCACCTGCAACCGCGTGCGGCTCTCGGTGGACGGCACGCTCTACCTCTGCCTGGGACAGGAGGCGCGCCTGGAACTGCGTCCGCTGCTGCGCGCCGGCATCGATGATGGCGGGCTGGAGGAGGCGATCCGCCTGGCCATCGAACTCAAGCCGGAACGCCATGAATTCAGTCAGGCACCGCACAGAATCATCCGCTTCATGTCGCAGACCGGCGGCTAGGGCGCCAGGACCGGCAAATCCTGCACGATCTGCACGATCTGCACAAAGATTGACCTGGACCCGGTGTTTTGGTCCCGCCAACGGCCTAGACTGCCGCTTCCCTGGCTAGCCCTGGAACCTTCCATCATGCCCTCTCCCACCCTGGCCCTGCTCCCCAACCCGCTGCCGCCCCACAAGCGCCTGACCTTCCGCATCCTGCTGATGACCCTGGTAGGACTAGGCCTGACGATGACGGCCATCGGCTATACCCTGCTGCTGTCCTGGCAACTGGAGGGCGGCGGCACCGTCATCAACGAGGCCGGCAGCCTGCGCATGCGCTCCTACGAGCTGGGCCTGGCGATGGAAACCGGCCACGAGCGTTCCGACCTCCAGCACCACATCGAACGCTTCAGCCAGATCCTGACACTGGTGCAGACCGGGCAGGCGGGGGAACCCAGCTTCGTGCCGGCCACCGGTCCCATTCACGAACAGCTGCTGCACGTGCAAGATCAATGGCAGCAGCGCATGCAGGTCCATGCCCGCACCGTGCTGGAAGCGGACGACCCGGTACTGCGCCAGCAGGCGCTGGATCGCTACCTGCAGGAGCTGCCCGACTTCGTGGGCGACATCAACCTGCTGGTGGCCTATGTGGAAGCAGACCTCACCGGCAAGACCACCTGGCTGCGGCTGTGCCAGACGGCGCTGATCTTCCTCGCGCTGGCGGCCAGCATCGCGGTGCTGTATCTGCTCTACCTGTGGATCGTCGGCCCGGTGCGGCGCATGCAGGCGGGCATTGCACGCATGTCGCAAAACGACCTGGACGTGCGGCTGGCGGTGGAGAGTGAAGACGAGTTCGGCCAACTGGCCCAGGCCTTCAACCAGATGGCCGATCATGTACAAGGCGTGCACCGCACGCTGGCAGAGCGCGTGGCCGAAAAGACCGCCCGCCTGCGCGAGCAGAACGAAGAAGTCGGCACGCTCTACGAGATCACCGACTTCCTCTCGGGCGCGCATACCATCGAAGCCCTGTGCGATGGTTTCCTCAAACGCATCATGCAGCGCATGCAGGCCGATGGCGGCACGGTGCGCATCCTCGACGAGCGCGGCAATCTCTATCTCACGGTGCAGGACGGCATCTCGGACAAGATCATCGATGAGGAACGTTGCATCAAGGTCGATGACTGCCTGTGCGGCGCAGCTACCCGGCAGGGGGTGATCCTGGTACGCGATTTCCGCGAACTCGATGCACAGCGGCGCTACCGCTGCCAGGAAGAAGGCGCGCTGTCGCTGGGCATCTTCCAGATCCTGGTGCGGGAACAGGCCATCGGCAGTTTCTCCCTGCATTTCCTGCAGGAGCGCAGCATCGACGGCGACGAGCGCCGCCTCCTGGAAACCCTGGGCCGCCACCTCGGCGCGGCCATCGAGAACCAGCGCCTGATCGCCCGCGAAAAGGAATTCGCCATCGCCCACGAACGCAACCTGATGGCCCAGGGCCTGCATGACAGCATTGCCCAGGGACTGAACTTCCTCAACCTGCAGGTGCAGATGCTGGAGGATTCGCTGGCGCGCGAGAACCTGGCCGAAATCCGCGAGATCGCGCCCATGCTGCGCACCGGCGTGCAGGAAAACTATGAAGACGTGCGCGAACTTCTGCTCAACTTCCGCAGCCGCCTGCAGGACAGCAGCCTCGACTCCGAAATGCGCAAGTCGCTCGACAAGCTGCAGCGCCAGACCGGCCTGCAAGGCGCCATCACCATCAGCGGCGACGGTCCGCCGCTGGCGCCGGAACAGCAGTTGCAGGTGCTGTTCATCCTGCAGGAGGCACTGTCCAATATCCGCAAGCATGCCCAGGCCAACCGGGTGGACATCGCCGTCACCAACGGCCGCGACTTCTGCCTGACGGTGCGCGACGACGGTCACGGCTTCCAGCTCGACAAGGCCAGCGTCAAGGGCGCCGACCACGTGGGTCTGCGCATCATGCAGGAACGCGCCGACCGCCTGGGCGCGCAACTGCAGATCGACAGCCGGCCCGATGAAGGTACCTGCGTCACCATCCGCCTGATGCGCCAGGAACGCCTCGTGGCCTGAAGCCATCCCAGAATCTTTGCAAGGAACCGCCCCACCATGCCCACGCCCATCCGCATCCTGCTCGTCGATGATCACACCCTGTTTCGCAGCGGCGTACGCCTGCTGCTGCAACGCCATCCCGAATTCGAGGTCGTCGGCGAGGCCGTCGATGGTCTGGACGGCGTCAAGCGGGCGCGCCAGCTGCAGCCCGATGTGGTGCTGATGGACCTGAACATGCCCGGCCTGTCGGGTCTGGAAGCGATGCAGCTGATCGTGGAAGACCTGCCCGACACGGCTGTGCTGATGCTCTCCGTCTCGGAAGAAGCCGACGACCTCAGCACCGCCCTGCACAATGGCGCCGCCGGCTACCTGCTCAAGAACATCGAGGCCGAGTATCTGGTGCAGGCCATCAAGCGCGCCGCTGCCGGCGAACCGGTGATCTCGGAGGCGATGACGGCCAAGCTGGTGATGCAGTTCCGCGCCGCCCACCAGACACCGGCCCCGGTGACGGCCGCCCGCGACAGGCTGACCGCCCGCGAACGCGAGACCATGGCCTGCGTGGCCCGTGGCGAGAGCAACAAGGAAATCGCCCGCACCCTGGACGTAGCCGAGAGCACGGTGAAGATCCATGTCCAGAACATCCTCAAGAAACTGAAGCTTTCCAGCCGGGTACAGATTGCGGTGTATGCTGTGGAACACGGTCTGGACAAAACGCCCTGAGCGGCGTACCTTACCGCTCCCTGTTTCATTCCCCTGGCCGCACGTCCGCTCCGCCCGGGGCTGCGCTCCCGAAAGAAAGCATATGCAAAAGATCACCTTCCCGCTGCAGGGCCATCCCCATGTCGAACTGAACCAGCTGCTCAAACTCTGCGGCCTGTGCGACAGCGGCGGTGCCGGCAAGCAACTGGTGGCCGAAGGCCACGTGCGGGTCGATGGCAAGCCCGAAAGCCGCAAGACCTGCAAGATCACGGTCGGCCAGAAAGTCAGCCTGGGTGATGTGCAGATCACCGTGATCGCCGAATGAAGAGCGCCACGCAGGTCGGGGAAGTGCTGGACTTCTGGTTCGGCGAAGGCTGGGAGGCCATGCCGGCACATCAGGTGGCCGAACGCCAGAAGAAGCTCTGGTGGAGCAAGAACCCGGACATCGACGCCCAGTGTCGCAGCCGCTTCGAAGCGCTGGTGCAGCAGGCTGCAGCCAATGCGCTGGATGACTGGACCGAGGATGCGCATTCCATGCTGGCGCTGATCCTGCTGCTGGACCAGATGCCGAGGAATATCTACCGCGACACCCCACAGGCCTTCGCCTTCGATGAACTGGCACGCCAGTGCACGCATCTGGCGCTGGCCATGGGGCTGGACCAGGAACTGCCGCCGCTGGCACGGGTATTTCTCTACCTGCCGCTGGAACATGCGGAAGACCTGGATGACCAGCAATACGTGGTGCAACTGATGACGGCCCTGGCCAAATCCGCCAGCGGCGAGGACAAGGCGGCCTTCGACGGCTATGCCGACTATGCGCGACGCCATCTTGCGGTGATCGAGCGCTTCGGCCGCTTCCCCCATCGCAACCGCATCCTTGGGCGGGATTCCACCGCCGAGGAAACGCAATTCCTGACGCAACCCGGCTCATCCTTCTGAAGTTTTCGATAGCGGGCCACTGAAAACGCTTCCCGGTGGAAGCACCCGGGCGTTTTCCCTACACTCGCGGCTTTCTTTTCGGATGGCCGCATGCAAACCCGTTGCGCAGGTTTCTCGATGATGGAAGTGCTGGTGGCCATGCTGGTCATCGGCACCGGCGCGCTGGCCCTGGTGATGCTGCAAATGCATGCCCTGCGCAGCAGCGCCGAGAGCGCCCAGCACGCCGCCGCCACGCTGCTGGCGCAGGAGTTGGCCGAACTGCGGGCGGCCACCCTGCCTACTTCCTTCACATCGTCCACCCCGGGCGCGACCGATCCTTACCTGTTTTCCTTCACCGCCGGCCGGGCCCCGCCAGCCCGCGCTGATTGCGACCTCGCCCCCTGTTCCCCTGCCGCCTTCGCCAACGCCGCCATCGCCGACTGGGCCGCGCGGCTGACGCGCGAACTCCCGGAAGCCCGGGCCACGGTCTGCCGCGATGCCCACCCGACGCCGCAGGACCAATGGTCCTGTGAAGAGGCCGCCACAGCGCCTGTGGTACTCAAGCTGGGCTGGCGCCGCAGCGCGGTGGCGGCCACTGCCACGCCGTTACGCGCCCCCTTGCTGACGCTGGTGCTGGGGCGCTGACCATGATGACCAGGCAGGTTCGCCGGCAGCGTCATCGGCAAGATGGCCTGACCCTGATCGAACTGATGATCTCCCTGGCCGTGGGCCTGCTGGTGGTGCTGGCAGCCGGTGTGATGTTGCAGCAGGCACGCAGCGTCTACCAGGACATCGACGACCACGGACGCGTGCAGGAAACCGGCCGGCTGGCGCTGGAACACCTGCAGCAGGCCCTGCAACAGGCCGGACACCTGCCCTGGGAAAACCTCGCCGACGACGCCATGCCCACCCGCCAAGGACTGCGCGGACTGGACGACAGCCGCCAGGCCGAGCTGCTGGACCCGGCCACCGGCAGGTTCGGCAGCAGCAGCGGTGACGGCGTCAACCACAGCGACCTGCTGATGCTGGGCTTCTTCGGCGCGCCGCGTGGCAGCCGCAGCGAGGTGGTCAACTGCAGTGGCGCCGAGGCCCCGGTCGGGCCGCTGCAGGAAGCGGCCCGCAGCTGGGTCATCTACTACATCGCGCCCGGCACCGGTGGTGAGGCGGAATTGCGCTGTCGCTACCAGGGCAAGAACGGCAACTGGACCTCCGACGCCATCGCACGCGGCGTGGAGGCCATGCAACTGCGCTACGCCATCGACAGCGATGACGACGGTGCACCGGACCGCTGGCTGGATGCCTCGGCCATGCCCGCCGATGGCTGGCAACGGGTCATGCTGGTCCGCATCGCCCTGCTGGTGCGTGGCACCCAGCGTCGACCGGCAGCGGATGATGCGCCGGCGCGCAGCTTCGACCTGTTCCCGCCCGGTCGCCATACCGACCCTGGCTGGCGCATCACCGAAGAGGACGGCGAGCAGCGGCGACGAACCGTCTTCCGCACCACCGTGATGCTGCGCAACCTGAGCACCGGAGCAATGCGATGAATATCCACTGGCCCCTGATGCGCCTGCAGACCGGACATCCATGCCGCCACCAGCGCGGCGCCACGCTGATGATCGCGCTCATGCTGCTGAGCCTGCTCCTGTTGCTGGGTGCGGCCACCACCTCGCTGCTGCTATTGGATGAACGCGCCGCCCGCAATCACCGCGATCACGCCCAGGCCCGGCTGGCGGCAGAGGCCACGCTGGAAGACGCCTGCGACGACATCGCCCGGGTCCGGCGCATCGATCCCGCCATGTTCGCATCCCCGCTGGAGTGCCGCACCGATGCAGACGGGCTAGGGCTGTGCCTGGGCCACCCCGAACGCAGTGGCTGGCTGCCGGCACAAATGGTGGGCGCCCGTGCTACGGCGGCGGCCTATGGCCAGTTCACCGGACGCCGCTTGCCCAACAGCCAGGGCAGCACCTCCCCTCGCTATCTGATCGAAAGCCTGCCCGGGACCGCCGGCAGCCCTGCCCCGGGGATGCCGGCAACGGCACCGGCGCCGGTCTATCGCCTCAGCGCCGTGGGTTACGGCCGCAACGGTGCCATGGTCGCGCTGCAGGCCGTGGTGCGCCTGTCGGATGGCGAGGCATCTGCCGCATCCGCAGCCTCGGGCTGCCGCTGGCTGGCCTGGCGCACCCTTTATCTACCTTCACATGAATGACATGAAACCTCTGCCTCGTCACCTCAAAACGCCGTCATACGGCTTCACCCTGCTGGAAATCATGATCGTGCTCGCCATCGTGGTGATACTGGGCGGCATGGGCTGGAACGGCTATCGCCACATCATCCAGAAGGCAGGCCGCTCCGAAGGCCGCGCCGCCCTGCTGCAGCTGCTGCTGCAAGAGGAGCGCCACTTTTCCCACCAGCACCGTTACCAGGGCTTCACGGCGGGTAGCGGCACGGGCGGTTTCAAGTGGTATTCCGGCGCCACACCCGAGACCAGCGCCTATGCGCTCTCGGCCCGCGCCTGCGACGGCGAAACGCTGTCCACCTGCGTGCTGCTCAAGGCCAGCCCGGGCGCGGAAGGCGTCAATCGCAACTATGGCGACACCGAGTGCGGTGCCCTCTATCTGGACAGCCGGGGCGGTCGCCGCGCCGATGGCAAGGATTGCTGGTGAGACCCGCTCAGCCACACGGGCGTCACCGAGGGTTCACGCTCATCGAACTGATGGTGGTCCTGCTGATCGCCGGGCTGGTATTGGCAGCCGGCGTACCGGCGCTGCAGAACCTGTCCAATGAACAGCAACTGGTGACGGCCGCCAACGAGTTCTTCCACAGCGTCCAGCTGACCCGCTCCGAAGCCCTGCGCCATGGCCGCCGCGCCGAGATGCGACCGGTCGCCGGCGACGACTGGCACAGCGGCTGGGAAATCATGGTCGGCGAGCACGTCGTCTCGCGCCGGCAGGCCCTGGCCAGCACCATCTCGGTGGCCTACACCACGGGCGGCGAACTGGTGGCCTACCAGCCTGGCGGCCAGCCAGTGACGCGGGGCAGCTGGTATTTCAGCCATGACGGGCAGGAGCGGGTGGTGGTGATCAATTTCCTGGGAAGAGTACGCGTCTGCACCCCCGGGCGGGATCCCCAATGCAGCAAGGCCGGCAATGAGTGAGGCCTGCGCCGGCGCAAGGACGGCCGCACAAAGCCGTGTATATTGACGGGCATCCGGCCCGCCGCACGGCGGCCTCCTCCGTTTGCCCAAGCCATGACTCCTACAGAAGACCCGCTCTACCAGTTCGACATCGAGAATGACCAGCAAGCCATGGCCCTGGCCCTGATCCAGGCCGGCTTCGGCATGCTCGACACCACCCCCAACCCCCGTGTGGGTTGCGTCATCGTCAAGGACCGCCGCGTCATCGGCGCCGGCTTCACCCAGCCGCCTGGCGGCAATCACGCCGAAATCCAGGCCATGGCCGATGCCGCCACACGCGGGGCCGATATACGCGATGCGACCGTCTACGTCACCCTGGAACCCTGCAGCCACTTCGGCCGCACCCCACCCTGCGCCGACGCCCTGATCCGTGCCGGCGTGGGCCGCGTGGTGGCCGCCATCGCCGACCCCAACCCGCTGGTGGCAGGGCAGGGCCTGGCACGCCTGCAGGCAGCCGGCATCGAGGTGGCCTGCGGCATGCTGGAAGAGGATGCCCGCGACATCAACATCGGCTTCCTGCGCCGCATGCGCACCGGCCGCCCCTGGGTCCGCATGAAGAGCGCTGCCAGCCTGGACGGCAAGACCGCCCTGCACAATGGCGTGAGCCAGTGGATCACCAGCCAGGCCGCGCGTGACGACGGCCACATCTGGCGCGCCCGCGCCTGCGCCATCATGGCCGGCATCGGCACCATCCAGAAGGACGATGCGCAACTGAACGTGCGCGCCATCGACACCCCGCGCCAGCCGCGCCGCATCGTGGTGGACAGCAAGCTGATCGTCTCGCCCGAGGCACGCGTG
Organism: Herbaspirillum frisingense GSF30; assembly: GCF_000300975.2. Classification (GTDB taxonomy): domain Bacteria; phylum Pseudomonadota; class Gammaproteobacteria; order Burkholderiales; family Burkholderiaceae_D; genus Herbaspirillum; species Herbaspirillum frisingense. Next base: position 32,238 of record NZ_AEEC02000021.1, on the reverse strand, counting down.
ATCCAGGGCGGCAACACCTGGGTCTTCACCGCCACCGACGACCGCGAAAAGCGCGCCGCGCTGGAAGCCGAAGGCGCCGAAGTGATCCTGCTGGCCAATGCCGAAGGCAAGGTCGACCTCGACGGCCTGCTGCGCGAACTGGGCCAGCGCCAGATCAACGAACTGCACGTGGAAGCCGGCGCCAAGCTCAACGGCGCCCTGATCCGCGCAGGCTGCGTGGATGAATTGCTGGTCTACCTGGCCCCCGCGCTGATCGGCGAAGGCCGCAACATGTTCGAGCTGCCACCGCTGGAAGACCTGTCGGGCAAGATCGGCATCCGCTTCCATGAGGTCAAGCAGGTCGGGCCGGATTTGCGTATCCTTGCACGTTTCGAATAATCGACTTCCCACTTTTTTGCATCAGGATCGCACCATGTTCACAGGTATCGTCGCCGCCGTCGGCACCATCACTTCCGTCACCCCCCTGGCCACCGGCCCCGATGCCGGTGTGCGCCTCACCATCGATGCCGGCGCGCTGCCCATGGGCGACGTCGGCCTGGGCGATTCCATCGCCCTCAACGGCGCCTGCATGACCGTGGTCGAAAAGACCGCCACCGGCTTCACCGTGGATGTCTCCCGCGAAAGCCTGCGCCTGACCGCCGGCCTGGACGCCCCCGGCGAAGTCAACCTGGAAAAGGCCCTGACCCTGGCCGAGCGCCTGGGCGGCCATCTGGTCTCCGGCCATGTCGACGGCCTGGGCCAGGTGCACTCCTTCGAACCGGTGGGCGAATCCCGCGAACTGATCGTCGATGCCCCCAAGGCGCTGGGCAAGTACCTGGCCTACAAGGGATCGATCGTGGTCAACGGCGTGTCGCTGACGGTGAACCGGGTCGAGGACCTGACCGATGCCTGCCGTTTCTCGATCAACCTGATCCCGCACACGGTGGAAGTGACCACCCTCAAGCATCTGAAGGCGGGGAGCAAGGTCAATCTGGAGATTGACCTGATTGCGCGGTATGTGGAGCGGATGCTCAGCACGTCTCAAAAGTAACAAATATTTTGAAATCAGGGCAGCGAGGCTTAGGTTATATATGGGGATTCGATACGGTTACCAAAACCTCGAAGTTAATTCCCACAAACAGGATTGGTTTTCAGCGCATCACTGATGCCGCGCAATAGGACGTATGAATATTGCATATTCCTTTACCGGCTTCGATTTGTGTTTTCCCTGCGCTTTGTAGATATGGTCCATGGAAAATATATCGACGGACCCTATTTTTTCGGCAATCCGATTAAGTACACTGTCGATCGTCGCGGCTGCTGAACTCGAATAACTCCAAAGGCAAGTCCAGTTTCGATCCAAACATTGCTCCAATACTTGCGCGAGTAATAACTCAATCTGCTGATTCGTCCGAGTTGAGAAACCAGAAGCATACCGACCGGACGCTCCGCGCTTTGGGATAGATGGTTTTCCGCTTACATCCGGGTAGTCATAACGAACTAGCGTCTCGAGAACATGATAGTAGCGACTGTATTCATCCCGAGTGTATGGAGGATCGAAATAAACGCAAATAGGTCCATCCTTAGAACGAGAGGTCATTACATCAATCGCGGCCTCCCATGGCCCTTTGATTTGTTCGATTGAATAAGGAATCTTTTCACTTTCTGTAGCCAACGCACAAAATCTCACAAAAAATTCGTGCGATACGGATAGCCCTCGATTCGACAACATCTCTTTTGCAAGAAGTTCGATTCTCTCGCCGTTACTAACATCCAACTTAGGCTGAGCAAAATGGCCGCCATATGAATAAGCGCAACTGCTCACAGCGCATATTAAAGCACCCAAGGCCCATTGCCGCACCTCCTCATCAAGAAGTTGCTCAACCGCAAATCGTAAACTATCAATTTCGGCAGCTTGTCGCACACCATAAAAAAGATTTGCGTAATAAGCACTAAAGAGCAAATAAGGTTCACTCGAAAATTTGATCCTGCGCTCTACTACCAGTCCCATAAGGTCATCCTTCTTGGGAGCAGTAGGATTATTAACTCGCGGATACTCGCTAAGCCATGCTTTCAATTCTGCGATCGTATGTGGCGTCAAATCTCGCGTGAGGAAATCATTTTCGATTTTTATTTGGTCATGTATGTAGGACGGTAACGCATCATAATGAATTCGAGCATTCTTAAGAACCTCCTCAGCACACTTCTCTGCCGTTGATGCATCCATACCTCCGCCTTGAACTTTCGCTAGGAGAGTTGAAAAATGTTGCGCGTCAGATGCTAACGTTTTCCAACTTCGACTAAAAACTCCCGCAGCTGAACCTGAGCCAGTCATCAAATCCAGAATCAAGGTATCGGGAGTGACGAGTGTTTGAAGAATTTCCGACAACGCTGGTGCAAGCGCTGACTTCGACCCCATGTAGTAAGCAGAACGTGAAAACTGAGTAGTGCGCAAATCCTCCATTTCTCGGATTCGAGTACGAGCCAGCTCAATACGCTCAATAAGAGCGTGGTTCGTGCTGCCCACCTCCAGAGGACCAATAACAGCCCTTTCCCAATCGGACCTACTCGCTTCCGATGCAGTATTTTCATATTGCTGGATCCAAATTGGGATCAACTGCAATAAGACCTCATCGATTCCATCGACAGTAGGAGATGCAGCGACACATCCCGAAATGATCGTTTGCCTCCCCAATTGAAACTCATCACCCGAAGGAAAAAGATAGGTAGGCGAAGGATTTTTTATAGGGTTCAGTTCAGCAACATTCGATAGGTATCCAACTCTATTATGTTGGCATGTCGAAATTAAGGTTTCAGAACTGCCATTAAAGGATGAGATGAGACCATGCTTAAGCCAGCTTCTAGCGTGTTGATCGAGAGGTGAAAACAACTTTTCGGATTTCATTTAAGACTCTAATTTTGTAGCAAACAGCAGCCGTCCAAACTCTGACTCTTCCGTTCTCAAATGATAGGTACCAGTTTTAATCAGCATCTCAGTGAACCATGAATATCCACGGTCTTTATGGAAATTCGCAGCCCATAAGCCATACGGACGTATAAGAGATGCTATTTGGGAGATCATCGCGAGAGACAATGACTCGTAGTGAAGAACAAAGCTACAGATAACGAGGTCAACAGAATTAGCCGGAAGCAGCATTAGTTCTTTGCTCCCAACAGTGTTCAAACCTTTTTTCCGTGCGGCAACTAGATTGTCCTCAACAAAGTCGAAACCAGTAATGTGAAAACTGTTCCCGTCCACAGCATCCAAGATAGTTCCAGGGCCGCATCCCACATCTAATACTCGTGAGAGATTCGGTGTCTGATTTACAGCTCGCCGCAACAATACTTGATAGCAACCAACATTCTTCTGTATGGTGATGCGTTTTAAATATGATTCCGCACCAATACTCTCGAACAGAACTCTAACGATCCGCTCTCGCGAATAATCAGCACATTGATCTGGCACATAGCAATCTTCGAATATCTTCACAAACCCTAAATTCAGAAGCACTTGTTTTCCCGGTCCGGAAACTGGTTCGTTCGAGCCGAAGATAAAAAGATCATCTTGCTGCTTAAGAAATGAAAGCTCCTGGATTTCCAAGACCTTCGCCAATAGACGTTCAGTCGCAACCACAAAAGAAATCATTAGTCGCTCGACGAATCAACAATTTGCTTGGCAACGCGCATGTGGTACTCGTCATCACCAAGATGCAGGCTCATTGCTATGTATACGACCTCGCCGATCTGCGCGGTTTTTCTATCCGCACTTCCCACTGCTATATCTATTTGCTTAAGTAATTGTTCCGCAAGACGAATCGAGCCGTACAGGCTGTAAGGAAATCCGATAAACGCTTCAACAGTACGCCATATAAATACAAAATCGAGGAACACATCTGTGCCCTCAAATCGCGGAGTCGCCCAAACGCTAGTCAAACCCAGCGGCGCTGGCTCACCATCAGGCGTCGGCACATGAGGAACCACTAACGATGCTCGACGAGTCGAACGGCCAATCTTAGGATCACCAATATAATTAGCCAGATGACTAACAAAAGGCTCGATCTGGTTACTCTTCTCGAGCTCAATTCTTATCAAACCCTTGGAATCAAGTAAAACTTGTCGAGCATATTCATCTAGTTCTACTTGCTGTTGACGCAGAAATGATGGAACAGGATCTGTTAAGGGGCTGAGCAGTTTCACCTTGAAGGCTAGAAGCTGCTTATTCTGTTGGTCTGAGTCATCCAACACTAAACGCACTTCAGGGGATTTTCGCAAAGTATCGATGACGATCGGATATGCCAACGATGCGGTGTTACACACCACGCCCTCAGATGGACTTAGCGCAGCGGATGTTGTCATTGGGCGATGAAGCAGGATTTTCTCTACATCGTCTTTCTTCACATTAGAAGAAGCCGCACCAGTAAACTCTTGAGACGCGTCATAGATGCTATTCAAGAGATCTATTGAGTTCTTTACCACCTCGACTCGTTGTGGAAGTCCCGTTGCAATTATTTTAATCCTCTCGCTGGGTATCCCCGTCAAAGAAGAAACGTCATCTATCTCCCAAGATTTCAAGTTTTTCAGTCGTTTGTAAATCTCAGTATCTTCCGGCGTTCCCCCCCAAGAAATAATCTTGGTGCCCGGCCTGCTCTTCTCCAAGGCACTAATTATCTGAGCTAGCGCAATCTGCCAGAAATCTGGTAGTCCACCACCAGATCGGGGACGATCATCCACTCGCACATGCGCAGCAAAGAAAACAGAAGGAAGTGCATTTTTTGCTGGGGTTAATGGTTTATTAGGAAAACCAATCTGCAAGCCGACAACCACCCCTTCACTACGTCCATCAACCCCTTCGCATATCAATGGACCATATGTCAATTCACCTTCAACATTGGAAGGCCAAGAACCCCAGATTAGCTTACCCGCATGAGAAACACATAATTCCCTGCCGTCTTTACTCCACTTCAAAACTGGGCCGACGACATTCTTTGGGCGCTTTTTTGCTAAGGATTTTGCAATGCCATGAACTACAGCGATTGCAATAGCCGAACGCGGTATTGAATCTACTCTCACGCCGTTAGGAATAAGCGAGGATTCACTAAATCCTCCACTCACCTTACTACCAAACCACTTCAGAACATCTTGTACCGCCGATTCCAACGCCACCACGTCCTTTTTTTTACTCCAAGTCTTTTCAACCTGATGAGCAATTAAATTAAGACGCTCATCCTCAAAGGCATCCTGTACAAACTGATGACTCCGAGATAGCGCAGTCCCTAACTTAAGAAAATACTCCGCTCCAGATTTAATTAACCCCACGGCACTATGATTTGTATTGTCTACCGAGAAATTGATAGTTCCACGGCGCTTCGTCGGCTTCTTATCCGTATTCTTCGTTTGATTCTTGGTCAGACTTTCTGCGGCCACTTTGACATCACTAATATGCTCTAAAACGTCATGCAGCGGCGCCAAGACGATGCCAACCGTAATATCAATACGATGTGCAATGTCACCAAAAGAAAATCCTCTAATCGCCTCCCGTAATTCCCAAATATGGTTGGCAATCATCATTCGATCGTCTGAAGGAATCACCAGAATGAATTCGTCGCCGCCATCGAAAAATGCCAATCCATTGAGGCTACGCATGGTTCGATGCATTTCCGCATAGACTTTTCTAAGTGCTTTATCACCCTCGTCATGACCACAAACGTCGTTTAACATCTTGAAGTGGTCAACATCAATGTATGCAACCGCTAATTTCGACGCATTTGTGCTTGTCGCTAAGTTGCGTACAGAGTTTTGGAACAAGTTCTCAGCACTGCTAATCTTCAGGTTTAACCCGCCATGTGCATTGCGACTACTCTTTGCCCAGACTGCCTTCACCGCATCAAGTAACTGGTGAAGAAATTTTTGGGTTGTCACGTCCGATGGATCACCGTCATTTTCATTAATGAAGATTTGGATTTTTACATCTGATCCGGTGCCCACTTTGTCTGAAAGCGCCGGAATTTTTGAATCACATCTTCCCCAGACGTGAGTTACATCTGCAATTCGAATTTCCACCTGCAGAGAAGAAAAACCTAAGGAAAGCGCGATACTGCTTAAGCGCCTATCTATTTCAAAAGCAGATATAAAAAACTCGTCAGCATCACTTTTTAGCTTTGCTATTAATTCATTTGTTTTATTAGCTTTTGCCGCCATTCTTTCTCCCCCCTTTAAACAAACGCTGAGCGTGCTTTACGATTTCTAAAATCTCAATTGCAGCTTTGCCAGCGCCATGCTGAGAATAGTATTTGCTAGCTCTGCGAGCAGCGTCAGATGCTCCTCCAACAGAGACGCTTATTCCCGCCCAAGAAAGTAATTCAACGTCGTTGTCGTTATCCCCCACGGCAAGGACATTCATCGGATTAATCTGATATCGGTCGCACAACCATTGCATCCCGACTGCTTTCGATGATCCCGCCGGGCGAATTTCAATGTACTTGGTACCGCTGGATGTTATAGAGACGTTATTAGCTTGCTGCAAGTACTTCAATAATTGCTCGCGTGCCTGTCCTGTTCGCGATTCCACCAAAATGGCTACTACCTCAGCACTCTCTAAACGAAAATCCGTGATCGGCCGTGGCGTCATGCCATTAAATTCTTTCGCTTTATCAAATCCCGAGCCCGCAAAATACACTACTTCAGTGCTAGCTCCCCCACCGATGAAATTCGCTTCAGGATCAACACAATAAAGAAACGCGGATACATCGGAGCTTCCCCTCAATTGATCTAAAAAGCTTTCCACGAAGTGACGAGAGATTGCAATATGAGCGATCAGCGTCTGATCCTCAGGCTTCATAACGACGCTGCCGTTGTAAAGAACTAGTGGAGCTTGTGCAAGATTCTTCAACTGCCCCAAAGCAACCGATACTCCTTTGAGCGTTCGACCAGTAGCAAGAGTCAATAAAACTTTAGACTGTCTGAATGCCAGAAACAGGTCGACCAACCTATCCCCCGGTGCTTCAGCATGATGGCTGATTAAAGTCCCATCAAGATCGAATGCAATTAGTTTGACATTTGCGAAAGCCCGCAAATCAGCTGGTAACGATAGCGCATCGGGCAGAATTCGGGGTTCATGCGTCAATGACGAAGACATGTTGTTTATGTTGCCTTGTTCCATTTTTACTCATATACCCTAATGCCGAGACTTCATAGGATTTCAGGCGTCCTTGACAAGCCAAAGCCTCTTTTAATTGCGGAATTTGAATAAAGGCACCGTCGGCATACTGCACCACAAGCCTCTTCCATTTAACTGAACTTATTAGCTCAGTTAAATATGAAAGGTGCATAGCTTTCCGAATCGCCGGCCCTTTATCGGCCCTCACAAATGGCTGCCCCGCTTTACTTTCAATATCTATTTTCAACGGCCTCAATCCTGCCAATGTCTCCGGAAGGTGATAGTACCGAGAGTAATCTCGTGCGTTATATGGGGGATCAAGATACAAAACATCGAACGACTTTCCACGTAAACACTCGAGCGCATCGCCCTTCAACGCTTGTCCCGCTTTAAATCCCGTTTCAATGGGGAAGAACGACATTTCAAATGGTCTTAATGCCTTCCGATGCCATGTTTTTAGGTAGGCATAGTAAGTGCCAGCTGTATTGGCACACGCATCGACGCTGTTAATAAAGGATGCAATAAGGTACTTACGTTCGTTTTCAGAGAGCAGCCCACGTTTATTCCAACGACAAAGGGTTGCCCACGTCGAACCAATTCTCACCGCATTTCCGGCAGTAAAAAAGTTGCGCTGCTCAGAGTATTCACGAACGAACCACGAAGATGCTCGACTCGTTCCGTTGAGTGCGGCCAATACTGAATCAATGCTATCTAGTTGCAATTCTTCCCGGACTTTTCCGAAGTGCGGGATTCGTTGGCAAACGAGGCGAGTGTGCTGAAATGCGTTCGGAACATCCAATAAGTCACAAGTCGTAACTTGACAATTCCGACGCTTGAAAGCCGCGCCTATATTACCAATACCGCCAAATGCGTCAGCAACCGTTGCTGAATGCAATCCTTCCAGCGCCAAATCTGCGACCCCCTGCGCCGTCGAGGCTTTAGAGCCAAAATACCGAAACATCTTCACCCCAGTTAATTTTTTGCAAAATAGCAACTTCAGCGATAGAACTCGGGTATTGAGTTCTATATAGAAATTCGGGTCAAGTATGACATATTGGAAAAAGCAACAGAGCTAGACTCGAAACGCCGAAATAGGAGAAATTTGGCGTAAGAGTTTTAGTCTGAATATTGTTTAATTGGCCGTAAGAGATAATTATTAAAATAAAAATCCGTATATAGGTGACCGATGTGTCCGTATGTCTGCCAAATAATCCGCAACTAATGCCACCGATTTGCAAATCCAAGATTTCCGAGGGGAAATATCTCTTCATTGCTTAGGCTTAGTTATTGAAATGGAAATGCTTTCGAGCCAATAGAGAACTCCCATCTTGCCCCCCGTTGGGATGGTTAATGTCGGGCGAATTCCTTATGACTTGCATTTTTGCAGCATCCGGTTAGAGGTCGAAAAATTTACATTCCCCCCAAGCCAACTACTTACGCCGCTCAGGGCATATTTGTGCGTATGTGGAATGTGGGCTCTCCAGCGGCAAGGCCGGAGCATCAAGCCACTGTGGTTGTCCGAACCGACTATTTCCTGCTGCCCTCTTCGGGCAGCAGCGTCCCAATCAATATCTCCGCCATTTCCTTGAGCCGTTTCTCGTCCTGATAGACGCGCTCCAGCACCACCAGTCCCCGTGTCATGCAGACCACCATGCGGGCCGCTTCGCGCGGGGTCATGCTCAACTGGCTGCGGGTGTCCGGCCGGTCGAAGCGCTCAAGCAGGACCGCTTCCATGTCATCCAGCAACCCCCGGATCACGGCGCGGATCTGTTCTTCCTTGCCTTCCTCGCTCAGGGCCGTCTTGGTGCTCAGGCAGCCCCGCGAGGGCTTGCCGGTGCGCATCGAGCGGAAGATGTAATGCAGGAACTGGCGCAGGGCCAGGCGCGGGTCTTCCTGCGCCAGCGCCTGGCGCAACTGCGTCAGGTAACTGTCGCGGTAACGGCCGAAGACGTGCAGGAACAAGGTTTCCTTGTCGCCATAGGCGTTGTATAGGGAACCGCGCTGCACGCCGGTGGCCGCCGCCAGGTCCTGCATGGTGGTGGCGGCATAGCCCTTCTGCCAGAACACGGCCAGCGCTTCCTCGAATACCTCGTCCTCGTCAAACTGCCTTACGCCTGCCATCCCGGTCTCCTGTTGTTGTCGATACGATGCACACATTAAACCCATTCTTGACGCTCATGTCAATTTTGACTAGAGTGTCAACATTGACGTTAATGTCAAACATAGCACCCGACCACGGTGCTCATCGGTCAACTTGCAATCCACGTTGAATCTACTTGAACAGGCAGGCCATCATGCGTTCACAAAACCCTGTGGGTGACCCCTCCCACGCCACCCACGCGCCCTCCGCTACCCGCGCCGAGGTCTGGCGCTATATCTTCGCCGGGCTGTCCGCCAGCCTGGTCAGCATCGGGCTGGCCAGGTTCGGCTTTACGCCGCTCATTCCCGAGCTGATCCATCAGCACTGGTTTTCCACCTCCAGCGTGATCTACCTGGGTGCCGCCAATCTGGCCGGCTATCTGATCGGCGCGCTCATCGCCCGTCCCATCGGCGGGCGGATCGGCAACCAGCGCGCGCTGCGGCTGATGATGCTGCTCATCACGCTGACCTTCCTGGCCTGTGCCTTCCCCTTGTCGCTGGCCTGGTACTTCGTCTGGCGCCTGCTCTCGGGTGTGGCCGGCGGGGTGGTGATGGTGCTGGTGGCCGGGACCATCCTGCCGCACGTGCCGCCGGCCAGCCGGGGGCGCGCCAGCGGTGCGATCTTCCTCGGGCTGGGGCTGGGCATCGCCGCGACCGGTACGCTCATTCCGCTGCTGCTGGGCATGGGGCTGCGTGTCACCTGGATCGGGCTGGCGGTGCTGTCGGCCGTGCTGAGCGCGGCGAGCTGGTTTGCCTGGCCGCCGGTACAGGGCCACAAGAGTGCAGCTGCTACAGCGCACCCGGCGCCACGACACGTGACCACGGCCAACTGGCGCATCAAGCTGCTGTTCGCGCAATACGCGCTGATGGCGGCCTCGGCGGTGGCACCGATGGTGTTCCTGGTGGATTACATCTCACGCGGGCTGGGCATGGGGACCGAATATGGCGCGCTGTTCTGGGTGCTGTACGGTGTCGGCGCCATCGTCGGTCCGCCGCTGTATGGCTGGGTAGCGGACAAGGCTGGTGCGCAGAATGGCATGGCCCTGTTCAGCGTGGTGCAGGTGGCGATGCTGGTGGGCGTGTACCAGAGCGACAATCATCTGCTGCTGGGCATGTACACCCTGGTGATCGGGATGTTTGCGCCGGGCATGGTGCCGTTGGCAGTGGCCCGGGTGCATGAGCTGTTGCCGCACCATCCGGTGCAGCAGAATCTGGTGTGGAGCCGCGCCACGGTGTTTTCGGCGGCCCTGATGGCGCTGGCGGCCTATGGTTTCTCGGCACTCTTCAACCTGGTGCATGGCCAGCATCGCCTGATGTTCCTGGGCGCGGCGGTCATGGTGGTCATCGCGCTGTTGGCCGAGTTCGCCCGGCTGGCCGATCCTGCCGGCAGCCGCCAGGCAGCCTAGCCGGTGTGCCCCCCCCCCACGATGCGCCGCTCAGGAAGCAGCGGCGGCGCGTCGTTCCAGCAGCTCGGCAATGCTGCGCTTGACCTTGTCGCTGGCCGCCGGGCCTTCGGCGATGATGTGGGTCTTGGGGGTGATGGGCTTGCCGGTGTTGGCATCCACCATCATGGGGATGGCCTGTTTGCCGGTCTCGACGTCGGTCAGGATCACGGCCGCACCTTCCGGAGCGAAATGGGTATTGCCCCATTGCAGCAGGGCCAGCAGCACCGGGCGGAAATCGCGTCCGCGCGGGGTCAGGTGATATTCGTAGCGCGGCGGGCGTTCGGAATACTGCACCTTCTCCAGCAAGCCCTGTTCCACCAGCCCGGCCAGGCGGCGGGTCAGGATGTTGGGGGCGATCTCCAGGTGCTTCTGGAATTCATCGAAGCGCGACAGACCATAGAAGGCATCGCGCAGGATCAGGATGCTCCACCACTCACCCACGCGGTCCAGCGAACGGGCGATCGGGCATTGCATGTCATCAAAGCGCTTGCGCTGCATGTGGGGTTCTCCAGCTTTACTCAGGTTTTCAAGTTCTCAGGGTGGCCGCAGCAGGGCATTCCTGCGTGCGACCCGCATTGTGCCGCATTGTGACACGCCGGGCCGCCCTGCCCTCAATGCGCATCTGCCGAGGGCGCCTTGGGCGGTACCACCTTGCGCATCAGCGGCGCCATCAGGGTGGCGATGATGAAGCACACCATCACGGCCAGGAAGGCGTCCGAGAAGGTCATTGTCTGCGCCTCGCGATAGGTCAGTTGCCACAGCTGGCGCAAGGCGGCAGCCTGTCCTGCCAGCGCGTCACCCAGTTGCGTGCTCAGGGCATCGCCCACCGCCCCCTGCCACTGCAGCATGGATTCGCTGGCGCCGTTGAGGTGCTCGGCCAGGCGCATGAAGTGCAGGTTGGTACGGTCGTTGAGGATGGTGGCGCATAGCGCAATGCCAATGGCGCCGCCCAGGTTGCGCATCAGGTTGAACAGGCCCGAGGCGAACTTCAGTCGTGCCGGCGCCAGGCCACCCAGAGTCAGCGTCACCGTCGGTGGCACCGCGAGTTGCTGGGCCACGCCGCGCAGTGCCTGCGGCAGCAGCAGTTGCGCCCAACCCCACTCATGCGTGATCGGCACGAACTGCCACATCGACAGCGCAAACAGACCCAGCCCGAGCATCATGATCCAGCGCAGGTCCATGCGTTTGGTCAGCCAGGCATACAGCGGGATGGACATGATCTGGAACACGCCGGTGGAAAACACCGCCAGCCCGATCTGCAAGGCGCTGAAACCGCGCACCCGTCCCAGGAACAGCGGGGTCAGGTAGATCGTGGCGAAGATGCCGATGCCGGTGACGAAGGAAAAGAAGCAGCCCAGCGCGAAATTGCGATCCTTCAGCGCCCGCAGGTCCACCACCGGTTCGGCGGCCGTCAGGCTGCGCCAGACGAAGAGCACGCCGGCAATGCCCGCCACCCAGGCGGTGGTGGCGATGACCGGGTCGCCCATCCAGTCCCAGCGCGGGCCTTCTTCCAGGGTGTATTCGAGACAGCCGAGGAACAGCGACATCAGGATGATCCCCGGATAGTCGGCCCGCCGCAGCAGCGACCAGTCCGGCAGGTCGATGCGCACCAGGCGCGGCACGGTCAGGGTGATGAAGATGCCCGGCAGCAGGTTGATGAAGAACAGCCAGTGCCAGCTGTAGTGATCGGTGATCCAGCCGCCCACGGTGGGGCCCAGCGTGGGCGCCAGCGAGGCGATGGCACCGATGGTGGAGGCGGCGATGACGCGCTGCTTGTTGTCGAAGAAGGCGAAGGCGGTGGTGAAGACGGTGGGGATCATCGACCCGCCCAGGAAACCCTGCATGGCGCGGAACACGATCATGCTCTGGATGTTCCAGGCCAGCCCGCACAGCAGGCTGGTCAGGGTGAAGCCGGCGGCCGAGAAGGCGAACAGCCAGCGCGTGGACATGGTGCGCGTGAGCCAGCCGGAGAGCGGGATGACGATGATCTCGGCGATCAGGTAGCTGGTCTGTACCCAGGTGGTTTCATCATTGCCGGCCGACAGGCCGCCGCCGATGTCGCGCAGCGAGGCCGAGACGATCTGGATATCCAGCAGTGCCACGAACATGCCGATGCACATCACGCCAAAGGCGAAGACCTTGGCGGAAGTCGTCATCTGCGACGGCTGGATCAGTTGCCCCGCCGCTGCCGCGCTGGCGCTCATGATCCCTGGCTCCGGTGGTCGACCCGCGCCACCACCGACAGGCCGGGGCGCAGCGCATCCAGCGCCGCATCGGCCTGGTCGAGGACGATGCGCACCGGTACCCGCTGCACGATCTTGGTGAAGTTGCCGGTGGCGTTTTCCGGCGGCAGCACGCTGAACTGGGCGCCGGTGGCCGGCGCCACGCTGGCCACCCGACCATGGAAGACCCGGCCCGGCACGGCATCGGCCTCAATGGTCGCGGGGTCACCGGGCTGGATGCCGGCCAGTTGGCTTTCCTTGAAATTGGCGTCGACCCACAGGCCGTGAGCCGGCACGATCACCATCAGCTGGCTGGCCGTGGCCGCATAGGCGCCGGCACGGGCGCGGCGGTTGCCGACCACGCCGTCGATGGGAGCACGCAATTCCGTATAGCCCAGGTTGAGGCTGGCTGCTTCACGCTCGGCCATGGCCTGGGCCAGGCCGGCTACGGCCTGCTGCTGCTGGGTATCGATCACGGCCAGTTGGCGCGTGGCCACGGCCAGCCCGGCCTGGGCCTTCTGACCGTTGGCCGCCGCCTGGCGGTAATCGGCCGCAGCCTTCTGGGCCGCCTGCACCGACACCGCCGCCTTGTCCACCAGCCGCTCGAAACGGCGATCATCGTCCTGGCTGCGCACGATCTCGGCCTGGCTGGCGTCCACGGTGGCCTTGGCCTGCGCGATCAGCGCCGCCTGCACGGCACGGGTGGCCTCCAGGTTGGCGAGTTCAGCCTTGCGGGCGGCCACGGCGCCATCGGCGCGGGCCAGCGCGGCGCGGTAGTCGCGGTCGTCCAGCCTGGCCAGCAGGTCGCCGGCATGCACCACCTGGTTGTCGCCCACCGCCACGGTAGCAATGTAGCCCGGCACCTTGGCACTGATGACGGTGATGTCGCCGCCGACATAGGCATCGTCCGTGTCCTGCTGGTAACGCCCATGCTGCCACCAGTGCCAGCCATAGAAGGCCAGCGCCAACGCGGCTACGCCGCCCACCGCCAGCCCCAGATGGGCCTTGCCCGTCATCCGTTTGCGCACAGCCGGTGGATTGCTGTCGGGTGAGAGGGGATGGGCCATGGAACAACTCCTTGCAAGGATCGGTGGATGGAAAAGAAAAAGGGGAATGACACATCAGCAACAGGCGAAAGACGGGAGCGGGATCACCACATCGGGAACAAACCAGTTGCTTTCACAATGAAAGTGACTTTACACTGGCAACTATCAATTTGCAAGTAACTCATCGAACCCCACGAAAGGCAAGCGCATGCAATCCCGCCCCCGCTCCCTCCCCCTGAGCCTGCTCGCTCTCCTGGTCGCCACCACGCTGAGCGCCTGCGCCGTCGGCCCCGATTACGCCAGCGGCGATGCCCCGGGCGCGGTGCTGCCGGCCCGCTATGCCCATGCCGGCGCAACGGCGCAGGTCTCCACCAATCAGCAGGCCTCCACCGAGGCGCTGCGCCAATGGTGGTCCGGTTTCCACGACCCGGTGCTGGATCGCATCATCGATCGCGTGCTGGCCCAGAACCTGGACCTGCAGGCCGCCCTGGCCCGCGTCGAGCAGGCCCGTGCGGTGGCACAACTGGCCGATGCCGACCTGCTGCCCAGCGCCAGCGCCAACCTGCAGGTGCAGCAGCAGCGGCAGTCGCTGCGCAGTCCGCTGGGCCAGATCGCCAGCAACTTCCCGGGTTACGAGCGCAACCACACGCAATACGACCTGGGCCTCGGCGCCAGTTGGGAAATCGATCTCTTCGGTGGCCTGCATCGCCAGCGCGAAGCCGATCTCGCCAGCGCCGAGGCCGCCGCCGCCGATGGCCTGGGCGTGCGGATATCGCTGGCCGCCGAAGCGGCCGATGCCTATTTCCGGATGCGTGGGGCGCAAGCGCGGCTCCAGGTGCTGGAACAGCAGATCGCCGCCGAGCGCCAGTTGAGTGAACTGGTGGCGCTGCGGCTGCAGGATGGGTTTTCCAATCGTCGCGAACTGGCCCAGGCGCAGGCCCGGCTGGCCGGCGCGCGCGCCGCGGTCACACCGGTACGCGCCGAGATCGAGGTCCAGCGCAATCGGCTCGATGTCCTGATGGGGGCGGCACCCGGCAGCCTGGCGACCCAGTGGACCAGCGATGCGCCGACCATGGCCGCCGCCCCCTCCCTGGAGGCCCTGCCGGCACCGGCCCAACTGCTGCGCCGCCGTCCCGATGTGATGGCGGCCGAGCGCCGGCTGGCGGCATCGAACGCCCGTATCGGCGTGGCCATGTCGGAGTACTACCCCAAGCTGTCCTTATCGGGCTTGCTGGGTTTCGAGAGCCTGTCGCGCTTCGAACTCTCCGAGCGCACCCTGCAGCCCACGGCGGTAGCGGGCCTGCGCTGGCGCCTGTTCGATTTCGGTCGGGTGGATGCGGAAGTGGCGGCGGCCAAAGGCGCCCATGCGGAAGACCTGTCGCGCTTCCGCCAGGCCATGCTGAAGGCCACCGAGGATGTGGAAAACGCGCTGGTCAACGAGAGCGAAGTCGACCAGCGGCGTATGGCCCTGCAACAGCAGAAGGCGGCCAGCGAGGAAGCCTTGAGAGCGGTCACCGAGGCCTTCGACCATGGTGCCGAGAGTCGCGTGGAAGTGCTGGAACAGACGCGCCAGCTGCTGGCCGCACAGGACCAGCTGATCGTGGCCGAGGCCGAATCGGCACGCGCCAGCGTGGGCCTGTATCGGGCGTTGGGCGGTGGTTGGTAGCGTTACGACCGGTGGGCCGCAGTCAGTGACGGGGAGCCGTCGGCCTCAGCCGAGCATCTCCCTGATCACCGCCTGGCACACCGGACTGGCCGCATCGGCCAGCGGGAACAGCACCGTGTAGTGATGGGTCTGCGGTACCACGTGATGGGCCACCACCTGCGACCAGCAGTTGGCCATCACCGCCGCCTGCAGATGGAATTGCACCGTCTCCTGCTCACCGATGATGGTGTGCACGCGGGTACTGGCCGGGCCAGCCTGCAGCACCGGGCTCAGTGCGTCGGCACGGGCGACATCCAGCGTCAGGGCGCGGTTCAGCGAAGTGGGGATCAGCGGTACCAGATCGAATACGCCACTGATCGCAAACACCGCCTGCACCGCTTGTGCGCCGACCTGTGCCGCCAGTTGCGCCGCCACGAAGGCCGCCAGATGCCCGCCGGCCGAATGCCCCATCAGCGAGATGCGCGCCGGATCGATCTGCAGCTTGTGCGCCATGCCCCTGATCGACGCCAGGCAGGCATGCACCTCGTCCACCATGTCCTCGATGCGCGCCTGCGGGGCCAGCGAATAGTTGATCACCGCCACGCTGATGCCGGCCTGCACATAGGGCGCGGCGATGAAGCCGATGTCCTGCTTGTCGCCACCCTGCCAATAGCCACCATGGATGAACACCAGCAAGGGACGCTCGCCACCATCGGCGCGGTAGAAATCGAAACGCTGCAGCGGCCCGCTGCCATAGGCGATATCGGCCTCGGTCAGCAGCGTGCCGGCAATGGCGGCGGTGGCCTGCTGCCATTGCTGCAGGACCTGCGGAAAGTCCGGGAAGGCTGCCTTGAGGTTGTAACCTGCTTCGCAGTCGGCTTCAGGGCAGAGGACGCGACGGGTGGTGGTCAACGATTGGGGCGCGGGCATTATCTTTTCCTTAAGGCAGTTCGCAAGACCATTCAACGCGCTTAAACGCTCAGATACTGGTCCCACAGTTCGGTCTGCACCGACAGTTGCGCAGAATCGCCCTGCCAGACCACCTTGCCCTTTTCCAGGATGGTGTGCTGGTCGGCAAAGCCGATCAGGCGCTTGATGTACTTGTCGATGACGATGATGGTCAGGCCGTATTCGCGCAGGGCTTTCAGGCAGGACCAGATTTCCTCGCGCACCAGCGGCGCCAGGCCTTCGGTGGCTTCATCCAGGATCAGCAGATGCGGGTTGGTCATCAGCGCGCGACCGATGGCCAGCATCTGCTGTTCGCCGCCCGAGAGCTGGCCGCCACCGTTGCCGCGGCGCTCCTTCAGGCGCGGGAACTGCTGATAGATCTTCTCCAGCGTCCACGGATTGTCGCGTCCGTTGCGACGGGCGGCGAAGGCAGACAGGTTTTCTTCCACGCTCAGGTTCTTGAAGATCTGCCGGCCCTCGGGAACGATGGCGATCCCGCGTCGCGCAATGGCGTCGGCGCTGGCGGCATGGATGGCTTCGCCACGGAAACGCACCTGGCCGCCGGTAGGCCGGTTCAGGCCCAGGATGGTGCGCAGCGTGGTGGTCTTGCCCATGCCATTGCGGCCCAGCAGGGTGACCACTTCGCCCTCGCTGACACGCAGGTCGATCCCGAACAGCACCTGGCTGGCCCCATAGCCGCCAGTGAGGCCTTCCACCTCCAGCAATGCACTCATTGTGTTTCCTCCTCACCCAGGTAAGCCAGCTTGACCTCGGCATTGGCGCGAATCTCGTCCACGCTGCCGGTGGCCAGCACCGCGCCCTGTACCAGCACGGTGATGCGGTCAGCCAGGGCGAAGACGGCGTCCATGTCATGCTCGACCAGCACCACGGTGAGTTCCTGCTTGAGCGACTGGATCAAAGCGATCATGTCGCCCGATTCCTCGTGGCCCATGCCGGCCATGGGCTCATCCATCAACAGCACGCGCGGTCGGCAGGCAATGGCCAGGCCGACATCCAGGCGCCGTCGCGCCGCGTGCGACAACTGCGACGACAACTGGTGCGCCACCTTCTCCAGCCCGACCCGGCGTGCCACCTCCAGCGCGGCTTCCCGCGCCAGGCGGTCGCTGGCGCTGGCGTGGAAGAAGCCATAGCTGCGATGCTGGCCGCGCTGTACGGCCACCTGCAGGTTTTCCAGCACGCTCAGTTCATCGAAGACGCTGGTGATCTGGAAGGAGCGCACCAGCCCGGCCGCCACCCTGGCTTGCTCGGCATGACCGTGCATGGCCTGGCCGAACAGGTAGATCTCGCCGGCATCGGCCGCCAGCGCGCCCGAGAGCAGCGACAGCAGCGTGGTCTTGCCGGCACCGTTGGGGCCGATGATGGCGTGCACCTGGCCGGCCGCGATCTCCAGATGGACATCGCGGGTGGCGGCCAGTCCGCCATAGTTTTTCTTCAGGCCCCGGACCGACAGCGCCTGCGCGCCCGATGCGGCGACGTGCTCATGCGCCATGTTGCTCTCCCTGCTTCAAGGTCTTGCCGATGGTGGCCAGCGAACTCACGCCGCGCGGCGCCACCATCACCACCAGCAACAGGATCAGGCCGACATAGATCTGCCAGTATTCGAAATGGGTGGACAGCACTTCTTCCAGCAGCAGGAAGGCCGCCGCCCCCAGCAGGCCGCCGTAGAAATATCCCACCCCACCCAGGGCCACCATCACCAGCAGGATGCCGGACTGCGACCAGTGCAAGAGCTTGGGGCTGGCGAACAGGTTGCTCATCCCGATCAGGCTGCCGGCGATGCCGGCGATGACGGCCGCAATCACGAAGGCGGCCAGCTTGTAGCGCATGGCCGGGTAGCCGATGGCCTGGGCGCGCCGCTCGTTCTGACGGATTGCATTGAGGGCCAGGCCGAAGCGCGAGGCCAGCAGGCGCCCAAGCAACAGGTAGGACAGCGCCAGCCAGGCCAGCACCACCCAGTAGAAACCATTGTCGCCACTGATATCCAGACCCAGGCCCAGCACCGGGCGGGCATTGACCTGCAGGCCGTCATCGCCGCCGTAGAAGCGCAGGCCGACGAAGAAGTAGTAGAACAGTTGCGCCAGCGCCATGGTGATCATGATGAAATAGACCGCCCGTGTACGCAGCGCGATGGCACCGATGCCCAGGCCGACCAGCGCCGTCACCAAAGCCGCCAGCAGCCAGATCAGCCAGGCGCTGGTGACGCCATGGAAACTGGCGATGGCGGTCACGTAGGCGCCCAGGCCGAAGAACACCGCATGGCCGAAGCTGACCATGCCGCCATAGCCGAGGATGAAGTTCAGGCTGGCCGCCACCATCGAAAAGATCAGGATGCGTGTGACCACGCCGATGTAGTACTCCATCCCGGTGGCCTGCGCCAGTATCGGCAGCAGCACCGCCAGGACCAGCAGCAGGGGAACGAACAGACGTTGCATGAGACTCCTCAGGTACGTGCCGGGAACAGACCGCTGGGGCGCCAGAACAGCACCGCGATCATCACCAGGTAGATCATCATCGAGCCCAGCGCCGGACCCACCGAAGCGGCGGCGTCGGCGCTCAGGAACAGCGCGAACAGGGACGGCAGCAGACCGCGCCCCAGGGTATCGACCACGCCCACGATGAGCGCGCCGATGGCCGCGCCCGGCACCGAGCCGATGCCGCCGATGACCACCACCACGAAGGCCAGGATCAGCACATCGTCACCCATGCCGGCCTGCACCGCCACCAGCGGTCCCAGCATGATGCCGGCCAGTGCCGCCAGCAACAGGCCGAAGCTGAACACCAGCCGGAACAGCAGGCGGATGTTGATGCCCATGGCCGTGACCATCTCCAGGTTGTTGGCTCCGGCGCGCACCCACATGCCGATGCGGGTACGGTTGATCAGGAAGTACAGGCCGATGGCCACCGCCACACCCACCGCCATCACCAGCAGGCGATAGCTGGAGTAAGGCAGGCCCAGCAGATTGACCGGTCCGGCGAAGGCGGCCGGCATGTTCAGCGGCAGCGGTTGCGGCCCCCAGATCATGCGCACGCCATCGTTGAAGATCAGGATGAAGGCGAAGGTGGCCAGCACGTGCACCATGTGGTCCTTCTTGTAGAGCCGGCGAAACACCAGCCACTCCAGCAGGAAGCCCAGCGCAGCGGTGACCGGCAGGGCCACCAGCAGGCCCAGCCAGAACGATCCGCTGGCACCGGCCACCACCGCCGCCACATAGGCGCCGATCATGAAGAAGCTGCCGTGCGCCAGGTTCACGAAGTTCATCACACCGAAGATCAGCGTCAATCCTGATGCGATCAGGAACAGCATGACGCCGAACTGCAGGCTGTTGAGCACCTGCTCGAAGATCAGATTACCCAAGATCGTCCGCCCTTATTGCATCTTGCATTCGCCGACGTAGGCGTCGACGTGGTCGGTCAACAGCGTCTGCGTCATGTTGTTGACGTACTTGCCGTCGGCGCCCTTGGTCACCACCCGCGCATACTGGTTCTGGATCGGGAAGTGGTTGGCCGCGAACTTGAAGCCACCGCGCACCGACTTGAAACTGGCAGCCTTCATGGCGGCGATCAGGGCCTCACGGTTGTCCACCTTGCCACCGACGGCCTTGACGGCGCTATCAATGAGCATGGCCGCGTCATAGGCCTGGGAGGCATACATCGAGGGCTGGCGACCGTATTCCTTGACGTAGGCGGCGACGAAGGCGCGGTTCTGCTCATTGGGCAGGTCGGCCGACCACTGGCCGGTATTGGCCACGCCGGCGATCAGGTCGCCGTTGGACAGCATCTGCTGGTCGGCGTCATAGGCCGGCATCACGCGCACGATCTTGGGGTCCATGCCGGCAGCGGCATATTGCTTGACGAAGTTCACGCCCATGCCGCCCGGCAGGAAGAAGTACACCGCGTCGATGTTGGCTGCGCGCAGCTGGGCGATCTCGGTGGCGAAATCAAGCTGGCCCAGCTTGGGGAACAGCTCCACCGCCGGTTCCTTCTTCAGGAAGCGCTTGAAGCCGGCCGAGGCATCCTTGCCCGCCGGATAGTTGGGGGCGATGATGGCCACGCGCTGATAGCCCTTGTCGGCCATCAGCTTGCCGGCGGCTTCGTGGGTCGCATCGTTCTGGTAGCTGGCGCTGAAGAAATAGGGATTACAGCCGGCACCGGCCAGCTGGGCAGGTCCGGCATTGGCGCTGACCACCACGGTCTTGCTGGCAAAGGCAGCCGGCGCCACCGCCAGCAGGATGTTGGAATAGACGAAGCCGCTCAGGATGTCGACCTTCTCGCGCTTGATCAGGCGGTCCGCGCCCTGCTTGGCGGCATCCGGGCTGAACTGGTCATCCACCACGATGACTTCGGCGCTCACGCCGCCGAGCTTGTTGCCCAGGGTCTTCAGGGCCAGCATGAAGCCTTCGCGCTCGTCCACGCCGGGCGCGCTGGCCGGGCCGCTCAGGGTAGTCAGGAAGCCGACCTTCACCACGTCGGCCGCCTGGGCCGACAGGCTCGCGCCTGCTGCCATTGCCATCATTACTGCACCTGCCACTTTAGTCAGTCGGTTCATGCCTGGATTCCCCTCTAGGTTCTTGATGGTTTGAAATCGTCGTGATGTTGCAATGCGGTGTAGACGGT
This sequence comes from Herbaspirillum frisingense GSF30, assembly GCF_000300975.2. GTDB lineage: Bacteria > Pseudomonadota > Gammaproteobacteria > Burkholderiales > Burkholderiaceae_D > Herbaspirillum > Herbaspirillum frisingense. Next base: position 11,023 of record NZ_AEEC02000021.1, on the reverse strand, counting down.
ACGCCCTGCGTCGATGAAAGCCTGGTTCAACGCATGCGCCGGCCTGCCGTCCTATGTCCGCAGGTCGGCCTTCGAAAGGAAGGAGTCCGCGAAAAAGGCTGTCTCAGGCAGGCCGCAGGCGGCCGTGAAATCGCGCCGCGCTGACTCTACCACGACCGGTGCGCCACAGGCATAGACCTGATATTGCTGCATCGCAGGAACATCCTGCATCACGGCCTGGTGGACGAAGCCGGTGCGCCCCTGCCAGCCGGAAGCGGAATCCGCCTCCGATAGCACCGGCACATACTCGAACCAGGGCAGCGTCGTCGCCCAGTCGCGGCACAGCGCATCCAGGTAGAGATCAGCGGTGCGACGGCCCCCCCAGTACAAGCGCATGGGCCGGGTATTGCCGACGGCGATCGCCTCTTCCACCAGCGCCTTGACCGGAGCAAATCCTGTGCCACTGGCCAGCAGGATCACCGGCTGCGCGCCTTCACGCAGATAGAAGCTGCCGGTCGGCCCTTCCAGCGTGAGCGCCTGGCCCGGCTGCATGCCGCCGAAGACACGATCGGTGAACACGCCACCGGGCAGGTGACGCACATGCAGCTCCAGCAGGTCGCTGCCGGCACCAGCATGGGTGGCCATGGAATAGCTGCGGCGCTGGCCGTCTTCCAGCAGCAGGTCGATGTATTGTCCGGCACGCCAGGACAGGGGCGCGGCGCAACGCAGGCGCAGGATCGCCACGTCCGGCGCAGCGCGCTCCATGCTTTCCACGCTGGCCTGCACCAACTGCGGTGCGGCGTCCTGAGCGGCTGCCGCGCCTTCTCCGGTCTGCGCGGCATCGCCGACGCCGACGCCGACGCCGACCTCGACCCGCCCCGCCACCACCCGCACCGGGAAGCTGCGCACGGCCTCGGTCACCGGCGCACAACGCGGTGCGCCGCTGCGGATATCGAACAGGCCCTGGTGCAGCGGACATTCGACGCAACCATCCTCGACATAGCCATCGGAGAGCTTGGCATTGCCGTGGGTGCACAAGTCCTTGAGCGCAAAAATCTCTTCACCCAGGCGGAACATTGCCACTGCCTGGCTACCTGCCCTGGCCGCGGCAACCTCACCTTCGGCGAAATCATCGGCATGGCCGACATCGAACCACTCGCTCATACCGACCTCAGATGGGAGTGGCCAACAGCGTCGCCACGCGCAGCGTGTCGTAGATCACGCGGCGACGGGCGTAGCGCCAGCCGGCGTCGGTCTTGACCACGCGGTCTTCATAGCGACCAGCCTGGTAGACGAAGGACTCACCGTTCTGCAAGGTCTGCACCACCACATAGCTGGACTGCGCATCGACCGAACCGTCGGCGTTCTGGGTGAACACCAGTCCGGACGTCATGTGACGATAGGTGTGCGCCTCGTAGATGTTGGCATGGCGCAGCGAGAGCACGCGGTCATGCAGCATCTTCTTGCTGTCGCAGTAGATGATGCCGATGGGCAGGCCGGCATCGGCGTTTTCACGCGGGATGATCTCGTAGAGGCAGTCATCGGTGAAGAATTCGGGCCACTCTTCCAGGCGGTCGTTGTCGAGGGCGTGGACGTAACGCTCCTGCAATTGGTGCAGGGCGAACCACAATGTCATCTGTTCCATGTTTTCCATCTGCTGTGCCTCGTTCATGCCTTTTCGATGGACGGGAAGCCCATCAGTTTCTGGTAGCCCATCCAGAACTTGCGGATCAGGCTTTCGGTGATCAGGGTGTCTTCCTGGTCCGGGTTGTCGCGCGCCATGTCGATCACCGAGCAGTGATCCGGGTCACGCGCGGTGCCACGCTGCACCAGTTCGGTGGCCTCGGTGTCTTCCATCGAGATGTAGCCGGCCGGCCCCACCAGGTTGGCCTGCTTGATGCGCAGGGCGCGCAGTTCCGGGGTGTCGTCCTCGTAACCGAAGAAGTGGAAGATCAGCTCGAAGTTGTTGGGCCCCTTGGGCAGCAACTGGCGCGCCACCAGGGTGTTGTGGATCTGTTGCACCACCAGCTGCGGGAAGATGGGCTGGATGTGGTTGGTGGTCAGTTCCTCGTATTCCTTGATCTGGCCCAGCACCGACGGGTCCTGCAGCGAGAAACCCTCGTCGAAGGAACGGATCTCCTGTTGCTTGTAGGCATCGGCGGTCTCCACCTCGTTCTTGGTAGCGGTGATGATGCTGTGCAGGCCATGATGCTTGTCAGCCAGCGAGCGCGCCTTCATGCCCACGCGGAAGATATTGAAGGTGGTGTGGAACAGGTGTAACAGACTGGCGTGGTACGGGTCCTTGACGTTTTCCAGGTAGAGCTTCCAGTTGGACTTGGAATACTGGCGGGTGCAGCCCAGGTAGACGATGGGCTTGTGGAAGATGCGGTCGATCCAGGGGCGCATCTCGGCGCCTATGTAGTCCGGCAGCGATTCCACGGTCTGGCTGAAGGTGGCGAAGACCAGGCCCTTGTAGCTGTCCACGCGCAACTGGCGCAGGCCATGGCACTTGGGATCGAAGTCCTTGGCCATGCCGGCCGCACCCTTCTGGCCGCGGCGGAACGGCACGCCCAGCAGGTTGCCACGCGAATCGAAGCTCCACTGGTGATAAGCACAGCTGTGGGAACTGGCATTGCCACGCGGAGTGCGGCAGACCACGGCGCCCCGGTGCGAACACTTGTTGACCCAGGCGGCCAGGCTGCCGTCTTCGGTACGGGTCACCACCACCGGGGTATCGCCGACGAACGTGCTCTTGAAGTCGCCATTGTTGGGAATCTCCGCCTCCAGGGCCAGGAAACTCCAGGTCTCGCCGCGATAGATGCGCTCCTGCTCCAGGTCGTAGACCTCCTTGGAGCTGAATACCTTGTAGGGGGTACGGGCGCCGTCGGCGCGGGGAAACTGCACCAGCGGTGCATAGCCTTGCTGATCAGGCTGGGTGGATGTGTTCATGCGGCGTGTCCTCATCGTTAGACACCAGGTCTGGCCCGGTATAGGACGCATCTTAGGTAGTGCCTGCCGGTCCGGATATCCACCATTTGCAATCTTTCCGGCCTGGCTTATCCGTTTTTTGCACGGCAAGGACGTTATACCTAAGAGGTATGCAGCATGCCCGAAACGGTCTTGGACACCCGGCGCGCTTTTTTCCTATGATGCGGCAAGTCATCGCTTGCCAGCACTCATCACCACTTACCCGGATTTCATCTTGAGCTCATCCTTGCCCGCCACCTCCATCGAGACCGTCGAGGTCCTGCTGCTGGACGTTCCCACCATCCGCCCGCATCGCCTGTCGATGACCACCATGCATCGCCAGACCCTGGTCCTGGTGCGCATCACCGGCAACGACGGCATCGCCGGCTGGGGCGAAGCCACCACCATCGGTGGGCTGGCCTATGGCGAAGAAAGCCCGGAAAGCATCAAGGTCAACATCGAGACCTACATGACGCCACTGTTGCTCGGCGCCGACGCCAACCAGGTCGCCGCACGCATGCACCTGCTGGACGAGCACGTGCAGGGCAACCGCTTCGCCAAGTGCGCCATCGAGACCGCGCTGTGCGATGCGCTGGCGCGCCGCCTGGGCGTGCCCTTGTCCACCCTCTTCGGCGGCCGCGTACGTGAGAGCCTGCCGATCGCCTGGACCCTGGCCAGCGGCGACACCACCCGCGACATCGAGGAAGCCGAGAAGATGCTGGCCCAGCGCCGTCACAACATCTTCAAGCTCAAGATCGGCGCCCGCACCGTGCAGCAGGATTGCGCCCACGTGGCAGCGATCAAGCGCGCCATCGGCGAGCGCGGCAGCGTGCGGGTGGACGTCAACCAGGCCTGGACCGAGACCGATGCCATGCTGGGCATGCGGTTGCTGGCCGATGCCGGCGTCGATCTGGTGGAGCAGCCCATTGCCGCCGGCAACCACGACGGACTGCGCCGCCTGCGCCAGAAGAACCGCATCGCCATCATGGCAGATGAAAGCCTGCACGGACCGCAGGACGCCTACCAGCTGGCACGCGTGGGCGCGGCCGACGTGTTTGCCGTGAAGATCAACCAGTCCGGCGGCCTGGCCGGCGCCCAGCAGGTCGCCGCCATCGCCGGTGCGGCACAGGTCGATCTGTATGGCGGCACCATGCTGGAAGGTGCCATCGGCACCATGGCCTCGGCCCAGCTGTTCGCCACCTTCGGTGCCCTGGCCTGGGGCACCGAACTGTTCGGCCCGCTGCTGCTGACCGAAGAAATCCTCGCCACGCCGCTGCGCTATCGCGACTTCGCCCTCGAATTGCCCACCGGCCCCGGCCTGGGCATCGAACTCGACCAGGATCGCGTCAACGCACTGCGCCGCGACCGCAAGACCCCGCTGGTCTCGCTGGCCTGACATTCACCGGCCAGCGACACCAGAGCAAGCCAACCACATCCAACCAGAGACAGGAGAGACAACGTGGACAAGAAAGCCATCGACGCGGTATTGCAGAAAATCGAGAGCACCGAGCTCGCGGAAGGGAACCAGCGTGTCAAGACCATCGTCAACCGCATCGTGCGCGACATGTTTTATACGATTGAAGACCTGGATGTGCAGCCGGAAGAATTTTGGGCTGCCGTGGATTATCTGACCTCGGCCGGCAAGTCCGGCGAATATGGCCTGATCGCCGCCGGCCTGGGCTTCGAGCACTTCCTCGACCTGCGCATGGACGAAGCCGAAGCGCGTCGTGGCGTGCAGGGCGGCACCCCGCGCACTATCGAAGGTCCGCTGTACGTCTCGGGCGCACCCGAACAGAAGGGCTTTGCGCGCATGGACAAGGACGAGCAACCGGGCGACACCCTCTTCATGCAAGGCCAGGTCTGCGACGAGCACGGCAAGCCGCTGGCCAATGCGCTGGTGGAAGTCTGGCACGCCAACCACCTGGGCCGTTATTCCTTCTTCGATCCGGACCAGACCCCGTTCAACCTGCGCTGCTCCATCCGTACCGACGAGCAGGGCCGTTATCGCTTCCGCAGCCGCGTGCCGGTCGGCTACAGCGTGCCCCCGGGCGGCGCCACCGACCGCCTGCTCAACAAGCTGGGCCGTCATGGCAGCCGTCCTGCGCACATCCACTTCTTCGTCACCGTGCCGGGCTATCGCAAGCTGACCACGCAGATCAACATCGCCGGCGATCCGTATCTGTGGGATGACTTCGCCTTCGCTACCCGCGAGGGCCTGGTGCCGGAGATGACGCATGTGACCGACCCGGCCGAACTGCGCAAGCACGAAGTCGATGCGCCCTTCTATGCCATCGAGTTCAACTTCAGCCTGCTGCCGGAACAGGGCGATCTGCCCAAGGCCGACATCAACCGTCCGCGCCTGGCCGCCTGAGCAGGCAGGGCATCATGATGGAACGGGCCATGCCTTGTGCATGGCCCGTTGTCTTTCCGGCCAAGCTCAGGGATATTCCTCTGCATGCATCTGCGCGATGCCTGATGCCGTGGCGCGCAATTTCTCCAGCAGCACGGAGCGGTCGTTGGCCCGGAAATTCATGATCACCGGCGAATGCACACCCTTGTTGGACAAGGGCCGATAGACCACGTCCGACCGGTGCAGCCCCTGCACCGAACGCGGCACCAGGGTCACGCCGACCCCGGCCGCGACCAGGCCGATGGCGGTCTGCATTTCGTTGGCTTCCTTGACGATGGTGGGCCGCAGACCGCGACTGGAAAAGATTTCCAGCACCTGGTCCGCATAGCTGGGACGCGGACGCGCCGGATAGAGGATGAAGCGCTCCTCGGCCAGTTGCGCCAGCGTCACCTTGTTGCGCGCCAGCAGCGCGTGACCCAGCGGAAACACCGCCACCAGCGGCTCTTCCACGATGGTCTCGCAGACGATGTCGGGATCGGTGATGGGCAGGCGGCCGAAGCCGACATCGATGCGGCCGGACTTGAGTGCCTCGATCTGTTCCATGGTGACGATCTCGGAAAAGCCGATCTCGATATCCGGCAGTTCGGTCCGGAAACGCTTGATCATTTCCGGCAGCAGACCATACAGCGCCGACGGCACGAAGCCGATGTTGAACCAGTGCTGCTGTCCCTTGGCGATGAGACGGGTGCCTTCCTCGATCTGCTCCAGCCGCGCCAATACCTGCAGGGTCTGCTCGTAGAAGAACTTGCCGGCCATGGTCAGGGCGATGGGTCGCGAGGCACGGTCGATCAGTTCGGCCCCCAGCAAGTCTTCCAGCTGGCGGATCTGCCGGCTCAGGGGCGGCTGGGCGATGTGCAGCAATTCGGCCGCACGGCTGAAGCTGAGGGTGCTGGCGACGGCGTTGAAATACTTGAGATGGCGAAGTTCCACTATACCTCCGGGGCATACCATGATGCTGATTTGATATTGTACGTTCTCCCGCCCTGGGCATAGAATCCAAGGCCAACGGCCGCAGAGCCGAGCACACGACGCCTTCCACGCGTGCCGTGCGCACCACCACAGCGAGGCCAGCGCCCACGCCAGCGCAGGCCCGACCAGAAGACCGTAGAGGAGACCGACATGAACCGCAGCACCCTGCCCCATCTTTGCCCCTGCCCGTCCTCCTGGCGGGCATGAAACTTGCAACCTCATTGCATTGACCGCGAGGCTCGCTGACTGAAGGGAAAGCAGACAGCGCGCCTCCCGGTCCTGCAATCCATGAAGGTGCGGCGCACTTCTGGCCATCGGCCGGTGCGCCCGTACTGCATCACCACCCGGTACCAACGTCTCCCCCGCAACCGGCACTGCGCGGGCGGGACCGTTAAGAGGTTAACATGCTCAACACTGTCCATGCGCTCAGTCTGGAGCCGCTGTATCGTCGCCGCGTGTTCCAGTCCACCCGCAAGGTCGACTGCCACGCCCAGGTCGCCAACGAACTGTCGGAACACGATCTGTTCTGGAAGGGTGACGACGTCGACACCGTGCTCTTCAAGGCCGCCATCCAGCAGTTGCAGATCTTCATGCTGAAGTACGGCGCCGAAGTCATCGTGCGGCCACGCCTGTTCAATGGCTTCGCCCTGGTCCACATGACACTCTCCGGCACGGCCGAGATCGAATCGGACGGCCAGAAAGTGTGCATCCCGCAGGGCAAGACCGCGCTGATCGCACCAAAACGGAATCTGCGCCTGTGGTGGCAGGCGGGTTCCGAGCAACTGATCCTGAAGGTACCCCTGGCGCTGTTCGAAGAACTGAGCGCACTGGGCCAGCCCGGACCGGCCAATATGCCCTCGCTGTTCCTGCTGCCGCAGCAGGCCGCGCCGCACTGGGACCTGCTGATCCAGTCGCTGCTGCGCGTGCTAGCCCTGCCCGGGCAGAGCGAGGGGCATGGCGAGTGGATTCGCCATTTCGAACGCAGTGCCGCGCAATTCCTGCTGTCGCAACTGACCAGCACGGTGCAGCCGGTGCTGGGTGTTCCCGGCAGCGCGCAGCTCGCGGCCAGCGAATCCGGCGACAGCCTGGTAGGCGCCGGCAAGCTGCAGCGGCTGGACATGCTGGAGCGTTACATCCGCACCCGCCTGTGCGCACCGCTGGCGCTGGCCGACCTGGCCAGTGCCGCCGGCGTGAGCGTACGCGCGCTCAATGCGCTGTGCCACCAGCAATACGGCGTGGCCCCCATGGACCTGCTGCGCAACATCCGCCTGGACGCGGTACGCGAACGCCTGTTGACCCATCCCGGCGCCAACATCACCGACACCGCCTTCGAATTCGGCTTTGGTCACCTCGGACGTTTCTCTGCGTACTATCGGGAGCGGTTTGGGGAACTGCCCAAGCAGACGCGGGGCGGGATGCGTTAGAGAAGCCCTTGTCCGATCCAGACGGCTTCTATTCGATTAAACCTTGACCATCAGGAAGGTTTAATCATGCGCCCCGTCATCTTCACCGGTGGTCAGCGTCACATATTCCAGACCATTGCGTACCTCGTTGGCATTGGCCATCCATTGCCAGAGGATCTCCTTCTCTTCGATACCGGGACGATCGGTGACCACCGCAGGAAACGGCATACCCTTTCTCACATAGGCCTGCCGATCCCAGCGATTGAAGGAGGCATGCAAGGGATGTGTATCCGGTAGATAAGGACGCCATATGCCCGTGCGCGGGCAAGGTGAATGGCTTCTGTAGTAGCGCTCCGTTTTCGGGGTATCGCTATAGCGCGCTGCGCGGCGGGTCACACGGGGATCGTCCTTGATTGGCGCCGGTGGCAATTGGTCGATGGCCTCACCCAGATAATGGAAGCGGATGCGCCCATCTTCATCTTGCAGCCCGGTCCGGCTGCGATCGAAGAGCTCACCCTTCAGATAGCGCATCGGCAGCTGCTGCGCATCCCACGCACGATGACGCTCGCTGACCGGATGCATCAGGCGGGCGATCCAGTAGCCGGTTTCGGGGGCTGCCGTGCTTTCGTACTGGGGTGTGATCTGGCGTTGTGGTTGCTCGGGGAGTTGTCGGCCCGGTTCGATATGGGCACGGCCGGTAAGCAGCCAGGCTGGGGTCGGTTCGGGTGGAGGTGGTGCGGCGGGTCGGGGAAGAATTGGCTTGGCCGCGTCGAGCAGGGTGTTGCGGTCGCCGTTCCACATGGGGAGCTTGGCGGGGGGAAGTGGAAGAATCTTGTCCAGGTTGGGGAAGCGGAGGTCGGGATTGCGTTGCAATGCATCGGAAAGAAGAGAATACCGTTCTCTACGAGAATTATCTTTGCCGCCACCTACTAAGGGCTTGCCGTTACCAAATGCGCTCGATAGAGAAATGGCAGACATGGCGTTACCCAATCGAACTCCCTCCTGAAGGATATGTAATGCTAATTGGTTATCCTCATTCAGTTCCGGATTCTCGCCTCTAATGGTTGCGCCAAGGTTGAATGCGGAATCCCCGCTACCTTGCCGAAAACCACATTCCAGCAATTTAAGCGCGATCTTCCGATTCGCCCAAAATGCAGGCGGGCTATCGTAGAGGGCCTCCATTTTCTTCCCAAGAAAAGCCATTGCACTCGGGCTCCCCATCTCAACAGCCAATTCCCAGAACGCGTAGGCCCGACTGACATCCTGCTTCACCCCTATACCGTGCATATGATAGGTTCCCATCAAATCAAACGCGGCGGGGATTCCGAGCTTCATGGCGCTCTCCACTATCAACACCGCGTGTTCAGTATCTCTTGCAACACCTTCTCCGTGTGCATAGGCGTTGGCGAGATTGAGCAGCGCTTTCCAGTGGTTTTTCTCGGCCGCCTGTTGCCATAGCTGTACGGCCTTGACGTAGTCTCTTTGGTTTGGCCATAAGGTATGACTCGTCAGGGCGAGCCCTTCCTGGAACCATTGTTCCGCTTGTTCGTCGATTTTCGGAACGACATCACTTTCATACTTGCAGACAAAATCTTTGCGGTGAGGATCAAATGCCTTAAGTGGCATGTTTCGTGATGGATTTTTCATGGCACAGGAGAGTTGAGCGAGAATTACGAAATGAAGGATGAGTAGTTTTGAAAGAGCTTTCATTGGGTAGCTATGCCAGTCGGAACTTACTTGTTCGTTCATCGTTAAAGGGGAAGATGAAACCAGTAGGTGGCTCACCTTTCTCTCGCTTGTCAGCGTTGGCGGCGAGCAAGTCTCGCCAATCGTTGAAAGTATTGGCAATCTCCACATTACTTCCCCCACCCCCATCCTGCGTCCCACCCGTATGCCTCCCCCACACATGCTTCCTGATCTGCGCACTCATCGCGGGATCATCGCAAGCCACATTGATCTCCGCATCCACTGCCATCGAGCGCAGATTCAGATTGGCGCTGCCCACCGTAAACATGGAGTCATCGATCACCATCAATTTGCTGTGGATATAGATTTCACGATAGCGGTCGCCCAGCCTGGCTGACTCACCGTCCTTCAAGGGCGTTCGTGAGCGCCACGCATGGTCGTAGGTCCACAAGGTGCCGATGAGCGTGCGCATGCCCAATGTCTTCAGTTGCTCGCTGACGTTTTCCTTGCTGGTACCGGTCGATGCAGCGCTTTGGGCCAGGGTCGAGGGCTCGGCCGGTTTGAGCACGGGGTTCGGCACTTCACCCTTGGCGCGCTTCTCGCTGACATAGCGCTCCCAGTCACGCAGCTTCTGGAGCTCGTCTTCGATCAGCTTGTCCTGGTTGGGCATGGACTCTCCATGGCCCAGGGCGCGTACCGTGTCGTAGGTGCGTGGCACCATCTGCGCCAGTTCCGGGGCCGGAATCACCGCCATCACATGCAGCACCGGTACGTCGTCCAGGCTCAGGCCGGCGCGCTGGCATCCCTGGACGAAGTTGTGGCGGTTTTCCTTGAGTTCCTGCGCCCACTCGGTGTACTGGAAATACTGGTTTTCCACATACAGGTAACTGCGCGCAAAGCTGCTGGCCTGGCGATATAGGCGCTTGATGGTCTTGTCGCCTTCTTCCGGCTGGGTGCGCACGATCTGGGCATTGACCGTGGCCTGGCCTCTCAGGGGTTCCCACAGGCCAGGAGGCGGGCGATGCACGTCGTGCTCACGCTTGAGCGGGGAACCTCGCCCCTTGGCGCGGTTCCAGGCATCGGTGAAGTTCTTGCTGATGCCCACCAGCGCCTCGCCCTGGATGCGGCAGGCATAGTCCTGATAGGGCTTGAGGCCAGGTTGGCCATCCTTGGTGCCACCTTCCCATGACTCGCCGCGGCGTGGATCGTGGAACAGATGTTCTTCGGTATCCCAGTAGTCGGTCACCGAATTCAGGCCCATCACATACCCGACTGCATGCACACCGCCTTCGTGTTCGTAATCGATGAGAATGGTCTTCTGGTGATCCGTGGCGACCACGGCCATGCCGACGGTCTCCAGCAGGCCGCGCTTGCCGGGCTCCTCGGACAGGCTGCCCAGCACCGCACTGACGTCGCCATCACGAATGCGCAGACTCAGATTCTCGATCAGGCCCTGCTCGGCTTCGCGGTACCACTGGGCGTTGAAGGCTTCGCGCATACCCTGGGGATCGTCGGCCGACGGGGGTAACTTTTCTTGCCTGCCCATGCGGTACAGGTTGCTCACGTTGGGTTCATAGGGACTGGGCTGCCGGAACCCTGGCATATTATT
>NZ_AEEC02000022.1 GCF_000300975.2 Herbaspirillum frisingense GSF30 | reverse complement strand
CCAATTTTTAGGGGTATGTTGTTTGATATTACTTAACTGAAATGCCCCACGAACAATTTGCAGATCATTGAAAGATAATTAACTTCAAACTACCCGCTTGAAAAGGAACTCATGCTAAATTTTGACAGAGCGATAACCGAGTTGAGAGGGAACTCAGTCTGTCGTGTCCTGTAGTTCAAATTCCTTGCACGACGTGAAATTTGGGAATCTTGGGCTCGCTGGGGGAGTAGCTGTTGTTTAGATGTTTTTGTATTTATCATCATTCGACAAGGGGAATAAAAATGAAAAAAGAACTAAGTTTGGCGACCGTAATTTTGTTGTCCGGTTGCGGGGCAGTGGGGGGGACCTCCGCATCTCTTGAGAGTGTAGTGGGGACCTCTACGTCGTTAGAGGCAGGTCAACAGCGAAAACCCACCAATCTGACGACCGCCGTGCTTCCGACAGACGATGGAAGAGAATCGATACTGTCATGCCGGAGTAAAAAGCTTATCTACACGCCACTTCCAGCGCTTTGGACATCAAGCTATACCGTTTTGGAGTTTAATAAAGTCAACAAAAAATTCGAAGCAAGGCCAGAATCATGGCCAACCACACCACGTGAAATGAATCGCTTGCTCACGAATATCTCCGCAAATGTCTCTCAAGAATCGCTGGATGTATCTGGGGAGGGATTTGGTGGATTGTTCGCTGGTGCACAGTCAAAAAAGAACTATGTCATTGACTTTATGAAGTGGAGAGCCGAGCCGATTGTATCGATTGACGGCAAGGAGTACGGCTGGGGGCGTGTCGGGGCCGGTATGCGGATAATTATTAATCTCACCAAAACGGATGGTGCGGCAAATGGCAGTTTGCTGGCGCTGGCCATTAGCGCAAAGGCGGGCCAAGTTGTAGGGGAGATAAGCACCGAATTAATTGGCATCGATTCCAATGAGGTCTCGATGGCCATGCCATTTACTGTGGATCTGTCGGAAGGAAATATTCAACGTGTCATCGAAGCACTTGCGGTTGTGAAGGCTAAGCTCTATGACTCGACGACCACACTGACTCCCAATTTAATCGCCCGAATAGATTGCGCACCTATGGCTAAAAATTAGACGGGTAGCGAAGTGTTGATCAAATAGCTTGTCAGTTCCTGGTGCACAGCAGGAGCTGTCGGCAGCGCTGGATGGGCTGCAGCAGCTTTCAGGTGCCACCGTGAAGGATGTTGGGTGCATTTTTGGCTTCAACAGCAATGGCGACAGTTATGCTGGTATGGTTTTTGTCGCCATCAATACCCTTGGCAAACTGAGCCCCTACTTTTTGATTGCGGATGTCAAGACGGGGCGGATGGAAAAGCGGTACTGATGAACGCATGGGTGACTGACCTTGGTTCGAAAGAAGGGGCTGGGTATGTTTGGACTATCGATCAAGCAAAGTTTGGGCAACGATCAATCTGCAGCAACGGTCGATGCAAAGAACCAGGCGAGAAGCATCAACACTGTCATGGCCACTTTGGTAAGAGAGAAATAAATTCTTTCGCGACACCACTGGCTGATGGGACGCCTTGCCGAAGCAAGTTGGGAATTTGCCTCGATTACTATCCTTGCACAAGAGATGAGGAATGAGGCTGATCGGACGAAGTTTATTGTCCGCAATCGGCCTGAAGCGGCCACCAAGTTGCTGTGAAATGATTTTGTTGTCAGTGTAAAAGTGGAAGGACTTTATGGGCAATGCATGGTGCTATCTGGAATACAGGTATGGCGATTCATCAGTAGCGCCGACACGCGATGAAATTATGGTCGCAGTGAAAGAGCTATATGAGGAAAACCTGCCGGACATGACTGAAGATGACTACGATGAGCACGGTGACGCGTCGCTACGATATGGCTATGACGACGGGCCAGGCCAGTGTACGTTCTTGAAATTACTCGTTCGGGAACTGCACGCTGGTCCGAGTGGGCCGATGCGGATTTTCAAAAAGAGTTATGCCCGACTAGAGTGAATAAGTCGCTTTCACAAGAAAAGGCTTTTCTATTGTGGGAGCAACTTGCTGCTGGAGAAATTGACCTGGTCCGGATGCATTTTCAAACGGCTTAGCGTCTGCTTTGGGGCGACGTCCGCAAACGGCCAGGAGCCGACGTCTAAAAGAGAAGTAAGCGTATGTCCCCCAGAGGAAGCATCGATTAATCAAGAATTCTTTTATGAAAAATATTGTTATCACAATACTCATGGCACTCTCACTGACATCGGCGCTGGCGGAGGAATGTGAGACACGAAACAACAATATCTCCCTTGAAAAAATCCAAGGGATGTTTGGCCAAATAAAGAACCAGGCAAAATGGGATATGTCAGCTCCCTTGGTATGGGGTTACTTTTTCGTCGATCCTAGTCAGTCAAAGTTATCTGAACTTTCAAACTACCTTGGTACCAACGGCTACAACATGGTCGAGCTCTTTTTCAACGGGAAGAGTTTCACTTTGCATGTTGAAAAGAGTGAAGTACACACTCCGGAGTCTCTAAATCAGAGAAATACTGATTTTTCCGCTTTGGCAAAGCAAAGGTGCATCAGAAGTTACGATGGTTTTGATGTCGGCGCCCCGAAAAAAAGCTAAGCAAGCACTTATTGAAATCCAGCTGCTCCGCAAAATACTGTTTTGTGGAGAAAAATGGCCTGCATCACTGCAAGCCGCTTCGGTACTGGCGCAGATGAGTGGAATAGAACTGGCGATCTCTTGCTTACAGGTTTGCTACAGTTCCCGATGTCCGCAATCGGCCAATAACGGACGATACGTAGACCGACAACGCAACGCACTCAAGTATAAAAATGAAAAATCTTTCTTGGAACGACTTATTTGTCGAGGCATCTTTGTTAGATTTCGAGGCTCTTTTTTCGGAATGGCCAGGCGTGATCAAAGAGGAGGTTGTGCCTATTGGCGCATCGGTTTTTCGGAGACCTTTTCTATCAGAACAGATCAGGAGCGGTCTTCAAGCTGGATGTTTTGGAGGGTGGAGCCAGCCAGATAGCGGATACTATCCAGCAATTTACCGAGCTGATGAATTCGGGAAAATGGCAGGAATATCATCTCTTAAGCGAAGGGGTGGCATTGCTTAAGCAAAAAGGGCTAGAACGATCTCCCCTTCAATTTTTCGGTTTTGCGCCACATCCTGCTCTGGCAGGAAAGATCGACTGGTCAAGGGTGATGCCGCTAGACGCCGTAGTCTGGCATTCCATTTGTGCCCAGTCTTTGGGTATCCGATGATCCTCGCTTGCCAAAAACACAACATCGTTCGCAATCGGCCAACACCGACCGTTCGACGGTGTTGTGAATATGGTCGACAATAGGATTTCAATCGAACATTGACTCGATAATCTATGCCTGTTTATGAAATGCGCAGTGACGAGATTCGGCCTTTACAGGAAGTCACGTTTTCTGATCTCGGTTTGCGTGAGCGGGGCGACATCCAGCGCCTTTTACGCGAATGCATCGACGTCATCTCACCGGACACGTTGGTTATTTCTGAAGAGTTCAGTAGCTGGTCTGAAGGTAACCGGCGGATTGATCTGCTCGGGGTTCACAAGACCGGCGATCTGGTGGTTATTGAGCTAAAGCGGGACGATGCAGGCCACATGGAACTGCAAGCGCTGCGCTACGCTGCGATGGTGTCAACAATGACGCTTGGGCAGGCTATTGAAACGTACCAGACGTATCTGACCTCTCGCGGGATGCCTGAAGACGGGGCCGAACAGAAAATTACGGACTTTCTTGAAAACGAGGCGAAATTCGGCGAATCCGTGCGCATAGTTTTGGCTGCGACAAGGTTCCATAAGGAGATCACATCGACTGTCCTTTGGCTCAATGACAGGGGGCTCAACATTTCGTGTGCCCGTCTGACGCCATACAGCAACGACGGCAAGGTATTCCTCGACGTAGATCGCTTTATACCGCTACCTGAAGCCGAGGAGTATCAAATTGCTGTCAGAAACAAGTTGGCCGTTGAAAGAATAGCCGAAAGCGAGCGGGTTGCACGCAATCTCGCAAAGTACTCTCTTCACACATCGGATAAAGACTTCGACTCCTTGAGTAAACGAGACTTAATCTTTAACGTTGTGAAGATCGCCCTCGAATCGAATGTTGGAGTTCAGCGGATTCAGGAAGCAATACCTTGGAAGTCGCACCTCCTCGTGTCTGCGAAAGGATCGCTTTCAATAGATGAATTTCTCCGAGAGGAAGGACCACGGGCTATGGCTGCCGGTTTAAATCTCGAACGTCTCTATTTCAAAGATCAAAAGCGACTAATAGAGCACGACGGCATGACTTACCTCATGCGCCGGGATTGGGGGGCTAGGACGGAGCTGGCGGTACAAAACGTTATCAAGCTTTTACCTGAAGGTCTCGATGTAACTTACAGCCTTCAGGAGGATGACGAATCCTTGTAGAACCGAGGCGCATTGAACGGCTGCTCCCGGCCAGAAGCGAACTTCTAATACCAAGACTAACGCCGCCTTTGTGCGGGCGTTAGTCTATTCAAATCGCGGGCGGGATTTGTTATTCAGAAACAGCGTGTAAAGCTAGCATAACTTCCCGCCCTACTAGTCCAACCGATCCTGATGCAGTCTGCAATACCAACCTCCAGCTACGGTCCGTCGAGCCTGGCTGGAATCGAATATGATCGACAACCGACTCACTGCCTGACTGGCTACAAATTACCGACGCAGGTCAGGGGGATGAAAAATGAGAGTTCGATTAAAGAAGGAATCCAATGTCAGCGAAAACGAAACTCAAGAAGGCTCTTAGTGCAATTGATGATGCTGCGACTGCATTAAGGAGAGCACGTAACTATGCTAACCCGGATGCTGAGATCCAAATTCGCAAAGCGCTCAGCGAACTTGATGATGCCGAGCACGATATTAAGCGTGCAATCAGAGAAATCCCTGACGTTTGAGCGCATGCTGTTGACCGGGCGAAATCGGCCAGAAGCGGACATCCATAGCGCAAGATAAACACCCTCAGGTCTCGGGCATTTCGCCGTCTGGAACGCCTGATTACAAGTCCGGCGCAGAATTTAATTCAATCAAATACTTAGACAAATTTTTGCTCCGCAATTAAAAAGAATAGCGCCTCGCAAGGCCTTATTGGGCCTCGCTCATTAAAGAATTGCGGAGCGGAATTTCCGTTGCCGGATGCGAATGTTTGCTACAGTTGCCGATGTCCGCAATCGGCCAGGAGCGGACTTGTAAAAAAATCGATTCATGACTACTGACAAAATAATTGCATCCATGAATCACGTCGTTGTGCTCGCCATCATTTTTACGCTAGCTGGATGCGGCCCGTCAGATGAGCGTATTGTCGGCCCCTATCTTTTGACTCATATCGACACTCAGCAGGATATGTACCTTTGTTACGAACTGCCTGAAGGAAATTGTGTCGGGAGAATTCAGAAAACTGTATTCGCGGTTGGTTGGGATGATCGCTACATCGTTGCAAAACGGCATCCTGACAGTGATAGAAAAGTGGTGCAGTATTTTTTCTTGGAAATGGCAAAAGATAGTCACTACGCCGATCCAAGCACGAGCGTTACAGGGCCGATGTCGGAAGAGAGTTTCTCGCGGTATGCCCGCTTGCTTGGACTGCCGCCTTTTACGAAAACTATCACGCAATTGGAGTAGCCGGTCCGTTTCCGGCCAGAAGCGGAACTATTAACTTGAACATTAAACACGACCGAAAATAGCCCACTTGGACTAATCGAGAGAAATTCTCCCTATGTTGAGCTTACTAAAATCGCCATCACGACTGACCGCCTGGGCTGTTGCCAACGTAACTGGAATGGGTCTTTATTTACTTCTTGCCTCACGGCTCTGGCCTGTCAAGGGAGAAGAAAATACCCCCGGTGGCCCAGGGGATGCCTTTTACTACATCTTTATTCTCGTTCCGATCCTGCTGTTTTTCGCGGCTATCAATATGGTGGAGTTGCATCGGATCGTGCGTCGCTCAGACGAGAAAAATATCGCTGTATTTATTTGGACTACGGTGTTATGTCTTTGGATTACGATCTTTCTGGTCGATCACATCCAGGGCGTACGCAATATCTCCGCTGAGTTTTCGTGAGTAAGAATGGCCGCAATCGGCCAGAAGAGGAAAAGCCCAACCTTAGGACAACAAATGAGCTTGAAAGAAGATTTGCTGGATTTTGCCGGTTCTCTGGCAACAGCGACAGACTATCCGCCTGATGATTATCCAAGCTGGAGCTCTTGGACCTATGAAGCTCATATGGATGATCTAAGAAGTCTGTGGTCAGCAATAATGCCAAGGCTGAAGAAGGACGCAGACAAAATCGAGTTCATAGACCAAAACTTGAAAATAGCCCTTGCCGCGTTCGAGGCAAGAGATAAGGACAAAGGCAGAAAGGCGATTTTGGCGATCTACAATCTGAACGTAAGATCTCTACGCTAGGGCAAAAGTCTACAATCGGCCAGAAGCCGACGCTTCCCTCAACTAAAGCATGCCGCTTGCTATTTTTACATGTACTTAAAGGAGTTGTTCAATGGGTGCCTGGTCTTATGAGCCATTTGGAAATGATGACGCATGCGATTGGATTGCGCAGCTCAAAGAAAGCAACGATCTTGGTATGCTCGATGCCGTCTTCGACGTAGTGCTTAGCTTCGAAGGTAGCTATCTTGAGGTTACTGAGGCTTGTGAAGCTATTGCAGCGGCGGAAGTCCTGGCACGGCTCTTAGGAAATTACGGAACTGGAGATGCTGGACCAGAAGCCGTCAACGCATGGATCAAAAGAGTCGAGGTTCAACCACCAACATCTCTTCTAGCCAAGGCAAATCTGGCTTTGGAACGAATCGGATCAGGTCCTTCGGAGCTTAAAGAGCTTTGGGCAGAGTCCGATGATGTCGAAGCTTGGCTAGCTAGCGTCGCAGAACTTCAGCGGAGAGTCTCAGGTGGTGCTAACAATAGTAATTACAGGCCATGATACGGATCGTCATTTAGGAAGTGATAAGCCGAAGCCGTGATGGGGCAATGCGCCTTAGACGCGAAACTGAAGGGGCTCGAAGCGAAAAGTCCGGTATCGGCCGAGGCTGTGTAAAAACGTAGAAATTTTTAGTGATCTTAAAAATCGGGCGCTCAGATCGCGCCGTATTCGATTTTCTTGGCATCGGGAAGGGTCTCCCTACCCATGATTTTTCTTATGTTTTATGTTTTTACACAGCCTCGGCCAGAAGCCGATATCCATGCCAATAAAAAAGCCCGCAATCGCGGGCTTTTTTGTGGCTATAAACTCCGCCGAGGGCACTTCTATTACCCAAGGAGGCGCTTATTACCCAATCAGGTTTCCGGCCTAAGCCGGAAACCCTTGTGTGCTGGTGCTGATGGGCGGAATCGAACCGTCGACCTACTGATTACGAATCAGTTGCTCTACCAACTGAGCTACATCAGCAAAAGTCCGCGATTATAGCGGTTTCTTTCCGCCAATTCCACTCCCCACGGAAAATTCCCGCCCCTTCGCCCCAAGGGGCAGGACCGTCCATTTCGGGCGGGGAGTCAAGGATCAACCATCGATCTTCCGATCCTCTTCCTTGGCCTCTTTCATGGCATCCGGCTCCAGTTCTTCGGCGGAACGGTTGCAATAAATGAAATATCCCCATGCCGCCAGCAGTACGCCCGTGCCTGCCAACAGGGCTGCGGCGTAGACCAGGTCGGCGGCTTCTTCGTGTACCGCGCGGAAGGTCATGACCAGGCCTTCGATGGCCAGGGCGACGATCACCACCACGAAAAACCGCGACAGGAAGCGCCTTACGCGCGTAGGGGCGCTGATGTTGGCATCACGGACGACTTCTTCCTCGGTGATGGTCTCGGCGATCTGGAAGGCGACGACCGCGGCCGCCAGGATACCGATGGCCTCGATCAGTGCCTGGGCTTGCGACAAGCCCATCCCCTCGACCACCGCCTCGTAGCCCATGCGGGCGGCAATGATGATGAGCGCCAGCGCGCCCAGCGCAAAAAGCACGGCAATCGTGCCGTGTACAACGCCAAATACTGCCGTGATCCGTTTCATCGCTTCTTCCCCTTCATCTTGTCATTGAGAGCGATTGGACTGATCAGGTGCGGAAAGGTTGTCTGCCTGTGAACGGTCTCAGAAGAGGGGGCATGACTCTCGCAATGCAAGCGGTGCTGCGATATCGGCAAGGCAAATTGTTTCCTTGCGGCACCATTTGCCCGCACCGAAGGCTAGCTTCCAGATGTCTTACAGCGAGTTCAGTCGTTGTGGCATGGCTGGTGCGGGAGCCGGGGTTCTATCCTGACGTTGTCAGCTTCGGTCATGTTCAACTCGCCGGCGAGGTACTTTACTCGCGGGCCAGCTTCAAGGAGGTCATCATGCCCCAGTCAGCATGGAGCAATAAGCGGGAACGTCAGTATGAACACATCAAGTCCGGCGTCCTCAAGCGGGGCGCGAATACCAACCGTGCAGAGGAAATCGCCGCCCGCACGGTCAACAAGGAGCGCGCACAGCACGGGGAATCCCGTTCTGCCAGTGCTAGCTCGCTGCACGATATGCCCGCCTCGCGCCGGGGCGGTCTGCGGTCGCACAAGGGGAGTGGTGGTCGCACTTTCAAGCAGCTTTATGCCGAGGCGGCGGCGCGCAACATCAAGGGACGTTCGGGAATGAACAAGGCGCAGCTGGAAAAGGCACTGGCCTAGCGCGGTACCCGATTTCCGCCCACGGCTCACGTGCCGTTCGCGTTTGCGCCGGCAGGAAGGACAACGCCCCCGATGTACTTCGGGGGCGTTGCTTATTGCGTGCTGCTGTTTTGCCCTGCCGTCTGCAGCCGTATCAGCGCTTCAGGCGGCAGGGCGGTGCAGCGATCTGGCTTACTTGGTCACTGCCAGCAGGGTACGTTGACCACCCTTGTAGGTGTACAGGGTCAGGGAGCCGTCCTTGATGTCACCCTTGGCGTCGAACGCGATGACACCGGTCACGCCCTTGTGGCTGATCTTGGCCAGTTCGGGCAGGTACTTCTTGGGATCGGCGGAGCCGGCCTTGGCCATGGCGTCAGCCACGGTCATGGTGGCGTCGTAGGCATAGGCGGCGTTATAGACGACGTCGATGCCGAACTTCTTCTTGTAGGCCGCGCGGAAATCGTCCATGCCCTTCTTGCCGGAATCATCCACGCCACCTGCTTCGGCGCAGACCACCTGGTCTTCGCCCAGGCCATCACCGGCCAGGCTGGGCAGGGAGCCGGTACAGATACCGTCGCCACCCATGAACTTGGCGTTGATACCCAGCTGCTTCATCTGGCGCAGCATCGGGCCGCCCACCGCATCCATGCCGCCGAAGAAGACCACGTCCGGCTTCTTGCCCTTGAGCGAGGTCAGGATGGCGTTGAAGTCGGTCGCCTTGTCGTTGGTGAACTGGGTGCCGACGATAGTGCCACCGGCAGCCTTGGCGCCCTTGGCAAATTCTTCAGCCACGCCCTGACCGTAGGCGGTACGGTCGTCGATCACGGCGATATGCTTGGTACCCAGCTTCTGCACCGCATACTTGCCCAGGGCTGCGCCCAGTTGCGCATCATTGGCCACCACGCGGAAGGTGGTCTTGAAGCCTTGCTGCGTGTACTTGGGGTTGGTGGCCGACGGCGAGACCTGCGGAATGCCTGCGTCGCTGTAGATCTTGGATGCCGGGATGGTGGTGCCGGAATTGAGGTGGCCGATCACCGCGGCGACCTTCTGGTCGACCAGCTTGGTGGCCACTGCAGTCGCTTGCTTGGGGTCCGACGCGTCGTCTTCGCCGACCAGTTCGAACTTGACCTTCTTGCCGCCGATGGTGAAGCCCTTGGCGTTCAATTCTTCGACTGCCATGCGGGCGCCGTTCTCGTTATCCTTGCCCATGTGGGCGTTAGGACCGGACAGCGGGCCGACGTGAGCGATCTTGACCACTTCCTGGGCATGCGCGGCGCCTGCGAATGCCAGACCGATAGCAGCAGTTAATGGAATAATGGCGCTCTTGAGTTTCATAGATTTCCTCTGTAGATTGGATTGACCACTTTTAATGTTTTGTCTCACTACACAGCTTTATTCAGATCCCTGTTGCGGTGACCTGGCGTCCCGCTTTGCTTTCGTCCCCGACTTTCTGAATAATGCAGACGGTACAACATAAGAATCGGCTAAGCCAAGTTTTTTTTGAGCGGCCTACCTGTAAATCATCCTCATATTTGTCCCATGCCTGCCAAACTTCATACGCTCGATAAGGTGGATCGCAAACTGCTCAACATGCTGCAGAAGGACAACCAGATTTCCACGCGCGTACTGGCGGAAAAACTGCACATCTCGCAACCCACCTGCCTGCGCCGCATCCGTGACCTGCGCGAGGCCGGCATCATCAGCGCCGAAGTGGCGATGGTCGATCCCTTTGCGCTCGGCTACGGCATGCTGGCCTTCCTCGAAATCTCGCTGAACAACCAGTCGGACCAGCACATGCAGGACTTCGAGCAGCGCATGGCCAAGGAGGCCGAGGTCATGCAGTGCTACTTCGTCTCTGGCGAATATGATTACTTCCTGGCGGTGCATGTGATCGACATGGATGCCTACTATCAGTTCGTCAGACGTGTGATCTCCGGTTCCGGCAATGTGCGCCACTTCCAGTCGCGCTTCCCGATGAAGCGCGCCAAATTCACCACTCGCATCAGCTTCGATGAGAAGGCGGCCGAGGTGCAGGTGCGCGTGCCAGGCTGATCTGGCCTGGCGGCATCATGGGTGTACCGGCGTTTCGTTAGGCCCGGCGAGCCGTCTTCATAGCATCCTGGCCTCGCATTTACTAAGTTTACTTAGTTTCGCCATTCACCTTCTTTGTCCCGTAGGGCGGGTCTTTCCATCGGGCTGGCACGTAGTTTGCATTGCGTCGCGGTTGTCAGTTGTGTTATTTTCGGGATATCCAGTGGTGTGCGTTGAAGATGGCCGCCCGCCGCTGCATCCTCGCCAAGGTGGCATCGCGGTCACAGGCAGCAAGAGCGGACACAGATCAGCATCCAGCGTCGGCGCGCGCCAGGCCGGCCACTCGGCAATACCCAGCAACCCCTATCATCCACCGTCTGCGGCTTGAGCCTGCAGGGCGCCGCATTGCCTGACCTGCCGTCTTTGTTGCCGGCCGCAGCAGATTGGCAGCCTGACTTGCCGCCGGATTGGGCTCAAGCCACCACTTCCGTCACACAGAACAGAAAGGAAAACCCGCACGATGCACGAAGTCGAGTTATTCATCCAGGACATGGCGATCATCATGCTGATCGCCGGCATCGTCACCGTTGTCTTCAACAAGTTGAAACAGCCGGTGGTGCTGGGCTATATCGTCGCGGGCGTGATCATCGGCCCGCATACCCCGCCGTACGACCTGATCCAGGATGAGAAGACCGTGCACATCCTCTCGGAGCTGGGCGTGATCTTCCTGCTGTTCTCGCTGGGGCTGGAGTTCAGTCTCAAAAAACTGGCCAAGGTCGGGGCCACCGCCTTCATTGCCGCCGCTGCAGAAATCCTGCTGATGATCTGGATCGGCTACGAGATCGGCCTGTATTTCGGCTGGAAGCGGATGGACGCCATCTTCCTGGGCGCGATGCTGGCCGTGTCCTCCACCACCATCATCGTCAAGGCCCTGAACGAGCTGGGCATGAAGAACGAGAAGTTCGCCCAGATCATCTTCGGCATCCTGATCGTGGAAGACATCCTGGCCATCGGCATGATCGCCTTGCTCTCCGGGGTGGCCACCAGCGGTTCGGTCGATTCCACCGAAGTCTTCACCACCGTGGGCAAGCTGGTGCTGTTCATGACCGTTTCGCTGGTGGTGGGCATCCTCGCGGTGCCGCGCCTGCTGAGCTTCATCGCCCGCTTCAAGAGCCAGGAGATGCTGCTGGTGGCGGTGCTGGGCATCCTCTTCGGCTTCTGCCTGCTGGTGATGAAGCTGCAATACAGTGTGGCGCTGGGGGCCTTCCTGGTGGGGGCAGTGATGGCCGAGTCGCGCCATCTGCATCGCATCGAACGCCTGGTCGAGCCGATTCGCGACATGTTCTCCGCCATCTTCTTCGTGGCCATCGGCCTGCTGTTCGATCCCAACGTGCTGGTCAAGCACTGGATGCCGATCACTGTCATCACCCTGGCCGTGGTCTTCGGCAAGCTCATCAGCTGCGGCCTGGGGACCTTCGTGGCCGGGCAGGGCGGGCGCACGCCGATGCGCGTGGGCATGGGCCTGGCGCAGATCGGCGAGTTCTCCTTCATCATCGCCGCACTGGGCCAGAGCCTGAAGGTCACCAGCGACTTCCTCTATCCCATCGTGGTGGCGGTGTCGGCGGTGACCGCATTGCTCACGCCCTACCTGATCAAGGCCGCCGACCCGCTCTCGGCCAAGGCGGTCACGCTGGTGCCGGCACGCGTATCCGGGCTGATGGGCATGTACTCCAACTGGCTGGAAAGCCTGCAACCGACCGGCGACCGCGCCGAACTCACGCGCATCATCCGCCGCATCCTGATGCAGGTGATGGTGAACCTGGCGCTGGTGATCGCCATCTTCATCGGCGGTGCCTTCTTCGTCGATGGCCTCTCGCGCCAGCTGTCGGCCTGGACGCCGGATTCCGACGTGCAGAAAGCCATCATCTGGGGTGGTGCGCTGGTGCTTTCCCTGCCATTCCTGATCGCCACCTATCGCAAGCTGCAGGCCCTGTCGATGTTGCTGGCCGAGGTCAGCGTCAAGCCCGAGTTCGCGGGCGCGTATACTTCCGGCGTGCGCAAGGTGGTGTCGGAAGTCTTGCCCATCATGTCCATCGTCGGCATCATGCTGCTGATCTTCGTGTTGAGCGCCAGCATCCTGCCGCCGCTGAACCTGCTGGCCTTCGTGCTGGCAGCCGTCGCCGGGCTGCTGTGGTTGCTCTGGAGCAAGCTGGTCAAGCTGCATTCGCGGTTGCAGATCGCGCTGTTCGAGACGCTGGACGAGAAGCCGGATGATGTGCACTGAGCGGCAATCATCCCGCTGTATAGGAATTTAGGGCTTCCGGAAGACCGGATCCCAGGGTTTTATTTACGTTGGACTAAGAAAATGACTCAAGACGAACTCAAGCTGGCTGTGGCCAAGGCCGCCATCGACTACGTGGTCGATGGCGAAATCATCGGTGTGGGTACCGGCTCCACCGCCAATTTCTTCATCGATGAACTGGGCAAGATCAAGCATCGCATCAAGGGCGCGGTAGCGTCCTCCGAGGCGACGGCCGAGCGCCTGCGGTCGCACGGCATCACGGTGTTCGATCTCAACGAGGTCGAGACCATGCCCGTGTATATCGACGGCGCCGATGAGATCAACGCCGGTGGCGCCATGATCAAGGGCGGTGGTGCAGCGCTGACCCGCGAAAAGATCGTGGCCTCGGTGGCGCAGAAGTTTGTCTGCATCGCCGATGGTTCCAAGCTGGTCGACGTGCTGGGCAAATTCCCGCTGCCGGTGGAGGTGATTCCCATGTCGCACGCCGTGGTGGCCCGCAAGCTGGCTGCGCTGGGCGGTGAGCCGCGTCTGCGCCTGAACAAGAATGGCGACGGCCAGCCGCTGGTGACCGACAACGGTTGCTACATCATCGACGTGCTGGGCCTGGCCATCACCGATCCGGCCGATATCGAAGACAAGATCAACAATATCGTCGGCGTGGTCACCAATGGTCTGTTTGCCCGCCAGGGTGCCAATGTCTGCCTGCTGGGCACCGCCGACGGCGTCAAGAAGCTGGAGTTCTGAGGCACCCGTTCTGAAGGACGAGCAGCAGTTTCTGCGCTCCTGCAAGACGCAAGAAAAAATGGCCGTGTCGCGAGACACGGCCATTTTCGTTGCTCCCAGTGCTGTGGATCAGGGCTGTGCGGCCTTGGCCTTGACCTCGTCTCGCGCAATGACCACGGTCATGCGCGCCGGATCAAGATACTTGCGCACCGCCGCATTGAGTTGCGCCAGTGTCAGGTCGGCCAGTTTCAAATCCAGCTGCTGCTGCCACAGGAAGCTGCGGTCCAGGTTCATCAGCGCCGTCCAGCTGGTGGCGATGCCGCCATCGCCGGCGCGCTGCTGGTTGCGCTGCTGCAGGATGCCGGACTTGGCGCGCAGCAGTTCTTCGTCCGTGAAGCCATCCTTGATGAGGCGGATGATTTCTTCGCGCACGGCGGCATCGACCTTGTCCAGGTTCTGCGGGGCCGCGATGGCGCGCACGCTGAAGTAGCCCGCATCACTGATGGCGCCCACCTGCAGGCCGCTGTTGATGCCGTAGGACAGTCCGTCCTGCTGGCGGATGCGGTCGGCCAGGCGCGACTTCAGGCTGGAGCCACCCAGCAGGTAATTGGCCACCGCCAGCGCCGGATAATCGGGATCGTCATCGCGCAGGCGGATGTTCTGGCGCGCCAGATAGACGCCGTTTTCCTTGTCGGGAGTATCGATGACGATACGCTTGGCAGGGATATCGGCCCAGGTGTGCAAGACCCGTGCATAGGGGGCCGGGCTGGCCCAGCCGGCGAAGGCCTGGTCGATGGCGGCCCGGGTGGCCTGGACGTCGAAGTCACCGACGATGGCCAGCTCGCCATGGGAGGCGCCGTAGAAGCGCTGGTGGAAGGCCTTGACCTGTTCCAGCGTGACGGCCTGCACGGCAGCAATGCGCTGCTCCAGCGTTTGCGCGGCACGCCAGTCGCCGCTGGGGTAGTGGTCGAAGTGCAGTTGCAGGGCTTCGGCGGCGCGGGCGTCCGGCTCCTTGCGGGTGGCTTCCAGTGCCGCCAGCGTTTCATTCTTCAGTTGCGTGAATTCGGCCGGATCCATGCGCGGATGGCGCAGCACCTCGCCGGCCAGCGCCAGTGCCGGGACCAGATTGTCGCGGGTGGTCTGGAAGCGATAGACGTTGCCATTGATCTTCAGGCGCGTGAATTCATCGGCCAGCTGACGACGATCCAGTTTCTCCGTGCCGCGCAGGAGCATGGCAGCCGTCAACTGGGCCACGGCACGCTGGCCGAACAGACCCTGGGCATCGCCGAATTCCAGGTTCATGCTCACCGATACCGTCTGCCCACGCGACTTCTTGGGCAGCAGTGCCAGGTTCAGCGAGGCGTGCGGCGGCTGTTCCGGTGCGATGCGGGTGGTCCGCTGTTCGATGTTGCCGGGCGCCGGGTCGAAGGCTTCCCCGGAGGCGATGGCCGGGCGCGGCTGGTATTGGGCCAGCAGTGCCTCCACGCTGGGCGCGGCGGGGACCTCGCTGCGTTGCGGGTGATCTTCCGGCAGGTACAGGCCCACGGTGCGATTGTCGCGGCGGAAATACCTGGCGGCAGCCGCAGCGATGTCGGCACTGCCCAGGCGCTGCTCCAGGTCGCGGTCGATGAATACCAGCCGCCAGTCACCACGTGCAATCGCATTGGACATGGCCACGGCCATCTGTTGCGGATTGTTCTGCAGGGTCTCGAAGTTGTTCCCGCTCTCGCGATGCAGGCGCGCCACTTCCTCGGCCGTCGGCGGCGTGGTGCTGAAGGATTCCACGGCCGCGATCATGGCCTGCTTGACGGGTTCGATGTCGGCTCCGGCCTTGAGCTGCGCCACGATCATCTGCAGCCCCGGTGCGAAGCCACTGAGCTGCATCGAATAGACCGCCGTCGCCAGTCCGGTCTCCACCAGCGACTTGTGCAGCCGGCCGTTGGGCGTGTCGGCCAGGATGTCGCTGGCGAAGGAGAGGGCGGTCGCATCCGGGTGCAGTGCGGAAGGCATCTTGTAGCCCAGCGCCACCAGTTGCAGGTCGCCGCGCCGGCGGATGGCGAACTGGCGTTCACCGTCCTGGGTCGGCTCCACGGTCCAGAATTCCGGCAGCTTGCGCTTGGGGCGCGGCAGGCGGCCAAACGTCTGGTTGACCCATTGCAGCACCTCGGCCGGCGCGAACTTGCCGGCGATCAGCAGCACCGCATTGTCTGGCTGGTAGTAGGTGCGATAGAAGGCCTGCAGGTTGTCGATGCGGACATTCTCGATATCGCTGCGCGCGCCGATGGTGTTGCGGCCATAGCTGTGCCAGTCGTAGGCCACGCTCTGCATGCGCTTCAACATCACCCGCGAGGGGGAGGTTTCGCCGGCTTCGAATTCGTTGCGCACCACCGTCATCTCGCTGTCGAGGTCCTTGCGCGCAATCCTGGAATTGACCATGCGATCGGCTTCCATGGCGATGGCCCATTGCAGGTTGTCCTGGCCGGCCTGGAAGGTCTCGTAGTAGTTGGTGCGGTCCAGCCAGGTGGTGCCGTTGAAGTTCATGCCGCGCTTGCTGAACTCCTGCGGAATGGCCGGATAGCGCGGCGATCCCTTGAACATCAGATGTTCCAGCAGGTGAGCCATGCCGGTCTCGCCATAGTTCTCGTGACGCGAGCCGACCAGGTAGGTGATGTTGACGGTGACGGTGGGTTTGGAGTCGTCCGGCAGCAGCAACAGTTTGAAGCCATTGGCAAAACGGTATTCGCTGATGCCCTCGGCACTGGGCCCGGCGGTCACACCAGGCGGCAACGCCAGGGACGCACCGGTAGCGGCTGTGGTGGCGCTGGCCGGGGTGGCTGCGGCAGTGGCAGCGTAGGAAGCCGGGGCCGCGAGGGCCAGGCCCAGGCTGAGGGCGAGGAGGGCAAGGCGCAGATGACGCAAGGACAAGATGGACTCCAGCAGGAAGACGGATGCGAGGGTGGAATGGTAGACCCAGCCGCATTGTAGCCTCAGCGATACGGCCCCATGCGATGCACGCAGGCAAAAAAATCGCCGCCGTGGCGGACCAGGGCGGCGCTGTGCGAGCGGGCAGCCATCCGAGCCGCCCGGCCCCGCGCTTATTCGCTGGGCGGTACGAAACCGGCAGCCGCATCGGCACCTTCGCCGAAGAAGTGCTTTTCCATCTGTGCTGCCAGGTACTTGCGGGCGCGGGCATCGGCCAGCATCAGGCGGTTTTCATTGACCAGCATGGTCTGGTGCTTCAGCCAGGCGGCCCATGCCTCCTTGGAGACGCTTTCATAGATGCGCTTGCCCAGTTCGCCCGGATAGGGCGGGAAGTCCAGGCCTTCGGCTTCCTTGTTCAGTTTGATGCAGTGGACCATGCGTGCCATGTCGATTCCTTGGTTCGTTAAGATGAAATGCCTGGGACGGGCGGGCCTGCGATGGGGGTCAGCGGTTGAGCCTGCTCACGTCCTGACGAAAAAATTCAATACAGGTTCTTGATCAGCACCTGTGATTTGCGTTGCCAGTTGTAGATCTGCTGGCGGTCCTGCGGCAGGTCGTTCACGCCTGCCAGCACGAAGCCGCGCTTGAGGAACCAGTGCGAGGTGCGCGTGGTGAGCACGAACAGCTTGGTCAGTCCGGCTTCGCGGGCGCGGGTCTCGATGTGCTTCAGGATACGGTCGCCATCGCCCTGGCCTTGCACTTCCGGGTTGACCGTCAGGCAGGCCATTTCGCCCATGCGTGCCTCCGGGAAGGGATAGAGGGCGGCGCAACCGAAGATGACGTTGTCGTGCTCGATCACCGAGAAGTAGTGGATTTCGCGCTCGATCAGTTCGCGGCCGCGCTTGACCAGCGTGCCATCGGCTTCCAGCGGTTCGATCAGTTTCAGGATGCCGCCCACGTCCTCGATGGTGGCCTGGCGCAGGCTTTCCAGGTTTTCGTAGGTGACCATGGTGCCTACGCCGTCGTGGGTGAACAGTTCCAGCAGGGCCGAGCCATCGGTGGCAAACGGCACGATGTGGGCACGCGAGACGCCCGCATTGCAGGCCTTGACCACGCTGGCGAGGTAGAAGGCCGCATCCGATGGCAGGAAGCCCGCCGACAGCACGGCTTCAGCCTGGTGCGAGGAGAGTTCGCGGATCTCGGCCCCGGCGGCGTCCTTCATCATCGGTGTTTCCGACAGGAAGATCAGCTTTTCCGCGCGCAGTGCGATGGCCGCCGAGACCGCCACGTCTTCCATGGTCAGGTTGAAGGCCTCCCCGGTGGGCGAGAATCCCAGCGGCGAGAGCAGGACGATGCCGCCCGCATTCATGATCGGCTGGATCACGTCGGCGGCAATCTTGCGCACCACGCCGGTCAGTTGCAGGTCCACGCCATCGTAGACGCCCATCGGACGGGCCGTGACGAAATTGCCGGAGATGACGCGGATAGCCGAATGCGCCATCGGCGTATTGGGCAAGCCCTGGCTGAAGGCGGCCTCGATATCCAGGCGCAGCTCACCAGCGGCTTCCTTGGCACATTCCAGGGCGGTGCTGTCGGTGACGCGCAGGCCATTGTGAAAGCGCGCCTCGACGTTGCGCAGTGCCAGTTGCTCGGCCACCTGTGGGCGCGAGCCGTGTACCACCACCACCCGGATGCCCAGGGCGTGCAGCAGCGAGAGGTCCTGGGCCAGGACCTGCAGGTCGCCGGCCGTGACCAGCTCACCCGGGAAGGCGACCACGAAGGTCTTGCCGCGGAAGGCGTGGACATAGGGCGCGACGGAACGCAGCCAGTTGACGAATTCGGTCTGTTTTTCCATGACGCGCATTATAACCAGCGTCGGCGCTGGGCGTAGGCTTGCGCGCCACCAGCGGCCAGATTTCTTGCGGGGATGTTGCAAAGCGGGACCAATGGCCCGACCAGCATGACCGGCGGAGCCTGGCCAGACTGCCCGAACTTGCACCATGGGCCCGGCAGCCGCCTGCAGCCTGACCGGGCGGGCCGTGGCAGGTATAATGTCGGCCTCATGTCCGTTACCAAAGCACCCACCACCACGCCCGGCGCCGAGCCGCAGAAGAACCCGCAGCAGGAGCGCCCGCGCAATGAGCGCAATGGCCGCGATGGCCGCGCCCCGCGCCGCGCCGATCCTGCCGCTGATGCCGCTGATGCCGCGCCACCGCTGCGCAACCCGCTGCCGCCGGTAACCTTCCCGGAAGAGCTGCCGGTCTCCGGCCGCCGCCACGAGATCGCCGAGGCGCTGCGCCGCCATCAGGTCGTCATCGTCAGTGGCGAGACCGGTTCCGGCAAGACCACCCAGTTGCCCAAGATATGCCTGGAGCTGGGCCGTGGCGAAAAGGGCTTGATTGGCCACACCCAGCCGCGCCGCATCGCCGCCTCATCCACCGCCAAGCGCATCGCCCAGGAACTCAATTCCCCGCCCGGTGAGCTGGTGGGCTACAAGGTGCGTTTCAATGACACCCTGTCCAAGGGCGCCTGGATCAAGCTGATGACCGACGGCATCCTGCTGGCCGAGACCCAGACCGATCCGCTCTTGCGCCAGTACGACACCATCATCATCGACGAGGCGCATGAACGCAGCCTCAACATCGATTTCCTGCTGGGCTACCTCAAGCAATTGCTGCCCCGGCGTCCCGACCTGAAGATCATCATCACCTCGGCCACCATCGACGCCGACCGCTTCGCCCGCCATTTCGGCCGCGAGGTCCAGGGCGAGATCGTACCGGCCCCGGTGATCGAGGTCTCGGGTCGTCTGTATCCGGTGGAAATCCGCTATCGGCCCATCGACAACGCCGACCGCAGCGGCGTCTCCACCGAGGTGGCGCAGGCCCGCGCCCGTGCCGAAGGCCGTGCCAGCCAGGCCCAGAAGGACCGCGAACAACGCGACCTGATGGATGCCGTGGTCGATGCCGTCGATGAGCTGGCCCGCATCGGTTCCGGCGACGTGCTGGTATTTCTGCCCGGCGAGCGCGAGATTCGCGACGCCGCCGAAGCCCTGCGCAAGCACCATCCGCCGCATGTGGAAATCCTGCCGCTGTTTGCCCGCCTGTCGGCACAGGACCAGGAGCGCGTCTTCAAGACCAGCAATGCCCGACGCATCGTGCTGGCCACCAACGTGGCCGAGACCTCGCTGACGGTGCCGGGCATCCGCTACGTGGTCGATGCCGGCCTGGCACGCGTGAAGCGCTACAGCTATCGCAACAAGGTCGAACAGCTGCAGATCGAACCGGTGGCGCAATCGGCCGCCAACCAGCGCGCCGGCCGTTGCGGCCGGGTGGCGGCGGGGGTGTGTATCCGTCTGTATGACGAGCAGGATTTCCTGCAGCGCCCCAAGTTCACCGACCCGGAAATCCTGCGCTCCTCGCTGGCCTCGGTCATCCTGCGCATGAAGTCGCTGCACCTGACGGACGTGGAGAGCTTCCCCTTCATCGAACCACCCCTGGGGCGCGCCATCGCCGATGGCTACCAACTGCTGCAGGAGCTGGGCGCGGTAGAAGAGCAGGACGGCGTGAACCGCCTCACGCCCCTGGGCAAGCAGCTGGCGCGCCTGCCGCTGGACCCGCGTGTGGGCCGCATGATCCTGGCCGGTCGCGACAATGCCTGCCTGACCGAATTGCTGATCATCGCCGCCGCCGTCTCGGTGCAGGACCCGCGTGACCGGCCCATGGACGCGCAGAACGCGGCCGACAACGCGCACAAGAAATTCGCCGATGAGAAATCCGAGTTCGCCAGCTACCTGAAGATCTGGAAATGGTTCGAAGAAGCCATCGCCCACAAGAAATCCAATCGCCAGCTGCAGGAACACTGCCGCGAGAACTTCCTCTCGCAGTTGCGCCTGCGCGAGTGGCGCGACGTCCACTCGCAATTGCTGACCATCGTCAAGGAACAGGGCTGGCGCCTGAACGAAGCCGCGGCCACCTATGACCAGCTGCACCTGGCGCTGCTGACCGGCCTGCTGGGCAATGTCGGCTTCAAGAGCGAGGACGATGCGCAATACCTGGGCGCACGCGGCATCAAGTTCAACATCTGGCCCGGCGCGCACCTCACCAAGAAGCCCGGCCGCTGGGTGATGGCCGCCGAACTGGTCGATACCGCCCGCCTGTATGCCCGCTGCGTGGCCAACATCCAGCCCGAGTGGCTGGAAAAGCTGGGCGGCCACCTGCTGAAGAAATCCTGGGGCGAGCCGCGCTGGGAAAAGCGCGCGGCGCAAGTCACCGCCTCCGAACGCGCCACGCTCTACGGACTGGTGGTTTACAGCCAGCGCCGCATCAACTACGGCAACATCAACCCGGCCGAGGCCCGCGAGATCTTCATCCGTGATGGCCTGGTCGGTGGCGACTTCGAGACCCGTGCCCCGTTCTTCGCGCACAACCAGAAGCTGGTCCGCGAGATCGAGAACCTGGAACACAAGTCGCGCCGCCTGGACGTGCTGGTGGATGACGAGCTCATCAGCGGTTTCTACGACAAGCTGATCCCGCACGACATCTGCAACGGCGTGGACTTCGAGAAGTGGCACAAGCAGGCCACCGCCGCCGATCCCAAGCTGCTCTACCTGAACCGCGACGACCTGATGCGCCACGAGGCGGCCGGCGTCACCACCGAGCTCTTCCCCAAGACCATGAACGTGGCCGGCATCGCCATGGCGCTGTCCTACCACTTCGAACCGGGCGCCCCGCGTGACGGCGTCACCCTGACCGTGCCGCTGTATGCCCTGAACCAGGTCTCGGCGGACCGCTGTGAATGGCTGGTACCGGGCATGCTCAAGGAAAAGGTGCATCTGCTGCTGAAATCCCTGCCGCAGAAACTGCGCCGCCACTGCGTGCCGCTGCCCGATTACGCAGCGCGTTTCAGCGAGCGCATGGAAGAGCGCAAGACCTTCGGACGCGGCAACCTGATCGACGCCATCATCGCCGACATCCGCGAACAGATCACGCTCCTGGTCAAGCCCAGCGACTTCAAGCAGGAGACGCTGTCGGCCCACCACGCGATGAACTTCAAGATCATCGACGAACATGGTCGTCAGCTGGAAATGGGCCGCAACCTCGCCGCCCTGCAGGCCGAGTTTGGCGGCCAGGCCCGCCAGCAGTTCCAGAAGCTGGCCGAGCAGGTGGCCATCGCACCGCGTGACGACAGCGACGACGAGGCTGCCGCGCCGGCGACCCAGAAGGCAGCGCCCAAGGGAGCCGCCACCTCTACCGCCGCGGCATCGACAAACGCTGCACCGGCTTCCACAGGCGAGTACAGCAACCTCACCGGCTGGAGCTTCGGCGAGCTGCCCGAACTGCTGGAAATCACCCGAGGCAGCGGCAAGCAGGCACAGACCCTGATCGGATTCCCGGCGCTGGTGGACCGCAAGACGCATTGCGACCTGGAAGTCTTCGACGACCCGGCCGAGGCTGCGCGCTTCCATTACGCCGGCCTGCGCCGCCTGTTCGCGCTGCAGATGAAGGAGCAGTTGAAGTATCTGGAGAAGAACATCCCCGGCCTGCAGCAGATGGGCATGCAATTCATGGCCCTGGGATCGCAGGAAGAATTGCGCGAGCAGATCCTGAATGCCGGCCTGGAACGCGCCTTCCTGCAGGACCCGCTGCCGCGCAATGCGGACGAATTCAATCGTCGGCGCGACGAAGGCAAGGCCCGCCTGGGCCTGCTGGTCAACGAGATCGCCCGCCTGTGTGGCCAGATCCTGGCCGAATATCATGCCCTGCCCAAGAAGCTGCAAGGCATCAAGGCCCACGCTCAGGCCGCGGCTGACATGCAGGCGCAGCTTTCGCAACTGGTGGGCAAGCGCTTCGTGGCCGAGACCGACTATGGCAACCTCAGCCACTATCCGCGCTACCTCAAGGCCATCAACGTGCGCCTGGACAAGCTGCGCGCCGACCCGGCCCGTGATACGCGCCTGTTGGGCGAGTGGAACTCGGTGGCGCTGCCTTACCAGCGTGCCTTGAAGGACCGCGCCGGCCGGGCCGATCCCAAGATGACCGAGTTCCGCTGGATGCTGGAGGAATTGCGTGTGTCGCTGTATGCGCAGGAGCTGAAGACGCCTATGCCGGTGTCGGTGAAGCGCTTGCAGAAGGTGTGGGAGAGCATGCAGCGCTAGGTACGTGATTGTGGCAGCGTGGCACGGCCCGAAAACCGCTTCCACGCTGCGATTCAGCCAATTTCCACCGTTTTTCGCGTAAAATGCGTGATTCTTTGAATCAGTCGAGTACGTCGAACACCATGGCCATCAAGTCAGACAAGTGGATCCGCCGCATGGCGGAGCAGGAAGGAATGATCGAACCCTTCGAGCCGGGGCAGGTGCGCCAGTCGGCGGACGGGGCCAAGATCGTTTCCTATGGCACCTCGTCCTATGGCTACGATATTCGCTGCGCCGATGAATTCAAGATCTTCACCAACATCAATTCCACCATCGTCGATCCAAAGAACTTCGACGAGAAATCCTTCGTGGATTTCAAGGGCGATGTCTGCATCATCCCGCCCAACTCCTTCGCGCTGGCCCGTACCGTCGAATACTTCCGCATCCCGCGTAGCGTGCTGACCATCTGCCTGGGCAAGTCCACCTATGCGCGCTGCGGCATCATCGTCAACGTCACCCCCTTCGAGCCGGAATGGGAAGGCTACGTCACCCTGGAGTTTTCCAATACCACGCCGCTGCCGGCCAAGATCTACGCTGGCGAAGGCTGTGCCCAGGTGCTGTTCTTCGAGAGCGATGAAATCTGCGAGACCTCCTACAAGGATCGCGGCGGCAAGTACCAGGGCCAGCATGGCGTGACCTTGCCCAAGACCTGAGCGCGTCGCGGCGTCAAGCTGATAAACGATTTACGAAGAAGGCTTCCTGCGGGAAGCCTTCTTTGTATGGATTGCGCTTCTGCCATATGTCGCACGTGTTCAACGGCGCTTGCGGCCGGCGCTCAGTTTCAACGCCTCTTCCCGCATCAGCCGCGCAGCGCCGCTGATGCTGCCGGTCCGGTAGGCCAGGTGCAGCGGGGCTTTCAGGTCCGAGGCGCCGGTCAGCTTGAGATACACCACCCCCTCCGCATTGACCCGTGTCATCGACGCCGGGATCACCGCCACACCGACGCCTGCCGCGACCAGCGATAGCGTCGAGAGATTCTTGCGCGCCTCCTGGAGCACCTGTGGCGAGAAGCCGGCCGCGTGGCAGGCGGCGATGATGGTGTCGTACAGGCCCGGGCCGTTGGGCCGGCGCGTCATGATGAAGGATTCCTCGGCCAGGGCGTGCAGGGCGATGCTCTTGCGCTTGCCGCCGTCGGCCAGCGGATGGTCGATGGGTAGCGCGGCGACCATGTCTTCCACCAGCATGGTCTCTATCGTCAGCCCGCTGGCGTCGCCCACCGGCGAACGCACGAAGGCGAGGTCGAGCCGCTTGCCGCGCAGTGATTCGATCAGTTCGTTGGTATTGCTCTCTTCCACCGTCATGATCACGTCCGGCGCATCGGCGCGGAAGGCGCGGATCACCGAATGCACGAAGGGATGCAGCGAGGCCGATTCGGTGAATCCCACCGCGATGCGCCCCATCTTGCCCTGGGCGATGCGGCGCACGCTGGCCACCGTGGTATCCAGCTGCGCCAGCAGGGCGCGAGCGTCGACGAGCAGGGCGGCGCCGCTGTCGGTCAGCTCCATGCCGCGTGGCAGGCGATTGAACAGGGTCACGCCCAGCTCGCGCTCCAGCACGCGGATCTGCTGCGACAGCGGCGGTTGCTGGATGCCGATGCGTTCGGCTGCCTTGGTCAGGTGGCCCTCTTCGGCAACGGCGATGAAATAGCGCAGCAGGCGCAGGTCGATGGCAGGTGACATATCGTATTAATATGGATAGGCTATCTGACATATATTAGACAAAAACCCTCCCCAAGAGTAGCCTTTCATGCATGCGGCAATCACGCCGCGCCTGCATGAGACGACGATGAGCACTCCCGATCCCCTGGCCCCAGAGCGGCCTGTCCCCACTACCAGAGAACTGTTCCTGGGCTTCCTCGGCCTGGGCATGACCGCCTTCGGCGGTGCGCTGCCGCTGGCGCATCGCATGATCGTGGAACGGCGGCGCTGGCTGACCGAACCCGAATTCGTGGAGCTGCTGGGGCTGTGCCAGTTTCTGCCGGGCGGCAACATCATCAACCTGTCGGTGGCGCTGGGCATGAAATTCCGCGGCTGGAAGGGCGCGCTGGCAGGCATCACCGGACTGATCGCGGTGCCGTCCATGGTGGTGATCCTGCTGGGCATGATCTACCAGCACTTCCAGCATGACCCCAACGTCAAGCACCTCTTCGCCGGACTGGCCGCGGCCGCGGCCGGGCTGCTGATCCAGATGGCGGTGAAGATCGCGCTGCCGCTGCGCAAGAACCTGGTGCTGGCCGGGGTGGCCATCGTCTGCTTCGTGGCCATCGCCTTGCTGCGCATCCCGCTGCTGTGGGTGATGCTGGTGATGACGCCGATCAGCGTGATCCTGACCGCCCGTTACGGCGAGCGTTTCGCCGCCAGGCCGCAGGTCTCCGCCGCCAAGGATAGCGTCAAGGACACAGCCAAGAAGGAGGGCGCGCAATGAGCCAGACCCTGATCGCATTGGCCATCATCTTCACGCAGTTGTCGGTGCTGGCCTTCGGTGGCGGCAATACCATCCTGCCGGAGATGCAGCGCCAGGTGGTGGAGGTGCATCACTGGATGACGGCCGAGGATTTCAGTGCCCTGTTTGCCCTGGGCCAGGCCGCGCCCGGTCCCAACCTGATGGTGGTGACGCTGGTGGGCTGGCATGTGGCCGGCTTCTGGGGGATGCTGGTGACCAGCCTGGCCAAGTTCGGGCCGTCGTCCATCATCACCATCATCATGCTTCACGTGTGGGAGAGGTTCAAGGACAAGCCCTGGCGGCGTCACGTGCAGGCCGGGCTGCTCCCGGTGACCGGCGGATTGGTGGCGGCATCGGCGTTGCTGATCGCCCAGGCCTCGATCACCCATGGCTTCCTGGCGGCGATTACGGCGGCTACCGCCATCATCGCGCTCAAGACCAAGATCCATCCGTTGTGGTTATTGTTTGGCGGGGCCTTGGCGGGTTTCTTCTATCTCGGCACTTTCTGACCGCGCGGCTGGCGCGGAGTCCCTGCGCCTTCGATACGCGGCAGAGCCGCTACTCAGTCCGAACGGGAGTGGGTATGTCGATCCCGAAAAGAAAACAGCCGATGCCTTCGCAGGCATCGGCTGTTTTTTTACGTCAGCGCTGAGGCTTATTGCTTGACGCAATCCACGAAGTAATCGCGGCGGCCGTTGACTTCGCGCTTGACAAGACCGTGCACGTCGGTTTCGAAGCCAGGGAATTTCTCGTTGAAATCACGGGCGAACTTCAGGTAATCGACGATGGTCTTGTTGAAGATTTCGCCCGGGATCAGCAGCGGAATACCGGGCGGATACGGGGTCAGCAGGATCGAGGTGACGCGGCCTTCGAGTTCATCCAGGGGGACGCGGTCGATCTCGCGGTGGGCCATCTTGGCGAAGGCATCCGAGGGCTTCATGGCCGGTTGCATGTCCGAGAGATACATCTCGGTGGTCAGGCGGGCCACGTCGTAGGCACGGTAGGTCTCGTGGATCTGCTGGCACAGGTCGCGCAGGCCCAGGCGCTCGTAGCGCGGGTTGCGCTGGGCGAACTCGGGCAGGATGCGCCAGATCGGCTGGTTCTTGTCGTAGTCGTCCTTGAACTGCTGCAGCGCCGTCACCAGCGTGTTCCAGCGGCCCTTGGTGATGCCGATGGTGAACATGATGAAGAAGGAATACAGGCCGCACTTTTCCACGATCACG
Source organism: Herbaspirillum frisingense GSF30 (assembly GCF_000300975.2). Lineage (GTDB taxonomy): Bacteria > Pseudomonadota > Gammaproteobacteria > Burkholderiales > Burkholderiaceae_D > Herbaspirillum > Herbaspirillum frisingense. The sequence continues at coordinate 63,084 of NZ_AEEC02000022.1, read as the reverse complement.
CCGTGCTCGGCCAGGTACTTGGTCACGATGGAGGCCGGGATGCCGGTCTCGCCGAACTGGCCGTTCAGGGCCAGGCCGGGGGTGACGATGGTGGCCTTGATCGGGTCCAGCATGTTGAAGCCCGGTGCCAGGTCGCCGAAGCCGTGCCAGTCGTCCTCGGCCTTGATGACCCAGTCTTCGCGCTCGCCGATGCCGTCGGCGGCGAAGCTGTTGGGGCCCCAGACCTGGAACCACCATTCATCGCCGAACTCCTGGTCGATCTTCTTCATGGCGCGGCGGAAGTCGAGCGCCTCGATGATGCTTTCTTCCACCAGCGCCGTGCCGCCGGGGGCTTCCATCATGGCCGCGGCGACGTCGCAGGAGGCGATGATGGAGTATTGCGGCGAGGTCGAGGTGTGCATCAGGAAGGCCTCGTTGAAGGCATCCTCGTCCAGCTTCACGGTTTCCGATTCACGCACCAGGATCTGCGAGGCCTGCGACAGGCCGGCCAGCAGCTTGTGGGTCGACTGGGTCGAGAAGATCAGTGACTTCTTGGCGCGCGGGCGGTCCTTGCCGATGGCGTGCATGTCCTTGTAGAAGTCGTGGAAGGTGGCGTGCGGCAGCCAGGCTTCATCGAAGTGCAGGGTCTCGATTTCGCCGTCGAGCATGTCCTTCAGGGTTTCGACGTTGTAGACCACGCCGTCATAGGTCGACTGGGTGATGGTCAGGATGCGCGGCTTCTTGTTCTTGGCTTCGCGGGCGAAGGGGTTGGCTTCGATCTTGCGCTGGATGCTTTCCAGGGTGAACTCTTCCAGCGGGATCGGTCCGATGATGCCCAGGTGATTGCGGGTGGGCATCAGGAACACGGGAATCGCGCCGGTCATGATGATGGAGTGCAGGATGGACTTGTGGCAGTTGCGGTCCACCACCACGATGTCGCCGGGGGCGACGGTGGAGTGCCACACCATCTTGTTGGAGGTCGAGGTACCGTTGGTGACGAAGTAGCAGTGGTCGGCATTGAAGATGCGCGCCGCATTGCGTTCCGAATTGGCCACCGGGCCGGTGTGGTCCAGCAGCTGGCCCAGTTCTTCCACGGCGTTGCAGACGTCGGCGCGCAGCATGCGCTCGCCGAAGAACTGGTGGAACATCTGGCCCACGGGCGACTTCAGGAAGGCCACGCCACCGGAGTGGCCGGGGCAGTGCCAGGAATAGGAGCCATCCTGGGCGTAATCGACCAGGGCGCGGAAGAAGGGCGGGGCCAGGCCGTCCAGGTAGGACTTGGCTTCACGGATGATGTGGCGGGCCACGAACTCCGGGGTGTCTTCGAACATGTGGATGAAGCCGTGCAGTTCACGCAGCACATCATTGGGGATGTGGCGCGAGGTGCGGGTTTCACCGTAGAGATAGATGGGGATGTCGGCGTTCTTGTGGCGGATCTCGCTGACGAAGGCGCGCAGGGCCTTGAGGGCGTGGTCGGTTTCCTCGTCGGAGCCGGCCCCCATTTCCTCGTCGTCGATGGACAGGATGAAGGCCGAGGCGCGCGACTGCTGTTGTGCGAACTGGGCCAGGTCGCCGTAGCTGGTCACGCCCAGCACTTCCATGCCTTCGGCTTCGATGGCGTCAGCCAGGGCGCGGATGCCCAGGCCCGAGGTGTTCTCGGAGCGGAAGTCTTCGTCGATGATGACGATGGGGAATCGGAATTTCATGGAATTCTCCAGGCTTCGCGCGCGTGGGGCGCCGGGTAGGCGGACGCGCGCAGGGGTGAAAAGAAGAGCGCCTGGGCTGGCAGTGCTTGCGCGCCGGAAAAAATGAAAGCGGGATTGTCGCAGATATGCGCTAAAGAGGTGCGCAGTTTAAGCAAAAACGGGAAAAAACAACAGCCGCTGTCCGGACCCGATTCAACGTCTTTGGTACGTCACAAAAGCGTAGTCCAATCCGGAAGTTTCGGAGTGGTGTTCCTCGCGCGCCGTCTCCTGCCAACGCTGCTCGTCGATGGCCGGGAAGAAGGCATCGCAGTCGAAACTGCCGGCGATGCGCGTGATGATGAGGCGGTCCACCAGCGGCAGGGCCTCGGCATAGATCTGGGCACCGCCGATGATGAAGGCCGGGGCGTCGCCGGCCAGGGCTGCAGCCGCCTGCAGCGAGGTCGCGGTTTCCACGCCGTCGTGTTGCCAGTCGGCATTGCGGGTGATGACGATGTTGCGGCGATTGGGCAACGGCCGACCGATCGATTCGAAGGTCTTGCGGCCCATCAGGATGGCATGCCCCGAGGTGGTGCGCTTGAAGTGGGCCAGGTCTTCCGGCAGGCGCCAGGGCAAGGTGTTGTTGATGCCGATGCCGTTGTTGAGGTCGGTGGCGACGACGATGGTGAGCTGGCCGGAAGGTGTGGTCATGCGGATGCGTTCTTGCCTGAATGGAGTGGAAGGTGGTCGAGGCCGCTCAAATCAGCCTGGACTGGTCTGATTGGCCTGGATGGCCCTGAATCGGTCGCAGCGGGCCGGCCATGGGCCGGTGACGATTTATTCAGACGCATAATGTTACAGCAGCCATGCTGCGGCACGGAACTTTCTGCACCTGCACCTGCCCTTATACCTGACACCGGCAGCCGAACGAGCTCGTCAGCGGCCTGCCAGCCAGCAGTGATATTTTCATTCCGGAAACATCGCTGGCATGGTCCGGAAATGCCGGAACCATGCCAACGCCCTGCGAACTTGCGAACAATCCCCGCCACATTTGGGTAAACTAGCGCCTGCTTTCCAGTTCGGCGCAGCCCAGAGCGTCAGCCGGGGCTCTTAACCAGAAAATTGCATGTCAGACAAAACAATAATGCTGCTTCACACCACCTCCGGGCCTGGCGCGGGACCATCCTCCCCGTCCAGCACCACACGATCGACCTGGTGGCGCCGTCTGGCCGCGCCCGCGACCCTCGCCGGTCTGCTGGCCCTGGCCCTACCGCAAGCCGCCCTGGCCTTCGATTTCAATACCGTTGCCGCACGCGCCAAGGCGCTGGCCGGCAAGTCCTACAAGAAACCCTCCGATGACCTGCCCAAGTCGCTCAAGGACCTGAGCTACGAGCAGGCCAGCCAGATCTACTTCCGCGACGACAAGTCCTGGTGGCGTGCCCAGAAGCTGCCCTTCGAGCTGTCCTTCATCCACCTCGGCGCCAGCTACACCGAGCCGGTCAAGGTCAATGAAGTGGTCGGCGACGCCGTGCGCGAAATCCATTTCAATCCGGCCCTGTTCGACTACAGCGCCAATCGCAGCGTGGATCAGCGCAGCCTGCGCAATCTCGGCTTTGCGGGTTTCCGCATCCGCTTCCCGCTGAACTCGGCCAAGGTCAAGGATGACGTGCTGACCTTCCATGGCGCCAGCTACTTCCGCGCCATGGGTCGCGGCCAGAGCTATGGCCTGTCGGCGCGTGGCCTGGCGATCGATACGGCGCTCTATTCGGGGGAGGAATTCCCGCGCTTCACCGAGTTCTGGCTGGAGCGTCCCTCGGGGGATGCCAAGGAACTGGTGATCTATGCGCTGCTGGATTCCCCCCGCGCCACCGGTGCCTACCGCTTCGTGCTCAAGCCGGGCGTCGATACCGTGATGGACGTCAAGGCCCAGCTCTACCTGCGCAGCAATGTCACGAAGCTGGGTATTGCGCCGCTGACCAGCATGTTCCTGTTCGGCGAGAACCAGCCCGGCCCGGCCGACGACTTCCGTCCGGAAGTGCATGACTCGGACGGCCTGTCGATGCAGTCCGGCACCGGCGAATGGCTGTGGCGTCCGCTGGTGAATCCCAAGCGTCTGCTGGTGACGTCCTTCTCCTTCGACAATCCGCTGGGCTTCGGCCTGATGCAGCGCGATCGCAGTTTCTCGCACTACGAAGACCTGGACTACAACTACCAGGCCCGCCCCAGCGCCTGGGTCGAGCCCAAGGGCAAGTGGGGTTCGGGCCGCGTGGAGCTGGTCCAGATTCCCACGCCGGACGAGACCAACGACAACATCGTGGCCTACTGGATTCCGAACACCCTGCCCAAGCCGGGTCAACCGTTCAATGTGGAATACCGCCTGTCCTGGCAGAAGGACAATGAAAAACGTCCGCCGCTGGCCTTCGTCACGCAGACCCTGTTCGGTCACGGCTATCGTCCCAAGCAGGAAGGCAAGGCCGACGAGGTGCAGCAACTGGCCATCGATTTCGATGGTGGCAGTCTCAAGAAGCTGCCGGCCAATGCGCGCGTGGAAGGCGTGGTCGAGGCCGATGCCAACGGCAAGCTGGCCAGCGTGACCACACGCAAGAATGAAATGACCGGCGGCTGGCGCGTGGAAGTCAAGCTGCGCCGGCTGGAAGAAAACAAGCCTGTCGAGCTGCGCGGTTTCCTGCGCAATGCCAATGGCGGCACAACCTTGTCTGAAACGTGGAGCTACATATTACCCCCCAACTAAGGCAGACTTCGGCAGCCTCGCAGGCGCTCGAGGATTACCTCGCGCGCCTGCCGCTGTCGCCTGAACAACGCCAGGACCTGGCGGCGCGGGCGGGTGCGATCGGCTCCGGTGATCCGGTGGCCGACCTGCACCGCGTGCTGGCCGAGGCTTCCGGGCGCGATGTGCAACTTGTTGCAGCTGCAGCCCAGGCGTCGGTGGACGCACGCTTGCGCCTGATGTATCCGCAATCCCATACCGACGGCGCGACCGATAGCACCGACCCTGCCGAGGCCGGCAGCGTCGTGCCGCCCATCAGCCAGGAGCGCGGCCAGCCGCACATTCCGGTCGGGCCGCCCATGCACCGCAAGTCCATGGTCCCGCGTCCCTGGGGTGAACTCAATCCCTTCTCGCGCTGGGTGGAGGAAGAAAACCGCCGCCTGGAGCGTCGCCCCAGCCGCTGGCGTCGCGCCCGCAAGGGCCGCGCCAAGCTGGCCGAGCCGGTGCCGGCAGCGGTGGATGATGAACCGCGTTACATCGAAGATCACCTCGACCAGTCCGAGGCGCCTGATCCCAAGGGGCACTGGCAGCACACCGGCAACGTACGCCGCATCACGCTGCTGATCCTGATGGTCCTGCAGACCTCGATGGCCACCTATTTCATGAGCGACGTGCTGCCCTACCACGGCACCAAGCCGCTGGAGATGGTGGTGCTGTTCCTGTTCGGCCTGCTGTTCCTGTGGGTGTCGGCGGGTTTCTGGACGGCCATGACGGGCTTCCTGGTCCTCATGCGCGGTGACGACAAGTACCTCATCTCGCACGAGAAGGCCGGCAACACCGAGATCGCGAAAGAAGCGCGCACGGCCATCGTCATGCCCATCTGCAACGAGGACGTGGCACGCGTCTTCGCCGGCCTGCGGGCGACCTACGAGTCGCTGGAGCGCACCGGCCAGATCGCGCATTTCGATTTCTTCATCCTCTCCGACAGTGGCGAAGCCGATATCTGCGCGGCTGAAACCGCCGCCTGGAATCGCTTGTGCCGCGAGACCGGCGGCTTCGGGCGCATCTTCTATCGCCACCGCCGCCGCCGCGTCAAGCGCAAGAGCGGCAATCTGGACGACTTCTGCCGTCGCTGGGGTGCCGATTACCGCTACATGGTGGTGCTGGACGCCGACAGCGTCATGACCGGCGAATGCCTGACCAAGCTGACCCGCCTGATGGAAGCCCATCCCGGCGCCGGCATCATCCAGACCGCACCGCGCGCGGCCGGACGTGACACGCTGTATGCCCGCATCCAGCAGTTCTCGACCCGCGTCTATGGACCGCTGTTCACTGCCGGCCTGCATTACTGGCAACTGGGCGAGTCGCACTTCTGGGGGCACAACGCCATCATCCGTCTGCAGCCCTTCATGAAGTACTGCGCGCTGGCGCCGCTGCCGGGCAAGGGCAACCTGTCCGGGCCGATCATGTCGCACGACTTCGTCGAGGCCTCGCTGATGCGGCGCGCCGGCTGGTCGGTGTGGATCGCCTACGATCTCGACGGCAGCTACGAGGAAATGCCGCCCAACCTGCTCGACGAACTGAGCCGCGACCGTCGCTGGTGCCAGGGCAATCTGATGAACTTCCGCCTGTTCCTGGCGCGTGGCATGCACGTGGTGCACCGTGCCGTGTTCGTCACCGGTGTGATGGCCTATGTCTCGGCGCCGCTGTGGGGGCTGTTCCTGATCCTGTCCACGGTATTGCTGGCCGCGCATACGCTGATCGACCCGCAATACTTCACGGCGCCGCGCCAGCTGTTCCCGATCTGGCCCGAATGGCATCCGGAGAAGGCCCTGGCGCTGGTCTCGGCCACTGCCACCATCCTGTTCCTGCCCAAGATCCTGGCGGTATTGCTGTTCGCAGTGAAGGGCGCGCGTGGCTTCGGCGGCGCGCTGGCCCTGTTCCTGAGCATGGTGATCGAACTGCTGTTCTCGATGGCGCTGGCGCCGGTGCGCATGCTGTTCCACACCCGCTTCGTGCTGGGCGCCTTCCTGGGCTGGAATGCCGGCTGGAAGTCGCCGCCGCGCGCCGACAATGAAACCGGCTGGGGCGAGGCGCTGCGCCGCCATGGCTGGCATTCGTTGCTGGGCGTGGCCTGGGGCGCGCTGGTGTACTGGCTCAACCCGTCCTTCATCTGGTGGCTGATCCCGATCGCCGGTTCGCTGGCGGTGTCGGTGCCGGTGTCGGTGCTGTCCTCGCGGGTCAGCTTTGGCCGTGGCTTCCGTCGCGCCGGTCTGTTCAAGATTCCCGAAGAGACCTCGCCACCCTTCGAATTGCGCGAGACCGTGCGCCACCATGAAGAAACACCGGCGTTGCCGGGCTTCGTGGAAGCGGTGGTCGATCCCGCCTTCAATGCCCTGGTGTGTGCCACTGCGCATGCCCATCCGCAGGTGCCGCAACTGACGCAGCACCTGCGCGAGAAGCTGGTGCGCACCGCGCTCAAGGACGGGCCGGACGCGCTCAACGACAAGCAGAAGAACAGCATCCTGGAAGAGCCGGGTCTGCTGTCTCAGCTGCACCAGGCGGTCTGGAGCGGCGTCCCGGAAGTCCACCCGGACTGGCGCGTCGCCCTGGCCCGGCAGGACGCACCGATGCTGGCCGCCTGAGGGGGCGGACAGGACCGGAGACGGCCGATGAAATTCGGCCGTCATCATTTTCTGACATCATCTTTCGCGTTTGCCACGAGCGACCATGACCGAGCCGCAAGATCAACTGCCCCACGCCATCCCGACTTCGCACGCCCCTGCACGACAGAAGGCGTGGTGGAGCGGGCTGGCGCTGGTACTGGTGCTGGGCGGTGGTTACTGGCTGTATTCGCGCCAGCAGCCGCCGCCAGCGGCGCCCAAGCCGATTCCGGTCAAGCTGGAGACGGTCACCGTCGAACGGGCCGACCTGGAACAGGTAGTCAATGCCACCGGCAATGTGGTGGCGCAGGATTATGTGGATGTCGGCTCCAAGGTGGCTGGCCAGTTGTCGGATGTCGATGTGGTCATCGGTGAAGCCGTCAAGGCCGGTCGCCTGCTGGCCACGGTGGCACCGGCCGTGCAGAGCAGTCGCATCGAGAACAACCGCGCCACGCTGGCGCGCCTCAAGGCCGAGCTGGCCGGACAGAACGCCCAGCTGGACTTTGCCCAACTGCAGTTCCAGCGCCAGACCCAGCTCAAGGCCGAGAACGCCACCCGCGAGGAATCCTATGAATCCAGCCGCATGAACATGTATGCGGCGGCGGCCCGGGTGGACGCCACCAACGCGCAGATCCAGCAGACCGAGGCCTCCATCCGCGAGGATGAGGCGGTGCAGAAACAGACCCGCATCGAAGCGCCGGTCAGTGGCACCATCGTCACCCTCAACGCGCGGCCGGGCCAGATGGTGGGCGCCAACCAGGAAGCCCTGATGCGCATTGCCGACCTCTCGCGCATGACGGTGCAGGTGCCGGTATCGGAAGAAGACGTCACCCGCCTGCAAAAGGGCATGACCGCCTACTTCACCACCCCCGGTTATCCCGGCAAGCGCTGGAGCGGCAAGCTGCGCCAGATCATGCTGCTGCCCACCGACGACTCCGGGCGGCAGGGCAAGAAGGCCTTCTACACCGTGCTCTTCGATGTCGCCAATCCCAGCCGGGAACTGATGAGCGGCATGAGCGCCGATGTCTATTTCGTGCTGGCGCGGGCCGAGCGTGTGCCCACCATCCCACGCTCACTGGTGACCAAGCCCGGCATGGATGGCACCCAGACCGTGAAGGTGGTACTGGAGGACGGCAAGCTGGAGAGCCGCAAGATCAAGATCGGCATCCGCGATGGCGAGCGCGCCCAGGTGCTGTCGGGCCTGAAGGAAGGCGAGCAGGTGCTGTTGCCGGCCAATCCGCCGGCCCCTGCGGCCACCGCCGGCGCAGCGTCACGCTAGCCGCCAGGCATGTTGTACAGTAGAGGCTGCGCCGGGGAGGGCGGCCTCTTTTTCCTGTTTCGATGCACATGACCCATGAGATTGCCTAGCCCCACTCCGCCTGTTTCCGATCTGCTGCCCCGCCTGGCGCGGGTGGCGCTGGCCGTCTCGCTGGCGCTTGCCGTGGGGGCCTGCGTCACGCCCCAGGTGCAGACCGATCCCATCCTCGAAATGCAGGTGCCCGACAAGTGGGGCGGTGGTGCTTCCGCCGATGTGGCCCACGCAGAACAGCTGTGGCCCGATACCGACTGGTGGAAGCAGTTCGGCAGTGGCGAATTGTCCGAGCTGGTGCAGGAAGGCCAGCGCAACAACTACGAAATCGCCGCCGCCTTTTCCCGCATCAAGCAGGCCGAGGCCCAGGCCCGCATCGCCGGTGCGCCGCTGTTGCCCAATGTCAGCCTGAATGCCGGGGCCAGCCGTGAAATGCCGATCTCAGGCGGAACGCCGGCTAATGCCGCCAACGCCAGCCTGCAGATCAGCTACGAGATCGACTTCTGGGGCAAGAACCGCGCCGGGGTCGAAGCGGCCGAAGCCACCCTGCGGGCCAATCGCTATGACCGCGAGACGGTGGCCCTGACCGTCACCAGCGGCATCGTCTCCACCTATCTGCAAGTGCTGTCGCTGCGCGACCGGCTGGAGATTGCGCGCCAGAACGTCAACAACGCCGAACGCGTGCTGCGTCTGGTGGAAGCGCAAAGCCGCGCCGGCTCGGCCTCGCCGCTGGACCTGGCGCGCCAGCGTTCGGCCCTGGCCAACCAGCGACAGCTGATCCCCGACCTGCAACAGCAGGAGCAGGACGCCCAGACGGCGCTGGCCATTTTGCTGGGCCGTCCGCCCCAGAATTTCAAGGTCGAGGAAAAAGGCCTGGCCGGCATCCAGATGCCGCGCATCTCGGCCGGCCTGCCTTCCGAATTGCTGACCCGCCGGCCCGACATCCGTCGCGCCGAAGCCAACCTGGCGGCCGCCAATGCCAACGTCGCCGTGGCCCGGGCGTCGCTGTTCCCCAGCATCACGCTGACCGGCTCCACGGGCGCGCAGAGCAATGCCTTGCTGTCCCTGTTCGATGGTCCCAACCTGTTCGCCAACCTCGGCGCCGGCCTGATCGCGCCCATCTTCGATGGCGGCAACCTGCGCAACCAGCGCGCCCTGGCCGAGGCCCAGAAGGAAGAACTGGTGCAGGTCTACCGGCAGCGGGTGATCACCTCGCTGTCCGAGGTGGAAAAGGCCCTGGGCGCGATTCGCAGCCTGGAAGAGCGGTACCGCCTGAAGGTGGGGGAAGTGGACCAGGCCCGTTTCGCCTTCGAGCTGGCCGAGATTCGTTATCGTGCCGGTGCCGAAGACCTGCTGGTGGTGCTCGATACCCAGCGCACCCTCTCTGAAGCCCAGAACCAGCTGGGCCAGATCAAGCTGCAGCGGCTGCAGGCGACCGTCTCGCTGTACAAGGCCCTGGGCGGCGGCTGGCAGGACAAGCAGGTGCCGGGCGACACCGGTACCGCCACCGGCACCGTATCCTGAACGGAGTGGCTCAGGCCGTGGCCTGCCACTCCTGCACCAGCACCTGGACCAGCTCGGCCACGGTCAGCCCGTCGCGGATGAGCGCCGCAGCTTGTCCGGCCCAGTGGGCTCCGAATTCGTGCACATCCCTGGCCACAGCCATCGCATTGAGCTGCTTGCCGGCGTCGTAGGCGGCCGGATAGGCTGGAATCGGCGGCGCGCCGGGTGTATCGATTTCCTGCATGAAACGATTGACGATGCCGCGTGCGCGGCGGCCTGAAATGGCGGCCGTCACACGCGTGTGCTGGGCGCGCTCGCTCTTGAGCAGGGCCCGATAGGCGGCATTGGCGCCGGATTCGCGGGTGAGCAGGAAGGCGGTTCCCATCTGCACCGCCTGCGCGCCCAGTTGCAGGGCGGCGGCAATTCCCTTGCCATCCATGATGCCGCCGGCTGCGATCACCGGCAGGCAGCTATGCTGCGCCAGCAGGCGCACCAGGGCGAAGGTCCCGATTTCCTCATCCCTGTCCTGGTCGAAGATGCCGCGATGGCCACCGGCCTCGATGCCTTGCGCGACGATGGCGTCGATCCCGGCGGCCTCGATCTGGCGTGCCTCGTCCAGGCAGGTAGCGCTGGCCAACAGGAACACCCCGGCCTGCTTGAGGGACTGGATCACCGCAGCCGATGGCAGGCCGAAGTGGAAACTGACCACCTTGGGCGGCTGTTCCAGCATCAGTTGCTGCATCCCGGTATCGACCTTGAAACTCTGGTAGATCTCCTTCAAGGGCAGCGTGATGCTGCCGCCGAATTCATCCAGATGGCCTTGCAGGTGCTGCAGCCAGGCCGCATCCCGGGTCGCATCCAGCTGCGCCGGTTGATGGCAGAAGAAATTGACGTTGAAGGGCTTGGCCGTGAGCGCCTGCAACTGTGCCAGCGCCTCGCGGGCCTGCGCCACGCTGGAGGCGCCCAGCGCCAGTGAACCCAGGGCGCCGGCATTGGAGGCGGCAGCGGCCATGGCCACGGTGGAACTGCCAGCCATGGGGGCCTGGATGATGGGATGGGCCAGGCCCAGTCGTTGCAGCAGGGGGGTAGGCATGCATTTCTCCCGAAGCGCGCACCGGCCGGCGCACTGCCGGTGGCGGCATGCGCAGGTGGTTCAGACCGCCATGGGGGCGGTCAGGGGGGCGTGGTGCTGGTAGTTCTCCAGCGAGAAGTCGGATGGCTCGATCTGTTCCAGCCATTGCGGTGCGTACTCGCCGGTCTTGGCGAAGTCCGGTACGCGGTCGGAAATGAGCAGTTGCGGCAGCGGGTAGGGCTCGCGGGTCAACTGTTCCTTGACCATCTCGATATGGTTTTCGTAGATGTGGGCATCGCCCACGAAGTAGCTGAACCAGCGCGGCTTGTAGCCTGTCAGGCGCCCGACCAGATGCAGCAGTGCCGCCGCTTCGGCCAGGTTGAAGGGGGTACCCAGGCCGATGTCGTTGCTGCGCACGTACAGGCAGAGCGAGATTTCGCCGGTGTTCTGGTTGGGCAGGAACTGGTACAGCAGGTGGCAGGCGGGCAGGGCGATTTCGTCCAGCACCGCGCAATTCCAGCCATGGAACAGGATGCGGCGGCTGCCGGGGTTCTTGACGATGGTGTCCAGGCAGTCGCGCAGCTGGTCCACCGCCTTGTACAGCAGCACCTTGTCCACGCCGTCATCCTGCAGCGTGGAGACGATGCTGAAGCCCTTGCTGCGGGCCGCGTCGATCTGCGCGCTATGCGCGGCATCGATCAGCTTGTAGGCCGGCCACTGGCGCCATTGCACGCCATAGACCGGGCCCAGGTCGTCGGTGCCGGTACGGAAGGGATTGGCCAGCCAGTCGGCGTTTTCATTGGCGTTCTGGTCCCAGACCTTGCAGCCCAGGGCGCGGAAGTCGGCGGCGCTGCGCGTGGCGCGCAGGAAGCCGCACAGTTCGCCCACCACCGACTTGAATGCCAGGCGTTTGGTGGTCACCGCAGGGAAACCCTTCTGCAGGTCGAAGCGCATCATCGCGCCGGGGATGCTGAGGGTGCGGATGCCGGTGCGGTTGTCTTGCCAGGAGCCGTTCTCGAGGACGTCCTGGATGAGGTCTTGGTATTGTTTCATTGCAATTTTTCGGGTGCTGGCCACTGGCCGAGGGATGCGGGATTGTAGCGCATCGACAGGGCAAGCACCCGACCGGCGGGAAGCCTTGGCATGGGGTCAATGACGAAACGCCAAGGCCTGCCCGCTGCGGGCGGTGGCGCTCAGAAGCCGACGTTCTGGCCGCCCTTGAGTTTCAGCATGGCGCGGGCGTCGTCGGGGCTGGCCACTTCCAGGGAGAGCGCTTCGATGACGGTGCGGATGCGGCGGACCTGGTCGGCATTGCTCTTGGCCAGGTTGCCGGGGCCGTCCCAGAGCGAGTCTTCGAGACCCACGCGGGTGTGGCCGCCCATGGCCGCCGACATGGTGGCGATCGGGATCTGTCCGCGGCCGGCGCCCAGTACGGACCAGAAGTAGTCTTCGCCGAAGAGGCGGTCGGCGGTGCGCTTCATGTGCATCACGTCTTCGACGTCGTTGCCGATGCCGCCGCGCAGGCCGAAGACGGACTGGATCAGGAAGGGGGGCTTGATCAGGCCTCGGTCGATGAAGTGGGCGGCGGTGTAGAGGTGGCCGATGTCGTAGCACTCGATTTCGAAGCGGGTCTGGTTGGCGCTGCAGGATTCGAGGATGTAGGCGATGTCCTTGAAGGTGTTGCGGAAGATGCGGTCGTCGGAGCCTTCGAGGTAGGGGCGTTCCCAGTCGTATTTGAAGTCCTTGAAGCGGTTCAGCATTTCATACAGGCCGAAGTTCATGGAGCCCATGTTGAGGGAGGCGACTTCGGGTTTGAGCTGCAGTGCGGGTTGCAGGCGTTCTTCTACGCCCATGGTGGGGGCGCCGCCGGTGGTGAGGTTGATGACGACGTTGGAGCGGGCTTTGATCTGGGGGAGGAATTTGCGGAATTCGTCGGGGTCCTGGGTGGGTTTGCCGTTGTGTGGGTCGCGGGCGTGGAGGTGGACGATGGCGGCGCCGGCTTCGGCGGCGGCCAATGCTTCGTCGCGGATCTGCTCGGGGGTGATGGGCAGGTGGGGGGACATCGAGGGGGTGTGGATGGCGCCTGTGACTGCGCAGGTGATGATGACTTTCTTGGGCTTGGCCATGGGGTGTGCTCCTTTGATGTTGGTTGTGCTTTTGGGGGTGCTGTGCTGTCTTCTGTCTTGTTGCTTTGCTTCGTTTTGTGTTGTTTTGTTTTTTGGGTAGTCTGGTCTTGCTGACTATTTTCGCTCTAGCTTAATGCTTTTCTCTCTCCGGTCGCAGGGGAGCGCCGGGGGCGGCCCGGCAGCCGCTCACTTTCTTTGGCCCGCCAAAGAAAGTAAGCAAAGAAAACGGCCCCCAAGAGCCAGCCCTCCTGCGGAGGGTGCCCGCCGGAGTGAAGCAGCAAGTGGGAAAAATAGAGTCGCTTCGCTCCCACTATTTTTCTGATCCACTTGCCGCTTCACTCCGGCGGCTGGCTCCCAAGGGGGAAAGCGTGTCCGGCTCGCCTTCGGCCTCGCGGGGGGCTCGCCTTCGGCTTCGTGGTGCTCTTGCTTGCTTCGTTTTTGCCTTTGCTTTCCTTTTCTTTTCTTTTCTTTGCTTTGCTTTGCTTCTTTGTCGCTTCTTTGTTTGCTATTTCTGCTTGCGCTTGTGCGCAATCAGTCCCATCAGTCTGTTGTCGCGCCAGCGGGCGCGCTCGCCTAGCTGGTCTGCGGGTAAGGCGGCGCGTCGCTCTGCTTCAATGCGCTCCAGGGTCTCGCTGTTCCATTCATTGGGAGCTTGTGTCTTCGCTACGTCGCGGTAGGTGTGGCCGTAGCGGCGGGCATAGTCCAGTACGCCTTCGGGGGCGTTCAGGTCGATGGTTTCGAATGGGCCCATGAAGGACCAGCGCAGGCCGAGGCCGTCCTTCAAGACCTTGTCGAGATCGGCAGCAGTGGCGTAGCCGTTTTCGTAGAGGTTGAGGGCTTCGTTCAGTACCGCGCCCTGGATGCGGTTGAGCAGGAAGCCGGTGATTTCCTTGTTCAGGACCACCGGGGATTGGCCGGCGCGGGTGTAGATGTCGCGGGCGCGTTCGACCGTGGCGGCGGAGGTCCAGGGGGCCGGGGCGAGTTCGACCAGGGGGACCAGGTAGGGCGGGTTGACAGGGTGGGCGACCAGGATGCGGTCGCGTCCGGGCAGGTGCTCCGAGAAGGCGGAGGTGGGGATCCACGAGGTGGAGCTGGTGAGGATGGTCTGCGGGGCGGCCAGGCTGTCCATCTCGGCGAAGATGGCGCGTTTGACGTCTACCGTTTCCTTGACGTTTTCCTGGACCAGGATGGCATCCTGCAGGGCGGCGGCGAGGCTGTCTGCCGTGTGGATGCGGGCCAGTACGGTCTGCGGTGTTTCGTCGATCAGGCCATGACTGGCGAGGTCGGCCAGGTTGTCCTGCAGCAGTTGCCGGCAACCCTGCAGGGCTTGCGGGACGGCGTCCCACAGGTCCACCCGGTAGCCGGCGCGGGCAAAGACGATGGCCCAGGCGCGGCCGATCAGGCCGGCACCGATGACGGCGATCTTTTCACTCATGGTGGCTCCTCAGCTCAGTACTTCGACATTGCCACACACCGACAGGCTGCGTCCGCTGATGGAGGCGCCGGCCGGGGAGCAGATGAAGATGATCTGGTTGGCGATGTCTTGCGCCGTGACCATCTTGCGCAGCGAGACCTTGGAGAGCAGGCGCTGGCGCATTTCTTCATGTTCGATGCCATAGGCCTCTGCCTTGGCGGCGACGATGCGCTCCTGGCGGGCTCCTTCGACCACGCCCGGCAGCACGGCATTGACGCGGATGTTGGACGGCCCCAGTTCGATGGCCCAGGTTTCGGTCAGGCCGATGACGCCGTACTTGGAGGCCGAGTAGGGCGTGCGCAGGGCAAAGCCCAGGCGGCCAGCCACCGAGGAGATGTTGACGATGGAGCCGCCGCCGTTCTTCTTCAGCATCGGTACGGCGCGCCGGGTGCAGAGGAAGGGGCCGGTAAGGTTGACGGCAATGGTCTGGTCCCAGCCGGACAATTCGACGTCTTCCACCGGCAGGGTGGGGCCGGCGATGCCGGCGTTGTTGACCAGTACATCCAGTACACCGCCCCAGCGCTGGCTGAGGTCGGCGAACATGGCGTCGACCTGGGTCTCGCTGGTGACGTCGGTCAGGCTGTAGCTCACGGGGGCGCCGGCGAACTGGCTGCGGGCGCTGGCGAGGAAGTCTTCGCTGACGTCGCAGATGTGGACGTGGGCGCCGGCCTCGACGAAGGCGGCGGTGATGGCCAGGCCGATGCCCTGGGCGCCGGCGGTGACGATGACTTTCTGGTCTTTCAGATTCAGGTCCATGGTGCAGTGTCCTTGTTGCGGGAGGGAGAGTGCTGGCTCAGAGCCAGAGGATTTTCTTGCGATAGGTAAGATCGTTGAGCAGCGGTTCGGCCGGTCCGGTGTGGAAGACGGCGCCGCGCTCCAGGGCGAAGACGCGGTCGGCCAGGGCCAGCACCAGGTCCAGGTTGTGTTCGACGATGACGATGGAAACCTCGCGCCGCAACTGGTCGAAGACGGTGAACAATTCCTGCACCACGGCCGGGGCCAGGCCTTCGAAGGGTTCGTCCAGCAACAGCAGCTTGACGTTGCCCGACAGCGCCCGGGCTACCGCGACCATCTGCTGTTCACCACCGGAGAGGAAATCGGCATGGGTGTGCAGACGTTCCTTCAGGCGCGGGAAGTATTGCAAGATCTTTTCTTCACTCCAGGCCACGCCGTTGCTGCTGTCGTTCTTGCGCGCCAGTCGGCCCAGCGCCAGGTTCTCGGCCACTGTCATGCCGGCGAACAGGCCGCGCCCCTGCGGTACATAGCCGATGCCCAGGCGGGCGATATCGGGGGCGGACAGTCCGGCGATGTCGCGACCGTCATAGCGGATGGTGCCGGAGGCTGGGCGCAGCAGGCCGGTGAGGGTCTTGAGCAGGGTGGACTTGCCGGCGCCATTGCGGCCCAGCAGGGCAACGATCTCGCCCTGCCGTACCTCCAGGCTGGCGTCATTGAGGATGTGGCTCTTGCCGTAGTAGGCATTGACGCCCTCGAAGGCCAGCAACTGCGCCCGCTCCTGCGCATCGCCGCTGCTGCGGCCGGTGACCGGCGGGGTGCCGTGACCGGTGTAGATTTCCTGCACGCGCTGGTCGGCGCGGGCCTGTTCGGGTGTGCCGGCCATCAGCACGCTGCCCTGGTTCATCACGGTGACCTGCTGCGAGAAGCCCAGCACGCGGTCGATGTCGTGTTCCACGATCAGCACCGGGATGTTGGCGGCGATGATCTGCACCAGCCGCGAGACCCGTTCGCGTTCGGCAGCGGCCAGGCCGGCCAGAGGTTCGTCCATCAGCAGCACCTGGGGCTTGGAGCCCAGGGCGATACCCAGGTCCACCAGCCGTTGCCCGCCGTAGGAGAGGGCGCCGCCTTCGATGTCGTCGATGCCCTTGAGCCCGAGGAAGCGCATCAGTTCGGCGGTCTCGGCATGGATCTCGGGATAGCTGTCGATGTCGCGCCACATGTTGTAGCGCGCCGCATGCCGCGCCTGCAGAGAGAGCCGCAGGTTTTCGTAGATCGACAGGCCCTTGAAGAGATTGGTGATCTGGAACGAGCGCGCCAGGCCGCGCTGGCAAATCTCGCTGGGCGGCAGGCCGTGGATGGGCTGGCCGTTGAGCAGCACGCTGCCGCCATGCGGGGCGAACATGCCGGAGATCAGGTTGAAGGTGGTGGTCTTGCCGGCGCCGTTGGGGCCGATCAGGGCGTGGATTTCACCTGCATGCAATGCGATCTGCGCATTCTTGACCGCCTGGATGCCGCCGAAGCGGATTTCGATGTCGCGGGCTTCCAGTACCACGCCCTGCCGAGGGGGCGGTTGCAGGAAGTCCGGCAGCGGCAGGCCATCGACGATCTGGCGTGCGCTCATCGCGGCGCCCACTTCGGCCGGCGGCTTGAGGCGGCGCAGCAGCTGGCGCCAGATGCCGACCAGCCCGGTGGGCGAGAACAGGATGAAACCGACGAAGGCCAGGCCGAACCAGAGCAGCCAGTTCTCGGTCCAGATCGACAGGCATTCGCGGAACAGGATGTAGAACAGCGCACCCAGCGCCGGCCCGAGAAAGCTGCGCATGCCACCGATCACCACCATCGCCAGCAGTTCGCCGGAGAAGGCCACCGAGGTCGGCTCGGCCGAGGCGAAGCGGTGGTGGAAGGCCAGCAGAGCACCGGCCAGGCCGGTGACGGTGGCCGAGATGATGAACATCTGCAGTTTGTAGACGATGGTGGCGTAGCCCTGGAAGCGCGCCCGCTGCTCGTTCTCGCGGATGGCCACGATGGTGTGGCCGAACGGCGAGCGGATCAGCCGGTGCAGGCAGTAGAGCACGGCAAAGGCGATCAGGCTGACGAAGACCAGGTAGGCCAGCGACTGGTCCAGGTCGATGCCGGCGACCACCGGTCGCACGATGCCGCCCAGCCCCGATTCACCGCCGGTGAAGTCGGTCCAGCGGAAGGCCACCGCGAAGGTCAGCGCCGACAGGGCCAGCGTGAGCAGCGAGAAATACACGCCGCGCCGGCGCAGGATCAAAAAGCCCACCAGTGCCGCGCAAACCGCGATGAAAGCGATGGTGAACAGCAACGGCAGCACGATCTGGCCGGGGAACCAGTATTTCTGCGACAGCGCGGCGGCATAGGCGCCCACCCCGAACCACGCACCGTGACCGAACGATGTCAGGCCGGTATAGCCCACCAGCAGGTTCAAGCCCATGGCGGCAATGGCGTAGATGACCACGTCGGTGGCCGAGGTGGTGGTCAGGCCCAGCAATGGCAGCAGCAGGGGCGTGATGACCAGCGCGGCGGCGCCGATCCACAGGGATTGGTGTTTCGGATTCATGGAGAGCATAGGGTTCATGGCCGCGGTCTCATTCGAAGCGTTCGATGCGCTCGCCCAACAGGCCGCGCGGACGGAAGATCAATACCAGCAGCATCAGCAGGTACATCGAGGCCTCGCCGGCCGGGGCGTAGAACTGGATGGTGATGCCGCGTACCACGCCCACCAGCACGGCGGCCAGCACCACGCCCCAGAAGCTGCCCAGGCCGCCGATGACCACCACCACGAAGGCGGCCGTCATGATCTCGGCCCCCATGGCCGGCTGTACCCCCGAGATCGGCGCGAACAGCACCCCGGCCAGTGCGGCCAGGCCGACGCCCAGCATGACGATGGCCGTCATGTAGGGCTGCAGGCGGATGCCCAGTACCGCCACCATGTCGGGCTTCTGCACCCCGGCACGCACCACGCGGCCGAAGGAGGTCTTGTTGAGCAGCAGCCAGATCAGCGTCAGCGCCACGATTACGATGGCCAGCATCAGCAGGCGATAGCGCGAGTACATGAAGTCACCCACCATGATCTGGCCCTTGAAGGCCGCCGGGATCGAAGCCGGGAGTGGCGATGCGCCCCACAGGATACGGATCAGCTGTTCCGCCACCATCGACAGGCCGAAGGTCAGCAAGAGTCCCAGGATGGGATCGGCCGAATAGAAACGGCGCAGCAGGAAGCGTTCGAACAGGATGCCCAGCAGCGCCACCAGCAGCGGCGAGATGAAGACCGCCCCGGTAAATCCCAGATGCCTGGTGATCTCCACGGCGAGATAGGCGCCGATGGCATAGAAGGCGCCGTGCGCCAGGTTGACGATGCCGCCCAGGCTGAAGATCAGCGACAGCCCCAGCGCGATCAGCAGGTAATAGCCGCCGACCAGCAATCCGTTGAGGATTTGTTCCAGCAGGAAAACGATTTGCATTGCAACTCCGGCCCGAGGCCTTGCGAAAGTGAGGCGACTGGCGGCCACGCCCGGGTCTCAGGCATGGCCGCGTGGCGGTATGGTCCGGGGAAGTTCAGCTGAACTTGCAGGCGTTTTCCTGCATGGTCGGCGCGATCGAATCCAGCGGTGCGTTCGGTCCCGGCACGGCCGCGCCCAGTTGCAGGAAGTCCCACTGATCCTTGGCGCGCCCCTTGGGTTTGGGCGAGAGGGTGTACATCTCCTGCATCAGCTGGTGGTCCCAGTCGCGATAGACGCCCTTGCGGCCCTTGAGGATGTCGATCTGCGCACCTTTCTCGAAGTACTCGATCAGTTTCATGGTGTCCAGCGACTTGGTCTCGGCGATCGCCTGGGCGACCGAGCGGAAGCCCACGTATTCGCCCCAGGCCTGGTTCTCGGGCGGCTTGCCGTACTTCTTGATGAAGGCCGCCACGAAGGCCTTGGAGGAAGGACTGTCGACATCGTGGTGCCAGGTGGTGGGCCAGGTGCCGGCGAAGTTGTCTGCGCCCGCACCCCAGGCTGCCACCGTATCGAAGCCGAAGCCGGCGATGGGGAAGGGCAGGCCGAATTCGGAATACTGCTTGATGAAGTTGGTGATCTGGTTGCCAGCCAGGTTGGAGATCACCAGGTCCGGTTTGGCCTGGCGGATCTTGAGCAGGTAGGGGCTGAAGTCGGTGGCATCGGTGGGCACCAGTTCGTCGTTGGCAATCGTGCCGCCATTGGCGCCGACGAATACCTTGGCGGTGCGCAGCAGGTCATGGCCGAAGGCATAGTCGGCGGTCAGGGCATACAGCTTCTTGCCCTTGATCAGGCCGTTCTGCAGCAGTTGCTGGCCACAGGCCTTGACGTAGGTGGAGTTGGCCGCCTCGATGTGGAACATGAACTTGTTGCAGCTCTTGCCGCGCAA
The DNA here is from genome assembly GCF_000300975.2 of Herbaspirillum frisingense GSF30. GTDB lineage: Bacteria > Pseudomonadota > Gammaproteobacteria > Burkholderiales > Burkholderiaceae_D > Herbaspirillum > Herbaspirillum frisingense. The sequence goes on along the minus strand of NZ_AEEC02000022.1, from coordinate 43,403 downwards.
TTCGTCGGAGTTGCAGCCGGTGTTCATGAAGAGCTTCTTGTTGCGCTGGGCGACCTGGGCGATGCCCAGCGCCGAGGCCGAGGAAATCTCGCCGATCAGCAGCGCCGCTCCATCGCGCTCCAGCAGGCGCTGTGCCTTGGAGGAGGCGGTGGGCGGATTGACCGAGTCTTCCGACAGCAGGGTGAGCTGGCGCCCCAGCAGGCCGCCGGCCTTGTTTTGTTCTTCCACGGCCAGGTTGATGCTCATGACCGCGTATTCGCCCATGGGACCGAGAAAGCCCGTGCGCGGCGTCAGGTGGCCGATGATGATCTTGTCGGACTGGGCGCGCACGATGGCCGGAAAGCCCATAGTCGAGGCGCCCGCGATGGCGGCAGCGCCGGCTTGCAGGATGCGGCGGCGGCGCGGGGAGGCGGGACTTGCAGTGCTGCTGGTGGTGCTGTCGCTGTTGTCGCTGTCGTGGTTGATGCCGTTGTTGCCGGACGTGCTCTGGTCTTGCTCCATGGTGCGATCCTCCTAAATATCCGGCGGGCGCCGGTGTCTCCTGGGAACTGCGTTCTTTGTATCGAGCAGGGTGACCGGGGCGGTGGACTGGGATGGCGGCCGTCGGTCGTGTTCGCAGCAACATGCGCAGCGGCCGGGTGGGCCAGCGCCGAGAACCGGAGATGGGCGAAGTGTGCAGCGGCGAGCGGGCAGGGCAGGCAAGCCTGTCCTCACGAGGGGGATAGATGACGCAGGCGCTGTTGTCTGCGCTGTGCATGCATCCGGTGCAACTGTCTCCTGGTGGCCGTCACCGCTGCGGGCCGACCACCGCCGCAAGACTGTTGGCTGTGGGATGGCGCCGCGCTGATCCGATTTTTGTTCTGCCGATGTCATTTATTTGACATGTGATCAAATGTATTCGATAGAATCGGTAGCGTCAACCGATCATGCAAGCAGCGAAATGGGTGACGGGATCAGGAACGGATAGCTGTCGTCCTCTTGCCAGTCGCCCCGTTAAGGTTGCATGCGCCCTGCCTTGAGCAGCATCGGTCAGCAATGTGGGGCGCGTCCGCAGCTTGTGCCGGAGTGCTCCTGGACAGTGCTCGCCGGAAGTGCTCCGCTATAATCCGCAAAAAATTTTCATCTATCGCCATGGACCAGACACTGATTGCCGACCTCTCCACCGTGCGCAAGATCCAGCACGCCACGCTGTCCGAGCGGGTCTATCAGGACCTGTGCGAACTGATCCAGGCCGGCCAGGTGCGGCCCGGCCAGAAGCTCACGCTCAAGGGGCTGGCCGATGCGCTGGGGACCAGCCCCATGCCGGTACGCGAGGCAGTGCGTCAACTGGCCGCAGAGGGGGCGCTGGAAATCCTGCCCAACCGCGCCATGCGCGTACCGCTGATGACCAAGGGCAAGTTCAGCGAACTGCTCAAGATACGGCTGGCGCTGGAGGGCCTGGCGGTGGAACACGCGGCCAGCCACATCCGACCGGACGAGCTCGATGAAGTCGCCCGTCTGCACGAAACCCTGTCGGTGGAAATGCAGCGCAAGAAGCCCAATGTCGATGTGATCATCCGCCTGAACAAGGAACTGCATTTCGCCGCCTACCAGGGTTCGGGCATGCCAACCCTGGTGGACCTGATCGCCGGCCTGTGGCTGCAGGTGGGCCCGGTGATCAACCTCGACCTGCGCGCCGGTTCGCGCCGCCTGGCTGAAGCGCCGGCCCTGAAGCATCATGCGATCCTGCTGGAAGGCCTGCGCGAGGCCTCGCCGCAAAAGGCGCGCGAGGGGCTGCAGGGTGACCTGTTGAGCGCAGCCGAGATGATCCTGGCCGGCGATGGCCTGCCGGATTGACGCACACCCGGGAAGCTGAGCGCAGCTAGCCAGCGTGCATGCGGCGCTGCGTCAAATTTGGCGGGGATGGCTCAGGCTGTTGGTACAATGCCCACTTTCCGCCACTTCCCTTGCAGGCCTTATGGATATTCTCTTGTTCCTGGTCGATTTCATCGTCCACATCGACCGTCACCTGGCCGAGCTGGCCGCTTCCTACGGACCCTGGTTGTTCCTGATCCTGTTCCTGATCATCTTCTGTGAAACCGGCCTGGTGGTCACCCCCATCCTGCCCGGCGATTCGCTGCTGTTCGTCACCGGCGCGCTGGCTGCTACCGGTGCCTACGATATCCACCTGATGCTGCTGACCCTGATCGTGGCCGCCATCCTGGGAGACAGCACCAACTACCAGATCGGCAAGATGCTGGGCATCAAGGTGTTCGACAAGCCCAATTCACGCATCTTCAAGAAGGAGTACCTGGACAAGACCCATGCCTTCTTCGAAAAGCACGGTGGCAAGGCCATCATCATTGCCCGCTTCGCACCCATCGTGCGCACCTTCGCGCCCTTCGTGGCCGGCGTGGGCGCGATGACCTATCCGCGCTTCTTCCTCTACAACGTCATCGGCGGCATCGCCTGGGTGGCCAGCTTTGGCTATGCCGGCTACTTCTTCGGCAACCTGCCCATCGTGAAGCAGAACCTGAGCCTGTTGATCGTGGTGATCGTGATCCTGTCCATCCTGCCGGGGATCATCGAATACATCCGTCACAAGCGTCGTCCGGGCTGATGGGTTGAGCCTGATCCGGAGCAGGCAGACCCTGCTACGGATTCCATGAAAAATGCTGCCCGGTCGACACCCGACCGGGCAGCATTTTTCTTTTTATCCACAGGAAATCTCAGTCGGCGTTGCGCCCGTACTGCACATCCGGTCGCAGCGGTGTCTTGCTGGAGGCGGCGCGCACGTATTGCGGCGGCCAGGCGATGTCTTCACGCAATTGCTGTGCCGCCTGCATGGGCCAGTAGGGGTCGCGCAGCAGTTCGCGCGCCAGCAGCACCAGGTCGGCCTGGCCGGTGCGCAGCACGTGTTCGGCCTGGATGGCGTCGGTGATCATGCCCACGGTACCGGTGGCGATACCGGCCTCGGCCTTGACGCGGGCGGCAAAGCCGGTCTGGTAACCGGGGCCGACCGGAATCGGCGCCGACGGCAGGTTGCCGCCACTGGAAACGTCCACCAGGTCCACACCCAACTCACGCAGGCGGGCTGCCAGGGCCACGGTGTCGTCCGGCGTCCAGCCGCCTTCGGCCCAGTCGGTGGCCGACAGGCGCACCAGCAGCGGCAGCTCGTCCGGCCAGACGGCACGGGTGGCGCGCACGGTTTCCAGCAGGAAGCGGATGCGGTTCTCGAAGGAGCCGCCATAGTGATCGCTGCGACGATTGCTCAGCGGGGACAGGAACTGGTGGCCCAGGTAGCCATGGGCGCCGTGCAGTTCGATCAGCTTGAAGCCGGCCGCATGGGCGCGTCGGGCGGCATCGGCGAAGGCCTGCACCAGGGCGGCGATGTCCTCGACGCTGAGTGCCTGCGGTTCGGTGTAGCTGGTGTCAAAGGGCAGCGCGGATGGGGCCCGCGGCAGCCAGCCGCCCTCGGCCACGGCGACACTGCCGGCCGGGCCGTCCCAGGGGCGCAGGGAGCTGGCCTTGCGGCCGGCGTGCGCCAGTTGCACGCCCGGCACCGCGCCTTGCTGTTCGATGAAGCGGGTGATGCGGCGCAGGGGGGCGATGTGCTCGTCCTTCCAGATACCGAGGTCGGCCGCGGTGATGCGGCCTTCGGGGACCACCGCCGTGGCCTCCATGATGACCAGGCCGGCGCCGCCCACGGCGCGGCTGCCCAGGTGCACCAGGTGCCAGTCGTTGACGAAGCCATCCTCGGCCGAATACTGGCACATCGGCGACACCGCGATGCGATTGGGCAAGGTGATGCCGCGCAGGCTCAGCGGCGAAAACAATTGGCTACTCATGCGGAACTCCTGTCATGTCGATGGCGAAGGAAATGCGCAGTCTAGGGGATTTCAGGATTTCGCGTCGGCCACCGCCCACTGGCTACTTCTGGGTCTCGAACTGCAGGGCCGCCAGGCTGGCGTAGAGACCGTCGCGGGCGACCAGTTCGGCATGGGTGCCGGTCTCGACGATACGGCCGTGCTCCAGCACGATGATGCGGTCAGCGCGCTGCACCGTGGCCAGGCGGTGCGCGATGACCAGGGTGGTGCGTCCCACCATGGCGGCTTCCAGCGCGCTTTGCACCAGTCGTTCGGATTCGGCGTCGAGGGCGCTGGTGGCCTCGTCCAGCAACAGCAGCGGCGGGTTCTTCAACAGTGCGCGTGCGATGGCGATACGCTGGCGCTGGCCACCGGACAGGCGCACGCCGCGTTCGCCCAGGAAGCACTCATAGCCCTGCGGCAGGCGTTCGATGAATTCGTGGGCGGCGGCCATCTGGGCGGCGGCAATCACTTCCGCATCGCTGGCACCGGGCCGGCCGAAGCGGATGTTTTCCATGGCATTGGCCGAGAAGATGACGGTGTCCTGCGGCACGATGCCGATGGCGTTGCGCAGGTCCTGCAGGGTCAGGTAGCGGATGTCCACGCCATCGAGGTGGATGCTGCCCTGTTGCGGATCGTAGAAGCGCAACAGCAACTGGAACAGCGTGGTCTTGCCCGCGCCGGAGGGGCCGACCACGGCGACCGTTTCGCCCGGGCGGACATCGAGCGAAAACCCTGCCAGCGAGGCATGCTCCGGGCGCGACGGATAGTGGAAGTCGAGCTCGGCGATGTGCAGCGCCGCGCCGTTGGCGGTGCGCGGTGGCAGTTTTTCCGGCAGCAGCACCGACTGCACCGGTGAGTGTGCGGCCAGCAGGTCGAGCAGGCGCTCGGTGGCGCCGGCGGCGCGCTGGGTGTCGCCCATCACTTCCGAGAGCGCGCCCAGGGAGCCCGCCACCAGCGAGGCATAGAGGATGAACTGGCCGAGTTCGCCGCCGCTCATGCCGCCGCGCATGACCGCATGCGCGCCCAGCCACAGCACGAAGACGATGGCGCCGAACACCAGCAGGATGGCCACCACCGTCAGCAGCGAGCGGGCGCGGATGCGCTCCATGGCGGTTTCGAAGGCGCGCTCCACCGATTGGCCGAAGCGGCGCGCTTCGATTTCCTCATGGGTGAAGGCCTGTACCGTGGGCATGGCGTTGAGGATTTCACCGGCCATGGCCGAGGCATCGGCCACGCGGTCCTGCGAAGCGCGCGAGAGCTTGCGCACGCGCCGGCCGTAGAACACGATGGGCAGGACCACGGCAGCCAGCATGACGATGATGATCGAGGTCAGCCGAGCGCTGGTGATGAAGAGCATGCTCATGCCACCCAGGAACAGCAGGATATTGCGCAGGGCCATCGAGATGCTGGTGCCGACCAGGGTCTGGATCAGGGTGGTGTCGGTGGTCAGGCGCGAGAGCACTTCACCGGTCTTGGTGGTTTCGAAGAACTCCGGGCTTTGCGTGACCACGTGCGCATAGACGGCGCTGCGCAGGTCGGCCGTAACGCGTTCACCCAGCCACGACACCATGTAGAAGCGCAGCGCGGTGGCCACCCCCAGCACGCAGGCCACGCCGAACAGGGCCAGGAAATAGAGGTTGATGTGGGCGGCGCTGCCGGCCGCGCCTGAGCCGGCCGCACCTGGGCCGGCCGCACCTGTGCCGGCCGCTCCGAAACCCAGATCGATCATCTGCTTGAAGGCGTAGGGCACCGCCAGGGTCGCCGCAGCGGCCACCAGCAAGGCCAGGCCGGCCAGCAGGAACTGTTTCTTGTAGGGAGCAAGAAAAGGCAGCAGGCCGCGCAGCGCCGCCAGTGCCGACTTGCGCGCCGTGGCGCTGGCCTGGCTGGTGTCTGGATCGGTGTCGGCGGACTGGGTCGGGTGTGCGGAATGGGTGAGCGAAGGCGGCGGCGTGGAAGACATGGACATGGATCAGGGTTTAGGGGCCAGCGCGCTGGAGGGATAACACGTGGGACCGTGGGCAACGATCCTGTTGCCATCGGGCTACGTCGGTGGGCGGGGCGAAAATCTCATTGCCGCGTTGAACCACCGCGCTGCGCCCTAGTCGGAACAGGCATCAGTATAAACAGTCCCGGGACAGCGCCGAGGATAGCCCCGGCAGCCCCGGACGATCTGACAAAGTGTATCGCAAAGTTGTCCGTCAGCCATTGCCTGACCGCCCCGGGCTGTTACAGTACCCAAGCCGGTAGCGCCCATCCGCAGAGAAGCAGCATCCACCCACCGTCATTGGCAAGGAGATACGCTTGGCCCAACCCGCACTGATCCCCACATGCTGGGATAGCTCCGATTCCGATTCCGATATTCGCGCCGACCACCGGCAGCCCCGTGCAGAAGCCAGTAGCGGGCACTGTAGCCAGCCCGGCGCCGAACTGGTGGCCGGGCTCAGCGCCCGTGAAGCGTACATCTCGCCGAAGTATTTCTACGATGCCCTGGGCAGCAAGCTGTTCGAAGCCATCTGCGATCTGCCCGAGTATTATCCGACCCGCACCGAGGCGGCCATCTATGCCACCCATCAGGACGCCATGGCGGCAGCAGTCGGTACCGGCTGCACCCTGATCGACCTGGGCGCCGGCAACTGCGCCAAGGCGGCGTCGCTGTTCGGGGCGCTGCAGCCACGGCAGTATGTACCGGTGGATATTTCCACCGACTTCCTGCATCAGTCGGTGCAGGGTTTGCAGCGTCGTTTCCCGGATATCCCGATGCAGCCGCTGGCGATGGATTTTTCCTCGACGCTGACACTGCCGCCGGAAGTGGATGCGCAACGGCGGCTGTTCTTCTATCCCGGGTCGTCGCTGGGCAATTTCGATCCACAGCAGGCGCTGGCCTTCCTGCGTCGTGTACGGTCGGCGCTGCCGAGCGGAGAGGGCGGCATCCTGATCGGGCTGGACCTGGTCAAGGATACGCATGTGCTGGAAGCCGCCTATGACGACGCCCTGGGCGTGACGGCGGCATTCAACCTGAACGTACTCAAGCACGTCAACGAGCTCATCGATGCCGATTTCAATGCACGGGACTGGCGCCATGTGGCTTTCTACAATGCCCGCTTCCAGCGCATCGAAATGCACCTGGAGGCCAGGCGCGACCTCATCGTCCGTTGGCCCGGTGCGCGCCGTACCTTCCGTCAGGGCGAGCGTATCCATACCGAGTACAGCCACAAGTTCAGCGAGCAGGACATCCTGGGCCTGCTGGAGCAGTCCGGTTTCGGCGGCTGCCGGATGTGGTTCGATGCGCGGCGCTGGTTTGCGGTGTGTTACGCCCAGGCGCGCTGAAGAGCGCGTTGAGCCCTATCCCTTGAATTTCAGGTTTTTTGCAGGAGAGCGGATGCCCTCAGTCCTTACTACCCTGGACCAGTCCATGCGGCAGCTTGCCCCGGAATCCGCGGCGGCGGCCACCGCCGCCACCATCGATGCCGTGATTGACGCTGCCGTCCAGCAACTCAACCATCGCCCGCGCGAAAAGCTGGGCGACCGCTACCGTCGCCTGCGCCGTCAGTCGCAGCTGATCGCCGAGCCCCTGTCGGCCGAGGATTGCTGCGTGCAGGCCATGCCCGACGCCAGTCCGATCAAGTGGCATCTGGCGCATACCACCTGGTTCTTCGAGACCTTTTTGCTGGAGCGTTTCCAGTCCGGTTTTGCGCCATTCCATCCGCAGTTCCGCATGCTCTTCAATTCCTACTACGAGGGCGTGGGCGCAAAATTCCCGCGCCCACAGCGTGGACTCTTGACCCGGCCGGCGCTGGAGGAAGTGATGGCCTATCGGGCCCAGGTGGACGAACGCATGCTGTTGCTGATCGATGCGCTGGAGGCCGATGGCGCCGATCCCGACACGGGGCCGCAGCAGGCCCAGCTGAAGGATTTCCTGGCCCTGCTGGAGCTGGGCATGCAGCATGAGCAGCAGCACCAGGAGCTGATGCTGACCGACATCAAGGTGCTGTTGTCGATCAATCCGCTGCAGCCGGCCTACCAGCCACTGCCGGCCAGCATGCAGTTGAACGATCCGGTTGAGCTGGAATTGCAATGGCACCGCATCGACGCCGGCGTGGTGGAGATCGGTCATGCCGGCAGCGGCTTCTGCTTCGATAACGAGACGCCGCGCCATCGCCAGTTCGTCGAGGCTTATCAGTGCGCTTCGCGGCTGGTCAACAATGCCGAATACCTGGCCTTTGTCGAGGCCGGCGGCTATGAGGACGCCAGCTTGTGGCTGTCCGAGGGTTGGGAGTGGAAGAAGCAGCAGGACCTGAACCATCCGCTCTATTGGCGGCCCGCCGGAAACGGGCGATGGCGTGAGTTCACCGAGTATGGTCTGCAGCCGCTGCAACCGCATCGTGCCGTCGTGCACCTGTCGTATTACGAAGCCGACGCCTATGCCCGCTGGGCCGGGGCGCGTTTGCTGACCGAAGCCGAGTGGGAGCACGCGGCGGCCCGTCTGCAAGGCCAGGGACGTGAGTTCTTCGGCGTGGCCTGGCAGTGGACCAGTAGCAGCTATGCCCCGTATCCCGGCTTTGCTGCGGCGCCGGGCGCGGTGGGCGAGTACAACGGCAAGTTCATGGTCAACCAGTACGTGCTGCGGGGATCGTCATCGGCCACGCCGCTCAATCATGCCCGGCTGACCTACCGCAACTTCTTTCCCGCCACGGCGCGCTGGCAGGTCAGCGGCATCAGGCTGGCACGCCAGGCCTGATACCGCGCTCGGCGGCGGATTTAGAAGGTCTCCCACTCGTCCGACTTTTCCTCCTTGTGGCTGGCGGGCAGGGCCGGCCGGGCGGTGGGCGCCGCTGATGGCGCCGGACGTGCCGGCAAAGCCTTGGCCGGGCTTGCAGCGGCTGCCACCGCTACCGGCGGCGCCTTGCGCACGGCAGTGGCCTGAATACTGCGCGGGACACTGCTTATTTCCGGTGCTGCCCCCTTCTCGTCCAGACGGAACACACTGACCAGTTCCAGCAGACGCTGGGCCTGATCCTGCAGCGCCTGTGCCGCTGCGGCGGCTTCTTCCACCAGGGCGGCGTTCTGCTGCGTGGTGTTGTCCATTTGCATGATGGCCTGGTTGACCTGTTCGATGCCGTCGCTCTGTTCCCGCGTGGCCGCTGAAATCTCTCCGACGATGTGGCTGACCTGTTCGATGCTGTGGACCACCTCATCCATGGTACTGCCGGCCTGTGCCACCAACTCGGTCCCGGAGGAGACCTGGCTGACCGAGTCGTTGATCAGCTCCTTGATTTCCTTGGCGGCGGTGGCTGAACGCTGCGCCAGTCCGCGCACTTCGGAGGCCACCACGGCAAAGCCACGGCCCTGTTCGCCGGCGCGTGCCGCTTCCACGGCGGCATTGAGCGCCAGGATGTTGGTCTGGAAGGCAATGCCGTCGATGACCGAGATGATGTCGACGATCTTGCGCGAGGAATCATTGATGGCGCCCATGGTCTGCACCACCTGCTTGACAGCCTGGCCGCCCTGGTTGGCCACTTGCGTGGCGGTGCCGGCGAGCTCGCTGGATTTGCGGGTGTGGTCGGCGTTCTGCTTGACGCTGGAGGTCAGTTGTTCCAGCGAAGAGGCCGTCTCTTCCAGAGCGCTGGCCTGTTCCTCGGTGCGCGAAGAGAGGTCCAGGTTGCCAGTGGCGATCTGGGTCGAGGCGGTGACCATGGAGTCTGTGCCGCGTCGCACTTCGAGCACGATGGCCTTGAGCTTCTGGTTCATCGCCGCCAGTGCGTGCAGCAGGCGGCCGGTCTCGTCGGTGGAGCGGGAGTCGATCACGGCGGTCAGGTCACCGGCGGCGACGGTCTCGGCCACTTCGACGGCACGGCTGAGCGGCCGGGTGATGCTGCGCGAAATGGTCCAGGCGATGAAGGCGGCGAACAGGGCTGAGACTAGGCCGGAGGACAGCATGATCAGGCGCGTGGTGTTGTAGGCGGCTTCGGCGTCGGTGACCGACTGGTCCATCATCTTTTGCTGGGTGTCGGCCAGGTTGTCCAGTTCACCGAAGTAGGCTTTCTGCAACGCGCCGACTTTGGTGATGAGCAGTTCGACAGCAGCATCGCGCTGGCCCTTGGCATTGAGTGCCTCGACTTCCCTGCGCTGGGCGGCATATTCATCGCGCGCCTTCATGACCTTGGCCAGTTGCGCGCGGGCCGCGGGATTGACCAGCATCTCGTCGAGGTCCTTCAGGTGTGCCGTGACCTGCAGCGAGAGATCGTTCACGACCGCCTGTTCCCGCGTCGCCTGCTCGGGACTATTGGTCAGCAACTGGTTACGCACGGCGATGGCGACGTCGTCGATCTTGCCGGAGATGGTGTTGATAAGGGCGATCTTCTTGTAGCGGTCGTTGACCACCAGATCGAGTGCCTTGTTGATGTCTCCCAGGCGGATCAGGCCCAGGGTGACGATGGCGGCGATCACCAGGATCAGGACCGAAAAGGCGAAGGCCAGGCGTGTGGCAATGCTGAGATTACTGAAGCGCATTATTTTCCCCCCGAAAAATGTGATTGCGACTTGTCTGCTAAAGCAAAAGAACTGGTGTGATGACCAGCCATCGATGATAAGCCAGTTACGTGTAACGAGAACCTTCCCATCACGTAAATTCCTGACGGAATATCTATCCTCACGGCAATATTGGCTGGCCGACAAATCAAGCTGCAAGGCCGTGCGGGGGGACGCGGTCTTGCGGCGATAGGTGTCGCTGACCTCAGGCAGCGCGCGGCTGACTCAGGACAGCCGCGTAGCGTAGCACGAACAGCAGGAAGGCCAGCGACCAGCAGGCAGCAGAGATCGTCAGGAGCAAGTTGCCGGAGATAAACGTTGCTGCAATGCGACATCCAGCTGCCGCGCTGATGGCCGTATAGATGGCGACGGTGCTGCGATCGGCGCGCAGGGCACGGCCGGTATGCCCCAGCGATACCCGCGTCATCACCCCCAGCACCATGCTGCCCATGGCACCGGCTGTGAGCGCGTGGATGGCGCCGATTTCCAGCGTCGGTAGCGCCACCAGGCTCAGGCCCAACAGGGCTACGCCGGCGATCAGCCACAGATAGGCCAGGTGCAGCACGGCCAGCAGGGGTTCGGCCAGGGTGGCATGGCCGCGCCAGCCCAGCAGCCTGGCCAGGTTCAGCGCCGCCGCCAGTAACAGCAGGGCACCTACGGCAGTGGCGCGGGGCAGGCAGGCCCAGGCCAGCAGCGTGGCGTGCAGGCTGGCGGTGGCGGCCATGTCGAGCCAGCGATGGCTGGTGACTTGAAGCGGGCTGCGTTGTGCCGTGAGCCAGTTGCGCGTGAAGGCCGGGATGATGCGCGCGCCGATCACTGACATCAGGATGCAGACCGCCACCAGTGCCAGGCGCCAGTCCAGGCCCGGGGGCAGATCCACGCCGCCGACGCGCAGGTACATCAGCAGGTCGGCCACGCCCAGCAGGGCCACGGGGAGTGGCATGGGCAGGTTGCGGCGGTTGCGGGCGGCGATGATGTCGCTCCAGGCTACGGTGCACAGGGCCAGCGGAAACAGTAGTTCAGCCAGCGCTGCCAGCCACAGTGGCAGCAGCGCGGAAACGGTGCCGACCACGCGGCCCAGCAGCCACAGGCCGGCCAATACCGCGAGCAGGGTGCCACGTACCGGAGTGCGGCCGGTCCAGTTGGGGATGGCAGTGAGCAGGAAGCCGGCGATGGCGGCCATGATCCAGCCAAACAGCATTTCGTGGATGTGCCAGCTCAGGGCATCGAAATGGGTGGGCAAGACCACGTGACCGTGCAGGATGCCGATCCACAGCACTATGCACAGGGCCGCCCACAGGCTGCCGGCCAGGAAGAAGGGCCGAAATCCCAGCGAGAACAGGGGCGGAGGGGTGTTTGCAGGACCAAGCTTGGACGATGTGGGTGCCGACGAGCGGACGCTGATCTGGGTCATGGGATGTCCCGAGGTTGGCGGCCGACGGCATGGGAGTGCGGCGGCCTGAGCGGGGCATTCTAGGTCGGCAGCCGGGACTTGCCTTTGCGATGAAACAAAGGGGGGATGCTTTGCCACGGCAATGTGCCGTGCGCGGAGAGAACGCGGGTGGGATGGGGAGGGAGAAACCTGAAAAGGGAGACCGCACGAAACAACGCCGACCTGTAGGTCGGCGCTGGAAGCGTTACGCTCACGGAAACAGGCCGGGATCGCCGGCGCTGTTCCGTTTTCAGGCAGCCTTGGCTTGCGAGGAGCCGGCCTGGTTGGCGCTCTCGCTGATGGCGATCTGGCGGTTCACGGCAGACAGCACGGCCTTGAAGGAAGCGGTGACGATGTTGGCGTCGATGCCCACGCCGAAGCCGGTCGGGGCTTCGTTCAGGCGCAGTTCGATGTAGCTGGCGGCCTTGGCGTCGGCACCGGCGCCGATGGCGTGTTCATGGAAGTCCATCAGCTTGATGTCCAGGCCCAGGGCATGCACGAAGGCATCGATGGGACCGTTGCCGCTGCCGCGCACGGTGACTGGCTGGCCATTGCGCACGATGTCGACTTCGATGTTGATCGACTCGGCCTTGGCCGTGTCTTCCGACATGCGGTGGGCGCGGTAGACATAGGGCTCGCTGCGCTCCAGGTATTCGCGCTGGAAGATGGCGTGGATGTCGGAGGCAGCGATTTCCTTGCCGGTGGCATCGGCCTCGCGCTGGATGGCGCGCGAGAATTCGATCTGCAGGCGGCGCGGCAGGGCCAGGCCGTATTCCTGTTCCAGCAGGTAGGCCATGCCGCCCTTGCCGGACTGGCTGTTGACGCGGATGACCGCATCGTAGCTGCGGCCCAGGTCGGCCGGGTCGATCGGCAGGTAGGGCACTTCCCAGATGGCGTCGGGCTGCTGCTTGGCGAAGCCCTTCTTGATGGCATCCTGGTGCGAGCCGGAGAAGGCGGTGAAGACCAGGTCGCCCACATACGGGTGACGCGGGTGCACCGGGATCTGGTTGCACTCTTCCACCACCTGGCGTACTACGTCGATGTCGGAGAAGTCCAGACCCGGGTTCACACCCTGGGTGTACAGGTTCAGAGCCAGGGTGACCAGGTCGACGTTGCCGGTGCGCTCGCCGTTGCCGAACAGGCAGCCTTCGACGCGGTCGGCGCCGGCCATCACGGCCAGTTCGGCCGAGGCCACGGCGGTGCCGCGATCATTGTGCGGGTGCACCGAGATGATGGCGCTGTCGCGGTGCTTCAGGTTGCGGCACATCCACTCGATCTGGTCGGCGTAGACGTTGGGAGTGGCGCACTCGACGGTGGAGGGCAGGTTCAGGATGATCTTGCGATTGGGCGTGGCACCCCAGGTTTCGCAGACGGCGTCGCAGATGTCCTTGGAGAAGTCCAGTTCGGTGGTGCTGAAGGATTCCGGCGAATACTCGAAGCGCCACTCGGTGCCGGGACGCGCATCGGTCAGTTCCTTGACCAGCCTGGTGCCGGTGACGGCGATGTTCTTGATCTCGTCGCGCGACATGTTGAAGACGATCTTGCGGAAGGCCGGTGCCACCGAGTTATACAGGTGGACGATGGCCTTCTTGGCTCCTTCCAGCGATTCCACGGTGCGGCGGATCAGCTCTTCACGCGACTGGGTCAGCACGATGATGGTGACGTCGTCGGGGATGCGGTTTTCGACGATGAGCTTGCGCACGAAGTCGAAGTCGGTCTGCGAGGCCGAGGGGAAGCCGACTTCGATTTCCTTCAGGCCGGTCTTCAACAGCAGTTCGAAGAAGCGCAGCTTGCGCTCGGCGTTCATCGGTTCGATCAGGGCCTGGTTGCCATCGCGCAGGTCGGTGCTCATCCAGATCGGCGGGGTGTCGATCACCTTGCTGGGCCAGGTGCGATCCGGCAGGTCGATGGCGGGGAAGGGGCGGTATTTGGCGGCGGGGTTGTTCAACATCATGATGGACCTCTAAGTCTGAAGAATGCGTGGAATGCGGAAATGCTTCAATGCGTCAGATGTGGCGGATCGGGTTGCCTGGCTGCCACGGGCGCGTGGCCAGACAACCCGTCATAGAGCCAGAGGCGGCATCTCCTGCCGCGCGCAGCTCGGCTGGCATGCTTGCCGGCGCGGAGTGTGGATGGTCCTGGTGTTCGAATGCATGATCGCTTCGCCTGATGCGGCTGCGACGTCGGCTCGGTACAGCTTGCGCGTCACTGCCTGGTTTTACTGCCGGTATTGCTGGATTTGATTGGGTTTGCCGGATCGCGTGACATCAGCGGGAACGGCAGGAACTGCGGATTTTAGCGCGAGGCTAGTAGTAGCGACACCGATAGCAACGCTAGCAGGGCGCTGGCGCTGTTGTGGCGTAGGGAGAAGTTTGCTGCGGAAGTCATCTGAGCAATGTAGAAGATTGGCCGCAAGCTTGTCAAGCGCTATCTGCCAGAGCAGAGGAAAAGCCAGGTAAATCCCTGCCGGAGTGAAATAAATTTGTTGCTACAATCGTCTGATAAATGACCCGAAGGTCATTTATATTGACGCGGCGGGCCGCAAACGGTGGTGCGGATGGAACGCCGCTGCCTGATTGCGCTCCAACGCAAGCCCTGCAATGGCGCCACCATGCCCGTCAGCTGCCCTTGCAGAAACCATAACAACAGCACCCGCCCGCGGGACCATCCTCATCCATGCAGAAACGCCCGGACCTGATCGTTTGCGAAGAATGCGACGCCGTCTACCAGCGCATGCCGCTCGGGGAGCGCGAGATCGCCCGTTGCCTGCGCTGCGGCGCCGAGCTTGAGCGCGATACCGGCAAGCGCCTGCAGCACCTGCTGCCGCTGACGGTGGGCGCGCTGATCCTGTTCGTGATCGCCAATGTCTTCCCTATCGTGACCATCGAACTGCAGGGCCTGTCCAGCCAGACCACCCTGATCGGCGCGGTGGTCGCGCTCACCCGTGATGGCATGTCGGAAGTGGCGCTGCTGGTGCTGGCCACGACCCTGCTGTTCCCGCTGATCCAGCTGGGCGTGCTGCTTTACCTGTTGCTGCCGGCGGCGCGTGCGACCCGGCCGCCCGGTTTCGTGCTGCTGCTGCGGCTGATGCAGGCAGCGCGGCCGTGGGGCATGATCGAAGTTTTCATGCTGGGCATCCTGGTGGCGCTGATCAAGCTGTCCAACATGGCCGAGGTGATTCCCGGTCCGGCGCTGTGGTCCTTCGGCGGCCTGACGGTGCTGCTGACGGTGGTGGTGTCGTTCAATCCGCGCTATCTGTGGCATCTGTGGGAGCAGCAGCAGGCCGAGCAGTTCGGTGACCAGGGAGCAGGCGCATGAGCCGCGCCCATGAACCGGCCAGCGCCACCCTGGCCGAAGATGAAGACCTGCAGGTGGCGGACGCCGCCTCGCAGGGCGTCATCGGCTGCCACCACTGCGGCACGGTCTGGCAAGGCGCCACCGAGCACGAGCACTGCGGCGTCTGCCACGCGCCGTTGCACGTGCGCAAGATCGACAGTCTCACCCGCACCTGGGCGCTGCTGATCGCGGCCTGCATCATGTACATCCCGGCCAACATGATGCCGGTGATGGTCACCAGTACGCTGCTCGATGAACAGCGCGACACCATCCTCTCCGGCGTCATCTATTTCTGGACCTCGGGCGAATGGGGGCTGGCGCTGGTGGTCTTCGTGGCCAGTTTCCTGGTGCCGCTGTTCAAGCTGGTGGCGCTGGGCATCCTGGTCATCTCGGCGCGCCGCCGCAGCCGCTGGCAGCGCCTGCAACGGGCCAAGCTGTATCGCCTGGTCGAAGCCATCGGACGCTGGTCCATGCTGGACGTGTTCGTGGTCTCGGTGCTGACCGGGCTGGTCAAGATCCACGGTTTTGCCAACGTCCACGCCGGCATCGGCATTGCCGCCTTCGGTGCGGTGGTGGTGCTGACCATGCTGGCCTCGCTCTCCTTCGATCCTCGCCTGATCTGGGACGATGCCACCCCGATTTCAACTGTCAACAAGAAACAGGAACCCGCATGACCCCACCTGACACCCCCCAGGACAAACCGGCGCTGCTGCAGCCCCGGCGCACGCGCCAGCGCAACTGGCTGCCCTCGCTGGTCTGGTTCATTCCCATCATCGCGGCCATCGTCGGGCTGACGCTGGTGGCCAAGATCCTGGTCGAGCGTGGCCCGGTGGTCACGGTCAGCTTCCGCTCGGCCGAGGGCCTGGAAGCCGGCAAGACCAAGGTCAAGTACAAGGATGTGGAAATCGGCCAGGTGCAGACCCTGAAGCTGGCCGCCGACCGCTCGCACGTGCTGGTGGGTATCCAGCTCAACCAGGAGGCCTCCGGCTTCAATGCCGAAGACACGCGTTTCTGGGTGGTGCGCCCGCGCATCGCCGCCTCGGGCATCTCGGGGCTGGGCACCTTGCTCTCGGGCGCCTATATCGGTGCCGATGCCGGTGTCTCGGAAGAGACCAAGAAGGAATTCGTCGGTCTGGAGCAGCCGCCCATCGTCACGCGGGATGCCTCGGGTCGCCAGTTCGTGCTGCATACGGACGACCTGGGCTCGCTCGATATCGGCTCCCCCATCTTCTACCGGCGTATCAAGGTGGGTCAGGTGGTGGCCTATGATCTCGATTCGGATGGACGTGGCGTGACCCTGCGCATCTTCGTCAATGCCCCCTACGACAAGTTCGTCACCCAGGCTTCGCGCTTCTGGCATGCCAGCGGCTTCAACATGGAACTCAATGCCAGCGGCTTCAAGCTGCATACCCAGGCGCTGTCGACGGTGGTGCTGGGGGGCATCGCCTTCCGTGACCGCGATGAAGATCGCGTCAGTGCCCCGGCCAAGGAAGGTTCTGAATATCCGTTGGTCGAAGACGAAAGCGCTGCCATGAAGGAGCCCGATGGCGTGCCGCAGACGGCCTTGTTGTATTTCGACCAGTCCCTGCGTGGCCTGCAGCCGGGCGCGACCGTCGATTTCCGTGGCGTGGTGCTGGGCGAGGTCAAGAGCATCGGCGTCGAGTACGACCGCGAGCGCCGCGAATTCCGCATGCCGGTGCTGGTGCAGATCTATCCGGACCGCCTGGGTCGCCGCTTCCACGAAGAGACCGGCGAGGAGCGCCGCTCCAATGCGCAACTGCTGCGCCTGCTGGTCAAGCGCGGCCTGCGCGCCCAGCTGCGCAACGGCAATCTCCTGACCGGCCAGTTGTACGTGGCGCTCGACTTCTTCCCCAAGGCCAAACCGGCACAGATCGATACTGAGAAAGTGCCGCTGGAGTTGCCGACCATTCCGGGCAGCCTGGACGCATTGCAGCAGCAGCTCTCGGATATCGCCGGCAAGCTCTCCAAGGTACCGTTCGACGAGATCGGTCGCGATCTGCAGACCACCCTGAAGACCTTGAACAAGACCTTGTCGACCGCCGAGCAGACCGCTGCGCGCATCAACAACGACATCGCACCCGAGATGCAGGCCGCCATGAAGGATGCCCGCAAGACCCTCAATGCGGCCGAGCGCACCTTGTCCGACGACGCACCCCTGCAGCAGGACATTCGCCAGACCATGCAGGAACTGTCCAAGGCCGCGGCCTCGATCCGCGTCTTGACCGATTACCTGCAACAGCATCCGGAATCGCTGATCCGGGGCAAACAGGAGCCATGATGCACAACAGGAACAGCCTCTCTCCCAAGACCCTGGCCGCCGCCCTGGTGGCGTCACTGCTGGCCGCTTGCGGCAGTTCGCCGCCCGCGACGTTCTACACCCTGGCCAGCCCGGCCGACAGCACGCCGGCGGTACGCACCGCCAGCCAGGGGCCGCAGACCTTCATCGAGGTGATGCCGGTGGCGGTACCCGACCGCCTGGCCCGTCCGCAACTGGTGGTGCGCAGCGATGCCACCCGATTGGAGGTGCTGGAACAGGACCGCTGGTCCTCGCCCTTCAACAATGAGTTGCGCGATGCCCTGGCCGCCGGCGTGGCCGCGCGCCTGGGCGCCATCGACGTCTCGCGGGGTGGTCGCCCGGCTGACCAGGCCAGCTATCGGATCAATGTCGAGCTACGCGACTTCGATGCCGCCCGCGGTGGACGCGTCCAGGCCGCCTTCGGCTGGACCATCACCCGCTCCGACGACCGCCGCAGCGGCGCCTGTCGGCTGACGGTCGTGGAGCCGGTCAGCGGTGGCGCCAATGCCGACGTGGTCGCCGCCACCCAGAAGGCCGTCGCGCAGGCAGCGCAGGCGATTGCCGATGGCGTACGCGCTTTGCAGGCGGGGCAGGGTGGGCAGTGTTCGGGGTGAGATCGTCCGGATCGATCAAGCACCCAAGAAAAAGCCGCTTCCTCGGAAGCGGCTTTTCAACATCTCAAGACCGGTCAGTGATCAGTAGCGATCAACGATCACCGTAGGAGCGACGCGGGCCGTCGGCGCGGAAGCCGCCACCGTTGTTACCCTTGTAGCCACCGCCAGCACCGCCTTCGCGACGCGGACCACCGGCCGGCTTGGCGCCGCCGAAGCTGCGACCTTCGCGGTTGCCGCTGTAGCCGCCGGCTTCGCGATTGCCACCGAAGCCACCTTCACGGTTGCCGCCTTCGCGATGACCACCGAAACCACCTTCGCGATGACCACCGCCTTCACGATTGCCGGCGCCGTAGCGCGGGCCGCTGTTGCTGCGGCCGTCGCCCGGACGCCAGCCACCCGGCTTGCGCGGGCTGCGCGGTGCAGCCGACTTCTTCGGTTCGAAACCTTCCACCACATCGACCGGGATGGTCTGCTTGGTGAAGCGCTCGATGCGCTTGACCTGCATGCCTTCAGCGTGATTGACCAGCGAGATGGCCACGCCATTGCGGCCGGCACGACCGGTACGACCGATACGGTGCACGTAGTCTTCGGCGAACTTGGGCAGGTCGTAGTTGAACACGTGGGTGATGCCCGGCACGTCGATGCCGCGGGCGGCCACGTCGGTGGCCACCAGCATGCGCACCTGACCACGGCGCAGGCTGTTCAGGGTGCGGTTACGGGCGCCCTGGTGCATGTCACCATGCAGTGCGGCGGCAGCGAAACCGGCGATGTTCAGGCGATCGGCGATGGTGTCGGCGTCACGCTTGGTGGCGGTGAAGATCACGGCCTGGTCGATACTGGTGTCGCGCAGCAGGTGATCCAGCAGGCGGTTCTTGTGCGACAGGTCATCCACGAAGTGGACGCGCTGCATGATGTTTTCATGACGGGTCGACGAGCTGGCGATCTGGATGGTCAGCGGGTTATTGGTGATGCGCTTGGCCATGTTGCCGACGACGCCGTCCAGCGTGGCCGAGAACAGCATGGTCTGGCGGGTGGTCGGGGTAGCGGCGACGATCTTTTCGATGTCGTCGATGAAACCCATGTCCAGCATGCGGTCAGCTTCGTCCAGCACCAGGATCTGCAGCTGCGAGAAATCGATCTTGCCCGATTCCATGTGGTCGATCAGACGACCCGGGGTGGCCACCAGGATTTCAGGATTGCGCGACAGCAGTTGCATCTGCTTCGGGTAGGGCATGCCGCCCAGGATCGACACCACGCGCACACGGCGCATGTAGGAGCCGTACTTGTCGGTGGCGGTGGTCACTTGCAGGGCCAGTTCGCGGGTCGGGGTCAGCACTAGCATCTTCGGCTGTGCCGGCTGGTAACGCGGACGCTCGCCACGGGCACGGGTGGCCTGGCGTTCCTGGTTGGGCGTACGGGCGGCCTGCGGCGCCTGCGGCAGGTCTGCCAGCTGGTGCAGCGAGGGCAGCATGAAAGCGGCGGTCTTGCCCGAACCGGTCTGCGAGGACACCAGCAGATCCTGGCCGCTGATGGCGGCGGGGATGGCTTTTTCCTGGACCGGGGTCGGGGAGGTATAGCCTGCTTCGGTCAGGGCTTTGATGATCGAAGGGTTCAGGCCGAGTGCTTCAAAAGTCATAATCTCTTTCGTGAATGTGATACGCCAGGCACGAGACGGGCGCACGCAAGCGCGCCGGACATCGAGTGTCTGAACGAAAAAAAGCAACGCCAACCGACGAAATGACTATGAAAAATACAAAGAAATTTCGGCACAAAAGCTTTGCGCCGGGACGGCATCATCAAGGGATGCCAGGGGCGGGGGGCTTTTACGGGGAACTTGTCGTTATGACAGGTAAGGCTTGCGAAGCTGCTTGGGCGAATCTGGCTGGAAATCCTGGAAGCCAGGGTTCACGTCCGATTCGCCTGTGCATCGGTTATTGCAATGCACAAGGCGAATCATACAGTAAAACATCGAAATTAGCACCAAAGGTTTTCGATAACTGTCTTTTATTTGCGGATGAGGCTTGCTTATTCTGCCATTCCGCCAACTACGCGCGAAAAGCCGCCGTCCACGTAGGTGATTTCACCGGTAATGCCCGAGGCCAGGTCGGAGAGCAGGAAGGCCGAGGCATTGCCGACGTCTTCGATGGTCACGTTGCGGCGCAGCGGGGCAGTGGCAGCCACGGCACCCAGGATCTTGCCGAAGCCCTTGATGCCGCTGGCGGCCAGGGTCTTGATCGGACCGGCGGAGACGCCGTTGACGCGCACGCCTTTGGGACCAAGCGATTCGGCCAGGTAGCGCACCGACGCCTCCAGCGAGGCCTTGGCCAGGCCCATGGTGTTGTAGTTGGGGACCACGCGCTCCGAACCCAGGTAGGTCAGGGTCAGCAGGGCGGCGTTGGGCGACAGCAGCGGCAGGGCGGCCTTGGCCATGGCCGGGAAGCTGTAGGCCGAGATGTCGTGGGCGATCTTGAAGCCTTCGCGCGAGAAGCCTTCCAGGAAGTCGCCGGCGATGGCGTCGGCCGGGGCGAAGCCGATGGCGTGGACCAGGCCGTCCAGCTGGCTCCAGGACTTGCCCAGGTCGGCGAACAAGGCATTGATCTGCTCATCGCTGCCGACGTCGCAGTCGAAGACCAGCTTGCTGTCGAACTCTTCGGCGAACTTGGTGATGCGGTCCTTGAAGCGTTCACCGACGTAGGTGAAGGCCAGTTCGGCGCCTTCGCGCTTGCACGCCTGGGCGATGCCGTAGGCGATGGAACGGTTGGACAGCAAGCCGGTGATCAGAATTTTTTTGCCTTGCAGAAATGCCATGATGACTCCGTATGGTCCGCCGCGTCCTGCGTAGGGCCGCCTGGCAGGCGGGCGCGCGGGGCGGCCGATGGTGATGGCGACGGTCGCATCGTGCGGCCACCGCGCTGGAACAGACCCGGATTGTAGGGGCTAGCGGCAGGCGCGGCAACCTTTGCGGCCCGTTCGCATTGCGCAGTCAAGCTATGAACTTAGTTGCTTTAATTGCTTCCCTGTAATCGTTCCTCTATTTACAATGCCCCGGAACAAAATCGTTTCCAGGCCGGTGGGCACGGGACTTGCCTGCCCCCAGACATCAACGCCCGCGACAGCGCAGACAGACAACCGCATGGTCAAGCCCCTGAAGACATCCCGGATTTTCCTTTCCTCCCTGCTGGCCGCCACGCTGGCTTACGCCGCTCCAGCCCACGCCGAGCATGCCTTTTCGCTGTACGACACGCCCAAGTATCCGGCCGGCTTCAGCCATTTCGACTACGTCAATGCAGATGCGCCACGTCGCGGCACGCTCTATCTGGCCAACCCCGACCGCCGCACCAGCTTCGACAAGTTCAATCCCTTGTCCTTGAAGGGCGTGGCCGCCGCCGGGCTGGACCAGCTGATGTTCGAAACCCTGGCCGTGTCTTCCGCCGACGAGGTCGCGACCGTCTATGGCTTGCTGGCCGACGACATGAAGCTGGCGCCGGACCGCATGTCCATGACCTTCCACTTGAATCCCAAGGCGCGCTTCAACAATGGCGACAAGGTCACGGCCGAGGATGTGAAGTATTCCTATGACACCATCCTGGCCAAGGGTGCGCCGCAATTCAAATCTGTCTTTGCCGATGTGAAGGATTGCGTAGTGGTCGATGCGGCGACGGTGCGCTTCGACTTCGCCAGCAGCAACCATGAACTGCCGCTGATCGTAGGCAGCGTGCCGGTGTTCTCCAGG
Organism: Herbaspirillum frisingense GSF30; assembly: GCF_000300975.2. Taxonomy (GTDB): domain Bacteria; phylum Pseudomonadota; class Gammaproteobacteria; order Burkholderiales; family Burkholderiaceae_D; genus Herbaspirillum; species Herbaspirillum frisingense. The sequence goes on along the minus strand of NZ_AEEC02000022.1, from coordinate 21,595 downwards.
AAATGGGCGCAGGGCACCCCCTTCGACCAGATCCAGCTGACCCCGCCCATCAGCACCGGCCCCTACCTGATCGAGAGCTACGACACCGGCCGCAGCATCACCTACCGCCGCAATCCCGACTACTGGGGCAAGGAGGTGCCGGCCCGGCGCGGCATGTTCAACTTCGAGCGTATCGTCTACCGTTTCTACAAGGATGACCTGGCGCGGCTGGAGGCCTTCAAGGCCGGCGAGTTCGACGTGGTGGTGGAGTACAGCGCCAAGAACTGGGCGCGCAGCTATACCGGCCCGCAGTTCCGCGACGGCCGCATCATCAAGAAGGAATTCAAGCATTCCAATGGTGCCGGCATGCAGGGTTTCGTGATGAATCTGCGGCGCGACCAGTTCAAGGATGTGCGCGTGCGCCAGGCCATCGGGCTGGCGCTGGACTATGAATGGATGAACCGCCAGCTGTTCTACGGCCAGTACACCCGCATCTACTCCTTCTTCAACAACAGTCAGCTGGCCGCCACCGGCGAGCCGCAGGGTGACGAGCTGGCCTTGCTGAAGTCGCTGCAGGCCAAGGGCCTGAAGATCGATCCGGCGGTGTTCGGCCCGGCACCCGTCCCGCCCTCGACCAATCCACCCGCCTCGCTGCGCGCCAATCTGCGCCAGGCCCGCGAACTGCTGGCCCAGGCCGGCTGGGTCTACCGCGATGGCGCGGTACGCAATGCCCAGGGCGTGGCGCTGTCCTTCGAGATCCTGGATGACCAGAGCTCCATGTCGCGCGTCATCAGCGTGTTTGCGCGCAACCTGCGCACGCTGGGCATCGATGTGGTCCAGCGCAGCGCCGACTACGCGCTGGTGGCCAAGCGCATGGAAGATTTCGACTTCGACATGACCAGCATCCGCTTCCCCGACACCAGCAGCCCGGGTAATGAGCTGTTCGACATGTTCGGTTCCAAGGCGGCCGATGAAAAGGGCTCCAACAATGCCTGGGGTCTGAAGGACCCGGTGGTGGACCAACTGGTGCAGGCGGTGGTGGCGGCCGATACCCGGGTCCGGCTGACTGCCGCGGCGCGGGCGCTGGACCGGGTGCTGCTGCACAAGTACATCGTGGTGCCGCACTGGTATTCGTCCACTCATCGCATCGCCTACCAGAACCGCTTCGGCATTCCGCAGGTGGCGCCGCTGTATTACCAGGCCGATCCCTATGTGATCAGCACCTGGTGGGAAGAGAAGGGGCGTTGAAGATGAAGCACGCAACGATGTCCGGCCAGGCCGGTCTTGAACGAGGATGCCTGCAGTCATGAATATCTGGTCCTACATTTTGAAGCGGGTGCTGTTGATGATCCCCACGCTCTTCGGCGTGGTCGCCATCACCTTTGCCGTGATCCAGTTCGTACCGGGTGGCCCGGTGGAACAGGCCATGCTGGAGATGAAAGGCCGTGGCGGCGGCGGTGAGGCCTCCGGCGGTGGCGCCGCCAGCGGTGCCTCGGCCTATCGCGGCCGGCAGGGCATCGACGAACAACGCATCGAGGAAATCAAGAAACTCTACGGCTTCGACAAGCCCCCGGTAGAGCGCTTCTGGAGCATGCTCAAGGGCTTCCTCACCTTCGACCTGGGCAAGAGCTTCTACCACCATGGCGATGTCTGGACCCTGGTCAAATCCAAGCTGCCGGTCTCCATCAGCATCGGCCTGTGGACCTTCTTCCTGAGTTACCTGATCTCGGTGCCGCTGGGTATCGCCAAGGCGGTGCGCGAGGGCAGCCGTTTCGATGTCGCCACTACCGGCCTGGTGCTGGTCGGCTATTCCATTCCCGGCTTCGTGCTGGGGGTGTTCCTGCTGGTGGTGTTCGCCGGCGGCAGTTTCGTGCAGTGGTTCCCGCTGCGGGGGCTGACCTCGGACAACTGGGCCAGCCTGTCGCTGGTGGGCAAGGTCACCGACTATCTCTGGCATATCACGCTGCCGGTGGCGGCCTCGGTGATCGGCGCCTTTGCGGTCATCACCATGCTGACCCGCAATACCTTCCTCGAAGAAATCCGCAAGCAGTACGTCCTGACCGCACGGGCCAAGGGACTCTCCGAGCGCAAGGTGCTCTACAAGCACGTCTTCCGCAACGCGCTGATCCCGCTGGTGACCGGTTTCCCCTCGGCCTTCATCGCTTCCTTCTTCGCCGGCAGCCTCCTGATCGAGACCCTGTTCTCGCTGGACGGCATGGGTCTGCTGGCCTATGAATCGGCGATCCGGCGAGACTATCCGGTGGTGATGGGCACGCTCTATCTGTTTACGCTCATCGGCCTGGTGGTCAAGCTGCTGGGCGACCTCTGCTATGTGTGGGCCGACCCGCGCGTTCAATTCGAAAGCCTGGCGAAATGAGCATGACCCCTTCCTTGGCCCCGTCCATCTCGCCCAGCCGCCGCATCTGGCTGCGCTTTTGCGCCGACCGTACCGGTTACTGGAGCCTGGTGCTGTTTTCCATCCTGTTCGTGCTGAGCCTGGGCGCGGAACTGATCTCCAACGACAAGCCGCTGGTGGCCAGCTACCAGGGCAAGCTGATGTTCCCGATGCTGCAGGATTATTCGGACAAGAGCTTCGGCGGCGATTTCGATTCTCCGGCCGACTATCTCGATCCCTTCATCGAGCAGCAATTCCACAAGGACGGCAACTGGGTCATCTACCCGCCCAATCGCTATAGCTACAACACGCTGAACTACTTCGCAAAGCAGCCCAACCCGGCCGAACCCTCCGGCGAGAACTGGCTGGGTACCGATGATCGCGGACGCGATGTGTTTGCCCGTCTGCTCTACGGCTTCCGGGTGTCGGTACTGTTCGGCATGGCGCTGACCTTCATCGGCGTGGTGCTGGGTGTGGCCGCAGGTGCCGTGCAGGGCTACTTCGCCGGGCGCACCGACCTGATCACCCAGCGCCTGCTGGAAATCTGGGGCTCCATGCCGGAGCTCTACCTGCTGATCATCTTTTCCTCGATCTTCCAGCCCAGCCTGGGGCTGCTGCTGGTGTTGCTGTCGCTGTTCGGCTGGATGAGCCTGTCGGATTACGTGCGCGCCGATTTCCTGCGCAACCGCAATCTCGAATATGTGCAAGCTGCCCGCGCCCTGGGGTTGCCGGACCGCCTGATCATCTGGCGTCACGTCCTGCCCAATAGCATGACGACAGTGGTGACCTTCCTGCCCTTCCGCATGAGCGCGGCCATCCTGGCACTGACCAGCCTGGACTTCCTCGGCCTGGGCGTGCCACCTTCCACACCCAGCCTGGGCGAGCTGCTGGCGCAGGGCAAGAACAATCTCGATGCGTGGTGGATCGCGCTGTCCACCTTCGTGGTGCTGACCGTGACCCTGCTGCTGCTGACCAATATCGGCAATGCCCTGCGCAATGCCCTGGATGTGCGGAGGAAGGCATGAGCGGCCCCCTGCTGGAAGTGAAGGACCTGACGGTGCGCTTCGGCGACGCCGTGGTGGTGGACCGCGTCAGTTTTTCCATTGCCCCTGGCGAGAAGTTCGCGCTGGTGGGGGAGTCGGGTTCCGGCAAGACCGTCTCCTCGCTGGCGGTGCTGCAACTGAACCAGGATGCGCGCTATGAGGGCAGCATCCTGCTCGACGGCCAGGACGTGCTGCAGAAGAGCGAGCGCCAGATGCAACAGGTGCGCGGCAACGATGTGGCGATGATCTTCCAGGAGCCGATGACGGCCCTGAACCCGCTCTTCACCATCGGCAACCAGATCGCCGAGGTGTTGATGCACCACGAAGCCATCGACGCCCGCGAGGCCGCCCGGCGTGCCGTAGCCTTGCTGGAAAAGACCGGTATCCCGGAGCCGGCGCGCCGGGCGCTGTCCTATCCGCATGAGCTCTCGGGCGGCCAGCGCCAGCGCGCCATGATCGCCATGGCCCTGGCCTGCAAGCCCAAGCTGCTCATTGCCGATGAACCGACCACGGCACTGGATGTGACCATCCAGGTGCAGATCCTGGCCCTGCTGAACCAGTTGCAGCGCGAGGAAAACATGGCCGTGCTGATCATTTCGCACGATCTGAACCTGGTGCGCCATTTCGCCGACCGCGTCGGCGTGATGGAGAAAGGCAAGCTGGTGGAAAGTGCCAGCGTGCCCGAACTGTTCGCCAACCCCCAGCAACCGTACACGCGCAAGCTGCTGCAAAGCCGGCCGCAGCGCAATGCCGCCGATGTCCCCGGGGACGCGCCGGTGGTATTGCAGGCCGAGAAATTGCGCTGCACCTACCAGATCAAGCAGGGCTGGTTCGCCAAGCGCGCCTTCCATGCGGTCGACGGCATCGACCTGCAATTGCGGCGCGGCGAGACCCTCGGCATCGTCGGGGAATCCGGTTCCGGCAAGTCCACGCTGGGCATGGCCCTGCTGCGGCTGTCGCCGGCCAGCGTGGCGGGCAGCATCCGCTTCGACGGCGTGCCTATCTCCGAGCGCAGCAGTCGCGACCTGCGGCCCTTGCGCGCGCGCATGCAGGTGGTGTTCCAGGACCCGTTCGCCTCGCTCTCGCCTCGTCGTACCGTGGAGCAGATCGTCGGAGAAGGCCTGGCCCTGCATCATCCCGGCCAGAGCCTCGAACAGCAGCGCCAGGCGATCGTCGCCGCGCTGGAAGAGGTGGGTCTGACGGCGGCCGTGCTGGAACGTTATCCCCACGAATTCTCCGGCGGCCAGCGCCAGCGCATCGCCATTGCCCGCGCGCTGGTGCTGCAGCCGGAACTGCTGCTGCTGGATGAACCGACCTCGGCGCTGGACGTGACCGTGCAGCAGCAGGTCTTGCAATTGCTGGCCGACCTGCAGCGCCGGCATGGCCTGGCCTACCTCTTCATCACCCATGATCTGGCGGTGGTGCAGGCCATGGCGCATCAGGTGATCGTGATGAAGGACGGCAAGGTGGTCGAGAGTGGTGATACCGCCGAGGTACTGCAACGACCGCAGCAGGAATACACGCGTCGCCTGGTGGCGGCCGCCACCTACGCCGAAGCGGCGGGCTGACGCGCGATCGCTCCCCAAAAAGAAAACCCGAAGTCCGGATCAGCTCCGGGGCTTCGGGTTCATACGGGCTACCGTTGTTTTTCTTTTCTCGTGCTTGAGGCGCGATTTTTTTTTAATGGGCGGTCAAGCCGCCCGGGTCTCCTCCGGCATCCTCCGGATCATTGCTTGCGTGCGCCGTTGCCCGAGGCCAGGGTGAGCGGCTTGCCGGCCACCTTGCGGGCTGGCGCCGGGGCGGCCTTGCGTACCGGTGCCTTGGCGGCAGCGACCTGGCGGCGCACCGGTGCAGCACGATGATTGGCGGCGACCCGTGTGGGCGCGGCATGCGCGGCCACATTGGGGACGTGCAACTGCAGGCTCTGGCCGGCGGCCAGGGTGTCGCGCTTCAAGCCATTCCATTCCTTGATCTGTGCCACGCTCACACGATAGCGACCGGCGATGCCGGCCAGGGTGTCGCGCTTGCCGGCCTTGACGTAGATGCGGCGGGTTTCCGGCGCATCCGGAGCAATGGCCAGGCGGGCGTTGTCGGCGATTTCCGGGGTCAGGTCGGTATCGAGCGCAGCGGTTTCCTCGGTCTTGGGCACGAGGATGGTGGAGCCGGCCTTGAGAACCATGCGCGGCGGAATCTGGTTGACGCTGCGGATCACTTCAGGGGTCGTGCCGAACTTGCTGGCGATGGTCTCGATGCGCTCGCGGGCGCTGGAGACGGTGTGTGCGGTCCAGGTCGAGAAGGCCTGGGTCCACTTGGACATGTTGGCCTTGAACTTCTCGGCATTGCTTTCCGGCAGGAGGATCTTGGTGTCTTCGCCGCCGATGATGACCGGGCGGTTGAACTGCGGATTGAGCGCCTTGAATTCGTCCAGCGACAGCTCGGCCAGTTGCGCTGCAACCTTGACGTCGATGTTGCGGGTCTTGCCGATGGTCACGAAGTAGGGCTGGTTATCGACCTTGGGCAGGGCGATATCGAAGCTGGCCGGGTTGGCGATGATGTTCTTGACCGCCTGCAGCTTGGGCACGTAGTTGCGGGTCTCATTGGGCATCTGCGCCGACAGTGTGTTGAAGTCGATCGGCAGGCCGGCGGCCAGGTTGCGGTTCACGGCGCGCTGCACCGAGCCTTCGCCCCAGTTATAGGCGGCCAGCGCCAGTTGCCAGTCGCCAAACATGCCGTAGAGCTTCTGCAGGTAGGTCAGCGCCGCATCGGTCGAGGCCAGCACGTCGCGGCGCTCGTCGGTAAACATGTTCTGCTTGAGGTTGTAGTCGCGCCCGGTGGAGGGGATGAACTGCCACATGCCAGCCGCCTTGGCGGTAGACAGTGCCTCCGGATTGAAGGCCGATTCGATGAAGGGCAGCAGCGCCAGTTCGGTCGGCATGCCGCGCTTTTCCAGCTCCTGCACCACATGGAACAGATAGCGAGAAGCGCGCACCGTGGTGCGCTGGATGTAGTCGGGACGGGAGCTGTACCACTGGGTCTGGCTCTCCACCAGCGCATTGTCCAGATCAGGAATTCCGAAGCCCTTGCGAATGCGTGTCCAGATGTCGATGTCGTTCATCCCCGGCAGGGCATTGCCGGCCAGTTCGGGATTGATCGCATTGAAGGGAGCGGGGTAGATCGAGATATCGTTGGCGTAGGAGAGCAGCGGGGTGCCAGCGCAGAACAGGGCGGCAATGGCAAGTTGTTTCAAAGTACGCTGCATGTGGGCGATATCCTGTGCCAGAGGCAAAAGTTTGCGTGCGGCGCTTCCGTTGCAGAGCTGTGATTGAAGCTCGACACCTCCTGCCGGCGGGATCCGGATCAGTCCGATCACGGTCGCGTGCAGGTTGACGGTAATGCAAGGTCGGAAGCTGCGAGTTTCCCCGGCGTGGTGCAGGGAGGACACCGGTTCGTAAAAAATCGTAAAAACGCTGGTGCCCAAATTGGGGAATTGGAGGAGTGTACGGAAGACCCTTTTTCGCAGTCAAGTAAAAATTGGTCCCTGTTACAAAGCCAAGTCCTTGATTTGCAGGGAATTGCGCCCTAATTTTCCCCCAACGTCGGTCTATCTGTAGGTATTTTTCCATTCGCGCAGCGCCGCAAAGCTGCTAACTTCGTCTAACTGCGCCAAACGGCCCGCCTTCTGCAAGGAATGCTGGATTTCCGGCGAGCTCGCCCGCAGGAAAGGATTGGTCTCGCGCTCCAGCCCGATGGTGCTGGGCACGGTAGGCAGTCCTTGCTCACGGCGGGCGCGCTCACGCACGATGCGCGCCGCCAGCTCGGCATTGCCCGGTTCTACCTCGGCGGCGAACTTCAGGTTCGACAGGGTGTACTCGTGGGCGCAGTAGACCTGGGTCGTGGCGGGCAGGTCGGCCAGTTTCCCGAGGGAATCCAGCATCTGCTGCGGACTGCCCTCGAACAGCCGGCCGCATCCGCCGGCAAAGAGCGTATCGCCGCAGAAGAGCATCTGCTGCTGCGCGGTGTAGTAGGCGATGTGACCCAGGGTATGACCCGGCACCTCGATGACCTCCAGTTGCAAGCCCAGTGCGGCAATGTTGACCTGTTCGTTCCCGTGCAGCGGGACGGTGATCCCCTTGATGCGGGATTGTTCACGCGCCGGACCATAGACCGGAACGACAGGGAAGTCGTCGCTCACCGCCTGCCTCGCCAGCTCGACCACGCCGCCGACATGGTCAGCATGATGATGAGTCAGTAGAATAGCGGCCAACGTCAGGCCTTCGGCCTGCAATGCGGCCAGTACGGGCGTGGCATCGCCGGGATCGACCACGGCGGCGTAGCGCCCGTCGTGGATGATCCACAGGTAGTTGTCGTCGAACGCCGGTACGGCCAGGACGTCCAATGAAGTTTTCTGATCTGCTTGAGCTGGCTTGGCTGGCTGGGTCATGAGGCGCGAAAGAAGAGATGGCTGACAAGGCTGAACATGCCCACAATGCTGGCAATCCCGAAATTATAGACCTGGCCACCTGGTTGCAGACGCCCATTGGCAATTACCTGCGGCAGTGGGAGCAGCACCATCTCAATGCCTTGACGGCCGACATCTTCGGTTTCAACGCGGTGCAGATCGGCTCTCCGCAGATCCACGCCCTGCAGGCCAACCGCATGCCGTATCGCTGGCTGGCCGACAAGCACATGCCGGTGGAAGGTCAATCCGAGCTGGAAGTGCCGCAGGTCGTCACACCCGACTTCGGCGAACTGCCCTTCGCCAGCCAGAGCCTGGACCTGGTGGTGCTGCCGCACGTACTGGAGTTCGCCGCCGAGCCGCACCAGGTGTTGCGCGAGGTGGAGCGCGTGCTGATTCCGGAAGGGCAGGTCATCATCTGCGGCTTCAACCCCAGCAGCCTGTGGGGCATGCGCCAGGCAGCGGGGCGCCTGACCGGCGCGCACTTCCTGCCGCAGGACGGCGAATTCATCCGCCTGCCGCGCCTGAAGGACTGGCTCAAGCTGCTGAACATGGAAGTCAACCGCGGCCACTTTGGTTGCTACGCCCCGCCTTGCGAGACCAGCCAGTGGCTGGAGCGCTTCGGCTTCATGGAAAAGGCGGGCGACCGCTGGTGGCCTTACTTCGGTGCGGTCTATATCGTGCAGGCGATCAAGCGCGTCCCCGGCATGCGCCTGATCGGCCCGGCCCTGCAGCGGCAGAAACTGAAGGCGCCGCGTGGCGTGCCGGTGACCAATCGCATTCACAAGACCGACTGACACCGACAAAACCGGCTGGTGCTGCGCGATCAGGTATCATCGCGACCCGCCCACCCGAGCAAATAGATGGAAGAGCATGGACAAAGTAGAGATTTATTCCGATGGCGCCTGCAAGGGCAATCCTGGTCGTGGCGGCTGGGGCGCGTTGCTGGTGGCTGGTGGACAGGAGAAGGAAATCTTTGGTGGCGAGCCCAATACCACCAATAACCGCATGGAGCTGATGGCGGTGATTCAGGCGCTCAATGCCTTGAAGCGCCCCTGCGAAGTCGTGGTGCATACCGACAGCCAGTACGTGCAGAAGGGCATCAGCGAGTGGATCCACGGCTGGAAGGCTCGCGGCTGGAAGACCGCCAGCAAGGAACCGGTCAAGAACGCCGACCTGTGGCAGGCGCTGGATGCCGCCCAGCAGCAGCACCAGGTGGAATGGCGCTGGGTACGCGGCCACAACGGCCATGCCGGCAATGAGCGCGCCGACCAGCTGGCCAACCGCGGTGCGGACAGCATCCGGTAGGCGACCCTCCTTCGATTTTCAGTACATTCGTATCAGCATCAACACCAGCAGGAGCAAGCATGCGTCAGATCATTCTCGATACCGAAACCACGGGCCTTTCGCCGCGCAACGGCAACCGCATCCTGGAAATCGGTTGCGTGGAAGTGCTCAACCGTCAGTTGTCGGGCAAGAACCTGCACTTCTACATCAACCCCGAGCGTGACTCCGAAGAAGGTGCGCTGGCCGTCCACGGCCTGACCACCGAATTCCTGGCCGACAAGCCGACCTTCAAGCAGATCGCCGCCGAGTTCCTGGACTACGTGCGCGGTGCCCAGATCATCATCCACAACGCTCCCTTCGACGTCGGCTTCCTGGATGCCGAACTGGCCCTGCTGGGCCTGCCGCCCTTCAAGGAGCACATCGCCGACGTGGTGGACTCGCTGCAGATGGCCAAGGAGCTGCACCCTGGCCGTCGCAATTCACTCGATGCGCTGTGTGACCGTTATGGCATTTCCAACGCTCACCGCGTTCTGCACGGCGCCTTGCTGGATGCGGAATTGCTGGCCGAGGTCTACCTCTCCATGACGCGAGGCCAGAACTCGCTGACCATGGACCTGGGCACCGAGGAAGAAGTCAGCGCCGGTGACGGCAAGCTGGAACTGGCTCCGCTGTCCGAAGTGATCGTGCTGGCCGCCAGCGAAGACGAACTGGCCCTGCACGAAGATGTGCTCAACCAGCTGGACAAGGAAGCCCGCGGCAGTTGCGTCTGGCGCTTCGAACCGCCGCCACCCGAGGCCGCCGCCGAAGCAGCCTGAACAGGCGAATCTGGCCAAAGAATGTGGCCGGACTGCCCGCAGGATTTTGCATGGCGATAAAAATGAAGAATTATTTACCAAGCGCTTGCGCACCGTGAAAAAGATTGGCATAATCTTGTCTCTCGATTGGCGCTGCAGCAAAAAGCCGGTCAGGTACGGAAGGTTAGCTCAGTGGTAGAGCACTGCATTCACACTGCAGGGGTCGCAAGTTCAAACCTTGCACTTTCCACCAAATTCAGAAAAGCCCGCCTAGTGCGGGCTTTTCGCTTTCCTGCTTCCGTTTTCCATTTTCCCTTCATCGCCCCCATTCGCTATCCGTTAAGCTAGCGGGCATTCGGAAAGCACAAGGAAACGAACCCTCATGCACGACATCATCTGCCCCCACTGCGGCAAAGCCTTCAAGATCGACGAAGCCGGTTACGCCGACATCCTCAAGCAGGTCCGTGACAGCGCCTTCGAGCAGCAATTGCATGAACGGCTGGAACTGGCCGAGCAGGACAAGCGCAACGCCATTGAACTGGCCCGCGCCCGCGCCGAGGGCGAGCTGCAGAAGGCCGCCGCCGCCCGTGATGCCGAAATCCAGGAATTGAAGGCCCGCCTGGAGGCTGGTGAACTCGCCCAGAAGATGGCCGTGTCCGAAGCCATGGCCAATGTAGAAAGAGAACGTGACCGGCTGGCCCATGACCTGGAGCAGGCAAAAAAGGAAAAGCTGTCCGACCTGCAACTGGCCGAGGCCCGCCTGGCCCAGCAACTGCAGCAGACCGTCAGCGAAAAGGATGCCGAGATCCAGGCGCTCAAAGCCAGGATGGAATCCATTGCCATCACCCAGAAACTGGCCGTCAACGAAGCGGTCGGCGTGGTGGAAAAAGAGCGTGATGAACTCAAGAGCAGCCTGGTGCGCGCCGAACTGGAAAAGCAGCTGGCCGAGAAATCATTGAAGGACAAGTACGAAACCCAGATCAAGGACCGCGAAGACATGATCGAGCGCCTGCGTGACATGAAGGCGCGGCTCTCCACCAAGATGGTCGGTGAAACCCTGGAGCAGCACTGCGAGACCGAGTTCAATCGTATCCGTGCCACTGCCTTCCCGCGCGCCTACTTCGAGAAGGACAACGATGCCCGCAGCGGCAGCAAGGGCGACTACATCTTCCGCGATACGGACGAGGCGGGTACCGAGATCGTCTCTATCATGTTCGAGATGAAGAACGAGAGCGATCGTACCGCCACCAAGAACCGCAACGAGGATTTCCTCAAGGAACTGGACAAGGACCGCCAGGAAAAAGGCTGCGAATACGCCGTCCTGGTCTCTCTGCTGGAACCCGAGAGCGAGCTGTACAACACCGGCATCGTCGATGTCTTCCACCGCTACCCGAAGATGTACGTGGTTCGCCCGCAGTTCTTCATTCCCATCATCACCCTGCTCAGGAATGCTGCACTCAATTCCTTGAAGTACAAGACCGAGCTGGCGCTGGTGAAGGCACAGAACATCGACATTACCAACTTCGAATCCGAACTCGATACCTTCAAGGCCGCCTTCGCCAAGAACTACGAACTGGCGTCGCGTCGCTTCCAGACTGCGATAGAGGAAATCGACAAGTCCATCGACCACCTGCAGAAGACCAAGGAAGCCCTGCTCGGCACCGACCGCAACCTGCGCTTGGCCAACGACAAGGCGCAGGATGTCACGATCAAGCGGCTCACGCGGGGCAATCCGACTATGGCGGGGAAGTTTGCCGATCTCAAGAAAGAGACGCCTGACGGGCAGTGATGTAGCCGGCTTCAAGGACATCGTGGTCAAGTCCTGTTGCCTTGTCCTCTCTCGATCATCGATGTGGCGAGGACTCCCCGTAACGGGCGGGAAGTCCGTGCGTGTCGTGGCAGGACGAAGCACCACCCGGCACGCTTTGTTTCTTCCTTGCCAGCTTTCTTAGAGCGAGGAAATCAATGTCGCACCACATGCAGTTGCGTCACCGTGATAGGCGACCTGCTTGCCGTGGTGCTTGCGCGTGCTGTTGCTGGGCTGGATGGCGAATTGCCCCTTGCACTTGGGACAGGTCGTCATATCGCCTTCAAGCGCGACCGCCTTGCCCATGGCCTTGAGTGTATCGTTGGCAGATATCACTTCACCGCCGTGAGAGGTCTTGTCACCCAGACGGATGACGGCTCTGCCTTGTTCATCTTTCATGAGGGGCTTTCGTTGGGTGATGGATGGTTGGTGGAGTGTCTTCGGCCCAAAGCAAGGCATTCAGCGCGGGGTCAGCTTCGCCTTGCCAATCTTTGATTTCCATTTTCGGATCGTCAGGATAATCGCCTCGCTGCCTGGCAAGCACGGTTTCACCCCAGCCGATTGGAGTATTCCCGCGGGGCTCATCGTAGGGGTCGTCAGGCTCAATGACGCTGACGTCCATGACTGCTTGCGGCCAGACAGGATCACGGCAAGTCCAGAGCGCTAGCAAGCGGTAGCCGGTCATGAGCAAGATGTACGGCATCATCGCGACGCGGTAGCGAACACTCGCCTGCATGCCTAAGTCGTACAGGCAGAAGAGGAAGCTTTCTCGCGTGTTCTCGCGCTCGCTAAAAAACAGGGGCGGCTTAGGTAATTCTGCCGGTCCGTGGTTCATGTACCAGCACCAGTAATTCCATTGAGATAGCAGTCCTTGCAGGTTCTCGTGCTCCTCCCATTTTCGGCCGATGGCAAAAGCACGCAGGACGTTACCGTCTTCATCCACTTCGTAATGGCGGATGTGATAGACCGGGCGGTGTTCGGCATATCCTCTGTGGACGCAGAAGATGGAATTTTTGCTCCAGGGAATTTCCCAGGTGACATCGCCATCCCCTGATTTTGCAAAAAATCTTCGGCGACGAATGAAATAGAGCTTCTTTTCTTTACGATTGAATCGGATAGGGCGTCGTTTCAACGCAAAGAACTCGTCACGTCCGTATTTGAACGCTACATATGCGAAACCGGAAATTGCACCGATCACAAGAAGAAGCATCGTGATCAAGTAGCTGTCGATCGTGTTATTTGGGTTTTGTATGACGCTGTTACCACAGTAAATTGATCCAATGATTCCCAAGCAGCAGATGATCACTCCGCCCCCTACCCACTGCCGGTCCTTATAGGGCTGGTCCGTCACATCCATGTAGGTGGAATTGATTCTGAAGACGGTAGCGGTGTCCTTGCACTCAGAGCTGACGGGTTTGTCGAGTGGCAAACGATGTTGCCAGTCCCAGTCTGGAATAGGGCGTCCAGCTTTGAATTGAAATATGCGTTCATCCATTTTTAACTTAAACGATTCTTTAGCTCCGTATGACGCTACGCGAGGCGGACCTATTTGTTCGGCCTTAAATCTTGGGAGGTATGTCTTTCGCCCAGAGCAGAGCATTGGCGCAAGGGTCTTTTGCACCAGACCAGTTTTCCATTTCCTTTTTGTCGCCTTCCGGATATTCATTTCGACCAATTGAATGCACTGTTTCCGCCCATCCTACGGGGGTGCTTCCTGAGGGTTCATCGAAAGGATCATCTGGATCGACGACACTGACCTTGTCCACCGCATCTGGCCATATCGGATCACGGCAAGTCCACAACGCCAGCAGGCGGTGGCAGGTCAGCAGCACAATGAGCGGCATCAGCGCGATGCGATGGGCTGAACTGGCACGCATGCCGAAGCAATATAGACAGAATAGAAAACTCTCCAAGACGTTCTCCTTCTCCTTGAAGAACAAGAGCGGCTTGGGAAGATCTACCGGACCGTGATCCATATACCAGCACCAGTAGTTCCACTGTGAGAGTAGGTCTGCGAGACCGTCCTCTTCCTCCCATTTCCTGCCGATCGCGAATGCACGTATGACGTTGCCATCCAGATCGACCTGATAGTGTCGAATATGGAACACGTGCCTACGTTCAACAACTCGGCGATGGACGCAAAAGATGGCGCTGTTGTCCCACGGAATTTCCCAGGTGATATCGCCCTGACCGGGCTTGGCAAAGAATCGGCGGCGACGAATCGCGTAGATTTTTTTCTCTTTACGGTTGAAGCGAATGGTACGACGTCTCAGTGAGAAGAATTCGTCCCGTCCATATTTTAACGCTTTACGCCCATAACTGATGCTTGATGCGATACCTACGAAATAGATAAAAATTGTCGCGAGATCCATTGTTAGTGATGGCAGTACTGTAATTTTGGCCAAGGCTGCCAACACTACTGTTGATATAAAGACTGCGATCAGAACCGCTGTAGCCAGCAATTGCCGGTCTTTGTAGGGCTGATCTGTTACGTCCATATAGGTAGAGTTGATTCTGAAAATAGCGCCGCTGTCTTTGCACTCCGAGCTCACTGGCTTGTTGATGGGTAGTCGATGTCGCAGATCCCATTCTGGAATGGGGCGACCTATTTCGAGCGGAAACATGCGTTCATCCATTTTCAGCCTCCCACGGCATCGTGATATCCCTTCAACTGGGCATCGAAGGAGGCATATTTCTCCCCAGCTGAAAACTCGCAGCGTGATATCCACGTCTTAAGTTGGCTGTTATTAATAAGCGCTATCGCGATTCCGATGCCGAAGGAGATCAGAAGTAGTGGCCAGAAAAGAGCGCCCAGTGAAAAAAATGTGGCCGCAGCTATTCGTGATGCCAGAATTCCACTTACTAAATATAGTCCGGCTAGGGCCTTGTTCCCCTCTCTGTAAGCCTTTGGCATATTGGTAAATATGTCGTAGCTTGCAGCGCCAATACCGGCAAGCGATCCCACTGCGCGAGCACCTAAAGTAATCATTGTCATATATCTTTGTCTCACGACCCATTGGTTCCGAATAAATGCAGCTAGAGGATGTTCCACGGATTTTTCCACAGTGACCGCAACCGTCTCGACGATGGTCGCGCCTAAGCTGAGGATCGCCACGGTAGCCTTGATTGTTGTTTCCTCCTCGTTGAACTGGTCATTGTTGGCGAGGTCCTTCATGGCAAAATTCAGTGCCACCAACTGTATAAGGATGGTTACTATGCCTAGCCTGAATTCCGGTGGTGACGATGAACCCAACCATCTCCGCGCCACCGCAACGCCCGGAATACCGATGCCCTTAATGCTTCCCGGCGCGATACGTCCCTCCCTCTCCAGCTTGGCGATGTCTAGCTCGTAAATGTCGATACTAGGGTTTGCTTTCGCGTAGTTCACTGCGCGACGAGCTTCCGTACGGGCATCGGCCCTGGTTTGCTGCCGCTGGCTGTCAAGTTTGACGCCCTGCTCTTTTGCTTGAGCGATAGCCCATTTCGCCAAGTCGAAGCGTGTCATTTTTTCGACCCTGACTTTGCCGTCAGCCAGGAGGTACAGATAAGCCTTAGCCAGTACGTTATGGCTGGTTTCGGAAAGGGATTTGCCAATGACATTGGCCGTGGTCAGTGCGAGCCGATCAATCAACTGTTCCTTCTGCATCGGATCCTGAAGCCGGGCGAGTGCCCCCTTGTAGATGTTGAGAACGTTTTCGAACTGAATGTCACTACCCTTCAGATGCGGCTCCGTCGCAGCGATGATGTCGGCCTGGTTGTATAGCAATGCACGGCCGTACAGGTTGCGAGGACTTTTCAGATCCCCGTCCGAGATCCAGCTGGTAAGCTGGTCGATGCAAGGCTGGGTGCAGACAGCATGGCCGATGCATTGCGATACCGATTCGTTGTAGGCATAGCCGCTGCGGATACCCTTCTTGGCTCTGAGGTTGATCCAGTCGCGGGTGCTGATGATGTCCACTACCTTTTGCGCGAGGATTTCCATGCTGTCGTTCTGTGCCTGGATTTGCACCCGTCCGCTGGCGGCGATGAGTTTCAGGCCCATGCGGTAGGCCAGCAGCGAGATCTTTTCTGCGGCACTGGCAAAGAAGGACTTGCCGGCCGCCAGCGAGACATGGCTGCCGGCGGTCACGGCGGCGTGCTCGGCACTGGCCAGATGGGTGGAGGCGCCGGAGCTGGCTTCGATACCGCTGGGGCTGGCCAGCAGCAGATGCGGTTCGCTCAATTCGGCAGGGCGGCCATCCTCGCTGCTGCCCTGGATGGCGTCGTTCTGCGCCTGGAGGGCGGCGGCAACTTGCTGCTGGTCGCCATCCTTGTCCTGGGCCTGGTGTTCCTGGGCCAACCGGGAGAGGCTGTCCACGGTGCTGCGCGCCTGCGTCAACCGGGTCACGGTCTCGCCCAGACCGGTCACATGTCCATGCGCCTTGGGTCGTGCCTCGCTGGTGAGCAGCAGTCCCTGGGCGGCGCGGATGACGCCGTGCGCGTCGGAACGTAGCTCGAATCCCTGGCCGCGGGCGTCCCGGCGTCCCTCCCGTTGTTCGATGCGGGTGATGTGGCCCAGGGAGAGTTGACTGTCGAAGGCGTCACTGCGCATCTGTGTCTGGATGGCCCCGTGCGTGTCATCGAAGAGCAGGTGACCGGAGCGGCCCACCGGGGTATTGCCCTGCCTGGGCGTGAGCTCACGGCTGCGCATGCCGGACAGGGCCACCTGCGAGGGTAGGGCCCAGGGTGGCATGTTGATCTGGTTGACCACGGAACCGGTGATGATGGGCCGATCCGGATCGCCACCCAGCCATTGCACGATCACCAGCTGCCCGATGCGCGGCACGGCGATGCATCCCTGTGTGCCGCCGGTCCAATGACTGGCCACCCTGATCCAGGCCGAACTGCCGGCGTCGTTCTTGCCGATCCGGTCCCAGTGGAATTGCACCCGCACCCGGCCATATTCGTCGACGAAGTGATTTTCGCCGGAGGGGCCGACCACGGTGGCCGTCTGGATGCCGTTGAGCAGGGTCGGCTGGCTGTGGTGACCCCGGCCTGGGCGCCAGGGGATGCGTCGGCGCAGGCAGGTGATCCGGTTGGTGTAGATGGGAGGTGCGTCGGCGCCCTGCAGGTAATTGTTGGTGGCGCTGTGCTCGACGCTGATGATCAGGAACTTCTGGTCTTCGTCACGACTGCTCCTGTCGGGCTTCCTTGATCCTTGCTCCGAGAAATGGCCGGTCATGCGGAAGGTGCGGCCCGGCTGCAGATAACGGCAATTGCCGGCGCCCTCGAAGATCTTGGCTTGGGCTTCGAATTCTTCTATCCGGATGCGGCTTTTCCGGTCGCCCTCTTCCCGGCTGCCAAAACCATAGGCGCCTGTGTATTCGTAATGTTCGACCGGCAGGGCCGAACCCTGCTTGTTCAGCGTCGGTACATTGACCGCAAGAGTGCCGGCCATCTTGAAATCGTAGCTGGTGAGGGCAACGCTAGCGGGCTGGAAGCGACGCGCTGCAGACCAGCTGGCAATGCCGTCTTCTTCGATGGCGCCGCCATGGCGCTGGAAGGGGACTTCCTCGTCGCCGTCGATGGGCTGGGCGTAGGTGGAGTCATCCGACAGTATCAGGTGATGGCCCTGGGCGTCGTGCTCATAGTGGTAATGCCATCCGGCGTCTTCCCATCGACGATGCAGCATATTGCTGTCGCTTTCGTCGAACTGGAACATCTGGGTCCGGACCGGATCGGTTTTTCTGCGCTGAAGGTCCCATTTCGCGTGCAGGCGATAGTCACGGAAGATCGTCGCACTCAGGTCTTCCAGCGAAAGACGGTGGAAGATGCGGTTGTTCTTGCGTGATTTCAGGAAGGCCAACCAGGGGACCAGCCGGGCTTCATAGAAGGCGATGCCACCATCGCTACGCAGGAGAGTGAAGCGATCGACATAGCCGGTGAAGTAGCGCTGCGTGCCATCGGCGCGGGTCAGGGCTGCGCACAGCAGCTTGCCCATCATGGTTTTGAGCTCGATGCCGGCATCGTTGCTCAGCAGTTCCAGCGAGTAGTAAAAATCGCGGCTCAAGGCCTCGCTGGCCTCCAGCCGATTGATCAGCAATTCGGCGTCGGGGCCGTCCTCATGGACGAAGGAGAGTTGCAGGATGCGATTGTGCTGGCGCTGGCGGGTCAGCATTTCCCAGCGCTTGGGGTCTCGTTGCATGCGGGTCTTTCTGCGGGAAGGGGTGGTTTCCCGGAGAAAGCGGATGCGCTACTAGCAGGCCAGATCGGGAAAGCGCAGATGGTTGCATGGCGCTAGCACGAAGTCTGTTGAAATGCTTCGAGAAATGAGGTGTTTTCGCCGCTGGCGATGATGTGGAAAAGGCTGACCGGAGAGGGCGTCCGGTGACGCTCAGTGGTGTAATTTCGTGCTGCCTTTTCGGATATCAGGTCCGGGAGAATCGGCTGAATTCCTCCGCCAGACTGGCGTAGAGACGCCGATACTGCGCCAGCCTGCGCATCAGTTGTTCCTGCCTTTCGGAGTCGGGACGATAGGTCTCCAGAATCTCCGGCGCCACGCAGACTTTCGCCACCTCCTCCCCCCTATGCGCCAGGCGCCCCAAGCGCGCTGCCCCCAGTGCTGCGCCGACTTCCGCCCCCGCATGTCGCCGCAAGGGAATCCCCAGCGCCGTGGCACACAACTCCCCCCAGAACGCACTGCGCGATCCCCCGCCGACGAGGGCGGCGCTCTGCAGCACGGTACCCGCCGACTGCAGCGCTGCATATCCGTCCGCCATGGCAAAGGCCACACCCTCCATCACGGCATAAGCCAGGTGGGCGGCGTCGTGCGCCGGTGTCATGCCGAACAGCACCCCCTTGGCGCTGGCATCGTTGTGTGGGGTGCGTTCGCCGTTGAGATAGGGCAGGAAGATCGGCGCCTGGGCCTGTTGCGTCGCGCTCAGGTGTTCGGCGCCGGCCACCAGCTCGGCCACCTCGCGACCGACCACGCCGGACAGCCAATGCAGGCTGGCGGCGGCGGACAGGATCACGCTCATCTGGTGCCATTGCCCGGGCAGGCAGTGGCAGAAGGCATGCACGCCCTGTTGCGGGTTGGGGGCGTGCCGCGCCGTGGCGGCAAACAGGACACCCGAACTACCCAGCGAGAGGAAGGCGTCGCCGGCCTGGATCACGCCGATGCCCACGGCGCTGGCGGCATTGTCACCGGCGCCGCCGGCCACCACCACCGGGCCGTCGATGCCCCATTCGCGGCGCAATTCCTCGCGTAGCGGGCCGGCCACGGCGCTGCCTTCCACCAGGCGCGGCATGTGGCTGCGGTCCAGACCGGTCGCCGCGAGCATGCGCTCGGACCAGTCGCGTCGTGCCACGTCCAGCCAGAGCGTGCCGGCCGCGTCCGACATCTCGGAGACAAACTCGCCGGTCAGCTTCCAGCCCAGGTAATCCTTGGGCAGCAAGACCTTGTCGATGGCACGGTAGACCGCCGGTTCGTACTTCGACAGCCACAGCAGCTTGGGCGCGGTAAAGCCGGGCATGGCGCGATTGCCGGTGATGAGGGCGGCGTCTGGCACCAGTGCTTCCAGCTCCACGCACTCGGCGTGGGCGCGCATGTCGTTCCACAGGATGGCCGGGCGCAGTACGTTGCCGTTGCGGTCCAGCAGGGTGGCGCCATGCATCTGGCCGGAGATGCCAATGCCGCGCAGCGCCGAGAAGGCCTGTGGGGCCTCGGTGCGCAGCGCGGCGATGGCGTCCTGCGCGGCGTTCCACCACGATTGCGGCGCCTGTTCTGACCACAGCGGGTGCGGGTTGTCCACGCGCAGCCTGGCACCGGTGGTGGCGATGACGCGGGAGTCGTCGTCGGTGAGGACGAGCTTCACTTCGGAAGTGCCGAGGTCGATGCCCAGATAGCTCAAATCAATTTCCTTTGCTTGCGGAGTAGGGGTCAGGCCACTGCCCGGACGTCGTCATTGAGCCGGTGCAGCGAGCGGAAACGCGAGGGCGGCATGCCCTTGCAGGCCAGGAACTGGCGATTGAAATTGGACAGGTTGTTGAAGCCCACCCGGTAGCACACCTCGGTCACGCTCAGTTCGGTGCACATCAGCAGTTCGCAGGCTTCGTTCAGGCGCAGGCCGTTCTGGTACTGGATGAAGGTGCAGCCGGTATGGCGCTTGAAGAAGCGGGTAAAACTGCTCACGCTCATGCCGGCCAGGTCGGCCACATCTGTCTCGCGCAGGTTGCCACCCAGATTCTGGCGGATATAGGACAACACCTGGTTGATGGTGGATGACATGTGGCGCTGGGCATTGAGGTCGTAACCCGGGCCGGCCAGCGGCCTGCGCTCTGGGCAGGACGCCAGTTGTTCCAGCACCGACATCATCAGCACCACGCGCCGCGCACCACCGGCCTGTGCCAGTTCCTGCATCAGCGGCGTGATCGATATCCCCAACGCATCGGGAAACTGCAGACCACGCGCTGCGCCATCGAGCAGTTCCTGCAAGGGGGCCAGTTCGGGAATGGCGCCCACCATGCGCTCGACGAAGGGGCGCGAGAACTGCAGCACCAGATCGCGCCCCGCCAGGTGATGGTCCGGCCCCAGGTTGCTGACCCAGTTGTGCGGCAGGTTGGGGCCGGTCAGCACCAGGTTGCCGGGGCCGAAATCGTCGATGCAGTCACCCACGAAGAACTTGCCGCTGGAGGCGGTAATGACGTGGATTTCATATTCGGGATGGAAGTGCCATTTGGCCACCGTGTGCGGGTAGTCATGCACCCAGGCCCTGAACGATTCGTCCTGGCGGGTATGCACCAGTTCCAGATCCGGACTCATGCTTGGTCTCCTTGCCATGCGGGCCGTCGTCATGCCAGGGGGCCGGCAGGGCGCCCGCGGGCAGCGACAGGTTCTCTCCGCTTGCTACATCGAACACATGCAGGTCATGCTGATCGAAGGCCAGTGTCAGCGGCGCGCCCGTTTGCGGCAGGCGCTCGGCAGGGACCAGCGCGGTCAGCGTCTCTTCGCCGCAACGGGTGGTCAGCAGTGCGTCGGCACCGAGAATCTCGACCAGTTCCACGCTGACCGGGCAGGTCAGGCTGGCGGCTGTGTCCCGCTGGCCGGCAATGCGGACGTAGTCGGGACGTATCGCCAACTTTACCGCCATTCCATGGCGCAGGCGTGAAAACCTTTCACCTTTGAGTGTCCAGCGCTGACGGGCCGTGTCGATGACCACGTCCTGTTCTTGCCGCTGCACCACGCCCGAGAGGAAGTTCATCGCCGGGGTGCCGATGAAGCCGGCCGCAAACAGGTTGCGCGGGTAGCGGTAGAGCTCGGCCGGGCTGCCGGCCTGGACGATGCGGCCCTCCTGCATCAGGACCACGCGATCGGCCAGGGTCATCGCCTCCAGCTGGTCGTGGGTGACGTAGACAGTGGTGGTGCGCAGGCGCTGGTGCAGGCGCTTGATGTCGCCACGCAACTGGGCACGCAGCTTGGCATCCAGGTTCGACAGCGGTTCGTCGAACAGGAACACCGAGGGCGTCTTGATGATCGCTCGGGCAATCGCAGCGCGCTGCTGCTGGCCGCCGGACATGGCGCGGGGCTTGCGTTCCAGCAGGGTGTCCAGGTTCAGCATGGCGGCGACCTCGCGCACCCGGCGGTCGATCTCGGCGGCCGGTCGCTTGAGCCGCCGCAGGCCGAAGGCGATGTTGTCATAGACATTCATGTGCGGGTAGAGCGCATAGTTCTGGAACACCATGGCCACGTTGCGATCCCGCGCCGGCAGCGCGTTGACTACCTGGCCGCCGATAGCGAGGGTGCCGCCGGAGATGTCTTCCAGGCCGGCGATCATGCGCAGCATGGTGGATTTGCCG
>NZ_AEEC02000023.1 GCF_000300975.2 Herbaspirillum frisingense GSF30 | reverse complement strand
CCTGCGGCCACTGCTGCACCGGCCCTGCCGGCGCGCAAGAGCGAACCGGCCGCCTCGCGCGGCAACAAGGTGGAGACCGGCAATGATTCAGATTGGGAACAGTTCTGAGCGGCAGCACGATGGCGGCCGGGCCGCCATTCAAGTTCTGCAACATTCTTGCCGTAGATCAATGAAGTAACCGCAGCAGATAACGGCAGCAAGGGCCAGCAGGGTGCATTACGCCGGCACTTCGGCAGCCAATCGCTGTCCATGTTGACAGTAGCGGCGGCCTGCGCATGCGCTGCAGGCCGCCGCTGCAGGCCAGCACTGTAGGCCACTATGCATTGATCACCGGCAAGGAGGACGACATGAAACGAGACAAAGCCCTGATGGGCGAAATCCTGAAGCAGCTGGCATCCTTCGGCACCCTCTACGGCGACGTCGAAAAGATCCAGAGTACCCTCCCCGGCCAGGTGGCGCCCGAGGTCATCCTGCATCATCTGCGCCTGCTCTATGACCGCGGGCTGGCAGCGGTGGACATGCATAATTTCTGGCGCGTCACCGATCAGGGGTATGATGCGCTCGAATCTGGCGGCGAGCTCTTCAGCAAGCAGGAAGCGCCCCTCCCCGGCCAGCGTGGCATCGACAACTAGCTTTTCCATTCAATGAGCAATCCGGCAACACACCCTCTCCCTTCTCCGCTTTCTTCCGAACCCGCTGCCGCCCTGGCTACCGCCTCCCCCGACGGGCGCCAGCGGCTGGTGCTGGACACCAATGTCTGCCTGGACCTGTTCGTGTTCCGCGACCCGCGCTGGGCGGCTCTGCAGCAGGCGCTTGAAGACGGCAGCGTGGAGGCCTACACCCGCGAGGACTGCCGCAACGAATGGCTGGCGGTGCTGGACTATCCCCACCTGCCGGTCACGCCCGAGAACAAGCCGTCTATCTGCGCCGAATTCGACCGCCTGCTACAGTGCCTGCCGCTGGCCGAGGTCAATACCTTCGGCCTGCCCCTCTGCACCGACCGCGACGACCAGAAATTCCTGGAACTGGCCCTGCAGTGCCGCGCCCATGTGCTGGTGAGCAAGGACAAGGCCGTGCTCAAGCTGGGCAAGCGCACCCTCAAGCGTGGCATGTTCGCCATCGTGCAGCCCCAGCACTGGCGGCCGGACGCCTTCCTTGCGATGCCTGCCTGAACCGGCCGGCGAATGCGGCTAGAATAACGGGCTTGCGATCATCACAAGAACGAGCCCGCTGCAATGAGCACCCCCACTATCGTCACCAAGCTGCCCAAGGTCGGCACCACCATCTTCACCGTCATGTCCGCACTGGCCTCCGAAAAGGGCGCAGTCAACCTGGGACAAGGCTTCCCCGACTTCCATTGCGACCCGACGCTGGTCAACGCGGTCACCCAGGCCATGCAGGAAGGCCTGAACCAGTACCCGCCCATGGCCGGTGTGCTGCCGCTGCGCGAAGCCATTGCCGACAAGGTCGAACAGCTCTACGGGCATCGCTACGATCCGGTCTCCGAGATCACCGTCACCGCCGGTGCCACCCAGGGCATCCTGACCTCGGTACTGTGCGCGGTACATGCCGGCGATGAAGTCATCGTCATCGAACCGGTCTACGACTGCTATGTACCGGCCATCGAACTGGCCGGCGGCGTGCCGGTGTTCGTGCAGATGGAAGTGGGCGCGGCCGGTTACAGCATCCCCTGGGACAAGGTCAAGGCCGCAGTCACCCCCAAGACCCGCATGATCATGGTCAACACGCCCCACAACCCGACCGGCAGCGTCATGCGCGCCGCCGACGTGGCGGCCCTGGCCGATATCGTGCGCGGCACCGACATCCTGATCCTCTCCGACGAAGTCTACGAGCACATGGTCTACGACGGCCAGCCCCATGAGTCCCTGGCGCGTCACCCCGAACTGGCCGAGCGCAGCTTCATCAATTCCAGCTTTGGCAAGACCTACCACGTCACCGGCTGGAAGGTCGGCTATGTGGCCGCACCCGCCGCCCTCACGGCCGAATTCCGCAAGGTGCACCAGTTCAACGTGTTCACCGTCAATACCCCGGTGCAATACGGGCTGGCGGCCTACATGAAGGACCCGGCCCCCTACCTGGACCTGCCGGCCTTCTACCAGAAGAAGCGCGACCTGTTCCGCGCCGGCCTGGCCGCGACCCGTTTCGAACTGCTGCCCTCGCAGGGCACCTATTTCCAGTGCGTGAAGTACGGCGCCATTTCGGACCTGCCCGAAGCCGAGTTCTGCAAGTGGCTCACCACCGAGATCGGCGTAGCCGCCATCCCGGTCTCGGCCTTCTACAACACGCCACGTGAATCAGGCATCGTGCGCTTCTGCTTCGCCAAGAAGGACGAGACCCTGCAACTGGCGCTGGATCGGCTGGCCAGTCTGTAAATCCTTTATCTCTTTTATAGCGTTAGCGCATCGCCCGGCATTGCCCGGGCTCCACCCGACACCTACAGAGGACATCCATGATCGACGTATACAGCTGGGCCACCCCCAACGGCCACAAGGTCCACATCATGCTGGAAGAATGCGGCCTGCCCTACACCGCGCACGCCATCGATATCGGCGCCGGCGACCAGTTCACACCGCAATTCCTGAAGATTTCGCCCAACAACAAGATCCCCGCCATCGTCGATCCCGATGGTCCGGACGGCCAGCCGATCTCGCTGTTCGAATCGGGCGCCATCCTGATCTACCTGGCCGGCAAGACCGGTCGTTTCCTCGGCGAAACCGATCGCGAAAAGTATGAAGTGCTGCAATGGGTGATGTTCCAGATGGGTGGCCTGGGGCCGATGCTGGGACAGGCGCACCACTTCCGCCTGTATGCGCCCGAACAGATCGAATACGCCGTCAATCGCTACACCAATGAAGCGCGTCGCCTGTACCAGGTGATGGAAAAGCAACTGGGCCAGCATGCCTACCTGGCCGGCGAGCAGTACACCATTGCCGATATCGCCTGCTTCCCCTGGACCCGTTCGCACAAGAACCAGGGCATCGATCTGGCGGACTTCCCCAACGTCAAGCGCTGGTTCGATGCCATCAGCGCCCGTCCGGCCGTGCAACGCGGCGTGAGCGTGCTGGCCGACAAGCGCAAGCCGCTGCAGGATGACAAGGCCCGGGAACTGCTCTTCGGCGCCAGCCAGTACCAGAAACGCTGAACACCGGGCACCGGGCACTGGACCCCCAGCACCACGGAGCTGTTGCACTCAGCCCCGTGGTACGCAGGCCAGGGGCGCGAATTCGAAGCGGTTGCGCCCTCTTTCCTTGGCGCGATAGAGAGCATCGTCACTGGCCCGCAAGACCTGCTCCTGGCCGGCGCTGTCGGCCTGCATCAGGGCGATCCCGATGGACAGCGTCACCTCCACCTTGCGTCCGTCATGCCATAGCGGCTGGCCGGCAAAGCAGTTTTGCAGACGCGTCGCGAATTCGGCTGCCGCCTGCAGGTCCACCCCCGCCAGGATCACGGCAAACTCTTCCCCACCCAGCCGCCCGGCGGCATCGGTCTTGCGCAACTGGCTCATGAGCACGTCGGCAAAGTGCTTGAGCACCTGATCCCCCACGGCATGCCCCAGGCTGTCATTGATGCGCTTGAAATGATCCAGATCGCACATCAGCACCGCCGCCGTGCCGGCGATGCCGCGCTGGATGCGGTTGTACTCTTCCTGTAACCGCTGCATGAAGTGACGACGGTTGGGCAACTGCGTGAGGTAGTCGGTCAGGGCGAATTCCTGCAGTTCGAGCTCGATCGCCTTGCTCTGGCTGATGTCGCTGATGAAGCCATGCCACAGGATGGTGCCATCGGCCAGCCGCCGTGGCCGGGCCTCACCGCGCAGCCAGCGCACGCACTGGCCCGGTGGCATGACCCGGAACTCCAGTATCCAGTGAGAGGCGCCGGCCAGCACCGCCTGGCGCGCCGCTTCGTAGAGCGGCATGTCTTCCGGATGGATCACGCTCTTGATCACCGCCGGCGACTCCAGCAACTGCTGGGGCGCCAGGCCATAAGTCTCGCGCGCACCTTCGCTGACATAGGTGAAGTACCCGCGCCCGTCCGGTGGCACCTTGAACTGGAACACCATCCCCGGAATCTCGTGGGTCAGGTAGTCCAGCATGCGGCTGCTCTTGGTCAGCTTTTCGGTGAGCCGCTTGATCTCGGTGATGTCGGTAGTGGTACCGATCATGCGTAGTGCATTGCCCTCTGCATCACGTGCCACCACCTTGCCGCGACTGCAGATCCACTTGTAGCTGCCATCGCGGCAGCGGATGCGATGCTCGACCTGGTAACTGTCGGAGCGCGACTCGAAGTGCTGGCGCACGGTCTCCTGGACATAGGCCAGGTCATCCGGGTGGATGCGCTGGTAGGCGTCCTCCAGGTGACTGGAGAGCTCCCAGTCCTCGTATCCGAGGATGGCTTTCCAGCCGCGCGAATAATACATCTCGCCAGTGACGGCATTGCGGTCCCAGATGCCGGTACCGCTGCCTTCGATGGCCAGCGCCATGCGCTCGTCAGCCACCCCGGGCGGCTCGCCCTTGACCCGTACATGCACCGGCACCAGCGAGCGCTCGATGGCCAGCATGGCCATCGATACTGCCGCCCCGACACTGCCGCGGTAGCCCTGATCGCGCTCCACACTGTCATCGACCGCCACCTGCCCGTCGGCGCATACCACCAGCACCCCCGCCACTTCCCCGGCGAAGGAGCGCAGCGGCAGCATCTCCCGCAGGCGCAGGCCGTATGCTGCGCCCAGCGCAGACAATCCACTCCAGAAACCGGGGGTGTCAGGATCATCTACCTCCAGTGCCGTCACCTCGGCCAGGAAAGCCGGCGCCATGCGTGGTGCGGCACCTATGCGCATGCGGCGCGCCTGGGCGTCGAACAGGAAGATCGCCAACATGCGCTGTGGGGTGGCGCAAGAAAAACCGCTGGCGATACGATCAAGCAACTGATCCAGCGGAGCGCCGCGAGCGATATAGGAGAGCGTGAGGTGATTGAAAGCGAGTGCCTTGCGCGCAAAGTCGCAATCGCGGTTATGCTCGGCGGCAACGGCGGCCGCGTCCTTATTTGGCGTTGGTTCTGGCATCATGAAAGCATGTTCGGCTATGACTTGGCGGATCGACCACCGGCCGTGCCGGCCACCCGGAAGGGACGCCGTATCAGGCTTTTACCTTAGCACCATACGCGAGCAAGTTGCACGGAAATCAATCCTGACCACGCAATGCGATGCGTCCAGGCGACAAAGCAGGTGAGCTTCTGCGAGAAAGCAGACAGGCCGCATCAAGGAAAGCGAGCCAGAGGCGGAGCGGTCATCGGGTCAATAGCAGCGCACGAGAAATTCAGCCACGCACACCGGCTTTTCCAGCCCATCGCACTGCACCGTGATTTGCCAGGTGAGCTGCAGGCCACCCGGGACTTCCTCCACCGCCTGCAGCGTGATGAGACCGCGCACCTGGCGTCCCACCGGCAGCGGTGCCGGGAAACGTACCCGGTTCAGGCCATAGTTGAGCAGCATGCGCACCTCGGGGCCCATGCTGATGGATTCAGACAGCATCCGCGGCAACAAGGCCAACGTCAGGAAACCATGCGCGACCGTGCCGCCAGAGGGCAATTCCCGCGCCGCGCGCGCCGGGTCGACGTGAATCCATTGGTGGTCGCCGGTGGCATCGGCGAACCGGTCGACCTGCTCCTGGGTGATGGTGATCCACGCGCTGGTGGCCACTTCCTGGCCTGCCAGCGATTTCAGTTCTTCCAGGCTGGCGATGCTGCGCATGCTGGTCTTCTCCTTGTTGTCGTCATCGGGGTGCGCTACGTCGGCGCTCACTCAGCCATCCTGCCAGACCACCCGGTTGCGTCCCTGCTGCTTGGCCAGGTACAGGCGGCGATCGGCCATCTCGATCAGTTCACTGATGTCCTGCGCCTGGCCCGGGACCACGCAGGCCGCACCCACACTGACGGTGAGCCAGGAACTGACATTGGAGCGTTCATGCGCGATCTGGTTCGCCTCGATCAGCTGACACACCTTATGGGCGATGGTCTGCGCGCCTGCCAGCGGCGTGCGCGGCAGGATCATGGCGAATTCCTCGCCACCAAAACGGGCCGACAGATCGGCCGGCCGCTGGATGCTGTTGTCCAGCGTCTGCGCCACCCGGCGCAGGACGGCATCCCCGGCCACGTGACCGTAGGTATCGTTGAAGAGCTTGAAGAAATCCACGTCGATCAACAGCAGCGACAAGTCCAGACCGTCGCGCCGCGCACGCCGCCATTCGGCGCCCAGATAATCATCGAAATAGCGGCGGTTGGCGATGCCGGTCAGGCCATCGGTATTGGTCAGGCGCTGCAGTTCGAAATTGGTCTTCTGCAACTGCTGCTGACTCTCGCGCAGCGCACGATAGGCGGCGTCGCGCTGCAGCAGGTTGATGTAGGAGCGCGAGTGGTAGCGCAGGCGCGCCACCAGTTCGATCACATCCGGCAGCTTGACCATGTAGTCATTGGCGCCCCCGGCAAAGGCATCGCGCTTGATCTCCGGATCGTCACGCGAGGACAGCACGATGATCGGCACATTGGCCAGGGCGGCGCTGGCGCGATACTGACGCACCAGGGTCATGCCATCCACGCCCGGCATCACCAGATCCTGCAGGATCACGGTGGGCCGGGTCTTCTCCGCCACCGCCAGCGCCTCCTCGGCGCGGGTGCAGAAATGGAAATCGATGTGCTCTTCG
Organism: Herbaspirillum frisingense GSF30; assembly: GCF_000300975.2. Classification (GTDB taxonomy): domain Bacteria; phylum Pseudomonadota; class Gammaproteobacteria; order Burkholderiales; family Burkholderiaceae_D; genus Herbaspirillum; species Herbaspirillum frisingense. The sequence goes on along the minus strand of NZ_AEEC02000023.1, from coordinate 82,822 downwards.
TTGAGCAGGGCGCGGCGGATCGCCTCACCCACCATGGCCTGGTCATCCACCAGCAACACCATGATCTTGTATTCGTCGCTCGGTGGCACGGGGCCACCGGTCTGGATGTCGGTAGGTTGCACCGAGCTCATTGTTTCTTCCTTCTATTGTTCATGTTGACGCCACGATGGCCTGCAACCGCACGGCGATGGCCGTCACGGACAGCACCTCGACGGCGGCGTTCAGGGCCACCGCCGCCTTGGGCATGCCATAGACCGCGCAGCTTTTCTGGTCCTGGGCGATGGTGTGGTAGCCGTTCTCACGCAAGGCCTTCAGGCCGGCTGCGCCATCGCGCCCCATGCCAGTGAGCAATACGCCGGTGGCCTTGCCTTGCCAATGCCGGACGACGCTGTGGAAAAAGGTATCCACCGACGGTCGGTAGACGTCGGCGGCAGCACCTTCGACATAGGCCAGCCGGCTGTTTTCCTTGAAAACCAGATGGTGGTTGCTGCCGGCCAGCAGGACTTCGCCACGGCGTGGCAGATCCCCCTCGCCGGCCAGGCGCACCCGCAGCAGCGACTGCTGCTGCAGCCATTGCGCCATGCCGGGCGCGAAGCCGGCATCGATATGCTGCACGATCACGATGCTGCCGCCGAACTCGCGCGGCAACTGCTTGAGCAAGGTGGCCAGCGCCGCCGGACCGCCGGCCGACGCCCCTACCGCCACCAGGGGTGCCAGGTCTTCCGAGGACACCGACGGTAGTGGTCGCACGCCGGGCCGCACCGGCGCGGTCACCACTTCCGGACCGAGCCGGCCGAGGTTGTCGATCTTTTCGATCAGCGCTGCGGCGTCACGCTTGCCGGCCGCGCCGATCAGGGCCGGGGTCTGGGTGGCATCCAGCGCACCATAGCCCAGCGCCTCGTAGATCTTGGCGGCACTGGTATCCATGTCCGAGGTCACCACCAGGATCGGGCAGGGTGTCTCCTGCATGATCCGGCGGGTGGCTTCCACGCCATCGACCTTGGGCATGAGCAGATCCATCAGCACCACGTCCGGCAACTGCCAGGCGCACATCTGTACCGCCTGTTCACCGTCGCGGGCAATCCAGATCAGTTCGTGCCGGCCGCTCTCGGCGACGACCCGGCGCAATACCTCCACCATCATGGGCGTGTCGTTGACGATCCCGATCTTCACGATGTCGCCTCTCCAATCAAATCCGTGACGGCCTGCAACAGGCTTTCGTCGTGGAAACTGCTCTTGGTGAAATAGTGATCGGCGCCGGCCTCCAGGCCGCGCTGCCGGTCTTCCTCACGATCCTTGTAGGACACGATCATCACCGGCAGCGACTGCAGCTGCGGTGCGCCGCGAATCAGGCTGACCAGTTCGATGCCGTCCATGCGCGGCATGTCGATATCGGTGATGACCAGGTCGAAGTGCTCGGCGCGCACCGCATTCCAGCCATCCATGCCATCCACTGCCACCGTGACCTGATAGCCGCGATTGGCAAGCATCTTGCGTTCCAGCTCGCGCACGGTCAGCGAATCGTCGACCACCAGCACCTTCTTGCGGGCGGCCACGGCGGCCTGCGCAGCGCCGTCCTGGTCCACCGTCTGCAGGCGCCCGGACGAGGTCAGCTTCTGCACCGTGCGCAGCATGTCGGCCACATCCAGGATCAGCAGCGGCGCACCATCTTCCATCAGCGCACCGGCTTGCACATCGGGGATCTTGCCCAGGCGCGGATCCAGCGGCTGCACCACCAGCATGCGCTCGCCCAGGAATGCATCCACCGCTACGCCATAGCTGTGCTCCTGTTCGCCGATGACCACCACGCAGACGCTGCCGTCACGGGCGCGCCACTGGCCCTTCTGCAAGACCTGATGAGCACTGACCAGGCCGATCTGGCGGCCCTCGTGGCTGAAGTGCTGGTAGCCTTCCAGCGTCTGCAAGGCTTCGGCTGGCAGGCGCAGCGTGCGGTTGACGTAGGCCAGCGGGAATGCATAGGGTTCGCCGGCAATCTCCACCAGCAGGCTGCGGATCACCGACAGGGTCAGCGGCAATTGCATCAGGAAACGGCTGCCCTGCCCCGGCCGGGTGGTGATGCGGATCGTGCCACGCACCTGCTTGAGCATGTCGGCCACCACGTCCAGCCCCACGCCGCGCCCGGAAATCTCGGTCACGGTGTCACGCAGGGTGAAGCTGGGCAGCAGCAGGAATTCCAGCAACTCCGCCTCGGACAGACGGGCCGCCGTCTCTTCGTTGGACAGTCCACGCGCCACCACGGCGCGCCGCAATTGTTCGATATCGATGCCGGCACCATCGTCGCTCACTTCGATGAGCAGCATGCCGGCGCTATGGCGGGCCTCCAGCCGCACCACGCCCTGCTCCGGCTTGCCAGCCGCCCGGCGGATCGCGCCGTCTTCGATGCCGTGGTCCACGGCATTGCGCAGCAGGTGACCGATGGGGGCTTCCAGCTTTTCCAGGATGTCGCGGTCGATCTGGGTGACGCTGCCGCTGATGTCCAGCCGCACCGACTTGCCCAGGGTATGGCCGACGTCGCGGACCATGCGGGCAAAACCGCCGGTGCCATCGGCGAAGGGCCGCATGCGGCATGCCAGCGCTTCGTCGTAGAGCCGCTGCGACAGGTTCACCGAGCGGCGGTCGAAGGCCTCCAGTTCATTGACCTGGTCGCCCAGCAGATGCTGGTTCTGCTGCATCAGCGTACGCAATTCGGACAAGGTAGCCTGGGTGAATTCGTCCAGCTGGGCGGTGGACAGTTTTTGCTGCAGCAGGTCCAGCGCCAGCATGGCTTCGCGCTGCACGCGCTTCATGCGCAGCATGCTGGCCGCGAAGGGCTTGAGACGGCGCGATTCGACCAGGGATTCCCCGGTCAGGCTCAGCAGATGATCCAGGCTCTCGGCGCTGACCCGCACGGAACGTGTACCGGCAGGGGCCGCTACCGGCGCGGGCGTGGAGGCAGGCGCGGACAAAGCCGGCGCGGGCTCGGCAGGGACGGCAGCTGACAGGGGGGCGGGCGACGCCACGGTCTCCTTGGGTTCAGCCGGGGCGGGAGCAGAAGGCGCGGAGGGGGCAGCAGTGTGCGGCCAAGGAGCCGCCTCGCCACCACTCATCACCGCGGGCAGGGCCAGCAGGAAGGCTTGCACCTCTGCGCTACCGGCGTGATCGGCCCAGGCCTCGTCGCCATCGGGCGGAGAGGCGATGCGTCCCAGCAAATCGGCCCCGCGCAGCAGCACATCGATGTGCTTTTTCTCGAGCAGCAGCTTGCCCTGCTGGGCCAGCACGAAGCAGTCCTCCAGCACGTGGGCGACCTTGACCGCCGTTTCCAGCCCGACGATACGGGCTGCACCCTTGAGCGAATGGCCGGCACGCATGCAGGCTTCCAGGTGTTCGGCGGCCGTTGGCTGCAACTCCAGCGCCAGCAGGCTGGCGTTGAGCTGGGCAATCTGGCTTTCCGCCTCGAAACGGAACAGGTCCAGCATAGACATCTGGCTCAGGTCGGGCGTACTCATGTCATGCTCCGGTTGAGTACGTAGAACAGCAATTCATGGTCCAGCAGGCCGATCTGTCGGCCACGCCACTCCACCATGCCCCGCGTGTACTGGATCGTGGCATGGGCCAGCGTGGTCGGTACCGGCGCCAACGCATCGGGGGCATAGCGGTGTACACCCACCACCTGCTCCACTGGGAAGACCAGCGTCTGGCCTTCGTAGGCGGTCACCAGCAGATGGGAGGCGCCCTGCCCCGGCGCTGATTCCGTCTGCAACTGCAGCAGCTGCGCCAGCGAGACACAGATGCGCAAGGCGCCCCGGATGTTGAGCACGCCGCTGATGGCCGGGTTGCGCTGGTGCGGCAGGCTGTGTACGGGACGGGTCTCGGCCACTTCCTGCACCACCGTGGTGGCAATGGCCAGCCACTCACCGCCGATGCGCACCACCAGCGCGGAAGCGTCTGCCCCCTGCGGCTGTGGCTCGGTCCCTACGGCGGAATGCATCCACTGCTGCGCCACCTCGGCCGAGGCGGGAATGCGATCGAGCTGCTGCAGGGCGGCGCGGGCGAAGGTCGGGCAATTCAGGCAGCGCAGGTGCTGCTGCAGCTCGGGGCAAGTGCCATCGCCCTTGGTGCCGATGCGGTTCCAGCAGTCATCGATCACGGCATCGGTTGGCATCACTTCAGCCATGTGCGTCCTCCCGTGACGGGCTCAGGCGGGCGGCACGCTGACGCATGCGCTCGGCGCCGGCGATATCGCCCTGCGCCTGCAGCAGCGCAGCCAGATGCAAGAGTGCCGGCTGGTGCTCGGGTTCCAGGTAGAGCGCCTTGCGATAGCAGCGTTGTGCCTGCTCGTGGTCGCCACCGGCGTCGAGGATCAGGCCCTGCAGATAGAAGGCAGCCGCGCTCGGCCCCTGCTCCTGGATGGCCTCCTGGCACAAGGCCTGGGCCTGTTCGAGCTGGCCCTGGTCGGCCAGCAGCCGCGCGCGCTCCAACTGGCCGGATGGCAGCGCGACCGGCGGCGAAGCCATCGCAGACGGCGCCGGCACGGCTGGCCGGCGCTTAGCCGCGACAGCAGGCGCGCCCATCGGGATGGCAGACACGGGCGGTGGCATCGCTGCGGTTTTGGCTGGCGCGGCCCAGGCCGGCACAAGGCCGCTGGCCCGCTGTACAGGGCGCTTGCGAAACCCGAAAGCCAGGGCGATGCCAGCCGACTCCAGGCGCGGACTCAACAGGATGCCGCCCTCGGCCGGACCGACGAAGATGACGGCATCCGGCTTCATGAGAGCCTCCAGCAGGTTCACCACGGCGTGCTGCACGTCGCGTTCGAAGTAGATCAGCACGTTGCGGCAGAAAATGAAATCGTAAGGGGCGGCATGCCGCAGGAAATCCGGTGCCAGCAGGTTACCGGGGGCAAAGCGCACCTGCTCGCGGATGTGTGGCTGCAGGTGCCATTGGCCGTCATGCGCAGTGAAATAGCGGTCACGAAAGCCCAGGTCGCGCCCCCGGAAGGAGTTGCGCCCATAGATGCCGGCAGCGGCGATCTCCAGCGAGCGGGTGCGGATATCGTAGGCGTCGATCACGAACTGGCCTGGCAGCAGGCCGGCATCGAGCAGGGCCATGGCCAGGGAATACGGTTCCTCGCCGGTGGAGCACGGCAGGCTGAGGATGCGCACCGGGAGCGCAGGCTGTGCGGCCAGGCGCTCGCGGGCCAGGCGGGCAGCCGCGAGTATGGCTTCGCGATCGCGGAAGAACCAGGTCTCCGGCACTACCGCCAGTTCGATCAGGGATTGCAACTCCGCGGCCGAGGTCTGCAGCAGCGCGAGGTAGAGGCTGTCATCGCTGATTTCCAAGGCCGTCATGCGCTCGCGCACCACGCGTTCGATCAGGCTGGCACCCACCGTGGCCATGTCCAGGCCCATCGCAAGCTTGAGCTTGTCGGCGATGTGCGGCAGGGCCTTCATGCCGGCTCCTGCGGAAAGAGCAGTGCGCGGGTGGCCGGGTCCAGCAGGTCCTCGACCTGCACCCGCTGCAGCAATCCACCCTGATAGGGCCGCACCGGGCCCAGATAAGGCGCGCCCTCATTACGCACGGCCGCCGGGACAAACCCGGCAGGATCACAGCGCAAGGTCTCGGTGGCCTGCTCCAGGATCAGGCCCAGCAACTGCGGCGCGGGCAGGCCAGCGTGGTAGTGCAGCAGCACTAGGCGGGTACTCACGCGTGCCGCGGCAGCACGGCCCAGCACCAGATGCGACAGGTCGATCACCGGCACGTGGCCATCACTGTGGGGCAGCAGACCGGCCACCCAGGGGGGTGCCCCGGGCAGGGCCTTGCAAGGCGAGAGCGGCAGCACCGACGCCACCTCGGCGGTAGACAGTGCATAGCGCTCGGCGCCCAGCGAAAACAGCAGGAACAAAGACTCGCTCATGGTCAGGCGATCCGCCTTGCGGCTCAGTCCATCACCTTGAAGCGCGAAACCCCATTGCGCAATTCGTTGGAGACCACGTTCAGTTCCTCGATGGCCTGGCCCGACTGCTGCAGCGACTCCACGGTCTGCTGCGCGGCCTCAGACAGCTGTACCAGGGCCTGGTTGATCTGCTCGGCGCTGTTGGCCTGGGCCTGCATGCCTTCATTGACGGTCTGGAAGCGCGGTGCCAACGCCTGCACCTGGGCAATGATCTGCGACAACTGGCTACCGGCGGTCTGCACGTCCTGCATGCCGCGTCGCACCTGGTCGGAGAACTTGTCCATGCCCATCACACCGGCCGCCACGGCGGACTGGATTTCCTTGACCATGACTTCGATGTCGTAGGTCGCCACGGCCGTCTGGTCGGCCAGGCGGCGGATTTCAGTGGCCACGACCGAGAAACCGCGCCCGTGTTCGCCGGCCTTCTCGGCTTCGATGGCGGCGTTCAGCGACAGCAGGTTGGTCTGGTCTGCCACCTTGGTGATGGTGGTGACGACCTGATTGATGTTGCCCGCCTTCTCGTTGAGGATGGCCAGCTTGGCACTGACCGAACCGGCCGCGTCCATCACGTTCTGCATGGTGTCTTCCATGCGGGTCAGGCCGGCCTGGCCATTGCCGGCCAGCGACGAGGTCTGGTCCGATACCACCGAGACTTCGTTCATGGTGCGCACCAGGTCGCGCGAGGTGGCGTAGATTTCACGCGAGGTGGCGCCGATCTCGGTGGTGGTGGCAGCCGTCTCGGCGGCCGTGGCCTGTTGCTGGCGGGCGGTGGCGGCGATCTCGGTGACCGAGGTGGCCACCCGCGCCGAGGATTTCTGGGCCTGCGAGACCAGTGCCGTCAGTTCATCGGTCATGCGGTCGAAGCCGCTCCCCAAGACGCCGAACTCATCCTTGCGGTTCAAAGCCACACGGCTTGAAAAGTCACCCGAGCGCATCACGTCGAGGATGCGCATGAGTTTCTGCAAGGGCTCATTGATGGCGCGCATCAGGAAGAAGCCGCATACCAGCGCCACCAGCAAGGCCGCCATGAGCGAAGTGAGCATGGCGAACTGGGCCGAGGTGACCGCATCGTTGATGCGGCTGGCGGCGTCATCGGCGATACCCTTGTTCACTTCCACCATGCGCTGGGTGAACTGATAACCCAGGCGCCACTGCGGACGGATCTGCTCATTGAACAGCTTGTCGATGGGCGGACGCTGGCTGAAGTCCATCTTCAGCACCTCGGTGACGAGGGCGCGGTATTTCTGGCGGGTTTCCTTGAATTGCTCGAAGAGCTTGCGATCGTCGTCGGCGAAGATGGTCTTTTCGTAGTCTTCCTGCAGACGGTCCAGCCGCTCGCCGTTGCGGCGCAAGAGGGCCAGATTGGCCTGGCGTTCGGCCTCGCTGGTATCGATCTGGGCGATCTGCTGGGTCATCAGCAGGTTTTCGTACCAAGCAGCATTGATCATGGTGCTGTAGTACAGGCCGGGGGTCGAATCCTGGCGCAGCGCCGTGGCACTCTTCTCGATGCGGCCCAGATTGACCGCGGAAATGCCCGCCATCAAGGCCATCAGCAGCAGGATGAGCCCAAAGCTACCCAGTATGCGTTGCTTGATCGTCCAGTTCTTCATGCGCAGGCTTTCCTTTGGATGGAAACGGCTTTCCTCCCTACTCGCTCGGGCCAGTGCCGGACGAAAGGCAGGAAAACCGCATCATGCTGTCTAGTAATAATTCGAGATTATCATTGAAACGTTTCAATTTCACTATTATCCCTTGCCGCCGACAGTTTTGCTTCACTGCAATGAAAACGGCGCCCATCGCGGGCGCCGTGGCAGTGATGAGATCAGCCGGAGCGGCCGGCCGGATCACACCGGCATGGGCTTGTTGTCCTGCAGATCAAGGAAACCCTTGATGAGCCGGTAGGCCTTCCATATCCAGGCCAGGGCGAACACCAGCACCGCCAGCGGGATGCCGATCACGGTCGCCCACAGCACGCCACCGGCGATGAGCCAGAACAGGTACCACCAGAACGAGCGGATCTGCCAGCGATGATGGGTATAAAGGAAGGTATCGCGGACATCGCCGCGCTTGAGGTAATTGACGATCAGCGGCAGGCAAGACAGCATGCCCAACGAAAACACCAGGCAGGCGGCATGAGCCAGATAAAGCCACCACACCAGGTCTCGGCCCGATTGCGTTTGCGAATCCAATACCAGTTCCTGGTTCATCGTGTCTCCTGAAGTGGGTCGGTTGGCTGGTCCTGGATTCAGGCCAGCAAGTTCAAGATGCCGTCCAGCCCGACGAAATTCAAGCCCACGCTGGCCTGGGCGCGTACCACCGGCTTGGCACGGAAGGCGACCGACAGGCCCGAGATGCCCATCATGCGCAGGTCATTGGCGCCGTCGCCCATGACGATGGCCTGGGACGGCTCGGCGCCGATCTCGCGGCAGATGCGTTCGACCGTGGCACGCTTTTCGTCCGCATTGACGATGCCGCCGACCACCTTGCCGGTCAACTTGCCGTCGGCCACTTCCAGGGTATTGGCGTGGGTGTAATCCAGGCCCAGGCGTTGCTTCATGCGGTCGGTGAAGAAAGTGAAGCCTCCTGAGACCAGCAAGGTCTTCAGGCCGGCCGCCTGCACGGCCTTCAGCATGTTTTCCGCCCCCGGCGAGAGCTGCAGACGTTCGTCATAGACGCGTTGCAGGGCGCCGGCATCCAGGCCCTTCAACAGCGCCACGCGGCGGGTCAGGCTTTCGTTGAATTCGATCTCGCCGCGCATGGCGGCCTCGGTGATCTCGGCGACCTGGGGCTTCAGGCCCTGCATGTCGGCGATCTCGTCGATGCATTCGATGGTGATGAGGGTCGAATCCATGTCCATGGCGACCAGGCGGAAATCGGCCAGCTTGCGACCTTCCTCGATGAAGGCGTAGTCCAAATGGGCCTTCAGGCAGGCGCCATCGATGCTGGCCTTGAGCGCATCGCTCAGGCTCACGCCGGCCACACGCCAGGCGTCGGCGTCGGCCACGCGGCTGGGGGCGATGCGTTCGGCGCGACCACCGGCCAGGGCGGCAATGGCCTCGATGTCGGCGGTCGAGACAGCGTGTTGCTTGGGGGCTTGCAGGATCAGGTTCATGTTCTTGGGGTGATGTCGTTGATGCGTGATTCGTTGTAAAAACGCTGGTGAGCCGGGCTCAGGCGATCAGCCGGTCAGCGCCTTCATGGTGGTCTTGACCTGCTGCACCCGCGCCGCCAGGTCGGGCATGCTGGCGGTGATGCGCAGCTTGTCCGGGCCATTGAGCTTGACCTGGCGGTTCTTCTGCACCAGTTCGATGATGCGCATGGCATCGATCGGCGGATTGGGGACGAACTGCAGCAAGGCCGCCTCGGAATGGGCATCGATCTTGATGATCCCCAGCGGCTTGGCGGCGATGCGCAGGCGATGCGTTTCGATCAGCGCCTTGGCCGGGTCGGGCAGCTTGCCGAAGCGGTCGATCAGTTCTTCCTGCAGGGCGTCGATGGCGTCGGACTTTTCGCAGTTGGCGAAGCGCTTGTAGAGCGACAGACGCTCGTGCACGTCGCCGCAATAATCATTGGGCAGCAAGGCGGGGGCGTGCAGGTTGATCTCGGTGGTGGTCGAGAGCGGGGCGGCCAGGTCGGGCTCGCGGCCATCCTTCAGGGCGCGCACGGCTTCGTTCAACATGTCGGAATACATCTGGAAACCGATCTCGTGGATCTCGCCCGACTGGTGGTCGCCCAGTACTTCGCCGGCACCGCGGATTTCCAGGTCGTGCATGGCCAGGTAGAAACCGCTGCCCAGTTCCTCCATCTGCTGGATCGCTTCCAGGCGCCGCTGCGCCTGCTTGGTCAGACCCTGCACGTCTTGCACCAGCAGGTATGCATAGGCCTGGTGGTGCGAACGGCCGACCCGACCCCGCAACTGGTGCAACTGCGCCAGGCCGAACTTGTCGGCACGGTGCATGATGATGGTGTTGGCGGTGGGCACGTCGATGCCGGTCTCGATGATGGTGGTGCACAACAGGATGTTGAAACGCTGCGCCACGAAGTCGCGCATCACCTTTTCCAGGTCGCGCTCGTGCATCTGGCCGTGCGCCACGGCGATGCGGGCCTCGGGCAGCAATGCTTCCAGCGCCGCCTTGCGGTTGGCGATGGTCTCCACTTCGTTGTGCAGGAAATAGACCTGGCCACCCCGCTTCAATTCGCGCAGGCAGGCTTCGCGGATCGTGGATTCGCTCTCGCCCCGCACGAAGGTCTTGATGGCCAGGCGCTTCTGCGGCGCCGTGGCGATGACCGAAAAATCACGCAGCCCTTCCAGCGCCATACCCAGCGTACGCGGGATGGGGGTGGCGGTGAGCGTCAATACATCGACCTCGGCGCGCAGGGACTTGAGCGCCTCCTTCTGGCGCACGCCGAAGCGGTGTTCCTCGTCGATGATGACCAGGCCCAGGCGCGAGAACTTCACTTCATCCGAGAGCAGCTTGTGGGTGCCGATGACGATGTCGATGGTGCCATCGGCCAGGCCCTTGATGGCTTGCGTGACTTCCTTGCCGGTACGGAAGCGCGACAGTTCGGCGATCTTCACCGGCCAGTTGGCGAAGCGGTCGGCGAAGGTGGTCGCATGCTGCTCGGCCAGCAGCGTGGTCGGTGCCAGGATGGCCACCTGCTTGCCACCCATCACTGCCACGAAGGCGGCACGCAGGGCGACCTCGGTCTTGCCGAAGCCGACGTCGCCGCAGATCAGGCGATCCATGGGCTTGCCGCCGGTCATGTCCTTGATGACGGCGTTGATGGCGGCGGCCTGGTCGGCCGTTTCCTCGAAGCCGAAACTGTCGGCAAAGGCTTCATAGTCATGCGCCGAATACTGGAATGCATGACCCTGCCGCAGCGCCCGGCGGGCGTACAGGTTCAGCAATTCGGCGGCGGTATCGCGCACCTGCTGGGCCGCCTTGCGCTTGGCCTTTTCCCACTGGCCGGAGCCCAGCGCATGCAGCGGCGCATCTTCCGGCGAGGCGCCGGAATAGCGCGAAATGACATGCAACTGCGAGACCGGCACGTAGAGCTTGGTCTCCTTGGCGTATTCCAGATGCAGGAATTCGGTCTCGCCCTCGCCCAGGTCCATGCTGACCAGACCCATGTAGCGGCCGATGCCGTGACTGCTGTGGACCACCGGGTCACCGATCTTCAGTTCCGACAGGTCGCGCACCATGTACTCGACATCGGTGGCCGCCTGCTGCTTGCGGCTGCCCACGCGGCGGCCGCTGCCGGCATACAGTTCGGTCTCGGTCAGCAGTGCCAGACCGTCGGCGGTGATGAAGCCGGCCTGCAGCGGCGCTACGCCCAGCATCAGCGGTTCGTCGCTGGCCAGGAAAGCCTCCCAGTCCTCGCACAGCACTGGGTGCAGGTCGTATTCGGCGAAGTATTGCTGCAGGGTTTCGCGCCGGCCATTGGTCTCGGCGCAGATCAGCACGCGTTCGGCACCCTTGAGCAAGAAGCTGCGCAGGTTCACCAGCGGATCATCAGCGCGGCGGTTGACAGCGATATTGGGCAGCGGCGCGGATATCGCCGAGGGGGCATCGTCGGTCTTGAGCACCCAACGGGCATGCGGCTTGAGGAGGGTGAAGAAATCTTCATCATCCAGATAGATGGCCTTGGGCTCCAGCACCGGACGTTCACGGTCGGCATTGAGGAAGGTCCAGCGCGAGCGGGTATCGCTCCAGAAGCGCTTGATGGACTGCTCGATGTCGCCCACGGTGGCGAACATGGCGTTGGCGGGCAGGTACTGGAACAGCGTGGCCGTCTCGTCGAAGAACAGCGGCAGGTAATATTCGATGCCGGCCGAGGCGATGCCGTTGCCGATGTCCTTATAGATGGCCGAGCGCGTGGGGTCGCCCTCGAACACTTCGCGCCAACGGTTGCGGAAGGCCAGGCGCGCCGCCTCGTCCATGGGGAATTCGCGGCCCGGCAGCAGGCGCACTTCCGGTACCGGATAGAGCGAGCGCTGGGTGTCGGCATCGAAGGTGCGGATGGTTTCGATGGTGTCGCCGAACAGGTCCAGCCGGTACGGCAGCACCGAACCCATGGGGAAGATGTCGATCAGGCCGCCGCGTACCGAATACTCGCCCGGCGACATCACCTGTCCGACGTGGGTGTAACCGGCCAGGGTGAGCTGGGACTTGAGCTTGGCCTCGTCGAGTTTCTCGCCCTGCTTGAAGAAGAAGGTATAGGCGGCCAGGAACTGCGGTGGCGCCATGCGCAGCAGCGCCGTGGTGGCCGGCACGATCAGCAGGTCGCACTGGCCGGACTGCACTTCATAGAGCGTGGCCAGGCGTTCGGAGACCAGGTCCTGGTGCGGCGAGAAGGCGTCGTAGGGCAGCGTCTCCCAGTCCGGCAGCAGGTGGCAGCGCAGGCGCTGGCCTTCCTTGGGCTGGAACCAGGGGATTTCGGAAAGCAGGCGCTGGGCGTCGGTAGCCCCGGCCACTACCACGGCCAGCATGCGGCCTTCGGCCTTGAGTGCCAGGGCGGCCTGGGCCAGCAGGTAGGCATCGGCCGAACCGTGCACGGCCGGCGGCTGGAAACGGACACCCGTCTTGGGCAGGGATTTTTTCGGATCGAAGGACATTCAGGATCGGGGGATCGGCTTAACTCGACTGGGTTCGGCCTGGTGCGGCCTCATTCGGTTCATTGGACAGGTGCATCAGCAGCGGCCACCGCGCGTGCGGCGCCGCAAAATGCCGGCCGTTTGCAAGGGATTGGCATTAGAATTCAGCCTCTCATTATAAACGATGGTCCCATCCCAGGCCGCCGCCAGGCGGGCCGTGAGCGGGGCCGGTCTGGCCCGCATGAACGCTCCGTCGTCTTCCCCCGCTACCTCGCAACATTACGCGCTGATCCCGGCCGCCGGCGTGGGCGCCCGCATGGGCGCGCAAATTCCCAAGCAATACATGACACTGGCCGGCAAGCCCATGCTGCTGCATGCATTGGAGACCTTTGCCGCGCATCCGCGTATCGACCACAGTTTCGTGGTGGTCAGCCCCGAGGATGGCTGGATCGACGCCCTGCTCCCCCCCGCCCTGCTGGCGCACACCACGGTGCTGCGCGTGGGTGGGGCGACGCGGCAGGACAGTGTCTTCAATGGCCTGCAGGCCATCCGCGCCCAGGCCGCCGATGGCGACTGGGTGCTGGTCCACGACGCCGCCCGCCCCGGCCTGGACGGCGCGCTGATCGACCGTCTGCTCGTTGCGCTGGCCAATGATGAGGTTGGCGGCCTGCTGGCGCTGCCGGTGGTGGATACCCTCAAACGCAGTGATGACCAGTCCCGCTCGCAGGACACCGTGCCGCGCGCCGGCCTGTGGGCGGCGCAGACACCGCAGATGTTCCGCTACGCCTTGCTGCAGCACGCCCTGGAACAGGCGCGCCAGCAGGACCGTCTGGCCGCCATCACGGATGACGCCAGCGCGATCGAAATGCTGGGCCTGCGCCCGCGCCTGGTCGAAGGCAGCCCCCGTAATCTCAAGGTCACGCTGGCGCAGGACGCCGCGCTGGCCGAATTCTTCCTGAAAGGTCCGCACGCATGAGCATTGCCTTCCCCTTCCGCATCGGCCAGGGTTATGACTGTCACGCCCTGGTCGAAGGCCGCCCGCTGATCCTGGGCGGCGTCACCATCCCCCACAAGAAGGGCCTCTTGGGCCACTCCGACGCTGACGCCCTGCTGCACGCCATCACCGACGCCCTCTTCGGTGCGGCCGCGCTGGGCGACATCGGTCGCCACTTCCCCGATACCGACCCGCAATTCAAGGGCGCCGACTCACGCGTGCTGCTGCGCGAAGCCGGCAAACGCCTGGCAGCGGCTGGCTATGCCGTGGGTAACGTGGATGCCACCATCATCGCCCAGGCCCCCAAGATGGCACCGCATATTCCGGCCATGGTGGTCAATGTCGCGGCCGATCTGGGGATTTCTGAGCAGCAAGTGAACATCAAGGCGAAAACCAACGAAAAAATGGGTTTTTTGGGTCGTGAAGAAGGGATTGCGACGGATGCCGTTGTGCTGATCTACCGCCAAAACGCCGAAAAAGCGCTGTAGGAAACTGCCCGACAGGACAATGTCAGACATTGTCCGACAGCCGGAAAGCCGCACCAGACAAGGGATACAGGGCGACATCCTGCACCATTTGCCAGCATGCAGAGAAAGCTAAAGCACCGAAAAAAACCATTAAAACTTTTAATTGAACTTTCGAGCCGAAAATGGCTTGCATTCTCGATTTAATGAGTATAATCGTCGCGTCGTTAGGATTCGAGCTGGTAGTGCGGTTCTTCGCTGTCATTCCTCCCGAGTAACGATAAAGAGCCGGGCGCAAGCCCCAATCAATTAAATTTAGGAGTCCGTAATGGCAACTGGTACCGTCAAGTGGTTCAACGATGCAAAAGGTTTTGGCTTCATCACCCCGGACGAAGGCGGCGAAGATCTGTTCGCTCACTTCTCGGCTATTCAATCGAATGGCTTCAAGTCGCTGAAGGAAAACCAACGCGTTTCCTTCGAAGTGACCACCGGCCCGAAGGGCAAGCAAGCTTCGAACATCGTTCCGGCTGCTTAAGCTTTTCAAGCTAAAAAAAATCCCCGACTCGTCGGGGATTTTTTTCGTCTGTCGCTTTTGCATCTGTCCGGGATATGCCGTACGGACGAGCTGCACTTCATCTCGACAGCACCCCGGCCCATGAAAAATCCCCGCCACTCTTGCGAGTGGCGGGGATGTTCATTCTGCCTGAAGCGAATCTGAATCAGATTTCTTCGTACAGCGGCAGCGTCAGGAACTCGGCAAAGGTCTCGGAGGTGGACATCTCTTCGAAGATCTTGGCCGCACGGTCATAGGTAGGACCGTCACCAGCCACCTGCTTCACCTTGGCCAGCTCTTCCGGGATCATGGCGCGCACCATGTCGGCGCTGACCTTGCGGCCATCTTCCAGATTGCCCTTGGCGCTGCGGATCCACTGCCACACCTGGGCACGGCTGATCTCGGCGGTGGCCGCATCTTCCATCAGGTTATGGATGGGCACGCAACCGTTGCCGGCCAGCCAGGCACCCAGGTAGTGGATGCCGACGTTGATGTTATAGCGCAGGCCGGCTTCGGTGATCGGGGTCTCCGGCTGGAAGTTCAGCAGGTCGGCCGCCTTCACGTCCACATCCGGACGCTGCTTTTCGAACTGGTTGGGCTTGTCGCCCAGCACCGCCACGAATTCCTTCATCGATGCCTCGACCAGGCCCGGGTGCGCAACCCAGCCGCCGTCGTAGCCGTCGGTGGCGTCACGACGCTTGTCGTTGATGATGCCCTGCATGGCCACGGCGTTCTTTTCCGGGTCGTTCTTGATCGGGATCAGCGCGCTCATGCCGCCGATGGCCGGGGCGCCGCGCTTGTGGCAGGTCTTCAGCAGCAGCAATGCATAGGCGCGCATGAAGGGCGACGTCATGGTGACCTTGGCGCGATCGGCCAGGCAGAAGTCCTTGTCGTTCTTGAACTTCTTGATGCAGGAGAAGATGTAGTCCCAACGACCGGCGTTCAGGCCGGCGCTGTGCTCGCGCAGCTCATAGAGGATTTCTTCCATCTCGAAGGCGGCGGTGATGGTCTCGATCAGCACGGTGGCCTTGATGGTGCCTTGCGGCAGACCGATCTCGTTCTGCGCCATGACGAAGATGTCGTTCCACAGACGCGCTTCCAGGTGCGACTCCATCTTGGGCAGGTAGAAGTACGGGCCGGCGCCACGGGCCAACTGCTCCTTGGCGTTGTGGAACAGGAACAGGGCGAAATCGAAGATGCCGCCGGAGATGCGCTTGCCGTCCAGGGTGACGTGCTTTTCATCCAGGTGCCAGCCACGCGGACGCACCACCAGGGTGGCGATCTTGTCGTTGAGCTTGTAGCTCTTGCCGTTGGATTCCAGCGAGATGGTGCGACGGATGGCGTCGGACAGGTTGATCTGGCCGCTGATCTGGTTATCCCAGACCGGCGAGTTGGAATCCTCGAAGTCGGTCATGTAGCTGTCGGCGCCCGAGTTGAAGGCGTTGATGACCATCTTGCGTTCCACCGGACCGGTGATTTCCACGCGACGGCACTTCAGTGCCTCGGGGATGGGCGCGATCTTCCAGTCGCCGGTGCGGATGGATTCGGTTTCCTTCAGGAAATCGGGGCGCTCGCCGGCATCCAGGCGCTTGACGCGCTCGGCGCGGGCGGCCAGCAGTTCCTGACGGCGGCCTTCGAAGGCGCGCGAGAGCTTGGCGACCAGCGACAGGGCCTCGAAGGTCAGGACGTTTTCGTAACCCGGCTTGATCTCGCCGGAGATTTCCATGCCGGTGGGCAGCTTCAATTGCGTCATGCTGGACTCCTCAAAAAGAAAAATGGACTAGGTGAGCTTGTTTATCTTGTTTTCATAATTGTGCCTGATGCGCTGTCGCTTTTTGCATCGCATCACGCACTTTATGTACGCAGTATATTTAAACAAAATCCCTATGAGTGGAAGCTTTTATCACTTTATCTTTGCGTTTTAGTCATAAGTGAGCAGATAATCCGCAGGTAGTGATGATGCGGCCTGTGCCACTCCCGGCGCGGCTTTGCCCCGATTCCAGCCTCTTCCCAGGGACCCGCATGGACCAGTTCAAGCAGATTTCGACCTTTGCCGAGGTCGCCACCCGTGGCAGCCTCTCGGCCGCCGCCCGCGCCGAGGGCATCGCCCCGGCCATGATAGGCCGCCGGCTGGACGCACTGGAAGAGCGCCTGGGCGTGAAACTGCTGCAGCGGACCACCCGCAAGATCGTCCTCACCAATGAAGGTGCCGCCTTCCTGGAAGACTGCCAGCGCATCCTGGCCGACCTGGAAGATGCCGAATCGGCCGTCTCCGAACGCAGCGCCCGCGCCAGCGGGCAATTGCTGATCTCGGCCCCGGCCGGGTTCGGACGCCAGCACGTGGCGCCTCTGGTCCCCTCCTTCCTGGCCGAGCACCGCGACGTCACGCTCACGCTGAACCTGAACGATCGCATTGCCGACGTCATCGGTGAAGGAATAGACGTGGCCATCCGCATCGCCACCCTGACCGACTCCAACCTGGTGAGCGTGAAGCTGGCGGAAAACCACCGCGTCATCGTCGCTGCACCCTCCTACCTGCGTCGCCATGGCACGCCGCAGACCCCCGATGAGCTGGTGCGCCACAATTGCCTGGCCATGAGCAGCGAAGGCAGCCAGCGCGGCTGGACCCTGAAGCAATCGGGCAAGGTCAGCATCTACAAGGTCGGCGGCAACATGGTCTGCAATGACGGTGAGGTGTTACACAACTGGGCGCTGGCCGGTCGCGGACTAGCCTGGCGTTCGATGTGGGAAGTCGGCGCCGCCATCGAGGCCGGGGAACTGGTCACGGTGCTGGACAAGTTTGCCGCCCCGGCCCCCTCCATCTACGCCGTGTTCGCACAGCGACGCCACCTGCCCTTGCGTATCCGCGCTTTCGTGGATTTCCTGCGGCATGCATATGCCCAGCCGGATTACTGGAAACAGGCCAGATGATCACTGTTGACATGTGCCGCAGGTAAGGATGCGGTAAGACAGCTCACGGGATGATGCCGGCGTCGCATCCCCCTTGACGTCTTTCCCCTCCCCTGGAGTCCCCATGTCGATCCGCTTCTCTCCGCGCACGCCCCTGGCCTGCGCCGCGCTACTGATGTTGCCCCTCCTGGCCCACGGCCAGCAATCCGCCACCACCGAGCCCGTTGCCGACAGCAGCTCCAACAACAGCCAATGGGCGCTGGGTGCCGGCGTGGGCGTAGAACGCAGTCCTTATGCCGGCTACGGCAATCGCACCCGGGCGCTGCCCCTGCTTATGTACAATGGCCCCCGGTTCCGCTTGCTCGGCACCACGGCCGACCTAAAGCTGGGTGCCGTCGGTCCGGTCGGCTTCTCTCTGCGCGCGCAGTATGCCGATGAAGGCTATGAAGGCAGCGATGCGCCCATCCTGAATGGCATGGAAAAGCGCAAGGGTGGTTTCTGGCTGGGCGGTGCCGCCCTGTGGCGCAACCCGTATGCCGACCTGTCCCTGGAATGGCTGGCCGATGCATCCGGCAACAGCCATGGGCAGACCGTCAAACTGCGCGCAGAGCACCGTTTCAAGAGCGGCCGCTTTACGCTGGTACCCTACCTGGGAGTGAACTGGATGAGCAGCGACTATGTGGACTATTACTTCGGCGTACGCAGCAACGAGGTCCGGGCCGGTCGCGCCTTCTACCAGGGCAGCTCGACCGCAAACCTGGTGGGTGGCCTGCGCACCGACTGGCAGATGACTTCCTCGCAGTCGCTGTTCCTGGATCTGCGCGTGACCCGCTTCGGCAGCGGCATCACCGATAGCCCGCTGGTCGATCGCAGCAGCGCCGCCGGGGTGCGCGCCGGTTATCTCTACCACTTCTGACGGGGTCCATTCCTTCATGATGAATCGCATCGCCCTGCTGGAAGACCATGAACGCATGGCCGCGCTGGTCAGCCGGGCGCTGGCGACGGCAGGCATCGAGACCGATGTCTACGGCACGCTGTCCCAGGCCACCACTGGCCTGGCACAGATCCGCTATCCGGCCCTGGTGCTGGATCGCAACCTGCCCGATGGCGACGGCCTGCAACTGGTGCGCCAGTTGCGCGCCCGCCGCATCGATACCCCCTGCCTCATGCTGACCGCGCGCGACGCCCTGCACGACCGTATCGACGGGCTGGAAGCGGGCGCCGACGATTACCTCCCCAAACCCTTTTCGATGGAAGAGCTGGTGGCACGCGTACGTGCCCTGATGCGCCGCGCGCCGCAACAACAAAGCCTGGCGCCGGAACACGGTGACCTGCGCATCGACCCGATGGAAAGCCGCATGGTCTGCGCAGCGGAGTCAATTTCCCTGTCCTCGGCCGAGCTGCAGCTGATGCTGGTGTTGGTGCGCGCAGCGGGCGCCACGGCGCGCCGTACCGCGCTGGAGGCCGCCGCCTGGGGCATTGCCGAGCCGGTCACGCCCAATGCGCTGGACGTGGCCTTGCATCGCCTGCGGCGCAAGTTGGCCGGGATCGATTCCTGCGTGCAGATCGTCAACCAGCGCGGATTGGGCTACGCCCTGAAAATGCCTCATGAAGACACCTGAAACCGCCGACCTGGCCGGTGCCACCGCCGCCCCCTCCCGGGCTTGCTGCCATCGCAGCCTGGCCCTGCACCTGCAGCTGGTCACTGCGCTGGTGCTCTCGGTTACCGGTGCCGTGATCATCGGTGTCATCACGCTGATGCTGCGCTGGGGGCCGGACCTGCTGACCGACCTGTCGCTGAAGAACAATGCCAGCCAGGTCATCAAGGGCCTGCAGTTCGACCAGAACGACCGCCCCTACCGCACCGCCATCAACGACAAGGACGACGCCGCCTACGAAATCCTCAAGGCCGATAGCGTCTATCGCATCCTGGATGAGCAGGGCCGCGTTCTGCTGGCCTCGGATGGCATCACCCAGCCCTATGCCGAGCCGGGCAATCCCTTCACACCCGCGCCAGCCCGACTGAAACTGCGTGTCGATGGTCGCACCCTGCATGTACTCACCCGGCAGTTCGAACATGGCGGCCGCAACTACTACGTCCAGGTCATGCGCAGCGAGCGCCTGCTACGCATCATCCAGGATGACAAGGGGCAGCGCCTGACCTGGATGATCATCATCGGCGCCATTGTCTGCGCGCTGCTGTTTTCCATCGTCGTGGCGGTGACCCTGCATCATCTGCTCAAGCCCTTGCGCCGGGCCGCCAATGCGGCGGCCACCATCGACATCGACAATCTGTCGGCGCGCCTGTCGGTACAAGACGTACCCCGCGAGATCACGCCGCTGTTCCACTCGGTGAACCTGGCACTGGATCGACTGGAGCAGGGCTACCGCCAGCAGCGGGATTTCCTGGCCACCGCGGCCCATGAACTGAAGACGCCACTGACCCTCATGCGCGGCCAGGTCGAACTGGGCGACGTCGCCGACGGCGAAATACTGCTGCAGGATATCGACCGCATGGCACGCCAGGTGCAGCAACTGCTGACCCTGGCCGAAGCCAGCGAGCGCCACAACTACAGCATGCAGCAGACCGCGCCGCGGGCTGCCTGGGCGCAGGCCGCCAGCCAGCTAGAGCGGCTGGCGCAGCAGATGGCGGTGAAGGTGGTGATCGGGCCGGCCGATAGTGCGCCGCCATCCATGATCCTGGCTGATCCGGGTGCGCTGGGGGTGTTGTGCAAGAACCTGCTGGAGAATGCCCTGCATCACAGCCCGCCGGGCGGGACCGTGACGCTGCACGCCAATGCCCGACGGCTGTCGGTACGCGACGAGGGACCGGGCATCGCTGAAGACGCCCTGCCCCACCTGTTCGAGCGCTTCTGGCGCGGACCACATCGACGTGACCAGGGGGCGGGACTGGGATTATCCATCTGCGCCGAGATCGCCCAGGCGCATGGCTGGGAAATCACGGCAGGCAACGGCCCACGCGGGGCCGTCTTCGAAGTGCGATTCAACCCGGCAGCGTAGGCCCGGTCAGCGTGACTTCAATGTCGCGTCGGACCAACGGTTCGCCCTCGCTGAGCCTGAATACGCTGACCATCTGCATCAGCTGAGAAAGCCAGTGGTGGGGCTACCAGGCCGCACTGAGGGCGATGCGACGCCTAAGGCATCACCCGTTGTGCCAATCAGTGTGCGGCGCCCCCCCCCTTTTTCACTGCACGCTAGTGCTATTCACCTCTCCGTCCGCGAGAACGGGTCCCGCGTCGACACGCATGACCTGCCCCATCTGATCAAACACTTTTCGACCTGCCACATCGGCGCGGCCAGGGCGTGAACGTAGATCGCCCACCAGCGCCGCGAGCGCGCAGGGAAATAACCAGGAGATCACTTCTGGCACCGACCCGTCCCCCTCCCCTTCAAAGTGAAATTCCAACGGCTAGCGTAGTCATGCAAATTCCGCGAGCAGGCTGGCGCCGGCGGGGAACCGAACTGACATCGCGCCGTATCTCCCAATCAGAGAAGCCGGCAGCCGCCAGTGACATGCAACGACACATCCGCATAGAGAAAATATGAAATTGTTTTGCTCGGGTGCTGATTTTTTATGAATAAATCTCGTCCGTTTTGAATGTCCTGACGAAAAGTTTTGGAATAAATTAGCGCTCCGAATAAATGATTTGCAGCGCTACCGCCGTGGAGCATCTTGCAGCCGCTCCACCAATAAAGCCATGAGCAACGCTCTCGCCTTCCTCTCTCATCGTCGACGTCATCGGGTGTCAGCCCCAGTGTTCCGTCCACATCCGTCGAGAGCACAAATCGGATGCGAAGCCACCCACCTCAATCACTGCCGTCGCCGCGAATCCGCAAGACAGAACCGCTCTGCGTTGCGGGACCGATCGAATTAGCTCGGGAACAGAATGGCAAGCAAGGAAGAAATTCAATCCATAGGTCGGCAAATCGGCTTCATGGTTGGAACGATGTGAAACAGGTTTCAGCTATTTCTGGAACCCGATCACCCACCTCATTTTTGATACGACGATATGTTTTTTTCGCGAGAAGATAGCCTCGGTCTGCTCGAAACTCAGGACGGCCTGAAAGTCACCGCTGGTTCGTCTTACGAACGGCTGAGTCACGCGGGCATTGTCCCTGGGCAGTTCCTCGCCATCGCCTCGCCTGACTGGTCCACCAACGGCACGCAGGAATTTGTCCTCGCGCGATTCCTGCAAGTGACGGCACGTCGTGATGACCACACCACCACGTGCAAATTGCACTGCCGTGTCATGGGCAGCTGCCGCGTCGACCAGCGCAGCGGCAGGCTGTCCTACTATGCCGGACTACCGGCCTATGGTGCGCTGATGCTCTCGCCCTCCTGCGCATGCTACGTCCTGCCCGAGCCCATCCTGCGCGCCCTGCTGGCGCTGTCGGATGACGTCGGCGAAACCTTCGAACTGGGCCATGTGCGCTGGGGCGAACATACCAGCAAAGCTACGCACCCGATGCCGGTGGCCATGAGCGTCAATGAAGTGGTGGGCAAGCGCACCGCCATGTTCGGCAAGACCCGGCTGGGCAAATCCAACGTCGTCAAGCTGCTCATGCAGGGCGTGCTCAATGCCACCCGCGAGAGTGGTCACGTCGGCCAGCTGGTGTTCGACGTCAACGGCGAATACGCCAACGACAATCCCCAGGACGGCAATTTTTCCATTGCCTCGGCCTACCCCGAGCGCGTCCAGGTGTACTACCTCTCAACCCAGCCACGCGGCAACGGCGAGTTCCTTCGCTATAACTTCTACGACATCCCGGAATGCGCCCTGACGATCTTCTCCGAATTGCTCACGCCCTCGGTACTGGACATCCCCGAGGTGCGCAACTTCCTGATGATCCGTTTCCCCGCACTATCGGCGCTGAAAGGCGGGCGCACCCATGACAGCACCGTCGCCTTCCGCAAGCTATGCCTGTTCTGGACCTTGCTGCAGGATGCAGGATTCGATCCGGGCGAGGCTGTCTGCGCCGAAATCGCTACACGCGGACTGATCAATGTGGGCTTCACGCAAGCGCTGCGCATGGCAGCCTGGCAGGCGATCAAATCGAAAGTGCCGCCGCCGATGCCCACCAGCTTCCTCGAGATGACCGAGGAGGTCCGCGTGCTCTCGGCCTTCGCACTCAAGTATTCAAACGACCCCAACCTGCGCGTGGGCCGCACCGAACTGTTCGACGAGGAAGACCGCGTGGTGCAAGAACTGCTTTGCCAGACCAACGGCGTGGGTTCCTACTTCCTGCGCGAATGCCTGCAGTTCCACTCCGCCAACGCCAGCGATTTTCTGCATGACACCCTGCGCGCCATCGATACGGGAAAGACCGTCATCATCGACCTGGGCGCGGCCAATGAACGCATCGTGCGCTACTTCTCTCGCATCATCTCCACCGCCGTGTTCCAGCAGCAGGAACACAAGTTCATCACCAACACCCTGGCCGGGCGCTTCGTGCAGATCTACTTCGAAGAAGCACACATGATCTTCCCGGTCGAGGCCGCCGGCAAGAACACCACCGACATCTATGCCCGCTTCGCCAAGGAAGGTGCCAAGTTCGGCATCGGCATTGTCTATTCCACCCAATCACCGACTTCGGTCAGCTATTCCCTGCTGACGCAGACCGAAAATTTCTTCATCGGCCATCTCTCCAGCGACATCGATGTCGATGCCCTGGCCTCGGTGCAAAACCTGTTTGCTGCCGTCAAGGACGACATCCTGCAATTCCGCCTGCCCGGCTTCATGCGGGTATTGAGCTATTCCCGTCGCTTCGTCTTGCCGATCCAGGCGAAGCGTTTCGATCCGCGAGAAAGGAGATAGACCCGTGAGGAAATAAATCGCCAGTCCGACGATAACGACCATGCAACACAGATCAAGACGGACAAGTCAGCGAAACTGCGTCGGCGCCCTGCTTGCCTGGCCCGAGCACATCGCCCGCCTGTATTGGTCATCCCATGTTTTATCACCAGAGCCGTCCTTTCAGACGGCATTAACGAAGTTCAAGGAATACTAAAAATGCTTTACTCCCCTCACGCAATACACAAGACGCGCACCCTTCCACGTACGCAAAGCGGTTTCACCATTGTCGAACTGTCAGTGGCAGTTGCCATTGCCGGCGTGCTGCTGGTCTCGGCCATTGCGCTGGTGCAGGTGGTGCTGCGGCAAGCGCGGGCTAATGATGTGGTCAGCGGCATCCCCCGCATGATGGCCCAGATCGATAAGATCTATGCCCGGACCAACACCTTCGCCGGCCTGGGAACCGAAGTCGCCATTGGCTTCGGCGCCTTTGACGCCGCCTTCGACATTCTGGGTACCGCCCCCAGCCGCACCGCCAATAACCGCTTTGGTTTTCCCACCACCGTTGATGTCGCAACCGTATTCACCGGCGCGGCAAGCAACTCTGGCTATGTTGTTACTTTAGCTGGCATTCCTACTGCCTCGTGTGCCGACATTGTCTCTTCCGCTTCTGCTACCGGCGTACGCGGCATTCTTGTTCAACCTGAGGCAACGGTGGGGACCCGCTCGATTACCGCTGCGGGCATTGCCACGTTGACTTTAGCCGGCATGCAAGCAATTCCCGCGGGGGGCGGGACTGCAGTCCCGGCTACAGGCGGCGCTGCGGTAGTGCAAGGACACCGGCCGAACGGTGCACTCGATATCGCAGCGATGACCAATGGTCGTGCCTGCGGCACCGGCGACGCCTCCGTGAGCATCGGTCTGATCAACTGGAAGTAATGCGCTTCGGATAGTTCTTTTCGATGCCGCCTCGGTCCGAGGGGCGGCATTAAAGAAAATATCCGCATTCCTATGAGAAAACACCACTCCGGCTACACATTGGTAGAGCTCTCCGTGGCCCTGGCCCTGGCCGGCATGATCGTGCTGACCAGTATTACCGGCACGACATGGCTGCTCGCACAACAGAGAATCAATGAACTCTCCGCCGAGAATGGTAACGCGATCAGGCGCATCAACGATGCCTATGACCAATTGCCCAACTATGGCGGTTTGACCTTGCGGCAGGCGGTGTCCTTGGGCGCGTTCAACCACTTCCTCATCACCCAGCGCGGCGCGAACAATGTCACCGTGACCCATCCATTCGGAGGTGCCGTCGGCGTAGCACCGATCGGAGTTGCATCTCGGGCTTGGGGTTTATACCTGAATGCCATCCCGACAAAGCACTGTGCCGACCTCTTGTTCCAGTTCGCGCCGATAGCTGATGCACTTGTGGTCTTTCCCGACGGAATTGCCGACCCTGTTGGCTGGGCCCCCATTGTCGGCCTTGACTCCAACCTGCCTGCGATCACCATCAGCGCTGGCCTTAACGTCGCCGTCCCGCGCATCGTCAGAAATCTTGGCCAGGATCTTGCTCCTGCTGCGCTGTCCGCGGCCTGTCGAGACGCTGGCAACAACTTCGGTGTACTGCTAGTGAGATCCAAACTACGATGACCCCTTTCACCCTATCCCAGCGGGGCAACTCCAGACACATCCATGGCAGAGCCACCTACGCCCCTTTGCGACGGCTGCGCCAATGTGGTTTCACGCTGATTGAGTTATCCGTCTCAATGGCCATTTCCGCCATTCTTGTAGTGGCCTCGCTAGAGGTATTGCGTCAGCAGCTTGATCAGGCCGAGGTAAGCTCGTCATCCCGCTTTTTGCAACAGACGATGCTGTCACTGCAGAATTTCTTGGTGAACGATGACGGTTCCGCCCCAATCGATACCGGCACACTAGCCAGCGGTGCCACCGTGGCCCGGCAATATGTAGGGGCTGGCGTCGGTGACAAGACCCAAATCAACAATACCTGGGGCGGGCGGTTGTTCTTGGAGCCACTGATCGGCGGCGGCAGGAGCAGTTGGGTATTGCATGTATCAGGTCTGCCTGCGCGCCTGTGTCCGGACATCGTGCAGAACCTGGAATCGACCCTGAATACTTCCGGACTACGGCACGCCCTGGCCGGCGCGGCCACTACCGGTGAAGATGTCACCAAGCCAGCGCTGCGTTCGGTCGCGCTGAATGCAAACCGTGCGCTGACCACGCCGCTGGCCAACGTGTTTGTGATCAAGAGTGACCCCTATACCCCTCTCAATCCCGCCACGCTGAGCCTCCTGTGCGAAACCGCTCTACCTTACTTCACCCTCTTCCTCACGAGCAACAACCACGCTCTCTAGGCATGACATCTACTTATGAACAAAGTCACGGTTCACCTCATTCATTGCACCCGCCCTTGCGGCCTGCCCCGTCGGTGGCTACGTGCCTTTGCCCTCCTGGCGGTCTGCATTCCCGTCCATGCCCAGCAAGTGGGGGGGCATGATCCGACCAATGCGGAGGCACCTGCCGCCACTGGGCGCGCCTCCGCCTGGCTGCCCAAGGGCGCCGCGATTGAACCCGAACTGACCAACGGCATTGGCGTTTCCGCAATAGACCATCATCCCGACCCGGGCGTGCAGCAGTGGCAGGTACGACGTGCCGATGTCTCGGTGCGCCGCATGCTGCAGCGGTGGGGGCAAGAGGCCGGCTGGCAACTGGTGTGGGATGCACCGCGCGATTTCCCCATCGAGACCGAGCTGCAATTATCCGGTCGTATCGAGCAGGTGGTCAGCGCCGTAGTGGAGTCACTGGCCACCACCGACTATCCGATGCAGGCACGCATCAACAGCGAGTTGCGCATCATCCGCATCGGCGGCTATCTGGAAGGTAAGGCTCGCTGAGGCCCATCAAGGTAACTTATGACCATCGAACAGATCATCGTCCCCCTGAACCAGTTCCATCTGCCGGCGGTGCAGCGTCTGCGGCAAGGCCGCCGTTGTGCTCACATGCTTATCCTGATCATTGGCATCAGTGTCTTGTGCACCGCGTGCAGCACCTGGCGCCGAGCCGATCGGACCCTGGACAAGGTCATCACCCGCACGGACAGCTCACGCGCCGAACTGACCACGCCCCAACCGCGCCCGGCTTATGCGATCAAAGACACGCGGCTGATCATCGCAACACGCTCCATACCTCTGTCACGCGAGGCAGCACTACCGGATGCGATGCGCCAGGTGGCCTTCCGCTTCCCGGGACGTTATTCCGTGGCCACCATCGTCGAGCGTATCGCCAGCGAGACCGGCGTACCGATGCTGCTCACGCCCGACGCGCTCATGCCGGCCTCGCGCTTCACAGTCGGAGCCACAGCCGGCGCGGCACTCGCCGCAGCCGCCCTGCCGCTTCCGGGTGCGCAGGGCAGCGCGAGCGAGAAAAGCGCCTTCGGCGAAAAGAATCTGAGCGATCTCAACTTCAGCAACCAGACGTATGGCAATACCTATGAGCTCAACTACGCCGGCTCGTTTGCGGGCCTGCTGGATTACGTGGCCGTGCGCGCAGGATTGCAGTGGAAGTACGAGGATGACCGCATCCTCTTCTATCGCCTCAGCACCCGTACCTTCTTCGTCAAGACCCTGAGTACCTCCTTCAAATACTCCGCTTCGCTGTCAGCCTCGACTGGCGGCGATGGCGGAGGCAGTGGAGGCAACGGCGGGGGCGGGGGTGGTGGAGGCGGCGGAGGCAGTTCGGCCAGCATGGATTTCGAATCCGACTTCTGGGGGGGTATCGAAAAGACCTTGGGTTCGCTCATCTCCGGCGGCGGCAAATTCTCGGTCGACGGCAAATCAGGCGTGATCACGGTGACCGATGCCGCCGAACCGATGAAGGCCGTGGAAAACTATATCGAGCAAGTCAACAAATCCTTGATGCGTCAAGTCAGCCTGGAAATCCAGGTGCTGTCAGTACAGTTGAACGACGAATTCTCGGCCGGCATTGACTGGAACGTAGTGCGCAACGGTTTCTCGTCAACCACCCCCGCGGCGCTGTTGCCCAGCCAGTCCGGCAGCCCCTTCACCATCGGCTACCAGAACGGTAACGGCACTAACGCGATGATCAAGTTGCTCAAGACATTTGGGCGGGTCTCGACCACCTATTCGGGGGTGGCCGTGACCTCCAACCGGGTCTCGGTACCGCTGATGGTGGTCAACCAGCAGGCCTACCTGAAGCAGACCCAGGCGGCAGTCGTCGCTGGTGGGCAGGTGGGCAGCGTCACTACCACCGGCCCCAGCCTGACGCCGGGGCAGATCAGCACGGGCATGTCCCTGGCCTTCTTGCCGGTGGTGCTGGATTCCAACCAGGTGCTGTTGCAGACCTATATCAACATCTCCAGCTTGAAGGGCCTGCCCTCATTCAGTTCATCCGGGCAAACCATTCAACTGCCCAACGTGAGTGCCTTCACTGTAGGCCAACGCATGGTGGTGCCTTCGGGGGAAACGCTGGTCATGCTGGGGTATGACCAGGCCCAGACCAATTCCAGCAACAGCGGCAGCGTCGATGGCCTCGCCGCCAGCAAGACCGCTTCCAACGTCCGGCAATCCTTCGTGATCCTGATCACCCCACGACTGACCGATGTTTAAGACTCTACTCAACAAGAAGCCGGTCCGCAGAACCCGACCGGTCGTAGACCACAGCCGCATCTTCCCGAAAGAGAAGGTGGCCCTGGTGGCTGGCCTGCACTGGGTGCCATTGACCAAAGGCGAACGGAGCAAACTCTTCAGCGCTGCCCGGGCCGAGGACGAGCACAGCTATTGCATCACACCTGATGGTACGCAGATCGGATTTTTCTCCTCCAACCCGGGTGGTCATGGAAAGGGGCGGGGCGCACTGGTCTCGCTGGCACTGCTGTTGGGCCAGAACTATTCGCACGGCGGCGAAGAAATCTTCGCCTTCCATGTCGATACCAGGCGCAGCTGCGTGGTCGTGCTGCGCGACGGACAGCCGGTGCCGGGATTTGATGTCATCGGCAACACCGAGGTAGTGAGCGAGCGCATCAGCACCTTCCTGCAGCTCACCGACCCGGGCTCGGTACGGCGGGTCGGTGCAGTCGATCTGCTGGGCAATGTGGAAGAGATCGACTGGGACCTGGTGCTGGACGAAGTCACAGCCAAGGTGCGCCTGAAGAAGATTCCCGACATCAGGAAAATGCTCGTTTTGCTGGCGGCATCGGCGGTCGTGTTCGTGGTGGGCTTCGGCGCGGTCACCTACAAGCTGGCCCGGGACAAGAAGCTCGCCGACGAGCAAGCACGCATCGCCAGCGATCCCAACATTGTCTACGAAAACAAGATTGACGTTGATCTGGCGGCTGTTACCGGCATCGGCCAGATCAGCCTTCAGCGCATGCTGGGCGGTCTGAAGCAAATTCCGCTTCAGATCAAGGGCTGGCGACTGAGCAAGGTGGAATGTACGCCGGCACTGTGTAATGCCTCCTGGATCCGCAGCTACGGCAACTTTGCCGAGTTCGGACATGCGCTCCCGCCCTCGGCAATGGGCCAGCCGCAATACGACGTCTTCAGTCCCGACGATCTGACCAGCGCCCAGTTGGTGACGCAGCACCGCCTGGACAATGCTGCGGCGGTCGCACCTCCACCACCGAAGCTGACGCGCGCGGCACTGCCGCTGCGCAGCACAGTGTCATCGAAGTTCTTCAGCACCCTGCAAGACCTATCCATGATGGACATCAAAGTCAAGGTGGAGCCGGCACAACTGTTCGCCGGACAAGGGGACATCAACCAACTGGTACGCCCGGTAGTCAACGCGGTCTGGGCCATAGAAGGACCACTGTGGACCATGGAGGACATCGTGCTGGAAGACTACGTGGCTATCGATAGCATCACGGTCGAACTCGACACGGATAAGACCGTCGCGCCCATTGAAAAGACCCGCTACAAGCTCTCTGGAAAATATTATGCAAAAGGTAAAGACTTCTAACTTGCCGCCGATGGTCGCACTCACCGCCTTGCTGCTAGGCGCGGCGCTACCCTGCCATGCCATGGACGCAGCAGCACCGGCCGATGCGAGCGCCAGCCGTATCGACCAGGGCGCCACTCTGGGCGACATGATCAAGCTCGCCAAACAAGTCGGAGAACGGGAATTCGCTGCCCGCCTCAATCCAGCCAGCAAGAATCCCTCCAAGGACACTCCCGCTGAACCCGTGGTGGAAAGAAATCCGGTGCTTCTGGGCCTGTACGGAATCGACCGCAATTACAAGGCCGAACTTGATGTCAACGGCCAGTCACGCGTAGTACCTGTGCCTGGGCCGCTGCGCAAGATGGGGCCGTGGAAATACATCATCCTCATGGAGGAAGGTGTGCTCTTGACCAAGAGCCCCCAGGACAGCATCAAGGCGGGTAGGGAAAAACGCGGTGCGGCGGTGCAGGCCTGCCAGCAACAGGAGACCTGCCTGTTCCTTTCCGTGCCCAAGGGCGGCGACGATTCGCGCGCGTTAGTCACAGCGGATACCCAGGCACGCCATCTGGCCAGCCAGTTACCGGGCAAAGGCCGCCTACCAGCCCTGGAATTCGGCGGCAAGCCCCAGATCCCGGGCGATCGCGTCAATATGGGTAATACGGCACCGGCCTTGCGTTGATAAGCGGCATCCACATGCTTCCCGAAAAAAAGTCATCACCGAACCTGGAAATGGCCCATCTCCGGCGCGCCGAGGAACTGCCGCAGTTCCGTAGCGTGATGGAGATGTGGCCGGCCGAAAAATACCGCACTTTCAACCAGGAGCGCATCGCCGTGCTGAACATGGAAGCGGGCGTGATTGCCATGGTTGCCACCCGGGGCGTGAACCTGTCCTCGGAGTGGTTCCACATCCTTGACCGCCTCAAGCGCGACGGCAAGACGCCACGCATGTTCTTCACCGCCGAACCTATCGTCTTCGAGGTCCTCGACTATCAGGTCGCCGCCAACCATGAAGCGGCGGCGACCAGGGCGGTATCGGGGATTGACCTGATCATCGCCGAATCCAAGCCCTTGAACTACTTCGCCGACATGGTCGGGCGCACCATCGAGATCGGCGCCAGCGATGCCCATCTCGAGGTACGCGGCGACCATGCCACGCTTAACGCCCGCGTGGATGGCGTGATACGCCGTATCGGCAGCTATCCGGCACAGATCGTCATTGATGCCGTGAGCGCTGCCTTTACCGTGCAGGCCGAGGAATTGTCGCGCTCGGATGCAGCGTTCAATGCCCGCCTGCCGCAGCAGGCCATGATCCCGATCCGCAACAAGGAACGGGATTTCACTCTGCGCTACCAGAGCCACCCCTCGGTGGGAGGCTTCGATGTGGTGCTGCGGATCCTGCATTCCAGCGCCAGTTCCTCCAGCAAGGTCAAGACCCTGCCGGAACTGGGCTACCTGCCCAGTCAGGTGGAGCAGCTGGACCTGGCCATGCAATCGGCCTGGGGCGGCGTGTTCGTGGCTGGCGTGACCGGATCGGGCAAGACCACCACGCTCAACTCCATGCTGTCGATGCTGGCTGCCGGAGGCGAACGCAAGATCATTTCCATCGAAGACCCGGTCGAGTACATTGTGCCGGGCGTGACCCATCTCTCGGTGCAGCGGACCAATGCCATCGGCGCGGAAAACCCTTTCCTCAACGCCATGCGGGCCTTTCTGCGGCTTGACCCCGATATCGGCATGTTCGGCGAGGTGCGCGATCCGCTCTCCGGCGAAATCGCCCAGGCCGCCATCGAAACCGGCCACAAGATCTTTACCACCGTGCATGCCACCTCGGCCCTGGGCATCGTCTCGCGCCTGACCTCCAAGATGGTAGGACTGGACCGGCATGCCGTCTGCAATCCGGAATTCCTGTCCATCCTGGTCTATCAGGCGCTGCTGCCCAGGAACTGTACGCATTGCAAGCTGCCCGCCAGAGAGCGCCTGCCGGCCGAGGAGTTGAACGCCTACGAAACCGTCTTCGGTCTCGACATCGACCAGATGATGTGCGCCAGCGACAGCGGCTGCGTCCATTGCCGCATCCCCGGCGTGGATTACAGCCAGCTGTCGCACGCCGGTACCCGCGGCGTATGCGTGGCGGCCGAGGTGATCACGCCCGACAACGACCTGCTGCGGCTCTTGCTGGCCGGGCGCGATCTGGATGCGCGCGACCACTACCATGCCGCCCGCGTCGCCCCCTTCGATGCCCTGGACATGCGTGGCAAAGCCGCCTGGGGCCATGCCCTCTACAGCCTGACCCAGGGGCAGATCGACCCCTATTACTTCAAGACTACCTTTGGTCATCCCAAAGGATTCCGCCAAATCGTGCACAAGAGAATGTCATGAACGTATTCGAACACCTGCAACTGAGCATGGCCAAGCGCCAGCTGCGCGCACGCCGGGCCGAGTTCTATTTCGACCTGGCCATGTCGCTGGAAGACCGGGTGCCGCTGTTTTCCACCTTCAAGAAGTACGAGAAGCGCGCCCGCAAGCGCGACCGGGGCATGGCCCTGCTCTACCGCCACATCCTTAGGAACGCCATCAACGGTTCGCTGGCCACGGCGCTGGAGGGCGTGGCGCCCACCTCGGAACTGATGATGCTCGATGCCGCCCAGACCGCTGGCGACGCCAGCGTGGCCGAGGGCCTGCGCTTCCTTTCCGGCACGGTGGAAAAGACCGAGCGCATGACGGCTGCCATCAAGGGCGCGGTGATGTATCCACTGTTCCTGATCGCGCTGTTCTACGCCATTCTGCTGGGCTTTTCGTTCTACGCCATTCCGGTGCTGGAATCGATCATGCCCGTGAGCGAGTGGCCAGCCTCGGGCAAGGCCCTGGCCGCCGTTGCCAACGGCGTGCGGCACTACGGACTGATGATGATCGGGACCAATGTCATCCTCTTCATCGCCTTCATGTATTCGTTGGCCCACTGGGCCGGCCCAAGTCGACGGCCGTTCGACAAGCGCCTGCCCTATAGCGTCTACCGCGACTATTCCGGCGCCATGCTGATCGTCTCGCTGGCCTCGCTGATGCGCTCGGGAATTTCGCTGCGCTCGTCGCTGGAGCAGGCGGTGCGCTACTCGACCCCGTGGATGCGCTGGCATGTGCGCAGCATCCTGCGCGGTATCAGCTCGGCCAATGCTGAAAACTTCGGTGCAGCCTTCGGCACCGGCGTGCTCAACCAGGATCTGGAAGACCGCATCATGGATGCCTCCGAACGCCGCGATCCGGTGGAAGCCTTCGTCAAGATCGGCACCGGCTCCATCGACCGCATCGCCACCTCCATCGAAAAATCGTCTGCCCGTCTCAACAGCGTGATGCTCCTGCTCTGCGGTGTCGCGCTGGCCTCCATGCTTCTCGGCTTCATGGCGACCACGCAACAACTGCAGAGTGCCGTGCAAAAGAAAACCCAACAAACCTCGCAGAGGAACTAATGACTTCCCTACTTCATCGCATCGCGCAGCAGCTGCTGTGCTTCCCCCGGTGCAGTCTTCTCCCTGCCCCCCATCGGCACCCACGGCGCTACCCGTACCGCCGACAACGCGGTTTCGCACTTGGCCAGGCACTGGTGACCACGGCCATGCTGGGCACAGCCGGCGCGGTTGGCACCGACTGGGCTTCGCAGCAACGCCAGACCGCTGTGCTGGAAGCGCAGAACGCTGCCTATGCGCGCATCAACAATGGCATAGGCGCGTACATGACACTGTACTATCCGCACATCATCGACCGTAGCACCTACCCCGACAGCTGTGCCAAGGTCAGCTATCCAGCCTCAGGCAGCCCTGACAAATCATGCTATTTCGCGGCCAGCTACACAGATGCTGCCGGCGCGAGCAAGACACATCAGGTCACCAACATCCTGCAGCCGACGCTGGCCGACCTGCAGACCCTCGGCCTGGTGGACCGGGAGATTCCTGCCGCCCCCTTGTTGCCGGTGCATGCCACGGTGGTCACGGGCGGCGCCACCGGCAACGCGGCCGCCAAGCATGACAACATCTACGGCATCGTCATCAAACGTACGCCGGCCGGGACCGACATCAATCTGGATTCGCTGGTCTTCAACGTGCAGCCCTATGCGCTGGTGCAGGCGGACATGTCGGGACTGCTGCGCATGTCCAACGGTGTGGGTGCAAGTTCGGGGTTACCCGATCGCGATGCCACCACCAGCAGCATCAATCCCCAGTTCGATCTGAAAGCCTATGCCGGTGCCTGGAGCGTTCCCAATCCGGTGCAGCAGCGGGTAAAAAACGTCACCACGGGCTTACCCGGCATCCTGGCCTGGCGCAATGGCTATGCAGCCGCCGTCGCGCTGGAACTGATCCGCCGCGACGGCTCGCTCAAGCCGACGGCGGACTGGGATTTTGCCAATCACTCCATCACCAATCTCAAAGAATTAGAGGCGCAGCACATAACCACCAGCACCCTGACGGCCAATGGTGCCGCCAAACTCAACAGCACGCTGGATGTCACTGGTACCCTGACGGCGCTGGGCAAGATGGTGGTCCAGGGTGCTACCGATATCCAGTCGCTGGTGGTCAATGGTGAGGCCACCTTCAAGGCCCCTGTGAAGATGGAGAAGTCGCTGGATGTGGCAGGCCAGTTGAACGCCAAGGGTGGTGTTAGCACCGCCCATCTGAACATCGAGAACGGCACCCAGCTTACCAGCGACGGCGCCCGTCTATTGGTGAATGGCGACTTCGTCACGTTGGGTACGAAATGTGCACAGAATCTGGCGCTGGCGCAGGACACCACCGGGCGCCTGATGATGTGCGCCGCCGGCAGCTGGCAAACCGCCAACAACAACTATGGCCTGAGCCAGGTTAATGCCGGCGACAGTTGCAGCCCGGACGGTTCAGCCGCCTATCTGCCCAACGGCCTGATGGCCATCTGCAGGGAACACAAATGGCAACCCGCAGCCATGGGTAGCCAGGTATCGGGGCAGTCCTGCACCACGAAGGGCATGATGGCTGCTGAAATCACCGCGCAAGGCGTGGCCAATCTGCTCGTCTGCAAGGCGGGCAGCGGCAGCGGCCTGGCCTGGTCGGCCAGCATCTATGCGCGCCCCAAGGCAGAAGTCGCCAAGGAAGGGGACAGCTGCAACACCGATCAGGTCAATGCCTTGGCAAGTAACCGCAACGGTGATGAGTCGGGCATCCTGCGGTGCACGTCCAACGGCAGTGGCGGGGCACAGTGGAAGCTTCCGTTCAAGAAATATACGGAAGAGATCATCGATACCGGGGAATATCTGGTCGTCGATTTTAGTTGGAGGGAGTATTGGTACCATCCCGCGCTGGGCCTTCAGGGACAGACCGTCCAGGGAGAAAAAGTCCATCTGACACACTGGAAAAATGGCGTCCCCATCAACAGCTGGGCAAACAAACAGGAGACACGCGGACTCGATAAAGGACTGTATTTTTTCCGGAACAGAGAATTTGGAGGAAATTACCCGGATGACAACTACAGCCGCATGCTTTTCAAGTTCAACCCTCCCATGAACCCGTCGGAATGGACAAAGCCCAAATTCAGAAGGCCAAGCTCCAGCTGCACGAACTGCTATTTCGACGATGATGGGAAGGCCGGAGGCCCGGACAGACGATATACCAATTTCCAACCGGACTCACTTGAGATCGACTTTTATAATAACCCGGTGTACACCTCCCCAGGCGTAGTCTCCCTCAGAGGTAACGTCAGTTATTACCAGTTCGTCATGTTCAAGAAAAAACGCTGGACCTACCTGACCACGGAATAAGCGATGCACGCTACCGAGATGATGTTGATCCTGCTGTTCCTGCTCCTGGCCTATGGCGGCCCGTTCTTGCTGGGCTACCTGTACTTCCGCCTGCGGCGTGCACGCAGGGGTCGCGTACCGGTCGCTCCCTCCGGCCGGACGCGCTCTGCCGCGCTACCTCTGCTCTGCGTGGCGACCTTGTTGCTGGCCTTTGGACTCGGTCACTTCCGGGTACTGAGCTACCCCGGCGCCATCATGCTGTCGATGGTGCTGGGAGCGCCGGTGTTCTTCCTCAGTGCCGCACCGCTAGTCAAGGCCAGACCTTCCACACCGAAGGATGAACGCTGAATGTACCGTCCCTATAAAGCCCTGATACTGGGCGCTACACTGGCGAGCGCCTTGTACGGCACGCCGGCGCGGGCGTCCAACCTGTGCTTCGAACAGGCGGGGACGCGCTACGGCGTATCTCCGCTGATTTTGCAGGCCATTGCCCAGCAAGAGTCAGGCATGAATCCCCGTGCACTGAATCGCAACCGCAACGGCACGCGCGACATCGGCATCATGCAGATCAATTCCAGCTGGCTGGGATTTCTGGCGCGCTACCGCATCAGTGAATCTGACCTGCTTGATGCTTGTACCAACATCCATGTCGGCGCCTGGATACTCGGTTCCAATTTCCAGCGCATGGGTGTGAGCTGGGAAGCCCTCGGTGCCTACAACGCAGTCAGCCCCGACAAGCGCGCCCGCTACGCCACCCAGGTCATCGTCCGCCTGCGCCATCTGCTCAGAGAAGCCAGGTAGTCAGCGGTGCGTCGGCACCGCTTCTCCCCTCCCATCAAGGAACACGCATGTTTGGATTGGCCCACGCGCTTTTCGCCGACACCAGGTTCGTCATCAGCGCTGCGGCGCTGGGCGGACTCTTCATTGGCAGCTTTCTGAATGTACTGATCTATCGCCTGCCATTGATGCTGGAAGCGGCCTACGCTTACCCACACGAGCAGGAATCACTGGGCGCAGGACAGCTACCCTCGACACCAGTAGCGCCACTGACACTGGCCACGCCCCGCTCGCATTGCCCAGCCTGCAAGCGCCCGGTACGCCCCGCCGAAAACATTCCGGTCCTCAGTTACCTGTTCCTGCGCGGTCGCTGTGCCGGCTGCCAGGCCCGCATCCCGCTGCGCTATCCCCTGATCGAACTGGGTAGCGCCCTGCTCGCTGCCGGTGCCGCCTGGCACTTTGGTCTGACGCTGCAACTGGCGGGCGCATTGCTGCTGCTATGGGCGCTGACCGCCCTCTTCTTCATCGATCTCGATCACCAGATCTTGCCCGACTGCCTTACCTTGCCGCTGCTCTGGCTGGGACTTTTGTTCAATTCGTTTGCCGCCTTCGTTCCCCTGCGCGAGGCCGTCTGGGGTGCGGTCGCCGGGTATGCGGCACTGTGGAGTATTTTCTGGATCTTCCGCCTCTTCACCGGGAAGGACGGCATGGGTTACGGCGACTTCAAACTGCTAGCCGCACTTGGCGCCTGGCTGGGCTGGGCGCCACTGCTGCCAGTCATCGTGCTGGCGTCGACCGGCGCAGCGGTGGTCGGGCTGTGGCAGATGCGCCTGCGCGACGTCGGCCGTGAACAGACCATCGCCTTCGGCCCCTACCTTGCTGTCGCGGGCGCGGTGGCGCTATTTGGGGAAATGGGGCGGTGGACGGGTAATTTGATGTTGATCTGAGCCTGTTACCCACCTACCTGATCAGTGAGTGATGACTCAGAAAAATCTCGATGGTGGCCTCTCCTATCCGCATTAGGACCACATGGAAGAACTATTCCTTCATTTTCTTCGATCGATGGTTGAAGTTGCATACCTCGTCTTTACGCGCGCCTTCCAATGGCCGCGTCAGTTCATGTGGCTAAACGATGAAGGACACTTCATCACAAGATATCTCGTATCGTTTATCGGTGGCTGCATTACCTCCGGCCTCACACTCTTTCTAGTGGAGCAGCTATCTATTTGGCCCCACAAATTTCTCACTATCACCTTGTTTGTAGGGCCATTTGGGGCGGCATGCCTTTTCCAAGAAATTGGCCGCTATTACATGAGCATGGATTCGTCCTACCCTCGTGGTTACTTTTCGCAAGCACTTTGGTACGCACTAGGTTTCGCCTCCATGAGATTCTTCATTTTCCCCATTTGCGCCATGATCGCCCACGCGTATCGCTAGCAAACCATGGCAGGCAACGGCCCACGCAGGGCCGTCTTCGAAGTGCGATTCAACCCGGCAGCGTAGGCCCGGTCGGCGTGACGTCGATCTCGCGCCGTACCACCGGTTCGCCCTCGCTGAGGCGGAACACGCTGACCATCTGCATCAGCTGACCGGCCTGGTTCTGCATCGACGCAGCAGCAGCGGCCGCTTCTTCCACCAGCGCGGCGTTCTGTTGGGTGACCTGATCCATCTGGGTGATGGCCAGGTTGATCTGCTCGATGCCGCTGGTCTGCTCGGCGCTGGCGGCGCTGATCTCGGCCACGATAGCGGTCACGCGGCGCACGCTGCTGACCACTTCCTGCATGGTATTGCCGGCCTGTTCAACCAGACGGCTGCCGTCATCGACCTTCTCCACCGAGTCGTTGATCAGTTCCTTGATTTCCTTGGCGGCCGAGGCCGAACGCTGGGCCAGGGAACGCACTTCCGAGGCCACCACCGCAAAGCCCCGTCCCTGTTCACCCGCACGCGCCGCTTCCACGGCCGCGTTCAAGGCCAGGATATTGGTCTGGAAGGCGATGCCGTCGATCACGCTGATGATTTCCACGATCTTGCGCGAGGAGGCGTTGATGGCGCCCATGGTGTCGACCACCTGGTTGACCACGCCCCCGCCCTGCTCGGCCACGGCCGAGGCGGAATGCGCCAGCTGGCTGGCCTGGCGGGCGTTGTCGGCGTTCTGGCGCACGGTGGAAATGAGTTCTTCCATGGCCGAGGCGGTTTCTTCGAGCGAACTGGCCTGCTGTTCGGTGCGCGAGGACAGGTCCAGGTTACCGGCGGCGATCTCGGAAGAGGCGGTGCTGATGGTGTCGGTACCGGTGCGTACGTTGGTGACGATGCCGCGCAGGCTGTCGTTCATGTCCCGCAGGGATTGCAGCAACTGGCCGGTTTCGTCACGCGTACTGACCTGAACCTGGGCCGAGAGGTCGCCTTCGGCCACCTTGCGCGAGACGGTCACGGCCGTATGCAGCGGCTTGGTGATGCCCAGCGTCAGGTAGCGTGCCAGTACGATGCCCAGCAACAGGATCAGGCCTTCCAGCACCAGGATCAGTACCCGGCTCTGGGCGGCGATATCATCGATTTCCTTGGCGGTGTCATCGATATCCTTGCGCTGCAGATCGACCATGTCGCGCATCAATTGCTGGTACAGGGCAGCGGCCGGCACGAAGGTCTTGTCCAGCAACTGCATGGCCTCATCCACCTTGCCCTCGGCCTTGAGCTTGACGATCTGGTCGCGCGAGGACAGGTAGATCTTGCGTTGCTCGCCGATCTTCTGGAACAGCTCCTTTTCGCGAGGGGTCACCAGCAGCTTCTCTACCGCCTTCTGGTATTCGGTGGAACTACGGGTCGATTCGGCCGCCTCGGCGGCGAAATAGGGTCCCAACGACGGGTCGCTGCTCTTGGCAATGGCCAGCGTGCGGCGAATGCCGGACGAGAGATTGGTGTACCAGTCCCCCATGATCCGCTCGGTCTTGAGTGGATCGCTCATCATTTCACGGGTCGCAGAGGAGACCTGCTCCAGTCGCCACAGGCTCATCCCCGCCACCACGACGGAAAAAGCCAGGATGATGGCAAAGCCGAGCGTAAGGCGTTTGCCAATATTCATATTGCCTAAGATGTTCATTTGAGATCCGTCCCGAGTGAAGCACCTGACAGGTACTCCCCCATTAGTTAGCATGCTTTCATTATTCTTTTGACCACGGCAACCCCGATTGCCGCTGCCTTGCACTATGGCACGGGGAATCAGGCTGGACAAGAAAGCAAAGGGCAGAACACATGGACAATGCGGCCTCACTTCCCACGGGCGGGCCAGGAGGATCAAAAACGCCTCAACCGCCGGGAATGGCGCCGGAAGTCGTCATCATTTCCGCCATCGCCGACGCGAAACGGGGATCGGACAACAAGCCGACATTGAAGCGCGACCAGGGTACATCCTGCTCGGGATCCACATGGAAAATGCTGCCCGGCGCCAACACGATATGGCGCGCCATCAGGCCCTGGGCCAATTGCCTGGCATCCGGGAATGCCGGAAACCTAGCCCACAAGTACATGGATTGCTGCGGCGCGCAGAACAATTGCGCACCCAGTTGCTGCAACTGGTGGCAGGCGGCTTCGGTGGCCTGGGTCAGGCGATCGCGCAGACGCGCAGTGTGGCGGCTGAAGTGGCCGTCGGAGAGGATCACGTCCAGGGTCCGCTCGCAGTATTCGGAACTGCTCATGTGGACCAGCATCTTGATGTCGGCCAGATCGCTGGCCAAGTCACGATGGCAGGCAATGAAGCCCACCCGCAAGGCCGCCGAGACCGACTTGGAAAAGCTGCCGATGTAGAGCGTGCGGCGCAACTGGTCCAGTGTCGCGATACGGGGCGCGGTGGCCGGCTTGAAGTCGGCGAAGGCATCGTTCTCGACGATCAGGGCATCGTAGCGGTCAGCCAGTTGCAGGATCTTGTGGGCCTTGTGGGGCGAGGTGTCGGAGGCGGTCGGATTGTGCGCCAGCGACTGCGTGAAGAACAGCGGCGGCTTGCCCGGCAGCTTCAGTTCGCGCTCCAGCGCATCCACGTCCGGCCCGTCCGGCAGGCGCGGAATGCCGACGATGCGCGCCCCCGAGAGCTTGAGCTTGCCATAGAGCATGTAGTAGCCCGGCTCGTCGACCAGTACGCGATCGCCAGGACGCACGAAATTGCGGATCACGATATCCAGCGCCTGGTTGGCGCCGTGGGTCAGGACGATCTGGCCGGTACCCGCATCGATGCCGTGCTGG
The DNA here is from genome assembly GCF_000300975.2 of Herbaspirillum frisingense GSF30. GTDB lineage: Bacteria > Pseudomonadota > Gammaproteobacteria > Burkholderiales > Burkholderiaceae_D > Herbaspirillum > Herbaspirillum frisingense. The sequence continues at coordinate 42,802 of NZ_AEEC02000023.1, read as the reverse complement.
GCCAGTTTCTGTACCAGATGCTGGCGCAACGGCAGGTAGCCGAAACGGCTGCCATAGCCGAACAGCGCGCCCATGCCGGTGCGCACCACCTTCTGATGGAACTTGTCCAGCCGCACGTCGTGCAACCACTCCACCGGCGGGAAACCATCACCCAGGCGCAGATGGCCGGGGTCGTGCTTCAACTGCTCGCGCATGAGCCAGACCACGTCCATGGCGCGGCTCAGGCTGCCCTCCTCTTCTTCCTTCGGGCGCGGCGGTGTCACGCAGACAAAGAAGCCGGAACCGCGCCGAGGCTCCACCACGCCCTGGGCCGTCAGTTCATCGAAGACGTTGACGATGGTGTTCTTGGCGCAGCCGTGCCGTGCTGCCATCTCGCGGATCGACGGTAGCCTGCTGCCGGGCGAGTGCAGGCCTTCGGCAATCTGGCGGCGGATCAACTGGACCAGCGTGCTGGTGAGGGTGGGTGCGTCAGCCATGGCAATGGGTCTCCGGCGAGGCCTCTGGCGGGCCCGTGGGTGGGGAAATATGAAGATTCTTGCTGCAATGCAAAGGGATTGTCTTGGGTACAGTTCACTTGCTGTTGGCCACAACTGTACCCATGCGCAATGGTACACGCTTGCTATCCTGCCTGCGCTGCCCGGACAAGGCTTCCCTGCCCGGGCTGACGATACCAACGACAACCAGTGAGACAAACGCATGCGCAATGACACCCTCCCGGGTGCGGCCCCGGATTCCCGCCTGCCCGGCTTCCGCTCCCTTGCTCCCGCCGAGCGCCTGGCCGAGGTGAGCCGGCTGGCCCACCTGGATGAAGCCGAGCAAGCCTTGCTGGGGCAGCCCGGCGGCCTGCCACTGACGACTGCCAACGGCATGATCGAAAACGTGGTCGGCACCTTCCAGCTGCCGCTGGGCGTGGCCGGCTACTTCCAGCTGAACGGCCGCGACGTGCTGGTGCCCATGGCGGTAGAAGAACCGTCGGTGGTGGCCGCCGCCTCCTTCATGGCCAAGCTGGTACGCGCCTGTGGCGGCTTCCAGACCTCCAGCAGCACGCCACTGATGCGGGCGCAGATCCAGCTGATCGGCGTGAGCGATCCGCACGGAGCGCGGCTGGCCATCCTCAAGGAACGCCAGGCCATCATCGACATTGCCAACAGCCGCGACCAGTTGCTCAACCAGCTGGGGGGCGGTTGCCGTGACATCGAGGTGCATGTCTTCCCGGATACCCGCCGCGGCGCCATGGTGGTAACCCACCTGATCGTGGATGTGCGCGACGCGATGGGCGCCAATACCGTCAATACCATGGCCGAGGCAGTGGCCGGCCACATCGAGCAGATCACCGGCGGCCGCGTGCGGCTGCGCATCCTCTCCAACCTGGCCGACCTGCGCCTGGCGCGGGCGCGGGTGAAGGTCTCGGCCAAGGTGCTGGCAACCGAGCAGTACAGCGGCGAGGAAGTCATCAACGGCATCGTGGACGCCTATGAATTCGCCGCCGTCGATCCTTACCGGGCGGCTACCCACAACAAAGGCATCATGAACGGCATCGACCCGGTGATCGTGGCCACCGGCAACGACTGGCGGGCGGTGGAAGCCGGCGCTCATGCCTATGCCTGCCGCCAGGGACGCTACACTTCGCTGACCCATTGGGAAATCGCTGCCGACGGCGACCTGGTGGGCACGCTGGAAATCCCCATGCCGGTGGGCCTGGTGGGGGGGGCCACCAAGACCCATCCGGCGGCCCGCGCAGCGTTGAAGATCCTGCGCGTGCAAAGCGCCCAGGAACTGGCCGAGGTCGCCGTGGCCGTGGGCCTGGCGCAGAACATGGCGGCCCTGCGCGCGCTGGCCACCGAAGGCATACAGCGCGGCCACATGGCGCTGCATGCCCGCAACATCGCACTGGCGGCCGGTGCCGAACCGGCGGAAATGGACTGGCTGGTGCAGCAGATGGTCGCCAGCCATGACGTGCGGGTGGACTACGCCCGCCAGTTGCTGGCGCAACGTCGCCAGGGCTGAGGGGCAGCAAGGTAATCACGAACCACGAGCCGCCACCAGGCGGCCGATAAAAACGAGGAGACAAAACATGACTACATCGACCAAGATGCGCCTGCTGGCCGCGACCTGCGCCGTTGCGGGCGCCTTCGGCCTCGCCGGCCCGACGGCGGCCCAGGTGTCCAATGACGCCGTGCGCATCGGCTTCATCACCGACATGTCTGGCCCCTATGCCGATACCGACGGCCTGGGCGGCCTGGAGGCGATCCGCATGGCGGTGGCCGACTACGGCGGCAAGGTGCTGGGCAAACCCATTGAAGTGATCTCCGCAGACCACCAGAACAAGGCCGACATCGCGGCCACCCGTGCCCGCGAATGGGCCGACGAGCGCGGGCTGGACATGCTGATCGGCGGCGTGAACTCGGCCACGGCCCTGTCCATGAACAAGGTGATGGCCGAGAAGAAGCGGGTCTACATCAACATCGGAGCCGGTACTGCACGCCTGACCAACGAGGAATGCACGCCCTATACCGTCCACTACGAATACGACACCGTGGCCCTGGCCAAGGGTACGGCCAGCGCGGTGATCAAGCAGGGCGGCAAGTCCTGGTTCTTCCTGGTGGCCGACTATGCCTTCGGCCATTCGCTGGCCAACGACACCAGTGCCGTGGTCAAGGCCAGTGGCGGCACGGTGGTGGGCTCGATCAAGCACCCGCCGCAATCCTCGGACCTGTCGTCCTTCCTGCTGCAGGCCCAGGCCTCCAAGGCGCAGATCCTGGGCCTGGCCAATGCCGGCGAGGACACCGTCAATTCGATCAAGGCCGCCAAGGAATTCGGCGTCACCAAGACCATGAAGCTGGTCGGCCTGCTGATGGTGATCAACGACATCCACGCCCTGGGCCTGGCCAACGCCGAGGGCCTGATGATGACCGACAGCTGGTACTGGGACAAGGACGAGCCCTCGCGCAAGTTCTCCGAGCGCTTCTTCCAGAAGATGAAGAAGATGCCCAGTACCCACCAGGCGGCCGCCTATTCGGCCACCATGACCTACCTGAAGGCGGTGGAAGCGATTGGCACCGATGACTCGACCAAGGTGATGGCGCAGTTGAAGAAGACCCGCATCGATGACTTCTACAACAAGGGCTACATCCGCGCCGACGGCCGCAACATCCATGACATGTACCTGTACCAGGTGAAGTCGCCGGCCGAATCGAAGAAGCCCTGGGATTACCTGAAACTGCTGGAGACCATCCCGGGCGAGCAGGCATTCACCACCGTGGCGGAATCCAAATGCAGCCTGCTCAAGCAATGAGGTGACGGAAATCGGCCCCTGAGCCAGGGTTAACCGGTGTTGTAAGCACAAAAGGACGGAGAGGCCCGCAGGACGGGCCTCTCCGCTTTTTTATCTTCACATTTTCCATACGGAATGTGACGAAAGCCTGACCAATCGTGCGAACTTTGCAGAGAAGGCCGGTCCAGGCTTGCCTAAGCTCCCGCTTACGCCTACTCTTGCAAGCCCGCCTCACGACCGATACGCCTGCCATGGGCGCCGCTCATGACACGGCGGGACAATATCGCGCACGCTCATCCGTCAGCGACGACACAGCGTCCGGCCACGTTCACGCCGGCCAGGACGCGAAGACACGGCAGAACTGCCCTACCGATACGCCAAGGAGCCCCTTTTGAGTCAGCCCCAAGCCAACCGCCCTGCCCGCCCACCTACGCCACCTACGCCCTCCACGCCACCGACTCCGTCCAGCCCGGCGGGCTTCACCCGCTACCAGAAGACCGTGACCGGCCTGCTGGCCTTCCTGCAATTTGCCGTCATCCTGGACTTCATGCTGATGTCGCCGCTGGGCGCGGTGATCATGCCGGCCATGCAGATCACACCACAGCAGTTCGGCCTGGTGGTGTCAGCCTATGCCTTCAGCGCCGGGGCGTCGGGCCTGCTCACGGCAGGCTTTGCGGACCGCTTCGACCGCAAGCGGCTGCTGCTGTTCTTCTATGGTGGCTTCGTGCTCGGCACCGTCTGGTGCGGGCTGGCACAAAGCTTCGAGAGTCTGCTGCTGGCCCGCATCGTGACGGGCCTCTTCGGCGGTGTGATCGGTTCCATCACGCTGGCGATTGCCACCGATCTGTTCGCCCCGCATCTGCGCGGGCGTGTCATGGGGATCATCCAGACCTCGTTTGCGGCCAGCCAGGTGCTGGGCATCCCGATCGGGCTGTACCTGTCCAATACCTGGAACTGGCATGTCCCCTTCCTGGCCATGGCGGCGCTGGGCGCCATCGGGGGCTTGGTGGTGAGCATGAAGATGCAGCCGGTGGACGGTCACCTGAAGCTCAAGCAGGAGCACAGCGCATGGATGCACCTGTATCACACCATTACCGAGCCGCGCTACCTGATTGCCTTCGCCACGACGGCCTTGCTGATGACAGGTGGCTTCATGCTCATGCCCTTCAGCAGTGCCTATCTGGTCGGCAATCTGGGCATCGATCTGCACCACCTGCCGACGGTCTATCTGGTCACCGGGCTGTGCACCATCGCTTTCGGTCCGCTGATCGGGCGCGCCGCCGACAAGGTCGGCAAGTTCCGGGTGTTCTGTTTCGGGGCGGTGCTGTCCATCATCATGGTGTTGATCTATACGCACCTGGGGCCGGTGACGGTACCGATGATCGTGCTGATCAACGCGGTGCTGTTCCTGGGGATCTTCTCGCGCATGATTCCGTTCCAGGCGCTGGTCTCGTCCATCCCTTCGCCCACCCAGCGGGGTTCGTTCAATGCGGTGAGTGCTTCGATCCAGCAACTCTCCGGCGGTCTGGCCTCGGTGGTGGCCGGGCATATCGTCACGCTCGGTCCTGAGGGACAGTTGCGCCACTTCGATGTGGTCGGTTTCGTGATCGTCGGCACGACCTTGCTGGCCTCCTTGCTGGTGTGGCGATTGAACCGCGATGTGCAGTTGCGCGCAGCCGCTACAAGCGCAGCGACTACGGCAACGACCGCGGCCCCGGGCGCAGGTGGCTGAGCGCCACCGCGCCCGGCGGGGCTGGCCGCACGCTTCAGCCGCAGTCCCGCCCCGCATAACCGGCCAGGATGCGGATGATTTCCCGCCCCTGGAGGTCCGAACGGCAGTAGTGATCGACCAGCAGCCGTACGTCCTTGTCTCCCTCCTGCGGTAGTACCTCGGGCTCGCTGCCGGTCAGCAGCCAGTTGAGGTCCACCGCCAGTTCGCGATGCAACTGCAATAACAACTCGCCACCGGGCATGGCCTTGCCGGCTTCCAGCCAGCTGATGTGTCCGGTGGATGTATTGAGGCGCTGACCCAGCTCACGCTGGCTCAGGCCGTTGGCGAGCCGGATCTCCTTGATGCGGCCGCCGATTTCTTCACTGAACATGTCCTCTCCTCAATACGGGCAGGCCATGCGCGCTGCCCGTATCCCTCGCCGGGCCTGCCTGACAACGCCGCCGGCAAGACCACAGGCATTAATTTCAGCCGCGCTTGACGACCAGAAAACTCGCCACCATCATCACCAGCGACTTGCCGCGTTCTGTAGCGCGGACATAGTCCTTGATGAGACCCTTGACGTGAAAGCCGTGGCGCGGCGGCAATTCTGCTTCCATTCCACTGAGCAGCCAGTTGATGTTGACGTCGAACTCACGATGCAAAGTGCGCAGGAAGCGCCCACCCGGCATGCTGTGTCCCAGCTCCACACAACTGATATACGCACCGGACGTCCCCAGGCGACTGGCGAAGTCACGCTGGTTCAAGCCGCTGGTCAACCGGATCGCCTTGAGCCGTTCACCGATGGCTTCCTTGGTTTCGGTCACGGACTTGGTGGGTGCGATATCGATCTCTCGCTTCATCTTCTTATCCTCCGAAAGGGTAGAACATTGCATGCACCGCATCGGGCGCATGCATGTTGTGGGCATCGACGAAGTGCAGGTGGCCGTCGATGCTGGACCCCGAATTGAAAAAGTCGAAGTGTTCGCTCTGCATGAAAATCTGCTGCAAGGTCAACACCCCATCACTGAATTCGATGCGGCGATTGGGGTTCACCAGTGCATCCAGCGCCCCCTCCCGCAACAGGATCTGGCCACCGCCACGCAGCACCAGCAGCAGGTCGATACCGAGGCTGCGCACATCCTTGATCGATTCGATCGGAATCTTGCGCAACGCAGTGCCGGCCTGTCTCACATCGATCGTATAGGTGGTCTTGCCCACCAGGGCTTCCTCGATGGAACTTGCTGCATCTGACATCGGCTATCCTCATTCAACCTTCTGAATACGGATTTCCAGCGCCTCTGTGCCGCTCTGGCGCGCCGCCGGGACCGGCTCGATGCGCTGGCGGATACGGGCCGCCGGGACACCCACGGAGAGCAGGTGGTTACGCACGGCGACCACCCGGTAGAAGGCCATCCGGTTGGACTCCGACAGGCCTTCCACGGCGGTGGAGGAGATGACGAAGGTCTGGTCGGGACGTGCATTCCAGTCGAAGTGGCTGAGGAAGGTATCGGTCATGCGCTTGGCTTCCGGCGGGTTCAGGTCCACGGTACCGGGGCGGAAACGAACGATCAGCACGCTCGGACGCAAGGCCAGCGCTTCCACGCCCTTGTCCAGGCTGCCCGCCGCACCGCTGGCGTCGAGTATGCGCTCGGAGGCGCCTTCCTTGGCCAGGTCGGCCTCGGTGGTGGACTTGAGATTGTTGCCACGTTCCTTCTGGTTGGGCTTTTCGACCTTGGACAGGCCATTGGCCTTGAAGCGCATGTCACTCTCGCGCAGCTTTTCCTTCAGTTCGGCGACATCGGCCTTGTAGCGGATTTCGTTCTCGTTGAGTGTCTGCCGCAAGCGTTCGATCTGGGCATGCAGGTCATCGGGGCTGGGCACCACCGGTTTTTCTTCCTTGTCACCCGCATGCGGCTTCTCCGAAGCCTGGCCCTGTGCCTCGATCTTGGCGGTCTTGCTCTCGTAGGCCTCGTCGCGCGCCTTCATCGAGAAGTACATCACCGCCATGGCGAGGATGGCGATCAGCAAGAGCAGGTACATGACCATGTTGACCATCGAGTCGACGAACCCGGGCCAGAAATTTTGATCATCTGCGTCGGTGGAATGGCCTGCCATTTTTTCTCCTAAGTCTTGATTGACGTTCTTGATTGAAATCCGTGGACGGCTGCCCTGTCGCGGCCGTCCCGTGGTGTGGCCAGCGCGCCGGTCGATCCGATGCGCTGGCGAGGTTGCCTCTTATCGATACTTGCTACATTCACACTCCAAAGATGGTCGCGATGCTGTTGGGGTTGTACTGCACGTTCTGCAGGTACAGGTTGTAGATGGTCGTGCCGGGACCGGCACCATCCAGATCGATCGCCAGCTTGGTGGAAAGACCTCCAAACGACGATGCCTTGACGTAGCTGTCGAGGTTGGCCTTGGTCACCGTCTGCCCGAAGATGGATACCTTGTCCTGGCCCAGGTAGAAGTCCGTGATGGTGGCGGCCAGCTTGCTCTTGTCGGTGGCATTACGGTAATCCCCGACTATCAAGGTGTCCTTGCCGGCGCCTGTCTGGATGTTGGTACCCTGGCCCTTCTCGGTGGTACCCAGCGGAATGACGTCATCGCCGGCCCCACCGCTCAAATCCCTTAGGCTTTGCGGGATCCAGTACCAGGCCGCGGTATGGTTCTTGATCCAAAGCGTCTGCCCATTGTTGACGCCGTCCGAAATATTGGTGACGACGAACCTCACGTCCTTGTAAAGGCCCGGCTCGAGGGTATTGGCAGGAGCCTTCAGCGAAAAATCACCCGCCTTGACCTTTCCGAACGCCATGATCCTGTTCCCCATGACGGCCTGAATCTCATACTCTTCGCCGCTGCTTCCGGGCGTGCCCACCGTGCCGGAGAAGATCACATTCTGCTCCGGCGCGATTTTCCCGGTGGAAGTGCTCGGTAGCTCAGTGATCATTGCGTACTTGGTCAGGGAGTCATTGATGGCCTGGGGAACTCCGGATTCACCAGTGATCCGCAGATTGGTCACCACCGGCGCGGCCAGCCCCTCCGCAATCGTGACCGGCACATCGTTCGAGCTGACCGTATTGCCGGCCATATCGATGAACTTGGCCGCAATCACGTGCTTGCCGGACGACAGGTTGTTCTCGACAGTCAGCCCTAACGTGATCCCGGCTCTGCCGACGTCGCCTTTGCCCAACGTTCTGCGAACCAGCTCCTTGTCGCCCTCGTAGAGCGCGATGGCGTCACCCTCGCTGGCCTTCGTGCCGTCGTAGGTCACGTTGATCGTCGGCGCCGAACTTTCGATGTTGGTCGTCACCTGATAGAACAGGCGGATATTGCCGACATCAAGGTCTGGCCCTCGGGTCCTCAGGTTTTCGTTAGCTTGCAGGACGTAGAGATCCATATTAGGGTTCAAGTACGAGCCCAATCCCTCTAACATCAGCCTGGTAGCGTTCGGCATCAAGACTTGGATTTCACCGCCCCGGACAGAGGTACCGGATTGATGAAAAAAGCGGATAGCCGTATTGGCGGCGCCGTCGATCAGCTGGTTCAGCAGCAGCAGATTGGAAGTACCTGCCAGTTTGTCAGTGAGCGCCTTGTCGACACCGACGTTGACGAAATCCTGTACGGTAGGCATCGCCTCGGCAGCAGCATTGACACTGCCATCGGCCAGTTGCAACAGCTTGGCATAGCTGTTGACGATGGTCTGTACCTTGTCGGGCGTATTGGCCTGGTCAGCGCCGATCGGAGCGGATGCGAGGGCCTGGTTGGTGGCCGCCAGGATGCTGTCGGCCACTGCCTTGGGGCTGATCGGCAGAACCACCGCCATGTCGGCGTAATCCTGCGCGGTCGGCAAGGGCTTGGTGCTATCGGCGGCATAGTCGCGGATCTTGTCCTGCGCCGCGTTGGCCTTGTCCACCAGGCTTTGCAAGCCGGGCAAGGTATTGATGGTGGAGAGCTTGTCCAATGGCAGCTGGAGCAATTCAGCCAGCACGGCGGGCATGTTGTTGTCCTTCAACCCGGTCACACCCAGTCTTTCCAGATCAGCGCGCGTTGGAAGCGCCCCGCCCTGCCCGCCGGCGCAATCCAGCACGCCCGCAACCAGCGTGGCCAAGGCAAGGATCTCGGCCGGGGTATCGACCTTGTCGGCCGTCATGCGGTCGATCACGGAGTCGAGCAGTGACAGGTAGTCGGTCTTGATCGCAGCCTTGCCCAGACTGGACAGATCGGCGCCCAACAGGCGGAAGTCTTCCAGCGACGGCTGGTTGGCCGGCGTATTGGCACGGCCATCGGCCAATGCCAGCAGCTTGTTGGCGCTGTCGACGATGCCCTGCACCAGGTCGGCGGTGGCAGTGCGCTTGCCATCGACCGAACTGGTCGCCAGGGCCGAAAGCACCGTGAAGAGTCCGGCTGGCATACCATCAGAACGATCTGGCGTCGGCGTCTTGAAGTTGCTGATGCCGCTCACACCCATGTCGGCGAAGTCCTTGGCGACCGGCGTCATCGGGTCAGAACCGGCCGGCGCCACGGCGCCCGATGTCTGTGCATCGGCGTACTGCCTGATCTTGTCCTGCGCGGCGCGGGCCGCTGCAGCCACCGACTTGAGCTCGGCCATCGTATCGACGTCGGCCGGCGTGAGCGCCTTGATCGCTGCCATGAGCGCGTTCAGGGTAGTGGCACTGACTTCCGGCGCGGTGCCGGTACCGACCAGGCCCAGACCCGTCCATTCAGACAAGGAGATGCTGGCGGAGGTGGCGTTCGGGGTCGCATCCAGATCGGCCTGGCGCATCACGCGATTGACGATGTCGACCAGTTTCATCGAAGTGATCTTGCCCAGGTCGGATACGGACGCAAAGTTGCGTGCGTTGTCGAGGACATCGTTGAGCAGCTTCAGGTTGGCAGGCGCATTGTTGATGTCCATGCCCAGGGCGCGGAACTCGCCGTAGGTGAGCGGCGCACCAGCCTGCGGCGTGCCATCGGCATTCATGGCATCGGCGGCTGGGCGGTTCGCGTCCGGGATAATGCCATCGGAACCGGCCAACGAGCGTACCTTGGCGGCGGCGGTCGCCATGGTCTGGATCTTCTGCAGGTTCAACGTGGACAGATCGGCGGCGTTGACGGACTTCAGGCCACTGTTGATCAGCGCCACCGTAGAGGGCATGGAGCCGTCGGTCTGCGGCAGGATGTTCTTCACTCCCAGGGCACTGAGATCGCTGCTGGTAGGCGCGGCGACGGTGGCGTCCCCCGCCGCATATGCGGCCACGCGGCCGGCGATGGCGGCCAGGTCGGCAATCTTGGCCGGCGTGGCCACTGTGCTCTTGTCGGCGGGTTGCGCATCCAGCGCCGAGGTGAGCAAGGAGAATGTCGCCTTGGCCAGTGCCGCCTCGTCCTTCGACAGGCCCGGGGCCGACGGATCGCGCAGCTTGTCGGCCGGTACGCCGATCCGCAACAGTTCGGCGCGGGTGATGCCACTGACCAGGTTGCCCGGCACGCCGTCGGCACCTTGCAGCACATGCTGGTAGGCCTGCACAATGGCTTGCAGCTTGGCCTTGCTATCTACCAGGCTGGAACTGGCCAGCGCCTTCACGGAGGCATTGATGAAGGGAAGCATGGTCGCGTCCACGTCCTTGACGCCGGCGCGGGCATAGTTCTCAACGGTCGGTACGAGTACGCTGGCGACCGGACCCAGCGAGGCGTCGGTGTTGGCCACCCCATCGGCATAGTTGCGAATGACCTTCAGATCTTTCAGCAGGCCATCGACCAGACCCTGCAGCAGGGAACTGGTATTCATCTGCGAGACGTCGTGGGACCCCACCAACGCCTGCACATTGGACAGGAAGGCGGCGTCCAGGCCCTGCACGCCGAGGTTGGTGAAATCCTCTATCGTCAACAGGGCGGCAGCATCGGGCCGCGCCGCAGCAGCTATCAATTTGCCGGCAGACAGACTGATCAGATCGATGTCTGCGGGTGTATCGACCTTGTCGGCCGTAATGGCGTCCAGCGCAGTCGACAGCAGGCTGATGCGGTTGGCATCCGTGGTCGACGATACGTTGACACCCAGCAGTTCCAGTTCGGCCACGGACGGAACGCTGGCGCTGCCGACCGGATCAGGGTCGGCGCGGGTGCCGTCGGCGGCGGCCAGAATCTTCAGATAGGCATTGGCAATCCCCTGCACCAGCGGTTGTGTGGCGGCGCGCGCGGCGTTCACCGCCGAGGTCGCCAGTGCGGCGTTGATGGGCGACAGACTGGCGCTGCTAACACCAAAGACGCCCATGGCGGTGTAGTCCTCCACCGTCGGTACGCCCAAGGATGCGCCGGTATTGTCCTGCGCATAGGCACTGATCTTGGCCAATGCATCCACCGCCTTCTGCACCAGCGCGTTGATGGCGGCGATGCTCTTGATCTGGCTGCCGTCCGTGCCGCTGGTGCCGATGGCGGCCAGGATGGCGCCTTGCTGGGCAGGCGTCCTGGCGGAAATGTCGATGCCCAGCAACTTGAGGTCATCGCTGACGGGCATGGCGGCACCCGGCAGGCGCGCGGCACTGTCCATGAGCTTGTTGACCGCGTCCAGTATCGCCTGCAGTTTGGCCGTGGTGTTCACGTTGGCCAGTGGCATGGCATCAATGGCATGGCCCAGCAGCGCTGCGCCGGACCCATCGGCGTCGCTGGCGGTGCTGGAACGCCCCATGTTCAGGCCCAGCGCCGCGTAGTCATCGGCCACCGGCAGTGCGCTGGCGGAATTGGCATTGCCATCGGCCAGTGCGGCAATCTTGACCACCGCCTGCGCGGCCTTCTGCAACTGTGCCTGATCTTTCACTTTTTCCACGCCCAGCAGTTGGATGGCCCCATCCAGCAAGCTCTTGTTCTGCGCCGTCAGACCGGACAGGCCGACGCTGGCGTAGTCATTCAGCGCCGGCGCCGCCCCGCCCACCATGACACCGCTGATGATGCCGGCGTAGGCATCGATCATGGTCTTGAGCCTGGCCGGGTCGGCGGCCAATGCGCCGGTAATGGCGGTACTGGCCAGGGTACTGTTCAGGGCGCCGAGATTGTCGGCGCTCACCAATGCAGAGCCATCGGCCTTGACCAGGCCGACAGCAAGATAATCGCCCGCGGTCGGCACCGGCTTGGCGCTATCTTCGGCATACGCGGCAATCTTGGCCTGAGCCTTGGTGGCGAGGCTCGCCACACCCTGCAGCTTGAGCAGACTGTCGACTGCGCTGCCGGGCTGGCCCGACACCGCACTGAGGACAGCAGCAGCAGCCCCGTCAGAGACACCAGGTTGCACCACACCCAGCGCCACCAGATCGGCGGCGACAAGATGCGCAGGCAACCGCTCTGCGGCAAATACCTGGCGCTTGCCAGGCAATGCCAACAAGGACTGGGCGGTACTGAGCATGCCCTCGAGCTTGACCGGGGTGTTCATCACGCTTTGATTGGACTGGCTGTCCAATGCGGTCTGCAGGACATCCAGCGCGGTGGGCGAAATCTTGGCATCGACAACGACACCCACACCGCTCAGCAAGGCGCTGAATGAAACTCGCGTGGCGTCAGTCAGCGCGGGAGTGTCCGCCTTGCCGTTGACCAGGGCGAACAGCTTGTCCCAGTTGTCCAGAATGCTCTGGAGCTTGGCCGGCGTATCAATCTGCGCCGCGCCGAAAGCCGCAGTCAGCAGAGTGCCAGCGGCGCCGATGGCCTTGTCGGCCTCCACGCTGGCCGGTAGCTTCAGGCCCATGGCCTTGAAGTCGTCGGCAGTAGGCCGGCCGCTATCTTCCGGGAAGCCGCCCGGCACGCTGGTCAGATCGGCATAGACCTGAATCTTGTGGTAGGCCGTCGCCGCCTTGGCGACCACCGCCTGCAGCTTGGCCAGCGTGTTGACGTCACTGCCATCATCGGCACCGGCACGGATGGCATACAGTACTGCGGCAATGGCTGCCGGCTCTTCTGCCGTGAGCGCAGTGCCGCTGGCGGTAGTCAGGCCCAATTGCTGCAATTCTGCCGCCGTCAGACGGGGCGCTTCATCATTGGACTGGGCCTGGGCCATGATCTTGTTGACCAGCACACCCAGGGCATTGATCCCGGCGGGGGTCTTCACATCGGCGGCCTGCTTGCCGGCGATGACACCGTCCAACAGGCTCAGTACCGCACCATCGGTGTTCTTGCCTACTGCCGTGGTGACGCCATCAATCGCCGCCCCGATAGCCTTGAACTGGGACGCGGTCAGGGCGATGTCGCCATCCGGCAGAGCGCCGTTGGCGCGGGACAGGATGGCCTGATACGCCTGCACCACATCCTTCAGGCGGGCGGGCGTGTCGGCCTGGGCCGCGTTGATGGTGGGGGTCCGCAAGGCCGCATTGACTGATTCAAGATTGTCTGCGGTGACCAACGATGCGCGATGACCTGTCGCATCGGCTACCGGGTTGACCAGGCCGATATTGTGGTAGTCATCGACCGTGGGCGTGGTCAAGGGATCCGTGGCCGACACCGCGTCGTCGGCGAACAGCCGCTTGAGCACGGGGCTGCTGTCAAGCATGGCTTCGGTCAGCAGGGGCAGGTCCTCACCGATCATCTGCTTGTCGACGTCGGCCCGCAGTTCTTCGTCGCTCAGGGGTAGCCCGACCAATTGCTCCAGTTGCAGGCGTGCCGACACGCGGCTGGACTTGGCTCCCAGCAGATCGGTGATGGCCTGGTCGCGGCGACCACGGACCAGCGTGACGTCGACCTGGGCGGCAGCGCCTTCCTTCTCCCGGCGCAGGCTTTGTGCGAGAAAATCTTCCAGCGCTTTCAGGTTCTTCTGGTTGGCGGCCGCAGCCAGGTCGGAGCGCACCCATAGGCTGTATTGCGAAATGACCTGCTCGGCCAGGCGGAAACGTTGCTCGCGCAAGGCTTCTTCGGCCGACTGCTGATTGTGGCCGGCCTGCTCCAGCTGACCGGACAGGCGACCACCGGACCACAAGGTCTGCTGCAGGCGCATCGTAACGACGGTGTCGTCGCCGTTGTAGGAGATATCACGGGAACTGGTCATCCCGGCACGTTCCACAGAGAGCGAAGGCGTAGGGAAGAATTGCCAGCGTGCGGACGAGACGGCGTCCGCCGCCGCTTCGGCGGCCCGCTGGCGCGCCAGTGCGGACGGATTGTTGAAGGCGGCCTGCCTGACCAGGTCGCCCAGGGTGGTGGCGTCGGCCTGGCTGGTCCAGCCGGCAAAGGCCAGCGCGATTGTGGCCGCCAGTCGGGTGATGCGGCTGCGCGGGGTGGTCAGGCCGGTCTGCAGGGAGCGGGGGGCGCGTTGCTTGGTGTGGTCGTTCATGTGCGATCATTTCCTGTTGGTCTTGTCCACACAGGATGTCGCGCAGTTCGCTTCCTCGGCGCGCCTCGGGCGCTGGGCAAAGCGGAAATTGCGACCGGTCAGCGGGTTCCGACAACGCGCTCGGAGGTTCACTGTAGCCGGTCGGTAGCAGGCGACGACAAGGACAAGAATGGGTCTTGGATGATCGCGGAAATGCGCGAAGTGACGAATTGTCTATTGGGGCAGAAATGTTCTCGCACTCTCGTAATTTTTCGAGAAATGCCAAGAAAGTTCAGGTCGCACGGCGAAAGCCCGGATCAAGGACACCAGCCGTTCCCGGCACTGGCCGATCCTCAAGCCTTGAAATTTTCGATCGCCAATGCGGCCCGCAGCATACCGATCACGTCATCCCAGGCGCCGGCCTGCTGCTGACGGAACAGGCGGACTGTTGGATACCAGGGGGAATCATGTCGCTGCAGGAACCAGCGCCAGTCGGGCGCATGCGGCAAGGCGACCCACACCGGCCGGCCGAGCGCACCGGCCAGGTGGGCGGCGGCAGTATCGACGCTGATCAGCAGATCCATGCAGGATAAAGCGGCGGCGGTATCGGCGAAATCACCGATGTCGGCACCAAGGTCATGCCAGCCGGGACCAGCCTGCCGCAGCCATTGGGCATCGGCGTCGCGCAGGTCAGGCTGGAGCACGAAGAAATCCAGTCCGCCACGCGCCTGCTCCAGCGTGGCAAAGCGTTCGAGGGCGATAGAGCGGCGCGCATCGTTGACGTTGCCAGCATTGCCGGAACACACCACGCCGACGCGCACGCGTCCGGCTGCACGGGGAGCGAGCGCTGCAATGCGGGTCTCCCATTTGCTGCACATGCCAGCCTCCGGCGCCAGGTAGGACGAACCTGGAAAGCTTTCCGGGATAGAAGCCAGGGAGGTATTGCACACCAGCGGCAGGCTCATCAAGGGCAACTGGAAGTCGACCTCCGGCAAGGCCTGTCCCATCGCCACCAGGCGGATGCTTGCGGCGCAGGGCAAGCCGTGCATCAGCCTCAGCAGACTGGCCGGCACCTCCAGCACGACCTCGGCACCAGCCCCGACCATCTGCAGCACGTACCGGCTGAACTGGATGGTATCGCCCTGCCCCTGCTCGGCCCACAGCAGGAGACGCTTGCCTTGCAAGCTGCTGCCACCGTTCCAGGCCGGAATCGTCGCATGCCGGTAAGGGTCGGCACCGCGTCCTTCCCAGCGCCATTCGTACAATGGCAGCGCCTCTTCCAGCCGGCCCAGGGCAAGCAGGGAGAGCGCCAGGTTGACGTGGGCGTCGGCATCTCCCGCATCGATGCGCAGGGCACGGCGATAGCTGTCGATGGCCTCCTCATGGTCACGCAGGCGGGCCAGCGTGGTACCGCGGCTGACGTGGGCGTCCACCAGCTCGGGCGAGAGAATCAGGGCCTGATCGTAGTAGCGCAGCGCTTCCTCATAGGCGCCCAGGGCGTGCTCAATCAGTCCGGCGGCCAGCCAGAGCTGCGCAGACTGATCGTTCAGGCGCAGCGCCTGGTGGATGCAGTCGCGCGCCGCCGCCCATTGAGCGGCGCGCTCATGCAGCAATGCCTTGCGATGCCAGGTGTCGGCTTGTTCGGGATTGCGCTGGAGGGCCTCCTCCAGCAAGGCCAGCGCCTGTCGGTCATTCTTGCCGGAAGGTGACAATGCCTGCAGGGCGGCCGCTGCGGCGACGAAGAATTCGGCCTGCTGATGGCCCGCCTCGATCAGATCACGATAGAGCAGGAAGGCATCTTCAAAGCGCCCCTGTTCATAGAAGGCGCGGCCCAGGCGATAACGCAGGGCCAGCGCTTCCTCGCTGTCCGGCTCGACCAGCCGCAGCGCCTGCTGCCAGGCTAGCGCAGCCTCCTCGAAACGTCCTTGCGCGGCCGCCACGCTACCCAGCAGGTGCAGCGCATCCTTGTGCTGCGGATGCTGTTCAAGCAAGGCAAACAGCGATTGCTCGGCAGCTGCGTAGTCCTGCAGGTCGAAATGGTCGAGGGCGAGCTGGAGAGTGGCGTGTGAATTCATGACGGGGCAAGGGAGACAAACGGGCGTATTGTCTCATCCCTGCCCGCCACGGGGGCGAACGCCAGCTGGCGGGGCGATGTCAGCGTTTGAACACCAGCACCGGATCGGCGCGGTAGATGGCCGGATACATCTTCTGCAGGTTGCCGATCTTGGGCAGGTCGTTGTAGGCGATGTAGGGCTGGTTGGGATGCAGGGTGGCGTAGTCCTGATGGTAATCCTCGGCGCGGTAGAAGCCCTGCAGGGGCGCCACCTGGGTCACGATCGGTGCGGAAAACACCTTGGCCGCGTTGAGCTGTGCAATGTAGGCCTGGGCCGCCTGCTTCTGCTCGTCACTTGCGGTGAAGATGGCCGAGCGATATTGCGTGCCCTGATCCGGGCCCTGGCGATTGAGCTGGGTAGGATCGTGCGCCACCGAGAAATAGATCTGCAGCAGCTGACCGAAGGAAATCTTGCGCGGATCATAGGTCACCTGCACCGCCTCCGCATGGCCGGTGGTACCAGAGCTGACCATGGAATAGCTGGCGGTATCGGACTTGCCGCCGGCATAGCCGGAAACTGCCTTCAATACGCCCTGGGTATGCTGGAACACCCCCTGCACGCCCCAGAAGCATCCACCGGCCAGCACCACGGTCTCACTGCTGGCGGTCGAGCCCAGCACTGCCTTGCCAGCCGGGGCTGGCACCGCCACGGCAGCCTCCGCGGCATGGGCTGTCGAAAGGCAAGCAAACGAGGCCAGCGCCAGGCACAAGGCGGCCGAAGCCAGGGCGGCAGGTTTCAGGATGGTCATGGTGAATCTCCGGTACGGTCGATCAGACAAGAAAGAATTGTAGGCAGCCGCGCCGCCCAAGCCAGGCCGGCTCAGGGACGCGAACTTGCAGAAGCCTGCCCGGCCGGCGCCCTGCCCTTGCGCCAGAACAGACGCAGGGCCAGCATCAGCGCGACCAGCACGGCAAACAGCAGCGGCTGGGCGATCAGGTTCTTGCCGGCCTTGTCCCACCAGTAATGCAGCACGCCCAGCGGCACGATCACGTACACCAGCCGGTGCAGCGCCTGCCAGCGCTTGCCGCCCAGGCGGCGCACCATGCCATTGGTGCTGGTGATGGCCAGCGGAATCGTCAGCACCAGCGCCAGCACGCCGACGGTAATGAAAGGCCGCTTGACGATGTCCTTCCAGATCTCGCCCAGGTCGAAGAAGTGATCGAACCAGACGAAGGTCGTGAAGTGCAGGCACAGGTAGAAAAAGGCCATCAGCCCCAGCATGCGCCGCATGCGGACCAGCCAGTTCAGGCCGGTGATCTTGCGCAGGGGTGTCACGGCCAGGGTGATGCAGAACAGATATAGCGTCCAGTCGCCGGTGCTATGGGTGATGAATTCCAGCGGATTGGCCCCCAGCCCGCCGGTAAAGCCGAACACCACCAGCCGCGCCAGCGGTACCAGGGTCAGCGCCAGGAATACCCACCACAGCAGCGTGACGCTGCGTGGTTTCAGATTGCGGAGAACGGCGGGAGCGAGCGGCATGGGCGGTCCAGGATCAGAAGAACTTGCGCAAGTCCATGCCACTGTAGAGGCTGGCCACGTCGTTATAGCCGTTGAACATCAGGGTCTTGCGCTTGGGCGCGAAGAAGCCATCCTCGCCGATGCGGCGCTCGGAAGCCTGCGACCATCGTGGATGGTCAACGTTCGGATTGACGTTCGAATAGAAGCCGTATTCCTGGGGGGCATACATGTTCCAGGCAGTCTTGGGCTCGTCCTTGACGAAACGGATCTTGACGATGGACTTGGCCGACTTGAAGCCATACTTCCACGGCACGATGATGCGCACCGGCGCACCGTTCTGGTTGGGCAGCACTTCCCCGTACATGCCCAGCGTCAGCAGGGTCAGCGGGTGATTGGCTTCATCCATGCGCAGGCCTTCGCGGTAGGGCCAGTTCAGGATGGGATCGCTGATGCCGGGCATCTGCTTCTTGTCGGCCAGGGTGACGAATTCGACGTACTTGGCATTGCCGGTCGGCTCGGCCTTCTTGATCAGGGCCGAGAGCGAATAGCCGATCCAGGGGATCACCATCGACCAGCCTTCGACGCAGCGCAGGCGATAGATACGTTCTTCCAGCGGGGCCAGTTTGGTCAGTGCATCAAGGTCTAAAGTGAAGGGTTTCTTCACCTCGCCTTCGATGTCGATGGTCCAGGGCGCCGTCTTCAGAGTCCCGGCGTTCTTGGCCGGGTCGGCCTTGTCGGTCCCGAACTCGTAGAAGTTGTTGTAGCTGGTGGCGTCCTTGTAGGCAGTCTGCTTGTCCATCACCGCGTAGGCGTTATTGAGCTTGGCCGGCAGCTTGCGCCCCTGCTGGGCAAAAGCCTGCGGCAGCGCGCCCATGCCGCCGGCCAGCGCCGCACCGGCCGCCACGCGGGCCATGAAGCTGCGGCGCGACAGATAGACATCCTGCGGCGTGATCTCGGATGCGGTCGGAATCTCGATCTGGTCGGGACGAATCTTGATCAGCATGGTGCGCTCCGGCAAAAAAGGGTGGAGGCAAGGTCTGGGCCTTGCCGATGTGAAGCCATGGTAAAAGTCAGGCGGTGACAGTCAGGTGGCAATTTCATGACAATTTTGTCATGAAGAAAAAGTCCGCCATTGCTAGAATCAACAGCATTTTCCTGCATCTTGCCCGCCTTTGCAGCGGCACACCACTCCCCTATGGCCATCCTGGTAATCGAAGACGACCCCAAGACCGGAGACTACCTGCGCAAGGGCCTGCGCGAATCCGGCTATGTCGTCGACCTGGCCCGCACCGGCACCGACGGCCTGCACCTGGCGCTGGAACAGGATTACGACCTGGTGGTGCTGGACGTGATGCTGCCCGGCCTGGACGGCTGGCAGGTGATGAGCGCACTGCGCAGCAAGCGCGACCTGCCGGTCCTCTTCCTGACCGCCAAGGACCATGTCGACGACCGTATCCGCGGCCTGCAACTGGGCGCCGACGACTACCTGGTCAAACCCTTCTCCTTCACCGAACTGGTGCTGCGCATCCGCACCCTGCTTCGACGTGGCGTCACCCGCGAAGCCGAAGTCTACGAGATCGCCGACCTGCAACTCGATCACATCCGCCACAAGGTCACGCGCCAGGGCATCCACATCGCGCTCACCAACAAGGAATTCATGCTGCTGCACCTGCTCATCAAGCGCCAGGGCGAAGCCTTGTCGCGCAGCGTGATCGCATCCCAGATCTGGGACATGAACTTCGACAGCGATACCAATGTGGTGGACGTCGCCATCAAGCGCCTGCGCGCCAAGATCGATGCGCCCTTCGAAAAGAAGCTGATCCACACCGTGCGCAGCGTCGGCTACATGTTCTCCGAGGAGCCATGAACGCCGCCGCTCCGGTGTCGCCGCCGGTCCGTGGCTGGACCCTGACCGCCCGCGTCACCGCCCTGTTCGCGCTGATGACCAGCCTGGTCGTCACCGGCCTGGGTTTCTACCTCGACCGCGCCGCCAGCGACGCCCTGTCACTGCGGGCCGACCAGGCGCTGATCGGTCGCGTCGAACACTTCCGCAACCTGATGCACGACCTCTACAACGTCGAGCAGATGGAACAACGGCCCGCCCTCTTCGAGAGCATGATGGGCAATGAGCAGGACGTACGCATCTTCCGGCGCCTGGGTGAAGCCCCCTTCATCCAGAGCAACCCCGACCATCTCACGCCGCCCACCATGACGCCGCTACCGGTGCGCACGCCCGTCACCTCGGCCAGCCTGCTGACCAGTGAACGCGCCGATGGCGTGCGCGTGCGCTGGGTCTCGGCCCTGGCCGATGTCGGCAAGGGCGGGAAGGATGGCAAGGATGGAGAAGTGGTCGAGATCGTCGCCGCCTATGTGATGGTGCAGGAAGACCAGATGATGCGCAGCTACCGCTGGCGCATCGCCGGCGCCGCCACCGGGGCGATCGTGCTGACCGCACTGCTGGGCTTCCTGCTGCTGCGGCGCGGCCTGCAACCACTGGAAGCCATGAGCCAGCGCGCCGCCCAGATCACCCCGGACCACCTGTCGGCGCGGCTGGAGCAGCACGGCATGCCGGCCGAACTACGTCGCGTGGCCCTGTCCTTCAATGCCATGCTGGACCGGCTGGAAGCCGGCTACGACCACCTGGCCCAGTTCTCCGGCGACCTGGCCCATGAAATCCGCACCCCCATCAATGTGTTGATGGGCCAGAGCCAGGTTGCCCTGGGCCAGCGCCGTACGCCGGAAGAGTACGAGCAGTTGCTGGAATCGAACGTGGAAGAATTGCAGCGCCTGGCGCGCATCGTCGAAAACATCCTGTTCCTGGCCCAGGCCGACCACGCCACCCTGGCGGTGGACTGCACCAGCTTCGACCTGCAGGAAGAACTGGGCAAGATCACGGACTACTTCGAAGGGATTGCCGATGAACGCGGCATGCGCTTCGAACTGCAGGCACAGGGCACATGCCATGCCAACCTGGTCATGTGGCGCCGCGCCGTGAGCAATCTGGTCATCAATGCGGTGCGCTATGGCGAGGCCGACAGCGTCATCCGCATCGCCGCCGAGAGCGATGCCAACGGCAGCCACATCCTGGTGGACAACCGCAGCGACGCGGTCACTGCGCAGGTGATGGCGCGCATGTTCGACCGTTTCTACCGTGGCGACCGCTCACGCAGCGCCTTTACCGAATCCAACGGCCTGGGCCTGGCCATCGTCAAGGCCATCATGGCCCTGCACAGAGGCACGGCCACCGTATCCAGCCCGCAACCGGGCTGGATACGCCTCAACCTCAGCTTCGCGCCGGCGACGCAGGCACCACTGCCACCACCTCTTCAGCCTGCGGCGAGCTGAGTGACTCCTGCGCAGCCTGCGCCGCCAGTTCGGCCTCGCGGGCTTCGGCCTCGCGACGCAGCTTTTGCGCCGCCGAGGCGCGGGTGAAGATGATCTTGAGCGCTGCCATCACCGGCACCGACAGGAAGATACCGGCCACCCCACCCAGCTGGTCACCGGCCAGCAGGCCCAGGATCACCATCAGCGGACTCACTTCCACCCCCTCGCTCATCAGATAGGGATTGAGCACGTAGTCCTGGAACACCCGATACGCCACGATGAAGCCGACCAGCCACAGCAGGTGGTCATAACCGCTGAAACCGGCCACCACCAGCGCCGCCGCACTGGCCGCCAGCGGCCCGGCGAAGGGGATGAATTCCAGCACCGCCGCCAGGCCTGCCAGCAACATCGCGTACGGTACACCCATCAACGAAAAGGCGATGCTATAGGCCACGAAGGTGGCAATGGAGAGGAACAGCAAGGCCCGCACGTAGCGCGAGAGCAGCACGTCGAGGTCCTTGATGATGCCGTCCCACAGCTTGCGGTTGGAACGGTTCATCCAGGACAGCATCTCGTCGCGCATGGCCGGCGCCTCCTTGATCAACAGGAAGCTGATCACCGGCACCAGCACCAGGTAGATCAGGTTGCTGGCCGCGTGCATCACGCCCACACCGAACTGCTTGGCCAGCGGCATGGCCTGGTCGGTCCCATTGGCCAACTGGTCGCGCACGAAGCCCAGGATGCGGGCGCGCAAGGGCTCGGCGAAGCCCGGCAAGGGCAGCTTGGCCACTGCGTCATTGGAGCGCAGCAGTGCCGGCAACTGCTCGGACAGGCGCAACGCCTCCTCCTGGATACGCGCGCCGAAAATGGTCGCCACCGCCGCCACGATGCCGATGGCCAGCACGAACACCACGGCAATGGACACCGTGCGCGGCACCCTGGGCGGACGCACCCGTTCGATCTGCTCCACCAACGGATAGACCAGATAACTGAAGAAGACGGCGAACACCAGCACCAGCACGGTGGCCGAAATGGTATAGGTGACGTAGAGCAGCAACGCCACCAGGAAGACGGTCCAGACGATCCTGGCCACGCGGAAATCGAAACCCAGCATAAAATTCATCCTCGGAAATGGAAAGGCCATGCAGCCGTACAGCCGTGCAGCATGGAACCCCTCCCGGCCGACATGCTGCGCCTCTGGCCATAATGACTGCGCCAGCCACGGCACGACTCATCGATCCTACGGATGAGCTGCAAATGGACCTTATTTGATCCGCGTCAGGTTTCGTATCAGCCAAATTCTTCAGTAGCTGTAGGAAAGAGTGAAAATAACTTCATGCAGCGCAACACTGGGCCGCGTCTTGAGGAACCGGGAAGTCCACAGGACGCGAAGCTTTCGTGACGTTTCGTTCACACCCCCGTCGAGCACCGCAGACCACCACCTCCCCGCACAACCGCGCCGGGAGCGGGTCATTCTCATCCGTGATGACTGTTATCAGGAATTACGCAACTGCCTGACATTGCGATGGGACAAGCAATTGTTTTAAATTTCAGTAATTACTGAAATTTCAAAATATACGAACATGGAAAACAACGTACTCAGCCCGCTCATGCAGCGCTTCATCAGCCATTTCGGCGAAATGGGCAGCCGCTGGGGCATCAATCGCACGGTCGGCCAGATCTACGCCCTGCTCTACATCTGCGGGCGGGCACTCAATGCCGACGAGATTGCCGAGTACCTCAGTTTTTCGCGCTCCAACGTCAGCATGGGCCTCAAGGAGCTGCAGTCCTGGCGCCTGGTGAAGTTGCTGCACAAGCCGGGCGACCGGCGTGAATACTTCGAACCGCCCGGCGATATCTGGGACATCTTCAAGGTGCTGCTGGAAGAACGCCGCCGCCGCGAGATCGAACCCACCCTGTCCATGCTGCGCGACGCCCTGCTGGAGTCGCCTGGCGGACGCGACGACAAGGAAGTCCAGAAGCGCATGCGCGAGATGTATGAACTGATCGAACTGTCCAGTTCCTGGTTCGACGACGTCCAGCGCCTGTCGCCCGAAACACTGGTATCGCTGATGAAGATGGGCTCCAAGGTCAAGAAGCTGCTCGATGTACGCGACAAGTTCCGCGTCGGCGGCGCCAACGAGAAGGAATAAGCGTCATGCAAGTCACGCAAACACCCCGCAAATGGCAATGGCCACGCCTGACCCAGCTACCGCTGGGCGTCGAGATCACCCTGCTGCTGATCATCAAGATCGGCCTGATCACGGTCCTGGCCAAGACCTTCTTCGCCCATCCCGAAGCCAAGCACATGCGCATGCCGCTGCAAAGCGTGGAGCAGCGCATGCTGGCGCCGTCGCCGGCCGCCACGCCGGGCGCTCTCCCCCTTCCCGCCAGTTCCTCAAGCCCAGCCAATTCCGCATTACCTGAAGCCACAAAACAACCGGAGTAACCCAACATGGTCCCCATCGATGAAGTCGTCTCGCTGTCACGGCTGCAGTTTGCCGTCACGGCGCTCTATCACTTCCTGTTCGTTCCCCTCACGCTAGGCCTGTCCTGGATCCTGGTCATCATGGAGTCGGTCTACGTCATGACCGGCAACCAGATCTACAAGGACATGACCCGCTTCTGGGGCAAGCTGTTCGGCATCAACTTCGCCATGGGCGTGGCCACCGGCATCACCCTGGAATTCCAGTTCGGCACCAACTGGTCCTACTATTCGCACTACGTCGGTGACATCTTCGGCACGCCACTGGCCATCGAAGGGTTGATGGCCTTCTTCCTCGAATCGACCTTCGTCGGCCTGTTCTTCTTCGGCTGGGACAAGCTCTCCCGCAAGCAGCACCTGATCGTCACCGTGCTGGTGGCGCTGGGCTCGAACCTGTCGGCGCTGTGGATCCTGATCGCCAACGGCTGGATGAACAATCCGGTGGGCGCGGAATTCAACTTCGAGACCATGCGTATGGAACTGGTCAGCATGACCGAGGTGATCTTCAACCCGGTGGCGCAGGTCAAGTTCGTACACACCGTGGCCGCCGGTTACGTGACGGCATCGATGTTCGTGCTGGGCGTCTCCGCCTGGTACTTGCTCAAGGCCCGCGACACCGCCTTCGCGCTGCGCTCCTTTGCGGTGGCTGCAGGCTTCGGCCTGGCCGCCACGCTCTCGGTGATCGTGCTGGGGGATGAATCCGGCTACACCGCCGGTGAAGTCAACAAGGTCAAGCTGGCCGCCATCGAAGCCGAGTGGGACACCCACCCTGCCCCGGCCGGTCTGACTCTCTTCGGCCTGCCCAATGACAAGGAAGAACGCACCGACTACGCCGTCAAGATTCCCTACGTGCTGGGCCTGATCGCAACCCGCTCGGCCGATACCCAGGTGCTGGGCATCAAGGATCTGAAGAAGGAGCATGAAGTCCGCATCCGCAACGGCATGCTGGCCTATGCCGCGCTGACCCGGCTGAAGTCCGGCGACAAGTCGCCCGAAGCCCGCGCCGAGTTCGACAAGCTCAAGAAGGACCTGGGCTACGGCCTGCTGTTGAAGAAGTACACCAACAACGTGGTCGATGCCACGCCGGAGCAGATCAGCATGGCTGTGAACGACACCATCCCCAAGGTCGCGCCGCTGTTCTGGGCCTTCCGCGGCATGGTGGCGCTGGGCTTCCTGTTCCTGTTCATCTTCGCCGCCTCGTTCTGGTTCCTGGCCAAGAAGCAACTGGCTCCGCAACGCTGGCTGCTGCGCCTGGCCGTGATCGCTATCCCGCTGCCCTGGATCGCCGCCGAACTGGGCTGGATCGTAGCCGAATACGGCCGCCAGCCCTGGACCATTGCCGGCATCCTGCCGACCCACCTGTCGGCCTCCTCGCTGCAGCCGGGCAGCCTCTACTTCAGCCTGGCCGGCTTCATCCTGTTCTATACCTTCCTGCTGGTGGTGGAAATGATCCTGATGGTGAAGTATGCCCGCCTTGGCCCCAGCAGCCTGCATACCGGCCAATACCACTGGGAAACCAAGGGCCGCGAAAACGGCCCCGACGATGTCCTGCCGCCGCCCCTGAATCCGTCGGCCAATGCCGGCAGCCACTAAGCCACCAGAAGAAATGAGGAAAGCAGAATGATCTTCGATTACGAAACACTCAAGCTGATCTGGTGGGCCTTCGTCGGCGTACTCATCATCGGCTTTGCGCTCACCGACGGCTTCGACTTCGGCGTGGGCATGATGTTGCCCTTTGCCGGCCGCACCGATACCGAACGGCGCATCCTGATCAACTCCATCGGCCCCACCTGGGAAGGCAACCAGACCTGGTTCATCACCGCCGGCGGCGCCACCTTCGCGGCCTGGCCGCTGGTGTATGCCACCGCCTTCTCGGGCTTCTACATCGCCCTGATGGTGTTGCTGTTCTCGCTGTTCTTCCGCCCGGTCGGTTTCGACTACCGCAGCAAGGTGGCCGATCCGCGCTGGCGCAATGCCTGGGACTGGGGCCTGTTCATCGGTGGCTTCGTGCCGCCGCTGATCTGTGGCGTAGCCTTCGGCAACCTGCTGCTGGGTGTTCCCTTCCACTATGACGACACCATGCGGGTCGAATACACCGGCAGCTTCTTCGCCCTGTTGAACCCCTTCGGCCTGCTGGCCGGCCTGTTGTCGGTGGCCATGCTGCTGATGCATGGCGCCGCCTTTGCCTTCGTCAAGACCGATGCCGTGGTGGCCGAACGTTCGCGCAAGACCATCATGGGCGCCGCCCTGGCGACCGTCCTGCTGTTCGTGGCCGGCGGCTTCTGGGTGGCCCAGATGCCGGGCTACCGCATCACCTCCATGCCGGATGCCAACAGTGCCTTCACTCCCCTGGCCAAGACCG
The DNA here is from genome assembly GCF_000300975.2 of Herbaspirillum frisingense GSF30. GTDB lineage: Bacteria > Pseudomonadota > Gammaproteobacteria > Burkholderiales > Burkholderiaceae_D > Herbaspirillum > Herbaspirillum frisingense. The sequence goes on along the minus strand of NZ_AEEC02000023.1, from coordinate 16,794 downwards.
TGGAAGTGGTCGCGGGCGCCTGGTTCGACAACTACGCCAAGTGGCCCGTGACCAAGCTGTTCCCGGCGCTGGGCGTGGCCGGTGCGGTGCTGGCAGCGCTGTTGGCCATGGTGCGCAGTGCCCGCCTGGCCTTCGTTGCCAGCGGCCTGTCGGTGACCGGCATCATCCTGACCGCCGGCATGTCGCTGTTCCCCTTCATCATGCCTTCCTCGCTGGATGCGAAGAGCAGCCTGACCCTGTGGGATTCGGTATCCAGCCACAAGACCCTGGGCCTGATGTTCTGGATGGTGCTGATCTTCCTGCCGCTGATCATTCTCTACACCGGCTGGGTGTATCGCGTGGTCAAGGGCAAGGTCACGGCCAAGGACATTCACGACAACGAACATACGGCGTATTGATTGCGCGCAATCGCAAACTGGAACAAGGAGAACATCATGTGGTATTTCGCCTGGATACTCGGCATTGGCCTGGCGCTGGCCTTCGGCATCATCAATGTCATGTGGCTGGAGGCCAACTACGCCTTCGGGCGCCGCAAGGCTGAGGAAACCCACGAGCGCTTCGCCAGCGCCCGCGCGGCGGAAAAGCAGCGGCGCAACGGCAAGTAGGCTCGGAGGAGCAAGCCGGTAGCCCTGCTACCGGCTTTTTTTCAACCCGCTTCGAGGTCATCATGCCTGCATCGCGCTTCCAGCACACCGAAGAGATCGCTCCTGCCCCCCGCCACTGGGCCCTGCTGCCCGGCGCCGGTTTCGCCGACAGCTTCCGCATCCGGCTTACGCCGCAACTGGCACAGTTGAACACTACCGAGATCACCGCCAGGATGATGGCCGCGCAACCGGCCTGGATCAGCGCCCTGCTGGCGCTGCGCGACCGACTGGTGGCACCGCTGGGCTTGAAGCGCGCATCGGACAACGGCGCACCGGCGGGTTTCCCGCTGCTGATGGCCGAGCCGCGCCGGGTGGTGATGGGGCTCGATGACAGCCACCTCGACTTCCGTCTCTGTGTGGAAAAGTCATCCGGCCATGCTGTGGAGGCGACCAGTGATGCCAATGAGGTCGGCAATGTCGGCGATATCGACGATGTCGGCGACCAGTGGCTGACCGTCACCACCGTCGTACGAACCAAGCGCTGGCTGGGCGAGTTTTATCTGGCCGCAATCATGCCCTTCCACCGTTGCGTGGCCCGCACCCTGCTGCAAGGGTTGCTGCGGGCACCTGGTCGGGCAGACTGACCGGCAAGCCGCAAACGACAATCGCCGCTGGGACCGAAGTCGCAGCGGCGATTTTTTCATCCGCGCTTCCCGTAAAGGGAAGCGCTTGCATCAACGGATCAGACCAGGTTCAGGGTCACGTTGATGTTGTCGCGGGTGGCGTTGGAGTACGGGCAGACTTGGTGAGCCTTGTTCACCAGGTCTTGCGCCACGGCCTTGTCCACGCCCGGCAGCGAGATGTTGAGCTCGGCTTCGATGCCGAAGCCGCCCGGGATCTGGCCGATGCCGACCTTGCCGGTGATGCTGGCGTCAGCCGGCAGGGCAACCTTGGCCTGGCCGGCGACGAACTTCAGCGCGCCCAGGAAGCAAGCCGAATAACCGGCGGCAAACAGTTGTTCCGGGTTGGTGCCGTTACCGCCGGCGCCGCCCAGTTCCTTGGGGGTCGACAGCTTGACGTCCAGGACGCCGTCGGAGGACTTGGCAGAACCTTCACGGCCGCCGGTAGCGGTAGCGGTGGCGGTGTACAGGGCTTTTTCGATCTTGTTGGAGGGCATGGTCTTTCCTTTCAATGTTCAGGTTAAAACCCTAGCGGGTTCCGTTTGAGGGGCATGGCGTCGAAAGATTCGCTTTCGATCACCATCGACTTGCTAAATCATCCTGCTACTTCAGCGACTTCTGCTACTGCGTGATGCGTGAATGACGTGTGATGCTTTCGTTTTGCTGCCTGCTGCGATAATGCTATAAATAATTCACTATATTATTGCGCACAATATAAAAGCCAGCGTAACAGGTGCGATCACTGCTCTTCGGCGCCATACAAACCCTTGCGGACTTCCTTCAGTTCCACCACAAGCTGCCTGACCTGATCCAGCGAGGGCAACATGCAGCTCATCTGCAGCGGCACGGCCTTGGCTTTTTCGCGCAGGGCGCGGCCGGCATCGCTCAGGCTCACCACCACCCGGCGCTCGTCACCGGCGTCGCGGTTACGATGCAACAAACCCATCGTTTCCATGCGCTTGAGCAGCGGGGTAAGCGTACCAGAATCCAGGAACAGGCGGCTGCCCAGCTCCGATACGGTTACCTGATCCCTTTCCCACAAGACCATCATCACCAGGTATTGCGGGTAGGTGATGTCCAGCGGCGCCAGGATCTTCTTGTAGGCCTTGGTCATTGCCAACGACGCAGAGTACATCGCGAAACAGAGCTGGTTGTCGAGAAGCAGGGCTTCGTCGATCAAGGCATCCGGTAGCGTCGTTGTGTGCGTCTTGTCCATGGATCGAATATTAAACCGCTCAAAATTAAATTGCAAGCGATTTAATTTGAAAAATCTTGAGTGTGTTGTTCAAGGCCATACAACTGCCGTGCAACTTCCGTCTCCACAAATGGGTATCATGCAGCCCTGCTGCTGTTTATCTGCTTACCATCTATCTCCGTTCCCTGACCCGCCCTATGCCTGCCGCCCGCAATCCCCTGCACTCCCTGGACCTGTTCTGCAAGGTCGTCGACAACTATGGGGACATCGGCATCTGCTGGCGGCTGGCGCGGCAACTGGCGCATGAACATGGCCTGGCGGTGCGCCTGTGGGTCGATGATCTGGTCAGCTTTCGCCGCATCTGGCCGGAAGTGCAGACCGATGCCGCCACCCAGGAGCTGGCCGGCGTGACCGTGCAGCACTGGCGCGGGCAGGATGGCCATTATGGGCCAGCCGACGTGGCTGATATCGTCATCGAGTTCTTCGGCTGCGAGATCCCGCCTGGCTACGTAGAGGCCATGGCACAGCGTCCGGTCAAGCCGGTCTGGTTCAACCTGGAAGGCTTGTCGGCCGAAACCTGGGTCGAGGGGTGCCACACCCTGCCCTCCCCGCATCGTTCGCTGAAGCTGACCAAATATTTCTTCTTCCCCGGCTTCAACCAGCGTACCGGCGGCCTCACGGTCGAGGCCGGACTGGAAGCGCAACGGCAGGCTTTCCTGGCCAGCAACGCAGGTCCCGCCCTGCTGGCGCGCCTGGGCGTGACAGCCCAGGAGGCGCAAGCCTGCAAGGTCTCGCTGTTCTGCTATGACTACGCGCCCATCCGCGAACTGTTTGCAAGCTGGCAAGATTCACCGGTGCCGGTCACCTGCCTCGTCCCCGAAGGCGTGGGTCGCGCCGTGGTCGAGGATTTCCTGGCTGCCCCCATGGTTCCCGGCGCAGGCGCCACGCGCGGCGCCCTGAGCGTGCGGGTGCTGCCCTTCGTGGCCCAGACCGACTACGACCGCCTGCTCTGGAGCTGTGACCTCAATTTTGTCCGGGGTGAAGATTCCTTCGTACGCGCCCAGTGGGCCGGCAAGCCCTTCATCTGGAATATCTATCACCAGGACAAGAACCTTCACCATATCAAGCTCAACGCCTTCCTGAAGATCTACCACCCTGCCACGGCTGCCGTTGCCGACCTGAACCGGGCCTGGAACGGCGCCTATCCCGGCAAACTCGACTGGCATGCCAACTGGCGCGCGCTGCAGACCGAACTGCCGGTCGTGACCGAGGCTGCAGGGCAGTGGCTGCAGGAGATGTTGGCAAATGGCGACTGGATGGACAATTTGCTCCGCTTCGCCCGTCAGCTGGTCGAGCAAGAGTGGAACAGCGCTGAAAATGGGTTAAAATAGCGGGCTACAGTTTTAACGCAGTTTGGCATTCAATCGTACGTGGGCTTGCGGTGAAGTTTTACCAGTGGGCTACTGACAGTTTGAAAAAACCTACTTTTCACGACACATCGCTATGAAATTTGCAAAAGAAATCCGCGTCGGCAACATCATTATGGTCGACAGCAAGCCCATGATCGTCCTGCGCTCGGACGTCAACGGTTCTTCCCGTACCGGCTTCACCTACAAGTGGAAGATGAAGAACCTGCTGACCAACAGCCCCCAGGAAAGCGTCTTCCGTGGCGACGACAAGTTCGACGTCGTGGTGCTGGACAAGAAGCCGGTGACCTACTCGTACTTCGCTGACCCGCTGTACGTCTTCATGGACGAAGAGTACAACCAGTACGAAATCGAAGGCGAGAACATGGGCGACGCCATCGGCTACCTGAAGGACGGCATGCAGTGCGAAGCCGTGTTTTATGACGGCAAGGCCATCTCGGTCGAAATGCCCACCACCATCGTGCGCAAGGTTGCCTACTCGGAACCGGCCGTCAAGGGCAACACCTCGGGCAACGTCCTGAAGGAAGCCAAGATCGAAAACGCCATCGAAGCCAACCAGATCGTCGTGATGGTGCCGCTGTTCGTGAGCCAGGATGACGACATCGAAATCGACACCCGCACCAACGAATACAAGAAGGTCGTGCGCGGCTGATCCTTGCCGATGCCAATAAAAAACGCTGCCTCGTGCAGCGTTTTTTTATGCCTCTTCAGCCACCATCCCGGCGGTCTTCCGCAGTCAATTCCCGCTCTTTACCCGCGCCAGGTCGCGTGCCGCCGCCTGTCCTTCGGCACTGGCCCAGAACGCCTTGTCCGCCGCCTGGATACGCTTGGCCGAATTTTCCATATGCAGCAAGGCCGCCGTACGTGCCGCGTCGGCATCGCCCGCGCTGATGGCCGCAGCCAGCGCCGCATGCTCGGCGCGCACCTGTTGCACGAACTCGCTGCTGCGCGCCTCGTTCATCCGTGCCACGCGGATGGCGGCATGCAGGAACTGGCTCAGGAACTGCACCAGCGAGGTATAGAGCGGATTATGCGAAGCATTGGAAATGGCAGCATGGAAGGCGAAGTCTTCCTGCACGCCATCGCGGCCGGCGGCGGCAGCGGCATCGATGGCCTGCAAGGCCAGCTGGATGGCCTGGTTCTGCGCCTTGCTGCGGCGCTGCGCGGCCAGCGCCGCCATCTCACCCTCGACCCCACGCCGCAACTCGATCACCCGCAGCACGGCCTGGATGGAATCGCGGCCATCATCCCCGCCCAGATCGAGCCGGAACGGCGTGGTCTGGGTCACCGGCAACACGACCGTCCCGCTGCCCCGCCGCGAACCGACCAGGCCTTCTGACTTCAGCCGCGAAATCGCCTCGCGGATCACCGTGCGGCTCACCGCAAAGCGTTCGGTCAGCTCCATCTCCGAAGGCAGGCGCGCATCAGGTGCAAACTCGCCGCCCCGGATCTGCTGCGCCAGAACGCTGGTGACATGGTCAGCCAGCGTGGTCTTGCCGCGCACGTTCGCCGCCATCGATGCGAGGGCCGATCCCTGCGGCCTGGAGGAGGAGGATGTCTTCATGGCGCGCATGATACCGCGCCATCTTTGGCTTTTGCGACTTCTTTCAAACGCGCGCAAAGTTGTATTACAACTTTGCTATAATCGCAGTCGAACAACGGGCAGATAGCCCAGATACTGCAACCATGCGCCTGGTGCCAGGTCCCCCGACCCAGACCAGCGACCACAGACCACGAGGAGAACACATGCATATCGTCATCACCGGCGGCGCCGGCTTCCTGGGCAGCCGACTGGCACGCCAGCTGCTGCAGCGCGGCACCCTCACCGGCCGCGACGGCCAGCAGCAGGAGATCAAGCGCATCACCCTGCTGGACGTGGTGCCGGCCCAGGGCTTCAATGATCCGCGCATTGAAGCGGTCACCGGTGACATCGCCGACGCCGCCGTGATCGAGCGCGTCATCACCGCCGAGACGCAATCCATCTTCCACCTGGCCGCCATCGTCAGCGGCCACGCCGAGGCTGACTTCGACCTGGGCATGAAGATCAACTTCGACGCCACCCGCGTCATCCTGGAACGTGCCCGCGCCGTCGGCAGCAAGCCGCGCGTGGTGTTCACCAGCTCGGTGGCGGTGTTCGGTGGCGAACTGCCGGCCGTGGTGCCGGACAACACCCTGCTGATGCCGCAAAGTTCCTACGGTGCGCAAAAGGTGATGGGCGAACTGCTGGTGCAGGATTATTCACGCAAGGGTTTCATCGACGGTCGCGCCCTGCGCATGCCCACCATCTCGGTGCGCCCGGGCGCGCCCAACAAGGCGGCCTCCAGCTTTGCCTCCGGCATCATCCGCGAACCGCTCAATGGCCAGCCCTCGGTCTGCCCGGTCACGCCGGACACCCGCATGTGGCTGATGTCGCCGCGCCAGGCCATCGCCAACCTGATCCACGGTCATGAAATCAATGGCGCGGATCTGGGCCTGGCACGCTTCCTGTCCATCGACGGCCTGTGCGTCACCGTCAAGGACATGGTCGATGCCCTGGAACAGGTGGCCGGTGCGGACGTGGTCAAACTGATCGAATGGAAGGAAGACGAAGCCATCAAGCGCATCGTCAACTCCTGGCCCGGCCAGTTCGAAGCCAAGCGCGCCAAAGCGCTGGGCTTCACCGCAGATGCCAGCTTCGCCGACATCATCCGCGCCCATATCGAGGATGAAGTAAAGAAGTGAGGAAGTGAGCAGCAAGTGAAGTGACTAGCTGCAGCTCTCCATGCAGCAACATGAAAGATAGAGCAAGGGACGACCCGCAGGTCGTCCCTTTTCGTTTGCAGCCTCTCCGGGTGGCTTACTGCGCCTTGCCCAGCATGTTGAAGATGCTGGAGAAGTCCAGCTTGCCGGCGCCATTCATGCTGTGGATGTCATACAGATTGCGGGCCGCCGCCCCCAGCGGGATGGCGCAGTTGGTCGCCAGCGCGTTTTCCACGGCCAGGCCCAGGTCCTTCAGCATCAGGTCCACACCGAAGCCGCCGGCATAGCCCTTGGAAGCCGGCGCGGTATCCATCACGCCGGGGCAAGGGTTATAGACTTCCAGCGTCCAGTTGCGCCCGGAGCTCTTGGACATGATCTCCGACAACACCTTGGGGTCCATGCCATTGGCAATGCCCAGGCGGATGGCTTCCGAGGTCCCGATCATCAGGATGCCCAGGAGCATGTTGTTGCAGACCTTGACGGTCTGGCCGCTGCCGCTCTCGCCGGCATGGTAGATGGCCTTTCCCATCTTCTGCAGATAGGGCTGGGCCGCCTCGAAGGCTTGCAGGCTGCCGCCCACCATGAAGGTCAAGGTGCCGGCGGTGGCGCCATTGGTGCCACCGGAGACCGGCGCATCCAGCATCTCGAACCCGCGCTCCCGGGCCGCTGCGGCCACCTTGCGTGCCGCTTCCGGCGCGATGGTGGAACAGTCGATCAAGAGCGTGCCCGGCCGGGCCGCGGCCAGCACACCGGCCTCGCCCAGGTAGAGCGATTCCACGTGCCGGCTGGCCGGCAGCATGGTGATGACCACGTCGGCCTTGGCCACCGCCGCCATGGAATCGGCTTCGGTCTTGCCGCCGGTCTGGACCAGCTTGTCCACGCTGGCCTTGACCAGGTCATGACCGCTGACCGAGAAGCCGGCCTTGACCAGGTTCTGCGCCATCGGCAACCCCATGTTGCCCAGGCCGATGAAGACGATGTTGGCGCTCATGCTGCTCTCCTCACTTCAGGGTGATGGTGGTGTTGACCTGGCCAGCCTCTTCATCGGGCGCATACCAGCGCGCGGTGACGGTCTTGGTCTGGGTCCAGAAGGTGACCGCCTGCTTGCCGTTGGGACCGAGGTCGCCCAGCTTGGAAGCACGCGAACCGGTGAAGCTGAAGTAGGCCACCGGCACCGGGATGGGCACGTTGATGCCGACCTGGCCGACGTCGATCTCGTTCTGGAACTTGCGCGCCGCATAACCGGAGCTGGTGAAGATGGAGGTGCCGTTGCCGTTCGGATTGGCGTTGATGAAGGCAATCGCCTCGTCCAGCGTCTCCAGTTCCACGATGCACATGGCCGGGCCAAAGATTTCCTGGGTGTAGATATCCATCTCGGGCTTGACGCCGGTGAAGACGGTGGGGCCGACGAAGTTGCCCTTCTCGTTACCGGCCACGGTGCAATTGCGGCCATCCAGCAGCAGATTGGCACCCTGCTCCACACCACGGGCGATCAGGCGTTCCACACGCTCCTTGGCGGCCTTGGAGACCAGCGGGCCGACATCAGCCTTGCGGTCGGTACCGGGACCGACCTTCATGGCCTTGGAGCGTTCGACGATCTCGGGAATCCACTCGCGGGTCTGACCCACCAGCACCACCACCGAGTTGGCCATGCAGCGCTGGCCGGCCGCACCGAAGGCCGCACCCAGCAGGTTGTTGATGGCCTGGTCCTTGGGCGCATCGGGCAGCACGATGCAGTGGTTCTTGGCGCCCATCATGCACTGGGCGCGCTTGCCGGCTTCGCTGGCGCGACGGTAGATATGGGTGCCGACATGGGTGGAACCGATGAAGGAGACCGCCTTGATATCCGGATGGTCGCAGATCATGTTGGCCACGTCGGGGCCGCCATGCACCACGTTGAGCACGCCCGGCGGCAGGCCGGCCTGGTTGGCCAGTTCGACCAGGAACAGCGACGAAGTGGGGTCCTGTTCGGACGGCTTCAACACGAAGGTATTGCCGCAGGCCACGGCGATGGGGAACATGAAGCAAGGCAGCATCACCGGGAAGTTGAAGGCGGTGATGCCCGCCCCCACGCCCAGCGGCTGGTACAGGGTGTAGACGTCCACGCCGCCGGCCACGTTCTCGGCCAGCTCGCCCAGCTGCAGGGAGGTGATCGAGCAGGCGTGCTCCACCACTTCCAGGCCGCGCATGACTTCGCCTTCGGCGTCCGGCAGGGTCTTGCCGTGTTCACGGGTGATCAGTTCGGCCAGCGGGGCGATGTTCTCGCGCAGCAGTTGCTGGAACTTGAGCATGATGCGCATGCGCTGCGCCAGCGAGGTATTGCGCCAGGTCTTGAAGGTTTCCTTGGCGTTGGCGACGGCGCGATCGACTTCTTCCTTGGTGGCGAAGGGAACGCGGGCCACCACTTCCTGGGTGGCCGGGTTCAGCACGTCGCGCCACTCCTTGGAAGTGGACTGCACCTTTTCACCGTTGAGGTAGAGGGGAACGTTGGGGATATTGGCTTGGCTCATTGCAGTTTCCAGTGTGAAGAGGTGATGAGAGGTAGGGAGAGCACGGCCGGGAGCAGCGCTCCCGGCTTGACCGATTACTGCTTGACCAGCGGGCAGGCCGCATCCATCGGACGGAAGGCCTGCTGCGCCGGGATCACCGACAGCAGTTTCAGGTAATCCCAGGCGCCCTTGGATTCGGCCGGGGTCTTGACCTGGTACAGGTACATGTCGTGGATCACGCGGCCATCGGGACGGATGGAGGCATTGCGCATGACGGCGTCGGAGATCGGAATCTCGCGCATCTTCTGCGAAACCACCTTCCAGTCGGAGGTCTTGGCGGCAGAGCGCGCCTTCAGGAACTGATAGACGCTGGAATAGACACCGGCCTGCACCATGGTCGGCTTGATGTTCTTGAACTGCGATTCGAAGCGCTTGGAGAAGGCGCGCGTCTGCTCGTCGTAATCCCAGTAGAACCCATCGGTATAGACCAGCCCCTGTGCCGCCTCCAGGCCCAGCGCATGCACATCCGACAGGAACACCAGCAGCGCCACCAGACGCTGGTCCTTGCCGCCGATGGCGAACGAGCGCGCCTGCTTGATGGCGTTGACCACGTCGGTGCCACCATCGGCCAGGCCGATCACCTGTGCCTTGGACGCCTGCGCCTGCAGCAGGAAGGACGAGAAGTCCGAGGCGTTCAGCGGGTGGCGCACCGAACCTACCACCGTGCCGCCATTGGCCTTGACCACATCGGAGGCATCCTTCTCCAGCGAATGACCGAAGGCATAGTCCACCGTCACGAAGTACCAGGACTTGTTGCCCAGCTTGGTCAGCGCCGCCGCTGCACCGGCGGCCTGGGAGTAGGTATCGAACATCCAGTGGAAGCCGTTGGGCGCGCATTCGGCGGTGGTCAGCGCGCCGGTGGCCGGGCCGCTGTACATGGCGATGCCGCCCTTGTCCTTGATCAGTTTCTGCACTGCCAGCGCCACCGAGGAATTGGTCAGGTCGGCGATGGCCTCGACCTTGTCGCGATCCAGCCATTCGCGGGCACGGGTCACGCCCACGTCGGGCTTGTTCTGGTTGTCAGCCGAGAGCACCTCGATCTTCATGCCCTTGCATTCGTTCTTGAGGCAATCCTCCACGGCCATCTTGGCCGCCACCACCGAGCCCTGGCCGCCCATGGCCGAATACGGGCCGGACATGTCGGTCAGCACACCGATCTTGACCGTGTTGGCATCCTGCGCCATGGCATTGGTGACGGGCGCCACGCTGGCCACCAGCGAAACGGTACAGGCCACCGCAGCGGCCGAGAGGGAACGGCCGAAAGCGTTCTTGCGCATCTTGTCTCCTTGATCTTGTGATTGTTGTCGGCCCGCCCGGTGGGTATCGATGTGCTCGATATCCCGATGCCGGGCCTTGCCGTGATCCTCCTGCCGCCTGGCGACCTCTGCACCACTTGGGTGCCATTGCGGCATCGCTATTCTGCATGTGCGTATTTATCGATACAATAACCACAAAGACAAAACACTTTTGCATCAATGCAAATCCAAGATCAGGAAAAGCCATGGAGACGAGATGCTGGACTGGGACAACCTGAGGGTCTTCCTCGAACTCACGCGCAGCCAGGGGCTGGTGGATGCGGCCAAGAAATTGGGCATCGACCACTCCACCGTCTCGCGCCGGATGAAGCGCTTCGAGGAACAGGTCGGCAGCCAGCTGTTCGACCGCAACAACCACGGCTACAAGCTGACCGCCGACGGCTATCGGCTGGTGCAATACGCCGAACAGGTGGAAAGCACCCTCTACGCTGCCACCGAGGAACTGGGCGGCCACAACAGCAAGCTCTCCGGCCAGGTACGCCTGGGTGCCACCGAAGGTTTCGGCACCTACGTCCTGGCGCCGCACATTGCCCACTTCTGCGCCCGCAATCCGCATATCACGGTGGACATGCTGCCCATGCCGCGCTTCGTGAACCTGTCCAAGCACGAGGCCGACATCAGCGTCTCCATCGAGCGTCCCTTGTCGGGTAATTACGTGGTCACAAAACTGTCCGACTATGTCCTGAAGCTTTATGCTTCACGTGAGTACCTGGCCCAGCACCCGACCATTCACACCGTGTCTGATCTGGCGCAACATAACTTCATCGGCTACATCGACGATCTGGTCTTCAGTGAAGAATTGCGCTACAAGGATACGGTGGCGCCGGACGCCTTCCGCGCCTTCCGCAGCACCAGCGTGGTGGCGCAGTACACGGCGGCCTGCGCCGGGCGCGCGCTGGCGATCCTGCCCTGCTTCCTGGCCCAGCAGTCCGAGCAACTGGTGCCGGTGCTGCCCGACGAGATCGCCATCACGCGCACCTTCTGGCTGGTGGCCTCCAGCGAGCAGCGGCATGTGGCGCGGGTCTCGGCGCTGTGGAGTTATCTGCGCGAATGCGTGGAGCTCAACCGCGACTTCCTGATGGGCCAGTCGCGGCAGATGCGCTGGCTGGACTCGCCGTAGATCGACAAGACATCCGTTCCAACCCGGCCGCTGCGCGCCCTCCCCGCGCCCGGTGGTCCTTCCCCCAAGGAGATGATGATGGCTGCAAAGAAAATCCTGCTGTTGACCGGTGATTTCGCCGAAGACTACGAAACCATGGTGCCCTTCCAGGCGCTGCAGATGGTGGGCCACACCGTACACGCGGTGTGCCCCGGCAAGAAGGCCGGCGACAAGGTCAAGACCGCCATCCACGACTTCGAAGGCGACCAGACCTATACCGAGAAACCCGGCCACCAGTTCGCCCTCAACGCCAGCTTCGACGAGGTCAGCGCGGCCGGCTACGACGCCCTGGTGGTGGCCGGTGGCCGCGCCCCAGAATACCTGCGCCTGAATCCCAAGGTGATCGAACTGGTGCAGGCCTTCGCCAAGGCCGACAAGCCCATCGCCGCCGTCTGCCACGGTCCGCAGGTGCTGGCTGCCGCCGGCGTGCTGGAAGGCAAGAAGGTCTCGGCCTACCCGGCCTGCGCACCCGAGGTGAAACTGGCCGGTGGACACTTCGCCGACATCGCCGTAGATGCCGCCATCACGGATGGCAAGCTGGTCACCGCCCCGGCATGGCCCGCCCACCCCGCCTGGCTCGCACAATTCCTGCAGGTGCTGGGGACGCGCATCGAACTCTGAAGACAGCTGTAGCCGTGACGAAAGCGCATCCCGCGGGCTGCGCTTTTTTCATGCCCAACGAAAGATCATTCGCATTTCCATATGAGCAATTGTGAGGAAGAAGATCGTTGATGAACAAGGCTTCATTCCACAGGGAAAGATTGCCAGAATGAATTTTACTCACGTTTTGACATATCGCAATCAGTCCCAGGCGGTGGGTGTCGCGTTCGCGTTATAAAGCTAGCCTTTCTCGTTGCACGGCGTGCAACCGGAAACGCGTCTGCAAGTTCGGCAGGCGACACCCACGCAGCTGGAGAACAAATCAGATGATCGTCGTGCACATCCTGGACGGCTGACCCGGCCACCCGCCAGGCGTGTCCCTGCCTGATCCGACCCGACGGATTGCCGAAGCACCGGACCACTCATTCCCATTCACACCCACGCCGTCCACAGGCCCATCCGGCCCGCGGACCGGGCATCGTTTTGCCATTGCCATCGTCTTACGCCTATGAAGATCAACGACTTGCCCCAGGACCTGGTCCCTCGTGTCGACCAAGGTGCCTCCCCATCCCTCGATCCGTCCCACGATCTGCCCCACCACCGCACCAGCCAGGCCAAGCCGCCCGTCCTGCTCCATCCAAAGGCCGGCCTCATCGGCACGGCGGCCGATGACGAAGCCGGGTACCCCTTCCCGGCCCAGGCCACGCTCATGTCCAGTACCGACACCAGCAGCGTGCTGACCTATGCCAACTCCAGCTTCGTCGACATCAGCGGCTTTTCCCGCGACCAGCTGATCGGCCAGCCACACAATATCGTTCGCCATCCTGACATGCCGCGTGAAGCTTTCGCCGACATGTGGGCCACCCTGCGGCAGGGACAGGCCTGGACCGCCGTGGTCAAGAACCGCCGCGCCGACGGCCATCATTACTGGGTCCGCGCCAACGTCGCGCCGATCCGCCGGGGCGGCCAGATCCGCGGCTTCCTGTCAGTGCGCACCCGCCCCTCGACTGCCGAAATCAGCGCGGCGGCGGCACTCTATCGCCGCTTCCGCGAGGGCCGCGCCCAGGGGCTGCACTTCTGTCAGGGCCTGGTGGTCCGCCGGGGATTATGGTCGTGGACGCGGCTGGGCCAGCTCATGCCGGTACGCTGGCGCCTCCGACTGGCTCTGGGTGCCGTTGCCGTGACGACCATCGGGGCCCAGGCGCTGCTGAATGCACCGCTGCTGCCGCTGACCGTGAGCCTGCTGCCGGCACTGGGCGTGGCCGGCTGGTGGCTGGAACGACGCCTGGCTGCGCCGCTGGCGCTGGTACTGCAACAGGCCAAGGCGGTCGCCTGCGGCCAGCCGGCCCAGACCCAGGGCCTGGACCGCATCGACGAGATCGGACAGCTGCTGCGTGCGGTCAACCAGGCCGGGCTGAACCTGCGCGCCCTGATCGACGATGTTTCCGCCCAGCTCGCTGGACTCGATCAAGCCAATCACCAGATCGCCGACGACAACGCCGACCTGCGCCAGCGCACCGCCGCCACCCATGCCCATCTGCAGCAGACCGCCGCGGCGGCCGAGCAGATGTCGGTGGCGGTACGGCATAGCGCCGACACGGCTCAGGCCGCCCATGCCCAGGCGCAACAGACCAGCGAGGCGGCCGCGCAGGGGCGCGAGATCGTGATGCAGGTGGTGCAGACCATGCACGAAATCGCCCAGTCCTCGACCCAGATCGGCGAGATCAATGGCCTCATCGACAGCATCGCCTTCCAGACCAACATCCTGGCCCTGAACGCGGCCGTCGAAGCCGCCCGCGCCGGTGAGGCCGGACGAGGCTTTGCCGTGGTGGCGGCCGAAGTGCGCACCCTTGCCCAGCGCAGCGCCAACGCCGCGCGCGAGATCAAGGCCCTGATCAGCCAGAGCGTGGCCAAGAGCCAGGCCGGTGCCACCCGCGCCGAGCAGGCAGGCACGGCCATCGATGGCATCGTCAGCGAGGTGGATGGCATGCGCAGCCTGATCGGCGACATCTCCAGCAGCGCGATCGAACAAAGCCAGGGTGTGGCCCAGGTCAGCGAATCGGCCCTGATGCTGGACCGCATGACCCAGCAGAACGCCGACATGGTCGAGCACTCCGCCGCCGCCGTGGCCGCCATGCAGGAACGCATGGCCACCTTGCGCCAGGCGATCAAGGTGTTCGAGCACGACTGACGCCCCTCCCCGCCACCTCTGCAGCCCTCCCCCGGGCTGGCGGCGGAACCGCTAGAATCGCGGTTCCGCTGCGTTTTTCGCCGAGAACACAATATCGGCGGCGCTGGCCCGTCTTCAGGGCATGCAGCCCACTTCCCTACTCTCCCCGATGAGCGACCAGGACCGCGAGATCACCGCCACCGTCATGCGCGAGCGCAGCCGGCTGGGCGGCTTCATCCGCCGCCGGGTGGCCGACGCGGGCGAAGCCGAAGACATCCTGCAGGAAGTGTTCTATGAATTCGTCCAGGCCTACCGCCTGCCGGAGCCTATCGAACAGGTCAGCGCCTGGCTGTTCAGGGTGGCGCGCAACCGCATCATCGACCGCTTCCGCAAGAAGAAGGAAGAACCGCTGCCCGAGTCCCGCGATGCCGAAGACCTCGACGGCGCCGACCAGGCCTGGCGACTGGACCTGCTGCTTCCGGCCAGCGAAGACGGACCGGAGGCGGCCTATGCCCGCGCCGCCCTGATCACTGCCTTGCAGGAAGCGCTGGAGGAATTGCCCGAGGCGCAGCGCGAGGTCTTCATCGCGCACGAACTCGATGGCAAGAGTTTCAAGGAAATGGCTGCCGACAGTGGCACCAGCCTCAATACCCTGCTGGCGCGCAAGCGCTACGCCGTCCTGCACCTGCGCGAACGCCTGCAGGCGGTCTATGACGAATTGGAGATGTAATGGAACACATGGAAGACAAGCAGACCGATCAAGGACCGGATCACCGCCCCCGGCGTCACCGTGGCGGTCGTGGCTGGTGGCTGGGCAAGCTGGCGCTCTGCGTGCTGATCCTGCCGCTGCTGGGCGTGGTGGTGATGCTGCTCTGGAACTGGGTGATGCCGCCGATTTTCCCCGGGGTCAACCCGATCGGCTTCTGGCGCGCGCTGGGCCTGCTGGCCTTGTGCCGGATACTGTTCGGTGGTTTCCGGGGCCGCCACGGCGGCTGGCAGGAGAAGCGCCGCTTCATGCGCGCACGCTGGGAAGCCATGACACCCGAAGAACGTGAACGCTGCGGACGTCGCGGCCGCATGTTCTGCCGTGGTCGCGACGAACGCTGAGCCCGGCCGTAAAGGACGAACGACTAGCGATTACCAACGACCCACGAAGGCGTCCCCTTCTCCAGGAAGGCCCGCAAACCCTCCCGTCCCTCGTCCGATGCGCGCAGGTCGGCGATGACCCCGGCGGTGTATTCCGACAGCGCCGGCGTGACCTGCAGGGGATTGGCCACCTGCACCAGTTGCTTGGCCGCGCGCATGGCCTGCGGCCCGTTGGCCAGCAAGGTATCGATCAATTGCAGCACCTTGCCGTCGAGCTCGGAGGCCAGCACCACTTCATGGACCAGGCCGATGGCAGCGGCGCGCACGGCGGAAAAACGCTCGCCCGAGACGAAGAAGCGCCTGGCCTGCGACACCCCCATCTTGGCGATCACATAGGGGCTGATGGCCGCTGGCGCCAGGCCCAGCTTGACCTCCGAGAGCGCGAAGAAGGCCGCTTCCGACGCCACCACGATATCGCAGCACGACACCAGCCCCACGCCCCCGCCCATGACCGCGCCCTGCACCTTGGCCAGGGTCGGTGCCGGGAAGCCGTTGAGGGTTTCCATCAGCAACGCCAGCTTGCGGGCGTCGCGCAGGTTGTCCTCGCGCGAAGCATCGGCCATGCGCCGCATCCAGGCCAGGTCGGCACCGGCCGAGAAGGATTTGCCGGTCGAGCTCAGCAACAGCAGTCGGGTGCGTGGATCATCGCGGGCCTGGGTGATCAGGTCGATCAGCAGCGCGATCAACTGGTCGTCGAAGGCGTTGTGCACGTCCGGCCGGTTCAGCGTGAGCGTGGCCAGGCCACGGGAATCGATGTCGAGATGGGCTGCGCTGCTCATGGGGGCTCCTGTGATCTGTCTGACCTTGCATTGGTGACGAAGGTCAGGGTGCGGGGAGGATAGCGCAAAAAAGGGGGGAGTGAATGTTATGGCGGAGACAAATGCGCGCGGGCGGGGCTGGGGGGTGAGGAGGGATTCGGCCGCCAAACAAAAAAGCCCGCTTGCGCGGGCTTCAGTTGACTGGGTCGGCCTGGATTGCTTTCGGTGCGCGTTCAGTCGTCGGCTAACGCTCGCTGCGCGAGCGAGGGATTCGCCCACGTGCCGCGGGCCCGGTTTCGCTTGCAAGCGAAACCCTTCGAATCCCCCCGCGATGTGCTCAAGCACATCGCTAGGTGACGCCAAACAAAAAAGCCCGCTTGCGCGGGCTTTTTTATCTGGCGTCCCCTGGGGGATTCGAACCCCCGTACTCACCGTGAAAGGGTGATGTCCTAGGCCTCTAGACGAAGGGGA
>NZ_AEEC02000024.1 GCF_000300975.2 Herbaspirillum frisingense GSF30 | reverse complement strand
TGCTGTTGCACCACGGCTTTACCAGCAGCCTGGAAGCCTGGCGCTTCTTCGGCTTCACCTCGGTGTTGCGCCAGCATTACCAGGTCATCATGTTCGATGCCCTGGGCCATGGCCAGAGCGACAAGCCGCACGATACCGCCGCCTACACCCAGCTGCAGCGCTGCCGCGACGCCGTGGCCGTGCTGGACGCCCTGCAGATCGAGCGCGCCCACTTCTTCGGCTACTCGCTGGGCGGCTGGGTCGGCTACGGGCTGGTACGCCATGCGCCACAGCGCCTGCGCAGCCTCATCCTGGGCGCCGCCCATCCGTATGAAGATCGCAGCTGGGAGGGCTTCCATGGTATCGACGGCCGCGACCCCGAGGCCTTCATCGCCACCTTCGAAGCCCTGCTGGACGAACAGATTTCGCCCCAGGTGAAGATGCTCATCCGCGCCAACGACCTGGTGGCCCTGGCCGCCGCCGCCCAGCAAGCCCGTCCCTCGCAGCAAGACCTGCTGGCACGGATGGACCTGCCCTGCCTGCTCTTCTGTGGCGACGCCGATGCGCGCCATGCCGCCGTCGAGCGCACTGCGGCCTTGTTGCCACAGGCAGAATTTGTCAGCCTGCCCGGCGTCACGCATTTCGGTGGATTGATGCAAAGCGCGCTGGTACTGCCTCCCGTGCAATCCTTCCTGGCCCGCCAGCACGGATGAGCTGCCCGCATCCGCATGCAAAATAAATCACGTCGCCCGCAGACTGCGCTGTTATACTGCGGCCTGCGCGGCGTATAGCCAGTCAAGTCCGCGCCCTCCTCAAGTTCCAACCCGTTTGCCTGCGACTGGCGCCCGTACGGGGCCACAGGCCAAACCCATTTTCAGAGTCTCATGTCATTTTCCGCGCTCGGCTTGTCCGACGAAATCGTTCGTGCCGTTTCCGAACAAGGCTATACCTCCCCCACCCCGATCCAGGCCCAAGCCGTCCCCGCCGTGCTCTCCGGTGGCGACCTGCTGGCCGGCGCCCAGACCGGCACCGGCAAGACCGCCGGCTTCACCCTGCCGCTGCTGCAACGCCTCTCGGCCATGCCGCGCAACAAGATCAACGGTCATCTGCCCATCCGCGCCCTGATCCTGGCCCCCACCCGCGAACTGGCGGCCCAGGTCGAGGAAAGCGTGCGCCAGTACGGCAAGTACCTGCCGCTGACCTCGGCCTGCATCTTCGGTGGGGTCGGCATCAATCCGCAGATCACGCTGTTGAAGCGTGGCGTCGATATCCTGGTCGCCACCCCCGGCCGCCTGCTGGACCACATGCAGCAAGGCACCGTGAACCTGCAGCACATCCAGATCCTGGTGCTGGACGAAGCCGACCGCATGCTGGACATGGGCTTCATCCGCGACATCCGCAAGGTGCTCGCCGCCCTGCCGCCCAAGCGCCAGAACCTGCTGTTCTCGGCCACCTTCGCCGACGAGATCAAGAAGCTGGCCGACAGCCTGCTGAACAACCCGGCCCTGATCGAAGTGGCCCGCCGCAACTCCACCGTGGAAGTGATCGCGCAGAAGATCCACCCGGTCGACCGCGACAAGAAGCACCCCATGCTGGCGCACCTGATCAAGACCCACCAGTGGAAGCAGGTGCTGGTCTTCACCCGCACCAAGCACGGCGCCAACAAGCTGGTCGAGCAACTGGCCCGCGACGGCATCACCGCCATGGCGATCCACGGCAACAAGAGCCAGTCGGCCCGCACCAAGGCCCTGGCCGAGTTCAAGGACGGCAAGCTGACCGCCCTGATCGCCACCGACATCGCTGCCCGCGGCATCGACATCGACCAGCTGCCGCACGTGGTCAACTATGACCTGCCCAACGTGCCGGAAGACTACGTCCACCGCATCGGTCGTACCGGCCGCGCCGGCGCCACCGGCGAAGCCGTGTCGCTGGTCTGCGTGGACGAGCGCGACCTGCTGCACGACATCGAGCGCTTCATCAAGCGCGAAATCCCGGTGGAAGTGATCGCCGGTTTCGAACCGGACCCGACCGCCAAGCCGCAACCGATCCAGTTGCGCAGCGGCCAGGGTCGTCACCAGAACGCCGGTGGCGGACGTGGCGGTCAACGCAATGCACCGCGCAAGCCGGCTGCAGCCGGCAATGGCCATGGCAATGGCGGCGCCAAGCCGGCCAATGCCGGTGGCGGCGCAGCGCAGCAGGCCAAGCCGCGTAATCCTGGCAATGGCAATGCGGCGCGTGGCCAGGGTCGTCCGCAGGGCGGCCAGGCTGGCAACGGCGGCGGCAATGGTGGTGGCAACGGTGGCAATGGCGGCAACAACGCCAATCGCGCCCCCCGCCCGGCCAATGCGCAACCGCGCAGCCAGGGTCAGCAACGCCAGAATGGCCCGCGTCCGTCCGCGCTCACGCACGGCGGCCAACGCGCCAGCGGCAAGTAAGACCGGCGCCGCAGCCTCAATTCAATTTCAATCACAAGAAAGGGAAGACATGGGTGTCTCTATCGTCAAGGCCGATCTCGGCAATGCAGCCCACGCGGCCGCACTGTTCGAGACCCTCAACGCCTATGCCTGCGACGCCATGGGCGGCGGACAGGCCCTGTCGGACTATGTACGCCAGAACCTGGCGGCGGAACTGAAGAAACGTCCCACCGCCCATGTCTTCCTGGCCTTCGACGGTGATACCCCGGCGGGCCTGGCAACTTGCATCGAAGGGTTCTCGACCTTCTCCTGCAAGCCGCTGCTGAACCTGCACGACCTTGCCGTGATGCCGGCCTATCGCGGCCAGGGCGTGGCCCGACAGCTGCTGGCCAGCGTGGAACAGCAGGCCCGCGCACTGGGCTGCTGCAAGCTCACGCTGGAAGTCCTGGAAGGCAATACGGTGGCCCGTTCGCTGTATCGCGCCAGCGGCTTTGAAGGCTATGAATTGAAGGCCGAGACCGGCAAGGCGATGTTCATGCAGAAACTGCTGGACTGAGCCTGCGCCTGCCCGCACATCACAACGCCCGCATCATCGATGCGGGCGTTGTCTTTTGAAGCGCCGATTTGAAGAACCGGTGACGCACTCAGCAGCGATACCCCGGCCCCTGCTCCTGCACCAGCCGCAAGGCCGCCTCCCAGGCCAGGTCGATGATGCCGCTGGCCTGGTCGTTGTCGAACTGGCGTGCGGCACGCAGGCGCACTTCCTCCGCCGGCAGGTGCAAGGCTGCCCCGCCCGCTTGCGCCGCCACCTGCGCCTGGCAGGCCCGTTCCAGGAAATAGATTTCGTGGAAGGCCGCCGCCACCGACTCTCCCGCCGCCAGCAAGCCATGGTTGCGCAGGATCATGGCCTTGTGCGACCCCAGCGCTGCCACCAGCCGCTCCCGCTCTTCGGTATCGAGGGCGATGCCTTCGTACTCGTGATAGGCCAGCTTGCCGTAGAACTTGAGCGCATGCTGGCTGATCGGCAGCAGCCCGTCACGCTGGGCCGAGACCGCGATCCCGGCCGTGGTATGCGTGTGGATCACGCAATGCAGGTCCGGCCGCGCCTGGTGTACCGCCGAATGGATCACGAAGCCGGCGCGATTGACCCGCTGCGCTGGCGCGGCAGTGCTGCCCATCTGCACCGCCTGCCCCTGGGCATCCACCTTGACCAGATCGGAAGCGCGCATCTCGTGGAACAGCACGCCATAGCGATTGATCAGGAAGTGACCAGCCTGCCCCGGCACCCGTGCCGAGATGTGCGTATCGATCAGGTCGGTCATGCGGAAATGCGCCAGCAGCCGGTACAGCGCCGCCAGTTCGCAGCGCGCCTGCCACTCCACATCCTCGGCCGCCGTCAGGCCCAGCCGGCGGGCGGCGGCCTGCTCGGCTTCATCAAACTCGACGCCGGCCATGACTCACTTGCCCTGGTTGAGCGCGGCCGGCATGGCGCTACCCTGCAGCTTGTACTTGGCCAGCAGCTTGTCGTAGGTCCCGTTGGCCTGCAGGCGCTTCAGGGCCTCCAGCACCGCGTCGCGCAGGCCCGGTTCGCTCTTGGAGACCGGAATGCCGGTCTCCTGCGCAAACAGCGGCTGCCCCAGCAGGACATAGGTATTGGGCTCCATGCCCTGGAAGTAAGGCAGGGTCTCGCTGCCCTGCACCGCCACATCGATGCGGCCGGTCTTCAACTGGGTGCGCGCATCCACCGAGCCTTCGGTACCGATCACGGTGATGGCCGGCTTCCCCTTGGCTTCACAGTTATCCTTGCTCCAGCCGGCGATCTGGCCCGGCCAGTTGGTATTGCGGCTGGCACCGACCTTGGTGCCGCAGACGTCGGCGATGCCCTTGATGCGGGCCGCATTGGCCTGCAGCGTGAAGAATTGCGGACCGGTCTTCATGTAGTCGATGAAGTCGGCCACCTTCTGGCGTTCGGCCGTGTCGCTGATGGCCACCATGGCGATGTCGGCGCGGCCGGTGGTGAGCGAACTGAAGACCTGGGCGAAGGCGGTTTCCTGGTACTCCACCTTCAGGCCCAGTTCCTTGGCGATGGCCGCCCCGAGGTCGATGTCCAGCCCCATCAGCTCGCCGGTGGCCGGGTCCTTGTAGGCGATGGGCGGGTAGTTGGCCTGCGAGGCGATGACCAGCTTGCCGGCCTTCTTGATGCGATCCGGCAGATCGGCCGCGTGTGCGCCGCTGGCGGCCAGGGTGACGGTGGCGGCCAACGTAGCCAGGCCCAACATGGTCTTGTGTTTCAGCTTCACGGGATTCCCCTTTCTGGTTGAGTTCTGCAATGCCGCATCAGGCCAGGATGGCCGCGATGAATTCCTGGGTACGTCGGTGCTGCGGGCGCGCCAGCACTTCACTGGGGGTGCCGGCCTCGATCACCTGGCCGCCATCCATGAACACCACCCGGTTGGACACTTCACGCGCAAAGCCCAGCTCGTGCGTGACCACGATCATGGTCATGCCGCTTTTGGCCAGATCCTTCATCACCGCCAGCACTTCGCCCACCAGCTCCGGGTCCAGCGCCGAGGTCGGTTCATCGAACAGCATCAGCTTGGGCCGCATGGCCAGTGCGCGGGCAATCGCCACGCGCTGCTGCTGGCCACCGGAAAGTTCAGAGGGATAGGCATCGGCCTTGCCCGCCAGGCCCACCCGGGCCAGCAGGGCCCGCGCCTCTTCCTTCACTTCGGCGCGCCGGCGCTTCTGCACCACCACCGGGCCTTCCATGATGTTCTGCAGCGCCGTCATATGGGCGAACAGGTTGAAGCGCTGGAACACCATGCCGCTGGCCAGGCGCTGGCGGGCGATCTCGCCGTCGGACAGCTCGATCAACTGGTCGCCACGGCGGCGATAGCCCAGCAATTCGCCGCCGACCCAGATGGCCCCGCCATCGATGCTTTCCAGCTGGTTGATGCAGCGCAGGAAGGTACTCTTGCCCGAACCCGAGGGACCGACGATGCAGGTCACGGCACCGGCCTCGACCTCCAGGTTCACGCCCTTGAGCGCGTGGAAGCCGCCATAGTATTTCTGGACCTCATGGGCCACGATCATGGGTGTGCTCATCCTGTGGCTCCCTGTGCACCAGCCGCACGGGTACGTGCCCGGGCGCGGCGCTCGCGGGCAAATACCTGCTCCAGGAAATGCTGGCCGATGGAAAACACCGTCACCACCGCCAGGTACCAGACGGTCGCCACGATCAGCAGTTCGATCACGCGGGCATTGGCGAAATAGATGGTCTGGGCGTTGTGCAGGATTTCGGAAAACTGGATCACGCTGGCCACCGAAGTCAGCTTGATCATGCTGATCACCTCATTGCCCACCGGCGGGATGATCACCCGCATGGCCTGCGGCAGCACGATGCGGCGCAAGGCGGTCAGGCGCGTCATGCCAATCGCCTTGGCGGCCTCGGTCTGGCCATTGTCCACCGCCAGGATGCCGCCGCGCACCACCTCGGCGGTATAGGCACCCTGCCCGATGCCCAGTCCCAGCAGGCTGGCCACGAAGGGCGTGATGATGTCCACCGTGCGCGCCTCGAACCAGCCGGGAATGCCCATGGTCGGGAACACCAGCGCCAGGTTGAACCACAGCAGCATCTGCAGCAGCAAGGGCGTGCCCCGGAAGAACCAGATGTAGAAGGTCGCCACCGCCTTGAGCAGCTTGTTGGGCGACATCACCATCACCGCAAAGACCACGCCCAGCACGATGCCCACCACCATCGCATAGATGGTCATGAGGATGGTGTTCAGAAGACCCTGCAGGATCACCTTGGCCGTCATGAACTTGGCCACCACCGCCCACTCGATCTGGCCATGGGCGAAGGCGTGTACCACGAAGCCCAGCGCCAGCAGGATCAGCGCGGCCGACAGCCAGCGTCCGTAGTAGCGGCGCGGTACCACCTTGAGGTGGTCGATGGCATAGGGGGAGACGGTGCTCATGCTGTCGCTCCCGCTGCTGATGGCAACACCGCCTGCTGCGTCCACTGACGTTGCACAGCCACGGTAGCCTGCAATCTTTCCAGCTGAGCCTGCACCTGCAGCGGTGCGGTACCGCCATGGCCGCTACGCGCCGCCACAGCGGCCTCGGGCGTGAGAACCGTTCGTACTTCTGGCAACAGATGTGAACTAATGACTTTCAACTCTGCATCGCTCAACTGGTGCAGCTCCACTACGCGCTCTTCGCAGGCGCGCACCATGGCACCGGTGATCTCGTGCGCCTGGGCGAACGGCACACCGCGACGCGACAGCCAGTCCGCCACTTCGGTGGCGAGGGTGAAGCCCTGGGTGGCATCGGCGCGCATGCGCTCCTTGTTCACCTGCAGCGTGCGCATCATGCCGGCCATGGCGGGCAAGACCATGTGCAGCACGTCGATGGCCTCGAAGGCCGAATACTTGTCCTCCGACAGATCGCGATTGTAGGAAAACGGCAGCCCCTTCAGGGCCACCAGCATGTCCATCAGCAGCGAGATCAGACGGGCCGAGCGGCCGCGGGTGAGTTCGGCGATATCGGGGTTCTTCTTCTGCGGCATGATGGAACTGCCGGTGGAGAAGGCATCGTCCAGCTCCACCCAGCGGAACTGGCGCGACACCCACAGCGTGACTTCTTCCGACAGGCGCGAGAGATGCGTCCCCAGCATGGCGCAGACGAACAGGAATTCGGCCACGTGATCGCGGCTGCCGACGGCATCGATGGAGTTTTCACAGGGGCCGTCATAGCCCAGCTCGGCGGCCGAGATCGCCGGATGCAGGGCAATGGCCGACCCCGCCATGGCCGCCGCGCCCAGCGGCGAATACGCTGCGCGCCGATCCCAGTCGATCAGGCGCGAGATGTCGCGACTGAAGGTCTGCGCATGGGCCAGCAACTGGTGCGCAAACACCACCGGCTGCGCCGCCTGCAGATGGGTGAAGCCGGGCACCAGCGTATCGAGATGCTGGCCGGCCTGGTGCGTCAGGGCGTCCTGCAGGTCCAGCAGCAAGGCGCCGATGGCGCGTGCCTGCTCGCGCAAATAGAGCTTGAGGTTGTTGGCGGCCTGGTCATTGCGCGAACGGCCGGCACGCAGCTTGGCGCCGGTCGGGCCGAGCGCCTCCACCAGCACGCGCTCCATGAAGGTATGCACGTCTTCGTCGCCTGCGGTGGGCCGCACGGCGCCACTGGCGATGGCGGCATCGAGTTCGCCGAGCTTGGCGACGATGGCGTTGCATTCGGCCTCGGTCAGCAGCCCGGCCAGGCGCAACTGGCGCGCATGGGCCTGGGACGAGACGATGTCGAAACGGGTCAGCCGGAAATGATCCAGGCCGCCCCGCGAGAGCGTCATCAGGGCCGGGTCGGGTGGCGAACGGAAACGCGCGCCCCAGAGGCGGGTATCAGTCATGCTGCTTCCTTCTCATGCGGTAGTGGCGGGGTGATGCAATGGGTTGCAGTATCGGGCACGCGATCAGGCACGATATTTCACACCCGGGAAGACACAGAGCATTTCGTATGCCAGGTTGGCCGCCACCAGCGCCGTGGTACCGGCCTGGTCATAGGGTGGCGAGACCTCGACCACATCGGCCGAGACGATGTCCAACCCCTTGCAACCACGGATGATTTCCATCCCCTGCTGTACCGTCAGCCCGCCGATTTCCGGCGTGCCGGTGCCGGGCGCGAAGGCCGGATCGAGGCCATCGATATCGAAGGTGAGATAGACCGGCCCGTCGCCCATCTGCGCGCGCACCTCTTCCATCAGCGGCGCCAGCGAGCGATGCCAGCACTCCTCGGCCTGCACCACGCGGAAACCCTGGGCGCGGCACCAGTCGAAATCGTCGGCGTGGTAGCCCGTGCCACGCAGGCCGATCTGCACCACCCGCCTGGGGTCCAGCAGGCCCTCTTCGAAGGCGCGCCGGAAGGGTGTGCCGTGGGCGATCTTCTCGCCGTTCATGGTGTCGTTGACGTCGGCATGGGCGTCCACATGGATCAACCCGACCGGTCCCCGGTGACGCGCCATGGCCCGCAGGATGGGCAGCGTCAGCGTATGGTCGCCGCCCAGGCTGATGGTCTTGCAGCCGGTGGCATAGATGGCGTCATAGGCCTCCTCGATCATGCGCACCGAATCCAGCAGGCTGTAGGGATTCAAGGCCACGTCGCCGAGATCGGCCACCTTCAGCGAATCGAAGGGCGCAGCCCGGGTGGCCATGTTATAGGGGCGCAGGAGCACCGATTCGGTGCGGATCTGGCGCGGACCGAAACGCGTGCCGGAGCGGTTGGAAGTGCCGATATCCAGCGGCACGCCGACGAATCCGACGTCCAGGCCAGCGGGATTTTCCACATGCGGCAGCCGCATCATCGTGGCAATCCCCCCAAAACGGGGCATCACATTACCCCCGAGGGGCTGATATAGTGCATGTTCCATCGATGCTTATCCTTGTATCGCCAATGAGCTTGAATGCATTCTAGCGAGGCAGGATTAGCGAAAATATATCGATGTGGCGACGTTTACATCGATTTCCATCAATGTAAGAATGCGGTCTCCCCCCCCCCCGACCTCGCCGACCTCGCCGCCCGCCCACTCATCATGCTCAACAATGTCTTCGATCTGGACCTGCGGCTGATCCGCGTCTTCCTGGCGGTGGTGGATTCGCACGGGGTGTCGGCGGCGCAGGCCAAGCTCAATGTCGGCCAGTCCACCATCAGCGCCCAGTTGAACACGCTGGAGACGCGCCTGGGTTTTCGTCTCTGCGAGCGCGGCCGGGCCGGTTTCAAGCTCACCGCCAAGGGCGAGAAGTTTGCCGATTCGGCGCGCCGCATGATGGACGCGCTCTCCGAGTTCGGCATGGAAGCCCGCAATCTCGACAAGCGCCTGGTCGGCACCCTCTCCATCGGCCTGATCGGCCACACCCCGGCCCATCACAACACCCGGCTCTCGGACGTGATCCGCCAGTTCCGCCAGCGTGATGAGGCGGTGCGCATCGAACTGCTGGTGCGCACGCCCAGCGAGCTGGAAGAGATGCTCCTGAACGGCAGCATCCAGATCGCCATCGGTTACTTCTGGCGTCGCGTCACCGCCCTGCAGTACACGCAGCTGATGCTGGAGCGCCAGGTGGCCTACTGCGCCCCGCCCCACCCGCTGTTCGACCAGCCCGGCGAGATAGCCCCGGAACAGGCCGCGCAACACGCCTGGGCCTGGCGCGACTACCCGGTGCCACCCGGCCATGTGCCCATCCACCGGCGCAACATCATGGCCGTGACCGGCAATATGGAAGCCATGTCCATCCTCATCCTCTCCGGCCAGCACCTGGGTTACCTGCCCGAGGAGATGGGGCGCGAGTATGTCGCCCGCGGGCAGATGCGGGCCCTGAACCGGACCGAGCTGTCCTATGAGGTCGGCATCAGCGTGGTCACCAATCGAAGCAGCGTGAACGAACCCATCGTGGCGGCCTTCCTGGAAGACCTGAAGGCGGCACAGTAAAGTGAATCAGGACGCAAAAAAAGGGCAATGCCTACGCATTGCCCTTGAGCGATGTTGATACGGAGTCTCTCCGAACCGGCCCTTCGATACGACGCTATCGCGTCTACTCAGGGCGAACGGAGCCTATGCACTGCCGTCCCGTCACCACCGGCCGTTCGACCTGAGTAGCGCCGCAGGCGCGTATCGAAGGCGCACCGGTGCTTCCGTTCTTGGCGCGCTACACCACGATCAAGCCGCCATCGCCATCCCGCGCGACTTGCCCGAGCTGAGATAGCTGGCGATCGAATCCTGGGTCACCTCGCCCAGATAGCTGCCATCGTTGGCGATCACCGGCATCCAGCTGGTGCTGTGCTTGTACATCTTGGAGAGCACCACGCGCAGGTTTTCATCCGGGGCGGCATTCATGGTGAAGGGCCGCACCATGTCCTCGGCCACGCCGGTATTGCCGCGCACATCGCGCCGGGTCAGGTAGCCCAGGGCGCGGTTGTCGGCATCGATGATGGTCAGATAGCGCGAATCCTGGTCATCCATCAGCGCCAGGGCCTGGTCGCAGGACACATCCGGCTGCGCCGTGGCCGGGGTGGTGGCGGCCTCGCCGGCACGCACCAGCAGCAGGCGCTTCAAGGTGTGATCCTGGCCGACGAAGGCACCCACGAAATCATCCTTGGGACGGGCCAGCAAGGTATCGGGATTGTCGAACTGCACCAGCTTGCCGGCGCGGAAGACGGCCACCTTGTCGCCCAGCTTGATGGCTTCGTCGATGTCGTGGCTGACCATGATGACGGTCTTGTTCAACTGCCGCTGCATCTGGAAGAACTCGTTCTGGATCGATTCGCGGTTGATCGGGTCGACTGCGCCGAAGGGTTCGTCCATCAGCAGCACCGGGGCGTCCGCCGCCAGCGCACGGATGACGCCGATGCGCTGCTGCTGGCCGCCGGACAATTCGCGCGGGTAGCGCTTGAGGAATTTCTTCGGGTCCAGCGCCACCATGGCCATCAGCTCGGTAGCGCGCTCGTGGCAGCGCTTCTTGTCCCAGCCCAGAAGGCGCGGAACGATGGTGATGTTTTCCTCGATGGTCATGTTGGGGAACAGGCCGATCTGCTGGATCACGTAGCCGATATGGCGGCGCAGTTCGACTTCATCGATGCCGGAGGTGTCCTGACCGTTCAACAGCACGCGACCCGAGGTCGGATTGATGAGGCGGTTGATCATCTTCAGGGTGGTGGTCTTGCCGCATCCCGAGGGGCCGAGGAAGACGCAGATTTCGCCTTCGGCCACCTTCAGGCTGACGGCATCCACCGCCTTGACCTGGGTGCCATCCTTTTGGGTGTAGGTCTTGCTGAGTTGGTCCAATTCGATCATTTTTGAACTCCTTTCGGTGTCAGGATTTTCTGCAGTCGTTGCAGCAGGGTGTCGGCGATGATCGCAAGGACGCTGATCATCACGGCGCCGACCACGAGTTTTTGCATATTGCTCTGGCTGATGGCATGCAGGATCAGCACGCCCAGGCCGCCGGCGCCGATGACGGCGGCAATGGCCATCACGCCGATATTCATCACCACGGCGGTACGCACGCCGCCCAGGATCACCGGTACCGCCAGCGGCAGGTCCACCATGCGCAGGCGCTGCCAGAAGGTCATGCCGATGCCGATGCCGGCCTCCTTGACGCCGGCCTCGATGTTTTCCAGCGCGAGGTAGGTGTTGCGCATGATCGGCAACAGCGAATACAGGAACACGGCGGTGATGGCCGGCAAGGGGCCGATGCCCGCGCCGAATTTGGAGAACACCGGGATCATCAGCCCGAACAGGGCGATGGAGGGCAGCGTCAGCACGATGGTCGCCAGGCCCATCAGCGGGCCGGCCAGCCAGCGCACGCGCACCACCAGGATGCCCAGCGGCACGCCGAAGAGGATCGCCAGGCTGACCGCGATGCCCACCAGCTTCAGATGTTGCAGCGTCAGTTCAAGGATGTTGGGCCAGTCCGATTGCAGGTATTGGAAGATGTTCATGGTGTCCTCCTCAGATCAGGCCGGCTTGCTTGAGGAAGTCAGCGGCCACCTTGGCCACTGGTTCCTGGTCGATGTCGACGCGCTTGTTCAGTTCGGTCATGGTCGCCGTGTCGATCTTGGCGGCCAGTTCGTTCAATTGCGCTGCCAGCTCGGGGTTTTTCTCCAGGATGTCCTGGCGCACCACCGGGGTCGCCTTGTAGGCGGCGAAGTAGCCCTTGTCATCCTCCAGCAGCTGCAGGTCGAAGCCCTTGATACGGCCGTCCGAGGCATAGGTCAGGCCGACGAAGAGCTGCTCATTCTTCAGGGCCGTATAGACCAGCCCAGGGTCCATCTGCTTGACCTCGCTGCGATCGAGCTTGAAGCCGTAGAGCGCCTGCATCGGGCCCAGACCATCGGGACGGGAGGCGAACTCGTAGTCCACCCCCATGAGGTGGGGCTTGTTGCCTTCGCTGTCATCTTCGTTGATGCGCTTGGCCAGGTCCTGCAGTGAATGAATCTGATACTTCTCGGCCAGTTCGCGCGGCATGGCGAAGGCGTAGGTGTTGTTCAACTCGGACTGGTTCAGCCAGGTCAGGCCACGCGGGGCGTCCAGCTCCTTGACCTTCTGGTAGATCTGGTCGGGATCGAGCTTGTCCTCGATGTGGTTGTAGACGATCAGGGCGGTGCCGGTGTAGTCCCAGACGATGTCCAGCTGTCCGCTTTCCAGGGCCGAACGCATCAGGGTGGTACCCAGGCCGTTCTTCAATTCGGTGTCATAGCCCTTGGCGCGCAGGTATTGCGCGGTCATGTCCGAGAGCAGCAATTGCTCGGTGAAATTCTTGCCGCCGATGACCAGGTTCTGCGCCTGCGCACGGGCCGCGCCGAACATGGCCAGGCCCATGGCGAGGGCACACAGGGCGTATTTTGCGATGGTCTTGCTTGTCATGCTTTCCTCTCTACCGCTATGCCGATACGACGGCGTGCGGTCGTTCTTGTGATGGAAGTCTGCGCTGCGCGGCTTCAGGTACGCAGCCCGCGTCGGGCCAGGTAGAGGCCGGAGAGCGTCGTCACCGGGGCATCGAGCACCAGTGCCAGCAAGGCCGTGGCCGCCGCGCCCAGCAGCAGCTGGCCGTGGTTGTTGAGGTAGATGCCGGGGAAGATCAGGCCACCCAGGCTCTCGCCGCCGATCAGCATCGACAGCGGCGCGGTCCCGACGTTGATCGCCAGCGCGGTGCGCACGCCGCCGACGATGATGGGCAGCGCATTGGGCAATTCCACCCGCAGCAGGATCTGGTGCGGCTTCATGCCGATGCCACGCGCCGCTTCCTTCATGGCAGCCGGCACGTTCTTCAAGCCCTCGAAGGTATTGCGCACGATGGGCAGGAGCGAAGCCAGCCACAGCGCCAGGATGGTCGGACCATTGCCGATGCCGAAGAAAGCCAGTGCCAGCGCCAGCACGGCGATGGACGGGATGGTGTTACCGATGTTGAAGATCTGGATGAATTTTTCTGCACTGCGCTGCATCGAGGGACGCGAGAGCGCAATACCGGCCGGAATGCCGGCCGCCAGGGCCAGCGCCATGGAAAAGAAGACCAGTTCCAGGTGCTTGCCGGTGTAGTAGACCAGGTCACCGCGATACTTCTGGATGACCTCCGGACCGATCCACCAGACCAGTCCTGCAAGGACCAGCGCAATACCGCATGCGCCGGCGAAGACGTGACGAACACGTGTCATGTTACCCCCGTTGGTATAGCCGGCACGACATGACGCCGCGACGACGGGTTATAGAGTCAATTTTTAAGGGGTTCGCTGCCCATCAGGGCGTATCGTTTGGATGCGAACCGAAAGCTGCAAGGGCAGCGATGAAACCGAAGCGATGAAGCCAGCCTCGGCATGATGCACACCGGACAGGGATGGGAACGGGTCACCGTGGAGAACGGGAGGGCGTTCGCGCTGCCAGCCGGAAATTTGGACAACCCGCACAAGCGCGGATCGGACACTGCTGAGAGTCGTAGTTGAACAAGTTATGTCGCGAAGACAAACGATAGTTTAAACCAATCGCTTAATACTGTCCATCAATGTAGCAATATGAATCCATAACTTGCGAATCTGAAGCACTTTTAAAAGTTCCCAACAGCGGTCAATATGCTGTTAAAAGAGTGCAACCTGAAAACCACCCATCCGGCGCTATCCCTTGCCCCAAGCGGCATCCTGCCGAGCTTGGCGACGATGTAAAGCGTCAAAAAAAATCGCCAGTCACGGCTGTGACTGGCGATCTTTTCCGTGCAATCTGCTGGCGGCGGCCAGCGTCGGAAATCAGGAATCGGCCTGGAACGTATTCAGCGGATAGCCCCAAACACCTTGCCGATGATGGCGCTGCCACTGCCCACCGGGTCCTTGCGGATCGCCTTTTCCTCTTCGCCGATCATCAGGAACAGGCCATCCAGCGCGCGCTGCGTGACGTAGCCCTCCACCGTGCTCTGGTCGGCGCTGACCAGTCCGGACTTGGCGACCTGCCCCATCACCGCGTTATAGCGGCCGGAAAGCCCGTTGCGGTCGGTGATCTGCTTGACCAGCGGCAGGAACTTCACGGCCAGTTCGCCCGAGGTCTTCTGACGGAAGAAGTCGGTCACCGAGGTGTCGCCACCGGTCAGGATGTTCTTGGCATCGCTCACCGACATGGCCTTGACCGCGTTGATCAGCAGCGGCTTGGCCAGCGGCACGGCGGCTTCGGCCGCGTGGTTCATGTCGGCCACCAGGCCATCGACCTGGCCACCCATGCCGGTCATGCGCAGGATGGGCATGGCCTGCTCCAGGGCCCCTGGCAGGTGGATCTTGACCTTGTCGTTATTGAGGAAGCCATTGGGACGCCCGAGGTTGGCGACCGCCGTGCTGGCGCCCTTTTCCAGCGCGGCCTTCAAGCCGGCGCTGGCGTCCTGGTTGCTCAGGTCAGAGAGGGAAAATGCGAAGGCGCTGCAGGAGGCGAGGATCAGGCTGGCCGCAACCAGGCGGCGCAGCGGGGAGGAAGGAAGGGACATGCGGAACTCCATCGTGACGGTGCGGCGATGATACCAGCCCTGCCCCGTCTCCCCTATCGGCTCATTTGCCGCGCGACAGCTCCAGGCCCGCGTTGTGCGGCAGCCTGCCGCTGATCGGCACCGAGGCCACCGAGAACAGGCCGATCACCACGAAGGCCGGCCAGAAGTCGGCAGCGACGATGCTGGAATGGCCTTGCAGGTGGTTCGACAGCTGCAGCACGATACCGGCCACGGTCACGCCCAGTCCCAGCGACAGCTGCTGGATCACGCTGGCCAGGCTGGTGACGCGACCGGCATCGCGGTTGTCGATGTCGGCATAGGCAATCGAATTGAGACAGGTGAACTGCAGCGCCGGGAACACGCCGCCCATCAACACGATGGTGACAATGAGCAGATAAGGCGTATGGATGCTGAAGATACCGTACGCCGCCAGGGCAATACCGGCGAACACGGCATTGACCATCAGCACCGTGCGGAAGCCATAGCGGCGCAGCACGCGGCTGGCCAGCAGTCGGATGAACAGCGAACCGAAGGCCGAGGCACAGGTGATGCTGCCAGCCTGGAAGGCGGTCATCCCCAACCCTTCCTGCAAGGCCAGCGGCAGCAGGAAAGGCACGGCGCCCAGACCGATGCGAAACAGCGAACCACCCACCACGCTGGCATGCAGGGTGGGAATGCGCAGCAGCCGGAAGTCCAGCAGCGGGAAGGCGATCTGGGTGGAATGGCGGTAGTACATCACCAGCGCGATGGCGCCGATGGAGCACATGGCCACCGGCGTGGCGCCATCCACCAGATGGCTGCCGAACAGCGACAGGCCCAGCATGATCATGGCCGCGCCGACCGAGGTCAGTACAAAACCCTTCACATCCAGCGGTGCCGGGTCGTCTTCCTTGAAGTTCTGGATGAAGCGCTTGGCCAGGTACAGGCCGAGGAAGCAGAACGGGATATTGATCAGGAATACCCAGCGCCAGTGGAAGTAGGTGGTGATGAAACCACCCAGCAGCGGCCCCACCACGGGCCCCAGCAGCGCCGGCAGGGTCAGGTAGCTGACCGCCTTGACCAGTTCGGACTTGTCCACCGAGCGGGCGATGATGACCCGCCCCACCGGCACCATCATGGCCCCGCCGATGCCTTGCAGGAAACGCGCTGCCACGAAGGTCACCAGCGACCCGGAGACCGCGCACAGGATGGAACCGGTCATGAACACGATCATGGCCGCGCTGAACACCTTGCGCGCGCCCAGCTTGTCGGCCATCCAGCCCGAGATCGGGATGAACACGCCCAGCGCCGCGACATAGGCGGTCATGGCCAGCTTGAGGGTGATCGGGTCCTGGTTGAGATCGCGCGCCAGCGCGGGGAGCGAGGTGGCCAGCACGGTGGCGTCCATGTTTTCCATGAACAGCGCACAGCCGACGATAAGCGGGATGAGCAGCGAAGGTCGCACGATGGGCAACAGATGGCGGAATGAAGGTGGCGGAGGTTCTATGCCTCCTGAAGCTTCACAGTTTATACCAGTTGAGCTTTTCTTGCGGGCAAGCCCCGCGGGGCTTTGCTGAGCGGTGCCTGTCGCTGAACTTCACTTCTGTTTGTAGCTCTACCGTAAAGCAACGCACCGTCCGCGCACTACAATGTGCCGGGCCGCCTCCTTTTTACGGTTTTGAACTGCACTTTTTCTGGAGCCTGCATGAACAACGACACCCATAGCAAAACCCTGGGCTACCTGCTCTGGATCTTCGGATTCACCGGCGCTCACCGCTTCTACTACGGCAAGCCGGTGACGGGCACGATCTGGTTCTTCACGCTGGGCTTGCTGGGCATCGGCTGGATCATCGACCTGTTCCTGATCCCTTCGATGGATCGCCAGGCCGATGCGCGCTTCGTCGGTGGCGAGGTCAATTACTCGGTGGCGTGGCTGCTGCTGACCTTCCTGGGCCTGTTTGGCGTACACCGCATGTATATCGGCAAGTGGATTTCGGGCATCGTCTACCTGTTCACGGGAGGCTTCTTCCTGCTGGGCGTGCTCTACGATTTCTGGACGCTCAACGCGCAGATTTCGGAACGCAACCACGGTGCCAGGGCGTAAGCTCGCGGCGGCACACGGCCGCCGCTATTTCTTCTTCAGGGCCTTCAGGCGTTTGGCGGCGAGATGGACGGTGTCCAGCTGCGCCTTGCGCTTCATCGATTTCCAGTCCTTGATTTCATCCCGGGTGCGCCCGCAGCCGGTACAGACTTCGTGCTTGAGCTTGCACAAGGAGACGCAAGGGCTCTTGACCTCTTTTCCCAATTTCACTTCCCGCTTGAATACACCAAAGGCCTGACTGTACTTCAATGCGGCAGGCGCTGCAGGCCGCGCATCGTCGATGTCAGCATCGATACCGAAATCGACCGACGAAAAAAAGCCCGCATCCTTGCGGATGCGGGCTGCCCACGACTACCTCTGCTACGGTTACTTCAGTTACTGCGTTACTGCATTTGCTGCGTTTGCTACTTTTTGAAACGGCCGTCTGCTTTCCCCGAGTACCAGTCTTTCAAGCAGACGACCGAGGGGAAGTATCCCGATTCGGGCAGGTCGTGAGGATAGGAAAAATCTGAAAAATCGTATTAATTCGTACCGGCTTCCTTGTCGGTCTTGTCCGCGTTATCCGCCTTGTCCGCGTTATCCGCCTTGTCCGCCTTGTCCGTCCGCTCCAGCTTGAAGCGGGTCACCAGCAACTGGTTGATGCGATTGCCCTCGATGTCGACCACCTCGAACTTGTATTCCGAAAACAGCACGAAATCGGTCTTCTTGGGAATCTTGCGCAGCATGTACATGATGAAGCCGGCCAGGGTCTCGTAGCCGACCGGGTTGGGATATTCGTCGATGTCCAGCTCGTTCATCACATCGTTGAGCGGTGTGAGCCCATCCATCAGCCAGGAGTTTTCATCGCGGCGTACGATCTGCTGCTCTTCCACGGTGATGGCCAGCAGGTTGCCCATCAACACCCCGGTGACATCGGTGATGCTGATGATGCCCACCACCAGCGCATATTCGTTGACCACGATGGCCAGGTCCTCGTCCATGGCCTTCATGCGCTCCAGCACTTCCCACAGGTTCAGGCTGTCGGGGATGGACAGCGGGGTATGCACCAGCCCCTTGTCGGCCAGGGAAAACTGCTCGCCCTTGAGCAGGCGCTTCAAGACATCCTTGCTGTCGATATAGCCCAGCACGGCATCGATATGGCCTTCGCAGACCAGGAAGCGCGAATGCGGATGCTCGATGATCTTCTGGCGTATCGTGTCTTCACTATCGGTGAGCAGGAAGTAGACGATGCTGTCGCGCGGCGTCATGGCCGAGGGCACGTAGCGGCTTTCCAGCTCGAACACGTTTTCGATCAGGTGATGCTCCTGCGTGAGCAGCACGCCGGCCTGGGCGCCGGCATCGACCATGGCGTGGATCTCGTTGGGGGTGATGACTTCGGTGCGCACCTGGGGCAGGCCGAAGAGCGTGAAAATCCACTTCGACAGGCTGTTGAAGAACCACACCAGCGGCTTGAAGAGTTTCTCCAGCAACAGCATCGGCTTGACCAGCGCCACCGCCGCCCGCTCCGGCGCCACCATGGCCAGGCGCTTGGGCATCAGATCGGCGAAGAGGATGAAGAAGGCCGTCACCACCAGGAAGGACATGGCGAAGCTGACGTTCTCCAGCAGCGGGCCGACATAGAAGGTGCTGATGATCTCGCGCATGTGCGGCGTCAGCGCCGGCTCGCCGACCACACCACCGAGGATGGCCACGGCATTCAGACCGATTTGCACCACCGTGAAGAAATTGCCCGGCTGCGCCTGCAGCGAGAGCACGCGGTCGGCATTTTGCACGCCCTCCTTGGACATCATCTCCAGGCGGATCTTGCGGGAGGCTGCAATGGAAATCTCGGCGCAGGAAAGAAAGGCGCTGACCACCACCAGGAGCAGGATCAGCAGCAGGCTGGCGAATAGGCTCATGTTGTTCTTATCTCATTGATTTGATGTGACATTCTCTCGCGCAACGGGGATAAAAAGCAAATAAAGCAAATGCCGGCAAATCCATGGGATTTCCCGGCATTGTCAGCCAACTTCACCTGTGAGGCCCGACGTCTGCCCTCAATAGACGTCGCGCCGGTAACGCCCCTGCTCGGCCAGCGCCTGCAGGGCCGCCTCGCCCAGAATCTCCTGCAGCGCCAGCGTGACGCCGGCCGCCATGCCCTGCAGGCTGCCGCACACGTACAGGCTGGCGCCCTGCTCCACCCACTGCTGCAGTTCAGCGGCGGCCTCGCGCAGCTTGTCCTGCACGTAGACGCGCTGTGCCTGGTCGCGCGAAAAGGCCAGGTCCAGCCGCTGCAGATGGCCCTCGGCCAGCCAGCCCTGCAGTTCGTCGCCATGGAAGAAGTCGTGCCGATGCGAACGCTCGCCGAAGACCAGCCAGTTGCGATGCTGCCCGGCGGCGATGCGCTGGCGCAGATGCGCACGCAGTCCGGCCAGCCCGGTGCCGTTGCCGATCAGGATCAGCGGCCGGTCGTCCTGCGGGCCATGGAAGGCGGTGTTGACCCGCACCCGCAGGTCGATCTCCTGGCCCGGCGCGGCATGCAGGCCCAGCCAGCCGGAACCGATGCCGGCTCGTCCATCGGGCTGGTGCATCAGCCGCACCATCAGCTCCAGGCCACCATCGGCCGGCAGCGAGGCAATCGAATAGGCACGGTGCGGCAAGGGTTTCAGGCGGGCGAGCAGGTCAGCGCCGGACAAGCCGCGCAAGGCCTGCAGCGCCGCGGCCTCGTGCGGCAGCAAGCGGCTCGCGAGCACTGGAGCCAGCGTTGTCGTTTCATTCTGCAAACCCAACGCCTGTATGAAGCTCTGTACTGCCTGGTCGCTGTTGCGCGGGCCGATCTCGGCGATGTCGCCGGCCTGCCAGCTCGGCGCGGGCAGGTCCAGCGGCGTGAGTTGCAGGTGGTACACCGCTCCACCGGCGCTACCCGGATTGAGCAGCCGACGCTGCGCCAGCCGCCAGCGCCCGTAGGCCGGCGCACTCCAGTCGGCCTCGTCGCTGTGACCGCTGAGTACGCCCAGCTGATGTTGCCAATGGCGCAGGGCGCCGTCGTCGCCGTTGTCGACGTCGATCACATCGAACAGCGGCTGCGCATGGCGGCGCCCCAGCCATGCGTGCAGCGCATAGCCGAAGGCGCAATATTGCTGGTAGCTGCGGTCGCCCAGCGCCAGCACGCCGAACTGCAGTTGCGGCAGCGGCGCGCCCGGGGACGGCTGCGCCATGCGTTGCGCCAGGGTGGCGGCCATGTCGGGCGCATCGCCCTCGCCGGTGGTGCTGACCACGAACAGGATCAGCCGCTTGCGCAGCAGGTCATCCTCGTGCAGCAGGTCATCCTCCTGCAACTGGTCCAGCGGCAGCACGCGTACCGCCATGCCGCCGGCCCGCAAGCTCTGCGCGCTCTGCAGGGCCAGGCGCTCGGCCGTGCCGGTCTGGCTGGCAAAGGCCAGCAGCACGGTGGCGGCATCGCTATTGCCGGCGTCCGCGCCCGCCCATTGCGCCTGCTGCCGGCGCTGCGCGCGGCGGTAGGTGAGCGCCGTCATGACGCAGAACACCAGATAGGTCAGTGCGACGAGCGCCGCCAGCAGGTAACGGGTCTGCAGTGCCATGCTCACTCCAGCATGGCGGCCAGGGCCGGGGTCATGGTTTCGCGGTAAGCCTGCGGCTGCGCGCTGATGAACAGCGCCGCAATACCGCGCTGGCGGGCGAAGGCCATGCCGGCCTCCTCGCCCAGCACGGTCAGCACGGTGGCCAGTGCGTCGGCCACCATGCACTGCCGGTGCAGTACCGTCACCGAGGCCAGCGCCTGCCGTACCGGTGCGCCAGTACGCGGATGGATGGTGTGGGCATAGCGCTGGCCCTGATGATCGACATAGCGGCGATAGTCGCCCGAGGTCGCCACCGACAGGCCGTGCAGTGCCACCACCATGCCCGGGGCGGTATCGTGCGGGGGCCGTTCCAGCGCCACCCACCAGGGCTGGCCGTCGGCCTTGAGACCCTGCCCGGCCAGCTCGCCACCGATTTCCACCAGCCAGCTTGCACAGCCAAGTTCATGCAGGGCCTGCGCCACCAGATCGACCGCGTAACCCTTGGCGATACCTGAAAAATCCAGAGAAACGCCACCGGCCTGCAACACCCGGCGCTGCTCGCGGTCCAGCACGATGCGCTGCCAGCCGCAGCGCTGGCGCACGGCCGCAAGGCGCTCCGGATCGGGCAGGCGCAGACGGTCGGCGGCCACGCTACCGGCGCCAAAACCCCACAGATCGACCAGCGGCCCGACCGTGGGATCGAAGGCGCCTTCGCTGTCGGCCGCCATGGTCAGCGCGGCATCGAGCACGGTAAAGAATGCTGGCGGCAATGCATGCCAGCTACCGGCCTGGGCCTGGTTGAAGCGGCTGATGATGGACTGTGGCGACCAGGTGCTCATCTCGTCGATCACGCGCTGCAACTGCGCCTGGATGGCATCGGCAATGGCCGCCGTGGTCAGCGCCGGTGGGGCCAGTAACTGCACGCTCCAGGTCGTGCCCATGGTGTCGCCAGCCAGGCGATGGGCCACTGCCCCGGCGGGCAGCGCGGCCGGGGCCTCCAGGTCGATGGGGATCAACACGCGATGGGACATCGTCACCGCTCACACTCCAAACAGGTATCCAAAATGAAAACGGCGCCCGCATCGCAGGCGCCAACAAGGTCGGTCAGCCCGTGCTCAGGGCAACACTTCGATGGTGGCAATGTAGGTGGCGCGGCGTTGGGTGGCCTGCGGCAGCGTGGTCTTCTGGTCGGCGACGCTGGCTTCCATCCAGTACATGCCCGGACCCGCCCACTTCACGCTGAACTTGCCATCAGCCGCGGTCTTGAGCTTGGTGTCGAGCAGCTTGTCGCGATAGCGGATGCCGCCGGGTACCAGTTCCACCTCGATGTCGGGGGCCGGCTTGCCGTCCAGCAGCAGCTGGAAGGTCGCGGTGTCACCCGCCACCAGGTCGGTGGGATGGGTCACGGGGACCAGCTCCAGACCGGTGCCGGTCGGCGCCAGGGCAGCCGTGGTCGGCTTGCCGGCGGTGACGAAGGTCTCCACCCGGCTATTCATCTGGGTCACCTTCAGTTCGGTGGCGTTGGCCGGGATCTCCTTGGCCAGGGCCTCGGCGCTACCGCGCCAGCGCTTCTGCTGGCCATCGATCTTGTAGCTGGCGAAGACGCCGTTGTTGACCACGGCAATCTTGTAGGTGCCGGGCTGGCTCAGTTGCACATCGAAGGTGCTGCGATACTTGCCGGTGGCGGCATTGACCGCCTGCAGCGGCTTGCCGTCGGGGCCGGTTACTACCAGCCCGTCCAGGCGCAGTGGGAAGTGTTCGAAGTAGAACAGGTCGTTGGAGACCGCCGCATCCACCGTCACCCAGGCCTCGCTGCCGGAGAGCACGGTGGCCGAGGGCAGCAGCCACTGACGGTGGGCATGGGCCGACAGCGGCAGGCTGATGGCCAGGGCCAGCGCGGCGATCTTCATGGAACGGGCGGTGAAATGCTTCAGGGAAAACGTCATGACAGGTTCCTCTTTCTTGATGGTTTTATGGTGTGATGCTGCGCTTCTGTGCCTCAGGGCTTCAGTTCCAGCGCCACCGCCCCCAGTTCACTGCTGCCCTGGCCCTTGGCACTCTGGACCGACTTGGGCGGCCACTGGAACGGCACCTTGACCAGTTCGCGACCGCCGACTTCGCGGGCGGCTTCCACCATCAGCACATAGTCACCCGGGGCCAGATTGGCCAGCGGCCCCTTGGCAGAACCGAAATTGAGCTTCTGCTCACCCGGCGCGCGGGTGGCACCGCTGACGCCGTCGATCGGCATCTGCTGCTCGCGGCCAGTACGGCGCCACCACTGCCGCATATCCTTGAGCCACTTCTCGCCTTCCTTGTCCTTTTTCTTGACGTCGTACCAGACCGCCAGGTTGGCCGCCACGCTCTGGTCGGCGCGTTCGATCCAGGCCGCCAGGTAGGGCCGGTGGTATTCGGCCACGTTCAGGGTGGGAACCTCGATCTTC
This sequence comes from Herbaspirillum frisingense GSF30, assembly GCF_000300975.2. Lineage (GTDB taxonomy): Bacteria > Pseudomonadota > Gammaproteobacteria > Burkholderiales > Burkholderiaceae_D > Herbaspirillum > Herbaspirillum frisingense. The sequence continues at coordinate 58,512 of NZ_AEEC02000024.1, read as the reverse complement.
AGATTCATCTCCGCCGCACCGGCCGGGGCGGCCGTGGCGAACAGTGCCGCCATGGCCAGTGCCAGGGCGGTCGGTTTGAGCAGCATGGAATGACTACGCTTCATGTGACCTCGCAAAATAAGACAGGATGACTGGCTGCAAGCCCACCGGGCTCGTCTGGCTGGGAGAAAAACGCAAGCTTCAATGCATGAACAGCAGCGCCAGCAACAGCGGCGCCACCAGGCCCAGCGCGACCAGCGGCCAGGTGGCCGGGCGCTTGCCGGCATGCATCTGCAACAGGAACAGCCCGGTGACGCAGAACACCAGGCAGGCTACGGCGAAAATATCGATGAACCAGCTCCAGGCGGCGCCTGTGTTGCGGCCCTTGTGGAGGTCGTTGAAATAGGAGATCCAGCCGCGATCGGTCTTTTCGTATTCCACCTGCCCGTCTTCCAGCGCCACGCGCAGCCAGGCATCGCCGCCGGGACGCGGCAGCGCCACATAGACTTCATCGGTCGACCACTCCGCCGCCTGCGTGCCCACCGCCACCGACCACTGCTGGGCGACCCAGTCCCGCACCGGCGCGGGCAAGGGGTCCTTGCTGCCGCCTTTGGTATCGACGGCGGACGCCGCCTCGGCCTGCTGGCGTAGCGGGGTCAGCAGCGCGGGCGGCAGCACGGCGGTGCGATGCACCACCTGCGGCTTTGCTTCGATCTGTGCGGCGTGGTTCAGCGTCAGGCCGGTGACGGCGAAAGCCAGCATCGCCACCAGGCAGATGCCGGAACTGATCCAGTGCCACTGGTGCAGGTGCTTGAGCCAGAAGGCCCGACGCTTCTGGTCCGCAACGGCATTGACAGGGATGAGCGAAGAATCCTTCATGAAATCGACAACCGAAATGAAGCAGGCTGCAAATAATAACAATTCTCAATTATAGCTTCACTGCTGCGCTGTGCCAGCCCCATCGCGGGTCTTTTACTTTGCGATACATGACGATACAAACCCGCCCACGCAGCTCCCGCAGCCGTCCGTCTCAAGGTGCCAGCCCGGCAGCGATACGCAGCGCCGGGGCCAGTGAGGCCGGCAGCATCGGTCCGTGCGCCAGCCCCGGGAAGCTGCGCATCTGCACCTCCAGCCCCTGGCGCTGACGCAGCCGCACCGCCATTTCCTGCAACGCCTGGGGCGGTAACCAGGCGCGCGCGGCCAGCATGGCGCGGCTACGTTCATCGAGCTCCCGGGCGGGCTTGCGCTCGCGCTGTTCGGCCTCCCCCACCATCAGCCACAGCCGGGCGCCGGGCGCCTCCGTGAAACGCCGTTCTTCTTCCAGGATCAGGCCGCGCTGCCACCACAGCGACGGGCTGGCGGCGATATAGCGGGAGAACAGCCCCGGCCGGGTGAACAGCGTATGCAAGACGAACAAGCCACCGTAGGAATGCCCCCACAGGCTCAGGCGCCCACTGTCCAATGGCGCCAGCCGACGCACCTGCGGCAGGATGCGATCCTGCAACAGGTCCAGGAACACATCGGCCCCACCGCCCCGGCGTCCGCGCAGGGCTTCGTCATCGGCCTGCCCGGCAGGAATGGGCGGCGTGTAGTCATAGGCGCGGGCCGCGACATCGAAGCGCAGGTCAGTGTCGTAGCCAATGGCCACGATCAACGGCGGTCCGGCCGCATCCAGCGCCTGCAACTGCGCTTCGTCGATGGCCGCCAACGCGGCATTGCCGTCCAGCAGGACGATGGCCGGATAACCGTCCGCCGGCGCGGCACGGCGTGGCAGGCACACGGTCACCCGGTAGCCGCGCTGGCCGTCCTGCGAGCGCAGCGCAAAGCGCTCGAAGCGATACCAGGCCGAACCGTGCTCGGCAATCGTCGGCCCCAGTCGCTGCGACAGGTCAGGCTGCGCTACCGCCATTGCCGGCAGGCTGGCCAGCATGGCGGCCACCAGCAGGCGCCGCCGGTGCAGATCGACGCCGGCCATCAGAAGCGCTGCGTCAGGCTGACCCACAGGCGGCGCCCATCGCCGACGGTGTTGAAGCTCTGCTCATCCAGACGCTTGTCGGTAAGGTTGTAGATCGCCGCGCTGACCGAGGTGAGCTTGTTGATGTCATGCGTCACACCCAGGTCGGCCAGGGTATAGCCCTGGTACTCCTTGACCCCCGACGAGGAAATGGTGGTGCCGGCAGTCCCCACGCGCGCAGCTGCATTGACCTCCTTGCCGTGGTAGGCCAGCGCACTCCAGACGGTCCAGGCATCGGCCGGGGTCCAGTCGGCACGCAGGTTGAACATGTGCTTGGGCGTGCGGGCCAGCGCATAGCCATCGTAGGCGCCTCCCTTCTGGCGTGAATCGGTATAGGTGTAGTTGGACTTGAACGCCACGCTGCGGGTGGCCTGCCAGCGCCCGCTCAACTCGATGCCCTTGATCGTGGCGCGATCGACGTTGTAGCTGGTCCAGAGGCGATAGTTGCTGTTGGCCGACCAGCGCGCAATGCTGCCATCGGCGTTATAGACCAGGGCATTGCTGACCTTGTCCTTGAAGTCGGTGTAGAACAGCGTGGCACCGGCGGCCAGGCCGGCGTGGTTATCCCACTGTGCGCCCATTTCCCAGCTGGTGCTGGTCTCGGGCTTGAGGTTGGGGTCGCCGATGATGACCCCGCAGGTGCCGGTGGGGCCGACCGTGCAGCCAGCGCCCCCGGTGGTATAGGCGTAGCCCGGTGCGATGGTGCGAATGTCCGGCGCCCGGAAACCACGCGAGACACCACCCTTGAGCACCAGTTGCTCGCTGCCATGCCAGACCGCATACAGGCGCGGGCTCCAGTGGTTGCCATAGACCTGGTGGTGGTCCAGGCGCAGGCCGCCGGTGAGGGCCAGGCGTTCGGTCAGCTTCCACTCGTCCTCGACGAACAGCGCCTTCTGGGTGATCTTGAACTGCTGCACCAGGGTACTGCTCACGCCCGGGTTGACGTCGGTCAGGGTGGCCTCGTTCCACTGGCCGCCCAGTACCAGCCAGTGCGCGCCCAGCGGCAGGGACAGCTTGCCGTCCATCACCAGGTTCTCGATCTTGGGGGCGCGCGCGGCCTGGGTGTAGCTGTCGCTGCCGACCGGGCTTTCGGTATAGCTCTTGCGCTGCGCCTTCTCGTAGGAGATGGACACATCCGAGGTGGCCCAGCCATAGCGACCGGTGTGCGACAGCGACATGTGGTCGCGCGGGTTTTCGTTGTAGGTATCGGCCGTGGTACGCGTGGCCGCCAGGGTGTGATAGCTGGAGGCATCGCGCCGCACCTGGGTGGTACCGATCTCGGCCAGGATGTCGTGGTCCTTGTTGGGCGTCAGCGCCAGGCGGGCGGTAAAGTCGGTGTCCAGCGCCTTGGTATTGCCGTTGAGGATGCGGTCTTCCTGGCGCTTGTAGACCTTGCCCCACATCTGCAGGCCCAGCACATCGCTGGCGATGGGACCGTTGACGTAGAACTGGCCCTGATAGGCGTCACCGGAATCGGCATGCTGCTGCAAGGTGGTATCGAAGCTGACCGAGCCACCCCACTGGCGCGCCACCTTCTTGGTGATGATGTTGATCACGCCGCCCATCGCGTCTGAGCCGTAGAGCGAGGACATCGGCCCGCGCACCACCTCGATGCGTTCGATGGCCGCCAGCGGGGGAATGAAGGATTGCTCGAAGCCGGAATTGCCGTTGGTGCGCGCATCGCGCGTGCTCTGCCGCTTGCCGTCCACCAGGATCAGGGTATAGGCACCGGGCAGGCCACGAATGAAGATGTCCTTTTCGCTGGCGGTGCCGGTGACAGTCACGCCCTCGACATCCTTCAAGGCATCGGTAAGGTCGCGAAAGGGTTTCTTCTTCAATTCATCCTGGCCGATGACGGTGATGCTGGCCGGTGCATCGATGACTTCCTGCTCGAAGCCGGTGGCGGTGACCACCACCTGGCTGAGGCCGGCTTCGGCCTGCTGTGCCTGCGCCAGACCGGCCGACAAGGCCAGCGCGGCAGCCACCGCGAGCGTCATGCGATCGGGTGTGAAAAGACGGTATGCGTACATGTGATTGCTTCCCCTGTTGGATGCCAGCGTGCCGACGTCCGGGCGCAAACGCTCCCCTGCTGGCCACGGTCATGGCCTGCAACGTCGCTGGGGAAATGGATTTGCGCCAGGCCGGACGGGTCCTGGTCGATTGCCGTTGATTTGCAAATGAGAATTATATTCATTTAAAATTGGCAAAAGTTTGTCAAAGTGTGGCAAGCCAAGGCCACCGGAGAAGGAACAACCATGCAAGCGCAACGCCACATCCTGGTGGTGGATGATCATCCCGATATCTGTGAACCGCTGGCCGCCTACCTGCGCCGCCAGGACCTGCTGGTGAGCATGGCCCTGGATGCCGCGCAGGCGCGCGCGCTGCTGGGCAGGCAACGCTTCGACCTGGTGGTGCTGGATGTGATGATGCCGGGCGAGGACGGCCTCTCGCTGTGCCGCTACATCGACCAGCAACTGGGTACGCCGGTGATCCTGCTGACGGCCATGGCCTCCAGCGACGACCGCATCCGCGGCCTGGACACCGGTGCGGACGACTACCTGATCAAGCCCTTCGAACCCACCGAATTGCTGGCCCGCATCCGCAGCGTGCTGCGCCGCATCGGCCGCCAACTGCCGGGCGCGGCGCTGCCCGCTGCGCCGCTGGCGGTGCGGCGCTACCTCTTCGATACGTGGACCCTGGATGTGGACAAGCGCGAACTGCGCGACCGCGACGGCGCCAGCGTGACCCTCTCCAGCGTCGAATACCGCCTGTTGCGCGTCCTGGTGGAACATCCCAACACCGTGCTCTCGCGCGACCGCCTGCTGGACCTCACCGCTGGCACCGAAGCCCAGGCCTTCGATCGCAGCATCGACAGCCAGGTCAGCCGCCTGCGCAAGAAACTCGAACCCGACCCGCGCCGCCCCAGCCTGCTCAAGACGGTATGGGGCAACGGCTATCTGCTGGCGGCCCAGGTCAGCGCAGAGCCCGCCGTCTCATGAGACTGTGGCCGCGCACCATGACCGGCCAGCTGCTGGCCCTGCTGCTGGTCGGTCTGGTAGCTGCCCATGCCATCGGCCTGATGCTGGTACTGGGCAATGGCGAACGTATCCACGTGATCTCGCGCGAGCAGATGGCCGAACACGCCGCCATCGCCTGGCGCCTGGGCCTGCTGCCCACGCCCGAGGCCCGGGCGGCGCTGCACCAGGCCAGCCTGGACAGCCGACGCTATACGCTGGACCCGCAACCGCACATCGATGCCCAGCACCAGCGAGGACGCGATCAGGACATCCTGCGCCAGCGCCTGCAGGACATGCTGGCGCTGCCCGCCGACGCCCTGCGGGTGAGCCTGTACGAATCCCCGGAAGGCCCGGCCACGCTGCGCATGGCGTTGCGCACGCCAGATCGGCGTTGGGTCAACACCGTGCAGTTCCCGGTGATCACCCAGGGCTGGCAGCGCCCGCTACGCTTCTCGGTGCCGGTCTCGACGCTGCCGGTGCTGGTCATCGTGGCGCTGTTCCTGCGCCGCATCCTGCGCCCGATCAAGGCCCTGGCACAGGCCGCCGAACGGGTCAGCCGGGGTGAGCAGATCGACGCCCTGCCGGTCACCGGCCCGCAGGAAGCGCGCGACGTCACCAGCGCCTTCAACCTGATGCAACAACGGCTGCGCCGCTTCGTGGAAGACCGCACCCGCATGCTGGCCGCCATCAGTCATGATCTGCGCACGCCGATCACCTCCCTGAGACTAAGGGCCGAACTGGTGGACGATGCCGCGCTGCGCACGGCGATGATCCGCACCCTCGAGGAGATGCGGGTCATGGTGGAAGAAACGATGCACTTTGCCCGCGACGACGCCCACGCCGAAGTCACCCAACAGATTGATCTGCAGGCACTATTGCGCGAGATCGCCGAGGAACAGTCGGCCCAGGGCCATCAGGTGCTGCTGGAAGAGGCGACTTCCCAGCCCTATCGCTGCCGCCCGATCCACCTGCGCCGCGCCCTGGGCAACCTGGTGGACAACGCAGTGCGCTATGGCCAGTGCGCGCGCCTGTCGCTGAGGGCGCAGTCCGATGGCGCGCTCACGATCCTGGTCGATGATGACGGCCCCGGCATCGCCGAGGCGCAATTGGAGGAAGTCTTCAAGCCCTTCGTGCGCCTTGACCCGGCCCGCCATCGGGGCCGCGACAGCCATGTCGGCCTCGGGCTGGCCATCGCCCGCTCCAGCGTGGAGGCCCATGGCGGGCGCCTGCTGCTGTGCAATCGCAGCGGCGGTGGCCTGCGCGCCCAGGTGAGCTTGCCGGCCTGAAATCTCCCGCGCCGAAGGCTAGCGCAACAGCTCGTAAGGCCCGCCCTTTTCCAGCGCCCGCTGGTAGGCCGGCCGGGCGTGGATGGCCTCCAGGTAGTGGAGCAGCCTGGGATAGCGCGCATCCAGCCCACCTCGCGCCCGCAGGCCCTCGACCGGGAAACTCATCTGGATGTCCGCCCCCGTGAACTGCGCCCCGGCGAACCAGCCGTCCTTGCCCATTTCGGCTTCCATGAACTTGAGCTGCCGCTCCTGCTGCGGCGCGACCAGGCGGCTGCGCATGCCCTGCGCCAGCATCTTGGCGATCGGACGGATCAGCACCGGCACGGCCCCGGGCATCTTGGCGAAGATCAGGCCCAGCAACAGCCAGGGCATGGCCGAGCCCTCGGCGAAGTGCAGCCAGTAGCGATAGCGCAGGCGCTCGGCAGTACCGGCGGCCGGTAGCAGGCCACTGTCGGCGCCGTAGCGTTCCAGCAGGTATTCGATGATGTTGCCCGACTCGGCCACCGTCAGGTCGCCATCGGTGATGACGGGCGACTTGCCCAGGGGATGGACCGCCAGCAGTTCCGGCGGGGCCAGCATGGTCTTGGGATTGCGCTGGTAGAACCTGATCTGGTAATCCAGCCCCAGCTCTTCCAGCAGCCACAGCACGCGCTGGGAGCGGGAGTTGTTCAGGTGATGCACGGTGATCATGGCGGCGTCCTTGTAGAATGCGGGCTTAGCACTTTAACACCGCCGTCCCACATCCCTCTTCCATGGCCGCCATGCCTCTCTACAAACAATTTGCCGACCAGCTGGCGGCCTCGATCCGTGCCGGCGTGCTGCGCCCGGGCGAGCGCATCGCCTCGGTACGCATTGCCAGTCAGCAACACAAGGTCAGCGTCACGACCGTGGTACGCGCCTACGAACTGCTGGAAAGCCAGGGCATCATCGAAAGCCAGCCGCAATCCGGCTACTTCGTGCGGGCGCAGGCCGAGACCGTGGCCATGCCCGTGGCCAAGACCTCGCGCGAGGATCACCCGGCCTGGCAGGAATCGACCGAGGTCGACGTCAGCCGGCTGGTCCTGGCCACGCTCAGGACCATCCAGCAGGACGGTACCGTGCCGCTGGGGTCGCCCTACCCCAACCCGGCGCTCTTCCCCTCGCACCGGCTGGCGCAGTACGCCGGCAAGATCGCCCGCCATGCCAGCCAGTCCAGCGTGTTCGACGACCTGCCGCCGGGCCATCCGGAACTGCTGCGCCAGATCGCCCGCCGCTACCTAGAAAACGGTCTCAAGGTCGCCCCCGAGGAAATCGTCATCACCGTCGGCGCGACCGAGGCCATCAACCTCTGCCTGCAAGCCGTGGCCAAGCCGGGCGACACCATCGCGGTCGAGACCCCGACCTTCTATGCCATGCTGCACGCCATCGAGCGACTAGGCATGCGGGCGCTGGAAATTCCCACCGATCCCGAGCGCGGGATGGACGTCGGGGCCCTGGAAGAATGTCTGAAGACGCAGGCCGTGGCGGCCTGCATGGTGATGCCCAACTTCCAGAATCCACTCGGATTCCAGATGCCGGACAGCGAAAAGGAAAGGCTGGTGCGCCTGGCCGAACAGCACCAGATGCCGCTGATCGAAAACGCCGTCTACAGCGAACTCTATTACGGCAATGCGCATCCTTCCTCGCTGAAGAACTACGACCGCGACGGCTTGGTGCTGCACTGCTCGTCCTTTTCGAAGAGCCTGACTTCGGCCTACCGCATCGGCTGGGCCATGCCCGGCCGCTACCGCGATCAGGTGGAAAAACTCAAGTTCCTCAACACCCTGGCCACGCCTACCGCGCCGCAACGGGCCATCGCCGAATACCTGACCCAGGGCGGCTACGAGCGCCACCTGCGCCGGGTCCGCCGCGCCTTTGCCCAGCAACGCGAGTTGATGCGGCACTTCGTGCTGCGCTTCTTCCCGGAAGGCACGCGGGTCTCCGCGCCCGAAGGCGGTTATGTGCTGTGGGTGGAGTTGCCGCCGCAGGTGGATGCGATGGAGTTGTATCGCCGCAGTCTGGCACTGGGCATCACGGTGGCGCCAGGGCGCATCTTTGCGGCCACCAATCGCTACAGCCATTTCATCCGGCTCAACTACAGCTATGACTGGTCGAGGGAGATCGAACAGGCCCTCAAACTGATGGGCAAGCTGGTGCAGGAACTGGCGGATTGAGTTGTCTGCGGCTGCTCACGGCGGCGGTGGCGCCTAGGTCGCTCAGGTAGCGCTTACTGAGGCGGCGGCACCAGCAAGCTGACGCTGCCGGTCCCGTCCTCGTTCATCGCTACCTGCACCACGCCGGCCTCTTCCAGCGCCGACAGCAGACGCCGCAAGGTACTCATGCGTAGTTGCGTGCGCTTGGACAGGCGCGCCAGTGACAACGCGCCGCCCTCCTTCTCTTCGGCGTCGGCCTGCAAGGTCTCGACGATGAGCAGTACCTCGGGCGGAACGCCCAGTTGGCGCGAGCGCTCCTGCAGGTCGCCGCTGTCCGGGTCCGCCGAGTCCACCATGTCCACCATCTCTGCTTACGCCGCCGCGCGCTGCACCGCCGAACGCGCCAGCAGCACCGGAATCGACTTCGAGGTCGGCGTGCGGGCCTGGTCGGCAAAGCTTTCCAGCGGCACCAGCGGGTTGGTCTCGGGATAGTAGCTGCCGATGCAACCGCGAGGAATGTCGTAGGCCACCAGCAGGAAACCATCGGCGCGACGTTCCACGCCATCGTCCCAGACGCTGGTGATATCGACCCACTCGCCATCCTTCAAGCCCAGCATCTGCAGATCGGCCGGGTTGATGAACACCACCCGGCGCTGGCCGAACACGCCGCGATAACGGTCGTCCATGCCATAGATGGTGGTGTTGTACTGGTCGTGCGAACGGGTGGTCATCAGGGTCAGCAGCTTCTCGCCGTGGATCGCCCGGGCACGATGGATGGGGGTGTCCTTGGGGATGTCGAGGACCATGAAGTTGGCCTTGCCGGTGCTGGTCTTCCAGACCCGGTCACGCGAGGCCACGCCCAGATGGAAGCCACCCGGATTGGCGATGCGTTCGTTGTAGCCCTTGAAGGCGTCATAGACCTTTTCGATGGCGTCGCGGATGCGCGAATAATCCTCGGCATACCACAGCCAGTCGATCTGCGGACCGTTGCTGCGCGACTGCATGGTGGCCTGCGCGATATGCGCCACGATGGCGGTTTCCGACATCAGCTGCTCGGAAGCCGGCTTGTTGATGCCATAGGAGACGTGCACCATGCTCATCGAATCCTCCACCGTCACACCCTGCGGACCGGACTTCTGCATGTCGATCTCGGTGCGGCCCATGGTCGGCAGGATCAGCGCGTCACGGCCATGTACCAGATGACTGCGATTGAGCTTGGTGGTGATATGCACCGTCAGGTTGCAGGAGCGCATGGCCTCGAAGGTGCGCGGGGTGTCGGGCGTGGCCATGGCGAAGTTGCCGCCCAGGCCGATGAAGACCTTGGTGCGCCCTTCCAGCATGGCCATGACCGAGCCGACGGTGTCGTTGCCGTGGTGACGCGGCGCCTTGAAGCCGAACACCTGTTCCAGGCGATCCAGGAAGGCCGGGGTCGGCTTTTCGTCGATACCCACGGTGCGGTCGCCCTGCACGTTGGAGTGACCACGCACCGGGCACAGGCCAGCGCCCTGGCGGCCGATGTTCCCGCGCAGCATCATCATGTTCGACAGCAGCTGGATGGTGGCCACTGCATGCTTGTGCTGGGTCAGGCCCATACCCCAGGTGGCGATGACCGCCTTCCCCTTGACGTAGACCTGGGCCAGCTTTTCGATATCGTCACGGGAGACGCCGGATTCCTCGACGATGTCGTCCCAGCTTTCGCCACGCGCCTGGGCGGCGAACGCCTCGAAGCCGGCGGTATGTTGCTCGATGAAGGCCACATCGATCACGCGCTCGGTGCCTGCGGCCAGGGCAGCGTCGTCCAGCTCGATGGTGCGCTTGATGACGCCCTTGATCAGTGCCAGGTCACCGCCCAGCTTGGGATGGATGAACATGGAGCTGATCCGGGTACTGCCCATGGTCAGCATCTCGACCTTGCTCTGCGGGTCGGCAAAGCGCTCCAGGCCGCGTTCCTTCAGCGGATTGATGGCCACGATGGTGGCGCCGCGCTTGGAGGCGTGACGCAGCTCGCCCATCATGCGCGGGTGGTTGGTGGCCGGATTCTGGCCGAACAGCAGCAGCGTGTCGCAGTGGTCGAAGTCTTCCAGCAGCACGGTGCCCTTGCCGACCCCGACAGTCACCGGCAGGCCCACGCTGGTGGGCTCATGACACATGTTGGAGCAGTCGGGGAAATTGTTGGTGCCGTACTGGCGCACGAACAACTGGAACAGGAAAGCCGCCTCGTTGCTGGCGCGGCCGGAGACGTAGAAGTCGGCCATGTTCGGATCGGGCAAGGCATTGAGATGCTGGCCGATCAGTTCGAAGGCGGCACTCCACTCGATCTTGCGGTACTTGTCGGTGGCGGCGTCGTAGACCATGGGATGGGTCAGGCGGCCGTGTTCTTCCAGTTCATAGTCCGACTGCTGCATCAGCTCGGCCACGGTGTGCTGCTCGAAGAAATCGGGCGTCACCCGCTTCTTGGTCGCCTCGGCGGCCACCGCCTTGACGCCGTTTTCGCAGAATTCGAAGGTGGAGGTATGCTCCCGGTCCGGCCATGCACAGCCGGGGCAATCAAAACCGTCCGGCTGGTTCTGCGACAACAGGGTGCGCAGCCCCTTGCCATCGGCCACGTGTTCCTTGACCAGGTTCAGCGCCACGTATTTCAGTGCGCCCCAGCCGCCTGCGGGTTGATTGTATTGCTCGATTCTTGGTTTGGAAGGCATGATGTCTCGGGTCGGAGTGGAGTCCAGTGTAGGTGAAGTCTAGGTCACACCAAACCAAACAGGAATGCACAGGAACGCACGCCGGATTCAAGTACAGTGCAGGTCAAGCAAGCTGCTCAACCATCCCTCGCGCCCCAGCCCCGCCCCCGACCCTTTATCTGGCGACGCCATGCGCCCGATCATCTCAGTCGTCCAGCGGCAAGGCCAGGGTTTCCTTGATTTCCTCCATCACCACGTAGCTCTTGGACTGCGCCGCCCCCGGCAGCTGCAGCAGGATATCGCCCAGCAGCTTGCGGTATTCGGCCATGCCCCGGATGCGGGCCTTGATCAGGTAGTCGAAATCGCCCGAGACCAGGTGACATTCCTGCACCTCCGGAATGCGCAGCACCTCGCGCCGGAACTGCTCGAACATGTTGCCCGACTTGTGGTTCAGCGTGATCTCCACGAACACCAGCAGGGTCGCCCCCAGCGACTCCGGATTGACGCGCGCGTAATAGCCGGTGATGACCCCATCGCGCTCCATGCGCCTGACCCGTTCGATGCAGGGCGTGACCGACAGCCCGACCTGCTCCCCCAGCTCCTTCATGGAAATGCGCCCATCCTTCTGCAGCACCGCCAGGATGCGGTGATCAAGCTTGTCGAGGGTACGGACGGACTGCTGCTGGGTTCTCATGGGATTTTTCCTGTTTCAGCGCGATTTAAATTATTTCTTCCTGAAATCGTCAATAAATACGCGAACAAACACTATTTATTCGCCCATATCATAGCTGAATCTTCTAATCCAGCAGCCTTTTGCAGCGGCATCATTGAAAACGGGGAATCAACATGCGCGTCGTCATTCTTGGAAGCGGTGTCATCGGGGTCACCAGCGCCTGGTATCTGGCCAGGGCCGGCCATGACGTGACCGTACTGGACCGCCAGCCCGGCGCCGCGCTGGAAACCTCGTTCGGCAATGCCGGCCAGATCTCCCCCGGCTACGCCTCGCCCTGGGCTGCACCCGGTATTCCGTTGAAGGCCATCAAGTGGATGTTCCAGGAACACGCCCCGCTGGCCATCCGCCCGGACGGTACGCTCAACCAGCTGCGCTGGATGTGGCAGATGCTGCGCAACTGCAATGCCGAGAGCTATGCCGTCAACAAGGAACGCATGGTGCGCCTGGCCGAATACAGCCGCGACTGCCTGCGCGCGCTGCGCGCCGATGTCGGCATCCCCTACGAAGGCCGCGAGCAAGGCACGCTGCAACTGTTCCGCACCCAGGAACAACTGGATGGCGCCGCCAAGGACATCGCCGTGCTCAAGGAAGCCGGTGTTCCCTTCGAACTGCTGCGTCCGGACCAGCTGGGCGGCGCCGAACCGGCGCTGGACAAGGTGCGCGGCAAGCTCACCGGCGGCCTGCGCCTGCCCAATGACGAAACCGGCGATTGCCAGCTCTTCACCACCCGCCTGGCCAAGATGGCCGAACAGCTGGGCGTGAAATTCCGCTACGACGTCTCCATTGATGCGCTGGCCATGGCCGGCGGCAAGATCGCCGGCGTCGTCTGCGGCAAGGAACTGGTGCAGGCCGACAGCTACGTGGTCGCGCTGGGCTCCTACTCCCCGCAGTTGCTCGCCGATGTACCGGGCCTGCCCGCCATTCCGGTCTATCCGCTCAAGGGTTACTCGATCACCGTGCCCATCACCGACGCCAGCGCCGCCCCGGTCTCGACCATCCTGGACGAAACCTACAAGATCGCCGTCACCCGCTTCGACGACCGCATCCGCGTGGGCGGCATGGCCGAGATCGTCGGCTATGACACCACCCTCAAGGCCAAGCGCCGCGCCACGCTGGAACTGGTGGTCAACGACCTCTTCCCCGGCGCCGGCGACACCCGCCAGGCCAGCTTCTGGACCGGCCTGCGCCCGATGACCCCGGACGGCACGCCGGTGGTCGGCGCCACCCCGGTCTCGAACCTGTTCATCAACACCGGCCACGGTACCCTGGGCTGGACCATGTCCTGCGGCTCGGGACAACTGCTGGCCGACCTGATCTCCGGCCGCCGTCCCGCCATCGCCCATGAAGACCTCTCGGTCGAGCGCTACATGCAATCGGGCGGCCGGGCGCAGGCCCCGCGCCTGGCAGGTGCCTGATCCGGGCTGACGACAGGGCCCACGCCCTGCGTCCTTCACCCCGATAGTCTCTTCTGCATCCCTCGCAGAATGGTTGGCCGGAGCGAAATGCCCCGGCCTTTTTTATGGCCGCCGCTCAGCGGCTGCGACGCACCGCCCCCAGCGCCGCCGGATGGGCCGACGGCACATGCCCGGTCATCTTCCTGAACATCGTGGAAAACGCCGCCGGCCGTTCATAGCCCAGGTCATAGGCGATCACCGTCACCGAATGCCCCAGCGCCAGCCGCGAGATCGCATTGACGATACAGGCCCGCAAGCGCCACTGCTGGAAACCCATCCCCGTCTGCGCCAGGAAACGGCGATTGAAGCTGCGTTCGCTCGTATGCAGTTGCTCCGCCCACTCCCCCGGACGCGAGCGGATCGATGGCGCCATCATGAAGCTGCGGCACAGCGCGCCCAGCTTTTCCTCCTGCGGCAACGGCACGTGGACCGGAATCTCGCGGGCACGACCGATTTCCGCCAGCAGCAGGCGCATCAGGTCTTCTTCCCGGCTATTGGGCGCGTAGAGCGGATCGATGCGGGTCGCCTCGATCAGCAATTCACGCAGCAAGGGCGGCACCTCCAGCACCTGGCAGGTCTGCGCCTGGCGTGGTGCGTGCTCGGGCTCCACGAAGGCACTGCAGGTCGTCACCGGCAGCAGCATGCGGCTCAGGTGCTCACGCCCGGACGGAATCCACACCGCGTGCTGCGGCGGCACCACCCAGGCCCCATCCTGCGTGACCACCTGCATCATGCCCGCCAGCCCGAACAATAATTGCGCCCGCCGATGACTGTGCAGGGGCTGCAGCGAACCGCTGGGATAGTCGGCACCCGCCACCACCACCGGTCGCGCAATGTCCCCCACGCGATCGATGGGCAGGGTCGGCGGAGCTGGCGTGGGCTTGGGCATGTGTCAACCGGTGATGGCGCAGATTCAAACATTATTGACCAATGATCGAAAGTCAGTCAAAGCCCCTTTGCTCTACTGTGCTCACTTCTGCAGGGCTTTCACCAACCGGCTTTCGACATGAACCCACCCATTCTTTCCGGCATCCTGGTCGCGCTGATCTGGGGCATCCAACCCGTGATCTCGCGCTACGGCTACCAGCAAGGGCTGACACCCTATGACGCCACCCTGGTGCGCTACCTCACCAGCGGCCTGCTGATGCTGCCCTATGCCTGGCGCCGCGGGCTCATCGGCGCCTGTGGCGTGGGCTGGCGGCGCGGATTGGTGCTATTCCTGCTCTCCGGCCCCTTGTTCAGCCTGGTGCTGGTCGGCGGCGTGAACTACGCCCCCGCCTCGCATGGCGCGCTGATCCATCCGGCGCTCACCCCGCTGTTCGGCATGGCGATCAGCCGCTTCGTCTTCCGGCAGCACGAGCGCATCTCGCCGTGGGGCGTGCTCCTGCTCCTGGCCGGACTGGTGCTGGTCGGCCTCAATGGCATCCTGGCCAGCGGCCTGGCCCCGGCAGGCGCCTGGCGCGGCGACCTGATGTTCGTCCTATCGGCCCTGATGTGGGCCTGGTACCTGGTCCTGAACCGCAACTGGCAGGTCGCCCCGCTGGATGCGGTGGCGCTGACGCAGGTACTGTCGCTGGTCTGCACGCTGGTGGCCTTGCCCTGGCTGGGCGAAACCACCTTCAGCAAGCCCCTGCCCGCCCTGGCGCTGCAGAGCGCCTATCACGGCCTGCTGGTGAGCATCCTCAGCGTGGCCTTGTTCAACTGGGTGGTGGCGCGGCTGGGGGTACGGGCGCTGATGCTCAATGCGCTGTCGCCACTCTTCGGCGTCGCGGCCTCGGCCTGGGTGCTGCAGGAGCCGTTGCCGGTGTCGATGATGGTGGGGGCAGTGGCGATCGTGGCGGGGTTGGGGATGGCGTTGCGGGGGGAGAGACGGAGAGAGGACCTTTGAGGGGCGGGGACGAGACTTTGGGAGTGTTGGTGCGATCGAGTAGAGTTTTTACCGTTTGGGGTGAGCTGGATTTTAGTGGGTCGTTACAGAACTTCTCTGCAATAAAGGAGCGGCGTATGCGGCGCCAGGGCCGCAGTTAAATGAGCTTACTTATTTCGTTGAGAGAGAATCTGATTCAGTGACCTATTGATTTCCTCAACACTAATAGTCGCGTCACTATCCTCGTAACCGTCTGGCTTTTTGTATTCGTAAACGATATTGAATTTCCCATCTGGGTAGAGGGCAAAATCCAGCCCCCATATACGGCCCCGTCATTACTAACGATATCTCTGCTCAGAAAACGAACAGCGTCTGTGGCAAGTGCACTCGTCTCTCGAGAAGGAAACGAACCTGTTTCATCTCTTAAACCGTTAAACTCAAGCCACCAGCTAGCGCCAATACTCTGATTCAGTATTTCGTATTTTGCTCCAGCAGAATCCCACTTCCGTTCGTTAACAAATGATAGAACTTCCTGTGCGAGATAATGATATGCATCATCACAAGACTTCATCATTGATTGCCCCCTTTCTTATACAGTCTTCTATTACTGGGATGACATTACTACCGGCGACGTTGATGTCTTTGCCGCCCTACCCATGGGCATTACATTTTCTATAGCGGGCTAGACTCAGGCCAACCATTCTTCGGCTATCTATTCCTTTATTTTTCAACAGCGGCGCATCATCCCAACCAACACCTTTTTCGCTAAATAGTTTCTCGATATCCGCTATGAAATCATTACTTAAGGCCGAATTCGAATCGAAAATCTGATGCTTCCGAAGAAGCTCTTTACCCATCTCACCAATACATAAATCCCATTCCTGCCAAACCACGTAGTCTTCAATATGAACAGATTCTGGGTCAGTCTCCGCTAACAAAAGAAGATAGCCCTTGCAGTCTTGGAGTAATTTTCTCGATACATTTTCTGAACGTAAGATGTTGATTTTACGTCGATAGTGCCCGGGAACAATCAGCGAGCAAAAGAACAGACGGTAAAGAACTTCCAGTGATAACTTCCACCGTGCCTCAACATCAATTTCGCGAGGCATACGTTGATAAAATGTTCTTGCGTAATCGCAGTCCACTGTCAATGAAGCCAGCCGCTCCTGCATTTGCTCTGCAATATAAACAGGCAATTTCATATTATCTTTCGCCATTTGGGAATTTGAGCTTTAGCGGTTGGCCGTTATTAATCGACCTCGGCATCGGCGCCAATTTGTTAGGCCCCTGCTGTCGAGAAGCCAATTTGTGCGGGCATGCAGGCGGCACAGAGAAGGTTACCAGCCAGGATTATGTGAATCGGCCTGGCTCTATAGATCAGACCCGCACTCAACCCCTTCCCCAAGAACTACGGTTCGGTCTCGATAAAAAGGTCCCAGTCAATTTCTCGCTCTCCCTTAGAAACCAACCAAACAAAATAGTCGGCCGCCAAATATCGGCTTTTGAAGATCGCAATTGGAGCCTTATCATTTCGCTCCTCAACCCAAATATAAAACTTATCATCGAACAAACAAAAACAAAATGGTTCTATGACATTCTGTGATCGGTAGAGACCTTGCGCCACCTCCCAATCTGCGCACTTTAATCCGTCCAGGGCTGTCCCGATCAAGCGATAAACCCTATCGACACTGCGTTGTACAGCGTTATTTTCTTGAGCAAAATGACTAAGTGGCTTTTCGAAATCATCTGCCACGAATTTTGGAACGGAGATGTATTGATTTGTCATGAACCGATCTTCTTTAACCAGCCCTGCTTTACGGGCTGAGTGTCGTAAACTTAAATCTAGTACAGGCACGGGCTCTATCCCCTTTTTAAGGGTGGCCGCGGGCATGGCTAAATATGGACAACTGACCTGAGACGAATTTTGTAGCCACCGGATAAGTGAGTTCTTTACGCTAACGCCAAGGAGAACTCCCCACGACGACGATGAACGCGTGCTGTTCTGGGTGTCGATGTTTTGTGCAGCGATGAGGTTGATGTCGTTATCCGCCTTCAGCGCCAGATTGCCTTTGGCATTGATCTCGCTGCCGGCAATGGTGATGTTGCTGTTGGTGCCATCACCCGTGGCGCGGATACTCATGTTGCCGCCCGAGCTCACCGTCGAACCACGTTGGGTCACCGTGTTCTGTTCGCTGCGCGTGCTGTTCTGGCTGCTACCCAGGGTGGCGCTGATGCCGATGTTGGCGCTGTCTTGCGCCAGTCCCTTTTGTATCTCGCCCGCGGCGCTATCGATCGACATCAGCGCACTGGCTGCAGCCAGCGCCTTCATGCGCCCATCCTTGGTCTTGCCGGCCGCGTCCGCCATCTGGTCTACCGACTGCATCGCAGAGATCGCGGGGCCGGTTACGGCCACCGTCAGGCCGCTTTGTTTGCACTTGTCTTCGGTGGTGGTCTTGCTGGCCTGCTCGGCGGCTTTGATTTCCACCGACTTGGCCGCAATGGCGATATCGCCCTTGGGCGCCTTCACATCACTACCCACCTGCGTATAGCGATTGCCCGCCACGATGCTGACGTTGCCATCCGTGCTACCGACAGTAGAAGCTGATACCGTCCTGACCTTTATACGAACCCTGACCTCTTCTAATTTTCGCCCTCATCTTCCTTTCGGACATTTCGCAATCTTTCTTCCAATCTATTGAACGGCTTTAATTTCAGCATATGAGCTTGTGCGGAGTATCCACCGACAGCGGCAAACAGAAAACCTACGAGAAAGAAGATGCAACCCAACGTTGATCCGATTCCGATTTCAATACCTAGCACTACGGACAATATTCCGACGACTAGAAAGAAAATTCTTACCCACTCTTTAAAGTTCCCATCCTTGATTAGAAAATCAAACATACGTACTCCAGCTATTTTTTCTCGTTAATCTTATCTTGCCAGCCACTGGCAGTTTGAGAATTCTTCCACGCCTCCAATGCTTCATTGATTGCAGGGCTGAAGGCGGGAAAGCGATCCATGACTGGCTTTGCAGCAAAATCAGATAAGCTACTCACGGTCAATTGTCCCAGATTAGGTCTCAACCACTGCTCCAATGCACTTGCACCAAAACCCACCACGGTCGCAGTTCCTGCGATTCCCAATTGGATGGCTGCACCGGTCTGAGATGCTGCATTTGGTTGAGACGCCAAATAAGTAGCATAGGCCGTTGCGGCTGCACCAACACGCCCTGATTGCGTAGATATCCAACCCGCTGCGTCAGCCACATCATTTCTCTTACTTTCCAGCATTTCAGGAGTTACTGTACCGCTCATGATAGGAGGTAAGGCAGATAAGGGAATCGAGGATAGTTGCATCCCTCCGCTACCCCAACTATAGACGTTATCGGTACTATTTTTTATGTACATCTGCAAATCCAAAGACGGTGCGGTAAATATCTGCTGACTCTGCATTAATACATACGTTCCATCTGACTTCACACCGAGGACCAAGCTCGACGGATCGTAAATATTGAAGAACGTCTTGGCGTCATAGGGCACAACAGCACCGGTGAGTGCAGTTTCTCCAAGCACTCTATTATTTGCTGATCTCAGCGCATCTTCGATCTGTTCTACTGTGTATTTTCCTTTGCTGTTATCCGCTAGCGTTTTAGCCAATGTCTTTTCTTTGGCCTTGCTATCTTCATGCAGTTGCCGATTATTCAGATCAACGTTATATGCACTAGCAGTCCCTGCACTACCCCCAACCGCAGCTCCGACACCCGCCGCTACCGCCAACGACACCGCGCTATTTACCGCAGGCGGCAATCCCATCTTCTGAATCTGCTCGGCAATACCAGGCATGAGCGTTGCACTGGCGGCCGCCCCCAATGCACCTCCCACACCCCCGCTCAGCATTCCGATGGCCGCATGCGCAGCAGCGCGATATTCACCACCTTCCTTCCACTTGTCTGCATCGGCACTCAACCGTTATCACCAGACCGTGGCCGGGGCCTTCGAGAACTTCGTCTACAGCGGCCGTTCGGAGACCACCGAATTCAAGCTCTCGCGACTGGTCCGACGCGATGCCGCCAGCAAGAGCACGGTCTTCGTCAAGGGCCTGCTGCGCACCGCCTACAACGCCATCGATGAACTGGAGATCGGTGCGCAGCAGCGTCGTACCAGCGCCTGGGAGGCGGGGCTGAACCACCGCCAGTTCATGGGCGACGCCATTGCCGACGCCACCCTCGCCTATCGTCGCTCGCTGGATCGGCAAGGCAGCGAACCGGTGACGCCCTACGACCTGCCGCAGATCGCCTCGCGCTACGGCCTGTGGTTGCTGGATGCCTCGCTGAACGCGCCCTTCCAGCTGGCCTCGGCGCGTCTGCGCTACAGCGGCACGCTACGCGCGCAGTGGAACCGGGGAGCACTGCCGCCGCAGGACCAGTTTTCCATCGGCGGCCGCTATACCGTGCGTGGTTTCGATGGCGAGCTGACCCTGCAGGCCGAACGGGGCTGGTTCCTTCGCAATGAGCTGGCGCTGGCCCTGGGCGACAGCGGACAGGAACTGTTTGCGGGGGTCGATACCGGTGCGGTGGCCGGACCGATGGCGCAGTACCTGACCGGTCGCCGGCTCACGGGTGCGGCGCTGGGCGTGCGCGGCAGCGTGGCAAAGATGAACTACGAGATGTCGCTGGCCACGCCCCTGGCCAAGCCGGTGGGTTTTGCCACGGCCGCACTGACCGGTGGCTTCAGCCTGCAGTGGTCGTTCTGAGCTAGTCGTTCTGAGCTAGTCGTTCTGAGTTAGTAGTCCGAGCTAGCTCGACGTGCGGGAAAAGTCCCACACCATCCCCGGCCAATGGCTGACTGTCGGCCGGGGCGGCTTGCTCAATAATGGCCGCCATGGACCATTGCCGGATGTCCCGGCGCCGCGTCCGAGGAGACCATCATGGACCGCAATGCTGCTCCCCCCGCCGATGCCCGTCACCAGGACGAGGCCGCCGACATCGCCCGTGCCAACCAGCTGCGCTACGTCAACGACGAGATGCCGGGCATCCGCCGCAGCCGCCATGGCAAGGGCTTTGCCTACCACGATGCGCAGGGCGCACTGATACGCGATGCCGACGTGCTGGCGCGCCTGAAGTCGCTGGCCATTCCACCGGCCTGGGAAGAGGTGTGGATCAGCCCCCATCATAACGGCCATATCCAGGCCACCGGGCGCGATGCGCGGGGTCGCAAGCAGTACCGCTATCACGCCCGCTGGCGCCTGGTGCGCGACGACGCCAAATATCTGCGCATGATCAGTTTCGCCCGCGCCCTGCCCACCATCCGCAAGGTGGTGGAGCAGGATCTGCAGCGGCCCGGCCTGCATCGGCAAAAGGTATTGGCGGCGGTGGTGCATCTGCTGCAGAGCACCTTCATGCGGGTCGGTAACGACGAATACGCGCGCCAGAACAAGTCCTTCGGGCTGACCACGCTGCGCCATCGCCATGTGCGGGTCGATGGCAGCGATGTGCTGTTCCGCTTCCGTGGCAAAAGCGGGGTGCAGCATGACATCAAGCTGCATGATCCCTATGTGGCACGCATCATCCGCAAGATGCGCGAGTTGCCGGGGCAGGAGCTGTTCCAGTACGTAGATGACGACGGTGAGCGGCACTGCATCGACTCCGGCGACGTCAATGCCTATCTGCGCGAGGCGGCGGGCGAAGATTTCAGTGCCAAGGATTTCCGCACCTGGGCCGGTACGGTGCTGGCCACGCTGGCGCTGCAGGCCTTCGAGCGGGTGGACTCGCAGGCCCAGGCCAAGCAGAACGTGGTCCGCGCCATCGAGAACGTGGCACGCCGGCTGGGCAATACGCCGTCGATCTGTCGCAAATGCTATGTGCACCCGGCGGTCATCGAGAGCTATCTCGATGGCAGTTTCGCCGAGTTGCTGGAAGAGCGGGTGCAGGCCGAACTGGTGCAGGAGCTGCACGACCTGTCGCCGGAAGAGGCGGCGGTGCTGGCCTTGCTGCAACAGCGCCTGCACGAAGCCGATGATTCCCCTGCACGCCGGCCGGCGCGCAAAAAAGCGGCGCGCCGGACGAGCAGCACTGCGCGCAAGGCTGCACACGGCAGCGCGCACGCTGCACCAGCCTGATCGGCAGGATCGTTGCCCTCAGCGGGCGCGACGGAAGGTCAGGTTATAGCGGCAGCGACCGGTGAGCGGGTGCTCGCCATCGCGCAGCACATCCACGCCATGAAAGGCCAGCCGCGCCGGGCCGCCCCAGACCACCACATCCCCACTCTCCAGCCGCATGCGTTGCGGCTTGTCGCTACGCTCCATGCCACCAAAGAGGAAGGTCGCCGGCAAGCCGAGCGAGACCGAGACGATAGGCTGCTGCATGTCTTCTTCGTTACGGTCCTGGTGCAGCGACATGCGGGCGCCGGGGTCGTAGCGGTTGACCAGGCAGGCGTCCGGCAGAAAGGGAGCAAACCCGCCCGCCTCGGCCGCCCGCTGTGCCAGTGCGACGAATGCAGGCGGCATGTCGGGCCAGTGTTGCCCGGTCACCGGGTCCAGCGTCTGGTAGCGATAGCCACGACGGTCGGTCACCCAGCCGAATTGCCCGCAATTGCTCATCGCCACCGACATGCGAAAGCCGCCCGGCGTCTGCATGTTGCGCAAGGGAGAGTGTGCCAGCACGGTATCGATGGCAGCCACCAGCGTTGCAGCCTCCTCGTCGCTGACGAAGGCGCGCAGCAAGGTCGCGCCCTCGGTGATGCTCTCGATGTCGGGCTCGCGGGGCAGCGCGGCAAACAGGTCACCGGTCACGGCGCGGCCTTGGTGCGCGGGGGCGGCGTAGCGATGAACTCGGTGACCGTCTCCAGCGTCGGCGCCAGGAATCGCAGCGGCCGTGCCAGGCTGCCCACCAGGGAGGCGTGCGAGGTGTTGTCGAAGTAACGTTCCTCCACCGGCACCTGCTGTGCGCGCAGCAGTGTGGCCAGCCCGGCCGTATTGCGGGTGGCCGATACCAGCTTGTCCTTGTGCGAGGCAATCAGCAGCGCGGGTGGCGCACCAGCCTGGACGTGGCGCACCGGTTGCGAATCAGGCGGCGAGTCGGGGGCAAAGAATACCGGCTTGACGTCCGGGTTTTCGATGGGCAGGAAGTCGTACGGCCCGGCCAGGCCGATCCATCCGCGCAGGGCATCCGGCGAGGCGCCGGCCTGGCGCAGCCAGCGCGCGTCCAGGGCCAGCATGGCCGCGTTATAGGCGCCGGCACTATGCCCCATGACGAAGACCCGTTGCGGATCGCCGCCCAGTTCGTGCAGGGAACGCAGGGTCCAGGCCAGGGCCTGGGCGCTGTCCTTGAGGAAATCCGGATAACGTACTTCGGGATAGACGCGATAGTCCGGCAGCACGGCGATGATGCCGCGAGAGCTCAAGGCTTCGCCGACGAAGGCGTAGTCCTTGCGGCTGCCTTCGTTCCAGCTGCCGCCATAGAAGAAGACCACCACCGGCAAGCCCTTGGCGGTCGCCGCGTCGGCCTGCGCGGCCGGCCGGTAGATGTCCAGCTTCTGGCGTGGATGGTCGCTGTCGGCGTAGGCCACGCCTTCGGTCTTGATGTAGCTGGAGCTCGGGGTAACCGCGTTGATGGCCGATAGCGGCGAGCAGGCGATCAGGCCACCCAGAACCAGAACCGCGCCGGTGAAGGCGAGGCCGGCCTTGCCAAGAACATGCATGCACGACTCCTGCAATATGAAGTAACAGCCATTGTAGCCGCCTCTGCCCGCGCCTTCAGACGGGCTTGCCGTTGGCGGTGGCTGGCTACGGCTGCGACTGCGGTTGCGGCGGTTGCGGCGGTTGCGGCGGGTGCGCCACTGCCTCGCGCGCCAGCAAGGCCGCCTTGCGCTCGATGCCCCAGCGGTAGCCGGACGGTGATCCATCCTGGCGCACGATGCGATGGCAGGGAATCAGCAAGGCAATCTCGTTGTGCGCGCAGGCGCTGGCCACCGCCCTCACCGCCGCCGGCTGGCCGATGCGGGCGGCCAGTTCGGCGTAGCTCAGGGTCACCCCCGGCGGTATCTCGCGCAGGGCCTGCCACACGCGCTGCTGGAAGGCTGTACCACGCACGTCCAGTGGCAGCGTGGCGCCACGTTGCGGATCATCCAGCGCGGCCAGCACCTGCGCCAGCGTCTGCTCGAAGGCGGCATCGCCCGGCGCCAGTTCGGCCTGGGCAAAACGGTCCTGCAGTTGCTGCACCAGGACCTCGGCATCCTCACCCAGGGTGACGGCGCAGATGCCCTGCTCGGTGGCCGCCACCAGCAAGGCGCCCAGCCAGCATTGCGCCACCGCGAAACGGATTTTTTCGCCACGGCCGCCGTGGCGGTAGGCCGCCGGCTTCATGCCCAGGTCGGCATTGCGGTGGGCGTAGAAGCCACCGCTGGAATTGAAGCCGGCTTCGTAGAAGGCCTCGGTGACACTGGCGCGTGAGGCCAGCTGCTGACGCAGGCGCTGCGCCCGCCGGGCGTCGCCATAGGCCTTGGGGGTCAACCCGGTGTGGACCTTGAAGAGCCGATGGAAGTGGTAGCGGCTCAAGCCCACGGCCTGGGCCAGGTCCTCGGTGGCGGGCGCCTGCTCGGCGGCTTCGATCAGGCGGCAGGCCTGGGCGATGGCCTGGGCCTGGCGTTCCTGCAGCGGTGGCAGGTCGGGCCGACAGCGCTTGCAGGGGCGAAAACCAGCCGCTTCGGCAGCCACGCAACTGGCGTGAAAGGCCACGTTCTTGCGCAAGGGCGTGCGCGCGCCGCAGGAAGGCTTGCAATAGACGCCGGTGCTCTTGACCGAATACCAGAACAGGCCGTCGAACGCCGGGTCGCGGCGCTGCACGGCCAGCCAGCGTTGCTGGTCGATGAGGGACGGGGCGATTAGGGACGGCTCGGTCAGGGACGGGTCGACGGATGCAGGGCCCTCCTCCGTGGAGGGCGCGGGGGACGTAGGGGGCCTGGAAATCATCGGGGAGGTCGTGCTCGGCATGGGGTGCTCCTGCTATCGGGTCAGGATGATTCTAGGCGCCCCCTGGTGGCGTCGCACTCGGGCGCTTGCTTTTGAATTCACAGGCGGCCCGTCCTCTACCTTCACTCCCTCATTGGGAGAAGCGAATGCGCTGGCGCGACTTCACCGGCTGCATGACGTGTTCCAGCGGCAGTTCGTGGGACTGCTTGACCTTCTTGAGGGTGATGTTGGATTTGACGTTGGTCACGCCAGGCAGGCGCAGCAGCCGGCTCATCATGAATTCGGAAAACGCCGCCAGGTCGGGGGCGACAATGCGCAGGATATAATCGCCCTCCCCCGTGACGGAGAAGCATTCGGTGACCTCTGGCATCGTTTCCACGGCTTTTTCGAACAATTCGCCCCGGGTTTCGCCCTGGCGATCCAGGGTGACGGTGGTGAAGGCCGTCACGCCCAGGCCGACCACTGCCGGGTCCAGCACGGCGGTGTAGCGTTCGATGACGTGGGCTTCTTCCAGTCGCTGCACGCGACGACTGATCTGGGAGGTGGACAAGTGAACTTTCAGTCCCAGTGCACTGTTGGTAATATGTCCGTCACGCTGCAGCTCGGTCAGCAAGGCCAGATCGTAGCGATCCACATTGATGATGCTCATTTATCTCTCCAATTTTCTTATTTAAGATTTATTTGTGCATATTAACCCCTAATTTGCGCAAAAAACAATCACAAATTGCAGTGGCGACGCAATAAACTCCTCGCATGGGCCGGGCTTGCCGGCCTTTCCAATCCGAGGAGACACAGATGGGCCACGCAGACAGCCAGATCAGCCAACTTGCCGCCGCCAGCACGGACCTGTTCGACAACCCCATGGGGACCGACGGTTTCGAGTTCGTCGAATACACCGCCGCCGACCCGGCCGCCATCGCCGGCGTGCTGGAACTGATGGGCTTTACCGCCGTGGCGCGTCACCGTTCCAAGAACGTGACCCTGTATCGCCAGGGCCAGATCAACTTCATCCTCAACGGTGAGCCGGACAGCAATGCCGCCGCCTTCGCCCAGATGCATGGCGCCTCGGTCAATGCCATGGCCTTCCGCGTCAAGGATGCGGCCTTCGTCTACAAGCGCGCGCTGGAACTGGGCGCCGAAGGCGTGGAAGCCCGCCTGGGCCCGATGGAGCTGAACATCCCGGCCATCCGCGGCATCGGCGGCTCGCTGCTGTATCTGGTGGACCGCTATGGCGACAACGGCTCCATCTATGACGTCGATTTCCAGTTCTTGCCCGGCGTGGAGCGCAATCCCAAGGGCGTGGGCCTGACCTATATCGACCACCTGACCCACAACGTCATGCGCGGCGCCATGGACACCTGGTCGTCGTTCTATACGCGCCTGTTCAACTTCCGCGAGATCAAGTATTTCGACATCGAGGGCAAGGTCACCGGCCTGCGCTCGCGGGCCATGACCAGCCCGTGCGGCAAGATCCGCATTCCCATCAACGAGAGTGCGGACGACAAGTCGCAGATCGAGGAATTCATCAAGCAGTACAACGGCGAGGGCATCCAGCACATCGCCTTGGGCACCGACGACATCTACCAGACCGTGCGCGCCCTGTATGCCCGCGGGGTGCCGCTGCAGGACACCATCGCCACCTACTACGACCTGGTGGAACGCCGCATCCCCGGCCATGGCGAAGACCTGGCGGCCCTGCGCGAACTGAAGATCCTCATCGATGGCGCCCCCACCGCCGGCCAGGGGCTGCTGTTGCAGATCTTCACCCAGAACCTGATCGGCCCGGTGTTCTATGAAATCATCCAGCGCAAGGGCAACGACGGCTTCGGCGAGGGCAATTTCAAGGCCTTGTTCGAATCCATCGAACTGGATCAGATGCGCCGCGGCGTCATCTGAGGCAGGCTCTGGCGGCAAGGCGCAGCGCCCGCCACGGGCCTGCGCCTTTTCGCTTTTTTACGTTTCGCGACTCAAGCTTTGCAGGAAGCTGCCGTAACACTAAGGGCCTGCTCACATTCAATCTGCGAGATGCGTTGGCCCCAGAAGGCGGGGTGGCAAGGCGCGCGTCAGGGCTGGTGGTGGTGCCACCAGCCCTGACGTGCAACGCCGCCAGCGCGCCTTCTGGGGCCAACCCTCCGGGAGAGGCCGCCAAGCGTCGCCTGCCGTTGTTGCAGCTCCTTGCCGTAGCACCGCTACGGCGCGTCGCTGCGCCTAGGCAGTCAACGCTTGGCGACCTCTCGCACTCGTAGATTGAATGTGAACAGGCCCTAACCAAAGGCAATCTTGCCTGAACCTGCAAGACTGGCGCCTCGACCGGGGCTGGAGTTCGCATGAACATCGCGTATGAACAAGAAAAAACTGCCGAGGCCACCCAGGCCACCCATGCAGACACGCTGGACCATGACCCCGCCGAACTGATCGAGCAGCTCAGTCACCGCATCCTGATCCTGCAACAGCAGGCGCAGTCGCTGGCACGCTTCCCGGCCAATCGCGACGGCAAGCAGCAGCGCCAGTTGCTGCAGCAGCAGATCCGCACCCTCTACCAGCAATTGTTTGCGCTGGAGCAGCAACAGTCCCGTCAGCGCAGGCGCGGTGAGAATTACCTCAGCATGGCCCTGTCGGTGGCCGCCCATGCGGCCCACCACCACGCCCAGAGCGAGGCCCTGGCCGCAGTCGCCTGAGCCCTGCCCTCGCCGTTCTCTTCCGCTCCTTGCGTTCCCTTCAATAGCGCAGCCGTGTCAGGCTGACCACACACGCCAGCGCCGCCAGCCCGGCGGCGCAGCACAGCACCAGCGCATACGGTGCATCCGACGACGCCAGCAACATGGCCACCACCGAGGCGCCCACGGTCTGCCCGGTCAGGCGCGCCGTGCCCAGCATGCCGCTGGCGCCACCGGTACGCTCACGCGGGGCGGCGCTGATCATGGTGCGGTTGTTGGGCGACTGGAACAGCCCGAAGCCAAACCCGCATATCGCAAACTGCAGCGCCATCAGGCCGTCCGGCGTGCCATGGTCGATCGTCAGCAGCGACAGCAGGCCCAGGCACATCACCCCCAGCCCTATCCCGCCCAGCAAACCCGCCGCGATGCGATCCGACAGCTTGCCCGCCACCACCCCGGTCAGGGCCACGGCAATCGGCCAGGCCGTCAGCAACAGCCCGGCGCGCGCGGCGCTGATGCCCAGGTAGTTCTGCAACATGAAGGGCAGCATCACGAACACCGCCATCTGCGCCGCGAAGGAACAGAAAGAGGTGCCGATGGACAGCGCAAACAAGGGAATGCGCAGCAGGTCCAGCGGCAGCATGGGCGCGCTGGACGACTGCAGCTTGAGCAGCAGGAACAGGCTCAGCCCGGTCAGCACGGCGCAGCTGGCCACCACCCAGACGCCCTGCAGATGGCCGACCGCATCGATGGTATAGAGCAGCAAGCCGATGAAGCACATGCACAGGAGCGCGCTCTGCCGGTCGAAGCGGCGCGGGGCCAGCGGATTGGTGGGCAGCGCCTTGTTGCCCACCACGAGCGCGGCCAGCCCGAGCGGGATATTGATCAGGAACAGCCAGTGCCAGGACGCCAGGTGCAGGATGAAGCCGGCCACGGTCGGCCCCAGGGCATTGCCGGTGCCGGCCACCAGGGCGTTGTAGCCGATGGCGCGGCCCAGCAGACGCGCCGGGTAGATGAAACGGATCAGCGCCGTATTGACCGACAGGATGCCGGCCGCGCCCAGCCCCTGCAGCACCCGCGCCAGGCTCAGCTGCAACATGTCATTGCTGGCGGCGCAGGCCAGCGAAGCCAGCGTGAAGAGGAACAGCCCGCCCAGATAGACGCGCCGGTAGCCCACTACCTCGCCCAGCGAAGCCAGCGGCAGCAGGCACACCGCCATGGCGATCTGGTAGCTGTTGATGACCCAGATGGCATCGGCATCGCTGGCCTTGAGATCGGCGGCCATCGACGGCAGCGCCAGGTTGGCGATGGAACCGTCCAGGACCGCGATGGTGATGCCCAGCACCACGGTGGCGATGGCGAGGAAGCGCTGCCGGGGCGGCAGGCCGTCGGCGTCATGCGGGGCGCCGCTGCGGGTCTGTACGTGCACTGTCTGCTTTCAAGGCTTGAGATGATCCGGGGACGCCGGGGCGTCCGAACGAGGGCGCTATGCTATCACCGCCCTGCCTCCTGCATGCGGTAGACCTCCCGGGCGGTACCACTGAAGAGCGCTGTGCGCTCGGACGCGGACAGGTCCACCGTCAGCCGCTTGAAGGCATTCCACAGGCTGACATAGCCGAACATGCCCTTGTCCACCGGGAAATTGCTCTCGAACATGCAGCGCTGCGGACCGAAGAGGTCGATGCAGGTGTCGATATACGGTCGCCAGGCCTGCGCCAGCTGGATTGAATCCGGCGGTACGGCCTGATGATGGAAATCCCAGCCGCCCACGGGCATGCCCAGACCACCCAGCTTGAGCCAGACATTGGGCAAGGCCGCGATGGCGTGCATGCCGCGCTCCCACTCGCGTCGTGCTGCCTCACGCTGGCCGGCGTAGGGGCCGGCGCCGAGCGGGCCGCCGCAGTGATCCAGGACCAAGCGCGTGTCCGGGCAGGCCTGGGCCAGCGCCAGCACTTCATCCAGCTGGGTGTGATAGGCCCAGACGTCCAGCGACAGGTCGTAGCGCGCCAGCAGGCGCGCACCGGTACGGAACCTGTCCTGCGCCAGCAGGCCGGGCGGTGGCGGCTGCGGATTGCTGCGAATGGATGGATCGGCATGCCAGGCCGTGGTATTGCGGATGCCGCGCAGGCGGCCGTTGCCGGCCTGCTGCAGGGCTTCGACCACAGCCTGTACGTCGGCGCCCAGCATCAGGTCGGCAAAGCCGACGATGGCCGCGCAGGCGCGCACCGGGCCGTAAAGGCCGCTGGCCGATTGCGCCGCCACGCCATTGACGAACTCCACCTCGCCCACCGGCTGCATGGCCTGCGGCCCCTCCTGCCGGTACATCGACCGGCATTGCACGAACACCGTCTCGGTGATGCGATGGCCGCTGGACAGATCGGCCATCCACTGCTCGAACAGGTAACGGTTGCCGGCGCGGTCCCACAGATGGTGGTGGGCGTCGATGATGGGCAGCTCCGGCTCCAGCACCGCTTCCTGCGTCAGGGCCAGCCAGTCGGGGCGTACCTGCAGGTGCGGCGAGGCGGCGGCATCAGCCATGGCGCGACACCGGCTGGCCGATCTGTTGGCAGCCCAGTCGCTTCAGGCTCGCATCGATCCAGCCACGGTCGCTGGTGCCGGCCTGGATGGCCGCCATCTGCGCCACCTCGGCGTCATTCTTGGCCTTGGCGGCGGCATAGACGGCGGCGATGTCGTCATAGCCCACGCACAGCAGGCCGTCGTAGTCGCCCACCACCAGGTCGCCCGGGGCAATCACCATGCCGTCGATGGCGATGGGCACGTTGATCTCACCCGGGCCATCCTTGTAGGGGCCGCGATGCGTCACACCGGCAGCGAACACCGGGAAGCTGCCGCCCTGGATGGCGTCCAGGTCGCGCACCGCGCCGTAGATGACGATGCCGCCCAGGCCACGCTGGATGGCGTGTGCCACCATCAGCTCGCCGATGATGGCGTTGGACAGGTCGCCCCCGGCATCGACCACCACGATATCGCCCGGCTCGGCCAGGTCCAGGGCCTTGTGCACCATCAGGTTGTCACCCGGGCGCGACTTCACCGTGATGGCGGCGCCGGCCAGCTTGCCGCCGCGATGCAGTGGCCGCAGACGCGCACCGGCAGCGGTCATGCGTGCCATCGAATCGCTGATGTTGGCCACCGGGATGGCGGCGAAGTTCTTGACGTCTTGCGCGCTGACCTTGCGCGCGCGCTCAAGGATGCGGAATCCTGCTGACATGGTGTTCTCCCTGCAAGAATGAAAAGTGAAAGATTCAGCGCAAGCTGGCGCAGAAGCGCTGGACGCGCACGCAAGCCTCGCGCAGGCGCTCGGTGGAATCGGCATAGGACAGACGGAAGTTCGGCCCCTGGCCGAAGGCACTGCCATGCACCAGCGCCACACCCTCGGCCTGCAACAGGGCCGAGACGAAGTCCTCGTCATTGCCGATGACCTGGCCGTCTTCGGTGCGCTTGCCGATCACACGCTCGCAGGAGGGGAAGACATAGAAAGCGCCTTCCGGCACCGGGCAATCCAGACCCTCGGCCTGGTTCAGCAGCGACACCACCAGGTCGCGTCGGCCCTGGAATACCTTGCGGCTCTCGTGGATGTAATCCTGCGGACCATTCAGGGCCTCCAGCGCGGCCCATTGCGAGACCGAGCTGGCGCCCGAGGTCAGCTGGCCCTGGATCTTTTCCATGGCCTTGATCAGTGCCAGCGGACCGGCCGCGTAGCCGATGCGCCAGCCGGTCATGGCATAGGCCTTGGAGACGCCGTTCATGGTCAGGGTGCGCTCGTAGAGTTCGGGCGCGATCTGGGCCGGGGTGGTGAATTCGAAGTCGCCGTAGGTCAGGTGTTCGTAGATGTCGTCGGAGAGGATCCAGACATGTGGATGGCGCTTGAGCACCTCGGCCAGCGCGCAGATCTCGGCACGGGTGTAGGCCGCACCGCTGGGGTTGCAGGGCGAGTTGAACATCAGCCACTTGGTGCGCGGGGTGATGGCAGCCTCCAGCGCTTCGGGGCGCAGCTTGTAGCCAGCTTCGCGGGTGGTCTTGGCGTACACCACGTGGCCACCGCACAGGGCCACCAGTTCCGGATAGGAGACCCAGTAAGGGGCCGGCACGATGACTTCGTCGCCGGCATTGACGGTGGCCATCAGGGCATTGGCGATGACCTGCTTGCCGCCGTTGGAGATGATGGTCTGGGCCACGCTGTAGTCGAGCTGGTTCTCGCGCTTGAATTTGGCGACCACGGCTTCGCGCAGCTCGGTGATGCCGGCCACCGCCGTATAGCGGGTCTCGCCACGGGCGATGGCGGCGTAGGCGGCCTGCTTGATGTTGTCGGGGGTGTCGAAGTCGGGCTGGCCCGAACTGAGGGCGATCACGTTGCGGCCCTGGGCGGCCAGTTCGCGCGCCTTCTGGGTGACGGCGATGGTGGCCGAAGCCTTGATGCGGGAGAGTGAATCGGAAATGAATGCCATGGTGGTCTCGTCTTGTTGATCCCGGATCTCCGGGAAATCTTGGGGATGGTGCGATCAGGCGTGGCGGATGTCGGCCACGAACTTGCGGGCGCGTTCATGCTGCGGCCGCTCGAAGAAGTCCTGCGGGGTGGCGCGCTCCAGCACCTGGCCATCGGCCATGAAGATGAGGCGGTCCGCCACTTCGCGGGCAAAGCCCATCTCGTGGGTGACGCACACCATGGTCATGCCCTCGGCGGCCAGCTGCTTCATCACCTGTAGCACCTCGCCCACCATCTCCGGGTCCAGTGCCGAGGTCGGTTCGTCGAACAGCATCACCGGCGGCTTCATGGCCAGGGCGCGGGCAATCGCCACACGTTGCTGCTGGCCGCCCGAGAGCTGGCCGGGATAGGACTGCGCCTTGCCGGCCAGGCCGACCTTTTCCAGCAGGGCCATGGCGCTGTCGCGGGCGGCTTTCTCGGACAGTTTCAAGACCCGCATGGTGGCCAGCATGACGTTGCGCTCCACACTCATGTGCGGGAACAGGTTGAAGGACTGGAACACGAAGCCGATGCGGCTGCGCAGGCGGTTGATATCGACTCCGTTGCCGTGCACGTCCTGGCCGTCCACGTAGATGTGACCGTCGTTGATGGGTTCGAGCCGGTTGATGGTGCGAATCAGGGTCGACTTGCCCGAGCCCGAGGGGCCGCAGACGATCACCACCTCACCACGCTTGATTTCTTCGTTGACGCCGCGCAGGGCGTGGTAGTCGCCGTACCACTTGTTCACATTGTTGAATCGGATCATCAGAGACTCCTGAATTGACGTTTTAGCTTGATGCGGCGCTCGGCCAGCCCCACCAGCGAACTGAGCAGGTAGCACAGTACGAAATAGGTCATGGCCAGCAGGAAGTACACCTGGAAGGGCTTGGTCAGCAGTTGCGCATTGACCTGGTAGGCCGCATAGGTGAGTTCGTTGACGCTGATGATGTAGGCCAGCGAGGTGTTCTTGATCAGCGAGATCAGCTGGTTGAGGATGCTGGGGATCATGTTGAACAGCGCCTGCGGCAGCACCACCTCGCGCAACGTGGTGAAGTAGCTCATGCCCAGCGAGCGCGAGGCCTCGACCTGCCCTTGCGGAATGGCCTGGATGCCGGCCTTGATGACCTCGCCCAGGAAGGCGGTCTCATAGGCCACCAGCGCACAGATCACCGTGGTGGTGCCGGAGATGGATTTGCCGGTCAACAGCGGCACGATGAAATAAGCCCAGAAGATCAGCATCAGCACCGGCAGCCCGCGCAGGGTATGCACGATGGCGCCGGCCGGCCAGGCCACCCAGCGCACAGTGCTGGTACGGGCGATGCCGAACAGCACCGCCAGCGGGAAGGCGCAGACCAGGCCGGTCACCGCCAGGATCAGTGTCAGGGCCAGGCCACCCAGCGGACCATGCGGAAATTCGCCGATCAGCAGCTGCAGGCCGTAGGTGCGGAGGATGTCGAAGATATCGAGGATGGTGTGCATGTCAGCGCCCCTTCACTTTCAGATGGCGGCCGTTGTACCAGCCACCGATGGCCATGATCGACCACGACATCAGCAGGTAGAAGGCCGAGGCCAGGGCAAAGGTTTCGAAGGTGCGATAGGTTTCGTTTTCGATCTGGCGGCTGGCGTAGGTCATCTCGGCCACGCCGATGGCCATGGCCAGGCTGGTGGACTTGAACAGCGACAGCGACTGGTTCACCAGTGGCGGCACCGAGATGCGGATGGCCTGCGGCAGCAGCACGTCGCGCATCGATTGCAGGTAGGACAGGCCCAGCGCCCGCGCCGCCTCCATCTGCGTGGCCGCCACCGAGCGCATGCCGCTGCGCAGGTCTTCCGACATATAGGCGGCACTGTTGAGGGACAGCGCGATCAGGGCAAAGATGAATTCGCCGTTGTGGTTGTTGATGAAGTCGGTGATCCAGGCGGGCAGCAGTTCGGGGATGCCGAAATACCAGACGAAGATCTGTACCAGTCCCGGCACGTTGCGGTGGTAGTTGACGTAGCCGGCGATGAGCCACTCCAGCGGCGGCAGCGCCAGGGTGCGCAGGCCCACCAGCAGCACCGCCAGCAGAAAGGCGCAGACCCAGGCCGCCGCGAACAGCCACAGCGTGGTGAAGGCGCCGCCGATAAGCCAGTGCAGGTACTGGCCATGCAACACCGCGCCGAAATCAAGATTGAGCATGTGAGCGCTTCCTTGCTAGAACAGCCTGGCGCACCAAGATCGCCAGGCGAAGGGTAAACCGGTCCCGCACGCACCGGCCGGGCCGGTGCGCGTGATCCTTGTTGCAGCGGGAACGAAGGCTTGACTGAAGGGCTTACTGGAAGGCGGAGATCGGCGTGAGCTTCTTCTCGCGCGGGATGTTGAACTTGGTATTGGGGCCGAACCACTTGTTCCAGAGGGCGTCGGTCTCGCCACTCTTTTCCAGTTTTTCGAGGGCGTCGTTGACGGCGGCCAACAGGGCCGGCTCATCCTTCTTCACGCCCATGGCGGTCGGTTCCCAGGCCAGTTCGCCATTGAGGAACTTGTACTTGCCCTCGGATTCGTTGACGAAGCGGATGCCCGAAGGCTGCGACAGCGCCAGTCCCTGCACCTTGTTCTGGGCCAGTGCCAGGAAGGCGGCCGGGGTGTCCTGGAAGGTCAAGATGGTGGCCTTGGGCAGGACGCGGCGCGCATACAGCTCAGGGGTGGAACCCTTGTTGGCGCTGATGCGCTTTTCGGCCAGGTCCTCGACCTTGTTGAAGCCGCCGTTGCTGTGGGCGATCAGCTTGATCGGAGTCTGGTAGTGGGCGGCGGTGAAATCGATCTGCTGGGCGCGCTCCTTGGTATAGCCCAGCGCGGCCACCACCAGGTCGACCCGGCCCAGCGTCAGTTCCGGAATACGCGCCTCCACCGAGACCCCCTTGTGTTCCAGCTTCACTCCCAGCTGCTTGGCGACCGCATTGCACATGTCGACGTCGAAGCCGACGATCTGGCGCGTGGCCGGATCGGGAAAGCCCAGGGGTTCGCTGCTGGTCAGGGTGGCGCACACCAGGGTGCCGCGTGCCTTGATATCGGCCAGGCGGTCAGCGTGCGCGGCCGTGGAAAACACCAGCGAAACGGCCGCAGCCGCGATTGCCATACAGGTCTTGTTGAAGCGCCCCAAAGTCATTTTCTATCCTTTCCCAGGTTGAACAACGAACATCGATGAAATAAATCATAATTGCATTATGATTTTTAAACAAGCACAATTTGTCCTTATATTTCAGATACTTAGGACATGCATCGCGGCGGTGCAAAAATCCCTGAAATGGGCATGCAGATTCCCGCCGGCGGTGCAGGCAAGGCCGCTGGCGGCGATTTTTTGGTGCGCCGCGCCAATCGAAAAAGGTGATAACCTCGCCCCATTCCGAAATTCGACGTCGATTTATGAAAAAAGAGAGTGAGCCCGACAAAAAGGATGCGGCACCCGACCGCACCGTGCTCGGCGCCGAACGCAGCCTGGCCATCCTGAGCGCCTTCATCGATGCCCCCGAGCCGTTCGGCCTGACCGAGCTGGAAGCCCGGACGGGACTGTTCAAGAGCGTGATCCACCGCTACATGATGTCCTTCATCAAGGCGGGTTATGTCGTGCAACGTGCTGACAATTCCTACCAGCTGGGGCCGCGCGCCTACCAGCTGGGCAAGGCCTTCGAGGCCCGGTTCGACTATGCCGACTTCATCATGCCCACGCTGGAGAAGCTGGTGCGCGAGACCGGCGAAAGCACCGCCTTCTACATCCGCCAGCAGGAGCAGCGGCTGTGTCTGTATGCGGCCGAGACCCCGGCCTCGGTGAAGGCCACCGTCAAGGCGGGCAGCCTGTTCCCGATCGACCAGACCTCCAGTGCGCAAGTACTGCGTTTCTTCTCGGTGCCGGGCAATGCGGCGCGCTCGGGTGGGCGCTATGTCTGCATTTCGGTGGGGATCAACAATCCGCTGTCGTCATCGATGTCGGCCCCGGTGTTCGGGCCTGGCAACGCGCTGGTGGGGTCACTGACCATCTTCGGCCTGACCTTGCGCTTCGATCCGGCCGCCAGCGGCGCCATGCGCGCTACCCTGCTGCAGATGGCGCAGGAATTGTCGACACGACTGGGCGCGTCGCCCCAGGTCTATCAGGCGCCGAGTGCGGACATCTTCGATGAAGCTGCGGCACAGGCAGCCCAATCCACACAGGCCACGGTCGGCGACGGATAAAAAAAACGATGCCGCGGCATCGTTTTTTTCCATCGGCCCTAACGCAGGCTGGCAATGGGCGTGAGCTTCTTGTCGCGGGGGATGTTGAACTTGGTCTTGGGCCCGAACCAGCGACTCCACAGGGCATCGATCTCGCCCTCCTTCTCCATCTCCATCAGACCCTGATTGATGGCGGCCAGCAATCGATGCTCGCCCTTCTTGACACCCAGCGCGGTGGGTTCCCAGGCCAGCGCCCCTTCCACGAAGCGAAAGCGTCCCGTGGATTCGTTGACGAAGCGCACGCCCGAAGGCATGGAGATGGCCAGTGCGTCCACCTTGCCCTGCGCCAGCGCCAGGAAGGCCTGCGGAGTATCGACAAAGCCCAGCACCGTGGCCTTGGGCAGTACGCGGCGCGCGGCCTGTTCCGGGGTGGAGCTGCGATTGGCGCTGATGCGCTTGTCGGCCAGGTCCGATACCAGGTTCAGGCCGGAGTCGGATTGCACGATAAGCTTGATCGGGTTCTGGTAATGGGAGGCGGTGAAATCGATCTGGTGTGCCCGTTCGCGGGTGTAACCCAGCGCCGCCGAGACCAGGTCGGCTTCGCCATGGATCAGCGCCGGCAGACGGGCTTCCACGGTCACGCTCTTCTGTTGCATCTGCACGCCCAGCTTGCGCGCCACCGCCGCACACATGTCCACATCGAAGCCGACCACCTGCCGGGTCTGCGGATCGGGATAGCCGAGCGGTTCGTTATTGGCCAGCGTGGCACAGACCAGGGTGCCGCGTGCCTGGATCTCGGCCAGCCGGTCGGCATGCGCCGCAGCCGGAAAAAGCCAGGCACTGGCCAACAGCAAGCTGCCCATGCCCAGTTTCTTCAGATGCTGCGAAATCATTTTCATGCTTTTCCTCATTGAATATCGAGAATAGCCTGAAACAATCCCAAATGTCACTTACAGCAGACGGCGGCATGCACACCTGTCCAAAAAACCATCTGTATCTGCACACTGCCAGGGACAGCTGGTCGTCTGGTATGACATGTCAGCCCGGCTGGCCGCTCTCGTAGTGCGAAAAAAAACGGCCCGGTCTGAGAGCGACCGGACCGTCATCTGCAAGCGCTGCCAGGGAATCAGCCGTGTCCCAGATACGCCTTGCGCACGTCGCTGTTGGCCAGCAGGTTGGCACCGGTGTCGGACATGACCACGTGACCGTTCTCCAGCACATAGCCGCGATCGGCCACGCCCAGCGCCTTGTTGGCGTTCTGCTCGACCAGGAACACCGTCACGCCGCTTTCGCGGATGGTGCGGATGATCTCGAAGATCTGCGCGATCACCAGCGGTGCCAGTCCCAACGTGGGCTCGTCCAGCAACAGCAGGCGCGGCTTGCTCATCAGCGCACGGCCGATGGCCAGCATCTGCTGCTCGCCGCCGGACATGGTGCCGGCGCGCTGGGCTGCGCGTTCCTTCAGGCGCGGGAACAGGCCGAAGACATACTCGATGCCTTGTTCGATGGCCTCGTTGCTGGCGAAGAAGGCGCCCATCTTGAGGTTTTCCAGCACGGTCAGGCTGGGGAAGACGCGCCGCCCTTCCGGCGAGATCGCCAGGCCGCGACGCATGATCTCGTGGGTCGGCAATGCGGTGATGTCCTGCCCCTCGAAGATCACGCGGCCGCTGGAGGCACGCGGACGTCCGCACAGCGTCATCAAGAGCGTGGTCTTGCCGGCCCCGTTGGCGCCGATCAGGGTGACGATCTCGCCCTTTTCCACATTCAGCGACACGCCGTGCAGCGCTTCGATGGCGCCATAGTGGGTATGCACCTTGTCAAACTGCAGCATCATTCTTCTCCCAGGTAGGCCTTGATCACACGCTCGTCGCTGCGCACCTCGTCCGGGGTGCCGGTGACGATGGGCTTGCCGTGCTCCATGACGAGGATGCGGTCGGAGATGCCCATGATGAGGCTCATGTCGTGTTCGATCAGCAGCACGGCCACGCCGTGTTCGCGACGCAGGCGGTCGATCAGTTGCGAGAGCTCCTGCTTTTCCTGCGGGTTCAGGCCGGCGGCGGGTTCGTCCAGCAACAGCAGGCGCGGCCGGGTGATCATGCAGCGGGCGATCTCCACCCGGCGCTGCAGGCCGTAGGAGAGCGTGCCGGCTTCGCGGTTGGCCAGTGCCGTCAGGCCCAGTTGGTCCAGCCAGTAGGCGGCGCGTTGCAGCGCCTCCTGCTCGGAACGACGGTAGCCGGGGGTCTTCAAGAGGCCGGCCAGCAGGTTGGTATTGACCTGCTGGTGTTGCGCCACCAGCAGGTTTTCCACCACCGTCATGGACTTGAAGAGGCGGATGTTCTGGAAGGTGCGCACCAGTCCCTGCTGTGCCACCTGGTGGCTGGGACGGCGGGCGATGGAGACGCCATCGAGCGCGATCTCGCCCGAGGTCGGCTGGTAGAAGCCGCTGATGCAGTTGAAGACGGTGGTCTTGCCGGCGCCGTTGGGGCCGATGATGGCGAAGACTTCACCTTCCTTGACCGACAGCGAGACGCCATCGACCGCCAGCAGGCCGCCGAAGCGCATCGACAGGTTGGCCACTTCCAGCATGGTGTTCACAGGTTGGTTCATTGCGGCAGCTCCACATGCGGACGGGTGGCAGGCAGCAGTCCTTGCGGACGCCACATCATCATCAGCACCATCACCAGACCGAAGATGAGCATGCGGTATTCGGCAAAGCTGCGCGCCACTTCCGGCAGCACGGTCAGCAGGATGGCGGCCAGGATCACGCCCAGCTGCGAGCCCATGCCGCCCAGCACGACGATGGCCAAGATCAGGGCGGACTCGATGAAGGTGAAGGATTCCGGCGTCACCAGTCCCTGGCGGGCGGCGAAGAAGGAACCGGCCAGGCCGGCGAAGGCGGCGCCCAGCGTGAAGGCCGAGAGCTTGACCTTGGTCGGGTTGATGCCCAGCGAGCGGCAGGCGATCTCGTCTTCGCGCAGGGCTTCCCAGGCGCGGCCCATGGGCATGCGCAGCAGGCGGCTGGTGACCAGGTAGGTGAACAACACCATCAGCAAGGCCAGGAAGTACAGGAAGATCACCATGTGCCCACCCTGGTACGACAGACCGAACACCTGATGGAAGGTGGTGCCGCCCTCGGTCAGGGGATTGCGCGCCATCGCCAGGCCGAACACGGTGGGCTTGGGGATGCCGGACACGCCATCGGGGCCGCCGGTCAGGCTGGTCATGTTGTTGAGCAGCAGGCGGATGATCTCGCCGAAGCCCAGCGTGACGATGGCCAGGTAGTCACCGCGCAGGCGCAGCACCGGGAAGCCCAGCAGGAAGCCGAACAGCGCCGCAGCCGCCGCCGACAGCGGCAGGCACTCCCAGAACGAGAGGCCGACATACTGGTTCAGCAGTGCATAGGTATAGGCCCCCACGGCGTAGAAGCCGACATAGCCCAGGTCCAGCAGGCCGGCGAAGCCGACCACGATGTTCAGGCCCAGGCCCAGCACCACGTAGATCAGCGCCAGGGTCATCACGTCCACGTAGCCACGCGAACCGAAGAAGGGCCACACCAGCGCCGCCATCAGCAGGATGATCACGGCGGCGCGCTGCTGGCGCGGCTGCATGCGCGGCAGGGCCGGCAGCTTCACGCCAGCGGCCGAGCGCGACAGCGCCGGCTTGACCAGCTGGAACAGGAACACGGCAATCACCGCCACCAGCACCGGGGTCCAGTGGGTATTGAGCACCACCCGGTAACCTTCCAGCTGCAATTGCATGCCCAGCAGCGGGATGGTCAGTACGGCGGTCACCAGCGCCGCCGCCACGGCATTCTTGAAAGTCTCAGGCATCACGCCTCCTTGAATAATTCGTTGTCCGTCAGGCGCGCTGCGCTCAGACCTTTTCGATATCGGGCTTGCCCAACAGGCCCGTGGGACGGAACAGCAGGATCAGCACCAGCAGGCCGAAGGACACCACGTCCTTGTATTCCGACGGCAGGTAGCCGGCGGCAAAGGTCTCGGCCAGGCCCAGCAGGACGCCGCCCAGCATGGCGCCGGGAATGCTGCCGATACCACCCAGCACCGCCGCCGTGAAGGCCTTGATGCCGGCGATGAAGCCGATGTAGGGATTGAGCTTGCCGATGGTCAGCGCGATGAGTACACCACCGACCGCTGCCAGCATCGCACCCAATACAAAGGTGAAGGAAATGACCTTGTTGGTGTCGATACCCAGCAGGTTGGCCATGCCCATGTCCTCGGCGCAGGCGCGGCAGGCGCGGCCCATGCGCGAACGCGCGATGAATAGCGTGAGCGCCACCATCAGCAGCAGCGTGACACCGACGATGACCATGCGCGAATACGGCACGGTAACGGTGAAGTCGCTGCCCATCTGGAATTCCAGCGCGCCCGAGATCAGCACCGGCACCGACATGTCGCGCGCGCCCTGGCCGATCTGTACATAGTTCTGCAGGAAGATGGACATGCCGATGGCCGAGATCAGCGGTACCAGACGCGGGCCGCCGCGCAGCGGGCGATAGGCCACGCGCTCGACGGTCCAGCCGTACAGGCCCGTGACCAGTACCGATACGATCAGCGCGCCACCCAGCAGCAGCGGCAAGGGGTAGCCGGACTGCACGCCGATGGCGGTGAGGGTCACCAGGCCGACGTAGGAGGCGATCATGTAGATCTCGCCATGGGCGAAGTTGATCATGCCGATGATGCCGTAGACCATGGTGTAGCCGATGGCGATCAGGGCATAGATCGCGCCCAGCGAAAGCCCGTTGACGAGCTGCTGGGTCAGTTGTGGGAGCAATTCATTCATGTGGAGGGTCCAGAAGTGGAAATGCCCCATCCGAGAATTTCGCGGTGGGGCATTTCGCTGTTTGACGTCAGGTCAGACGGTCATGCCAACGATTCGCGGGGAATCACTTGGCTTCGGTCTTGGTGGCGTCCTTGTGCCAGGTGAAGACGACGAACTTGAAGGACTTCAGGTCGCCCTTCTTGTCGTATTCGACGTTGCCGATGGGGGTCTTGAAGCTGTTGGCGTGGATGTAGGCCGCGACCTTTTCCGGATCGGTGGACTTGGCGCCGGCAATGGCGTCGGCAATGATCTTCACGCCGGAATAGGCCGGCATCTGGAACGGACCGTTGGCGTCGCGCTTGGCGGCGGCAAAGGCCTTGACCAGGGCGGCATTGGCCGGGTCGGCGGCGAAGTCGGCCGGCAGGGTCACCAGCATGCCTTCGGAAGCCGGGCCGGCAATCGCGGTGATGTCCTTGTTGCCCACGCCTTCAGGGCCCATGAACACGGCCTTGACGCCCTGCTCACGCGCCTGGCGCATGATCAGGCCCATTTCCGGGTGGTAGCCGCCGAAGTAGACGAAGTCCACGCCCTGCGACTTGAGCTTGGTGACGATGGCGGAGTAGTCGCTGTCACCGGCATTGATGCCTTCGAACAGCACGACCGGCACCTTGGCGGCGTCCAGTGCGCCCTTGACCGAGGAAGCCACACCCTGGCCGTAGGACTGCTTGTCGTGCAGCACGGCGACCTTCTTGGGCTTGAGCTTCTCGATCACGTAGCGGGCAGCGGCAGGACCCTGCTGGTCATCGCGACCGATGGTGCGGAAGATGAACTTGTGCGGCTTGGCTTCGGTCAGCTGGGGAGCGGTGGCCGAGGGGGTGATCATCACCACGCCTTCGTTTTCATAGATGTCGGAGGCCGGGATGGTGGAGCCGGAGCAGACGTGACCGATCACGTACTTGATGCCCTGGCTGACGATCTTGTTGGCCACGGCCACGGCTTGCTTGGGTTCGCAGGCGTCGTCCATCATCACGGCTTCGAACTTGTTGCCATTGGCGCCACCGGCGGCGTTGATCTGTTCGATCGCGGTCAGGGCACCGGCCTTGACCATGTCGCCGTACTGGGCCACGGCACCGGTCAGGGGACCGGCGATCGCGATCTTGACGGTCTCGGCATGCGCCACGCCGGCAAAGGCGGCAAAGGTGGCGGCGGCCAGGGCGATCTTGGTCAGACGGCTTGCAGATTTCATTGACGTTTCCTCCAGGATGGAACGGATTCAAGAGGCGCCGTTACCTGGCCAGCAGGCCGGCGCGCGTAGGGCTCCGGTTCTCTGGCCCTGATAATTCCGGGGGCCGGCCGAAGCATGGGGGCAGAGTGTAACACCCTCGTCATGAAGGGCAACTTTTTTTTGAGAATTGGCCATAGTCCGTCATTTTTACCCTGCTAAATTCGATTTCTCGCACATTTCATGCTGCTTTTCTTCATTTTCCTAAATTTGGTGCAGGCTCGCACTGCAGCATGATCTATTTCGGTGCGATGCACGCAAAGCCATGCTGGTGGCCGATTTGCAGCCGATTCCGGGAAACCGGTGGCAGGCCGGGCTGCCCACAATTACAATACGGCCTCGCCCCGCGTATTCCCGCAGAACAAGACCCGGTTTCGATGCTTCATTTCCTCCTCCGCTCCCCCCTGTTGCGCCGCCTGGCGCTGGTCATCCTGGCGGCTCCCCTGCTTTGTCCGGCGCTGGCCGGCGCTGCCGAGATCAGGCAGTACCAGTATCACCAGGTCTTCATCAGCACCTGTCGCGCCGATCCGCGCAGCGACACCATCCGCATGTACTGGAAGGATGCCAATGGCGCACCGCTGGGCAATTTCCTGCGGCTGGACGCCCATCTGCGCAGCCAGGGGCTGGACATGGTGTGCGCCACCAATGCTGGCATCTACGACAAGCAGCTGCAGCCGCTGGGTCTGTACGTCGAGGCCGGCACGCAGCTGCGCCGGCTCAATACCCGCAAGAACGCCTATGGCAACTTCTACCTGCAGCCCAATGGGGTGTTTGTCCTGAGCGAGCACCAGGCCTATATCGTGGAGACCTCCGACTACGAGGCCGAGCTGGGGCTGTGGAATTCGGTGGCGCGCTATGCCACGCAGTCGGGGCCGCTGCTGATCGTGGATGGCAAGATCAACCCGCGCTTCGATCCCGATTCGGCCAATACGGTGGTGCGCAATGCGGCCTGCCTGGATGCAGCCGGGGTAGTCACGCTGGCCATTGCGCGCAATCCGATCAGCTTCCATGACTTCGCCAGTTTTTTGCGCGACGAACTGAAGTGTAGCGACGCCCTTTATCTGGACGGCAGCATATCGCGCATGTATCCCACGCTGGAAGCCAATATGGGGCCGGCTTTCGGCGCCATGATCGCGGTGGTCAAGCCGCACAGCGCAAAGTGAGCGGCGAAAAAAAAGCCCGCAGCCAATAAACTGCGGGCAAGTTCCCTATCAAGAGGGAGGTTGAAGGAACAGTTCAACCACCCGTACGACTGCGGGCCGCAAAAAAAAGTTCGGAAAGATTTTCACGCCTTCCCAAGGAGGCAGAACGGCCTGCCCCATGGGTCCATCTCGCCCAGCCCGTCGCGCCCTGTCCCTTTCACTACCCTCTCACTACCCTCTCACTACCCTCTCACTACCCTCTCACTACCCTCTCACTGCAGTACCTCAAAAGAAAGCGCCGCGTCAGTTGCCTGACGCGGCGCATGCAGTGCTGTTCCCACTGCGGGATGATGGTGCGGCTGTTGCCGTTCTTGTCTGGCTCTTGTTATGCGAAGGCTGGCGCTTGAATGCTGTGCTTACTTCTTCTCGCCACCGGCGGTGTCGCCCGTGGTCGCAGGCGGCGTGCTCGGGCTGGTGGCCGAGGAATCCGACGGCGTAGTCGGAGTCGGGGTCGCCGGAGTGGCGGTCGAGCCGGAGTCAGCCGGTGCCGGTGTGGTCGGGGTGGTGGTGGCCGGAGCCGGTTCCGATGCGGCCGGCGGGGTGGCGGCCGGGGTGGCGGGCGCTTCGTCGCGCTTGTTGCAGCCGGCGAGCACGGCAGTAAAGACGGCGGCAGCCAAG
The DNA here is from genome assembly GCF_000300975.2 of Herbaspirillum frisingense GSF30. GTDB lineage: Bacteria > Pseudomonadota > Gammaproteobacteria > Burkholderiales > Burkholderiaceae_D > Herbaspirillum > Herbaspirillum frisingense. The sequence continues at coordinate 15,139 of NZ_AEEC02000024.1, read as the reverse complement.
AGGGTGTGGCGAATCTGCATGTTTTGCCTCCAAAGGTTGTTGATGGGTTGTGCCGACATTCGGCCAGATGCTTCCTTGCCGAAGTTCGACTGTTTCTGGATATGGATTATTCCCGCTCCGGCTGCCGCAGGCTGTCAGAAAATGGCGCATCTTGATGTCAGTCATCGCAGGCAATGTGAATCAAAAGGCAACACTTTTTTGCCTGAAAACCCGTATCATCGGCGCCTATGACGACCTTGCCCGCCCTCCTCCTGCCGCCCTCCCCTGGCCGCGGGGTTACCCTGATCGCCGCCCTGCTCGCAGGCTTGTCCATGATGTCTGCGGCCCATGCCGACATCGCACCTGTCTCGCCGGCGCAGTGTGCCGACATGAAAGCGCGCAAGGTGATCACGGCGGCCAATCCGGTCCCCTGTGCGCGCCTGTCCCGGGTCAGCTTCGACTACACCGATTTCGACGGTGCCACCCGTCAGGGCGCGGTGGTGGTGCTGGATGCGGTGGCGCCGCAGGTGGAGTCCCTGTTCGGCGAACTGCTGTTGCGCTCCTTCCCGCTGGCCGGTGCGCGCGCACTGGAAGACTTCGATGGCGATGACCAGCGCTCCATGGCCGCCAATAACAGTTCCGCCTTCAACGGTCGGCCCATGACCGGCGGCGGTGGCTGGTCCAAGCATGCCTACGGCGCCGCCATCGATATCAATCCCCTGCAGAACCCCTATGTCAGCCAAGCCGGCAGCAGCGCGCAGGAAGTGCTCCCGCCCAAGGGCAGCAGCTACCTGCAGCGTACGCCCGCGCAAGCCGGCATGGCCGAGGAGGTGGTGAGCGTGTTCTACGATCACGGCTTCCTGGTCTGGGGTGGCCAGTGGAAGCAACCCATCGACTACCAGCACTTCGAGATCGGCAGCCGTGGCTTCATCGTCCGCCTGGCCAGCCTGCCGCGGGCGCAGGCGCGGGCCGAGTTCGAGCGTTATGTGGCGGCCTACCGCCGGTGCGCGCATCCGGGCGTACCGGGCGTACCGGGCGTACCGGGCGCACCGGGTGCACCGGCCGCCGCCACCAGCGATGGCGACGACGACACGGCGGAAGACACCACCCTGCGCGACCAGTGCGCGGCACGCCTGCGCAAATGACGCGATCCGACGCCGCCAGCCGGCACAGGTAAAGATGCGCAAGTTTGGGTAAACCGGCGTAGCAGCACGCCATCACGCACCTATACTGCCCCGGCAACATCGGTCTGGGCGCTCGCCCGGGGGGACAGCCTTAATCAGGAGTGCACGCATGTCGATCAATTCCATTTCTTCCATCTACCACAGCAATACGCCGGCCAACACGCAGCAAACGCCGAAGAAGCCGGCCGTCAATTTCAACGACATCCTCAATGCGGCCGGTCAGTCCGCCCAGGTGGCGCAGGCTGCCAGCACCCAGCCCAGCAGCACCGACACCTTCACCACGACGCCGACCCGCACGGTCTGACATCGAAATCCACGCATCACCCCGGGCGAACCGCCCATGCAAAAGGCCGGAGGACGTAGGGCTGTAGCTACGTCCTCCGGCCTTTTGATTTGTCCGCGCAAGGCTATACTGCGGCTTCACGCGCCCGACCGGCGCCCTGGAGACCCGATGCCCGAGCAAGCCCCTGAGAGCGCGCTGCAGATTCGCGGCGCACGCCACGACGACTACCCGCAATGGAAGATCCTGTGGGATGACTACAATGCCTTCTACGGTCGCAGCGGCGCTACTGCCCTGCCCCTGACGATCACCCAGGCCACCTGGGCGCGCATCCACGATGCTGGCGAGCCGGTCCATGCGCTGGTGGCCGAAGCCGACGGCCGGCTGCTGGGCCTGGCGCACTACCTCTACCACCGCAATACCATCCTGATCGGACCGACCTGCTATCTGCAGGATCTGTTCACCACCGAAGCCGCCCGCGGACGCGGCGTGGGGCGCGCACTGATCGAAGAGCTCTACCGCCGTGCGGCTGCCGATGGCGCCGAACGCGTCTACTGGCATACCCACCACGGCAATGCGACGGCGCGACGGCTCTATGACACGCTGGCCATCGACTCCGGCTTCATCGTCTATCGCAAGAACCTGTAGGCGTGTCTGCGTTCAACCCTGGGCATTGGCCTCATTGAGTGCTGCGACGATGTCGGCGCGCTTGAGCTCGGGGGCGAACTGCTGGATGAAGTCCAGCGCATAGCCACGCAGGTAGGCGCCTCGGCGCACCGCCAGTCGGGCGATGTTGGCCTTGAACAGGTGCGCCGCATTGATGGCGACCATGTCCTGGTGCTTGCCCTGGTCGACCGCCATCGAGGCCACCAGGCCCACGCCCATGCCCAGCGACACGTATTGCTGGATCACGTCCGAATCCATGGCGGTGAGCACGATGTCGGGCTCGATGCCTGCCTGGCGGAAGGCGTCGTCGATATGGCCACGACCGGTAAAGCCAACGTCATAAGTGATCAGGGGCCAGGTCCCCAGGTCTTCCAGGGTCACCTGTTCCAGACCCAGCAGCGGGTGGCCCTTCGGCACCACGATCACGTGGCTCCAGGTATAGCAGGGGAAGGACACCAGTTCCTTGAACTGCGACAGGCCTTCGGTGGCGATGCCGATGTCGGCCTTGCCGGAGATGACCCATTCGGCGATGTGTTCCGGTGCGCTCTGCTGGAGCGCGATGCGCACCTGCGGAAAGGCGTCGCGGAAGGCCTGCACGATGCGCGGCAGCACGTAGCGGGCCTGGGTGTGGGTGGTGGCGATGGAGAGCGTGCCGCTCTGCTCGCCGGCGTATTCCTTGCTGGCGCGGCGCAGGTTCTCGGCTTCCAGCAGCAGCCGTTCGACGATGCCCAGGATGCCCTTGCCGGGCTCGGTCAGGCCGGTGAGACGCTTGCCGTTGCGTTCGAAGATTTCCACGCCCAGTTCTTCTTCCAGCTCGCGAATCTGGCGACTCACGCCGGGTTGCGAGGTGAACAGCACATTGGCCACTTCGGTCAGGTTGAAGCCGCAACGGGCGGCTTCGCGGATGGAGCGCAGTTGCTGGAAGTTCATCGTGCCGTCCCTCCTTCCTGCTGGGCGAACACCTGCAGGCGGCGCGGGCGCACCACCAGGGTGTCGCCATTCTTCAGTCCCAGCTGCGCAAAGCGTTCGTTGGGGATGACGGCTTCGATGAGCTCGGCGTTGTCGTCGCGTTCCAGTTCCAGCTGGGCCAGCGGGCCGATGGCATGGGCGCGGCGCAGTTGCACCACGATGCCCTGGGCACCGGGCGCGTAGCGTTCCACATCCAGATCGTGCGGCCGCACGTAACCGACGCCGGAAGCATCGCGGGTATCGTCATGGCCGGGCGCCTCGAAACGGGCACCAGCAGCGTCCAGCACGCCCTCGTGCAGGCGGCCATGGAACAGGTTCACATTGCCCAGGAAGCCGTAGACGAAGGGCGAGGCCGGATGGTTGTAGACCGCTTCGGGCGTGCCGATCTGTTCCACCTGTCCCTTGTTCATCAGCACCACCTGGTCGGCCACTTCCAATGCTTCTTCCTGGTCGTGGGTGACGAAGATGCTGGTGACGTGCAATTCATCATGCAGGCGTCGCAGCCAGCGGCGCAGTTCCTTGCGCACCTTGGCATCGAGTGCACCGAAGGGTTCGTCCAGCAGCAGCACGCGCGGCTCCACGGCCAGTGCACGCGCCAGGGCAATGCGCTGGCGCTGTCCACCCGAGAGTTGCGGCGGATAGCGGTCGGCCAGCCAGTCCAGTTGCACCAGTTCCAGCAGGCTCTTGACCTTCTCGCGGATGGCCGCTTCCGAGGGGCGCTGGGCGCGCGGTTTCACGCGCAGGCCGAAGGCGATGTTCTCGAACACGGTCATGTGCTTGAACAGGGCGTAGTGCTGGAACACGAATCCGACCTGGCGCTCGCGCACATGGCGTGCCGAGGCGTCTTCGCCATCCAGCAGCACCTGGCCGGAGTCAGGCGATTCCAGCCCGGCGATGATGCGCAACAGCGTGGTCTTGCCACAGCCCGAGGGCCCCAGCAGTGCGGTCAGTTCGCCGGCCGGGAAGTTGAGCGAGACGTCGTTGAGTGCGGTGAAGCTGCCGAAACGCTTTTGGATGTGATGGACTTCGATGCTCATGAGAACTCCTTAGACTTGCTCGCTGGCGCTGTGCTGCTGGTGCAGCCGCCACTCGATGACACTCTTGATGGCCAGTGTGACCAGGGCCAGGAAAGCCAGCAGCGAGGCCACGGCGAAGGCGCCGGTGATGTTGAATTCGTTGTAGAGGATTTCGACCTGCAGCGGGATGGTGTTGGTCTCGCCCCGGATGTGGCCGGAAACCACCGATACCGCGCCGAACTCGCCCATGGCACGGGCGTTGCAGAGAATCACGCCATACAGCAGGCCCCACTTGATATTGGGCAGGGTCACGTGCCAGAAGGTGCGCCAGCCGGAGGCGCCCAGCACCAGCGCGGCCTCCTCTTCCTCGCTGCCTTGCGACTGCATCAGCGGGATCAGCTCGCGCGCCACGAACGGGAAGGTCACGAAGATGGTGGCCAGCACGATGCCCGGCACGGCGAAGAGGATCTTGATGTCATGTTCGCGCAGCCAGGGGCCGAGGTAGCCTTGCAGGCCGAACAGCAGCACGTAGATCAGGCCCGAGATCACCGGCGAGACCGAGAACGGCAGGTCGATCAGGGTCAGCAGCACGTTCTTGCCGCGGAACTCGAACTTGGCGATGGCCCACGCTGCCGCCACGCCGAATACCAGGTTCAGCGGTACGGCGATGGCCGCTGTGATCACCGTCAGCTTGATGGCCGACCAGGCGTCGGCCTCGGTGATGGAGGCCACATAGACATCCCAGCCCTTGCGCAAGGCTTCATAGAACACCGCCACCAGCGGCACGAACAGGAAGAGCGTCAGGAACACCAGGGCGATGCCGATCAACAGGGCACGCACCCAGAACGGTTCCAGCGTGGCTCCAGGGGTGATCGGCGGCTCGCCGCGGGCGATGTTCTGGGAGGCGAGGGAAACAGGCGCGCCACTCATCTCAGGTCCTCTCCGCCCGGCCGCGCTTGCGGGTCCAGGCTTGCAACAGGTTGATGGTCAACAGCAAGACGAAGGACACCAGCAGCATCACCATGGCGATGGCGGTGGCGCCGGCGTAGTCGTACTGCTCCAGCTTGGTGACGATGAACAGCGGCGTGATCTCCGACACCATCGGCATGTTGCCGGCGATGAAGACCACCGAGCCGTATTCGCCGGAGGCGCGCGCGAAGGCCAGCGCAAACCCGGTCAGCAGCGCCGGCAGGATGGTCGGGAAGACCACGCGGGTGAAGGTCTGCCAGCGGTTGGCGCCCAGGCTGGCGGCGGCCTCTTCGAGCTCGCGCTCGGCCTCTTCCAGCACCGGTTGCACGGTGCGCACCACGAACGGCAGGCCGATGAAGGTCAGCGCCACCAGCACACCCAGCGGCGTGAAGGCGACCTTGATGCCCAGCGGAGCGAGCAGCTTGCCCAGCCAGCCATTCTGCGAATACAGGGTGGTCAGGGCAATGCCGGCCACGGCCGTGGGCAGGGCAAATGGCAGGTCGACCAGGGCGTCGATGATGCGCTTGCCCGGGAAGCGGTAGCGCACCAGCACCCAGGCGACGATGCCGCCGAAGATCACGTTCAGGAAGGCACCGATCAGGGAGGCCCCGAAGCTGAGGCGATAGGACGCCATCACCCGTGGCGAGGTCACGGCATCGATGAAACCGCCCCAGGTCAGCGTGAAGGTCTTCAGGAACAAGGCCGACAGCGGGATCAGGACGATCAGCGCCAGATAGAAGATGGTGAAGCCCAGCGACAATCGGAAACCGGGCAATACGCGCCGGCCGGTCCCGCCGGAAGCGGCCACTGGCGCGGCCCGGGAGGCGGCCAGGGAAACAGGGGTTGCGGACATGTCGTTCTCTTTTTATTACAAATGCGACTATAGGTGACCGATAATCGCATTCGCAGGTTATAAAGAGAACGAAGTTTTTTGCATGCCTTTAGAAGGAAAGCGCATAAAGAGCGGCCAAAAACCGCAATGCCGTTCAGTTAAGCTTGCTGCCAGCCCGAAAGCTTGCTCAGACTTTGCTTGCGCCACCGCTGACCGTTCGTCCTGAGTAGCGGCGTAGCCGCGTATCGAAGGCGCGCCACAAGCCGAGCAGCGCCCCTTCGACAGGCTCAGGACAGGCTTCGATACGGCCCTGAAGGGCCTACTCAGTCCGAACGGTTTCAAATGGCTTGAAGAGAACCAGGCAAAATCGCAGCGCCAAAGTCATCTGGCGCGGCGATTTTTTCTGAACTAAACGGTATTACAGCCAAAAACCGTCATTTGGCGCCCTGCCCCGGCGCCGGGAAAAGCCTCAGGGAATCTGCTCCAGCAACTCCAGCAACCATTGCTGGCCCTGTGTCCAGTCGCCCAGGCCGGACTCGGAATTGATATGCCCGCGGGGGCCGATAGAGCGGAACTGCGCACCCCAGGCCTCGGCCCAGTGGCGGGCGCGGTCGGCGCTCATCCAGGGGTCGTTGTCGCTGCCGACCACCAGGGCCGGATACGGCAACCGGTGGCGTACCGCCGAGCTCACGCTGAACTTGGCCGGATCGGCTGGTGCCACCAGCAGGGCCGCCACGATGGGATGGGCCGAGCCCCCTTCGGCCAGCAGGGCAGCGGTGCGCTGCACGGTGGTCAGGCAACCGAAGCTGTGCGCCACGATCACCGTGGGCCGACCATCGCGCGCCAGCACTTCGCCCAGGCGCTGCGACCAGGCCGGCAGGTCGGGGGTTTCCCAGTCGTCTTGCTGCACCCGTTCGAAGGCCGGATAGAGGCGTTGCCAGCGCGACTGCCAGTGCTCGGGGCCGCTATCGGACAGGCCCGGCGCCACCAGTACGCGGAAATCGGACAGCCGCGCCGGGGCCGGGGAAACGTGGGACGACAGACTCATGCAGGCCTCGCTGTTGAGGATAGGGAAGACCGAGTATGCCTCAAGCCGCATCCCGGATGCCCGATATCTGGTCCGGCAGTCTTGCACCAGGGGTGTCCCACAGATAGCCCTGGGCGTGGATGGGCTGGGCCAGGGCCTGGCCGAACTGGCTCAGCTTGTCGAAGACCTCGCGGTTCTCGACGCGCTTGAAGAAGATGCGTACGCCCTGCTCCGCCGCCCGCAGCAAGAGCAAGGCCACGCTGTCGGGATCGGGCAGTTCGCGGGCATCGACCTTGATCAGGTCCGGCTTGATCTTGTCCAGCAGGCCCAGCGCCTCCAGCGGGCTATTGGCCGAGACCCCGAGGCGGAAGCCATTGCGGCGGTAATTGTCCAGCACATAGTTGAGCAGCCAGCGCTGGTTGGGCGTGACCACCGGCAGTTGCAGCACGATGCGCTCGTGCGGCAACTCCAGCGCCGCCAGGATGCGGCGGTAGGCCACGCCATGATTGTTGTTGACGGCGGCCAGCAGGCGCGCATGCACCGACAGATGCAGCTCGGGGGCGTCGGTATCGCCCAGACCGCCCTGCCCGACCTGACGGTAATAGTTGATGGCGTGCAGCATGCGGCACAGGCGGTCCAGCTCGACCGATTCGTCGTCGCTGGCGGCCTGGTCGAGCAGCTTCCAGAGATGGAGTCCGTCATCGACCGCCGAATGACTGCGGGCAAAGGCTTCACATGCGACGATGCTGCCCTGTTCGAAGCTGCGCACCGGCTGGAAGGCCGAGGTCAGCGATGTATTGAAGAAACGCCCTGCGGCACGTCCCTGCTCATCCAGCCAGACCTTGGACGAGGTCGACTGGGTGGCTTGCAGACGCGCCAGGTAAGCATCCAAAGCCTGATATGCCATCGGGCCTGCTCCTGGAAAAATATGCCGCCCGGGCGAGATTGACCGATGGGCGGCCGGAAAAGATCACAGCTTGGCGATCGACACTTCGGTGGCCTTGACCAGCGCCACGACTTCGCTGCCGATGGTCAGGCCCAGGTCCTTGACCGAACGGGTGGTGATGACGGAAGTGACGATACCGGCCGGGGTCTCGACATCCACCTCGGACACCACCGAACCTTCGATGATGGCCTTGACCTTGCCCTTGAACTGGTTACGTACGTTGATCGCTTGAATGGTCATGCTCTGCTCCTTGATGAAACGGCGTCGGCACCTGCCGCGCCGCATGGGTTGAAATGGTCGGACTCTCTGAAACGGTCAAATCATGTGCGGCCTCAGACCGCCCACTGCACCTGCTGCACACCGCGTGGGACAAAAGCAGGCTCCAGTTCTGCGGTGGCACCATCGTGGATGGCATTGGCGTCGCTGCCAGGATGACGCAGCACGCGCGCCAGGATGGCTTCTTCCAGCGCGGCAAACTGCGCCTGTCCGCGTGAGCGTGGGCGGGCCAGCGTGATGCGCTGATCCAGCGTCACCCGGCCGTCTTCGATGAGCAGCACGCGGTCGGCCAGGGCGACCGCTTCCTGTACGTCGTGGGTCACCAGCAAGGCGGTGAAGCCGCGCTCGCGCCATAGCGATTCGATCAGGGCCTGCATCTCGATGCGGGTCAGGGCGTCAAGCGCACCCAACGGCTCGTCCAGCAACAGCAATTGCGGGTCGTGCACCAGCGCCCGGGCCAGGGCCACGCGTTGCCGCTGGCCACCCGAGAGCACCGCCGGCCATTCACCGGCGCGCTGATCCAGGCCGACCTGCTGCAGGGCGTGCAGGGCAAGCGGCGCGTGCTGCTTGGGCAGCCCCAGCGCCACATTGGCTTGCACCCGCTTCCAGGGCAGCAGGCGCGCATCCTGGAACATGATGCGCACTTCGGGTTCGCCGCCGGCATCGTGTTCATAGACCACCTCACCGCCGCTGGCTGCATCCAGTTGCGCCACCAGGCGCAGCAGCGTGCTCTTGCCGCAACCACTGCGACCGACGATGGCGACGAATTCGCCGGGGGCGATGTCCAGATCGATGTCGTGCAACACGGTGCGACCGCTGAAGGCCTTGGACACGGCGCGCAGCTTCAAGCCCACGCCGCGACCGGCAGCGCGGCCTAGCTCCTGATTTTCCTGTTGGTCGTGACGCATACGGTTCTCCTGATGCGAATTCATTGGTAGCCCGGATGCCAGCGCAGCCAGAAGCGCTCCAGCGCACGGGCAGCGGTATCGGCCAGCTTGCCCAGCAAGGCATAGAGCAGGATGCCGACCAGCACCACATCGGTCTGCAGGAATTCGCGGGCATTCATGGTCATGTAGCCGATGCCGGCCTGGGCGGAGATGGTCTCGGCCACGATCAGCAACACCCACACCAGACCCAGCGCGAAGCGCAGCCCGACCAGGATGGATGGCAAGGCGCCCGGCAGGATCACGTCGCGATACAGCGGCCAGCCCGACAGGCCATAGCTCCTGGCCATCTCGATCAGGCCCTGGTCCACCGAGCGGATGCCGTGGAAGGTATTGAGATAGACCGGGAAGAACACGCCCACCGAGACCAGGAACAGCTTGGCCGTCTCGTCGATGCCGAACCACAGGATCACCAGCGGGATCAAGGCCAGGGCTGGGATATTGCGCACCATCTGCAGGGTGGTATCGAGCAGCAGTTCGGCCGAACGCAGGCTGCCGGAGAGCAGGCCCAGCACCAGGCCCAGCCCGGCACCGACCGCAAAGCCCGAGGCCGCGCGACCACTGGAGACGGCCAGGTGGCGCCACAGCTCACCGGAGGCCGACAGTTTCCAGGCCGCCGTCAGGACCGCAAACGGTTCCGGCAGGATGCGGCTGGACAGCCAGCCGGCCTGCGAGGCCAGTTGCCACCACGCCAGCAGCAGCACCGGCAACAGCCAGCCCACCCAGGCGCCACGCGCCTTGCGCGGCGAGCGGCCAGCCGCACGGGCGGCCTTGCCGGCGGGTGCGCTGGTGCTGGTGCTGGCGGCGCCGGTGGTAGCGCTGTTCAGCGGATTGGATGCGCTCGTCATGCCTGCCTCAGCTGGCCGACACGCGCACCGGCGCGGCCTTGGGAAGCTCGGTGTTGCCGACGATCTCGCCGAAGGGGCCGGTCAGGTTGAATCCCGGCAGGGTCTCGCGCTGTGGGCGCGGCAACAGCGGGAAGACCAGCTCGGCGAAGCGATACGATTCTTCCAGGTGCGGGTAGCCCGAGAGGATGAAGGTATCGATGCCCAGCGCTGCATATTCCTTGAGCCGTTCGGCGACCGTGGGGCCATCGCCCACCAGCGCCGTACCGGCACCGCCGCGCACCAGGCCGACCCCGGCCCACAGGTTGGGGCTCACTTCCAGCTTGTCGCGTCGGCCGCCGTGCAGGGCCGCCATGCGACGCTGCCCTTCCGAATCCATGCGGGCGAAGTTGGCCTGGGCCTTGGCGATGGTCTCGTCGTCCAGGCGGCTGATCAGTTCCTCGGCGGCGCGCCAGGCGGCTTCGTTGGTCTCGCGCACGATCACGTGCAGGCGGATGCCGAAACGCAGGGTGCGACCGGCGCGGGCGGCGCGTTCGCGCACGCGGGCGATCTTCTCGGCCACCGCAGCCGGTGGTTCGCCCCAGGTCAGGTAGACGTCCACCTGCTCGGCGGCCAGGTCGATGGCCTCGTCCGAGGAACCGCCGAAGTACAGCGGCGGATAGGGTTTCTGCAGGGGCGGATAGAGCGCCTTGGCGCCCTTGACGCGCAGGTGCTTGCCCTCGAAATGGGTCTCTTCGCCGGTATGGGTCTTGGCCAGCACCTCGCGCCAGATCTTGAGGAACTCGTCGGAAATCTCGTAACGCTCGGCGTGGCTGCCGAAGATGCCATCGCTCTCCTGCTCTACCGGGTCGCCGCCAGTGACGACGTTGATCAGCAGGCGGCCATTGGAAAGGCGGTCGAAGGTGGCGGCCATGCGTGCCGACAACGTCGGCGCGGTCAGGCCGGGGCGCACCGCCACCAGGAATTTCAGGCGGCGGGTGGCGTCGATCAGGCTGGCGGCGGCCACCCAGGCGTCTTCGCATGAACGGCCGGTGGGCAGCAGCACGCCGTCGTAGCCCAGCGTGTCGGCGGCCACGGCGACCTGCTTCATGTAGTCATGACTGACCGGGCGCGCGCCTTCGGTGGTACCGAGGTAGCGGCTGTCGCCATGGGTGGGGATAAACCAGAAAACGTTCATGCTTGACTCCTGTGCTGCGGCAACCGGGTGGACATCATTTGAGGACGGCATCGCTGACCTTGAGTTGTTTGGGGATCAGCTTCAATTCATAGAAGGCATCGGCGATCTTCTGCTGCTCGGCCAGCACCTGGGCATCGACCGGCTTGTAGACGTGGGCGTAGCGCTTCAAGCCGGTTTCGATGATGTCGGCATCCAGGCCCTGGATGGGCGCCAGCTGGGCGGCCGCTTCGCCGGTATGGGTGCGCACCCACTCACCTTCGCGGGTGATCTCTTCCAGCAGGACCTTCTGCACCTGCGGATTCTTCGCCGCGAAAGGACGCGCGCTCAGGAAGAACTGGTGATGGCTGACCGCGCCCACGCCGCTGGCCAGGCGCCGCGCGCCGACCTGCTTTTCGGCGGCTGCCTGGAACGGGTCCCAGATCGCCCAGGCATCGACGGCACCGCGTTCGAAGGCGGCGCGGGCATCGGCCGGCGCCAGGTAGACCGGCTGGATGTCGCTGTATTGCAGGCCGGCCTTCTTGAGCAGGGCCACCACCAGCCAGTGCACGTCGGACCCCTTGTTGAAGGCGATCTTCTTACCCTTCAGTTCAGCCACGCTCTTGATCGGTGAATTCTTTTGCACCAGCAGGCCTTCGGCATCCGGGGTCGGGATTTCGTAGGCGGTATAGACGAAGTCGGCGCCGGCGGCCTGGGCAAACACGGGCGGGGCTTCACCGACGTAGCCGAAATCGACCGAGCCGACATTGAGCGCTTCCAGCAATTGCGGACCGGCCGCGAACTCGGCCCATTTCACTTCCACGCCCAGCGGCTGCAGGCGCTTTTCCAGCGTGCCGTGGGCCTTGAGCAAGACCAGGGTATTGGCCGCCTTCTGGTAGCCGATGCGCAGAACCTTGGCTTCCTGGGCCTGCACCGCGGCGGCGCCCAGGGCAAGGGTTGCGGTCGCCAGCGCCAGGGCCGACAGGCCGACCAGCGTGCGACGACGGGAGGAATGGACAATCTTGTTCTTGTTGGCGGACACGTTTTTCTCCAGATTTGGGCGTGCAGAGGGCCTTCGGCTGCACCGGCCGATGATTTTTCAGACGTTCAAGGTTCAGACGTTCAAGACAGGCCGGATCACTCCGGCCGGTTTCAATACGGGATGTCAGTTTGCGTCGGCATGCATCAGTAGGAGACGCTGTACTGCAATTGCGAGAACGGTATTTCGCGGAACTCTTCCGGCGCTGCCTTGTGCAGGGCCAACAGGCTGGCCGACAACTGCGCCACGCCTTCATCGACGCGGGTGGCGATGGGCGCATCCAGCACCAGGCCCTGCTCTTCGCTCCAGGTCACCTGGGCCTCGGTGGCGTAGATGCTGGGCAGGACGTGCTTAGGATTGAGCGAGGACAGCACCGGGCGCAAGGCGTAGTCCAGCGCCAGCATGTGCGACTGACTGCCACCGGTGGCCAGCGGCAGCACCAGCTTGTTGGTCAGGCCGAACTGCGGCAGCAGGTCGAGGAAGGCCTTGAGGATGCCGCTGTAGGCCGCCTTGTAGACCGGGGTGGCGACCACCACGGCCGAAGCTTCCTCCACCGTGGACAGGGCAGCCTTGATCTCCGCATTGTTCCAGTCGGCGCGCAGGATGGCCTGGCCCGGCAGGTCGCGCACCTCCAGACGGGCATGTCGGTGGCCGAGCTGGGCCAGCTTGTCGCCGACGTGGTGCAGCAGGCGGGTGGAGCGGGAAGGCGCCGAAGGGCTGCCGGCCAGGAGCAGGATGGTCATGTCTTATGCTTGAGCGTTGAGCGGGAGGAAGCGGCAGGGAGCTGGCGCGGCCGGCGCCCTGCCAGGTTTCAGATCACTTCTTGTTGGGTGCGTAGAGCTGGTCGAAGGTACCGCCATCGGCGAAGTGGGTCTTCTGGGCCTTTTGCCAGCCGCCGAAGTCCTTGTCGATGGTCACCAGGTTCAGCTTGGGGAACTGCGCAGCGTACTTGGCGGCGATCTTGGGATCGATGGGACGGTAGTAGTTCTTGGCGATGATTTCCTGGCCTTCCTCGGAATACAGGTGCTTGAGGTATTCCTCGGCCACCTTGCGGGTACCGCGACGGTCCACCACCTTGTCCACCACGGCCACCGGCGGCTCGGTCAGGATGGAGATCGACGGTGCGACGATGTCGAACTTGTCCGGGCCCCATTCTTTCAGGGAGATCAGGGCTTCGTTTTCCCAGGCCAGCAGGACATCGCCGATGCCGCGCTCGACGAAGGTGATGGTGGCGCCACGGGCACCGGAATCCAGCACCGGCACGTTCTTGAAGAGCTTGGCGATGTAGTCGCGGGCAGCGTCGTCGCTACCGCCCTTCTGCTTGGCATAGGCCCAGGCGGCCAGGTAGTTCCAGCGCGCACCACCGGAGGTCTTGGGGTTGGGAGTGATGACGGACACGCCCGGCTTGATCAGGTCGCCCCAGTCCTTGATGCCCTTGGGATTGCCCTTGCGCACCAGGAACACGATGGTGGAGGTATAGGGCGAGCTGTTGTGCGGCAGGCGCTTTTGCCAGTCGGCCGGCAGCAGCTTGGCCTTTTCCGAGATTTCGTCGATGTCGTAGGCCAGGGCCAGAGTCACCACGTCGGCATCGATGCCGTCGATGACGGAACGGCCCTGCTTGCCGGAACCACCGTGGGAAGCCTTGATGGTGACGTTGTCACCGGCCTTTTCCTTCCAGTACCTGGAAAAGGCCTTGTTATAGTCGGCGTAGAGTTCTCGCGTCGGGTCGTAAGAGACGTTGAGCAGCGAGAGATCGGCCGCCTGCGCGACGTGGGCGGCTTGCGCCAGCACCAGGGTGGCGACGACCGATTTGATGACGTTCTTCAGCATGTCCGTTCCCGAAAGTGTTAGTTGTTTTGGAGCACACAGGTTAATGAGCCTGCTGCCTGAAAAGAACGAATACTTTCTTCTCTCGATATGCGGAAAACAGATATGCAAGCGCAAGCCGCCGGAATAAGGCGGCCCGTCTTTATAACCAAACGTCAGGGAGAGCCAGGAAAGAGGAAACGGGCGTTCGGCAATCCGGAGGGGCGCCCTGCCCCGCCGCACGGCGTATCCGGAAGCGGCCGACAACCTTGATGTGGCGATGATGCCGGTCAAAAAAGCACGGTCGAACTTTTTGTTCTTTTCACATTGTGGTATAACCCTCATATTGCAACGCACCAGGCTGCGCCATGAAAAAAGAAGCTGCAGGCGAGACAGAACACATTTCCATCCAGGTCATCGAGCGCATGGTGTCGCTGCTCGATGCGCTGGCCGATTACCCGGATCCGGTGAGCCTGAAGGAATTGTCGGCGGCGACCGACCTGCACCCGTCGACCGCGCACCGCATCCTCAACGATCTGGTGGTCAAGCGTTTCGTGGACCGCGTGGAACCGGGCACCTACCGCCTGGGCATGCGCCTGCTGGAGCTGGGCAATATCGTCAAGAGCCGGTTGTCGGTGCGCGAGGCGGCGCTGGACTTCATGCGCGCCCTGCATCGCAAGACCCACCAGACCATCAACCTGTCGGTCCGGCAGGCCGATGAAATCGTCTATATCGACCGTTCCTTTTCCGAACGCTCCGGCATGCAGGTGGTGCGTGCCATCGGCGGCCGTGCGCCGCTGCACCTGACCTCCACCGGCAAGCTCTTTCTCTCGGTGGATGACCCCAAGAACGTGCGCGCCTATGCCACCCGGACCGGGCTGGCGGGGCATAACAAGAACTCCATCACCGATCTGACCAAGCTGGAGCGCGAACTGTCCATGGTGCGCGCCCTCGGCTATGCCCGCGACAACGAAGAGCTGGAACTGGGCGTGCGCTGCATGGCCGCCGGCATCTGCGACGACAGCGGCAAGCTGGTGGCTGGCCTGTCGATCTCGGCCCCGGCCGACCGGCTGCAGGAAGAATGGGTGGATGACCTGGTCAGCACGGCCAACCAGATTTCGTCGGCGCTGGGATATCGCCGGGACCGGGATTGAAGCGAGGGCTAGGCCTGTTCACCTTCAATCAGATCGACCAACAAAAAAGCGAAC
>NZ_AEEC02000025.1 GCF_000300975.2 Herbaspirillum frisingense GSF30 | reverse complement strand
AGGCAAAAACACGCACCCATCCCACCCGGCTGCATGCAACTCAACAGGGCCGCGCTGATGAGCATCGCGCTTCTGCTCTCATTAGGCTGACCTCGACTGGGGTCCAGTGACGCGGATTGCAGAGCTGGTAAGGTGGACACTCCACCGGCTGCCTTCTGATCAGCTGGCGTTGCGCCGTAGAGGCCGTGCCTCTGCGTTGGTAGTGCCCTACCCATTGCGCTACACCGCGAGTGCGCGGGACAAAATATCATCCACAAGCACTGGGGATATCACCGCCAACACTCCCTGGCGATGTCCCAATCCTCACCGTTATCAGCATGCAGCCAAGCTTGCTTCCCGTCCATCAACCCACCGATGCGACTTCCTGCTGAGTTATTCCACAGTTCGCAACAACCAGGGCCAACGTGGTCGATCAGACTTATACACAGTGATTGATGACGAGCATCTCGTCCGTTGCACCTGCGTCGATGTCCTATCCACAGCCAGAATGATCTGGCACACCCGCTCGATCATCTTATGCACAAGCAAAAATAAAACAGCCTTCGCATAGTCTTCCTATACGACCACAGCACCGACATTACTAACACCCGCGGATCAAGCTCGTAATTTCGTGAGGCAATAAAAATGCCGGCATGGTCGGCATCTCTAAAAATTCACACGCATAAGCAGATCAACAGTATCACGTTGATCCATCCACAAGTCCGCCTCCAGACTGGATTCCAGCCAAGTTGTCCACAACAGGCACAAGAACCCAGGTAAGAGAAATACTTATACACAGCATCTTCGACAACGACCTGCAACCAGAGCACTTTGCAGCCCAGAGCGGGGAAAAATCTAAGTTTTCCACAGCCCTCTCAAACTCAGCCAGTCACCGCTCTGAAATGCACCAACGCATCCAGTCCCTCGACCCGGCCAGCATCGTCCACCCGATTGCGCAAGCTGATGGTCGCCTGCATCGAGTCCACGATCTCACCGCAGATCGTCAGTCCCAGTCCACCTGAAGAAGATCCATTCGAGGAAAACGCCTTGAAGACATTTTCCATGGCCGGTGCGTCGATACCCTTCCCGCTATCCCAGATCAGCAACTCCGCCACCTCGTCCCTTGCGCTGATGCGAATCCCCAACCGTCCCCGCACCGGCGTATGTCGTATGGCGTTGTGCAAGAGATTGGATATCAGCTCGCCGATCATCCACGGATGTCCCATCACCAGTATCTTCTCGGCTTCCAGCTCAAAGTCCAGGTCCTTCTCCGCAATCAGCGGCGACAGGTCCACAGCCGTCTCACGCGCCAGCATGCCCAGATCACACACCTCCTGCGCACCCCGTCCCCGTATCTGCTCGACCTTGGCCAATGACAGCAACTGGTTGGCCAGGTTGGTCGCCCGTTCCACTGTTCCCGACATCTCCTGCAGGATCTCCTGCGCCGGTGCATCCCCGCGCAAGCCAGACTGCAACTGCGTTTTCAATACCGCCAGCGGAGTACGCAACTGGTGCGATGCATTTGCCACAAAGCGTTGCTGGTGATCCAGCAGGCGCCGCAAGCGCGCCATCAACTGGTTCAGTGCATTGATGAACGGCTGCAACTCACGCGGCGCCATCGGCGGCGCCACCGGAGACAGATCGTCTGCAGGCCGTTCATCCAGCTGGCGGCGCAAGGCATCCACAGGTTGCAAGGCACGCCGCACCACATACAGGGTCACCGACACGATCACCACCAGCAAGGCCGCCTGTCGGATCAGCGTTTCCCAGAAGATCTTGCGGGCCAATGCACTGCGGTTCTCCATGGTCTCCGCCACCTGCACCAGGGCCGCGCCACGCGGGTCATTGGTCACCACCGGCTGGAACAGTGCGGCCACCCGCACCGGGACGCCGTTGTAATTGTCTTCGTAGATATGCGCCAGCGCCGGATAGATGGCTTCCTTGTCCGCCTTGCCCTTATAGGATGGCAAGTCAGCATCACCGTCGAAGAACTTGCCTTCCAGGTCATTGATGCGATAGATCATCCGGCTCGAATAATCCGCCTCGTAGATTTCCAGCGCTGCATACGGTAGCGAGGCCTTCAGCTCGCCATTCTCGATACGCAGCAGATCACCGATGGAATGCACCGAGGCGATCAGCATGCGGTCATAGGCCGTGTTCACCGACTCCAGCGTATTGCGATACAACGAGAAGGAATCAATGATGATGAACAGGGCAATCGGCGAGATGATCCACGCCAGCAGATAGGCGCGCACCGAGCGGCGCCGCGAAAACAGATGCGCCACGTCCTCAGTCCCCGCCGCCCTGCTGCTGCCTGTCGCGCAACAGATAACCCAGACCGCGCAAGGTCATGATCTCCGCACCGGTCTCCATGAGCTTCTTGCGCACCCGATGCACCACCACTTCGATGGCCTCCAGTTGCGTATTCTCTTCCATCGGGAATACCAGCCGGAACAGCTTCTCCTTGGTCACCGCATGCCCCGGCTTGGCGATAAGCGCCTTGAGCAGCGTATGCTCGCGCGGCGTCAATTCCAGCGGATCATCACCGCAATAGAAGGCGCCGGAACCTCGATCGAAGCGCAGGCGCCCACAACGCTGTACACCGTCATCGGCATTGGTACGACGACGCAGCAAGGCACGGATGCGCGCATCCAGCTCATCGAGATCGAAGGGCTTGGCCAGGTAGTCGTCAGCACCCGCGTTCAGACCTACCACGCGATCGCCCACCGCGCCGCGCGCGGTCAGCACGATCACCGGCGTGCCGATATCCTGCGAGCGGATCCGCTGCAGCAGGTGCAGGCCGTCCAGCCCGGGAATGTTGAGGTCCAGTACCACCAGGTCGCCGACACCATCCTTGATGTGCGACAACGCACTGATGCCGTCGCCGCAATGCGTGACCTGAAAACCCCGTCGCTCCAGCGCCCTGAGCAGCGCACGCGACATGTCGATGTCGTCCTCCACCAGCAGGATATGCATGATGTCCCATATCGTTATCGTTGGTAAGCCGCCTTTATACCGCCAAACCTCCCCCAGCGCGAGCCCTGTGCGGATGCGCTTTGAAAGCAGATTGAAAGCCACCGGAAAGGCAGCTGCAAGGAAACCCCCGCTTTGGCAAGGTCCCGCAGTAGCAAAAGCCGCGCCCCTCGCCTACACTCCCGCACATCGCCGGCCAGCACCTGAATTTGTCAGCCGTCGCGACCGGCACCAAGACCAAAACCATCTCTAGGAGACAGCATGACTCAGCGTCTGATCAAGACCCTGTTGGCACTCGCCCTGGCCGCACCGGCCATCGCCTTCGCCCAGGACACCTGCACCAACCGTGGTGACCTCGACCAGCAATACTGCGACGCCAATAACGACCTCACGGCCGACACCCCCACCGATCCCAAGAAGCTGAAGAACCCCAATACCCTGGTCTTCACCTTCACCCCGGTGGAAGACCCGGCCGTCTACGACAAGATCTTCAAGCCCTTCACCGACTACCTGTCGCAGTGCACCGCCAAGAAGGTGGTGTTCTTCCAGGTCCAGTCCAATGCCGCTGAAATCGAAGCCATGCGCTCCGGTCGCCTGCACGTCGGCGGTTTCTCGCCCGGCCCGACCAACTTCGCCGTCAACATCGCCGGCGCCGTGCCGTTCGCTGTCATCGGTGACGCCAAGGGCTACCAGGGCTATACCCTGAACGTGATCGTGCGCAAGGACAGCCCCATCCAGAAGATGACCGATCTGAAGGGCAAGAAGGTCGCCCACACCGCGCCCTCCTCCAACTCCGGCCACATGGCGCCGATGGCCCTGTTCCCCAAGCTGGGCGTGACCCCGGACAAGGACTACAAGGTCATCTTCTCCGGCAAGCACGACCAGTCCATCCTGGGCGTGAACTCGGGTGACTACGACGCAGCCGCCATCGCATCCGACGTCTTCGACCGCATGGTCGAGCGCGGCGTGATCAAGGCCGAGAACTTCCGTGTCATCTGGCACAGCGAGAAATTCCCGACCCAGGACTTCGCCTACGCGCATGACCTGGAGCCGAACTTCCGCGACAAGATGCTCAAGTGCTTCTACGACTACCGCTTCACCGATGAGCTGAAGAAGGCCTTCGCTGGTTCCGATCGCTTCTACCCGATCAACTACAAGAAGGACTTCGAAATGGTGCGCTTCGTCGCCCATTCCGCAGGTGAATCCTTCAACCGCGCCGCCTACGACAAGCAGAACGCCGGCAAGAAGTAAGCACGTGGCCTGAGCCTCCCACCCGTGGCCGTCCTGGCCCGGGTGCCGCAGTACCCGTCCTACACCGAACCAAGCAACACGGCCCGTGCCCACCGCACGGGCTGCGGCCCCTCGCATCCCGCGAATGGCCGCGCATCACCAGAGAAAGCGCCTCCCATGTCACACGCCATCGAAATCCAGGGCCTGGTCAAGGAATACAAGCCCGGCCATCCCATCCTCAAGGGCATCGACCTGAAGATCGGCGATGCCGGCCTGGTCGCCATCATCGGCCCTTCCGGCACCGGCAAGTCGACCCTGATCCGCTGCATCAACCGCCTGGTCGACCCCAGCCGCGGCGCGATCTGGTTCGAAGGCGAAGGCAAGCGCGTGAACCTGGCCGAGCTGCGCGGTCGCGCCCTGCGCGAGCAGCGCCGTCACATCGGCATGGTGTTCCAGGAATACAACCTGGTCGAGCGCCTGTCGGTGATGGAAAACCTCCTGTGCGGACGCCTGGGCTACGTCAACGCGTTCACCGCCTGGCGCCGCAACTTCAGCAAGGAAGACATCGCCCACGCCTTCGAGCTGCTGGACACCGTCGGCCTGGGCAACTTCGCCAACCAGCGCGCCGATGCGCTTTCCGGTGGCCAGCGCCAGCGCGTGGGCATCGCCCGCGCCCTGATGCAGCGCCCGCGCCTGCTGCTGGCCGACGAGCCGACCTCCTCGCTGGACCCCAAGACCTCCTTCGAGATCATCTCGCTGCTCAAGGAACAAGGTCGCGCCCAGAAGATCCCCGTCATCGTCAACATCCATGATGTCGAACTGGCCAAGCGCTACGCCGACCGCATCATCGGCATGTCCGGCGGCCACGTGATCTATGACGGCAATGCCGAGAACCTGTCGGATGACTTCCTCAAGCAGATCTACGGTGGCGAGGACTGGCTGGCATGACGACCGCAACTCCCCCCACCCCACAGAACGCCGGCGCCCGCGTGAGCCTGGCCTTCAAGCCGCAGCTGGTCACCCGCGTGGTGATCTGGCTGATCGCCCTCTACGCGATCTACGCCGCCACCCAATTGGGATTCTCCTGGGAGCGCTTCTCGTCCGGCCTGGGCAATGGCGCCAAGTTCCTCGGCCGCATGTTCCCGCCTGACCTGTCCAAGGGCGACATCCTCTGGGGCGGCATCAAGGAAACCCTGCAGATCGCCGTGCTGGCCTCGCTCTTCGGTATCCTGCTGTCGCTGCCCATCGGCCTCATGGGGGCACGCAACCTGATGCCGGCATGGATCTCCTGGCCCGCACGCGCACTGGTGTCGGTCTGCCGTTCGCTGCACCCGGTGATCGTGGCCATCCTGTTCGTCAAGGCGGTCGGCTTTGGTGCCCTGGCCGGCGTGCTGGCGCTGATCGTGGCGTCCATCGGTTTCATCGGCAAGCTCTTCGCCGAAGCCATCGAGGAAATCTCCATCAAGCAGGTCGAAGCCATCCGCGCCACCGGTGCGTCCTTCATGAACGTGATCCTGTTCGGCGTCCTGCCGCAGGTGATGTCGCGCTTCGTCGGTTTCTCCACCTACCAGCTCGACTCCAACCTGCGCAACTCCACCATGGTCGGCATCGTCGGCGCCGGTGGCGTGGGCGGCGTGCTGTTCTCCGCCTTCCAGCGCTTCGACTACGACTTCGTGCTCACCATCCTGGTCACCATCATCACCATCATCGTCGTCGGCGAACTGCTGGCGAACTCGGTCAAGAAGGTCTTCAATGTCTGATACCGTCCTCTCCCGTCCCCCGGCCGCGCTCACTCCGGCCGAGCGCGAATGGCAGCGTCACACACCGCTGCAGCGCGTGCTGCGCTTCACGGTGTGGCTGGTCATCGCGCTGGCCGTGGTGCAGTCGCTGCGCTATATCGAAATCATCCCCGAGTTCCTCTACGATGCACCGGAACAGATGAGCGACATGCTCTCCCGCATGTGGCCTGTCGACTGGGAATACTTCGGCACCGACGTGAAGGCCGGCCTGATCGAAACCCTGCACATCGCCACCCTCGGCACCCTGCTCTCCATCGTCCTGGCCATTCCCTTCGGTCTGCTGGTCGCGCCCAACCTGACCCGCAACCGTGCCTTGAACCTGTTCGCCCGCATCGTGCTGGTGGCCAGCCGCTCGGTCAATTCGCTGGTCTGGGCGCTGCTGTTCCTGGCCATCTTCGGACCCGGCCCGCTGGCGGGCACCCTGGCCATCGCCTTCCGCTCCATCGGCTTCGTCGGCAAGATGGCCGGCGAAACCATCGAGCAGATGCCGCGTGGTCCCATCGAAGCCCTGCAGGCCTCGGGTGCCAGCAAGTTCTCCGAAATCTGGTACGGCTACTGGCCACAGTTGAAGCCCGCCTTCATGTCCATCGTACTGCTGCGCTGGGATATCAACGTGCGTGAATCGGCCGTGCTGGGCATCGTCGGCGCCGGTGGCGTGGGCATGGTGCTGGACACTGCCCTGAATCTGTTCCAGTGGCCGCGCGTGGCCACCGTGCTGGTCTCCATCTTCGCCATCGTGATCGTCACCGAAGTGGTGGTGACCCAGATCCGCAAGCGCATTCTCTAATCCTGAAGCGAGGCCTGCATGAAAGCACGAGGCACCGAAGGCATCACCTATCCCCCGCAATACGACCTGCTGGTGGTCGGCGGCGGCATCAACGGCGCCGGCATCGCCCGTGACGCCGCCGGACGCGGCCTCTCGGTGGCGCTGTGCGAGCAGCACGACCTGGCGCAGCACACCTCGTCGTCCTCCAGCAAACTGATACACGGCGGTCTGCGCTACCTGGAGCACTACGAGTTCGGCCTCGTGCGCAAGGCCCTGATTGAACGCGAAGTACTCCTGCGCAGCGCTCCCCACATCATGTGGCCGTTGCGCTTCGTCATGCCGCACGACCAGGGCCAGCGCCCGGCCTGGCTGATCCGCCTGGGCATGTTCCTCTATGACCACCTGGCCCGGCGCGAACTGCTGCCCGGCTCGCGTGCGCTGGACCTGCGCCGTCACCCCTCGGGTGCGCCCCTGAAGTCGCAGTTCACCCGTGGCTTCGTCTATTCCGATGGCTGGGTGGATGACGCGCGCCTGGTGGTATTGAACGCCATGGACGCCGCCGAAAAAGGCGCCCACATCATGACCCGCACCCGGTGTGAATCCCTGAGCCGCCAGGACCAGGGCTGGCAAGCCGTGCTGCGGCGCGCCGATGGTCATGCCATGCAGGTGCGCGCACGTTGCGTGGTCAACGCCGCCGGTCCCTGGGTGGCCCAGTTCCTGGGCGACGCAGCCCACGTGCACTCCAGCAAATCGGTACGTCTGGTCAAGGGCAGCCACATCGTGGTCAAGCGCCTGTTCGACCACGACCATGCCTACATCTTCCAGAATCCGGATGGCCGCATCGTCTTCGCCATCCCCTACGAACGCGACTTCACCCTGATCGGCACCACCGATATCGAATACAAAGGCAAGGTGGAAAACGTCGCCATTTCCGAAGACGAGATCGGCTACCTCTGCCAGCTCGCCAATCGCTATTTCGACAAGCCCATCACCCCGGCCGAGGTGGTCTGGTCCTACTCCGGCGTACGTCCACTACTGGAAGATGCCGCCGCCGATGCCTCGGCCGTCACCCGCGACTATCAGCTTGACCTGAACACCCAGGGCGCCCCGCTGCTCTCCGTCTTCGGCGGCAAGATCACCACCTTCCGCAAGCTGGCTGAAGAAGCGGTGGACATGATCGCCCCCGTGCTCGGCAACCAGCGCGGCGCCTGGACCGAGGGCGGCTGCCTGCCGGGCGGCGACCTGTTCGGCACGAAGCCGGCCAACCGTTCTGTGCGTGAGTTCGATCAATACGTTTCAAGTCTGCAGCAGCAGTACCACTGGCTGCCGGCATCACTGTTGCAGCGATACGCGCGCGCCTACGGCAGCCGCACGCATGGGCTGCTGGAAGGAAAGAAGAGCTTGGAAGAGATGGGAGAAGAGATTCTGGGCGGGCTGTACGCCGCCGAGGTGGACTATCTGTTGCGCCACGAATGGGCCACCAGCGCGGCCGACATCCTGTGGCGGCGTTCCAAGCTCGGCCTGCATTTCCCCAAGGGCAGCGAGGCCGTGCTGGACGCCTGGCTGGCCGCGCGCGGCG
Source organism: Herbaspirillum frisingense GSF30 (assembly GCF_000300975.2). Classification (GTDB taxonomy): domain Bacteria; phylum Pseudomonadota; class Gammaproteobacteria; order Burkholderiales; family Burkholderiaceae_D; genus Herbaspirillum; species Herbaspirillum frisingense. The sequence goes on along the minus strand of NZ_AEEC02000025.1, from coordinate 71,184 downwards.
GCCAGCCGGAGGCAGAACAAGCGCTTCAGGCCGCCAGCAGGTAGGCACCCACGGCGGCGATACCCACGCCGCCGATGCGCACCACGCGGTCGGCCATCTTCTGGCCGGCCACCAGGCCGATACCCAGACCGGCCGCATGCAGCAGCGCGGTCGCGGCAATGAAGCCGGCGCCGTACAGGGCGGCCGAGCTACCGTGCGGCAGTTCTGCACCGTGGGCATAGCCATGGAACATGGCGAACAGCGATACCACCAGCGTGCTGCCCCACAGCGGCATGCGCACCGCAAACGCGATCAGCAGACCCAGCACCGCCACCGACGCGGCGATCCCGGTTTCCACGGCCGGCACCTGCAGGCCAGTGAAGGCCAGCAGCGCACCCACCACCATCATCAGCGGGAAGGCCAGCGGCAGCACCCACAGGGCACGCTGCTTGCTTTGTGCCGCCCACAGGCCCACGGCCAGCATGGCCAGCAGGTGATCCACGCCCGAGAACGGGTGGGCGAAGCCGGCGGCCATGCTGGCCGTGGCATCCATGGTCGAACCGGGATGGCCCGGGTGAGCCAGCGCGGAGCCGGCCGCCAGTGCGGTGACGGCCAGCACGCCCAGGCGGGCGCGGGTCTTGGTGGTGAGTGCAAACATGATTTCTCCTTGGGCAGATTCTGCAAAAAATGACAGGCGGGTCTAAGTTGTAGGGGCAGCGTCGCACAGTCGATACGATGCGCTTTCCGTTCGGAGTGAGTAGCGGCTCTGTCGCGCATCCAAGTCGCTCGGTCGTGACGTCTTCGATACGGCCCTGTCGGGCCTACTCAGTCCGAACGGTAGTCATTGATTCAAGCCGCGTTCATTGAACTGGCTTCTGGTCCAGCAAGCCCTGCTTGCGGATGTACTCGATCACCTTCTCCACCCCATCGCCACTGCGCAGGTTGGTGAACACGAAGGGGCGTTCGCCGCGCATGCGCTTGGCATCGGCCGCCATGATATCCAGATTTGCGCCCACATAGGGCGCCAGGTCGGTCTTGTTGATGATCAGCAGGTCGGAGCGGGTGATGCCAGGGCCGCCCTTGCGCGGGATCTTCTCGCCACCGGCCACGTCGATGACGTAGATGGTCAGGTCCGACAGCTCGGGGCTGAAAGTGGCCGCCAGGTTGTCGCCACCGGACTCCACCAGGATCAGGTCCAGGTCGGGGAAGTCGGCGCTCATGCGGGCGATCGCCTCCAGGTTGATCGAGGCATCCTCGCGGATGGCCGTGTGCGGGCAGCCACCGGTCTCCACCCCCATCAGGCGATCGGCCGGCAGCGCATCGGCGCGCAGCAGGATCTCCATGTCTTCCTTGGTGTAGATGTCATTGGTGATGACGGCCATGTCGTAATGGTCGCGCATGCGCTTGCACAGCATTTCGCACAGCGCCGTCTTGCCGGAACCGACCGGGCCGCCGATGCCCACGCGCAGCGGATTGGAAGTGGAATTGCTCATGGTTGTCTCTTGGTTCGTGTAGCTACGTTAATGATATAAATGATCAGGAGCGATAGATGCGGCTGTACTGCACCTCATGCTGCATCGACAGCAGCGACAGTCCCGGCGCCCAGTTGCACAGATCATCGTCCTCCAGCGTCAGCGCCGTCGCCGCCGCCCTCTCCAGCTCTGGTTGCAGCGACAGCAAGATGCGCTGCCCCGCCACCTGCCCCAGCGGCACCGTCTTCACGCAGGCCAGTACCTGGTTCTCGGCCCAGGCGAAGAGCATGCCCAGCACTGCCGCTTCCCGTGGCACCTGCAGCGCCACCGTGGCATAGGCCAGGGCAGTAGGCAGCGGCACTTCCGGCTGTGCCTGCAACAGCGCCAGCAGCTCGGCGTCGCCCAGCTTCAGGTCGGCGACCAGCTTGCCCAGCGAATAACCCATCTGGATGGTCTCGGCGCGAAACTCCGAGGTGTCGCGTGCCGCCACGAAGCGCTCGGTCCAGCGCGTGACCGCCTCGGCATCGCGAGATTCAAAGGCCGCCACCAGTCGCGCAAAGATAGGCGCCTCGAAGCGCGCCACCACCTCATGCAGCGCATGGCCGATCCAGTCGCGTGCCGCCGCTTCGCTGTTGACCCGCCCGTTCTCGATGGCCGCCTCCAGCCCTTGCGAATAGCTGTAGGCACCAATCGGCAGGGACGGGCTGCTCAGTTGCAGCAGATGCAGCAAGGCGCTGGCGTGCATGGATCAGCCCTCGTCCTTCTTGTCGCTGGGCCGGTGGATCTTCTGGCGCAGCGGGATCGGCGCCAGCGGATTGTGATGATGGTCGTCACCGTGATGGTGATGACCACCGCCATAGGCCCCGGCTTCCGGTTCGAAGGCGGCTTCTTCTTCCGACACGCGTGCGCCCAGACCTTCCAGCATTTCCTTGAGCACCGGGTCCTTGCGGATGCGCAGGAAGCCCACGCCACCCGCATGGCCGATATGCGCCTGGGTGTGACGATTGCCGAGGTGGAAGGCGCAGCGCAGCAGCAGGTGCGCGTCGGCCGCATCGACCCGGTAGGTGGCCTCGGCCTTGGCGATGATCTTCACTACGCGGCCATCGTCGCCGCGCAGCAGGTCGCCATCGCGCAGCACGGTACCGCGCACGGTGAACACCGCCACATCCTCGCCCGAGCGTAGCGTGGCGCGCAGGCGGCTTTTCTCGCGCTGGTCGTAGGGCAGTTCCAGTTCACCGTCGATCTGCGCGGCCTGGTCTATCTTGGTATTGAGAGTCAGCATGAAAAATTCCAAGGAAATCAGAACAGGAAATAACGCTGCGCCAGTGGCAGCGACACCGCCGGCTCGCACACCAGCAGCTCGCCATCGGCGCGCACTTCATAGGTCTCGGAATCGACTTCCATCTTCGGTGTGGCGCCGTTGTGGATCATGTCGCGCTTGCGCAGGTTGCGCATGTTCTTCACCGCCACTACCGGCTTGTTGAGCTTCAGTTGCTCGCCGATACCGGCGTCGAAGGCAGCCTGCGAAACGAAGGTCATGGACGTCTTCAGGCCACCGCCATAGGCGCCGAACATCATGCGGTAATGCACCGGCTGCGGCGTCGGGATGGAGGCATTCGGGTCACCCATCTGGGCCGCCGCGATCATGCCGCTCTTCAGGATCATCGAGGGCTTGGCGCCGAAGAAGGCCGGCTTCCACAGCACGATGTCGGCGATCTTGCCCACCTCCAGCGACCCCACCACGTGCGAGATGCCGTGGGTGATGGCCGGGTTGATGGTGTACTTGGCGATGTAGCGCTTGATGCGGAAGTTGTCGTTGCGCGAGGTATCTTCCTTCAGCGAACCGCGCTGCACCTTCATCTTGTGCGCGGTCTGCCAGGTGCGCAGGATCACCTCGCCCACGCGGCCCATGGCCTGCGAGTCGGAAGACATCATCGAGATCGCGCCGATGTCATGCAGGATATCCTCGGCCGCAATCGTCTCGCGCCGGATGCGCGACTCGGCGAAGGCAATATCCTCGGCAATGGCCGGGTCCAGGTGATGGCAGACCATCAGCATGTCCAGGTGCTCGTCCAGCGTATTGACCGTGAACGGGCGCGTCGGGTTGGTGGAGGACGGCAGCACGTTGCCCTCGCCCACGGCCGCAATGATGTCCGGTGCATGGCCGCCACCGGCACCTTCGGTGTGGAAGGTATGGATGGTACGGTCCTTGAAGGCCGCCAGGGTGTGCTCCAGGAAGCCGCCTTCGTTCAGGGTATCGGTGTGGATGGCCACCTGGATATCCATGCGGTCGGCCACCGTCAGACAGTTGTCGATGGCGGCCGGCGTGGAGCCCCAGTCCTCGTGCAGTTTCAGGCCGATGGCACCGGCGCGGATCTGTTCTTCCAGCGGCAGCGGCAGGCTGACATTGCCCTTGCCCAGGAAGCCCAGGTTCATCGGGAAGGCATCGGCCGCTGCCAGCATCGAATGGATGTGCCAGGGACCGGGCGTGCAGGTGGTCGCCGCCGTGCCCACGGCCGGACCGGTGCCGCCACCCAGCATGGTGGTCACGCCGCTCATCAGCGCTTCCTCGATCTGCTGCGGGCAGATGAAGTGGATGTGGCTGTCGATGCCGCCGGCGGTGACGATCATGCCTTCGCCCGCAATGATCTCGGTCGCGCCGCCGATGGCCATGGTCACACCGGGCTGGATGTCCGGATTGCCGGCCTTGCCGATGCCGGCGATCTTGCCCGACTTGATGCCGATGTCAGCCTTGACGATGCCCCAGTGATCCACGATCAGCGCATTGGTGATGACGGTGTCCATCACGTCGGCGTGGGCGCGCTGCGACTGGCCCATGCCATCGCGGATCACCTTGCCACCGCCGAATTTCACTTCCTCGCCGTAGATCGTATAGTCCTTCTCCACCTCCAGGAACAGCGCGGTATCGGCCAGGCGCACGCGGTCGCCGACGGTGGGGCCGAACATCTCGGCATAGGCCGAGCGGGAAATCTTGCTCATTTGGACTGTCCCTTCTTCTCCGTGCCGACATTGGCTTTCAGCTTGCCCATCACCAGTGCATTGAAACCATAGACGCGGCGGTCTCCCGCCAGCGCCACCAGTTCCACCGTGCGTTCCTGGCCCGGCTCGAAGCGCACTGCCGTGCCGGCGGCGATGTTCAGGCGCATGCCATAGGCCACGGAGCGCTCGAAGCGCAGCGCCGGATTGGTTTCGTAGAAATGGAAGTGGGAACCCACCTGGATCGGCCGGTCGCCGCTGTTGGCCACCGTCACGGTGGCCGTGGCACGGCCGGTATTGAGTTCGACGTCGCCGGGTTCGACCAGCATTTCGCCTGGAATCATGACGCGCTCCTCAAGGAATCGGATGGTGGACGGTGACCAGCTTGCTGCCGTCGGGGAAGGTGGCCTCCACCTGGATGTCGGGGATCATCTCCGGCACGCCGTCCATCACATCGTTGCGGCTCAGGATGGTGGTGCCCTCGGACATCAGCTCGGCCACGGTCTTGCCGTCGCGTGCGCCTTCCATGATGGCGGCGGTGATCAGGGCCACCGCCTCCGGATAGTTGAGCTTCAGGCCACGCGCCTTGCGGCGTTCGGCCAGCAGCGCGGCGGTGAAGATCAACAGCTTGTCTTTTTCTCTTGGTGTCAGTTCCATGTTGGCTCCCGGCCGGCTGGCGGCCTTCAGTTTCTATGACTTTGCTCGTTGCTTGATGCAGTTTCTACGATGCAGCTCAGGTATTCCAGATACGCGGGATCGCCGCTGCCCTGCCGGTGACCGCAGGCCGCAGCACCTGCCAGGCCGTATGCAGCCATTGTCGCGCCACCAGGCTGGATTGGCCCATGTAGCGGGCGATCAGCACCTGCTTCATCAGGGTGGCACCGCTGCGCCCTTCCAGTTGCAGCGCGCCGATGGTCTCGCGCAGGCGGCCCAGCAGGGCGGCATCCATGCCATCACCCACGGCGATGAGGGTACCGCAGATGGTCTGTCCGTCCAGTGCCAGCGGTCCCTGCATGGCGCCCGCCTCAGCCTGTAGGCGGCCCTGCTCGAACCAGACCAGCTTGCCGCCACGGCGGATGCTGGTGCGCTGGCTCACCGCGCCGGTGGTGAAGGTTTCGCCGGAGGCGGTGCGACCAAAGCAGAGAATCTCCGCACCCAGGTAAGCGGCGTCGGCCGCCAGCGTCACCTCGTGTTCCATGCGCACATCGGCGCCATCGAAGAAGATGGTTTCCTGCGGCAACCATTCCAGCTTTGCACCTGCACCGGCATCCAGACGCACTACCTGGCGCGAATGCTGGCCGTTGGCGCGATACCACTTGCCCGCACCCGGCGTGGTCAGCAGGGCATGGGCGCGTTCGCCCACCTCGGCCGTGATGGAGAGCTGGTCGCCGCCCACGATCCCGCCCGGGGGATGGACGATGATGGCATGGCAGATGGAAGGGTCTTCGGGGTAGAGCGGCTTCTGCACGCGCAAGGGACCGAAGTGCTGGCGTCGCAGCAGGCGCGTGGTGCCGCCATCGTCGGCAAAGCCCAGCGTCAGGCGTGCCTGGTCCGGCGCATGCCGCAGGGGCGCGCCCGGGGTCGCAGGGGCCGGCATGCTGGCGGGTTCCGGATGGCCGGGGAGTCGTTTCATACCTGGTTCTTCATTGCGTGGTCGGCAGCGTGCGCCGGGTCTGCCGGCCGCGAACATGCGACTTTATAGCAGACCCGCCGCAAATGCGCAGCTTCGTCTCGTGCATCGCTCCCCGTTCGGACTGAGTAGACCTGCAGGGTCGTATCGAAGGCGCTGATCTGCCTGTCGACGCGGGCGCGCCTTCGATACGCCGCTTTGCGGCTACTCAGTCCGAACGGTATCTGTTGGACTGGGCTCGTCAGATACCTCAGACCGCCAGATGCTTCCTCACATCATCACCATCCATCTGGTCCTGCGTACCGGCCGCGACCACCTCGCCGCGCGACATGACCACGAAGGTGTCGGCCAGCTCGCGGGCGAAGTCGAAGTATTGCTCGCACAGCAGGATGCCGATATCGCCGCGCTGGCGCAGCAGGCTGATGACGCGCCCGATATCCTTGATGATGGAGGGCTGGATGCCCTCGGTCGGCTCATCCAGGATGATCAGCTTGGGCTCGGCCAGCAGCGCCCGGGCAATGGCCAGCTGTTGCTGCTGACCGCCGGAGAGGTCACCGCCGCGACGGTGCAGCATTTCCTTCAATACCGGGAAGAGTTCATAGACCTCGCCCTTGATGGTAGAGGCACGGCGACCCGACAGCGTGGCCATGCCCATGAGCATGTTCTCTTCCACCGTCAGGCGCGCGAAGATCTCGCGCCCCTGCGGTACATAGGCAATGCCCAGCCGGGCGCGCTGGTGGGGCTTCAGTTTGGTGATGTCGTGGCCTTCGAACATGACATTGCCACGGGCCACCGGCAGCACCCCCATCAGGCATTTCAGCAGCGTGGTCTTGCCCACGCCATTGCGGCCCAGCAGCGAGAGCACGCGGCCCTTCTGCACATCGAGCGAGACACCGCGCAGCGTATGCGCGGCGCCATAGTACTGGTTCAGTTCATTGACTTGCAGCATGGATGATGGTCTCCGCTCTTATCGTCCCAGGTAGACTTCGATGACACGCTCGTTGGATTGCACCTGGCGCATATTGCCCTCGGCCAGTACCGATCCCTCGTGCAGCACGGTCACCTTGCCACCCTGGGCAATCTCTTCGACGAAGCCCATGTCGTGTTCCACCACCATGATGGAATGCTTGCCGCGCAGCTCGTTCAGGAGCTCTGCCGTGCGCGCCGTCTCGGCGTCGGACATGCCGGCCACCGGTTCATCGAGCAACAGCAGTTGCGGCTCCTGCATCAGCAGCATGCCTATCTCCAGCCACTGCTTCTGGCCGTGCGAGAGCAGGCCGGCGATGCGATGTTCCTGGCCGTTCAGGCGGATCAGCTTGAGGATTTCCTCGATCTTGCCGATCTGTTCCGACGACAGGCGCGCAAAGAGCGTGGTCTTCACACGCTTGTCCATCTTCATCGCCAGTTCCAGGTTCTCGAACACGGTGTGCTGCTCGAACACGGTAGGACGCTGGAATTTGCGGCCGATGCCGGCGTGCGCGATTTCATACTCGGTCATCTTGGTCAGGTCGATGGTCTGGCCGAAGAAGGCGGTGCCGGCGGTGGGCCGGGTCTTGCCGGTGATGACATCCATCATCGTGGTCTTGCCCGCGCCGTTGGGACCGATGATGCAGCGCAGCTCGCCCACCGAGATATCCAGGTTCAGGTTGTTGATGGCCTTGAAGCCGTCAAAGGACACCGTGATGTTTTCCAGGTAGAGGATGGCCCCGTGGGTGGTATCGACGCCCTCGGGTTTGATGCGATCGTAGGACGTGCCGTGGTCGGCGCGCGGCGTATCGACATTGCCGCCCAGGCCGCCGATGGCGACGGCGTTTTTGCCCATGCTCTTGCCAGGTTCGATGGCGCTCATGCGGCCTCCTTGGATGCGCTCGCTTCAGCCGGCGAGGCAGCGCGTTTCTTGAGTTTCTGTACCAGACCCAGGATGCCCTGCGGCAGGAACAGCGTCACCAGGATGAAGATCAGGCCCAGCGCATACAGCCACAGGTCGGGGAAGGCCGCGGTGAACCAGCTCTTCAGGCCATTGACGGTGAAGGCGCCGATGATGGGGCCGATCAGCGTGCCACGGCCACCGACGGCGGCCCAGATCACCATCTCGATGGAGTTGGCCGGCGACATTTCGGACGGATTGATGATGCCCACCTGCGGCACGTACAGCGCCCCGGCGATACCGCAGATCACGGCCGACAGCGTCCACACGAAGAGCTTGAACCACAGCGGGTTGTAGCCGATGAACATGAGGCGCGATTCGGAATCGCGCACGCCCTGCAGCACCCGGCCCAGCTTGGAGGTGACGATCATGCGGCAGACCAGCAGTGCGCCCACCAGCAGTGCCAGCGTCACCAGGTACAGCACCGCCTTGGTGGACGGTGCGGTAATGGTGAAGCCCAGGATGCGCTTGAAGTCGGTAAAGCCGTTGTTGCCGCCGAAGCCGGTGTCGTTGCGGAAGAACAGCAACATGAAGGCGAAGGTCATGGCCTGCGTGATGATGGAGAAATACACCCCCTTGATGCGCGAGCGGAACGCGAAGTAGCCGAACACGAAGGCCAGCAGGCCCGGCACCAGCACCACCAGCAGCATGGAGAACCAGAAGTGGTCCGTCATCCACCAGTACCAGGGGTAGGCCTTCCAGTTCAGGAACACCATGAAGTCCGGCAGGTCGCTCTGGTAGACGCCATCACGGCCGATGGCGCGCATCAGGTACATGCCATGCGCGTAACCACCCAGCGCGAAGAACACGCCATGGCCCAGCGACAGGATGCCGGTGTAACCCCAGACCAGGTCCAGCGCCAGCGCCGCCATGGCGTAGCACATGAACTTGCCGACCAGCGCGATGGTATAGGACGACACGTGCAGGCTGCTACCGGCCGGGAACAGCAGGTTGCAGATGGGCAGCAGCGCCAGTACCACGGTGCAGATGACGATCCCGGCCCAGGCCGGGCGATTGAACAGCGAGGGGCGCATGATCATGGTGCTCATTCGACGCTCCTTCCCTTGAGTGCGAAGAGACCTTGCGGACGCTTCTGGATGAATACGATGATGAAGACCAGGATGGCGATCTTGGCCAGCACGGCGCCGGCCATCGGCTCCAGGAACTTGTTGACTTCGCCCAGCCCGAAGGCGGCGATCACGGTACCGGCCAGTTGGCCCACGCCACCCAGCACCACCACCATGAAGGAGTCCACGATATAGCCCTGGCCCAGGTCGGGGCCGACGTTGCCCAGCTGCGAGAGCGCCACGCCGCCGAGACCGGCGATGCCGCATCCCAGGCCGAAGGTCATCATGTCGATCTTGCCGGTGGACACGCCCACGCAATCGGCCATGCGGCGGTTCTGCGTGACGGCGCGCACGAACAGGCCCAGGCGGGTCTTGTTCAGGATCAGCCACACCGCAAACACCACGAACAGCGCAAAGAACACGATCACGATGCGGTTATAGGACAGCACCAGCGAGCCCAGCACGGTGACCCCGCCCGACATCCAGCTCGGGTTGGCCACTTCCACGTTCTGCGCGCCGAAGATGGAGCGCACGCCTTGCATCAACATCAGGCTGATGCCCCAGGTGCAGAGCAGGGTCTCCAGCGGACGGCCGTAGAGCCAGCGGATCACCAGCCGTTCCAGCGCGATACCGACGGCCGCGGCGACGATGAAGGCCGCCGGCAGGGCCACCACCAGATAGGCATCGATGGCGCCCGGGAAGAACTTGCGGAACACCAGCTGGCACACATAGGTGGTGTAGGCGCCGATCATCAGCAATTCACCGTGGGCCATGTTGATGATGCCCATCAGACCGAAGGTGATGGCCAGGCCCAGCGCGGCCAGCAGCAGTACGCTGCCCAGCGAGATGCCATAGAACAGCTTGCCGGCGAAGTCCACGATGGCCAGGTGGCGGTCCAGCGCCGACAGGGTGCGCACGGCTTCCACCCGCACGCCTTCATCGGGTTCGACATAAGAGCCGTCGGGATTCTTGGCCAGCATGTTTTCCAGCGCCGGCTTCAGCGACGCATTGGTGGTCTCGGCGAGCGTCTTGACCGCAGCACGGCGCGCGGCCGGGTCGGCCGCATGCAGGTTGGCGGTAGCCTGTACCTGCATCAGCACGTCCTTGATCTGGGGATCGCTCTCCTTGGCCAGCGCCTTTTCGATCAGCGGGATCTGCGCCGGGTCGGCATTCTTCAGGAGCTCGCTGGCGGCGGCCAGGCGCTGGTCGCGTTGCGGCGAGAGCAGCTTCAAGCCCGACAGGGCGCCGTCGACGGCGCCACGCAGGCGGTTGTTGACGGTGATGCCCTCGGCATCATCGGGTGCCGGGCCGGTCTGGTCGGTGGCCGGGTTGAAGGCCTTGCCCGCATCATCGACGATGAGCACGTCACCGGCAGGGGTGACATAGAGCGCGTCGCTGTTGAGGGCATTGAGAATCTTGAGGGCGTCGTCGTTGGCCAGCGCCGCGATCTGGTTGACGGCGGCGATGCGCGCGTCGGGGTCGTCTCCGCCAAGGGGCTTGAGCAGGTCCGGTGCGATGGCCGCGCCCGCCGTCAGGGCGTGGACGCAAAGCCAGGTCGCGAGGAGCCCGCGTAGGAACTGGATGGCTGGTGTCATGATGGTGTGCGCCTCGAAGCGCGAGCCGGACACGAAGCCGTGGCCGATGCGCATCGTCGGGCGTTCTTCTTGTGGAGGGAGGAACGTGCGGCGGTTGGAGCGCCTTCGATACGCCGCCCACGCGGCTACTCAGATCGGACGGTCCGTGGGTTGTGCAACAAAGACCCGTTCGGACTGAGTAGCCGCAACGCGGCGTATCGAAGGCGCTCCGAAAGAACGCCTTGCAACTACAACAAGCTTAGTTCTTCTGCTTGCTTTCGTTACCCGGGATGTACGGGCTCCACGGTTGCGCGCGGATGGTGGTCTTGGTCTTGTAGACCACGTTGAACTGACCGTCGGCCTTGATTTCGCCGATCATCACGGGCTTGTGCAGGTGGTGGTTGGTCTTGTCCATTTCCAGCGTGTAGCCCGACGGTGCCTTGTAGGTCTGGCCACCCATGGCGGCGATCACCTTGTCGGTGTCGGTGGACTTGGCCTTTTCCACGGCCTGCGCCCACATGTGCATGCCGACGTAGGTGGCTTCCATCGGGTCGTTGGTCACGACGGTATCGGCGTTGGGCAGGTTCTTGGCCTTGGCGTATTCCTTCCACTTCTTGATGAAGGCGGCGTTGACCGGATTCTTGACGGACTCGAAGTAGTTCCAGGCAGCCAGGTGGCCCACCAGCGGCTTGGTATCCACGCCCCGCAGTTCTTCTTCACCCACCGAGAATGCCACCACCGGCACGTCGGTCGCCTTCAGACCGGCGTTGCCCAGTTCCTTGTAGAAGGGCACGTTGGAGTCGCCGTTGATGGTCGAGATCACAGCGGTCTTGCCACCGGCCGAGAACTTCTTGATGTTGGCCACGATGGTCTGGTAGTCGGAGTGACCGAAGGGGGTGTAGACCTCGTCGATGTCGGAGTCCTTCACGCCCTTGCTGTGCAGGAAGGCGCGCAGGATCTTGTTGGTGGTGCGCGGGTAGACATAGTCGGTACCCAGCAGCACGAAGCGCTTGGCGCCGCCACCTTCCTTGGACATCAGGTATTCGACCGCAGGGATGGCCTGCTGGTTGGGCGCAGCACCGGTGTAGAAGACGTTCTTCTCCAGCTCTTCACCTTCGTACTGCACCGGGTAGAACAGCAGGCTGTTCAGTTCCTTGAAGACCGGCAGCACCGACTTGCGCGACACCGAGGTCCAGCAACCGAACACCACCGACACCTTGTCCTGCGAAATCAGCTGGCGAGCCTTTTCTGCGAACAGCGGCCAGTTGGAAGCGGGGTCAACGATCACCGGTTCCAGCTTCTTGCCCATCACGCCGCCGGCGGCGTTGATTTCGTCGATGGTCATCAGGGCCACGTCCTTCAGGGACGTTTCGGAGATGGCCATGGTGCCCGACAGCGAGTGCAGGATACCGACCTTGATGGTGTCGGCCGCGAAGGCGGAGGGCAGCCAGGAGGATGCGGCCAGTGCGAATGCGCCCAGTGCGGTGGCTTTCAGTACGGTACGACGTGACATGTGGTGCTCCCTCGAGAAAAAGTTTTGGAAGATTTTTTTCACTGCCCAGTCGCTTTAGCAGAATGCGTGCCAATGGCGCGCTACGGGCGCAGGCCTGCATCAAAGCGGGGCGGGACGAGACGGCGGGAGGGAGAAATGTTGTCAGCCGGAACAGATTTGCGCACCAAAGGCGAGCGCAATTGTCGACAGCGTCATGGTGTAACGGCAATATTCACCAAGCTGGCGCTTCTTGATGCCCGATCTTGGGGCAAGTCGCCAGGCGCCAGCCCAGGCGGGTTTGGCGTGATTTGGAGAGGATCGCACCGGGCTGCAGGCGGGCCGTCAGGATTGTTAACAATGGGATCGGGCCGGATGCGGGGTACTGCACATCATGGGCACATTGCGGGCCCCTGCAGCCGGACCATCCATTGCAGGGCGTTCAGCGCAACAGCACGTGCTGCATGAATTGCCGCAGGGGAAATTCGATCATGTTCTGTAGCGCTACCGGCAGCTCCAGCGGCCGCATGATCATCTTGATGGTGGTCTCGGGTTTGAGATTCACGCGCACCGTGCGGCTCATGCGCGAGGCCAGTTCCTTGAGCCGCGCCGGGTCGGCTGCCAGCTCCGGCTTGTGCACCATCACCACATGGCGGATGGCGCAGTCGGCGTCCTCGTTCTTGAGTTCCAGCGTACGCCGGCTCAGGGTGCCGAAGACACGCGAGCGGCCGATGTTTTCCTGGCGGCGGTAACGGCGGAAGTACTGGTAGAAGTGCTTGTAGTGGTTGACCTCGTCAGTGGCGATCAGGCCCGCCAGGTGCTTGAGCACCGGCTCGTCCGTGGCACGCGCCAGGGCGCGGTAGTAGGTGGAGGTCCCGGTCTCGACCACGCAGCGCGCCGCCAGCTCCTGGGCGCGGGTGGGTTCGAGCAGCTCGACCTTGCAGTAACCGGAATACTCGTCGAGGAAGCTTTGATAGGCACGCTGCCAGTCGAACTCCGGCCAGACATGTTCGACATAGGCGCGCAGCGCCGCGCCGTGTTGCAGTTCTTCCTTTTCCCATTGTTCGCGCAGCCAGCTCTCGACCTCGGCATCGCCCTTGTAGTATTCCACCAGGTTGTGCGTGTAAAGGTCCGAACCGCTTTCCACGAAGGAGGCACAGGCGACCAGATAGAACAGGTCTTCATCGTCGCGTACGCGCGCCAGATCAATGCGGTTCAGGTCGATGTCTTCGATGGTCCAGTGTTTTTTTTCTTGGCGACTCGGGTTCATCTGCTATACCTCTCTCAAGGGTGACGGGTTGGCATAGCGGTATGATGCAGCGCACGGTCAATGGTTCAGGGCGGAACAGCCGCGCTTTATCAAACTTTACAAAGGGACTTCCATCGTCAGCGCTTTGTCAGCAGGCAGGAGTCGGACTCACAGGTTGCGCGTGGCATCGCTACCCAGCACCACCCGGTTGCGGCCCTGGTATTTGGCGTGATACAGCGCCTGGTCGGCAATGCGTACCACCTGCTCGGCGGTGGTGCTGTCGTCGGCCTGCAGGGCGGCCACGCCGATGCTGGCGGTGATGTAGCCGGAGGGCGAATCGGCATGCGGCAGCTTCAGTTCGAAGATGGCCTGGCAGATGTTCTCGGCCTGCTGCAGGGCATGCGCGGTATCGCTCTCGGCGATGATGACGCTGAACTCCTCGCCACCATAGCGGGCCACCAGATCGGTCGCGCGGCGTGAACTCTTCTGCAGCACCCGCGCCACGATGCGCAGGCATTCGTCGCCCGCCACATGGCCATAACGGTCGTTATATTTCTTGAAGTAATCCACGTCCAGCATCAGCAAGGCCAGCGGATGACCGGAGCGCACCGAGCGCCGCAGCTCATTGACCAGTACCTCGTCGAAGCGCCGCCGATTGGCCACGCCGGTCAGCCCATCGGTGGCCGAGAGCGCTTCCAGCTTGCGGTTGGCGCGCTCCAGCTCGTGCGTGCGCAGCGCCACCTGCTGTTCCAGTTCTTCCTTGTTCTGCTGCAGCTTGCCGGCCATCTCATTGAACTTGCGCGAGAGCACGGCGATCTCGTCGCCCCCTTCCTGCGCCACCCGCACCGTGGTATCGCCGCTGCCGGCTTCCTTCATGGCACCGACCAGGCGCTGCAGCGGTACGCTGATGCTGCGCGCGATCAGCGCCGAGAGCAGCAGCGAGACCGCAAAGCAGCCCAGGCCGATGGCGATGATCTTGTCGCGCACCGAACGGGTGTCGGCGTTGAGCTTGTCACTGGGCGTGGTACTGACCACCCACCACGACGAATGCGGCAGCTTGGCGATGGCGGCGTAGTAGCGTGTCTTGTCCAGCCCGGTATAGGCGATGAAGTCGCTGGTGCGCCGTTGCGACAGGCTTTCCGAGATGCCGCTCAGCAAGGCCGGATCGGCGGTGCTGGCGCTGCCGTCGCGCCCCTGCACCACCACCGTGCCATCGCTGGCGTCGACGATGAAGATGCTGGAGTCATAGCCCAGTTCCACGCCCTCGAAGATGCTGAAGAAATAGCTCGGCCTCACTCCCACGAACAGATAGCCGGCCGGACGGTTGTTACCGGTAAAGCGGATCTCGCGCAGCATGGCCACGCTCTTCTGGCCGTGGCCGGCGTGATAGAGCGTCCACCAGGCGCGCCCACCCAGGTCGGGGGCCTCTTCGGCCACGCGGCTGATGCTGCCGGCCAGCGGCGCGAAGATCTGCGGATCAATGACCTGGCGCCGCCGGTCCAGCAGGTATTTCTGGTTGACGTCAGGCAAGGCCCCATAGGTATCTAGCAGCACCCGGGCTACGCCGCTGCGGGCCGCCGCGCTGGCGGCCTCATGGCCGCTGTAATAATCGCCCAGCAGTCGTTGCAGCTTGTCCGAGAGCGCCAGTTCCTCGCTGGTGTCCTCGATCTTTTCCATGCGCAGCAGCAGGTTCTGTGAAATCTGCCGGGCTACCTGCACCGAGTAGGCGCGCACCTTGTCCTGGGTCGCGCGGCTGGTCTCACGGTAGGCCAGCAGCCCCGAGATCAACAGCGGCACCAGCGACACCAGGATGAAGGAATTGATCAGCCGATAGCGGATCTCGATCCTGCGCAGGAAACCCAGGGAGAGGAAGTCTAGCCGTCTATGCATGGAACATATCCTGTCTCCCGCCTCACTTGCCCGCCAGGCCGGCCTGTTCGGCGATGGAATCCTGCAGTGCACGCGCGGCCTGCGCCGGCATGGTGCTGCCCGCCAGGACTGCCTGCAGCTGCTTGTGCAAGACCTCGATGGTATTGACCGGCAACAGCGAGTAGTACAGACCGGGCGCATTGGTGCGCGCCGCATCGCGTGTCATCTCGTCCACCAGCGCAAACAGCGCCCGGTCGCCCTTGACGTCGCCTGCGATCACGCGGAAGGGCGGGATGTTCTGGCGCTTGCCCTGCCAGATGCTCATGCCCGGGCCATACAGGAAATCCAGGAACTGCGCCGCGACTTCCCGGTGCCGCGCGCTGCTGCCCTGGGCCACGGCAAAACCGGTCTCGCTGCCGATGACCGGCCTGATGGGCTGGCCCTTGTCGTTCCACGGAGGCACGAAGACGCCCACCCGCATCCCGCGCCCATGCATCAGCATGCCTGCCGCCCAGGTTCCCTGGAAGGTCATTGCCACCCGGCCCTCGGCAAACTGGTTCAGGGTGGCATCGTATCCGGCGCGCAGGCAGTCGGCCTGGACCATCTTCTGCTCCACCAGCGTACGCAGGCGACTGAAGATGGAAATGCCCTGCGGGTTGTCCAGCTGCAAGCTGCCATCGGCGATACGGGCGCGCCAGTCCGGGACATTGGCCGCAATGGCATTGGCAAAGCCATAGCTGAACGGCCCATTGCCCAACATGTTGGGGAAAGCGCCTGATAAGGCCATTGGCGTGAAGCCGGCCTTTCGCAGCGTCGCACCGGTTGCCAGGAAGGCCTCGAAGTCGGTTGGCGGTGCGGTGATGCCGGCGCGCTCGAACATGTCGCGGTTGTAGTAGATCAGCGTGGTGGCGATACCCGAGGGGATGCCGTAGCGTCGCCCGCCCGGGGCCGTCCACTCGCGTTGCAGGATGTCCAGCAGATTGTTCCAGGCATGTGTCTGCCCGAGGTCGGCCAGCATGCCCTGATCGGCCAGCTCGGCGGTGTAGGGGCTGGCGTTGACGGAGATGATGTCGGGCAGGCTGTCGGTGGCGGCACGGGGCTTGAGATTTTCCTCGACGGAATTGCCGATCATGAACTGCAGGTCGATGCGCACATCGGGATGATCGCGGACAAATGCATCGGCCACCCGATGCATTTCCTCCGACCAGTCCGGTGCCCACACCAGTGCCGTCAGCACCAGCGGTCCGGACGACTCGGCGCGATCGACCGCCTGGCTGGACGCCGGCTCGGCAGCGCCATCATCGCCGCCTCCGCAAGCGGCCAGCAGCAATGCGGCAGCCACCCCTGCAATGACGAGTCGCAGGCCTGCAAGGACCTGTCCTGTCAAGCCCGACGGCCAGCCGATTGAACGACGGCTTCCGACGGGCGCGCGTGTAATTGATGGCGTAAATCGGCCACGCATTGATTTCCCCTGCGGCAAAGATCTTTTTTGTTCTACAGCAACGTGCCGCACCGTATCGCCGGCGTGAGGCTCGCACTGCGCCTACCTGCCGCTCCCTGCATGGAGTCCCGTGATCTGAAAACGATGCGAACGAGTGTGCCAGCTTTTGTGCGAACCTGCACGAGCGCTGTTTGATTTTATTGTCCGGGCTCAGTTTTTTCTTGGCGGCAAGCTCGCATTACTTGATGCAGTCCGCTGATGGAAGCAGGCCGGCACTTTATAATACGGCCCTCACGCCATCAGGCCGCAGCGGTTCACTTCGTATGATCCACGCCTTCGCGCGCAATGCGGCTGCCTCGACAATTCCACATGCACAACAACGATCAATCGCTCTCGACGGGCAAATTTCCTCCATGGCTGGCAGTCCTGGCCGCGCTCACCGCGATGGGCGCCCTGGCCATCGACATGTACCTGCCCAGCTTTACCGCCATCGCCCAGGACCTGGGTGTGGGGACCAATCTGGTGCAGCTCACCCTGGCCTCCTTCCTGATCGGCCTGGCGGTGGGCCAGATGTTCTATGGCCCATTGTCCGACCGCTTCGGGCGCAAGCCGCCGCTGTTCTTCGGTATCGCGCTGTACTTCGTCTGTTCGCTGCTGTGCATCTTCGCCCAGAACATCGAGACCCTGATCGTGCTGCGTCTGTTCCAGGGCCTGGGCGGCAGTGCCGGCATGGTGATCCCGCGGGCCATGGTGCGCGACCGCATGGGCGCGGAAGGATCGGCCAAGGCCTTCTCGATGCTGATGCTGGTGTTTGGCCTGGCGCCCATCCTCGCTCCCTTCATCGGTGGCCTGATGCTGGTCTTCGCCAGCTGGCGCGGCATCTTCGTGGTGTTGACCATTTTTGGTCTGCTGTGCATGGTAGGTACGCGCAAATACCTGACCGAAACCGTGGATGTCACTCGTGCCGAACCGCTGCACCTGGGACGCACGCTGCGCCAGTACTGGGGGCTGCTGCGGCATCGCCAGTTCATGTCCTATGTGTTGTGTGGTGGCCTGGTGCAGGCCGGCATGTTTGCCTACATCGCCGGCGGCCCGTTCGTGGTGATCGAATTGCACGGCATCAAGCCGCAATACTTCGGCTTCGTGTTTGCCTCCAATGCCATCGGCCTGATTGCCGCCTCGCAGATCAATGCACGCCTGGTGGTCAAGCGCTCGGCCGAGCGCGTGCTGGGCAAGGTGCTGTGGGTGCCGGCCGGCCTCTCCCTGCTGGTAGCGCTGATGGTACTGGCCGGCCTGGAGAGCTTGCCGCTGCTGCTGTTCGGCTTCTTCGGTTTCCTTACCGCCTACGGCTTCACCGGCCCCAATGCCACCGCCATCGCGCTGAAGCACCAGGGCCGTCAGGCCGGTACTGCGGCCGCGCTGATGGGGACGCTGCAATTCGGCATGGGGGTGTTGTCCGGCGTGGTGATGAGCCTGTGGCATGACGGCACCGCCTTGCCGCTGGTCTCGGTGATGGCCATCTGCGGTATCGCCGCCTTCCTGCTGTATCACCTGGTGGCCAAGCATGAGCCGGTGACACCGGCGGTCCAGTAAGGTCACGATCCTGCTGGCAGTACTCATGCAACCCGGCCATGCGCCGGGTCTTTTTTTGGGCGCGGCCTGCCCGATTTCCGGGATGGCACCTCACGCATGAGGTGCGTCACTGCATCAATAGCGCTCATGGTGCATGGCACGCCGGCCCTCGTGCGGTTTCCCTGCATGCCTGCCAAGGCCTTGTTGCACAAGGCTTTGCGGCTTGCGCGGGGGAAGGTGGCACGCTCGTTGCTGTAGAGGTCTTCGCGGTCTGACCAGTCAGGCCAATCCGAGGACGCCACCATGAGCATGCCCAATATCGCAGCACAGACCTTGCAGCGCCAGATTCTCAGCGGCACCTATGCCGCCGGTGAGATGCTGCCCAGCCAGCGCGAGCTGGCCGAGTCGATGGGCATCAGCCGCGCGTCCCTGCGCGAGGCCCTGTCGATGCTGGAAGCGCTGGGCTTCATCCGCTCCGTGCCTGGCAAGGGCACCCTGGTCACCGAGCGCCAGGATGGTCGCATCGCACCGCCGCTACCCTCCGTGGGCGAGGAAGACAGCAGCGCCCCTGAACTGGATCTGGCGGCCGTATTCCAGCTGCGCCATGTCCTCGAATCGGCGGCCGCCGCGCTGGCCGCACGCCACATCACCGCCCATGCCACGCCGCGCCTGTGGGGCATCCAGGCCCGCTTCGAGGATGCGCTCAAGAATCTCGACCTGGTCAGTGCTTCCCATGCCGACCTGGAATTCCATCAACTGGTCGCCGAACTCTCCGGCAACCCCGCCTTTGTCCAGGTGGTGCGCCAGTTCGAACGTCCCATCAGCCACAGCCTGCGCGTGCCATTTGCCGATCGCGAACGTATCTGGGCGCCCGCCGTGGAGCACCGCGTCATCGCCGCTGCCATCTCGGCAGGCGATATCGAGGGTGCGCGCCGCGCCATGCAGGAACACATCGCCAATGCCGCCGAGCGGGTCGGTCTCGGTTTTTCCCCGCCCTGATGTCGGCCAACCGCACTCACCTGGCAAGGTCGCCATCGAGTCCTTTGCGTTTCATCTGTCGTTTCCATCGTCGTCCCTCAACAAGGAAAGCACTGCCATGAAATTTCCCAAGACCGCTACCCTGACGCTGGCCTGTACCCTGGCCTTCGGTACCTTTGCCAGTCTGGCTGCCTTGCCCGCCCACGCCGAAAAGGTGTTGCGCATCGCCATGACCGCCGGCGACATCCCGCGCACGCTGGGCCAGCCCGACCAGGGCTTCGAGGGCAACCGTTTCACCGGCATCCCCATGTATGACGGCCTGACGCAATGGGACCTGTCCAAGGCCGACAAGGCCAGTGAACTGATTCCCGACCTGGCTCTGTCGTGGCAGGTCGATGCCAAGGACAAGACCAAGTGGATCTTCAAGCTGCGTCCCGGCGTGAAATTCCATGACGGTTCGGCCTTCAATGCCGATGCCGTGGTCTGGAACGTCAACAAGGTGCTGGACAAGAACGCCGCCCAGTTCGACCCCAGCCAGGTCGGCGTGACCGCCTCGCGCATGCCCACCCTGCGCGGCGCCAAGAAGATCGACGACCTGACCGTGGAACTGACCACCTCCGAGCCCGATTCCTTCCTGCCGATCAACCTGACCAACCTGTTCATGGCCTCGCCTGCGCAGTGGGACAAGAAGCTGGCCGCCGTGCCGGCCTCGGTGACCGACAAGGCCGAGCGCTCCAAGCAGGCCTGGGCCGCTTTCGCCGCTGACGCGTCCGGCACCGGCCCGTTCCGCATGGCCAAGTTCGTCCCGCGCGAGCGCCTGGAAGTGGTCAAGAATGACGGCTACTGGGACCCGGCACGCCGCCCCAAGATCGATCGCGTGGTGATGCTGCCCCTGCCCGAGGCCAACTCGCGCACCGCCGCCCTGATGTCGGGCCAGGTGGACTGGATCGAGGCCCCCGCGCCTGACGCGCTGGACGCCATCAAGGCACGCGGCTTCAAGATCTATTCCAATCCGCAGCCGCACGTGTGGCCGTGGCAACTTTCCTTCGTCCCCGGTTCGCCCTGGCTGGACAAGCGCGTGCGCCATGCCGCCAACCTGTGCGTGAACCGTCCGGCCATGAAGCAGCTGCTGGGCGGTCTCATGGGTGAAGCCACCGGTACCGTGGAACCCGGCCACCCGTGGCGTGGCAACCCCAGCTTCCAGATCAAGTACGACCCTGCCGCCGGCAAGAAACTCATGAGCGAAGCCGGCTACTCGGCGGCCAAGCCGCTGACGGTGAAGGTGCAGATCTCGGCCTCCGGCTCTGGCCAGATGCAACCGCTGCCGATGAACGAGTTCATGCAGCAGAACCTGAAGGATTGCTTCTTCGATGTGCAATTCGACGTCATCGAGTGGAACACGCTCTATACCAACTGGCGCATCGGCGCGAAGGACCCGAGCGCGCACGGTGCCAATGCGATCAACGTCAGCTTCGCCTCGATGGACCCGTTCTTTGCCATGGTGCGTTTCGTCGATACCAAGGCTGCGCCGCCGACCTCCAACAACTGGGGCTTCTACAGCAACCCGGAGGTGGACGCCCTGATCGCCAAGGCCCGCACCACCTTCGATCCCAAGCAACGTGATGCATTGCTGGCCCAGTTGCACGCCAAGATCGTGGATGAGGCGCCCTTCGTCTGGGTGGCCCATGACACCGGTCCACGTGCCATCGCCGCCAAGGTCAAGGGCGTGGTCCAGCCGCAAAGCTGGTTCATCGATATCGCCACCATGAGCATGGACTGAGACTGAACCGCGTCAGCGGCGCCACCCTGCACGACCCGGCGCCGCTGACGCTTCCCGTACTTTGACGTTTTTTGCACCTTGACGTTTTCTGCACCATCCCTTGTCTTGCCTTGTTTGCGGCGCTGGTGCCGCTGATCCCGACCCGTCGCCGGAACCGCCATGATTGCCTACCTCATACGACGCACCCTCTACGCCCTGCCCATCATGCTGGGCGTGGCCTTTCTCTGTTTCATGCTGGTCCATATCGCCCCGGGTGATCCGCTGGTCTCGATCCTGCCGCCGGATGCCTCGGCTGACCTGCAAAAGCAGTTGATGGAACTCTACGGCTTCAACCGCAGCTATCCCGAGCAGTTCCTGAGCTGGGTCTGGCGCGCCCTGCATGGCGACCTGGGCAGTTCGATCGCCACCGGCCGGCCGGTGGCCGCCGAGGTGTTCAAGGCGGTCGGCAATACCTTCATGCTGGCCGCCGTGGCCACCCTGATCGGTTTCGTCTTCGGTTCGCTGTTCGGATTCGTGGCGGGCTACTTCCGCAATTCCTGGATCGACCGGCTGGCTTCCTTCATCTCGGTGGTGGGCGTCTCCGTCCCGCACTACTGGCTGGGCATGGTGCTGGTGATCGTGTTCTCGTCCAAGCTGATGTGGCTGCCCGCCACCGGGGCCGGGCCCGATGGTTCGGGCGCGTGGGTGTGGGACCTGGAACACATGAAGTACCTGATCATGCCGGCCGTCACCATGTCCTTCATCCCCATGGGCATCATCGCCCGCACCGTGCGGGCGCTGGTGGCCGACATCCTGTCGCAGGAGTTCGTGGTCGGCCTGAAGGCGCGCGGCCTGTCCGATGCCGGTGTGCTGCGCCATGTGGTCAAGAACGCCGCCCCCACCGCGCTGGCCGTGATGGGCCTGCAACTCGGCTATCTGCTGGGCGGCTCGATCCTGATCGAGACCGTGTTTTCCTGGCCAGGCACCGGCTTCCTGCTGAACCAGGCGATCTTCCAGCGCGACCTGCCGCTGCTGCAGGGAAGCATCCTGGTGCTGGCCCTGTTCTTCGTCGCGTTGAACCTGCTGGTGGATATCCTGCAAACCATCTTCGACCCCCGTATCGAGCGAGCCTGACATGAATCTCACCACCCCCGTCTCCGCCCTCGACACTGCCGACGCGCAGGACGCTACCCTGCGGCGCTCGCGCGGCCACTGGGCCAACGTCGCCGCACGCCTGGTGCGCAACCCCGGCGCCATGATCGCCGCCGGCATCCTGCTGCTGCTGATCTTCGCCGCCGTCGCCGCACCCTGGGTGATGCCCAGTGATCCCTTCGCCACCTCGATGTTTGCGCGCCTGAAACCCATCGGTACCGCCGGCCACCTGCTGGGGACCGACGAACTGGGACGTGACCTGTTCTCGCGCCTGCTGCTGGGCGGGCGACTGTCGCTGTTCATGGGGATCACGCCGGTGCTGCTGGCCTTCGTGATCGGCAGCGCCCTGGGCATCCTGGCCGGCTATGCGGGCGGCTTCACCAATACCGCCATCATGCGCAGCATCGACATCCTCTACGCCTTTCCCTCCGTGCTGCTGGCCATCGCGCTGTCCGGCGCCCTGGGTGCGGGCATCTTCAACGCGCTCACCTCGCTGACCATCGTCTTCGTGCCGCAGATCGCCCGCATCGCCGAAAGCGTCACCACCCAGGTGCGACGCAGCGACTATGTCGATGCCGCACGCGCCTCCGGGGCTGGCGCCTTCACCATCGTACGGGCGCATGTGCTGGGCAATGTGCTGGGACCGATCTTCGTGTATTCCACCAGCCTGATCTCGGTGTCGATGATCCTGGCCTCGGGCCTGTCCTTCCTCGGCCTGGGCGTGAAGCCGCCCGAGCCGGAATGGGGCCTGATGTTGAACACCCTGCGCACCGCCATCTATACCCAGCCCTGGGTGGCGGCCTTGCCGGGTGCCTTCATCTTCGTGACGTCGATTTCCTTCAACCTGTTGTCCGACGGCCTGCGTTCGGCCATGGAGGTCAAACAATGAGCCTGACTGCCCATCTCCTGAGCGAGGACAAGCAAGACATTGGCGGCCCGCGCCAGCCGCTGCTGGGCGTGCGTGCGCTGCTCAAGCACTTCCCGCTCAAGCAGCAGGGCCTGCCCTTCCAGCGGGGGCCGGCCAATGCCGTGCGCGCCGTCGATGGCGTGAGCTTCGACATCATGAAGGGCGAAACCCTGGGTGTGGTCGGCGAGTCCGGCTGCGGCAAGTCCACCACCGCCCGCGTGCTGATGCAGCTGATCCAGCAGGACAGCGGCGAGCTGGTGTTCGACGGCCAGACCGTCGGTTCGCGCGCCTTGCCCCTGCGCCAGTTCCGGCGCCAGGCGCAGATGGTGTTCCAGGACAGTTATTCCTCGCTCAACCCGCGCATGACCATCGAGGATTCGATTGCCTTCGCGCCCACCGTGCACGGCCTGCCGGCACGCCAGGCCATCGCCCGCGCCCGCAGCCTGCTGGCGCGTGTGGGCCTGCAGCCGGAGCGGTTTGCCGGACGTTATCCGCACGAACTCTCCGGTGGCCAGCGCCAGCGTGTCAATATCGCCCGCGCCCTGGCCCTGGAGCCGCGCCTGGTGATCCTGGATGAAGCCGTGTCGGCTCTGGACAAGTCGGTCGAGGCCCAGGTGCTGAACCTGCTGCTGGACCTGAAGCAGGAGTTCGGCCTGACCTATCTCTTCATCAGCCACGACCTGAACGTGGTGCGCTTCATCTCCGACCGCGTGCTGGTCATGTACCTGGGCCAGGTGGTCGAGGTCGGTCCGGCCGAGCAGGTGTTCGACGCGCCCCGCCATCCCTACACACGGGCGCTGCTGCGGTCCATGCCCAGCATGGACCCTACCCGCCGCACCGAGGAAGCCCCGCTGGCGGGCGATCCGCCCAATCCCATCAACCCGCCCTCCGGCTGCCGCTTCCATACGCGCTGCCAGTTCGCGCAGGAAGTCTGCAAGCAGCGCGCCCCCAGTTTCGTCGAGGCGACGCCCGGGCATGGCGTGGCCTGCCTGCGCTATGAAGCGGGCAGCGGTTACGACGCCACCGCCTTCGAGGCCGGCATGATCATCGAGGAGCCGCAACATGGCTGAACAAGGCAAGCAATCCATGGTGCGCCTGCAGGATCTGCGCGTGAGCTTCAAGGCGCCCGGCAAGACCATCCGCGCCGTCAGCGGCGTGGACCTGGAACTGGCCGAGGGCGAGGTGGTGGCCCTGATCGGCGAGTCCGGTTCGGGCAAGAGTGTCACGCTACGCTCCATCATGCGCCTGCACCCCGAAGCACGCACCCGCATCGAGGGCCGGCTGGAAGTCGATGGCCGCGACGTGCTGGCCATGAACGGGCGCGAGCTCTCGGTCCTGCGCGGCGATGCGGTCGCCATGATCTTCCAGGAGCCGCTGCTGGCGCTGGACCCGGTCTATACCGTGGGCGCCCAGATCGTCGAGACCATCCGCCGCCATCGCAAGGTCTCGGCGAACGAGGCCCGCGCCCAGGCGCTGGCGCTGTTCGAAAAGGTGCGCATCCCCAGCCCGGAGCGCCGCCTGGATGCCTATCCGCACGAGATGTCGGGCGGCATGCGCCAGCGCGCCATGATCGCGCTGGCCCTGTCGTGCTCGCCCAAGGTCTTGCTGGCCGATGAACCCACCACCGCACTGGACGCCACGGTGCAGATCCAGATCCTGCTGTTGCTGCGTGAACTGCAACGCGAGCTGGGTTTGTCGATCATCTTCGTCACGCACGATATCGGCGCCGCCGTCGAGGTGGCCGACCGCATCGCCGTGATGTACGCCGGTCGCATCGTCGAACAGGGCCCCGCCGCCCGGCTGCTGACCCAGCCGCGCCATCCCTACACCATGTCGCTGCTGCAAAGCCGCAGTCATGGCGCCATGCAGAAGGGGCAGCGCCTGCAGACCATTCCCGGTGCGCCGCCGGATCTCGCCAATCTCCCGCCCGGCTGTGCCTTCGCCGAACGCTGCGCCCACGCCCGGCCGGATTGCCTGAGCCAGCAACCCCCCGAGCTGAAACTGGATGCGCAGCATGCGGTACGCTGTCTGCGTGCGCAGGAACTACAGTTCGCCGCCTGAGTGCCGGCTACTGCCTGCCCTGCATCCCGACTACCCCGAACACTCTGACCTGACAAGGACCTTTGCATGACCGCCGATGCCCACGCTGCTGCTGCTGTCTCCGCCCGCTGTTTCGTCCCCTATCCTCCCGTGCCGCTGGAGAACGCCGCTGCCGGCCCGCTGGCCGGGGTCCGCCTGGCCGTGAAGGATATCTTCGATGTGGCCGGCTACCCCACCGGTTGCGGCAATCCGCACATGCTGGCCATGTCCGGCATCAAGTCTTCTTCGGCGCCGGCAGTGCAGGCACTGCTGCAGGCCGGCGCCCATTTCGTGGGCAAGGTCTATACCGATGAACTGGCCTTCTCCATGAATGGCAAGAACGCCCACTTCGGCACGCCGCGCAACGGCGGTGCACCCGATCGCATTCCCGGTGGCTCCAGTTCCGGTTCGGCCTCGGCGGTCTCCAACGACCTGGCCGACCTGGCCCTGGGGACCGACACCGGCGGTTCGGTGCGCGTGCCGGCCAGCCATTGCGGGCTGATCGGCTTGCGTCCCACGCATGGGCGCGTATCGCTGGCCGGGGTCATGGACCTGGCCAGCAGTTTCGACACCTGCGGCTGGTTCGCCCGCGACATGGGGGTGTTCAGCCGCGCCGGCGAGGTCTTGCTGGGCCCCGACAGCGCACCCCTGCCCGAGCAGCCACGCACCATGGTGGCGGCCGACGTGCTGGCCCTGCTGGAGCCCCGTGTGCAGGAGGTGTTCTCGCACACGCTGGATCGTCTGGCTGGCGTGATCGGCACCCCGCAACCGGTGAAGACCGCCGCGCCTTCCTTCGATACCCTGTACTGGGCCTTCCGCCACATCCAGGGCTATGAAGCCTGGCAGGCCCATGGCGAGCAGATCCGTCGTCATGATTTCCAGCTCGGCCCGGGCGTGGCCGAGCGTTTCTCCTGGTCGGCCACCATCACGCCGCAGCAGATGCAGCAGCATAATGCGGTGCGCGCCGGCTTCCGCGAAGTCTTCCAGCGCCTGCTGGGCCAGGATGGCGTGCTGCTGTTGCCCAGCGCGCCGGATGTGGCGCCACTGCTGACCGACTCCGAACAGTCCCTGGAAAACTATCGCAACCAGGCCGTGCGCATGCTTTGCCTGGCCGGACTGTCGGGCTGCCCGCAGATCTCCTTGCCGCTGATGCGCCTGGATGGCGCACCCTTCGGCTTCTCGCTGATCGCGCCGGTCGGCAGCGACCGTTCCCTGATCCGCTATGCCGCGAGACTGATGCATGAGTGCGCCTGAGCCCACGCTGCGGGTGGTGCTGGCGCAGCCGCTGACGGCACTGGCCTTTGCGCCCTACGGCGACCTGATCGCGCCGGGCGAGGCCGGGCGTGAGATCAACTTCGGCACCACCCAACGTTTCGATGACGTGGCCCGGCTGGATGTACAGGAGCAGGACGGGCGCGCCTGCGTGGCCCTGTTCCGCACCGACGCGCAGACCCACCGGGCGCCCTATCCCCTGCGCGCCTTCGAGCGCCATTGCCTGGGCAGCCAGAGCTTCATCCCGCTGGGGGCCAGTCGCTGCCTGGCGGTGTTGGCCGGCAGTGGCGACACCCCCGACGAGGCAGCCATCGTCGCCTTCATGATCGAGCCCGGCCAGGGCGTGACGCTGCGGCGCGGCGTCTGGCATCACCCCCTGATCACGGTGGGCGCAGCCGACGTGTTGGTGATCGAGCGCGCAGCGGCCAGCGAGGATTGCCAGGTCATGGCCATGACCACGCGCGTGGAAGTGCGGTTGGGCTGATGCGGCTGACGCGGCTGATGTTGGGCCTGGGCAAGCCGCCCCAGGCGAATCCTGCAATAATGACGGATTGTCACCGCCCCGAGCAGTCTTGCGTCTGGTAGCCATGTGCGCTGGTCGCGGCCGCCTTCCTTTTTCCTGTCACCGTCATGCTGCACGCAGTCGCCGCCTCCGTCCTGTGGGGCCTGTTCCCGCTTTACTTCAAGTTGTTGAAGGAGGTTGCTTCCTTCGATATCGTGGTGCAGCGCCTGTTCTGGTCCTGCGTGTTCCTGGCGGGTGTGCTGGCCTGGCGGCGACAGTGGCGCTGGCTGGGAGAGGTGGCGCGCCAGCCTAGGGTGGTGGCCGGTTGCCTGCTCTCGGCACTGCTGCTGAGCGGCAACTGGACCCTGTATGTCTGGGCGGTCAACGCCGGGCGCATCGTCGATACCAGCCTGGGTTACTTCATGAGCCCCCTGATGAGCGTCTTCATGGGCTACCTGATCCTCAAGGAGCGCATGCGCCCGCTGCAATGGCTCTCGGTCCTGCTGGCGCTGGGTGCGGTGCTGTGGCTGACCTTCGCCAACGGCAAGCTGCCCTGGATTTCGCTGCTGATCGCGCTGTCCTTCGCCTTCTATGGCCTGCTGCGCAAGACCGCCCACCTTGGCCCGCTGGAAGGCCTGTCGCTGGAAACCCTGCTGATGCTGCCGCTGGTGCTGCTGTTGCTGGGCATCGATACCGCGCGCGACAGCAATGCCTTTACCCATGCCTCCACCACGGCCCAGGTGCTGCTGGTGCTGTCCGGTCCCATCACGGCGGTACCGCTGCTGCTGTTTGCCCATGGCGCGCGCCGCATCCCGCTGTCCATGCTCGGCCTGATGCAGTACATCTCGCCCACCATCCAGTTGCTGGGCGGGGTGCTGATCTACGGCGAACCCTTCACCGGCGCCCGCGCCATCGGCTTTTGCGTGATCTGGGCGGCGCTCGCGGTATACTCCGCCGAAGGCTTGTGGCGCTACATGCGCTCCCGCGCACAAAGCTCGACCGAGCCCGGCGCCGGCAGCGCCTGAG
Source organism: Herbaspirillum frisingense GSF30 (assembly GCF_000300975.2). Lineage (GTDB taxonomy): Bacteria > Pseudomonadota > Gammaproteobacteria > Burkholderiales > Burkholderiaceae_D > Herbaspirillum > Herbaspirillum frisingense. The sequence goes on along the minus strand of NZ_AEEC02000025.1, from coordinate 43,243 downwards.
CACCGGCTCATCGTTTCCCTCTTACTGGCAACTCATACCATGGCCCAATACGTCTTTACCATGAACCGCGTCGGCAAGATCGTGCCGCCGAAGCGGCAGATCCTCAAGGACATCTCGCTGTCCTTCTTCCCCGGCGCCAAGATCGGCGTGCTCGGCCTGAACGGCTCGGGCAAATCGACCCTGCTCAAGATCATGGCCGGCATCGACAAGGAAATCGAGGGTGAAGCCATCCCGATGCCCAACCTGAACATCGGCTACCTGCCGCAGGAACCGCAACTCGATGCAGAGAAGACCGTGCGCCAGGAAGTCGAAAGCGCCCTGGGCGAAGTCTTCGAAGCCCAGGCCAAGCTGGACGCCGTCTACGCCGCCTATGCCGAGGAAGACGCCGACTTCGACGCCCTGGCCACCGAGCAGGCGCGCCTGGAAGCCATCATCTCCGCCGCCGACGGCAACAGCCTCAACCAGCAACTGGAAATGGCCGCCGACGCACTGCGCCTGCCGCCCTGGGACGCCAGGATCGGCGTGCTCTCCGGTGGTGAAAAGCGCCGCGTGGCACTGTGCAAGCTGCTGCTCTCCAAGCCCGACATGCTGCTGCTGGACGAGCCGACCAACCACCTGGACGCCGAGTCGGTGGACTGGCTGGAGCAGTTCCTGCAGCGCTTCCCCGGCACCGTGGTGGCCATCACCCACGATCGCTACTTCCTCGACAACGCCGCCGAATGGATCCTGGAGCTGGATCGTGGCCACGGCATCCCCTGGAAGGGCAACTACAGCTCCTGGCTGGAACAGAAGGAAGCCCGCCTGAAGCAGGAAGAAGCCAGCGAATCGGCGCGTCAGAAGACCATCGCCAAGGAACTGGAATGGGTACGCCAGAACCCCAAGGGTCGTCAGGCCAAGAGCAAGGCGCGTCTGGCCCGCTTCAATGAACTGTCCGAATACGAATACCAGAAGCGCAACGAGACCCAGGAAATCTTCATTCCCGTGGCCGAGCGCCTGGGCAATGAAGTCATCGAGTTCAAGAACGTCAGCAAGGGCTATGGCGACCGCCTGCTGATCGATGACCTGAACTTCAAGATTCCGGCCGGTGCCATCGTCGGTATCATCGGCCCCAACGGCGCCGGTAAGTCGACCCTGTTCCGCATGCTGGCCGGCCGCGAGACCCCGGACAGCGGCGAACTGGTGCTCGGCCCCACCGTCAAGGTGTCGCTGGTGGACCAGTCGCGTGAAGACCTGGGCAACAAGAAGACGGTCTTCGAGGACGTTTCCGGCGGTGCCGACATCCTCACCGTGGGCCGCTTCGAAATGCCCTCGCGCGCCTACCTGGGGCGCTTCAACTTCAAGGGCGGCGACCAGCAGAAGGTGGTCGGCAACCTCTCCGGTGGTGAACGCGGTCGCCTGCACCTGGCCAAGACCCTGCTGCAGGGCGGCAACGTCCTGCTGCTGGACGAACCGTCCAACGACCTCGACGTGGAAACCCTGCGTGCCCTGGAAGACGCGCTGCTGGAATTCGCCGGCACCGTGCTGGTGATCTCCCACGATCGCTGGTTCCTGGACCGTATCGCCACCCACATCATCGCCTTCGAGGGTGATTCGCAGGTCACCTTCTTCGACGGTAACTATCAGGAATACGAAGCCGACAAGAAGAAGCGTCTGGGCGAAGAAGCCGCCAAGCCCAAGCGCATCCGCTACAAGCCGGTGACGCGCTGATGGCTCGTTGATCGCCTGATCGATCCGTACCCGGGAAACGCCGCTGGACGTCGCTGACGTCAGCGGCGTTTTTTTCGCCGGGAGGGATGGCGTGTAAAGAGTTGTAGGGATGCATGACGTGTCCCGTGCCGATGGCTACCATCCCAGCATCACAGGAATCCTCGGGGGAAACGTCGATGAAGACGCGCCAGGTGCTGACCATCTGTCTGCTGCTGGGTGCTTGCGCCAGTTCGCAACCGGTCACGCAGATCGACAAGGACACCTATCTGCTGGTGGCCAGTTCGCGCTGGCACGGCAACGAGGGCGTGGCCATCCAGGGCCTGCAGCAGGCCGACGACTGGTGTCGCCAGCGCGGGCGCCGCGCACGCGTGACCGGCAGTGAGCGCTCCGATGGCGTGATCGGGGTGATGCCGCCCAAGGTGATGTTGACCTTCAAGTGTGATCCATCCCCATAGGAGCGGTTCCCATGGCCCGGGAGCGGGCAGAAAACGCCCTGCGCGGGTAGAATCACGCCCTCGCGCCCACCAGGCGCCCGGTCGAGAAGAGGCCGCCGTCCTATCCCGGGCGCGATGATCTCTCCTTCCTCGTTCGCGTCATCCGCGCACCCGATAAAAAAATTCGCGCCACCTGGCTCCCCGGGCTACGTTTGCCATCGGGTCCCAGGACTGTATCCATCATTCATCCGCCCTGACATGCTCGCCACGATTACCCGCCTCTTCCCCGTGTGGGCGCTGCTGCTTTCCGCCGCCGCCTATTTCTCGCCACCGACCTTCACGCCCCTGGGCAAGTACATCACCCAGCTCCTCACCCTGATCATGCTGACCATGGGCGTGACGCTGACGGTGGACGACTTCAAGCGCATCATCAAGCGCCCCGCGCCGGTGGCTGCCGGCATCATCCTGCACTACCTGGTCATGCCGCTGGCCGCCTGGGTCATCGCCAAGGTGTTGCGCATGCCGCCTGACCTGACCGCCGGCATGGTGCTGGTGGGCAGCGTTGCCTCCGGTACCGCCTCCAACGTGATGATCTATCTCTCGCGCGGCGATGTGGCGCTGTCGGTCACCATTTCCACGCTGTCGGCGCTGGTGTCGGTATTTGCCACGCCGCTGTTAACGGAGCTGTATGTGGACGCTTCCATCCACTTCGACGCGCATGCCATGCTCATGTCCATCGTGCAGATCGTGGTGGTGCCCATCGCCGTGGGCCTGGTACTGAACCTGTTTGCCGGCAACTTGATCCGCCGCATCGAACCCTACCTCTCGCTGGTGTCGATGGTGGCGATCCTGCTGATCATCTCGGCGGTGGTTGCCGGTAGCCAGGCCAGCATCGCCTCGGTGGGCCTGGTGGTGCTGGTGGGCGTGATCCTGCACAACGGCCTGGGTTTGCTGGGTGGCTACTGGGGTGGTCGCCTGCTCGGCTTCGACGAAGCGGTATGCCGCACCCTGGCCATCGAGGTGGGGATGCAGAATTCCGGTCTGGCAGCTGCGCTGGGCAAGCTCTACTTCACCCCGGTGGCGGCCTTGCCGGGCGCGCTGTTCTCGGTATGGCACAACCTGTCGGGTTCGCTGCTGGCCGGTTACTGGCGCGGTCGCCCGCCGCGTGACTGAGCACTGTACTCGCCTGATATTCGCCTGATATTCGCCTGATACCACGCGGCCCGCTCCCGGATGGCAGCGGGCCGTTGTTCATGGGCCGTTATGTGCCTACAATCGGCCACATTCATCATCCAAGGAAGGGACCATCATGCAAAAACGCCAGTTCATGCGCCTGGGCGCCACTCTGCTGGCCGCACCGGCTGCCCTGCCGGCGCTGGCTGCGGACAAGAAGGCCGGTGGGTCCGGGCCGGTGTTGCTGACCGTCACCGGCGACATCGGCAACAGCAATCGCGGCGCCCTCGATCCGGCGCTGGACCAGATGATGGCCAAGCAGAAACTGAGTTTCGACAAGGCCTATACCTTTGACTTTGCCGCCCTGTCGGCCCTGCCTTCGGTGGAAATCCACCCCACGCTGGAATACGACCGCCGTCGCCATAGCCTGCGCGGTCCCTTGTTGTCGGAGGTGCTGCGCGTCTGTGGCGCCCCCGCCGCACTGCAGAACTGCGCCCTGCGCGCCGTGGATGGCTATGCGGTGCTGGTGTCCGCAGCCGACATTGCCAAGTACCGCTTCATCGTCGCCACCCATCTGGATGGCAAGCCGATTCCGCTGGGCGGGCTCGGTCCGCTGTGGGCCGTCTATGACGCCGACAGCTTCCCGGAGATGACCGCGCGCCCCTTGCCGGAGCGCTTCGGCCAATGCCCGTGGGGCCTGTACCACATCGCCGTGCGCAAGGCCTGATGCAAGCCTCAGTGAAGGTGCCGACGCGCTTCAGACGTTGATGGCGCTGTCCGACTTCATCCGCTTGCGCAGTTCGAACTTCTGGATCTTGCCGGTAGAGGTCTTGGGCAACGGCCCGAAGTAGATCGCCTTGGGCACCTTGAAGCCGGCCAGGTGGCCACGGCAGAACTCGGCCAGTTCGGCCGCGCCGATGTCGGCACCTTCCTTCAGTTCGACAAAGGCGCAGGGGGTCTCGCCCCATTTCTCGTCCGGCTGTGCCACCACGGCCGCCGCCAGTACGGCCGGGTGACGGTAGAGCACGTCTTCCACTTCCACGCTGGAGATGTTCTCGCCCCCGGAGATGATGATGTCCTTGCTGCGGTCCTTGATCTTGATGTAACCGTCGGCATTCATCACGCCCAGGTCGCCGGTGTGGAACCAGCCGCCGGCGAAGGCTTCCTGCGTGGCCTTGTCGTTCTTCAGATAGCCCTTCATGCAGATGTTGCCGCGGAACATGATCTCGCCGATCTCCTCGCCATCGGCGGCCACTGCTTCCATGGTGTCCGGCGAGAGTACCGTCACGCCACTCTGCAGGTGGTAGCGCACGCCCTGGCGCGACTTCAACACCGCCCGCTGGTCCACCGACAGGCCGCTCCAGTCATCCTGCTCGGCGCAGACCGCCGCCGGCCCGTAGACCTCGGTCAGGCCATAGACGTGGGTCAGTTCGAACTGCATCGCCTCCATCTTGGCCAGCACGGCCGCTGGCGGCGGTGCCCCTGCCACCATCGCCTTGACCGGACCGCGGATGCCGGCGCGCCAGCCCTCGGGCGCATTGGCCAGCGCCGCATGGACGATGGGCGCGGCGCAGTAGTGGGTGATGCCGTGCTCGGCGATCAGGTCGAACACCAGCTTGGGCTCGAACTTGCGCAGGCAGACGTTCACGCCCGCGCGTGCCGCGACCGTCCACGGGAAGCACCAGCCATTGCAATGGAACATCGGCAGCGTCCACAGGTAGACCGGGTGCTTGGGCAGGTCCCATTCGAGGATGTTGGACACCGCATTCAAGGCCGCGCCACGATGGTGATAGACCACCCCCTTGGGGTCGCCGGTGGTGCCGGAGGTGTAGTTCAGGGCAATCGCATCCCATTCGTCGGCAGGCATCTGCCAGTCGAACTGTTCGTCACCGCTGGCCAGCAGGGCTTCGTACTCCAGGTGGCCGAAGCGTTCGCCGGCCACCGGTGGCGGGCCCAGTTCATCAAACACTTCGACGATCTTCAGCGCCGGCAATTGCGTGCGCAACTGCTGTGCCAGTGCGGCGAATTCGCTGTCGATCAGCAGCACCCGGGCTTCGCCATGGCGCAGCATGAAGACGATGGATTCGGCGTCGAGCCGGATGTTGAGCGCGTTGAGCACGGCGCCGGCCATCGGTACGCCGAAGTGTGCCTCCACCATCGCCGGAGTATTGGGCAGCATGGCTGCCACGGTGTCGTTCTTGCCCACGCCCAGGCCTTGCAGGGCGCTGGCCAGACGGCGCGTGCGGCGGTAGGTCTGGTCCCAGTCCTGGCGCAGTGCGCCGTGGATGATGGCGGTGCGCTTGCCATAGACGGCGGCGGCACGCGCGATGAAATCGATGGGGGTGAGGGCCGCGTAATTGGCGGTGTTGCGGCCGAGGCCGGTGTCGAAATCTGCCATGTCTGTCTCCTAGCGGCGGGGATGGTGGGGCGGCGCGCTTGTGCATTTTTTATCGGCCGCGCATCAATTTGCAAGGGTAGCATCGAAGCGGTCTTGCGCTTTGTCATCACGACGACAAGGCTGACATGCGACAATGTTCAGCGTTTTCCTCCTTCCCCAAGCCCCCTGATGAGCAGCAAGATGGCGCAGCTTCTGCAGCAATACGACTGGTTCGCCGCCCTGTCGGCCGACCATCGTGCGCTGGCGGCCGCGACCACGCAATTGTCGCGCTTTGCCGCCGATGCCTTCGTGGCCCGGCGGGGCGAGCGCTCCGATTACTGGATCGGCGTGCATGAGGGCCTCATCAAGCTGGCGGTCTACAACATCGACGGCCGCAGCAGCACGCTGTCGGGTGTGCCCGAGGGCGGGTGGTGTGGCGAGGGCAGCGTGATCAAGCGCGAGCCGCGCCGCTATGACGTCATCGCCATCCGCGCCTCGCAGATCCTGCTGGTGCCGGCCGATACCTTCCATCGCCTGATGGCCGAGAGCCTGCCCTTCAATGCCTTCGTGATCGGCCAGCTCAACGAACGCATGGGCCAGTTCATCGCCACCGTGCAGAACGAGCGTCTGCTGGATGTGGATGCCCGCGTGGCACAGGCGATTGCGCAACTGTTCCATCCCATGTTGTACCCGCGTACCTCCAAGGTGCTGGAACTGTCGCAGGAAGAGATCGGCCTCCTGACCGGTCTGTCGCGCCAGCGCGTGAACCAGGCCATGCGCCACCTGGCAGAACTGGGACTGGTGGAGATTTCCTACCAGAGCATCCGCGTGGTCGACCTCGATGGCCTGCGCGCCTTCGGCATGGCCTCGCTATGAGGCGGCGCAGCCTGTCACCGCAACGACAGTCTGGCGGCCAGGCCTGGCATACCATCAGTCGACCTTCCCGGAACTGAATTCCCATGGCCATCGTCACCCATCATCACCTGCAATTGCGCGAACTACGTTTCGCCGCGCCGGCGCGGGTGCGGGTGTGGAAGGGCGCAGCCACGCTCAGGAGCGGCAATGTCACCATCGAACTGAGGGAGGGCGAGAGCTTCACCGTCCCGTCCTTCGTGCGCTTCTCCTGCCTGGCCCACCCGCGCATGGCGGCGCAGGGCATGCGTCCGGCCGTCTGGTCGTTGGCGCTGGAGACGCAATCCCCGGCCGACATGGAAAGCGCGGCCGATGCCAGCAAGCCCCATGCACGTCGCCTGGCCGCCGCGATCTTCGCGCAACCTGCGGCCGACTGGCGCGCCGAGGGCATTGCCCGTGACTGGCAGATGAGCCCGGCGCGCTTGCGCGCGTTGCTCTTTGCCGAAGGGGAGTCGCTGCGCAGCCTGGTGCGCGAGCAGCGCGTGGCCTGGGTCCTGGCCGGGCTGGCGCGCATGGAAGATGCCGGCGCACCGCCTGCGGCGGCCGGATTTGCCTCGCTGGCGGCGCTGCAGCGGGCGTGCCAGGAAGCCATCGGGCTGCCGCCGGAGATTGCCCGCCGCGCCATCTCTCTGCTCAGCAGCACGCCCGTGCAGGTCGCACCGGCGCGCCGGGACGAGGCGCGCAAGCCGCGCTACCGGCCCTATTTCTGAGATTTCCGAGGTGCAGTCCGCCGCCCGGCGGCAAGTTTGCTACCATCTGCGCTTTCCCTCAATTCTGTGTGGCCCGCTGCGGGCCGATTTCTCATGAGCAAGTTCTGGAGCCCCATCGTCAGCCGCCTGACGCCCTACACCCCCGGCGAACAACCCAAGATCGCGCGTCTGGTCAAGCTCAATACCAACGAGAGCCCGTATGGCCCGTCGCCGCTGGCGCTACAGGCCATCGCCCGCGAAGTCAGCGACAGCCTGCGCCTGTATCCCAATCCGGATGCCGAGCCGCTCAAGCTGGCCATCGCCCGCCGCCATGCCGCCGACGGCATCAGCGCGCGCGAGGTGTTCGTGGGCAACGGCTCCGACGAAGTGCTGGCGCATGCCTTCCAGGCCCTGCTGCAGCATGGCAAGCCCATCCTGTTCCCGGACATCACCTACAGCTTCTATCCGACCTATGCCGGCCTGTACCAGGTCGAGTATCGCGCCGTGCCGCTGGCCGAGGATTTCACGCTGCGCGCCGACGACTACATCGGCCAGGGCGAGGCCATCGGCGGCATCATCTTCCCCAACCCGAACGCGCCCACCGGCTGCCTGCTGGGACTGGACCAGATCGAGCGCATCCTGCAGGGCAATCCGGAGCGGGTGGTGGTGGTCGATGAGGCCTATATCGATTTCGGCGGCCAGAGCGCCATCCCGCTGGTGCAGCGCTATCCCAACCTGCTGGTGGTACAGACCTTCTCCAAGTCGCGCGCGCTGGCCGGCATGCGGGTCGGTTTTGCCATCGGCCACGCCGACCTGATCGATGCACTGGAGCGTGTCAAGAACAGCTTCAACTCCTATCCGCTGGATCGCCCGGCGATTGCCGGCGCCACCGCCGCCATCGAAGACGAGGACTACTTCCAGAAGACCTGCGGCATGGTCATCGCCAGCCGCACCGCCCTGGTGGCGCAGCTGGAAGGCCTGGGCTTCCAGGTCCTGCCGTCGGCAGCCAACTTCGTCTTCGCGCGTCATCCGCAACATGACGCGGCCGCCCTGGCGGCGGCGCTGCGCAGCGACGGCATCATCGTGCGTCACTTCAAGACCGAGCGCATCAAGCAGTTCCTGCGCATCACCATCGGTACCGATGCGGATTGCGCCACGCTGGTGGAGGCACTGGGGCGCCATCTGGGCCAACAGTAAGTCCGACGGGGAACGGCGGCCCGTCCGCCGTTCCCAAGCCTTAGCTGAGCGGCCGCTGGCGCCATGCCACCAGGGACCCGGCCAGCAGCATCAGGGCGGAAAACACCAGTCCGCGTTGCAGCCCGCCGGCACCATCGGCGATCCAGCCGACGATGGACGGACCGATGATCTGCCCGACCGCGAAGACGATGGTGAAGGCGCTGATGCCGGCCGGCCAGTCCGAGGGTGGCAGGTTGTGGCGCACCATGGCCGTGGTCGAGGCCACCGCAGAGAGAAAACATCCCCCGAAGAGCAGGCCGGAGGCGAACACTGCCACCGTCGCGTTCGTCGTGGCCGGCAGCAGCGTGGCCACACACAGCAGGCCGTTGAGGATGGCCAGCGACTGCCCGCCACGGAAGCGGTCCAGCATGCGCGCCCAGATGCGCGAAGAGGCAAAGGTGGCCGCGCCCAGCAGCGCAAAGAAGAGCGTGATGCGCGCCGGTGCCATGCCTTCTTCCTTGAGCAGGGCGATCACGAAGGTCATGTAGCCGATATAGCCCAGCCCGAAAAAGAGATAGCCGACCAGCCCATACTGCAGGGAGCGCGCTCGCCAACGACGGGTTCCGGCCGCCTGCGCCGGGCTGGTCGGCATCAGTGCTGCCGGCAATGCCATGACGATGCTGGCCACCAGTGCCAGCAGGCCCAGCAGTATCCACGCCCATTGCCAGGGATGGGCCGCGCCCTGCGCCAGGGCGGCGTCCATCACGGGCGGCACCAGCAATGAGGCGGCGACGATACCGATGCCGGTGCCACCGTAGTAGAGCCCCAGCAGCAGGCCCGCACGTTGTGCATGCAGCGCCGCCAGGCGGCTGACCAGCAATCCCCCCGAGACGAAGATGAGCGCACTGGTCACGCCGGTGACCATCCGCAGCAGCAGTTGCAGCAGCGTGTCCGTGGTCAGGGCCGGCAGGAAGGACAGCAGCGCCGTTCCGAAGGCACCCGCGATGAGCACCCGATGCGCCTGGTAGCGGCGCATCAGCATGGGTGTCAGCAGTGCCCCCAGCAGGTAGCCCAGGGCATTGCCGGTATTCATGCCGCCGGCCACCAGATAAGGCCAGCCGAGGTCGGCGCGCATCGGCGCCAGCAGCAGGGCGTAGGAAAAGCGCGCCAGGCCCAGTGCCACGGCGGTGCCAAGCGACAGGGCCAGGGCGGTCAGGATGGGGTGGCGCAGGATGAAGGGCGAGGGCGCATGCGCAGCTTGGCTGGTCATGGGGGGCGTCTCCGGGCGGTCTTGTTATGGTGCCCAGTGTAGCCGATGCAGCAGGGAGGTATGCAGGTATGCGCTGAGGTGGGCGGAGGCGTTGGCTCAGTTGGCGATGGGGCGCCAGTTGTGTTCCTGGACCACATGCAGACAGGCATCCACCACCACCGGGTCCAGGCGGCTGCCGCGTTGGCGCTGGATTTCTTCCAGTGCCACGGCCATGCCCAGCGACTTGCGGTAGGGGCGGTCGGCCGACATCGATTCGACGATGTCGGCAACGGTCAGGATGCGCGATTCGAAGGGCAGGGCGTCGCCGCTGATGCCACGCGGATAGCCGCTGCCGTCGAGGTATTCATGGTGGCACCAGACGATCTCGGCCAGGTTGAAGGGGAAGCTGATCTTGTTGAGCATCTCGTAGCCGAATTGCACGTGGGTCTTGAGTACGCCATATTCGTCGGCCGTGATGCGGCCCGGCTTGGTGAGCAGTTCCAGCGGTATCCTGGCCTTGCCGATGTCATGCACCTGGGCCGCCATGTGCAGCACGTCGATGCGCTCGGCGGGCAGGCGCAGATGCCGCCCGATCATCACCGCCAGCTCGGCGGTCTGGTCCTCGTGATTGGGCGTATAGCCGTCAGTGAGCCGATGCATGGCGATCAATGCATCGATGACTTCCTGATAGATCTTGTTCGGTTCTGAAACTGGCATTCCTGTCCCTGCGAGATTGCAGCCGCTGGCAGCGTCGGTCGCTCAGAGTGCGGTTCGATCCGTGATCTGCAAGGCGGCATGCGCCCTTCTTGCAAGCTGGCAGGTTCGTTGGCTTCTGATTGGCCACCCTGGGGTGGCCCTGCACCGCGGTGTCCGACAGCGCATGACGATGCGCTTTCCCGGTTGTCGGATAATAGCGGTTTGCAATACTGAAACTCATTTCAGGAAAGAAATGATTTTTGCGCAGTTTACATTCCTGACTTATCGATGACAACCAAGCCGTCCCCTTCTCGTCCTGCTTCTCCCTCGCGCCTGATCTGGCGCAAGTTTGCCATTCCCCTGTTTTTCCTGCTGCTGGGAATCGTCTTTGCCACCTGGGCCGCACGCATTCCCGCCATCCGGGACCATCTGCAGCTGGACGCGGCCACGCTGGCGCTGGTGCTGTTGTGCGGCGGGATCGGCGCGGTCGGTTCGTTCCCCCTGGCGGCCTGGATCACCGGGCACTATGGCGCGCGCCACAGCACCCTCTACGCCGGCCTGGCGTTGCTGGTGTCGCTGCCGCTGCTGGGTCTGGCGCCGGGGCTGGCGAGCCTGATGCTGATCTGCACCCTGTACGGCGCAGCCTCCAGTTGCTTCGACGTCGCCATCAACGCGCTGGGTGCGCAGGCCGAACGCGATGCCGGGCGGCCCATCATGTCGATGCTGCACGGCTGGTTCTGCGTGGGTACCTTCTCGGGCGCGCTGGTCGCCAGTGCGGTGGCGGGGCTGGGCATCGCACCGGTGTGGCATTTCCTGCTGGTGGCGGCGCTGTTCCTCTATCCCCTGTACGCGGCCTATGTGGCCCTGCCCGACGACCGCCCGGAACATGATCCGCAGCGCAAACTCTTCGCGGTACCGCATGGCCATCTGGTGGTGCTGGGGGTGATCGCCTTTTGCGGGGCCATCGTCGAGGGTTCGGTGGCCGACTGGAGTGGCATCTACATGAAGGACCACATCGGCGCCAGCGATGGCAGCACGCCGCTGGCCTATGCCGCCTTCGCCGGCATGATGCTGATCATGCGCATGGTCGGTGACAGTCTCAAGGCCCGTTACGACGCACGCCGCGTGGTCTGGATCGGCACCCTGGTCGCCAGCGCCGGCATCGCGCTGGCGGTGGTCGCGCCCGGCATGGCCGTGGCCATCCTGGGGTTTGCCATTGCCGGCACCGGCGTGGCGGCGGTGTTTCCCTTCGTCTTCAGTGCCGCTGGCCGACATGGATCGACGGCACTGGCAGCGGTGGCCACGCTGGGCTACAGCGGCAGCCTGATCGGACCGCCGGTGTTCGGCTTCCTGGCGCATGGCTGGGGTCTGCAGGCGGCGCTGGCGCTGCTGGGCGTGCTGTGCCTGGCCATGGCCGGCTCCAGCCGACGCGCGCTGTGGCTGCAGTAGATGGCGCGGGCGCCTACAATAGCGCCTCTCTTGAAACAACGGATGCAAGGAATATCACGATGCGCAACCTGGTCCTGCTGCCGGGCTTCATGCTCAATGAACACCTGTGGGACGACATGCGGGACGATCTCGCCACGCTGGGGTCCCTGACCTTTGGCGACCTCGGCCAGGATATCGGCATCCAGGCCATGGCCGATGCGGTCCTGCGTCAGGCGCCGGAGCGCTTCGTGCTGCTGGGGTTTTCCATGGGCGGCTTCGTGGCCCAGGCAATTGCCCTGAAGGCGCCTGAGCGTGTGCTGGGGTTGGGGCTGCTCAATACCTCTTCACGCCCGCAGACCGAGCGAGAATCGCAGGGCACGCTGGCCCAGCTCGACATGGCCCGGCGTACGCCCTTCAAGGGGCTGACCTCGCGGGCGCTGGCGTCGTCCCTGCATCCGGCACGGAGCACCGATCGCACGTTGCTGGACCGGCTGCAGGCGATGGCACTGGCCAACGGCAAGGAAGTCTTCCTGCGCCAGCTGCAGACCCTGCGTGACAGCAATGCGGAAGAACTGCAACAGTTGCAGTGCCCGGTCCTCATCGTCAGCAGTGACGAAGACAAGTTGCGCAGCGTGGAGGAATCGGAAGAGATGGCGCGACGGATACCGCAATCGCGCCTGGAAATCATCGGCGATAGCGGCCACATGACGCCGATGGAAAAGCCGCAGGAATTGTTTGCCATTCTCTCGGACTGGATTACGCGTTCGGGTCTGTAGGTCCTTAAGTCCCCAAGTCCCGAAATCCCGCTCCCGCCCGGATGCGCGAGATGCGCGGGATGCGGGTATTGCGCCCGCACTTCGTCCCGCCTGCTTTTCCTGGTGCCTTCTGGGTCTCGGGACTGCTCAACCTTCGTCGAGCTCCTTGCGCGGAGCGCCGGCTGCCCGGCTGCCCGCACCCTTGTTGACTTCGTCCAGACCGCCGGTGCCGCGCAGGTCAGTATCGACCTGGCCCTTGCGGATATCGTCGTAGGCCTGGCGGATTTTCGGGCGGTCTACCGCATGGCCGCTACGCGCCGGGTCCTGACGGTCTGCATTCTGGTCCTGCTCATGGGGCAGTCGGGGTTTGTCGTGTTTGGGATGACGATCTTTTCTGGTTCTCAGGAAGCTGGTCATGTTGGGGTCCTCGCATCAAATGGTTGACTCTTCTTTTGCCGCAGGGCCGGCGCCGAGGAGCTTGAGTACAGTGGCTCACAAGCTCATCGGCTACCTTGCGCATGCACGAAGCGAACAAATACGACCGGGCCTCGCACAAGAAGTGCCGCCAGTTACAAGGCAGGATGCAAAATAGGAATTTGTCCGACAGAGGATTCGTACAGGCCGCGCCGCAAGGGCGCGGCGGGGCGATGGACTCGTCCGTTGGATGCGCCAGGACTGGGCGTGTTCCCCCGCGCTGGTGCAGGCTTGCACAAAAAGGGAAAGGCGGATGGGGTCACCCATCCGCCTTGTCCTGAACCACCGCGACGTCGCGTTGCAGGTTCTTACAGCGCCAGTCGCGTACGTGCGGCGTGATATTCGGCCTCCAGCCGATCCACCATCTCGGCCACACCAGGCACGTCGTCCATCAGCCCCACGCCCTGGCCAGCGCCCCAGATATCGCGCCAGGCCTTGGCCTTGCTGCCGCCGCCGGAGCCGAAGTTCATCTTGGTCTTGTCGGCCTCGGGCAGCTTGTCCGGGTCCAGCCCGGCGTTGACGATGGACTTCTTCAGATAGTTGCCGTGCACCCCCGTGAAGAGGTTGGTGTACACCACATCGGCCGCGGAGGAGTCGACGATGGCCTGGCGATAGGCCTCATCGACATTCGATTCGCGCGTGGCCAGCCAGCGCGATCCCATGTAGGCGAAGTCGGCGCCCATGGCCTGCGCGGCCAGCACGGCGTCGCCCGTGGCAATGGCACCCGACAGCACCAGCGGCCCCTTGAACATCTTGCGCACCTCGCCCACCAGCGCAAAGGGCGACAGCGTCCCGGCATGCCCGCCAGCGCCGGCGGCCACCAGGATCAGGCCATCGACTCCGGCTTCCAGCGCCTTTTCGGCATGGCGCAGGGAAATGACGTCATGCAGCACGATGCCGCCATAGCTGTGCACGGCATCGAGCATCTCCTGCGGAGGCGCGCGCAGGCTGGAGATGATGATAGGGACCTGATGCTTGACGCAGGTGGCCACGTCCTGGGCCAGACGGTCATTGGACTGGTGCACGATCTGGTTCACCGCAATCGGACCGACCTTGCGTTCCGGGTGCTGCGCCTGCCACTGCGCCAGTTCTTCCTGCAGCTGGGTCAGCCAGACATCGAGTTGCTCGGCCGGACGGGCGTTGAGTGCGGGAAACGAACCGACCAGCCCGGCCTTGCACTGGGCCGCTACCAGCGCGGGACCACTGGCGATGAACATGGGCGAGCAGATGATGGGCAGGCGCAGATCTTGCAATGCTTTGGGGTAAGCAGGGGCTGGTGGCATGGTCGTCTCTCGTTGGTTGTCGTTATATCAAGGCACAAGGCCGCTTTTGTCGGACGATTATAGGATAAAAGTCGAAAAAATATAACGATCGTGCTTTTTGTTGCGCGAATGGGAAATTTCAGGAAATTATTTATATGATTTACTGTCTTATCCCGACCATGTGCTATGTTTTCCACAAGCCTGGCGTAAAACAGGCCACGCAGGCGCCACCGGGGGCGTGTTGCGGGTCCGGCTCAGCCGGAAGGGCCATGCCCGAGTTTCATCAGCCGTCAATTGTCGCAGGGGGGAATCATGCAAAACTTCGATCTGGTCAACGTCCTCATCATCGTCCTGGCTGCCGTCGCACTGATCGCCGGCGCCGTGCTGCACAAACGCGCCTTGAAGAAGGCGCTGATCGAGGCCGACAAGTTGCCGGTACGCGGATTGCGTCGTTATCGTCAGCAGTGAGCTGTGAGCAATCGCAATAAGGAATAAGCAATGGCGCGGTGGCTGCTCAAGGCAGCCCCGCGCCATTCTGCTTGCCGGGTGTCAGTCGCTCAGTATGACCACTGCAGCTGAGGCGACTGTCCAACAGCGCTGACTCAAACCGGCCCGCCTCACCTCACTCACGTCACCCCGCCCGCTTCGCCGCAATCGCATTGCCCGCGCGGCTGACCGACTTGCGTCCCAGGTGCTGCGAGATGAACTGTCCCGCATCGACCACCGCATCCAGGTCCACGCCCGTCTCTATCCCCAGCCCGTTCATCATGTACAGCACATCCTCGGTGGCGACATTGCCGGTTGCGCCTTTGGCGTAAGGGCAGCCGCCCAGGCCGGCCACGGAGGCGTGGTAGATGCTGATGCCGACCTGCAGGCTGGCGTAGATGTTGGCCAGCGCCTGTCCGTAGGTATCGTGGAAGTGGCCGGAGAGTCCTTCGATGTGGAACTCGCGGATCGCCGTTTCCATCACCGGGCGCACCTTGTCCGGCGTGGCCACGCCGATGGTGTCGGCGATGTCGATCTCGTCACAGCCCAGCTCGCGGAAGCGCCGGACGACATCGGCCACCGCCTCCAGCGGGACCTCGCCCTGGTACGGGCAGCCGAAGGCGCAACTGACTGCCGCACGCAGGCGCTTGCGGTGGGCCTTGGCGGCCTTGGCGACTTCGGCGAAACGGTCGATGGATTCGGCGATGGAGCAGTTGATGTTCTTCTGCGAAAACGCTTCCGAGGCCGCGCCAAAGATCACCACCTCATCCACGCCCGCTTCCAGCGCCGCCTCGAAGCCCTTCATGTTGGGCACCAGCGCCGAATAGACCACGCCCGGCTTGCGCGTGATGCCATGCATGACCTCGGTCGAGGTCGCCATCTGCGGCACCCATTTGGGCGAGACGAAGGAGGCCGCTTCCACATTCGGGAAACCCGCCGCCGTGAGACGGTCGACCAGTTCGATCTTGATCGCGGCGGAAATGGTTTCCTTCTCGTTCTGCAGACCGTCGCGGGGTCCGACTTCGACGATCTTCACTTTCTTGGGCAGGTTCATCTGGCTTGTCTCCGTTGGCTGTGTTCTTGGGAATTCTTGTTCTGGTCTGGTTCAGTTGGAATCAGGCTGCGGTCGGCGCGGCATCCAGTCGCACGTCGCTGACGGCGCCGCCGGTCATTTCCTGCAGTTGGGCGGCGGTGAGGTTGAAGACGGCATGCGGGTGGCCGGCGGCGGCCCAGACGCTGTCGTAGTTGAACAGGTCGCGGTCGATCAGCATCACCGGCTTGACGACGTGGCCGACCGGGCAGACGCCACCGATGGCGTAGCCGGTGTTGTCGCGCACGAAGCGGGCATCGGCCTTGCCCAGTGGGCCGACCAGGGCGGTCACCTTGGCTTCGTCGACGCGGTTGGCGCCGCTGGCGATGACCAGCACCGGTGCATCGTCGGCCACACGGCGAAAGATGATGGACTTGGCGATCTCGGCCACGCTGCAACCGACGGCGGCGGCGGCTTCAGCCGAGGTGCGGCCGGTCGAGGGCAGCATCACGACCGGTTTGTCATGCCCCATGCCGGCCAGCAGGTCGGCGACGCGTTGGGCGGAGGAGGGCAGGGGGGCGGCGGTGTCGTTCATGGGTCGGATCGGATCAAACGCGGTAGGTAGATGGAGCGGGAAATGATAACAGCATGGCCGCCACGCTTCAGGCTGCCGCGGCGGTCAGCGTGCTTACCGGTCCAGCAGGAACACGCCGTCGCTGTGCGCCGCGCCGGCCCTTTCCAGTTGCGCCACGCACCAGCGCGACAGGGCGACGTCGTCCATCTGCAGGAAGCGTTCATTGGTGATGCGCAGCAAGGGAATGTCGCGCATCATCGCCGGCAACTGCTCCAGCGGGATGCGGCCACGTTCCAGCAGCAAGAACTTGACCAATACCTTGATGCCGTTATGGGCGTTGCGCAAGGGATCGGCCTGCAGGTAGTCCAGCCGCGAGAAGGCCTTGTCCAGGGCGTCGTCGATGTCCTGGAAGGGGGCGCCATGGCCGGGGATGACGGTACGCACGTCGAGCGTGCGGATCAGCTCCAGCGTGGCGCGCGCTTCCTCGAATCCGGATTCGCCATCCAGCTCGGGAAAGATGATGCCGAAGCCATTGCGCCACAAGGCATCGGCCGAGATCAGCACGCCTTCCTGCGCGCAGTAGAACAGCAGCGCATGCGGATCATGTCCGGGAGCGGCCAGCGCCTGCCAGTCCAGGTCGCCCATGCGCAACACGTCGCCACTGGCGATGGTCTGCGACGCCGTGAAACGCGGGCAGCGCTGGCCGGTGGCGCGGTAGCTGAGGGCGTCCTCGTCCCAGTGGCGCACCTTGTCCGCTTCGGCGGCGGGGATGGCGATGCGGCAGCCATGGGCTTGTTGCAGGGCGGCATTGCCGCCGCAGTGGTCGGAATGCAGATGGGTGTTGACCAGCAGGTCCAGCCCCTCCCGACCGCGCTGGGCCAGCACGTGCCGTACCAGCGTCAGGGTCTGTTCGGCATGGCTGACGTAGCCGCTGTCGATCATCGCCACTTCGTCGCGGCCGAACAGCAACACGTTGTTGGAGGACAGCCAGCCCCGCTCCAGCACATGGATGGAGGGGGCCACGTGTAACGCGGGGGCATTCATGGCAAGCTACCCGGCGCGCTCAGGCGGCCTTGAATTCCAGCAACTGCGCGCCCTCGCTCACCTGGTCGCCAACCGCATAGAGCAGGTCCTCGACCACACCGGCGGCGGGCGCGGCGATGGTGTGCTCCATCTTCATGGCTTCCATGATGAGCAGGGGCGCACCCTGGGCCACGCTGGCGCCCTTCTGTACCAGCAGGGCGACGATCTTGCCGGGCATGGGGGCGGTCAGGCGGCCGCCCTCGGCTTCGCTGTGGCCGGCATGGGCCATGGGGTCGAGATGGCGCAGGCTGCGCTGTCCCTGGCCATCGAAGATGTGCAGCCATTCGCCTTCTCGCTGGACCTCGGCGCGCAGCGTGCGGCCATCCAGCGAGACCAGTAGGCCGTTCTGGTCGCTGGGGTCGAAGGCCAGCGTATGCGTGCTGCCGTCGGCAAGCAGCGTCCAGTGCCGGCCGTCGCCGGCGTAGTCCAGTTGCACCGTCGTCGGTCCGGCTTCGTCCTCGAAGTCCAGGCTGCGCAGCAGGCGGGTGTTGAGTCGCCAGCCGCTGGTGTGTGCCCAGGGGTCAGTGTCGCTGCTCGCCTGGTGCTCCTGCTGCAGGATGGCGGCGGTGGCCAGCGCCAGGGTCTCGATACCGGGCCGCACGGGTGCCGGGAACAGGCTGTAGCGATGACGTTCGATCAGGCCGGTATCGAGGTCGGCAGTGGCGAAGGCCTGACCGGCAATCAGGCGCTGCAGGAAGCCGATATTGGTGGCCAGCCCCACCACCTGGTACTGCGCCAGCGCACGCGCCATGTTGCGCAGGGCGGCGTCGCGGTCGGCGCCCCAGACGATGAGCTTGGCGATCATGGGGTCGTAGAAGGGCGAGATGGCATCGCCCTCGCGCACGCCGGAATCGATGCGTACCGGCGCCGGCTGCCCGGCACCATTCTCGCCCAGGCGGAACTCCACCGCCGCGGCGCTGCGCATGCGGGTGAGGGTACCGATGGAGGGCAGGAAGCCCTTCTCGGGGTTCTCCGCATAGATGCGGGCTTCGATGGCGTGGCCGTTGATGCGCAGTGCATCCTGCTTCAGCGGCAGCGCCTCGCCTGCGGCTACGCGCAGTTGCCATTCCACCAGATCGAGGCCGGTGATCATTTCGGTGACGGGATGCTCCACCTGCAGGCGGGTATTCATTTCCATGAAATAGAAACTGCCGTCCTGGCCGCTGCTGTAGTCGGCGATGAATTCCACCGTGCCGGCACCGACATAGCCGACGGCGCGGGCAGCGGCCACCGCCGCTTCACCCATGGCAGCGCGGCGGCCGCAGCTCATGCCGGGGGCCGGGGCTTCTTCCAGGACCTTCTGGTGACGGCGCTGCACGGAGCAGTCGCGTTCGAACAGATAGACGCAGTTCCCCTGGCCGTCGGCGAAGACCTGGATTTCGATGTGGCGTGGCCGGGTCAGGTATTTTTCGACCAGCACGCGGTCGTCGCCGAAGCTGGAGATCGCCTCGCGCTTGCAGGAGGCCAGCGCGGCCTCGAAGTCTTCCGAACGCTCGACCACGCGCATGCCCTTGCCTCCGCCCCCGGCGCTGGCCTTGAGCAGCACCGGGTAGCCGATGCGGTCGGCTTCGCTACGCAGGAAATCGCTCTCCTGGCGCTCGCCGTGGTAGCCCGGTACCAGTGGTACGGCGGCGGTTTCCATCAGCGCCTTGGCGGCCGATTTGGAACCCATGGCGCGGATCGCCGAGGCTGGTGGGCCGATGAAGACCAGCCCGGCGTCGGCGCAGGCCTGGGCGAACTCGGCGTTCTCGGACAGGAAGCCGTAGCCCGGATGGATCGCCTGGGCCCCGGTAGCCAGGGCGGCGGCGATGATCTTGTCGCCGCAGAGATAGCTTTCCTTGGCCGGCGCCGGTCCCAGGCGCACGCTCTGGTCGCAGGCCTGGACGTGCTTGGCGCGCGCGTCGGCGTCGGAATAGACGGCCACCGTGGTGATGCCCAGGCGACGTGCGGTAGCCGCCACGCGGCAGGCGATTTCGCCGCGATTGGCGATCAGGATCTTGTTGAACATGGTGTCTCCTCGGTGGCGTGGCTCAGATGCGGAAGACGCCGAATCGGGTCTCTTCGATGGGGGCGTTGAGCGCCGCCGACAGGCCCAGCGCCAGCACCTGGCGGGTATCGGCGGGGTCGATCACGCCGTCGTCCCACAGTCGCGCCGAAGCGTAGTAGGGATGGCCCTGGCTTTCGTACTGGGCGCGGATGGGTTCCTTGAAGGCGGCTTCTTCCTCGGCGCTCCAGCTGCCGCCGCGGGCTTCGATGCCGTCGCGCTTGACGGTGGCCAGCACACTGGCGGCCTGTTCACCGCCCATCACCGAGATGCGTGCATTGGGCCACATCCACAGGAAGCGCGGGGAGAAGGCGCGGCCGCACATGCCGTAGTTGCCCGCACCGAAACTGCCGCCGATGATGACGGTCAGCTTGGGGACCTTGGCGGTGGAGACGGCGGTGACCATTTTTGCACCGTGGCGGGCGATGCCCTCGTTCTCGTACTTCTTGCCGACCATGAAGCCGGTGATGTTCTGCAGGAAGATCAGCGGGATCTTGCGCTGGCAGCACAGTTCGATGAAGTGGGTGCCCTTTTCGGCGGCTTCCGAGAAGAGGATGCCGTTGTTGGCGATGATGCCTACCGGCATGCCATGCAGGTGCGCGAATCCGCACACCAGGGTGGTGCCGTAGCGGGCCTTGAATTCATCGAACGCGCTGGCATCGACGATGCGGGCGATGACCTCGCGCACGTCGAAGGGCTTGCGGGTATCGGTGGGGATGACGCCATACAGTTCCTGGGCCGGGTAGCGCGGTTCCACGCTCTCGCGCAGGGCCAGTTGCTGCGGCTTGCGGCGGTTGAGATGGCCGACGATGTTGCGGGCGATCGCCAGGGCATGGGTATCGTCCTGGGCCAGGTGATCGGCCACGCCCGACAGGCGTGTATGGACGTCGCCGCCGCCCAGCTCCTCGGCGCTGACCACTTCGCCGGTGGCGGCCTTCACCAGCGGCGGGCCGGCCAGGAAGATGGTGGCCTGGTCCTTGACGATGATGGATTCGTCGCTCATGGCCGGGACATAGGCGCCGCCGGCAGTGCAGGATCCCATCACCACGGCGATCTGGGCAATGCCCTTGGCCGACAGGTTGGCCTGGTTGAAGAAGATACGGCCGAAGTGGTCGCGGTCCGGGAAGACCTCATCCTGATTGGGCAGGTTGGCACCGCCGCTGTCGACCAGATAGATGCAGGGCAGGTGATTGAATTCGGCGATCTCCTGCGCGCGCAGGTGCTTCTTGGCCGTCAGCGGGTAGTAGGTACCGCCCTTGACGGTGGCGTCGTTGCAGACAATCACGCATTCCTGGCCGGCCACGCGGCCGATGCCGGTGATGATGCCGGCCGAGGGCGCGGCATCCTTGAGGTTGCCGTCGCGATCCTTCTCGCGGTACATGCCGTAGGCCGCCAGTTGCGACAATTCCAGGAAGGGCGTGCCGGGGTCCAGCAGCATCTGCACGCGCTCGCGCGGCAGCAGCTTGCCGCGGGCCAGGTGTTTTTCGCGGGCGGCCTGGCCGCCACCTTCGGCGATGGCCGCGACCTTCTGGCGCAGGTCGTCCACGATGCGCTGCATGGCGTCGCGGTTGTGCTGGAATTCCTCGCTGCGCGGGTTGAGCTTGCTTTCAATCTGCGGCATGGTGGTCTCTCGTCTCTCTGTTTTAGTTTCTTGTTGTGGCGTCGTGGTGCAGAAAACCTCAGCCTTCGGGGAAGCTGCCGTCCACGTAGTACCAGCGCATCTGTCCCTCGCCATCGGGCTGGCGCACGAAGTTGCTGATCTCGTGCAGGCGGTGGGCTTTGCCCCCGACCTTGAAGCGCGCCACGAATTCGACAGTGGCGGCATCGCTGCCGGCAGCGTGCTGGTGCTTCTTGATCTCCAGGCCGATCCACTTGACGTCGGTCTCGCTGGTGAGCTCTTCGTCCGGCAGTGTCTCGGGGAACCAGGTGGCGCGCAGGTAGGCTTCGTCGCGCAGGGCATAGGCGCTATAGCGCGAGCGCATCAGCAGCTCGGCCGTGGCCGGCACCTGGCCGCCGGTGATGAAGCGGCCACAGCATTTGTCGAAGCTGGGCTGGCCGCAGGGGCAGGGACCGCTCTTGTCTTTCTTGTTGCTCATCAGATCTTTCCGTTTTTCAGCAGGGCTTCCAGTTGGGCGAAGCGGTCGAAGCCCCAGAATTGTTCACCATCGGCAATCACGAAGGGCGAGCCGAACACGCCGGCCTTGCCGGCCGCCTCGGTGGCCTGGCGCAGTTGGTCCTTCAGTTCGGGAGAGCTCAAGGCGGCCTCCAGCGCGGCGCGGTCGATGCCCAGGTCGGCGGCGATGCGCAGCACGTTCTCGGTGACGCTGATGTCGATGTCCTCGGTGAAGTAGGCGCTGTACAAGGTCTTGATCAACTCGACCGCCTTGGCCGGCTGCGTCTGCTGCACCCACAGCGTGGCGCGTGCCGCGACCTGGCTGCCGATCGGGAAGTTGCTGGGGGCCTTGTAGAAGATGTTGTGGAAGCGGGCGGTGCGCTCCATGTCATGGCGCGAATACTCGCCCTTGACCGGGATGTTGACCAGCGAATTGGTGCCCAGGGTCTTGAAGATGGGGCCCAGCAGGATCGGGTGCCAGCTGACGGCGCGACCGTAGCGCGCGGCCAGCTTGTCGATCTCGACGGCACCGAAGTAGCCGTAGGGGGAGCTGAAGTCGAAGTAGAAATCGATGGATGTGCTCATGATGTTCCGTGCGGTTGAAGAGGGGGAGCCGGCATTACAGCGTGTCGGCAAACAGTTCGCGGCCGATCAGCATGCGCCGGATTTCGCTGGTGCCGGCGCCGATCTCGTAGAGCTTGGCGTCGCGCCACAGACGGCCGACCGGATATTCGTTGATGTAGCCATTGCCGCCCAGCGACTGGATCGCCTCGCCGGCCATCCAGGTGGCCTTCTCGGCGCTGTAGAGGATGGCACCGGCGGCGTCCTTGCGCAGTGCGCGCACCTTGTCGGCACTGTCGGCGCGGTCGCAGGCCTGGCCCACGGCATAGACATAGGCCTTGCAGGCCATCATGGTGGAATACATGTCGGCCAGCTTGCCCTGCATCAGCTGGAATTCGCCGATGGCCTGGCCGAATTGCTTGCGGTCGTGGACATACGGAACCACCACGTCCATGCAGGCCTGCATGATGCCTAGCGGACCGCCGGAGAGCACGCTGCGCTCGAAGTCCAGGCCCGACATCAGGACGTTGACGCCACGGCCGATGCCGCCCAGGATGTTTTCTTCCGGCACCTCGCAATCCTGGAACACCAGCTCGCCCGTGTGCGAGCCGCGCATGCCCAGCTTGTCCAGCTTCTGCGCCACCGAGAATCCCTTGTAGCCTTTTTCGACCAGGAAGGCGGTCATGCCACGGGCACCGGCATCCAGATCGGTCTTGGCATAGACCACCAGCACGTCGGCGTCGGGGCCGTTGGTGATCCACATCTTGCTGCCGTTGAGCACGTAGCGGTCGCCCTTCTTGTCGGCGCGCAGTTTCATGCTCACCACGTCGGAACCGGCATTGGGTTCGGACATGGCCAGGGCGCCGATGTAGTCACCGGAGATCAGTTTGGGCAGGTATTTGCGCTTCTGTTCTTCGTTGCCGTTGCGCTTGATCTGGTTCACGCACAGGTTGGAGTGCGCGCCATAGGACAGGCCCACCGAGGCCGAGGCCCGCGAGATTTCTTCCATGGCGATGATGTGGGCCAGGTAACCCAGGCCGGCGCCGCCGTATTCCTCAGAGACGGTGATGCCCAGCACGCCGAGCTCGCCCAGCTTCTTCCACAGGTCCATGGGGAACTGGTCGCTGCGGTCGATCTCGGCCGCGCGCGGGGCGATCTCGCTGTGCGCGAAGGCGGCCACTGCTTCGCGCAGGGCGGCGATGTCTTCTCCGTGGTCGAAACTCAGGCCGGGCAGGTGGATCATGGGTGTCTCCTCGTTGGGTAATTTTTCTGGTGTTCCGGAGGGTAAGTTCCGGTTGACGTTAACGGCAGATGAATCCGGTTTGCCGGGGCTCAGGCGGCCACGGCCTTGCGTCTGGTCTTGGTGCTACTGCTCCTTGATTTACCCTCGACCAGCAGTTGCCGGCATTCCTCTTCGTGGGCGGCAATTTCGGAGAGGGTCAGTTCCAGGTCTTCGCGCTGCTGCTCCAGCTTTTCGCGATGTTGCTGCAGCAGGCCCAGGAAACGCTGCAATTGCGGCTGCGTATCCTTGGGCGATTCATACATGTCGATCAGGTCCTTGATCTCGGAAAGCGTGAAGCCGAGCCGCTTGCCGCGCAGCGTCAGCTTCAGGCGCGTGCGTTCGCGCGCCGGGTAGACCCGATGCCGACCACCCACGCCTTCGCGCTTGGGATTGAGGATGCCGTGGTCTTCGTAGAACCGGATCGCACGTGGCGTGATCGCGAATTCTTCTGCCAGTTCGGTGATGGTATAGGTGGGCATAAAGACGTGGACGCTGATGGACTTGGGGCTCGAAGGAGTCGGATCGGCCTGGTCTGGCACTTTACGTTAACGTAAAGTATATTGTGCCCTGTCGTCCAGCGGAAATTGCAGCTTGCGCTAGACTGGCGGTCTTTCGTTGTCGCTGGAGCAATGTCCGGCGTCGTTCCTGTCCACGTTCCCGGCCCGGCTCATTGATGAATGCACTTGAATCCCAGCTCGACTACGCCTTCGGCGATACCCTGCCCGACATCGGCCGCACCATGCAGGTCGCGCCCGGTGTGCGCTGGCTGCGCATGGGGCTGCCCTTTGCGCTGAACCACATCAATCTCTGGTTGCTGGAAGACGAGGTGGACACACCGCACGGCCGGCAGCGCGGCTGGACCGTGGTCGATTGCGGCATCGCCACCGACGAGACGCGCCAGGCCTGGGAAACCATCTTCGCCGAGGAACTCGATGGCCTGCCCATCGTGCGCGTGCTGGTTACGCATTGCCATCCCGATCACGTAGGCCTGGCCGACTGGCTGTGCCAGCGCTGGCAGGTGCCGCTGTGGATGAGCACCGGCGATTACGCCTTTGCGCGTGTGATGTCGGCGGCCCTGCCGGGTGCCGAGGGGACGGCGGCGACGCCGCATTTCCAGCGCCACGGGCTGGCCGATCCCGAAACAGTCGCCCTGCTGCAGGGGCGCAATAACTATTATCAGGACCTGGTACCGACGGTGCCGCGTGCCTACCACCGGATGCAGGATGGCCAGGCGGTGCGCATCGACGGTCGTGACTGGGAGGTCATTACCGGGTTTGGTCATGCGCCGGAGCATGTGTCCCTGTACTGCCGTGCGTTGAACGTGCTGATCTCGGGTGACATGGTCTTGCCGCGCATCTCCACCAATGTTTCGGTGTTTGCCATCGAACCGGAGAGCAACCCGGTGCAGCAGTATCTGGATTCGCTGAAGAAGTACGCGCACCTGCCGGCCGATGCGCTGGTGCTGCCTTCGCATGGCAAGCCTTTCCGCGGCCTGCACACGCGCATCGAACAGTTGAACGATCACCACCGCCTGCGTCTGGCCGAGGTACTGGAAGCCTGCGCCACGCCGCAGACGGGGGTGGATATTCTGCCGGTGATGTTCAAGCGCCCGCTGGATACGCACCAGTTGTCCTTCGCGCTGGGCGAGGCGGTGGCGCATCTGCACAAGCTCTGGTACGACGGCGCCCTGAAGCGCGTGCTGGGCGAGGACGGGGTGTACCGTTTCGTGGCGGTCTGATCAGTGCCATGGCTTGATGCGCAGGGCGCATCAATGCAAAACGCCGGCCGGGGTTGCCCCTGGCCGGCGTTTTGATTTTGTGCTGCAGATGACCAGCAGGCTTAGCCCGCCTTCTTCTTCATCTCGCGTTCTTCCTTCTGCAGCTTGGTCTTGATGCGGTTGCGCTTCAGCGGCGAGAGATATTCGACAAAGACCTTGCCCTTGAGGTGGTCCATCTCGTGCTGGATGCAGACTGCCAACAGGTCGTCGGCATCGAGTTCGAAGGCCTTGCCGTCGGCGTCGAAGGCGCGCACCTTCACGCGTGCCGGGCGTTCCACGCCATCGTAGATGCCGGGGACCGACAGGCAGCCTTCGTCGTAGACGCGCTTTTCTTCGCTGGCCCACAGGATTTCGGGATTGATGAAGACCTGCAGGTTCTTGCCCTCATCGGACACATCGATCACCACCACCTGTTCATGCACGTCGACCTGGGTCGCGGCCAGGCCTACGCCGGGGGCGGCATACATGGTCTCGGCCATGTCGGCCACCAGTTGCTTGATGCGCGCGTCGAAGACGGTCACGGGCTGGGCGATCTTGTGCAGGCGCGGATCGGGATAACGGAGGATGTTGAGCTGGGCCATACGTGGTTCTCGGCAATCTTGGAGTTCGGTCCCGGTGGACCTGGATAGTCCGGACCTCGACATTTTGCGAGGCTCCGGGGGATTCGTTTCGGGAATTGTTATTTAAATGTGGCCAGAGCGCGACGCTTCAAGCGCGGCCGCAGCACAATCGTGGGCTTGGTCGCCAGCGCCTGTGCATTGTTGCCCGGTGGCCACCGTGGTGTTCCCGATCAAGATGAAAAGTGTATCACAGCCCGCTCCCCGTTCGCCGCAAGCCCGCGCCGCACGGCGTTGAGCGCGGCACAGTCAATTATGCAAAACAATTTCCCTTTTGATGCGGCGCAGGCCGATTCCGACCACCTCCAGGCCTGGCTGCGACTGGCTTTTGCCGACGGCATCGGGCCGGTGGCGGCACGGCGCCTGCTGGCCGTTTTCGGCCTGCCCGGCCAGATCTGGCAGGCGGATTTTTCCGCACTGTGCGCCATACTGCCGCCCCGGCAGGCGGCGACCTTGCTGGCACCACCCTCGGGCCGGCAGCGCGAGCGCATGGAGGCCACGCTGGAGTGGTTGCAGTTGCCTGGACGGGCGATCATCACGCTGGCCGACGCCGCGTATCCGGCCAGTCTGCTCAACATTGCCGACCCACCCTTGCTGCTCTACGTGCGCGGCAATGCGGCGCTGCTGTGCGCGCCGGCGCTGGCGGTAGTAGGCAGCCGGCATGCCACGGCGCAAGGGCGCGAGCACGCGATGCGCTTTTCCGAGGAGCTCAGCCATGCCGGGCTGACCGTCGTCTCCGGGCTGGCGCTGGGCATCGATGCGGCCGCGCATGAGGGCGGTCTGCGGGGTGCCGGATCGACGGTGGCGGTGATCGGGACCGGCTGCGATATCGACTATCCGCCGCGCAATCGGGATCTGGCCGAACGCATCGCACAGGGCGGCTGCATCGTCAGCGAATATGCGCTGGGCACGCCGCCGCTGTCGGCCAATTTCCCCAGACGCAACCGGGTGATTTCGGGGCTGGCACAGGCAGTGCTGGTGGTGGAGGCGGCAGCCCGCTCCGGCTCGCTGATCACGGCGCGCATGGCGGCCGAGCAGGGGCGCGATGTGTTCGCCATTCCCGGCTCCATCCACGCGCCGCTGTCCAAGGGCTGTCACCAGCTCATCCGTCAGGGGGCCAAGCTGGTGGAGACGACGCAGGACATCCTCGAAGAATTGCCACAGCGGCAAGCCGTTGCCAGTACTGCGCCGGCAATGGTGGCACCAGCATTTGTCGCGGCCGGGGCGATGGGCGATGTCGATCCGGCAAGTCTGCAGGTCATGCGCGCCATGGGACATGATCCGGTCGATGTCGACACCCTGGCGCAGCGCTGTGGTCTGGATGCAGCGGCACTGGCAGCAATCTTGCTAGGACTGGAACTGCAGGGCCGCGTAGAAGTGTTACCTGGCGCACATTACCGGTGCGTAGCATGAAGAAATTAATCCCCGCGCTGCCGCAATTCCTGCCATACTGGACTTGGCTGACTTGTACATTCATAACCTTCGCGATAGAGTACGAACATGTTTGATGTCCTCGTTTACCTGTACGAAACCTACTATCGCCCTGATGCCTGCCCCGAACCGGAGGCCCTGGTCAAGAAGTTGTCCGCGATCGGTTTCGAAGAAGATGAAATTTCCCAGGCACTCGGATGGCTGACTGATCTTGAAGTCGCCAATCACGAATTCGCCGACAACTATCCCCGCCAGACCGCCTTCTCCTTCGGTACCCGTATCTACGCGCGCCAGGAAAGCGACGTGCTCGGCGTGGAAGCCATTGGCTTCATCCAGTTCCTGGAATCGGCCAAGATGCTGGACCCGATGCAACGCGAGATCGTCATCGAACGTGCACTGGCCGCTGGTGAAGCACCCATCACACTGGAAAAGCTCAAGGTGATCGTGCTGATGGTGTTGTGGAGCCAGGGCAAGGAGCCGGACGGCCTGATGTTCGAGGAGCTGTTCCTCGACGAGGACGACACCGAACCGCGCCTGTTGCACTGAGGCAGCTGCGGCGGCTTGCCAGCCTGATCTTGCAGCGGCTGCACGGTTGCCATGCTGACAGTGGGCTGACGATAGACATAGCTTATTGCTTCATCCCAAGCTGGATATGCATGAAACTCTGAGACGGCAAGCCCTTGTGCTTGCCGTTTCGTTTGCATCACGCTTATCATTCCCCCGCATTGGCCCGATATTGGCTACTATATAAAAATTCCGTTGTCCACAGGCAACGAAACGCCGGCCGCATGCTCCGTACGCCGCCGCTGCTGGTTTCGACCCTGGGATGGCATGACGTTGTTTAGGAGCGATCCGGCCCCAACTGGGGCTGACCGATCTCCTGGAACACGCCAGCAACCGATCTCTCATTACCGAGACCCATACTTATGAGCAAGACCCTCATCATTGCCGAGAAGCCCTCTGTCGCGAACGACATCGCGAAGACGCTCGGCGGCTTCACCAAGCACGATGAGTATTTCGAATCCGACCAGTACATCCTGTCGTCGGCCGTCGGCCACCTGCTGGAAATCGCAGTCCCCGAGGAATACGACGTCAAGCGCGGCAAGTGGAGCTTCACCCACCTGCCGATGATTCCGCCGCACTTCGCCCTGAACCCCATCGCCAAGACCGAGTCGCGCCTGAAGGTGCTCTCCAAGCTGATCAAGCGCAAGGACGTCACCACCCTCATCAACGCATGTGACGCGGGCCGCGAAGGAGAACTGATCTTCCGCCTGATCGCGCAATACACCAAGGCCAAGCAGCCGGTGAAGCGCCTGTGGCTGCAGTCGATGACGCCGGGCGCCATCCGCGAGGGCTTTGCCCACCTGCGTGATGACGAGGAAATGCTGCCCTTGGCCAATGCGGCGCGTTGCCGCAGCGAGGCCGACTGGCTGATCGGCATCAACGGCACCCGCGCCATGACCGCCTTCAACTCCAAGGAAGGCGGCTTCTACCTGACCACCGTGGGCCGCGTGCAGACGCCGACCTTGTCGATCGTGGTCGAGCGTGAAGAGAAGATCAAGAAGTTCGTCCCCCGCGATTACTGGGAAGTGCACGCCGAGTTCGTCTGCGCCGCCGGCATCTACAAGGGCCGCTGGCTGGACAAGGGCCACAAGAAGGACGAGAACGACCCCGAGAAGCGCCCCGAGCGCCTGTGGAGCCGTGCGGCTGCCGATTCCATCGTGGCCGCCTGCCGCGACAAGCCGGGCAATGTCACCGAGGAGTCCAAGCCGACCACGCAGATGTCGCCGGGCCTGTTCGACCTGACCAGCCTGCAGCGAGAAGCCAACTCGCGCTTCGGCTTCTCGGCCAAGAACACCCTGGGCCTGGCCCAGGCGCTGTATGAAAAGCACAAGGTGCTGACCTACCCCCGTACCGATTCGCGCCACCTGCCCGAGGACTACATCAACACCGTCAAGGACACGATGGAGGCGCTGGCGGAGAACAACAACTACCACCAGTTCTCCAAGCAGATCCTCAAGCAAGGCTGGGTCAAGCCCAACAAGCGCATCTTCGACAACACCAAGATCAGCGACCACTTCGCCATCATCCCCACCACCCAGGTGCCCAAGAACCTGTCGGAACCGGAACAGAAGCTCTACGACCTGGTGACGCGCCGCTTCATGGCGGTGTTCTTCCCGCCGGCCGAGTTCCAGGTGACCACCCGCTTCACGGAAGTGTCGGGCCACCAGTTCAAGAGCGAAGGCAAGGTCATGATCAACCCCGGCTGGCTGGCCATCTACGGCAAGCAGGTCGAGGAAGACGACAAGGACAAGGAAGGCGGCGGCAATCTGGTCGCCGTGGCCCAGGGCGAGAAGGTCAAGACCGACAAGGTGACGGCCAACGGTCTGGTCACCAAGCCGCCCGCCCGCTACACGGAAGCCACGCTGCTGTCGGCCATGGAAGGTGCGGGCAAGCTGGTGGATTCGGACGAATTGCGCGAGGCCATGGCCGGCAAGGGCCTGGGTACGCCAGCCACGCGTGCGGCCATCATCGAAGGCCTGCTGAACGAAAAGTACCTGCTGCGCGAAGGCCGCGAGATGATGCCCACCGCCAAGGCCTTCCAGCTGATGACGTTGTTGCACGGCCTGGGTGTGGATGAACTGACCGAACCGGAACTGACCGGCGAGTGGGAACACAAGCTGGCCCAGATGGAGCGCGGTAAGATCAGCCGTGACGAGTTCATGCGCGAGATCGCGCAGATGACCCAGATCATCGTCAAGCGCGCCAAGGAATACGACAACGACACCATCCCCGGCGACTACGCGACCCTGCAGACGCCCTGCCCCAATTGCGGTGGCGTGGTGAAGGAAAACTATCGTCGCTTCGCCTGCACCAAGTGCGAATTCTCGATGAGCAAGGTGCCTGGTGGTCGTCAGTTCGAGATCGCCGAAGTGGAAGAACTGCTGCAGAACCGCACCATCGGCCCGCTGCAGGGTTTCCGCTCGAAGATGGGCCGTCCGTTCGCGGCCATCCTGAAGATTTCGCGTGACGAAGAGATCAAGAACTTCAAGCTGGAATTCGACTTCGGCCAGGACCAGGCCGATGGCGAGGGCGGCGAGCCGGTGGACTTCAGCGAGCAGACCCCGCTGGGCGCCTGCCCCAAGTGCGGCAGTGGCGTCTACGAGATGGGCCTGGCCTATGTCTGCGAAAAGACCGTGGCCAAGCCCAAGGCCTGCGACTTCCGCAGCAGCCGCATCATCCTGCAACAGGAAATCCTGCCCGAGCAGATGGCCAAGCTTCTCAACGACGGCAAGACCGACCTGCTGCCGGGCTTCATCTCGCAGCGTACCCGCCGGCCGTTCAAGGCCTTCCTGGTCCGCGGCAAGGACGGCAAGATCAGCTTCGAGTTCGAGGAACGCAAGGCCAAGGCGCCGGCCAAGGGCAAGGCTGCTGCAGCCGAAGCCGGTGATGGTGCGGATGAGGCGGTAGCCAAGCCAGCCGCCAAGAAGACGGCGACCAAGACCACGGCCACCAAGACCAAGGCGGCAGCCAAGCCAGCAGCGGCCAAGAAGCCGGCACTGCGCAAGGCCACCCCGAAGAAGGCGGCGGCGCCGGACGCCTGATTTTTGCTGGTCTGAAACGACAAAGCCCTCGCACGTCACAGTGCGAGGGCTTTTGTTTTTTTGCGAACGATTTTTCAGCTACTTTCCGTTCGGACTGAGTAGGCCCGTCAGGGCCGTATCGAAGGCGCTCCATGGACCACCGCCCGGCGCGTCTTCGATACGCGGCTACGCCGCTACTCAGTCCGAACGGGAGGAGGCGGGTCGGCTGGCGCGTGTTCAGTCGCCGTAGACCACCGTCAGCGGCGCATGGTCAGAGAAGCGCTGCTCCTTGTAGATCGCCGCGCTGACCGCCTTGGCGGCGATGCCCGGGGTGGAGACGTGGTAATCGATACGCCACCCCACGTTGTTGGCCCAGGCCTGGCCGCGATTGCTCCACCAGGTATAGGCGTCGCCGGTGGTCTCGGGATGCAGGCGGCGGTACACGTCCACCAGGCCCAGCTGGTCGAAGATGCGCGTCATCCAGGCGCGTTCTTCCGGCAGGAAGCCGGAATTCTTCTGGTTGCTCTTCCAGTTCTTCAGGTCGATTTCCTTGTGGGCGATGTTCCAGTCGCCGCAGATGACGACTTCGCGGCCGCTCTTTTCCAGGTCCATCAGGTGCGGCAGGAAGGCTTCCATGAAGCGGAACTTGGCTTCCTGGCGTTCCTCGCTGGACGAGCCCGAGGGTGCGTAGAGCGAAATCACGGTGAGGTCGCCATAGTCGCATTCCACATAGCGGCCTTCGTCATCGAACTCGGTATTGCCGAAGCCGATGCGCACCGAATCCGGCTGCCGGCGGCTGTACACGCCCACGCCCGAGTAGCCTTTTTTCTGGGCATAGTGGAAATGCCCGACATAACCGGCCGGGGCCAGGAATTCATCGGTCATGTCGGCCGCCTGGGCCTTCAGTTCCTGCACGCAGACGAAGTCCGGCGCTTCCTTCTGCAGCCATTCGAAGAAGCCCTTCTTGGCGGCCGAGCGGATTCCGTTGAGGTTGGCGGAGACGATTTTTGGCATGGGATTCCTGTTTGCTTGCTGCGGGAGAGTGTTCAATCAGGCCGGTAGCATAACCGATAGGATGAATCATTTAAAATGGCGGCCTGATGAAGGCTTCGCCACCTCCCTCGCCTTGCCTTGTGGCAAGCGGGGAGGCCGGCCCTTCCGTTTTGACTCTTCCCGGGAAATGCATTGTGAGCAACTTGAGACAGGAATTCATTGAATTCGCGGTGTCGGCCGGCGTGCTGCGCTTTGGCGAATTCGTCACCAAGGCAGGTCGTACCTCGCCTTACTTCTTCAACGCCGGTCTGTTCAGCGAAGGCGCGACGCTGGCCCAGGTGGCGCGTTTCTACGCCCAGACCCTGCAGGATTCCGGCATCGAATATGACATGTTGTTCGGTCCCGCCTACAAGGGCATCACCCTGGCGTCGGCCACCGCCGTGGCGCTGGCCGGCATGGGACGCAACGTGCCGTTCGCCTTCAACCGCAAGGAAGCCAAGGACCACGGCGAAGGCGGCACCATCGTCGGCGCCAAGCTGCAGGGCAAGGTCGTCATCATCGACGACGTGATCTCGGCCGGCACCTCGGTGCGTGAATCGGTGGACATGATCCGCGCCGCCGGCGCCACCCCCTGTGTGGTGCTGATCGCACTGGACCGCATGGAGCGCTCGGGCAAGGATGGCGCGCTGTCCGAACTGTCGGCCGTGCAGGAAGTGGCACGCGAATATGGCATGCCGGTCATTTCCATCGGCAACCTGGATGACCTGTTCGAGTACATCTCCACCGGTGGCGATGCGCGCCTGACCCAGCACAAGGATGCCGTGGCGGCCTACCGCACGCGTTACGGCGTCTAAGCTGCACCAAAAAGCGTCAAAAGATGAAAAAAGGCTGCATCTTCGTTGATGCAGCCTTTTTGTTTTGCTGGCGACAGATTACAGCGGCTTGATCACACCCGCCACCTGCTGGCGCTGCAGCCGGTCGTCAAGTTCGCCGACCTGTGCGGCCACGGCATTCTCGGTCTGCTCCACCCGATGGTGGATGTCGCGCTGCAATGCATCCAGGCGCTGCGCCAGCAGGGTCTGTTGTTCGGCCTGGCGGCGCTGCAACTGCTCCAGCTCGGTCTTCAGGTAGCCGCGCAGGTCGTTGAAGCGCGAATGCTCGGCCTGGTCGGCCAGGGTGCGCTGGGCTTCCAGCTGCTTGGTCAGGCGCCGGCTCTCCAGCATCACGCTGGTCTGCAGGGCCAGGATGTAGAGCAGGAAGAAGGCCGTCAGCACGACCACCACTGCCAGCATCACCGCACCCAAGGGGGCCTGGAACTCGGTGTAGATCAGCGAGAGGGTGGTGGTGGCCGTGAAGGCCGTCCAGTTGACGGCGGCGAAGATGGCGACCAGCGCCAGCAGCACGATCAGGAAAACGGTCCGGAATCTCATTGCAGCCTCCTGTTATGTTCTCGGTCATTGGGCAGGCATGACCGTTCAGCACGGCCGGGCCGCAGCGGAACGATAAAAAATCGCTTGTCATGCCGACAAGGTGAACCTTTTGGACTTCCTGGGTAGAGGGGATGTTCCTTGGAGTTGTTCGGCGGAATTAAAAAAGCCGACACATGGTCGGCTTTTTCGGAGGAGTGAAGCGCGCTCAGGCTGCTGCCAGGGCTTTCTCCAGCAGCTGATGCAATTCAGCGAACTGCGGCTCGCCGACATAGCGCTTGATGATGTTGCCGTCCTTGCCGATGACGAAGGTGGTCGGGGTCAGCTTGACGTCGCCGAAGGCCTTGGCCAGCGTATCCTGCGGGTCGAGGGCGACCTTGAAGGGCAGCTTGCGGGTCTCGGTGTAGTTCACCACGTAGTTGGGCGGGTCATAGCTCATGGCCACGGCCACGAAGTCCAGGCCGCGATCCTTGAACTTGTTGTAGGTCTCGATCATCTGCGGCATCTCGCCCACGCAGGTGGTGCAGCTGGTGGCCCAGAAGTTGACCATCACCACCTTGCCGCGCAGGTCCTTGAGGGCCACCTGCTGGCCATCGAGCTTGGTGAAGGTGACATCGGGAGCGGCGTTGCCGGCATTGACCTTGAAGTAGGCGAAGGCGGCGATGGCGGCCACCCCGACCAGGGCAACCAGCTTGATCATGAGGCCGCGTTTGGGCGCATTTGCCTGTGCTTGCATGGAAAACTCCGCATTCCGGATTCGAGGGAGGGGCCTGGCCCCGGTCACTTATCCGGCCATTATAGACCGCGCCGCCCGATCCTGCGGGCCGCGCCCCAATTGGAAACCGCCGGACGGGCCGGCGGTTTGACTTGCATCAGAGGCGATCAGCGACGCCAGGTCAGCTGGTGGACTTGTTCTCGCTGGCCGGCTTGCGCTGGTAGTCCTTCAGTTCTTCTTCGCTGATGTACTCGAACAGCGTGACGACCTTGGTCACATCCGACACGCCGCTGGCGATCTGGGCGGCGCGCTGGCCTTCGCGCTGGGTCACGCGGCCCATCATGTAGACGATGCCGCGCTCGGTCGTGATCTTGAAGGCGCTGGAATAGAGCGACTTGTCATCCACCAGGCTGGCCAGCACCTTGCTGGTGATGAGCGCATCGCTGGAGCGCGAACCGAAGCTGGAGGACGGGCCCACCTGCAGTTCGTTATAGACCGTGTCGACGTTCTGGAAACTCTTGATCTCGCGCTCGGCGGCAGCCTTGGATGCCTCGTCAGGCACCTCGCCGGACAGCAGCACCTTGCGGTTGAAGGACGTCACGTTGACGTGGGAACCGGAGGCCACCACTTCGGGAATGCGGGCTTCGCCCTTGACCACGATCGACTTGTCCTCCGTCTGCGCGCCCAGGGTACGGCGGTCGGTGGCGGCGAAGGTGGTGGCCAGCGCACCGCCGGCCAATACCGCGAAACAACCCTGCAGGCTCAGGGCCAGCATGCCGCCCAATGCGACTGCCGCCAGCGGGCGGCGCAGCCGTGTGAACAACGATCGTGCATCACTCATTCGCATCATCTCCAAAAAGCGCGACGTCGATACCGTCGCAAATGCAGTGCAGGGATACCAGATGCACTTCCTGGATGCGCGCGGTGCGGTCATGCGGCACACAGATATGGACATCGGCATCGGTCAGGATCTTGCCGATCTTGCCGCCGCCCTTGCCGGTCAGCGCCACCACGCGCATGTCGCGCTCGTGGGCCACTTCGATGGCGGCCAGGATATTGCCCGAATTGCCCGAGGTCGAGAAAGCCAGCAGGATGTCACCCGCCTGGCCGAAGGCCTGGACCTGCTTCGAGAAGATTTCCTGGTAGCTGTAATCGTTGCCCACCGCGGTCAGGATGGAGGTGTCGGTGGTCAGGGCCAGGGCCGGCAGCGGCAGGCGTTCACGTTCGAAGCGTCCCACCAGTTCGGCCGCAAAGTGCTGGCTGTCGGCAGCCGACCCACCATTGCCGCAGGCAAGAATCTTGTTGCCATTCGACAGCGCGGTGAACATAAGTTCAGTCGCCTGTTCAATCGGTTGCGCCAGGACACTGGCGGCCTTCAATTTCAGGTCAGCGCTTTCCTGGAAATGGGCGAGGATACGGGGATTTGTCATAGTGGCTGCGATTATAGAGGACCTGAACGGGGCCAAGTCTGTGCAATTGGTAAAGAGAAGTTTCAGGAATTCGGTGGCACATGATACGCCAGCTCCGGCGTGCTGCAAATCGCTTGCTCAGGCCTCGATGACGTTGCGCAGCCACTGCAACTGGCCGCCTTCGACTGCGATCACGTCGAAACGGCAGGCCGGCAGCTCCCGCTGGCCTTG
Source organism: Herbaspirillum frisingense GSF30 (assembly GCF_000300975.2). Classification (GTDB taxonomy): domain Bacteria; phylum Pseudomonadota; class Gammaproteobacteria; order Burkholderiales; family Burkholderiaceae_D; genus Herbaspirillum; species Herbaspirillum frisingense. The sequence goes on along the minus strand of NZ_AEEC02000025.1, from coordinate 7,554 downwards.
CAGCCAGACCTGGGCCGCCACCAGCAGGCGTCGCTGCTTGGCCGGTGTCACGCTGGTCACCGCACCGCCAAAGGCCGCATTGGCGCGGGCGCGCACTTCCACGAAGACCACCGTGGCACCGTCCCGCAGGATCAGGTCGATCTCGCCGCCCTTGCAGCGGAAATTGCGTTCCACCAGGCGCAGGCCCTGGCGTTGCAGATGCTCCAGGGCCTGGTCCTCGGCAGCGTCGCCAGTACGCTGGCGTGCGGTCCGCCGCAACAGGTCGCGCAGGGCCATGGCGGCGTCAGTACTGGTCCGCCATCGGCACCGGCCAGCCATCCTGATAGACCGCCTGGGTCTCCTGGCGCTGGAAGTAGGTGGTACCACCGCCGATCATGTTCACCGTCAGGCGTCCGGTGACGCCATCGATATCGAAGCCTGATTGCCTCTGCGCGATACCGTAGGCGACCCGGTAGGCATCGATGCCCAGTGCATACAGGCGCGCCAGGTCCGGGCTGGGACGTTCGTTGTCGTTGACCGCCGGGCGCGGATAGCGCGCCACTGCCACGTTGTCGGGCTGCAGTTGCCAGGGGATGTCGACCAGGCGTACCCCATCGAGCTCGGGCAGCTTGTCGTTGGGGTTGTCACGCTTGAGGGTGTAGGGATTGATCTGCGAGGTGCCGTACAGCGGCAGCTCGTTGCCCACAGCGCTACGCAGTTGCACGGTCTGCGCCGCATCCAGGGCGACGAAGATCAGGGCCGGTTTCTCCTGCTCCACGCGCTTGGCCAGTTGCGCCAGGCCCGGTGCCGAGAGGGCATTGGCGGGGGTGCTCAATTCCAGCGTCTCGACCTGCAGGCCGAGCTGGCGGGCGCGCAGCTGGAAGGAGCGGGCGGCGCGCTTTTGCCAGGCGATGTTGGTCGAGATGGCGAAGATCTTGCCCGGTGCCTTTTCCTTTTCCACCCAGTTGGCGACCTGGCGTGCCTCTTCGTCGATGGACAGGCCCACGGCCAGCATCTGCGCCGGCAGTTGCAGGTCGGCCTCGCCATTCATGTCCGGCTGCGCCAGGGCGACGGTGGGCTTGCTCACGCGACCGCTCTGGGCCACGGCAGTGACGGCGCTGCGCGAGAGCGGGCCGACCACGATGTCGTACTTGCCGGACGCTTCATCATAGGCGCGCTGCATGTCCGGGGCCGAATCACCGGTCTCGACGATGGCCAGCTGGATGTTTTCCTTCTGGCGCGAATAGGCCGTCAGGAAGCCGGTGCGCACTGCATCTGCGGCGGCCCCGAAGGCGCCGGTACGGGAGGGCAGCAGCAAGGCCATGCGGATCGGGGCGGCGGCTGGTGGTGCCATGGATGGACCGTTGGCGGCCGACTGCATCTCCGGCGAGGTCCCCGGCGGCAGTGCCAGCGGGGCCAGGTCGGAGGTGGCCGAGGGCAGCGCAGGGGTAGCGGCCTGCGCCAGCAGAGGTACACTGTCGGCTGCTGCGGCCGGCAGCGCCACCATCCAGGGGGCCAGCAAACCGGCCAGCAGGGCCGCGCATGCGGTCATTTTCTTCGAACCTGTGAACATCCCGCCTCCTCCAATGAATCAGAATTCCAGCGTAGCTGCCTCCATCCTGCAGGATGCCGCCCAGCAAACCTATCCGGTGTCGGCATTATATGTGCTGGCCACGCCCATCGGGAATGTCTGCGACATCAGCCTGCGCGGCCTGCACCTGCTGGGTATCGCCGATGCGGTGGCCTGCGAGGATACGCGCAACACCAGCCAGTTGCTGCAGCGCTATGGTCTGTCGCGCCCCTTGCTGGCCACCCACGAACACAACGAGCGCGAAGCCGCCGACAAGATCATCGAGCGCCTGCGCGCCGGGCAGCGGGTGGCATTGGTGTCGGACGCCGGTACCCCCGCCATCTCCGACCCCGGTGCCAAGGTGGTTGACGCGGTGCGGGCCGCCGGGTTCCGGGTGATTCCCCTGCCCGGCGCATCGGCGGCGATCACCGCGCTGTCGGCCTCGGGCCTGACCGATGCGCGCTTTCATTTCGTGGGCTTCTTGCCCAGCAAGACCCGCCAGCGGGAGACCGCCCTGCAGGAGCTCACCGCCGTGCAGGCCGCGCTGGTGTTCTATGAAGCCCCGCACCGCATCGTCGAGACCGTGCAGTCCATGTTGCAGGTGTTCGGCCCGCAGCGCCAGGTGGTGCTGGCGCGCGAGCTGACCAAGCTGTTCGAGGATATCCATCGCTGCCCGTTGGGCGAGGCACCGGCCTGGCTGGAGCAGGACGCCAACCGCCAGCGCGGCGAGTTCGTGGTCTTGCTGGAAGGGGCGCCGCCGGCCGGTGACGAGGATGCCGAGGGCGAGCGCGTCCTGCGCATCCTGCTGGAAGAGCTCCCGTTGAAGCAGGCCGCCGCCCTGGCCGCGCAGATCACCGGCCAGAAGAAGAACGCCCTGTATGAACGCGCCCTGCAACTGAGGCAGGACGCGCAAGCGGATGATCAGGAAGGGGAGTGAGGCTGCCCAGGCAGGGCGGCAGCCCTAGCGCTCCACGATGAAGGGTGTGCCGGCACTGCGCTGGCGCACCAGCATGGCTGCATTCTGGGCCGCCGGCCGGGTCGGATAGGGACCGGCATACAGGCGATACAAGCCGTTGACCTGCACCGCCTGCATGCTGTCGACGATGCCGGAGAGGCTGGGCAGCAGCTTGTCGCGCGCCACCAGCGCATTGGCTTCTTGCGAATAGGCGCCGAACTGAAGGTAATAACCCGCCGTCAGCGGTACCGCCTGCGGCATCGCCGGGGAGGGTGCCGAACCGCTGGCCACGGCGTTGATGATGCCGCCGCCACCGGCCAGGCCCGCGCCACTGGCCGCACTGCTGGTGCTGGCATTGATCGGCTGCACTGCTGCCACGGTGGGCTGGGGCGGCAGGCCTTGTGCGCTCACGGTATTGATTTCGATCGCGCCGGTCGAAACGCCGGCGCCATTGTCGGCGGCCCGGTTGATCGGATCGGCGACCGCCAGCGTGCTGCCATTGCGGCGCGCATCGGCCATCCGCTGTGCTTCTTCTGGCAGGATGCGTTCGACTTCCAGCTCACTGCTGCCGCTGCCCAGATAACCCAGTTTCAGCGCGGCCGTGTAGGACAGGTCGATGATGCGGCTGGAGTGGAAGGGGCCGCGATCATTGATGCGCACGATGACCTGCTTGCCGGTCTTCAGATTGGTGACCCGTGCATAGGAAGGAATGGGCAGCGTGGGGTGCGCGGCCGTCATCTTGTACATGTCGTAAAGCTCGCCCGAGGACGTCTTCTGGCCATGGAATTTCTTGCCGTACCAGCTGCCGATGCCGCGCTGGATGAAAGGCTGGTTGCTGTCCGTAATGGGCACGTAGGTCTTGCCGAACACTGCATAGGGCCGGCTGGCCGCCCGCGAGACCGGCTCCACCTGCGGTTCGGCGTCGGCCACGTCGAGCAGGCCGTCGGGGATGTGGTCGCCCGGGCCATCGTCCTTGTAGTAGCCGCCGCGTCCCGAGCCTGCTGCCGGCAGTGCCGGAACGTTGGCCGGACGGCTGCTGCCGGCCTTGACCGGTGTCGAGGGTGCCTGCGCGGTCTGGCGCGGCGCCTGCTGGGTGGTGCCGCAGGCCGCCAGCAACAGCGGCAGCAGCAAGGCGCCCCAGCGCAGGGCCTGGCCCCAGGGGGCGAGGCGGTGGTGATGTTCTAGAGTGGGTGTTCCCATAGCCTGTCCTTGGTCAACAGTCGATGCGCCGGGCCTGGTGAAGCCTGTCCCGGCCGGAATGTTCGCAACGATACCAGAGTGCAATGCACCGAGGCTGACAACTCGTCAGTGCCGCAAGTTCACGGATCTTGCCGGACTTGTCCCCTGGACAAGGGCATCCATGCGGCCCGCTCAGCTCTGGACCAGCTTGCGATGGCGCTGGATGCTCATGAGGATGCCTGCTCCCAGCCCCAGCGTCACCAGAGCCGTACCGCCATAGCTCATGAAGGGCAGCGGCACCCCCACCACCGGCAGGATGCCGCTGACCATGCCCATGTTCACGAAGGCATAGGTGAAGAAGATCATCGTGATGGCCCCGCCCAGCAGACGCGTGAAGAGCGTCGGGGCATTGGCGGTGATCATCAGTCCACGCCCGATCAGCAGCAGGTACAGCAGCAGCAGGACGATGTTGCCGATCAGCCCGAACTCCTCGGAATAGACCGAGAAGATGAAGTCGGTGGTCCGTTCAGGGATGAATTCCAGGTGCGTCTGCGTCCCCATCAGCCAGCCCTTGCCGCTCACCCCGCCGGAGCCGATGGCGATGGTGGACTGGATGATGTGGAAGCCCTTGCCCAGCGGGTCCGAGGTCGGGTCGATGAGCATCATCACCCGCTGGCGCTGGTAATCGTGCATGAAGGACCACACCACCGGCAGGCTGGCCGCACCGGCCACGAACAGGCCCAGCAGGATCTTCCACGGCAGTCCGGCGAAGAAGATCACGTAGAAGCCGGCCGCCAGCACCAGCAGGCCAGTCCCCAGGTCGGGCTGGCGGATGATCAGGAAGCCCGGGATCAGCAGCAGGATCGCCGCCACCACGAAGGCATCCCAGCGCAGCATGCCCTCCCGCTTCTGGAAATACCAGGCCAGCATCAGCGGCATGGCGATCTTCATGATTTCCGAGGGCTGCACCACCATGCCGATATTGAGCCAGCGACGTGAACCCTTCTTGATGATGCCGAACAGCGCCACCGCGATCAGCAGCGTCACCCCCACCGTATAGACCGGCACCGCCAGCCGCAGCAGCAGTTGCGGGGAGACGTTGGCCGCAGCCCACATGACGATGAAGGCCACCAGGATATTGCGCAACTGGTCCTCGACCCGGCCAGGGAAGTTCATCCCTGCCGAATACAGGGTGACGATGCCTACCGACAGGATCAGGAAGACGATCAGCGACAGCGCGCCGTCGAACACCGTCAGGTGCGGCTTGATGATTTGCCAAAGGGGCGGACGTTGCAGGCTCATGCCGGCTCCTGGTGCTTGCTGCGTTGTTGCGATGTCAGACCTTGCGCGCCGGCGGAACCCGCGCGCAGGCGTAGGGTGCCAAGGCGACCCGGCTTCATTCCTGCACGTCCGGCTGGACCGTGGGCGTATTGCTGCCGCCGCTGTCCTCGGAGACGGGACCCTCGACCGGGGTATCCGGGCTCACCGCCTCGGGTGCGACCGACTTGATCGGCTCATTGGGACGCTTGCCCAGCATGAAGTAATCCATGGCCTTGCGCACCAGCGGTGCGGCCACGCCGGCACCCCAGCCGCCGTTCTCGACCACTGCCGCAATCGCGATTCGCGGCGCGTCGGCCGGCGCAAAGCCGATGTACAGGCCGTTGTCGTGGTAGATGCGGGAGAGCTTCTTCGAATCATACTTCTGGTTCTTGGCGATGTTGACCACCTGCGCCGTACCGGTCTTGCCGCCCGAGTCGTAGGGGGCGCCACGGAAGGCGGCCGCGCCGGTGCCTTCCTTGACCACGCCGACCATGGCGCGCTTGATGAAGTCGATGTTTTCCTGCTTCAACGGGATGCGGTAGCTTTCCTTGGGCACGGTCTCGGTGCGCTCATGGGTCACGCCATCCTCGATGATCTTGACCAGGTGGGGCTTCATCACCACGCCATTGTTGGCCAGGATGGCGGTGGCCTGGGCCATCTGCAGCGGCGTGAAGCTGTTGTAGCCCTGGCCGATGCCCAGCGACACCGTATCGCCGGCGATCCAGCGCTTCTGCTCGGGTTTGCGGAAGGCGTTGCGTTTCCACTCGGTGGAGGGCAGGATGCCGCGCTTCTCGTGTTCCAGGTCGATGCCGGTGATCTGGCCGAAGCCGAAGGGCTTCATGAAGTCATGGATGGCGTTGACCCCCATGTCGTTGGCCAGCATGTAGTAGTAGGTGTCGCAGGAGACCACCACCGAGCGATACATGTCGACCACGCCGTGGCCGCCTTCCTTGTCATCGCGGAAACGGTGGTTGCCCAGGATGAAATAGCCCGGGTCGCGGATGGCGTCCTGGGGGCGACGCTTGCCCAGCTCCAGCGCGGCCAGCGCCATGAATGGCTTGTAGGTCGAACCGGGCGAATAGACCCCCGACAGCGGGCGGTTCAGCAGCGGCCGGTCGGGCGACTTGTTGAGCTCGTCCCAGCTTTGCTGGTCGATGCCTTCCACGAACAGGTTGGGATCATAGGAGGGCTGCGAGACATAGGCCAGGATGTCGCCCGTGGCCGGGTTGATCGCCACCAGCGCACCCTTCTGGTCGCCGAAGGCTTCTTCCACCACCTTCTGCAGCTCGATGTCGATGGACAGGATCAGGTTCTTGCCGGGCGTGGCCGGGGTGCGCGAGAGCGAGCGCACCGCCCGGCCACTGGCCGAGATTTCCACTTCCTCGTAGCCGGTGGTGCCGTGCAGCTGGCTTTCGTAGCTTTTTTCCAGGCCTTCCTTGCCGATGTAGTCGGTGCCGTTGTAGTTGGCTTCATCGTCGGAGTCGGCGATGCGCTCGGCATCGCGCTGGCTGATGCGGCCGATGTAGCCGATCACGTGGGCAGCAGTCTTGCCGTACGGATACTGACGGAACAGGCGGGCCTGTACCTCCACCCCGGGAAAGCGATAGCGCTGGGCCGTGAACTTGGCCACTTCCTCGTCGGTCAGGCGGGTGCGGATGGGCACGCTTTCGAAGTTCTTGGACTCTTCCTGCAGGCGGCGGAAGCGACGCCGGTCGCGCGGCTGGATTTCCACGATCGTGCCCAGCTCGTCGATCAGGTCATCGATGTTGGTCTTGATCTTGGAGGGGGTGATTTCCAGCGTGTAGGCCGAATAGTTGCGTGCCAGCACTACACCGTTGCGGTCCAGGATCAGGCCGCGATTGGGCACGATGGGCACCACCGAGATGCGGTTTTCCTCGGCCTGGGCGGCGTAGGCATCGTGGCGCACCACCTGCAGCCACAGGAAACGCGCCAGCAGCAGGCTGAAGCAGACCAGCACCAGCACGCTGGCCGCCAGCAGGCGCATGCGGAACAGCCTCAGCTCATGCGCGGTATTCTTGAATTCGGTCATGCTGCTTGCACCCGGCCCCTCAGATGGGGCGATTCTCGTCGCGATTCACGGCGCGGCGCTGCGGCGCCAGCAGCAGCAGGCTGACCACCGGCCACAGCAGGGCCGACACCAGACTTTCGCTGAAGTAGAACCAGTCCGGCGACTTGCCGGTGACCAGCAGCTGGATCACCAGCTGCACCGCCTGTGCCAGCAGCATCAGCGGCAGCACGTGCAGCGCCTGCGTGCGCAGCGGGAACCACAGCACCCGGCGGTGGATCATGATGGCGAAGTAGGACAGCAGGGTATAGGCCAGCGCGTTCTCGCCCAGCAGGGTGGCTTCGTTGACGTCCATCAGCAGGCCCATCAGGAAGGCCACGCTGATGCCGACCTTGCGCGGCTGGTGGATGTTCCAGAACACCAGCGCCAGCGCCACGAAGTCCGGCACGCCCACCATCTGCCCCCAGGGCATGAGGTTGAGCACGAAGGCCACGATCAGGCTGAACGCGATGAACAGCGGACTGG
>NZ_AEEC02000026.1 GCF_000300975.2 Herbaspirillum frisingense GSF30 | reverse complement strand
TAAAAATTTCTCACAAATTATTCACAGTACAGGAGGGTGGGCAAAACAAAAACCCGTGCAATCCTGCTGGAATTTTCTTGTTAGCAATAGAAGGTGTGCAGCCGACTGCCAGACATCACAAGTGATTCAGTAATCGCAAATGCATTCGCGTTCGGCAACGAAATTACTGCTCCGCAATTGCAAATCGAGTCACGCGGTAATTGGTCTGCGAGCTGCAAATCTTCTGCATTGCGGAGAAAATGTCGCCGTAACCTACTGATTTTTATAGTTTTCCCCGCAGATTCATAATAAGTAGGTCGACAGATCGACTTCGTCCATCGGCACCAGCGCATAAAGGGTTCCAGGCATTCGCCCGAACCCTTTTTCTATTTGACCATGCAGGTATGAAAGGCCTGCCCTCCACCCTTAAATGCTAAGCCTTCGCAAGCGGCTTCATACAAAACCGGAAACTTGAAACCAATTCGGACGTTTTATAAATTCTTTCTTGAAGTCGGGTTGAGCGGGTTCAATGTCGAAATCCCGCTCCTTCCAAGACGGCTGGACGATGTCGTCTGTGACAACTTCCAAAAGAATTTTTCTTAAATGCATCTCCAATAGCTTTAGGTCTCTCTCCCAAATTGCCGAGTACTTGAAACCATGAGCGATCTCTTACAGCATCAAATCAAAATCAGCGTCTCCTCGGCAGCCTCCCTATCCGGCAAGCGTGAACACCACACTACAACCAGCAGCGATCTACCGATCCCTACCATCCGCTGGAATGCTCAGATCTGAGAAAGACCTCCATCCACCGTCAGTTCAATCCCGCTAATGTAGCGAGCATCAGAAGACGCAAGGAACAACCCGGCACTCGCAATCTCGGCCGGATCAGCCATGTAACCCAATGGGGTGATCTGGGAGACATACTCTTTCAGGCTATCGATCTGCGCGTGGTCGAGCTTGAGGCTGTTGTCCATCAACGGCGTGCGCGTAAACCCCGGACTCAGCGCATTGACGCGGATCTTGCGTGCCCGCAGATCGTTGGTCCAGGTGCGCGCGAAGGAGCGGACTGCCGCCTTGGAGGCGTTATAGACGCTCAGTTCAGCCATGCCGTTGCTCGAACAGATGGAGGATGTCAGCACCACGGAAGCGCCATCCGACAGCAGGGGGAGCAGTGTCTGCACGGTGTAGAACACGCCCTTGACGTTGATATCGAAGGTACGGTCGTAATCCGCCTCGGCGGTCGCCCCGAAGGGGTGTTTCTCGCAGATGCCGGCGTTGGCGAAAATCGAATCGAGGCGGTCACCGCGCTTTTCGATTTCGGCTTTCAGATATTCCAGGTCCGCAAGCCTGGAGACGTCGGACACCACCGCCACCGCTGAGTCCCCCAGAACACTAAGGGCCTCATCAAGACTCTTGCGTGAGCGACCTGTCACGTACACCCGTTTGGCGCCCTGCGCAAGCAGGCCTTGCGCGATCGCCAATCCAATTCCCGTCGAGCCGCCGGTGACAACAGAGACGTGATTCAAAAATTGAGAAGACATCGAGATTCCTATCGTGATCAAGTGGGACAGCATTTACATTGCATCGCTACAGAGATGCGCGGGACCGCGCTGCGGTCTGGCTCTGGCTCTGGCCTTCGTGCAGCGTGGTGGAAGAGTTTTTCCGTGACCATCTACCGACGGTAACGCGATGCACGTGCAACCAACAGCGCCGCGATCGTCAGGCTGGCGGCGACATATACCATCGCCCAGCTGAAGGCATGCGCCAGGGACGATGGCGTATGGCGGGAACCCGCCAGACCGAAGAACACGCTGCCGATGACAGCCACGCCCAGGGCCGCACTGATTTGCAAAGCGGAATTCACGATCCCGGCCAACATGCCGGAACCACCGGCCGGCGCAAGATCGATGACCGATCGCACCAGCGTGGGCACGGCGATCCCCTGCCCGAATCCGATCAGCGAGAGCGCGATCACGACGCCTGCCAGTGCCGGTGCCCGCGCAGCGGGTGTGGAAGCCACCACTGCACTGAGAATCAGGCAGCCGACGACTTCCAGCGCCATCCCCAATACCGGGGTCCAGCGTCCTAACCGGCGCGCGGCGGCGGGTGTCGTCAAGGGCCCGATCAGGAAGCCCAGTCCGCACGGCACAAACATCAAGCCGGTCGCAGATGCGCTCATTCCAATCGCCTCCTGCAGATAGATCGAGAAGGTGAGAAAGAAGGCCGAGACCACATAGAAGAACAACACTCCGGTCATCCCCACCACCAGGCCAGGCGCATCGGCCAACTGAGGTGCGACCAACGGCGTTCCACCGCGCTCCGTGAGCCACCGCTCGTAGCGCCAGAACGCAACCGCAAACCCCGGTGAGGCGAGCAGCATGAGACAGGTCCACCACGGCCAGCCGGCCTCAGGCCCTTTCACCAGTGGCACCACCAGCAGGCCCAGCGAGAGTGCACAGAGCAGCACGCCCATCCGGTCCAGCCGTGCCGGATGTGAACTGCGCGTGTCCGGCAACAGGGGAATTCCGCCGAGGAACACGAGCGCCACGATCGGCAGGTTGATCAGGAAGATGACCCGCCATTGCAGGTCGCCGACATTGGCCGCAATCAGCAGTCCACCGAGCGCCTGGGCGGCAATCGCTGCCAGTCCGATGGTCGCGCCGTACATGCTCAGCGCCCGCGCCCTCTCCCGCTCGGGAAACAGCGCCTGAATCGATGCCAGCCCCTGCGGCGCCATGATCGCTGCACTCAAGCCTTGCAGCAGCCGGCCGGCGATCAGCATGGCAGGCGTAAGCGCAACACCACAGAGCAGCGACGACAGGCCGAATCCCGCCAGACCTGCGAGAAACACCCTCTTGCGCCCGTACAGGTCTCCCAGCCGTCCCCCGGTGATCAGGAACACCGCATACACGGCGGCGTAACCGGATATCACCAATTGCATCTCGGCATGGTCGGCACCCAGACCGGTACGGATGGACGGCAGTGCGACATTGACAATGAAGAAATCCAGCGGCGGCAGGAAGGCCCCCACCAGCAAGACGGCAAATGCCAGCCATCGACGCGGATGGGGCACATGCTCTGCGTGCGAAGAGGTAGTGAGAGTATTCATTTAATTATGAACCGTTAGGTTCCAAATTGAGAAAAAAAATTCAGTCGAGCAGCCGCATCGCCGTTTCGACGACAGCGGTCATTTGCTTGTCTACTGCTCCTACCTTTCCGAGCGTGCGCATGCCGTGAGTCAGGCTGACGATCACGGTTGCCAAGGTCTGTGGATCGTGGTGCGCGGGAATTTCCCCGCTGGCCTGCCCACGCGCAATGGCTTTGGCATACGCATGACGGATACGGTCGACCATGGTCTTGACTCGCTCGGCGACATCATCGTCGTGTGACACCATTTCCATCGCCGTTGCGACCAGCATGCAGCCGCGACGCCCTTCTTTGCGGCAAGACATTTCCGCCAGGCGCATCAGGGTTTCCCGTATCGCGGCTTTGGCCGATCCTGGCTGGTCCAGCGTGCTGAGCAGCCGGACCAGCGACTGGGAGATATAGCGGTCGAGTGCGGAAAGAAACAAGCCATGCTTATCGCCGAAAGCCTTGTACAGGCTGCCCCGTGACAGCCCGGTGCCATCGATCAGGTCGACCAGCGACGTGCCGTTGTAACCACGCGTCCAGAAGACCTGCATCGCCGATTCGACGGCGGCATCGATCTCGAATTCGCGCGGACGTCCTGGTCCTGATGGGAGATGGGATAAGCTCATGGAATATTTGGAACCGAATGATTCCGAATAATACCGACTGCGATTTATTGATGCAAGTAGAAATTGTTGGCGGACGTTGCCAACAGCAAAAAGCGGCTCGCCGATGGGAGCCGCTTCTGGTCGATGGTCACATCATCGCAACGATCAATACGCTCAGCGCGCCAGTGCGTAGTTGATCGGCACCCAGCGATACCCGCTGCCATCCTTGACGATATGTCCAATGCCGGGGAAGGACAGGTGAGCGGCCGCGATCAGTTCCCGGGCATCTGCCACCGCATCGAAAGCCTTGCGGCGATCACCCATGGCTTCATGTTCGTCGGTATCGAAACCGATGGTGACATCCGGCTGCGGGAACTGTACTGCCGCCACATGGATCATGTCGCCCACGATCAACAGGCGCTGGCCTTTGCTGCTGACCAGGTAGGCATTGTGACCAGGGGTATGACCGTAGTTGGCCACGCTGGACACACCCGGCTGCAGCTCGCCGTCAGCCTCGAAGGGGCGGAACTTGCCGGCCGCGATATAGGGCTTGAGGGACTTCTCCGCGACCTCGAAGAATTCCTGGTTGATGGCGCTGGCCTTGGCCTTGTTGGCCGGGTTGAGCCAGTAGTCGGCATCCTTCTTGTCGGCCCGCACGACGGCCTTTGGGAAGACGCGCTTGCCCTTGTGCGTGAGACCGGCTTCGTGGTCGGGATGAAGGTGGGTCAGGTAGACCTCATCCACCTGGTCCGGGCGATACCCTGCCGCTTTCAGGCTGGTGAGCAGGTGGCCACTGTCGGCATCGAGCACGCCACCGGCTCCGGTGTCGATCAGGATCAGTTTCTTGCCCGTGTTGACCAGGAAGGCATTGACCGATGTCTCCACCGGATCAGTGACGAAAGCTGCCTGCAGGCGCTTGTCCAGATCTTCCTTGCTGATCCCCTTGAGCATCTTGCCGGCTGGCAGATGGTTGGTGCCATCCGACAGTGCGGTGACTTCGATGTCACCGATCATGGTGCGATAGAAACCCGGCTGATTCTTCAGCATCGGTGCCTCGGCATGCGCTGCCTGGGCCATGGCGAATGTCATGGCGGCAGCAGCGAGAGGACGCAGCAGTGGGGTGAGCGAGCATGCGCGGATCTGGCGAAGGGAAGTGGACATTGTTGTTTTCCTCAAAGGGTCATTGAAGCCGACCGTTTCCGGCACGCGGTAGGCATGCATGGATAGCCGTCCGACTGATCGGGACGATGCCATTACCGGCCAGAAGGATCGATGGACGAAGCGAGGCTGCGAGGGCGCAGGTCGCACTGCGCCGATCGACGGCGCGAGACCCCATTGCAGCTCTGCCACAGGGCGCAGTGTGGACAGTGCAGGAGGGAGTGTCTAGTTATACGAAAGGATAGGCGAAAGGTATTGCATCACGCATCACGCATCACGCATCGCGGATGCAGACGTTACCGTGACGGCTGACACGAGGGACACAAGGGACAGAAGGCCGGATCGAGATGATGCGTCCCGATCCGGCCTCGCTGGAGATATTGCGCGAGGCGGCTATGCGATCCTAGAAGCCCATGCGACGTAGATCGTCGGCCTCGAAGTTCTGGCCACTACGCTGCTTGACGGCCGGCAGCTCCGACACTTTTACGCGCCACTGGCGCAGTGCCGTCAGCTCTTCATCGACGGGGATACCGGCCGCATCTGCAAATGCGAGACCCGCAAACACGGTGATGTCGGCCATGGAGAAGTTTTCCCCGGCGATAAAGGGCTGGCTGCGCAGCACGCCGTCAAAATAATGCATACCTCGGATCGCCTTGTCACGTTCGCGCTCGCCCCACTCCTTGCGGTGCGCCCAGCCTGGGCTCTTGAACTGCTGCAGGGCCTCGCCCAGGCCCGGTGTGGCGTGATGGAAGTAGATGCCGACGGCATCCAGCAATTCGCTCTCGGCGCGTCGCTGCATCATGTGAATGAGTCCCTTCTCCTTGGGCGTCTTGCCGGTCAGGATAGGGTTGCCATCGAGGTTGTCCAGGTACTCGGTGATGGCCGTACTTTCTGCGATCAGGGTGCCATCGTCCAACTCCAGCAGCGGCAATACCCCGGACGGGTTCTTGGCCAGGAAGGCCGCGCCCTTGTGTTCGGCACCGATCAGATCCACCGACTCGAATTGGACGGCGTGATCCAGTCCTTTAGCTGCCAGGACAATGCGGATACGGGCGGGATTGGGGAAACCGGGACGGTCATATATTTTCAAGTTGAGCTCCTGTTGTCTATGAATTATCGATTCGCTGATTTATTGATTAATCAATCAATTAATCTAATTATCTATCTATCGATAGGTAGATGCTAGGGGAGTACAATTCCGCTGTCAACAACTATCTATCGATAGAGAGATTCAAATGAACGCAGCCGATACCAGGGAAATCATCATGGGCGTCGCCCGCAAAGCGGTCCAGGCCAGGGGCTACAACGCATTGAGCTTCAGGGAGCTGGCGGCCGAAGTCGGGATAAAAAGTGCGAGCGTGCACTACCATTTCCCGACGAAGGGCGACCTGGCGGCTGCGCTGGCGCAGCGCTATACGGAGGATGGGCGGGAGTTTCTGGGAACGATCCGGGAAGGCAGCAAGAGCGTGAAGGCCGCCGTGCAGCAGTACACCGATATCTTCCGGGCCGCACTGGCGGACGATAACCGCATGTGTCTGTGCGGCATCATGTCAGCCGAGCATGACGATCTCCCTCCTGAAGTGCGCGCCGAACTTGACCGATTCAATCAGATGAATGTCGACTGGCTCGCATCGCTGCTGGCCCAAGGCAGCCACGGCACGAAAGAACTCAAGCAGGCCAGGACCCGGGCCCTGGCGATCTTTGCGGCAATCGAAGGCGCCCAGCTCATCGCGCGCGGGCAAGGGGACATCGCCGTCTATGACCAGATTATCGAGGGATATCGTCAAGCGGGACTGCTTCCCTGAAGAGAGCGCTGGCCGCTGGTTCTTCCAGTCTGCAACGAACTCCAGCGGTCGGGCAGGGGCGCACGCAATTGTGCTGATCAGCAGGCGCTGTACCGGAGACGACAACAGGATCAGCTCAGAACCATCATGGCCATCGGCAAACCCGTACCGACGCATCGCATCGATTTCTCCACCTGGCTCGCAACTCCACTGGCGAAATGATCGGAATCCGATCCAGTGAGAGCCAGCACCACACCCGGAGCTGGCTGCTTTCAATCAATCTTTCTTTACGCTATAATTTTTTTGCCACTAAACAGCTTATTTTTGGCAAGAGTGCCGCACTCCCGTAAGTCGACGCTCGTCCCGACTCCGATTCAAAAGGGTTCCTGGCCTGTGCCTGGAACCCTTTTCCATATGTGGGGCAACTGCCGTTCCATCCTGCGACGAAGAGGGAAATGCGTGATGGATGCCACTCAGCGTGGGGGGCAAAGATGAGGTCGAGGTCACCCGATCGTGGCAGGAAGCCAGACGCACTATGCAAACCGGTATTTCCTACCGGAAGAACGTAATCCCACTTAGCTCTCGGATCGGTGGCATTACCCAAGAAAGTAAAAATGGAACATAACAAGAATTTGGATGCGGTCAGGGGATGCGCCATTCTGCTGGTCATACTGGCACATTGGGCCAGTTCTCCGCTGGGGACGGAGCAGACGCAATACATCAATTTGCACTGGTTCTCGGGATGGTTTGGAGTTGACCTTTTCTTCGTGCTGAGCGGTTATCTGGTATCGGCCTCACTGGATCGCATCACCCAACGGCAGACTGGCTCGGCCATTGCATTCATATTCCTTAGCCGTCGCTGGTGCCGCACGATGGGGCCTGCGTTCTTTTGGCTGGCATTCTGGCTGACCGTAGTAGTCATTGTGGGAGGTGGTACTCACACAGGCTCGGTAAGAAACAACATTCATCACGCGATTGCTGTGCTTTTCCAGTACGCAAATCTCTACCTGTATTTCAAGTGTGTGAAGGTATCCGAATGC
Source organism: Herbaspirillum frisingense GSF30 (assembly GCF_000300975.2). Classification (GTDB taxonomy): domain Bacteria; phylum Pseudomonadota; class Gammaproteobacteria; order Burkholderiales; family Burkholderiaceae_D; genus Herbaspirillum; species Herbaspirillum frisingense. The sequence goes on along the minus strand of NZ_AEEC02000026.1, from coordinate 62,657 downwards.
GGGGTGTTCGGATATTACTGGAGCCTGTCCCTGGAAGAATGGTTCTATGTGATGTTGCTGGGTATCTTCCTGTTCCGCCGCAGAATCGCACTGGTATTGGTGGTCCTGTATGTGGCGGTGTGGGCCCTATCAGCTCCTTTGATGCTCAACGCGTGGTTCCGCATCGACGGCATGATAGCCGGCTGTCTCATTTACCAGTATCGGGATCACCTGCCGAAAATCTCACCCAAATGGGTGCCGCTGCTGGTCATTGCCCTAGGCGTCAACTCGGCCATACCAATACCGCATTTCCATGCCTCGGTCGTTATCATCTGCAGTCTGCTTGTCATCATCTCGCTGAAAAACAATGACTTCTATCCGCAATGGGTGGTCTGGGTCGGAAAAATCTCGTACTCGCTGTATCTGGTCCATACACCTTTGATCGCCCTGATGTCCGACTATGGCGGAGGCTACCTCTTCCTGCCACTCATGGTCCTGCTCGGCTATCTGGGTTACCGCTATATTGAAATCCCGTGCCAGGCCTTTGGCTATGCCATGAGCCAACGAATCGAAGACAAATATGCAGCCCGCGCTACCCGCTCTTTTACCGATACTGCTTGATACCTTGTTGACACGAATGCTCGCGCTAGCGTCCTGACGCTGCAACGACGCTATGCAGCAGGCCGCTTGGCCAGCGCAAGGATGGCGCCGAACAGAATCATGGTGCCGCCGCTGATGCGGTTCATCCAGCGCAGCCCCTGGGCATTCTGGATCACGCCGGAAAGCCGGCTGCCCGCATAGGCGTAGGCCGCGATCGCGACCACTTCCAGGCTCAGGAAGATCCCGCCGAGGATGAGGAAACTGACCCAGTAATTGCCGGGAACCACGAACTGCGGGAAAAAGGCAGTGAAGACCAGGATCGCCTTGGGGTTGCCGATGGCGACCAGGAATTCCCTGCGGATGAAGGTGCGGATATCGCCGCGCGCCTGCTCCCCCGCAAGACCGTCAACGGACAGCGTCGCCCTGGAAAAGAAGACCTTGAAACCCAGCCAGACCAGATAGGCGGCGCCCAGCAGCTTGCAGACCGTGAAGGCCAGTTGCGACGCCATGAGCAATGCTCCCATGCCCAGCGCGGCCACGGCGATCATGATCGCAAAGGCGACTACGCGCCCGACGGAAGCCAGAATTGCCAGCCGCAAGCCGTAATGCGCGCCGATGGTGATGGACAGCAGATTGTTCGGCCCGAAAGCCATGTTCAATGCAAAGCAGGCCGGTACAAACAGCAGGAGCGTATCAAGAGGCATGATGTGACCAGTTGGGGGTTCGGAAAAACCTTCATCGGCGAAGGCAGGAGCCGCAATGATACAAGCGATCGCCCTATCGGCAATCGGCAGGACATCACCGCGTTAGTCGGAAATGCTACGCGCACCGACGCCCGCCCCTCGTCTACACCCTGAAAACGCCCCGCCGTCACTTCCACCGATTACCGGCACTTAACCCAGGGCCTGCGCCACCTCTGCCACCAGCTTGCGCAACCAGATATGCGCCGGATCGTCGCGATAACGGACGTGCCAGGCCATGTGCAGCGGGAAAGTACCCAGATCGACTGGCGCCGGCAGTACCTTCAAGCGGGTATCGTGGACGAGTCGCTTGCAGATCTGCATGGGCAGGGTCGCACAGTAATCGGTCGCGGCCACGATCTCCGGGATGGAGGCGAAATGCGTGACCGAGACGGTGACCTCGCGTCGCAGGCCCCTGCGCTCCAGCGCCTGGAACAGGCCGGTGCGCAGACGGCCGGGCGGCAGCACGTTGACGTGCTTCATGCGCTCATACTGGCGCTTGCCGATGCGCGTGCCGATGAGCGGATGGTCGGCCCGTACGACGCAGGCCAGGCCATCCTCGCCGATGTGCTGGACCACCAGGTTATCCGGGGCGTCATTGATGCGTCCCAGCACCATGGCGGTATCGCCTGAACTCACGCCGGTCTCGGCCAGGTCGGTGCCGAAAGGCAAGGTGCGCAGGCGCACACCTGGCGCCACCACGCTCAGGCGGGCCACCAGCTGCGGCACCAGGACAAACTCGACATAGCTGTTGGGTGCGATGGTGATCAGGTGATCGGCGTGCCCCGGTTCGAAGGCCTGCTGGCCCAATACCACCGCATCCATCGACGCCAGTGCCGCCACCAGCGCGGGGGCAAGCAATTCAGCCTTGGGCGTGGGGCGCATGCCGTAGCGCTCGCGGATGAACAGGGGATCCTGCAGGGTCAGGCGCAGCCGGGCCAGCGCATTGGACAAAGCTGCCTGCGTCATGCCCAGTCGCGAGGCGGCCCGCGTGACGCTGCGCTCCTCCATCAGGGCGACGAAGACCGGCAACAGGTTGAGGTCGTATTTCATATAGAACTCATTTCATAAATAGGCGCGAGTGCGAGCGAGTCCCCTTTGGGATGAAGTGCAAGGAGCGCAACGCGGCCAGCGCCCTTTCTGACCAGAACGCATCTCACGACTATTTATGAAATGAGTTCTAGATATATTGTCTACGATAAATCTGTTTTATCAATAATAAATTGGCCGAATTTCTTCCCATTGCCGATGATGACGACCATCACCACCTCACCAGAAGGAGTCAACATCATGTCGCACACCGGATCTGATCTGTTTTCCCCCACCCGCATCGGCGCCATCGACGTCGCCAACCGCATTGCCATGGCTCCGCTGACGCGCTCACGCGCTGACATGCAGGGCGTGCACAGCGAACTGGCCATCGAATACTATCGCCAGCGCGCCTCGGCCGGTCTCATCATCAGCGAAGCCACCAATATTTCGCGCGAAGGCCGCGGCTATGCCTTCACCCCAGGTCTCTACACCGAGGAACACGTCGCGGCCTGGCGCAAGATCACCGATGCGGTCCACGCAGCAGGTGGCAAGATCGTCAACCAGCTTTGGCACGTAGGCCGGGTCTCGCATAGCTCATTGCAGGAAAACGGCGCAGCGCCGGTCGCCCCCTCGGCGATCCAGGCGGGTGAGCTGGTATTCCTGGAGTCGCAGACGCAGGCAAGGCCCTCCATGCCACGTGCTCTGGAGACTGCCGAAATCCCGCGCCTGCTGGAGGACTATCGCCACGCTGCGCGGCTGGCCAAGGAAGCCGGCTTCGATGGGGTGGAAGTGCATTCGGCCAATGGCTATCTGCTGGAGCAGTTCGTGCGCGACAGCACCAATCACCGCACCGACCAGTACGGTGGCTCGCTGGAAAATCGCGTGCGTTTCCCGGTGGAAGTGGTCACCGCCGTCGCCGATATCTGGGGTGCCGATCGCGTGGGCGTGCGCCTGTCGCCGCTGACCCGCTCGGCCGGTGACATCCCGCTGGACAGCGATCCCGAGCGTACCTACCTGTACTACGCCGAGCAACTGGGCAAGCTGGGCCTGGCCTATCTGCACTGCGTCGAAGGCCAGACCCGGGGCAGCAACGCAGCATCGGAATTCGATTTCAAGAAGCTGCACGCCGCCTTCGGTGGCCTTTACATCGCCAACAACAGCTACCAGCGCCAGATGGCGATGGATGCGGTCGCCTCGGGGCATGCCGACATGGTGGCCTTCGGCCGCCCCTTCATCGCCAATCCCGACCTGGTGGAACGTCTGCGTCTGGACGCCCCCTGGGCGGAGGCCGACCGCAACACCTTCTACGGTGGCGGCGCCGAAGGCTATACCGACTATCCGACCTACCAGGCTGCCTGACTCGATGACCTGGCTGGCACTGCCGTCGCCCGTGATGTTGATGGGGACGGCAGCGCCGTCTCCTGAAGCCCGCTCCCTGCCCTGCCCAAGCCTGTTCCAGAGCTGCGTACGGCCACGCCGCAATCCCGCCAAGTGAAACCGAAGTACCGGTCAACGGGAATGATCATGCCTCCCCCGTGCGCAAGATCACAAAAAATCATCTCTCCTGCCAAAAATTCGTTTTGATGCTTGTAAAATCCTTGCGGGTTTCCGTAAAGATCAATCAACAACAAGCATCGGCTGCAACGCCAGCTCATCCGCTAAGAGATGTCGGCAACAGGCAGCCTCTACCCAGGGGGGGAATCATGCAATCGAAGCGCAGCTTCGCTCATGCAAGACCGTTGCCAGTCAGTGCACTGGCAACACTGCTGCTGATCGGCAGCGCCGCGCACGCCCAGGTGGCGTCGTGGACCGGCAACGTCGACAACAACTGGACCAACGACAGCAACTGGCAATGGACGGGGGCAGCACCCACGTCCACGGATGCTGCGGTCATCAATGCCTATCCCGGCGTCGATCCGGTGCTTTCCAGCAACACCACCATCCAGGCACTGACCGTCGGCGGCAGTACGGTGGGCAACCTGCAGATCAACCAGGCGACGCTGAACACCTCGTCGGTCCTGATCGGCAACAGCAACGGTTCCAACGGCACCATTACCGTCACCGGCAGCGGCACCAATGGCAGCGCCAGGCTCAACAGCAGCAGCGATGCGACCGTCGGCCTCAATGGCGTCGGATCGTTGACGCTTGACGCCGGTGCGGTCGCCAACATCAGCGGTACCACCTATGTCGGTGGTGCCAGCGGTGGCGTAGGCAACCTCACGATCAATACCGACAGCAGCCTGATCGGCAACGGCCTGGTCATCGGCAACACCGGGGCGGTCGGCACGATGCAGGTCAATGGTGGTGTCGTCAACATGAGCGGCTCGGTGGTGCTGGGTAGCGGCGGCGGCAGCAATGGCAGCGCCAGCCTGATCAACGGGGCGCAATGGCTGATCGGCGACCGGCTCACAGTCGGCAGTGGCGGCAGCGCCAGCCTTTCCATTACCGGTGGTTCCACGGTGGATTCCGTCACCGGCGTGATCGGTACCGCCGGCAGCACACTGTCCACCGTCAATATCAGCGGCGCCGGCAGTCGCTGGACCAATACCGGTTCGCTCTTCGTGGGCACGGTCAACAATGGCAACCTCACCATCAGCGACGGTGCCAATGTCAGCAGCGCCAATACGGTGATCGGGCGCCAGGACACCTCCAACAGCAGCGTCAATGTCAGCGGCGCCGGTTCTTCGCTGGCGGCGGGCAACCTCACCGTGGGCGGTGACGCCGGCTCCGGTTCCACTGGCGGTACCGGATGGCTCACCGTCAGCGGTGGTGCCAATGCCACCGCCGCGGTCGTGCATCTGGGTGACATCACTGGCGCGCGCGGTACGCTCACGGTCAACAATGCCAACTTCACCGCCAGCGATCGCCTGTCGATCGGCTACGGCGACGGCGCCAGCGGCAACCTCAGTATCAGCAATGGCGGCGTAGTCACCGATACCGGCGCCCTGGTCGGCCACCTGGCCGGCAGCAGCGGCAATGTCACCGTGTCCGGCAGCGGCAGCAAGTGGATCAACACCGGCGTGCTCTACGTGGGCAACGTCGGCAATGGCAACCTGACCATCTCGGGAGGCGGCAACGTCACCAGCACCGATGGCTATGTGGGAACCGAAGCGGGGTCCAACAGCAGCGCCCTGGTCACTGGCAGCGGCTCGGTCTGGAACCACTCGGGAGACTTCTTTGTCGGCCACAACAATGGCGCCACGGGCAGCGTAGTCATCTCGGCCGGTGGCCGTATCAACGATGTGCAGGGCTTGCTGGGCGACCTCAATGGCGCCTCCGGCACCATGACGGTGACCGGGGCCGGCTCCACCTGGAGCAGCAGCTCGGACGTCAACGTCGGTCGTCTGGGCAACGGTACGCTGACCATCTCCGATGGCGGCCAGGTCACCGGCAACCGCAGCTATATCGCCAACAATGCCAACAGCAACGGCAGCGTGACGCTGACCGGTGCCAACTCGGCCTGGATCACCACCAATGCCTTGCATGTCGGGGCCGGTGGCAATGGCACCCTGACCATCAGCGACGGTGCGCGCGCTACCGCCTCGGTGATCCGCATCGCCACCAGCAGTGGTTCCACAGGTACCCTCAACGTCGGTGCCGCGCCTGGCAGCACGGCAGCCGCGCCCGGCCAGCTCGACACCACATCGCTGGCTTTCGGCGCCGGCAACGGTACGCTGAACCTGAACCACAATGCCAGCGGCAGCAGCAACTACACGCTGGCAGCGGCCATCTCGGGCAACGGCACGATCAACCAGCTGGCCGGCGAAACGGTCTTCAGCGGCAACTCGACCAGCTTCGCCGGCAGCACCAATGTCAATGGCGGCAAGCTCAGCGTCAATGGCGTGCTGGGCGGCACAGTGCGCGTCAACAGTGGCGGCACCCTCTCCGGCACCGGCACGGTGGGCAGCACCACGGTGGCCGCCGGTGGCACGCTGGCCACGGCCGGCACTTCGACGCTGACGGTCCAGGGCAATCTGAACCTGCAGGACGGCGCCACCACCCAGGTCAGCACCAGCGCCGACGGCAGCGGCGGCCTGATCCAGGTCAACGGCAATGCCGCCCTGGCCGGCAGCCTGTCCATCGCCGCCGGCAGCGGCGCCTATGCGCTGAGCACGCCCTATACCATCCTGTCGACCAGCGGCACCGTGAGCGGCAGCTTCAATGCCGTGCGCAGCGACTTCGCCTTTGTCTCGCCTACGGTCAGCTACATCGGCAATGCGGTGCAATTGACGATGGCGCGCAATGGCAACAGCTATGCCTCGGTCACCACCACCGGCAACCAGGCCAGCGTGGCCAATGCCCTGACCCAGGCCGGCCAGTTGGCAAGCCTGTCCAGCGCCATGCGCGCCAAGCTGGCGCTGATCGACGGCCTGTCGGCGGCGCAGGCGCGCAGCGCCTTCGAGAGCCTGGGGGGGCGCGCCTATCAGGGCCTGTCCACGCTGGGCCTGATGGGCCAATCGCTGCAGACCCTGGGTAACCGCAACATCGGCGGCGGGTCCGCCTTCTCCGGCGGCAGCGGTTTTGCGATGAGCCAGCTGCAACTGGCCTCCGCCGAGACGGATCGCTATGACTACCAGTACAGCGCCGCCACCATGACCGACAGCAGCAATGGCAGCAGCGGTCTGTGGCCCCTGCGTGTGCGCGAGGATGGCGGCGCCTGGGCGCAGGTTGCGGGCGGCCATGGCAATACCCGCTCCGACGGCAATGCCGCCGGCTACACCAGCAACAGCAATGGTCTGCTGATGGGGGTGGAACGGGTGCTGGATGATCGCTGGAGCATGGGCCTGGCCTATCACTACGACAATACCCGCCTGGCCTACAACACCGCCGGCGACAGCGCCAAGGTGGAAGGCCATCAGGTCGCCGTGTACGCGCAGTACCAGAGCGGTGACTGGCGCTTCAAGGGCATCGTCGGTTATGGCCGCAACCAGTACGCTACCCAGCGCAGCATCGTGATCGGCAATGATGTCTCGCGCGCGGCCGGTGACTACAACGGCGATGAACTCGGCCTGCATGCCGAGGCCAGCTATCGCATCGATCGCGGCAGCTACGTGTTCGAGCCGCTGGTCTCGCTGCAAGGCACGCTGCTGCGCCAGGATGCCTTCTCCGAAACCGGTGCCGGTGCGCTCGGCCTCAATGCCAGTGCACAGACTTCACGCTCGGCGGTGTCGATGGTAGGTGCCCGCTGGCACCTGCCCCTGCGCGAAGATGGCAAGCTGCAGAGCGAGCTGCGCGCCTTCTGGAGCCATCAATGGCTGGATGCCGGCGGTAGCCTCAATGCCTCCTTCCAGGGCGCGCCGGGCGTCAACTTCCAGGTCGCCGGCCTGCAACAGAAGCGCGACGGCCTGGTGCTGGGAGCGGGCCTATCCGGCAAGCTGGGCCAGGCGTCGAGCCTGTTCCTTGACTACAACCTGGGCCTGAACGACCTGCAGACCCAGCACGCCGTGGTGGCGGGCTGGCGTTATCGCTGGTAACTCCCTGGGCAGCAGTGCGAATCACTCAGAACAGGAAGCCGCTCTGCTGCCCGCCGGCCTGCGCCTTGGGCGCGGGCCACGCCTTCATCTGCGTGGCCGGATAGTTCAGCAGCATCGCCACTGCGCGCTCGGGCGTGCCGGCATTGAGCCATTGCTGATAGTGCGCGCGCGGGATGATGACCAGGTTGCGCTTTTCCTCTCCAGGCTTGTGAAAACGCTTCATCAACGGATGCTGGTCAGCGTTGATGGTGATCTGCGTAAACGAAAAAGCATAGCCGCCCTCGGCCTCTTCCCAGGCGCGCCAGAGGCCGGCCACGCAGAACGGTTGGTCGTCGGCCATGCCGATGGCCCAGCGCTGGGCGCGGCCGGATTCATAGTTCGGTTCATAGAAGCACTGCATCGGCAACAGGCAGGTATGGCCCTGGCGCCAGGGGCCGGCATAGCTGCGCTTCTCGCCGATGGTTTCGGCACGGGCATTCATGGTCGATATCTGCAGGCCGGGCTGCAGCTTGCGCCGGGGCATCATGCCGTAGGTACCGACGATGAGTTCGGGCTCCCCTTCCAGGCCGGCACGCACCATCGGCGCGGCATAGTCCTGCCAGGTCTCGTCGGGCCAGTCCGGGGTAGCGCTGGTATCGGCCCCGGTCAGGGTGGTGATCTCGGATCTGGGAGTGGGCTTGTAGTTGACGCACATGCGGGGTGGTTTCTCACGCTGAAGGCGGCTGATTGTGCCATAGCAGACCAGGTCCGGGGCGTGGGCCGGCACGCGGCCGGCCATGGCACCACCCATTGCCTCAGCTGAAGAGCCGGCCGATCAGGCGTCCGCCGACGTGCAGGATCATGGGCAGCGGCGACTCGTAGTCCATGGCACCGGTGAAGATGCTGTCGGCGCGGGCAGCGGTGGCAACCAGGGTCAGGATCAGGCCGGTGAAGAGGGTGCTGAAGATGCGCATGATGTTCTCCAATTCAATGTCAATGTGGTGACGGGTCGTCAATGTGGGGCTTTGCTGCCGATATGCATCCGGGCTTGCGTTTGCGTTTCGGCATGGGTGTATCTTGAGGCGACGCAGTTACACATCGATGTCAGGAGTTCACGCGTTTGTTTCAATTGACATCAGGCGGGGATATCCGGCCAGGCAAGAAAAAACCGGCCTCTCGGGCCGGTCTTTTCTGGGCGTATTGGAACGCTTACGCTGCCTTCTTGGCTTCCAGCGTGGCTTCTTCCAGCGCCATCAGCGCTTCAATGGCGGCAATGAGCATGCCGATGCGGTGGCGACGATAGACCAGGCGTTTTCTGGAACGGATGTTCATGATTTCTCCTACGACCGGCGCGGGGCCGATCCAATGACAGATGTGGGGTAGGCCGCGACTTGCGGCGCGGCGATCAGGCATGGTCCGCTGTGACCGTTGCCGCGTGGGAACGCTGACAACCTGACTTGAGCGGATCAAGGCCGGCAATTATAGCCGAGCCGGGGCGATGCCCGTCCGTTTCCTTGAGGACGACACTCCCGCTCGACGGGAATTGCGCATGCCATCCGTGCTTTCCTGCCACACCGTCATGCCACACATGCTGTCCGGTAGAGGGCGCTGAAGCGCCGTGTCGCTTCCAGTCCTGGCACGAAGTGATGGCGGCCAGGCGACATCTGCTCCACCAGCGCATCGAGCTGCTGGGTTGAGCCAACGACGCCGCGTGGCCCGCCCTGCGGCGCCATCGACTCCACCTGGCGCCCGCGTGCCAGCGCGCGATAACTGGGCTGGCGCTTGGCGTCACTCCAGCCTGTTTCTATCCATTCACGGATGGTTTGCTTTTCGTAATCGTCGAAGACACCGAACATCTGCCCACCCGGCGCATCGATGAGTCGCCAGAAGCGGCTTTCCTCTGCCGGCGCCGCCCGCACTATCCAGCTGGCCTTGGTCAATTCTTCCAGGAAACGCGCCATCCCGTCCGGCTGTTCCAGCCATTGGTTGACGGTCTTGCCACCGATGCGGCAGTAGTCGGAATGCATCATCCGGCCGAACTGCGCCTTTTCCTGCATCACGCTCACCACCTCCTGCTCAAGGTCGAAGGAATTGATCACATCCATCGTGCTCAGGCCCAGGTCGTTGAGCAGGTAGCCCCGCCGCACGCCCTGCAGGAACTGTTGCGGATCGGCTGCCTGTGTTGCTGCCTGGGCCACGGCGTCCGCGGCCTTGCGCGCATGTCCGCTGGCAGCATTGTCGATGGTGACGTGCAGGGTGAAATAGTAGGGATCGATCCCCAGTTCGTTGAGCTCGTAGGCGGTAATGAGCAGATGCAGGGGCAACTGTTCATAGCCCAGGTTGAAGCCGAACATCTCCGCTTCGTATTGCCCGCCGTGGTAGGCCAGCGCCAGCTGGAGCGCGCCCTGCACGTAATGAGGTTCGGACAGGGGCAGCGCCGGTTCTCCGCCATGGGCGGCCAGCAGGCTGCGGTACAGGCTGACGTGGTTCATGGCAGGGTCGCCATCACCCAGCTCTTCGAGATAGGTCAGGATCAACGGGCGGAACAGCGGGTCGCGCCAGCGTTCCAGAGCGCTGTAGAGCCAGGCGCCATCGACCAGCTTGGTCGGGGCCACGCGGCGCAGAAAATTGAGTGCATGCGCCTTGCCGCTGAAAAAGCGACGCGGCGCCCCAGCCTGACGCTTCTGAAGATAAGCGGCATAAGCCTGGCCGACATCAGCCGCGCGCCGCTCCATCCACCCAGCCAGCGCGTGGGCATCTTCCGGGAGATCACAAGGCAGCGCTTCGGCGGCCCGCAATTGCTGCTCCAGATATTGACGGGCCGACGCCAGCGCGTCTGCATCGGGAGCGGGCGCCAACAGCTTGCCATGCAGCAGGCTGGGCACAAGCTCATCGGCCTGTGGACGGTAGGCCCGGGCGGCCGATTCGGCGGCCTGCATTTCCTCGACAGTAGATCGCATACATCCTCGCGCAAGATCAGAGGCCCCAAGGATGCGATGCCAGGGGCGGCAGCGCTATCGGCGAGCGGCCAGCCTTGCTGTCGGAAAATGCCCTGCGGATAGTAGGACGACGTCACGCCTGCGCAGCGAGCTCCGTCAGTGGGAAGGAAGACCTGGGACTGGAAGGTGCGAGAGCAAGGCTTGGCACGACGGCAATACAGGCCTGCTTGCGGATATGAAATAATTGTCTTGCCCGTTTTTATATCCGATAATCGCGCCCATGAACGATACCGCACAACGCCCCGCCCTCCCCGACCGCCTCAGCGTCGATCCCCGCAGCCCGCATTACGATGCCGCCATCTTCGAGCACGACATCGGCATCAAGCTCAACGACAAGGAATTGAACAACGTCAGCGAATATTGCATCAGCGAAGGCTGGGTCAAGATTCCCGCCGGCCGCGCACTGGATCGCAAGGGCAATCCGATGATGTCCAAGCTCAAGGGGCGGGTCGAACCCTTCTATCGTTGAGATCGCTGATATCGTTGATATTGCCGATCACAGCCATTCCAGCTCAACAACACAAAGGCCCGCAACGCAACTGCGGGCTTTTTTGCTGGCTAGGCGAACCGCAAGATTAATCTCTGCTGCAGATGAATCAATGCCCGCGCATCGATTCCGTCGATTCGTCAATCTGGCGATCCGGGAAACAGGCGACGTCATGTCAGCGACCGCTGGCGCCACTCCTGTACCGTCGTTCCCGTGATGCGCTTGAACTGGCGCAGGAAATGGCTCTGGTCATGAAAACCCACGGCGATGGCCACATCCACCACCGTGCGTCCCGGCTCCGCCAGCAACACCTGCGCGCGCTGCAATCGCTGGCGCATCATCCACTGGCAAAGTGTGTAGCCGGTGCTGGCCTTGAAGACCCGGCTGAAGCAACTGGATGAAAGATGACACATCGCCGCCAGGGTGGACACGGTGATATTGCGCTGCAGGTTGGCATCGATATAGTCCAGCACCTGCTGCACCTGCTCGGGTGAAAGCTGGCGATAGGCCGGTGCGCCGGAGCTGCCAGAGGCGAGAGGACGGGAACCCACCGACTCAACCCGGCAGACGGAACACCGTCACCAGTTGCGCCAGCTGGGCCGCCTGGTCCTGCATGGAGGCCGCCGCTGCTGCGGCCTCCTCCACCAGCGCGGCATTCTGTTGGGTCACCTGGTCCATCTGCGTGATGGCGCGGTTGACTTCCTCGATGCCGGCACTCTGCTCGCGGCTGGCGGCACTGATCTCGGCCACCACGTCGGCCACATGGCGCACGCTGGTGACGATTTCCTGCATGGTGCGGCCGGCCTGCTCGACCAGATGCGAACCGTTGTCCACCTTGCCGACCGAATCCTCGATCAGGCCCTTGATTTCCTTGGCGGCCTGGGCGCTGCGCTGGGCCAGATTGCGCACTTCCGATGCCACCACCGCAAACCCGCGCCCCTGCTCGCCGGCCCGTGCCGCTTCCACCGCTGCGTTCAGGGCCAGGATGTTGGTCTGGAAGGCAATGCCGTCGATCACGCCGATGATGTCGGCAATCTTGGTGGAGGCGCTGTTGATGTCGGCCATGGTGCCCACCACCTGCTCGATCACCTTGCCGCCATCGGCCGCCACGCCGGAGGCGGTGATGGCCAGCTGGTTGGCCTGGCTGGCATTGTCGGCATTCTGGCGCACGATGGAAGTGAGTTCTTCCATTGAGGAGGCGGTCTCCTCCAGCGCGCTGGCTTGCTGCTCGGTACGCGACGACAGATCCAGATTGCCGGCGGCGATTTCGCCGGAAGCGGTGGTGATGGTGTCCGTCCCCTGACGCACGCCCTGGACGATACCCGAGAGGCTGCGCCGCATGGTTTCAATGGAATGCAGCAGGCTGTGGCGGTCGTTGGCCTTCAGCGCCACGGCGGTGGACAGGTCCCCTTGCGCGATCTGCTCCACGATCTCCACCGCCCGTGCCGGCTCGCCGCCCAGTTGGCGCAGGATGGAGCGCAGGATGAAGGCGGCCATGGTGGCAATGGCACCCATCAGTACCGCCCCCAGCAACAGCAGGACCAGGGCATTGCGATAGAAGGCCTGGTTGATGTCATCGATGTAGGCGCCGAAGCCGATGGTCCAGTCCCACGGCGCGAAGCGGGTCACCGCATACAGCTTCTGCACCTTCTCGGTGGTATTGGGACGCGTGCCTTCGGCGATGAGCAGGCCGATTTCCTTACCCTGCAGGGCGGCGCGGTAGCGATCACCATCTTCCTTGGCGGTCTTGTCCTGGATACCCACGCGCTTGGGATTGGGGTGCACGTAGTTGAAGTCGTCGCTGTAGCCACGTACGAAGTAGTAGTTCTGCTCCTTGGCAAAACTGCCGATGACCATCTTGGCCTGGGCCTGGGCCTGCTCGCGGGTCAGCTTGCCGGCCTGCTCCTGGGCCTGCGCCTTTTCGGCCGCCGCCTTGGCCAGGGTCACCAGCAAGGACAGCTGCGCCTCGCGTTCTTCCATCATGGTGCGCCTGAGCGTGGTCAGCGAGACCGCGGCGATCACCAGGATGCCGATCAGGGTGGTGGCACACAGCCAGATGATTTTGGTACGCAGCTTCAAGGGGCCTCTCCGTCTCTTGGATTCTTGGATAAATGGCAAGCTCGCACTGCCTCGTTCTGTGGCGAGGCTTGCGTGTGAGCATTGATGTGGATGTGGACGCTTCCGCGCCCTGCCGGGGACGGCAGCGTCCGCGCTGATGACAATGTAACCCGGCAGCAACGGTGGCCTTGGGCGGAACAAAGCCGCTTTCCGGCTTCAAACCGGGATTTCCCGCGCCGGCACCGGGTGCTGGTCTATCGCGGCCGTGGTGGCTCGTCCTGATTGGCCGGATCGATGCGCAAGTCAGTCTCGAAGCTCTGCAGGACGGCGCGCAATTCGCCGCGCTTTTGCATTGCCTCCAGTTGCGCGTTGATGCGTGGCAGGTATTTCACGCAGGGGCTGGCCTTGCTCATGGCGATGTAATTGTCGGTCTCGCTGACGAAGGGGCGCAGCGGCATGAAGTTCTCGGACTGGCCGGTCTGGTTCAGGTAGATCATGCCGCTGTAGTAACCGGTGATGAGATAGTCGATACGGCCCGAATCGAGCTTGCTGAAATTCATGTAGACCTTCTGCGCGGTCTCGATGATGAGGTTGTCGCGCATGAATTCGTCGAAGCCGCCACCGAACTGGTTGCCTAGCGTAATGGCCCCGCGCTTGCCGATCAGGTCCTTCCAGCCGCTGAAGGAGAAGCGATTGTTGCGTGCCACGAACACGGCGATCGGGTTGCGGAACAGCGGCACCGAGGCATAGGCCAGGTATTGCTGGCGTTCGGGCGTGTTCTTGAGGGAAGAGACCAAGGCGACTTCACCGCTTTCGGCCTCCTTGAGGACGCGGTGAAAAGGCCCGACATAGCGGACCTCATAGGGAATGTTCAGCGCACTGAGTGCGCGGGTGGCGATCTCGATGCTGGCGCCGGTCAGGCGCTTGCCGTCGTACCAATGCAAAGGTGCGTAATCCGAATCGGCAGAGATGACGACCTTCGTGCATTCGGCGGCCTGCACCGACAGCGGCAGGACCGTGACGGCCATGGTCGCCAGCAGCATCGCTGGCAGGAATCTATGCATGCTGTCCCCCTTCCTTGCATCATCATGACGTCCCCCGTAGCGGCGTCATTGGCTGGTGTGATCAGGTCAGCATAACCCGATTGCAGCAGGCGTCGGCATGAATTTGATCAAGGAAGTCAGTACGGCGATGATTTTGCGACAGCCGTGTTTGTCGCCTGACGGAGCTTGCAGACCCATCAGGGCGCACCAGATCCGGGCATGGATACGTTTTGTAACGAATCGTCCCGGTCCTGTCAGCCTGTGCGCTGACATTCATTCCGGCCTCCTCTGTTCATTGCACGCGCGGCACCCGGGGGGCCAGGCTCCGCTACCCTGCAAGGATTGCGCTTGATGAGCTTCAGGAGTCGTGCTTTCCTGCCGGCTTTTTCCCTTGACCGACATGCGCATCCTGACCCGCCGCGACTGTCGGACACGCGAGAAACGTCTGACAACAACATGCTGGGCTTTCCGACTGTTGGCGCGGCCACAGCTTCCTATGATGAAGCCAAGTTTTCCACAAACGCCAACGGCCTCGGGGAAAACGATTCTTCCGGACTGCCTGCCCGTGCAACCTGCCATCGCCTGGCGCAACACTGCAACACTTGCCCATGGGCAGCAAGCAATGATCAATCAAGGATAAAGGAGAACAGCCATGACCAAGACTTTCCTCACCGCCGCCGTGCTGGCCGCCGCCACTTTCGCCACTGGCGCCTACGCCCAATCCTATGACCAGGGTGGCAACGGCATGCAGGGTACGCAGCAGCAGCAATACGATGCGTCGCCATCGTCCTCGTCCTCTTCGTCGCCGCAGTACTACAACTACCAGGGTCAACCAACCGGCTCGCCGGCTGGCATGCAGGAAAGCGGCCAGAACGGCCAGTATGTGGATCCCAAGGGGTATGAGGTCCCCAATGGTCGTCCCAACAACTATGCCCGCGAACTGAAGGACGGCCCCATGGGCACCTCGCCGGGCGCCTGATTGCTGGCTGGGCAAGGACTGAAGGTCCTGGCTTAGCCAAGGTTTGACCAGTGACCATTTGCACCATCGCCCCCCTACACACTCGTACCCTCGCACCACTGCCCCGGCCTCGGCCGGGGCTTTTCATTGTGCGATCCGCGCAGCGCGACGGCATGCCGTAGAATCGCGCTTTTGCCGGCGCCTTTCCCTGGCGCGGGCCGTCCTCTGGTCTTGCAATGAATCCTCAAGAAATCGGTCGTGGCATCGGCTTGTCCGTGCTGGCGTCCGCGCTGTTCGCCTTCCTCTCCGGTTATACCCGCCTGCTGGCCCCGCTGGACGGTACCGACATCTTTGCCTGGCGCATCCTCGGTACCCTGTTGACCGTGGTCGGCCTGCTGGCCTGGCGCGGCGAGCTGCCACGGCTGCGGGCGGCCGTGGCGCAGTTGCTGGGGCGTCCCGGTACCTGCCTGGTGACACTGGCGATGGCGGCCTTGCTGGCCCTGCAACAATGGCTGTTCCTGTGGGCGTCGGTGAACGGGCGGGCGCTGGAAGTCTCGCTCGGCTACTTCCTGCTGCCGCTGTCGATGGTGTTGGTGGGACGCTTCTACTACGGCGAGAAAATGAACCTGCTGCAGCGCCTGGCGGTGCTGTGTGCATGCATCGGCGTTGCGCACGAACTGTGGATGACGCGTGCCTTTTCCTGGCCGACGCTGGCCGTGGCATTTGGCTATCCGCCCTACTTCATCCTGCGCCGGCGCATCAAGCTGGACTCCCTGCTGATCTTTGCGGTGGAGCTGATGGTGCTGGCGCTGCCTTCCCTGGTCGCCGTGCTCATGAGCGCCTCGCTGGCGGCCACCGTGCGGACCCCGTCCATGTGGCTGCTGATCCCGGGGCTGGGCGTGATCAGCATGATCGCCCTGACCAGCTACCTGCGCGCCGGAAAACTGCTGCCGATGGGCCTGTTCGGCATCCTGGGCTATGTGGAACCGGTGCTGCTGGTGCTGGTGGCCATGGCGGTGCTGGGTGAATCGCTGCACCTCTCACAGCTTGGGACCTATGGCCCGATCTGGCTGTCGGTGCTGCTGACGGCCTTGCACAGCGTGCGGCTGATGCGGCGGCCGGCGCTGCCGTCCCAGCCGTTGAATTGAGGGCGTTTTCGTGGACTGATCGCGACGCGGTGCCGCCCGCCTTCTCCTTATACTGGTCAAAACGGCCTCCCCTGCGCGGGGAAAGTGCCGCCGGGAGGGGAGAGACTTTACATGCGGCCCATATTGGCAAAGGCGGGACGGGTTGCGCGCCATTCGGTGGCGCGCCGGGCGCGACTTTTCGTGATCCTGATCTGCATTGCCATCGCCGCCGGCCATACCTGGCAAAGCTTGAGCGCCCGTCTGGCCCAGGTGGAAAACACCCGCATCTATTCCGGCAATATCGCCAAGGCGCTGGCGCGTCATGCCTATGACGTGTTCCAGGCGACCCATGGCTCCCTGATCAACATCAGCGACCGCATCTACGAAACCGGCGTGGACCCCGCCCACACCCGTGGCATGTCCCCCCTGCTGCGCCAGCTGTCCAAGGAAATGCCGCAGCTGGACGGGCTCTACATCTACGATGCCGCCGGCAATCGCATGGCCAGTTCATCCACACCACGGCCGGCTGATGCCAACAATGCCGACCGCGCCTACTTCATCTACCATCGCGACCACGAGGACAGCGAACCCCACATCAGTGCGACCCTGGTCAGCCGCAGTACCGGCAACTGGATCATTCCCATGTCGCGCCGGCTGAACCACCCCGACGGCAGCTTTGCCGGTGTATTGCTGGCGACCCTGCGGGTGGACCACTTCAACGCGCTGTACCAGACGGTGGATATCGGCAAGAGCAGTTCCATCCTGCTGGTGCTGCGTCCGGGCACGGTGCTCACGCGCCAGCCCTTCGAGGCCGGCTACATCGGCCGCGACATCACGGCAGATGCCAGCATCCGTCAGTTGCTGGGCGGCCCGGCCAGCGGCCACGCGGAAATCCTCTCACCGCTGGACGACACCTATCGCTACCTGTCCTACCAATCGGTGCAGGCATTCCCGCTGGTGGTGACAGTCACCATCGCGCGCGACGAAGCCCTGGCCGACTGGCGCCAGCAAACCATTGTCTATGGGGCGGCCGTGTCGCTGCTGTTGTTGATCATCGCCATGTTCGGCTGGCGCCTGATCGGCCAGATCGAGCTACGCCTGGCCGCCGAGGACCGTGCCCTGCAGGCCATGGGCGAACTGCGCCAGGCCAACAAGCAGCTGGAGTTGCTGGCGCACCAGGATGGCCTGACTACCCTGGCCAACCGGCGCCATCTGGACATGGTGCTGGATGCCGAATTCCGGCGTGCCACGCGCAGCGGCGCGGCCCTGTCGCTGGTGATGATCGATGTCGATTTCTTCAAGCAGTACAACGACCTGTATGGCCACCAGGCCGGCGATGAATGCCTGCGTCGCATCGCCCTGGTCCTGAAGGAGCGCCAGCGGCGCCCGGGGGATCTGGCGGCGCGCTATGGTGGCGAGGAAATGGTGATGCTCCTGCCCGAGACCGATGCCGAGGGTGCCATGGTGGTGGCCGAGAAGATACGCGCCGGCATCCAGGCGCTGGACCTGGGGCATCGTGGCAATCCGGTAGGCGTGGTGACGGTCAGCGCCGGCGTGTGCGCGCTGGATCTGCTGGAGGGCGCTTCGCGCTCGGTGGAAGAACTGCTGGGGCGGGCCGATGCCGCGCTCTACGAAGCCAAGCGCGGTGGCCGCAATCAGGTACGCATGGCGCAGGCGGGTATGCCTGCGCCGGCCCCCGTATCAGCTGACTGAGGCTGGCCGGGGGCCAGCATCAGTACTTACTGCTGGTGGTAGGAGGTGACGCGGTCGACTTCGTTCTTGGAACCCAGGAACACCGCTACGCGCTGGTGCAGCTTTTCCGGCTGGATATCCATGATGCGCTGTTGACCATCGGTGGCGGCACCACCGGCCTGTTCGACGATGAAGGCCATCGGGTTGGCTTCGTACATCAGACGCAGCTTGCCCGGCTTGCCGGGTTCGCGGGCGTCGGCCGGGTACATGAAGATGCCGCCACGATTGAGGATGCGATGCACGTCGGCCACCATGGAGGCGATCCAGCGCATGTTGAAATCCTTGCCGCGCGGACCGGTGGTGCCGGCCAGCATTTCATCCACGTAGCGCTTGACCGGCGGGAACCAGTGACGCTCGTTGGAGGCGTTGATGGCGAATTCCTTGGTGTCTTCAGGAATGCGGATGTCCTTCTGGGTCAGCACCCAGGCGCCCATTTCGCGGTCCAGCGTGAAGCAGTGCACGCCGTCGCCGGTGGTCAGTACCAGCACGGTCTGCGGGCCATACACGGCGTAGCCGGCAGCGACCTGTTTGGTGCCGGGCTGCATGAAGTCCTGCTCGCTCGGCTCGGTCATGCCGTCGGGTGCCTTCAGCACGGAGAAGATGGTGCCGATGGAGACGTTGACGTCGATGTTGGAGGAGCCGTCCAGCGGATCGAACATCAACAGGTATTCGCCCTTTGGGTAGCGGTTGGGGATGCGGTGGATGGTCTCCATTTCCTCGGAGGCCATGGCCGCCAGGTGACCACCCCACTCATTGGCTTCCAGCAGGATTTCATTGGAAATCACATCCAGCTTCTTCTGCACTTCGCCTTGCACGTTTTCGCTGCCGGCGCTGCCCAGCACTTCGCCCAGCGCACCCTTGCCGACGGCATGCGAGATCGACTTGCAGGCGCGACCGACGACTTCGATCAACAGGCGCAGTTCGGACGGAATCTTGTTGTGCAGGCGCTGCTGCTCGATCAGGTGTTGCGTGAGGCTGATGCGTTTCATGATGGTCTTCCTTGTGGGTGGTTTTATGATTTATGAATGAGGGAAATAAAAGATCGTCGAATCATCTTTTCCGGTGATCAATCGGCCAGCGCCTTGGTGATCACTTCGGCCACGTCGCGCGACAGCTTCGGCGTGCCTGCCACCTGCTGCAGGGCCAGACGCATCTTTTCCTGCAGCGCCGGGGTGTACTTGCGCCAGCGGTCCAGGCTGCGCGCCAGGCGCGCTGCGACCTGGGGATTGCTGCCATTGAGGGCGATGACCTGCTCGGCCCAGAAGGCGTAGCCGTTGCCATCCAGTGCATGGAAGGCGGACGGATTGCCGTTGCAGAAGCTGAAGATCAGGCTGCGGGCGCGATTGGGGTTCTTCAGGGTGAAGGCCGGGTGTTCGGTCAGGGTGCGCACGGTGTTGACGTCGGCATTGCGGGCCGTGGCCTGCAGCGTGAACCACTTGTCGATGACCAGGGCTTCCTGTTCGAACTCGGTATAGAAGCGCTGCAGCGCCTCGCTCTTGCCCGATGCAGCGCTGTTGAGGATGGCCGACAGCGCGGCCAGGCGGTCGGTCATGTTGTTGGCATCCTCGTCCTGTTGCCGGGCCAGGGCCATGGCCTCTTCGTCATCCAGTTCGGCCAGGTAGGACAGGGCCACGTTCTTGAGTGCACGACGGCCGGCAGAGGCGGCATCCGGGCTGTAGGCACCGGGCGTCTGGTGGCTGCGGTAGACGGCCAGCAGCTCGTCGCGCAGTTCGCGCGCCAGCGAGCGGCGCAGGAACTGGCGCGCCACGTGGATGGCGTGCGGGTCGATGACTTCCATCTGCTCGGCGATCATGGTCTCCGACGGCAGGGTCAGTACCAGTTCGCGGAAGGCCGGGTCCAGCGATTCGTCCTGCAGGGTGGCGCGCAGGGCATCGGCCAGGGCGCCATCATGTTGCAGGTTGTTGAGCACGGTGTCGACCGCCACCACATGACCGGACTGGCGTGCCGCCTGCACGGCCACGGTGAGGTTCAGCAGGCGCCGGGTGGCCAGGCGCTGGCCGGCTTCCCAGCGGTTGAAGGCGTCGCTGTCGTGGGCCATCAGGAAGGCCAGCTCGGCATCGCTATAGTCGAACTGCAGCACCACCGGTGCGGAGAAGCCGCGCAGCAGCGAAGGCACCGGCTTCTGGTCGACGTTGATGAAGCGGAAGCTTTGCTTGGCCTTGGTCAGTTCCAGTACGCGGGTGGTGGCACCGGCTTTCTTTTCCCCCTCCAGGGTCAGTGCCAGGTCGCGGCCCTGGGCGTCCAGCAGGCCGACGGCCACGGGGATGTGGAAGGGCTGTTTCTTCTTCTGGCCGGGCGTGGCCGGGCAGCTTTGCTCCAGGGTCAGTGTCAGGGTCTTGCGCTTGGCATCGTAGTCGGCGGCGGCTTGCAGCAGCGGCGTGCCGGCCTGGCTGTACCAGCGCTCGAACTGGGAAAGGTCGCGGCCATTGGCGTCGGCCATGGCGGCGCGGAAATCGTCGCAGGTGACGGCCTGGCCGTCGTGCCGTTCGAAGTACAGGTCCATGCCCTTGCGGAAGCCCTCGCGGCCCAGCAGGGTCTGGTACATGCGCACCACTTCGGCGCCCTTTTCATAGACGGTGACGGTGTAGAAATTGTTGATTTCCACGTAGGAGTCGGGGCGCACCGGATGCGCCATGGGGCCGGCGTCTTCCGGGAACTGCGCCTGGCGCAGCACGCGCACGTCGTCGATGCGCTTGACGGCGCGGCCGCTGTCGCTGCCGATCATGTCGGCCGAGAATTCCTGGTCGCGGAAGACGGTCAGGCCTTCCTTCAGCGAGAGCTGGAACCAGTCGCGGCAGGTGACGCGGTTGCCGGTCCAGTTGTGGAAGTATTCGTGGCCGACCACGGCTTCGATGTTGGCGAAATCCACATCGGTGGCGATACGCGGGTTGGCCAGCACGAACTTGGTGTTGAAGATGTTCAAGCCCTTGTTTTCCATGGCGCCCATGTTGAAGTCGCCCACCGCGACGATCATGAAACGCTCCAGGTCCAGGTCCAGGCCGAAGCGTTCGACGTCCCAGTCGATGCTGTTCTTGAGCGAATCCATGGCGTGCTGGGTCTTGTCCAGGTTGCCCTCTTCCACCCACACCTGCAGCAGCGCGTCACGGCCGGAATGCAGGCGGACGGTTTCTTCCTGGCAGACCAGCTGGCCGGCCACCAGGGCGAAGAGATAGGAGGGCTTCTTGAACGGGTCTTCCCACTTGGCGTAGTGGCGGCCATCGGGCAGGGCGCCCTCTTCGATCAGGTTGCCGTTGGACAGCAGCACCGGGTAGCGGGCCTTGTCGGCGCGCAGCATGACGGTGAACCGGGCCATCACATCCGGACGGTCGGGGAAATAGGTGATCTTGCGGAAGCCCTCGGCTTCGCACTGGGTGAAGAAATTGCCATTGGACACATACAGGCCCATGAGCGAGGTGTTGCGGTCGGGGTGGATCAGGGTCTCGATTTCCAGTTCCACGCTGGCCGGCGCGGCGGGGATGGTCAGCACGCCGGCGGCAATGCGGAAATCCCCCTTGTCTTGCGAGAGCGTCTTGCCGTTCAGGCGCAGGGCCACCAGTTCCAGTTCCTCGCCGAAGAGCACGAGGTCGCGGCCCTTGGCGGCCGGGTTGCGGGTCATCGTGATACGGGTGGCCACGCGGGTGTCGGCGGGATCAAGGTCGAAGCCCATCTCGACGGTGTCGGCCAGATAGTTGGGAGCGGCGTAGTCTTTACGGTAGATCGTCTGAGGCGTATCGGTGCGCATGGAGGCCTGTCCAGAGTGGAAATGGAGATAATGGAGATGAGGTGAGATGAAGGCGACGACAGTCGCAATCTAAATCAGGTGCAGCAAAAACCCGATTTTACCAATCATCCCGCATCACGCGGATGCTATCGGGCTGAAAACGGGCTGAAAAACCAGCCGGGAATCGGGGACGCGTCCGGTGAAAGACCACCGCCGACCGCCATGGTTCGCCAAGGCAGCACGGCGGCACTACAATAGCGACCGTGGCGCGCGCCCCAGGATGGGGCAGCACTGCGCAGGAAGCGGCCGGACGGTGCGCCCGGGATAGAAAGTCCCGGCCCCTTGTCCTACTGCTTCCCGGCGGCCCTGGTCATTGACCTGGCGTCCGCAGAGAGCCCAGCCATCCGCCCGGCGCCTGGCCTTTTCCACTGGAGCATCTTCATGAAACGCTGGCTTTACCCCTTCATCGCGGCGGCGGGTCTGCTGCTGTCCGGTTGCGCCTCGGTGATCGAGAGCAATGTCACCTCCTTCCACGCCTGGTCCCCGGCCGACAACGACAAGGCTTATGCCTTCGCCCCCACCCCGGCACAGGAAAACGACCTGGAATACCAGAACTACGCCGGCCTGATCCGGCAGGAACTGCAGTTCCTGGGCTTTACCGAAGCGGCCCAGCCGAAACAGGCCCAGCTCAACGTCAGCTTCAGCTACGGCATCAATACCGAGCAGGTGGTGGTCAGCCGGCCGGCCTACGATCCCTTCTTCTACGGCCCGGCACCGGGCTGGGGACGCTTCGGGCCACGGCCGTTCGGCTTCTATGGTCCCTACGGTCCATTCTATGATCCGTTCTGGTATGGCGGCCCCATGCAGACCACCAGCTACCCGGTCTTCCTGAGGCGGCTGCAGATCGGCATCAGCAATGTGGCCGACGGCAAGAAACTGTTCGACGTGGTGGTAGACAGCGAAGGCAATCGCGCCGGACTGGCGGCGGCCATGCCCTACATGGTGCGCTCGGCCTTCGAGGACTTCCCCGGCCCGAGTGGCGTGACGCGCCGCATCCGCATCAAGGTGGACAAGGACGGGCAGCCGGTCGACTAGGTTTGCTCTGATGGGGTGGGACGCGACAGCCTCCGCCCCAGTCCCCAGATGCTCAACAACAGCAGCACGCCGCCGGCCCACTGGCTGGCGCCCAGCCGCTCACCCAGCAGCAGCGCGGAGAGCACGACCGCGGTCAGCGGTTCGATCAGGGTGGCCACCGTCAAGGCAGTGGGAGTGAGGCGCGCCGCGCCCCAGCTGAAGACCAGCAAAGCCAGCGCCGCCGTGACCACGCCCAGATAGAGGAACCAGGCCTGGGGCGGAATGCCGGACGGCCATTGCAGGGGGCGCGCGAGGGTCGTCAGGCCCATCACCAGCGCGGCCACCACGGTCAGGCAGGTGGCCGCCTGCCCTGCGCCCAGGGCTGATGAGAGGCGCCCGCTGACCAGTGTGAAACCGGTATAGAGCAGCGCCGAGGCCACCGAGCACAGCAGGCCGATGATGAGGTCAGCCTGACCGGCCTCCCCCATCCCGCCATGACGGGCGACGATCAACACGGTGCCGCCCAGGGCGGCGGTCAGGATCACCGCCAGTGACAGGTCCAGCCGCTCCTGCCCGCGTGCCAGCGCGATCAGGGTGGAAAAGACTGGCGGCAGGCAGAGCGCGATCAAGGTCGGAATCGCCGCGCCGATACGTTCGATGCCGAGGAACCAGCACAGCACGTAACCGGCCATGGTGGCGCCGGCCAGCACCACCGGCACGAGCAGCGTACGCAAGGTGGGCAGGTGGATGCGGGTGCCGAAGATCAGGCACAGGAAGATCGCGCCGACGGCGAAGCGCCAGAAGGAGATATCGCCCGGGGCAAAGCCGTAGCGGGCGATCAGGATATTGACCACCAGCGCGCCGGTCCCCCACAGGAAGCCTGCCGAGCAGGCGGCGATCAGCGCCACGCCCGAATACGGAGCAGCGGCAAGCGTGGCATAGCGGCTAGCAGTCACGGCAAATCCTTGAGGCGGATGAGAGAAGGCCGGATCGGCCGAAGGCTGCAGTGTAGCGCAAACCCGCCCCGGCCCTGTGGGACGGGGCGGCTAGTTGATGAAGCGTCCGCCGGCGCCGATGGCGGTCAGGTCGACGAAATCCGAACCGCTGTGGTCGGTCGGCGTGAAATGCAGGCTGAAGCCACCACCCTCGTAGTTGGCCGGGGTGATGCTCTCCAGGGCCCGGATCAGGCCTTCACGGGTGAGATCGCGGCCGGCGCGGCGCAGGCCTTCCACCAGGGCGCGGGCGGCGATGTAGCCTTCCAGGCCGGTAAAGTTGCAGTCGATCCCGGGGGTATGGGCCATGGCCTGCTGGTATTCGTAGACGATGCGCAGGCGGGCCTTATTGGGAAAGGGCACGACCTGGGTGACCTCGGCGCCGACGCCGGCGTTTTTCAGGCGCGCCGACAGGGAGGTGCTACCAACGAAGGAATAGTGCGAGAACCCGCCCAGGTAACCACCAGCGCGCATGCGGTTGATCATGGCCGCCGCTGGCTGGTAGGACACCACCTGGATCACCACGTCGGGCCGCGCCCGGGCCAGCTCGGCAGCCGCCGCAGCCACAGCATCACTGTTGCGTTCGATACCGGCGCTACCCACCAGCGTGAGGCCGTAGAGCGGCACACGCTGGCGCAGGATATCCAGCAGGCCCTTGCCGAGTTCGTCGTTCTGGTAGAACACCGCCACACGGCGGCGACCGGTGCTCTTCAGCTGGCGCAGCAGGAATTCGGTCTCCTGGACGTAGCTGGCACGGATGTGGAAGAGCAGGCGATTGAAGGGCTGGCGCAGCGCAGACGAGCCCGACAGCGGTGCAAACAGGGGAATGCCGGCCTCGCGGATGACCGGCAATGCCGCCAGTACCGTGGGCGTGCCGGAGTAGCCGAACAGGGCGAACACCTTGTCGCGCCAGATCAGTTGCTGGGTATTGGCCAGTGCCCGCTCGGGTTCGTAGCGATCGTCCAGGCTCAGCAGCCTGACGCGACGGCCGTAGACGCCGCCACGCGCATTGACCCGGGCAAAGTAGCTTTGCGCCCCCTCCTGGAAATCCCGTCCAAGCTCGCCGGCCGGACCGGAAAACGGCGCCGACTGGCCGAGGATGATCTCGGTCTCGCTGACCCCGGGAACGCCGTGTGCGCTGGTCCGGGTGATTGCGCTGCCGCTGCTGCCCATATTGCCCGGCGCAGCTGCCACCGCACCTGCGCACAGCAACAGGACCAGGCCCCAGATCCGCCACGGATAACCGGGTGCGCCGCTATAGCGGCCCCGGTGCCATTTCCATCCCATCTCCCACTCCCGTCAAAATGTTCGCCCCTGACGGCGCCGACGCGAATATTCGCGCAGGCGCAGAGGCTGCATTTGACGATCAAGACGGGAAGAAATGCGCTATCGGCGCATTGTTGATGTGATTTATGGATATCTTGCGAGATTCACACCGAAGAATTTCGAGTTCGCTATGAAAAGTAGGCTTCGCTCGCGAAGGTGATGACGACGATCAGCAGTACCGCGCAGATCAGCACCGCCAACAGCCGCCCGAACTTGGGCGAGCCGTCGGCGCCGCTATCCTGCTCGGGCGGATGATCCATGGGATTGCGGCTGCCGGGATCGTGGCGGGGCTGGTCCATGGCGGCTCCTGGTCGGTGAGATGGTGGATCAGGGGATCAGGGGATCAGGGGATCAGGATGGTGGAGCCGGTGGTCTTGCGCCCCTCCAGGTCGGCATGGGCCTGGGCCACGTCCTTCAGGGCGTAGCGCTGGTTGATCTCGATGCTGATCTTGTTGCTCTGGACCATGTCGAACAGGTCGCCGGCGGTGGCGTCCAGTTCGGCGCGGGTGGAGGTGTAGTTGCCTAGCGAAGGCCGGGTCAGGAACAGCGAGCCGCGCGAGGCCAGTTCGGACACCCCGAACGGCGCCACCGGACCGGAGGCATTGCCGAAACTGACCATCATGCCGCGTGGACGCAGGCAATCCAGGGAGCCGATGAAGGTGTCCTTGCCGATGGAGTCATACACCACCTGTACGCCACGCCCGCCGGTGATGTCCTTGACGCGTTCGACGAAGTTCTCGGTCTTGTAGTTGATCACGTGGGCCGCGCCGTGCTGCCTGGCCAGGGCCGCCTTCTCCTCGCTGCTGACGGTACCGATCAGGTTCACGCCCAGCGCACGGGCCCACTGGCAGGCGATCAGGCCGATGCCACCGGCGGCGGCATGGAACAGGATGGTGTCGCCCGGTTGCAGCGCATAGGTCTGGCGCAGCAGGTATTGCACGGTCATGCCCTGCAGCATCATGGCCGCAGCCGTGTCGAAGCTGATCGCGTCGGGCAGCTTGACCAGGATATCGGCCGGCATCACGCGCTCTTCGGCATAGGCGCCGTTGGGGCGCCCGGCATAGGCCACCCGGTCACCAACCTGGAAGCCGGTCACGCCGGCGCCCAGTTCTTCGATGGTGCCGGCGCCCTCCTGGCCCAGACCGGCAGGCAGCGGTTGCGGATAGAGACCGGAGCGGAAATAGCAATCGATGAAGTTCAGGCCGACGGCGGCGTGACGGATGCGGACCTCGCCCGGCCCGGGCTGGCCGACTTCGACGTCCACGTATTCCATCACCTCGGGGCCGCCGGTCTTGCTCATGCGGATTGCTTTTGCCATCTGGGTCTCCTTGATTTGCGGTGAGCGGACTGTCTGGAAATTCAGTTCCGGTGGGGCAGTATAGAACGCCTTAGCGCTTCTTGCGCGACAGCAGCCACATGCCGGCCAGCACCAGCGCGGTGCCGACCAGCTGGATGCCGGTGATGGGTTCGTCCAGCAGCGCCGCGCCCATGAAGAGCGTGGATACCGGCCCGACCAGGCCGGCCTGCGCCGCCGTGGGCGCGCCAATGCGGGCCACCGCCACCATGGTGAGGAACACCGGCAATACGGTGCAGAACACCGCGTTGAAAAGTGAAAGCTGGTACACCGGGGCTACCTGCGTAAACAGCTCGGCCGGTGCACGCAGCACGAAGAACTGGATCACGCAGGCCACGCTGGAGACGCACATGGCATAGGCCACCAGCCGCATCGCGCCAACCCGGCGCACCAGTTCGCCGGAGGAAATCAGGTAGATCGAATAGCTGAAGGCCGAGCCCAGTACCAGGGCACTGCCGAGGAGGACGTCGCTGCCACCGGTATGCAGGTCGTGCTGCAGCACCAGCACGGTACCGAAGTAGGACACCAGCAAGGCGGCCCATTCGATCCAGCCGACCTTGCGCTTGAAGAAGAAAAAGGCGATCAGCATCACGAAGGACGGCGTGAGGAACAGGATCAGCCGTTCCAGCCCGGCGGAGATGTATTGCAGGCCGAGGAAGTCGAGGAAGCTCGACAGGTAATAGCCCATCAGCCCCAGCACCACGATGCGCAGGTAGTCGGCCCGCGCCAGCGGCGGCTGGGTACGCGCCTTCCAGATCGCCACGACGGCGAACATGGGGAAGGAAAAGAGCATGCGCAGCGTGATCACCATGACCGCATCGACCTGGTAGCGGTACATCAGCTTGGCCACGATGGCCTTGGCGGAAAAGAAGATGGCGCCGACGATGGCGAGCAGGAGGCCGCCCAGGAAAACCTGGCGCGGCGTGGAGTGGGAGGTGGCGGCTGTCATGGCCGCGATTGTAATGCCTGCGCCCGCCCTCCGCCGGCGACGGTCGGGCGCGGGCGCATCAGCGCTTCTTCATCAGCGAACCCAGTACGCCGCGAATGAGTTCGCGACCGACCTGCGAACCGATGCTGCGGGCGGCCGACTTGACCATGGCCTGCAGGGGCGAATCGCTGCGGCGATTGCCGCCACCGCCATTACCGAAGATGCCGCCGGCGGCATCCTTCAACAGATCGCCCAGGCCGCCGCCGTCGTTCTGTTGCGGGGCCGGTTGCTGCTGTGGCTGCGGCTGCGGCTGTGTCTGCGACTGGCGGGGCGACATGCGGGTTCCCCCGGCGGGACGCGACGACGGCGTCGGCGACGGCGCGCTGCGGCCGGCTGACGCCCCCCAGGCGTTGTCGTCCACCGGCGGTGCCGAGGACGGGGCAGGGGCCGCTTGTGGCGGCGCTTGCGGAGCAGCTTGCGGTTGCTGCACGGCGCGGCCCTTGAGGCGCTCATAGGCCGATTCGCGGTCGATCACCTGTTCATAGACG
Source organism: Herbaspirillum frisingense GSF30 (assembly GCF_000300975.2). GTDB lineage: Bacteria > Pseudomonadota > Gammaproteobacteria > Burkholderiales > Burkholderiaceae_D > Herbaspirillum > Herbaspirillum frisingense. The sequence goes on along the minus strand of NZ_AEEC02000026.1, from coordinate 34,465 downwards.
CCGGCCACCAGCGACGACGCGATCAGCGCCCGGCGCTCGTCATCGGTGACCGGGCCGATCTGCGAAGCCGGGGTCAGCACATAGCCGCGCTCGACCACGTTGGGCCGGCCCTTTTCATCGAGGAAGGACACCAGCGCCTCGCCCACACCCAGCTCGGTGATGGCCTTGGCGGTATTGAGCATGGGATTGGGACGGAAGGTCTCGGCCGCCGCCGTGACAGCCTTCTGGTCGCGCGGGGTATAGGCGCGCAGGGCGTGCTGTACGCGGTTGCCGAGCTGGCCCAGCACGGTGTCGGGAATGTCCAGCGGGTTCTGGGTGACGAAATAGACGCCCACACCCTTGGAGCGGATCAGGCGCACCACCTGTTCGATCTTCTGCAGGAGTGGCTTGGGGGCTTCGTCGAAGAGCAGGTGGGCTTCGTCGAAGAAGAAGGCCATCTTGGGCTTGTCCAGGTCGCCCACTTCGGGCAGGTGTTCGAACAGTTCCGAGAGCATCCACAGCAGGAAGGTGGAATACAGGCGCGGCGCATTCATGAGCCGGTCCGCAGCCAGGATGTTGATGATGCCGCGCCCCTGGGCGTCGGTCTGCATCCAGTCCTCGATGTTGAGCATCGGTTCGCCGAAGAACTGGTCGCCGCCCTGCTCGTCGATGGCGATCAGGCCGCGCTGGATGGCGCCCACGCTGGCGGCCGAGATGTTGCCGTATTCGGTCTTGAACTGCGCCGCGTTCTCGCCCACATGCTGCAGCATGGCGCGCAGGTCCTTGGTGTCGAGCAGCAGCAGGCCATGGTCGTCGGCGATCTTGAACACCAGTTGCAGCACGCCCTGCTGGGTGTCGTTCAGGTTGAGCATGCGAGCCAGCATCAGCGGCCCCATGTCGGAAATGGTGGCGCGCACCGGATGGCCCTTTTCGCCATAGACATCCCAGAAGGCGACCGGGGCCGCGGCCCAGGCCGGTTCGGGCAGGCCCAGCTGGGCCAGGCGTGCGGTGGTCTTGGGCGAAGCACTGCCGGCCTTGCCCAGGCCGGACAGGTCACCCTTGACGTCGGCCATGAACACCGGCACGCCGATATCGGACAGCGCCTGGGCCAGCACCTGCAGGGTCACCGTCTTGCCGGTGCCGGTGGCACCGGTGATGCAGCCATGGCGATTGGCCAGTTGCGGCAACAGGCACAGTTGCCCGTCGGAATGGGTGGCAATGGGAAGGGGATTAATCATGTCAACTCGGCTTCGAAGGCAAAAATCACAGGGTGGCGGTATGGTAAAATGCCCGCCCGATTATAGTCAGAACATGGCGGCAGGAAAGCATTATCGGTCCTGTCCGAACCTTGTCCCCGTCCGCGCCGATCCGTCGTCCGCGCCTGCCGGCCCTGCCGCAGCGCCTGCCGATCATCACGGATTGCCGCACAGGGACGGTTCTGCCCTCACCATCTTGCAGGAAGATTCAACATGGCTGGACACAGCAAATGGGCCAATATTCAGCACCGTAAAGGCCGTCAGGACGAAAGGCGTGGTCGTATCTGGACCCGCCTGATCAAGGAAATCACCGTGGCCGCCCGCATGGGTGGCGGCGACCCGGACGCCAACCCGCGCCTGCGCCTGGCGGTGGACCGCGCCTCCGACGCCAACATGCCCAAGGACAACGTGACCCGTGCCATCCAGCGCGGCACCGGCGCCCTGGACGGCGTGAACTACGAGGAAGTGCGCTATGAGGGCTACGGCATCAACGGCGCGGCCATCATCGTCGATTGCATGACCGACAACCGCGTGCGCACCGTGGCCGAAGTACGCCACGCCTTCTCCAAGTTCGGCGGCAACATGGGGACCGAAGGCTCGGTGGCCTTCCTCTTCAAGCACTGCGGCCAGCTGATGTACGCCCCCGGCACTGACGAGAACGCCATCATGGAAGCGGCCCTGGAAGCCGGCGCCGAAGATGTGGTCACCGACGAGGAAGGCGGCATCGAAGTGCTGACCGCGCCCAACGACTTCGCCGCCGTCAAGGCCGCCATGGAAGCTGCCGGCTTCAAGGCCGAAGTCGCCGAGATCACCATGAAGCCTGCCACCGAAACCGTGTTCGCAGGCGAAGACGGCGTCAGGATGCAGAAACTGCTGGATGCGCTGGAGAACCTGGACGACACCCAGGAGCTCTATACCAACGCCGTGATCGAAGAATAATTCTCCGCTTTTGCCCATTTTGCCCATTCGCCACTTTTACCTCCCTATCCCATGAAAATCCTAGTTGTTGGCTCCGGTGGCCGTGAACATGCGCTGGCCTGGGCCATCGCCAAGTCGCCGCGCATCCAGACGGTCTACGTCGCTCCCGGCAACGGTGGCACCGCACTCGACGAGCGCCTGCAGAACATCGCCATCACCGATCCGGTGGCCCTGGCCGACTTCGTCGAGCAGGAACACGTGGCGCTGACCGTGGTCGGCCCGGAAGGCCCGCTGGCAGCCGGCATCGTCAACGTCTTCCGCGCCCGTGGCCTGAAGATCTTCGGCCCCACCAAGGAAGCGGCGCAACTGGAAAGCTCCAAGGACTTCGCCAAGGCCTTCATGCAGCGCCACGCCATTCCCACTGCCGAGTACCAGACCTTCTCGGACGTGGCGGCCGCGCATGACTACATCGCCAAGAAGGGCGCCCCCATCGTCATCAAGGCCGACGGCCTGGCCGCCGGCAAGGGCGTGGTGGTCGCCATGACGCTGGAAGAGGCGCATTCGGCGGTGGACATGATGCTCTCCGACAACAAGCTGGGCGATGCCGGTGCACGCGTGGTGATCGAGGAATTCCTGGCCGGCGAAGAGGCTTCCTTCATCGTCATGGTGGACGGCAAGAACATCCTGCCGCTGGCCACCAGCCAGGACCACAAGCGCCTGCAGGACAACGACCAGGGTCCCAATACCGGCGGCATGGGCGCCTACTCCCCTGCCCCCATTGTGACTCCGGCGCTGCATGCCCGCGTGATGCGCGAGATCATCGTACCGACCGTGCAGGGCATGGCCAAGGATGGCATCCCCTTCTCCGGCTTCCTGTATGCCGGCCTGATGATCGACGCCGAAGGCAACCCCAAGACGCTGGAATTCAACTGCCGCATGGGCGACCCTGAAACCCAGCCCATCATGGCGCGCCTGAAGACCGATCTGCTGACGGTGTTCGAACACGCTGTGACCGGCACGCTGGACAAGGTCGAGCTGGAATGGGATCGCCGCACCGCGCTGGGCGTGGTGATGGCCGCCCACGGTTATCCGGAAGAACCGCGCCGTGGCGACCTGATCACCGACATCCCGGCCGAAACCGTCGATTGCGTGACCTTCCACGCCGGCACCACCCTGACCGGCGACAAGCTGACCACCTCGGGCGGCCGCGTGCTGTGCGTGGTGGGCCTGGGTGACAGCGTGAAAGTCGCGCAGAAGCACGCCTACGACGCCGCCGACCTGATCCACTTCGCCGGCTCGCAGATGCGCCGCGACATCGGCTGGCGCGCCCTGAAGCGCTAAGCCGAACACCGTACGACCCACTGTCCCCCGCAACGCCCGGTGTGTTGCGGGGGACAGTCGCTTTATGCTTCATGCACGCCACCCGCCGACTGCAACAAAAGCCCATGCCGGCAGACTAAGCACGACACGCCACCACCGAAGAAAAGGAAGCCCCGATGCCTGAACACCTGCTCAACTTCGACACCCTCATCAACCTCTACCTGGTGCCATTCGGCCTGAAGGTCATCGCCGCCATCGCCATCTGGATCATCGGCGGCATGTTCATCAACACCCTGTCCAAGGTGGTGCGCCGGGTGCTGACCGTGCGCCAGTTCGAGACCACCCTGATCAACTACGCCAGCTCGGCCATGCACGTGATCCTGCGCATCCTGCTGGTGATGGGCATCCTGGAAGTCTGCGGCATTCCCACCACCTCCTTTGCCGCCATGATCGGCGCGGTCGGCGTGGCGCTGGGCGTGGCCTGGTCGGGCCTGCTGTCGAACTTCGCGGCCGGCATCTTCCTGGTGGTGCTGCGTCCCTTCAAGGTGGGCGACTACATCACCGCCGCCGGGCAGACCGGAACGGTTTCCGACATCGGCCTGGTGACCACCATCATCACCACCGACAACAACCTGCGCGTGATCATCGGCAACAACAAGCTGTTCTCGGAAAACATCATCAACTACAACGTCAATGCCACGCGCCGCACCGACCTGCGTTGCCAGATTGCCTACAGCGTCGATCCCCAGGTGGCCATCGCCAAGCTGACCGAGCGCATCAAGGCCATTCCCAATGTGCTGCAGACGCCGGCACCGGGCATCGTGATCCAGGAATTCAACGCCACCGGCACCCTGATCGCCCTGCGCGTACATGCCCCGACACCCAATTTCGGCCAGGTCTATACCGATGTGCAGAATGCCATCGCCGAGGTCTGCCTGAAGGAAGGCTGGCCGGCACCCGCTACCTACCAGGTGGCCGTGCCGCTGGCGCAACCACCGCAAACCTGAGGCTAACGCCCCACACCGCCGGTCCGTGGCGCCCGCCGGACCGGCTTTTGCCGCCCCACGAAGGGGCGGGCAAGGTACAATCGCGGGTTGGAACGCATTTCCGCCCAATAACCGTGCACCAGAGCGACCCGCCGTGACCACCCATTCCAACGCCTCCACCCACACCGCCGCCGTCAAGGCCTACCTGCAAGACCTGCAACAGCGCATCGTCGCGGCCCTGGAAGCCGCCGATGGCAAGGCCTTCCTGTCGGATTCGTGGGAACGTCCGGAAGGCGGCGGCGGCACTTCGCGCCTGCTGGAAGAAGGAAACCTGCTGGAGCGCGGCGGCGTGGGCTTTTCGCACGTGATGGGCAAGAACCTGCCGCCGTCGGCAGCCGCCAACCGCCCGCAGCTGGCCGGCCGTGCCTGGGAAGCCATGGGGGTGTCGCTGGTGCTGCATCCGCGCAATCCCTATATCCCGACGGTGCACATGAACGTGCGCTTCTTCACCACCCATGCAGAGGGAGAAGAAGCGGTCTGGTGGTTCGGCGGCGGCATGGACCTGACGCCCTACTACGGGGTCGAGGATGACGCCCGCCATTTCCACCGCACCTGTCGCGATGCGCTACAGCCATACGGCGACGATCTGTACCCGCGCTTCAAGACCTGGTGCGATGAGTATTTCTACCTGAAGCACCGCAAGGAGCCGCGTGGCGTGGGCGGCATCTTCTTCGACGATTTCAACGCCCTGCCCTTCGAGCAGGCCTTTGCCATGCAGCGCAGCGTGGGGGACGCCTTCCTGGAGGCCTACCTGCCCATCGTGGCGGCCCGCCGCGAGACGCCCTATGGCGAACGCGAGCGTGACTTCCAGGCCTATCGTCGCGGACGCTACGTGGAATTCAACCTGGTCTTCGACCGTGGCACCCTGTTCGGGCTGCAGTCGGGAGGCCGCACCGAATCCATCCTGATGTCCATGCCACCGCTGGTGAAATGGCGCTATGACTGGCACCCGGAAGCCGGCAGCCCGGAGGCCGCACTGTATTCGGACTTCCTGGTCCACAAGGAATGGCTGTAATGGCGCCGCCCGCGGCGCAGCGCTGCATTGCCGTGCTTGGCGGCAGCTTCGATCCTGTCCACAATGGGCATGTCAAGCTGGCCGAGCACTTCGTGGATCTGCTGCATCCGGACGAATTGCGCGTCATTCCCACCGGCAACCCGTGGCAAAAGCACGGTCTGCAAGCCGCGCCGGCGGACCGGGTGGAGATGGTGCGCCTGGCCTTCGATCGCCAGCGGGTGCCGGTGGTCATCGATGAGCAGGAAATCCGCCGCGCCAGCGCGACCTATACCATCGATACCCTGCGCGCCCTGCGTGCCGAACTGGGGCCGGAGGTGTCCATCGTGTTCCTGATGGGCGCCGACCAGCTGCAGCACCTGGACACCTGGCAGCACTGGCAGGAACTGTTTGAACTGGCGCACCTGTGTGCCGCCTCTCGGCCCGGTTTCGAGCTGGCCGACGCCCACGTGCCGCCGGCCGTGAGGGAAGAATTCAAGCGGCGCAACGCTGCGCCGCAAGAGATCCGCAGCACCACGCACGGATACGGCTACCTGGCCCTCGGGCTGGCGGTCGATATCTCGTCGACTGAAATCCGTGCCCAGCTGCAACGCGGCATCCGACCCGATTCGCTGATCCCGGGCAGGGTGCTAGACTATATCGAACAACAACATCTGTACCGAACTCAATAATGGACATCAAAAAACTGCAAACCCTGGTCGTGGACGCTCTGGAAGACGTCAAGGCGCAAGAAATCCGCATCTATGACACCACCCACCTGACCAGCCTGTTCGACCGCGTGGCGATCGCCTCCGGTACCTCGAACCGCCAGACCAAGGCGCTGGCCGCCTCGGTGCGCGACAAGGTCAAGGCCAAGGGCGGCAACGTCGTGAGCATCGAAGGCGAAGACACCGGCGAGTGGGTACTGGTCGACCTGGGTGACATGATCGTACACATCATGCAGCCGGCCATCCGCACCTACTACCGCCTGGAAGAAATCTGGGGCGACAAGGAAGTGAAGCTGGGCGCGGCCAAGCGCACCGGTACCTCGGCCTCCGCCAAGCGCGCTGCCGCCGACGAGGAGCCGGCCCCCAAGATCCGCCGTACGCGTGCCCAGGCCGAAGCGGTCGAAGCCAGCCAGGCCCTGGACGACGACGAGGATGCACCGAAGAAGCCGGCCCGCAAGCCGCGCGCCACCTCGACCAGCACCACCACCGGCACCCGCGCTGCAGCCGGCACGACCCGTACCACCCGTACCACGGGCGCTACCGGTGCGAAGACTGCTGCCACCAGGACCACGCGCACCACCGGCACCAAGACCACCGCCGCCAAGACCACCACCACCCGCACCGCTGCCGGCAGCAAGACCGCCGCGCCCAAGGCTGCGACCACCCGTAGCAGAACCGCTGCCCCCAAGACCCCGACCGGCAAGACCGTGCGCGTGGCGCCCGCCAAGAGCGAGACCGCCAAGAAGCCGGCCGCCAAGCGCACCAGCAAGGCTTGATGCAACTGGTGATTGCTGCCGTCGGCCACAAGATGCCGGCGTGGATCGAGACCGGCTTCCAGGAGTATGCCAAGCGCATGCCACCGGAATGCCGGATCATCCTGAAGGAAATCAAACCCGTCGAACGCTCCGGCAGCCGCACGGCCGAGACCGTGATGGCACAGGAACGCGAAAAGATCGAAGCCGCGCTGCCCAAGGGCGCGCGCGTGATTGCACTGGACGAGCGCGGACGCGACTGGACCTCGGTACAGTTGTCGCAGCAGCTGGTCCAGTGGCAGCAGGATGGCCGCGACGTGGCCTTCGTCATCGGCGGTGCCGATGGACTCGATCCCGGCTTCAAGGCCGGCGCCGACACGCTCATCCGCATCTCCAGCATGACCTTGCCACATGGCATGGTGCGGGTGATGCTGGCCGAGCAACTGTACCGCGCGTGGTCGATTACGCAGAACCACCCGTATCACCGCGCCTGAACCCGTCCACCGCCGGCCTCGCCTCCCGGGCAGCGGCCCTTGACATGCATGGCTCAATGAAACAAGCGGACCACAAAATCTACCTCGCCTCGAAAAGCCCGCGCCGCCGCGAACTGCTGCGCCAGATCGGCATCGATTTCGAACTGATGCTCTCGGACAAGGAAGTCGACGAAAGCGTATTGCCCGGGGAAGCCCCGCTGGACTACGTCGCCCGCGTCACCCGCGCCAAGCTCGACAGCGCCCAGCAGACCATGATGCTGCGCCAATTGCCGCACCGGCCGCTGCTGTCGGCCGATACCACCGTGGTGGTGGACGACCTGATCCTGGGCAAGCCGGCCGACCATGACGAAGCGGTGCGCATGATCACCCTGCTCTCCGGCCGTACGCACCAGGTCCTGACCAGCGTGGCCGTGGGCGTGACGCTGGGCGTGGAAACCGAGGTCTGGCAGATCGTGCAGCAGTCCGACGTCAGTTTCGCGCCGCTCACCGCCGAGGCCATCGCCGCCTACTGCAATACCGTCGAACCCTACGACAAGGCCGGCGCCTATGGTATCCAGGGTCTGGCGTCGGTGTTCATCAGCAATATCGTGGGCAGCCATTCCGGTATCATGGGACTGCCGCTATTCGAGACGGCTCAACTACTACAACAAGCGGGCGTTCGAATCCTATGAGCGAAGACATCCTCATCAACATCACGCCGCAGGAGACGCGGGTTGCGCTGATCCTGCAAGGGGCCGTGCAGGAGTTGCACATCGAGCGCACCCTCTCGCGCGGCCTGGCCGGCAACATCTACCTGGGCAAGGTGGTCCGGGTGCTGCCGGGCATGCAGTCAGCCTTCATCGACATCGGTCTGGAGCGCGCCGCCTTCCTGCACGTGGCCGACATCTGGGAAGCCCGTCCGCACGATGGCCAGAACGCGCCTGCCATCCCCATCGAGAAACTGCTGCACGATGGCCAGACCATCACGGTACAGGTGATCAAGGACCCGATCGGCACCAAGGGTGCGCGCCTGTCCACGCAGATCTCCATTGCCGGGCGCATGCTGGTCTACCTGCCGCAGGACAAGCACATCGGCATTTCCCAGCGTATCGAGAACGAAGCCGAGCGCGAGCTCTTGCGCAGCAAGGTGCAAGCCCTGCTGCCGGCCGAGGAAAAAGGCGGCTTCATCATCCGCACCATGGCCGAGGATGCTTCCGACGCCGACCTGCAGATGGACGTCGAATACCTGCGCACCACCTGGGCCACCATCACCAAGCAGGCCAAGACCAAGCCGGCGCCCACGCTGCTGCATCAGGACCTGTCGCTGGCCCAGCGTGTGCTGCGTGACTTCGTGTCCGACCAGACTGCCACCATCCAGGTCGATTCACGCGAGAACTTCCACATGCTGCAGGAGTTCGGCGCCATCTATACCCCCTCGGTGCTGCCCAAGCTGATGCACTATCGCGGCGAGCGTCCGCTGTTCGACCTGTATGGCGTGGAAGAGGAAATCGAACGCGCCCTGGGACGTCGGGTGGACCTGAAGTCGGGCGGTTACCTGATCGTCGACCAGACCGAGGCGATGACCACCATCGACGTCAACACCGGCAGCTTCGTCAATGGTCGCAACTTCGACGACACCATCTTCAAGACCAACCTGGAAGCGGCACATGCCATTGCCCGCCAGCTGCGGCTGCGCAACCTGGGCGGCATCATCATCCTGGACTTCATCGACATGGAGAGCACGGAGCACCGCCAGGCGGTGCTGGCCGAACTGGGCAAGGCGCTGCAACGCGACCGCACCAAGATCTCGGTGTCGGGCTTCTCCACGCTGGGCCTGGTAGAGATGACGCGCAAGCGCACCCGCGAATCGCTGGCCCATATCCTGTGCGAGACTTGCCCGGCCTGCAAGGGGCGCGGCCAGGTCAAGACGCCGCGTACGGTGTGTTACGAAATCCTGCGCGAGGTCATGCGCGAGGCCAAGCAGTTCAACCCCCGTGAATTCCGCATCCTGGCCTCGCAGGTGGTGGTGGACATGTTCCTCGAAGAAGAGTCGCAGCACCTGGCCATGTTGGGGGACTTCATCGGCAAGCCGGTGTCACTGCAGGTCCAGAGCGATTATCAGCAGGAGCAGTACGACATCATCCTGATGTGATCCGGCCCCAGGTCGCCCGGCGCGGACGGGCGCAACACGTATCGCAGAATTGCCGGGCACCACGCCCCGGCGCAAGGCGATGGCCGCAGCGCATCGATTACAATGCGCACTTCGCGGCCCGCCTGCGCGTTCTTTCGCTTTCCATGCCCACCTATACCTCACTGGCTGTCTTCCTGCTGTCGGCAATTTCGCTGGTCATCGCAAGCGGTTTTTCCCTGGGTGCGGGGATGCTGGTGCTGGGTGCGACGGTATTGTTGCGGCCCGCCTCTCCCCGCCTCCGCCTGGCAGCTCCGGATTACCTGTTCATCGCCGCCCTGGGCTTCTATTTCCTGTTGCATGTGGCCCTGAACCTGATACATCACGCACCGGGGCGGGAATACGATGCGCCCTTGCGCTTCCTGCTGGCGATCCCGGCACTGCTGCTGCTGTGCACGTTCCCGCCCCGGCCGGGCGCGCTGTGGTCGGGTGCGGCGGTCGGCGCCATCGGCGCCGGGCTGTTGAGTCTGTGGCAATGGCTGGCCTGGGGCATGGACCGTCCGGGCGGCAGTACCAATCCGATCCAGTACGGCAACATCAGCGCGCTGCTGGCGGTACTGTCGGCCCATGGGCTGGCGCGTGCGCTGGCGCTGGGCCACGGGCTGCGCTGGAAACTGCTGCATGCCACCGGCGTTCTGATGGCCCTGGTCGCCACGCTGCTCAGCGGCAGCCGCGGCAGCTGGCTGGCCCTGCCCTTCTGCGCGATCCTGGCCGCATACCTGCTGATACGTGCCGGCCAGGCCCGGCGCCTGCTCAAGCCAGCCGTGCTCGCTCTGGCCGCACTGGCGGTACTGGCGCTGCTACCCCATTCGCCGCTGACCGCACGCTACCGGCAGGCCGTGAGCGAGGCCGGCGGTTACCTGCAACACGCCGATGCCCAGTCCTCGGTGGGCGCGCGCCTGGAGATGCTGCGTGTGGGGCTGTACCTGGCGCCCCGCCACCTGCTGCTGGGCTTCGGCAAGGAAGGCATGATGCAGGCCAAGCAGCACATGGTCGAGGAAGGACTGGCATCGACCTCGGTGGCAGAGCATACCCACCTGCACAATGAATACCTGGATGCCCTGGTCAAACATGGCATCCCCGGCTTGCTGGCCGTGTTGATGCTGTACCTGCTGCCATTGCGGCTGTTTGCCGGGCGGGCCGTCCCTGGCAGGAGCATCGAGGCTCGTATGGCCGCCGGCGCCGGCATGATGCTCATGCTGAGTTATCTGGCCTTCGGGCTGACCCAGGCTTTCCTGACACACAACAATGGCGTGATGATGTTCGCCTTCCTGGGGGTCATCCTGTGGTCATTGGCACGGCAACAGCCTGCTGGACCGGCGAACACGGCATAATCTCACCTTTTCGTTACCCGCATTACCTGCACGCAAGGATTCTCCCGATGCTGTCCTACAACATGAAACGCCTGGCGGCCCTGCACTTGCCCTACAAGAAGCGGCTGGCCGTGGCATTCATCGCCATGATCGTCACCGCCGCCACCGAACCGGTGGTGCCCTACATCTTCCAGGTGCTGCTGGACAAGGGCTTCGTGGGCAAGCCGACCTTCTCGCTCTGGCTGGTGCCGGCGGCGGTGATCGGCATCTTCTTCATCCGCGGCATCGCCACCTTTACCAGTTCTTACATGATGACCTGGGTGTCCACCCGCATCCTCAACGAACTGCGCCGCCAGATGTTCGCCCGCATGCTGGACCTGCCGGTGCAGTTCTATGCCACCAATACGGTGGGCAAGGTGATCAATTCGATGATGTTCGAAGTGCAGCAGATCATCGACATGGTGACCAAGGTCTTCACCTCCATCCTGCGTTCGGCACTGACCGTGCTAGGCCTGCTGGCCTGGCTGCTGTACCTGAACTGGGTGCTGACCATCGTCACCCTGGTCCTGCTGCCGCTGGTGACCATCGTGGTGCGCACCACCGGCAAGCGCCTCAAGAAACTGAACCGTGATTCACTCAACGTCAACGCCGAGATGACCCAGGTCATCGAGGAAACCACCCGCGCCCAGCAGGTCATCAAGATCTTCGGCGGCCAGGACTACGAGAAGGAGCGCTTCCATCGTCGTGCCGAGAACCTGCGCAGCTACACCATGCGCATGACGGCCGCCTTTGCCTCCACCGTTCCCATCACCCAGCTCATGACCGCCACCGCGGTGGCGATCGTCATCGTGATGGCCCTGATCCAGTCCGGCAACGGCCAGATCACCGTGGGCGGCTTCGTCTCCTTCATCACCGCCATGCTGATGCTGCTGGCACCGTTGAAGCAGCTGGCCGAAATCAACGGCCCCCTGCAACGCGGCATGGCCGCTGCCGAAGAAGTCTACAACCTGATCGACAAGACCACCGAACGCACCACCGGCCAGCCACTGACCGCACGCGCGACCGGCAAGCTGGACTTCGTCGATGTCAGCTTCGCCTATCCGGGCCACGAGCAACTGGCGCTGAAGAACCTCAACCTGCAGGTCGAAGCGGGCGAGACCATCGCCTTCGTGGGCATGTCCGGCGGTGGCAAGTCCACCCTGGTGAGCCTCATCCCCGGCTTCTATTCCAGCACCTCGGGTGAAATCCTGCTCGACGGCCGCCCCATCGAAACCATCTCCCTGCCCAGCCTGCGCCAGCAGATCGCGATGGTGAACCAGAACACGGTGCTCTTCGATGACACCCTGGCCGCCAACATCGCCTATGGCGACCCCAGCCCCGACGCAGCGCGCGTGGCCGCAGCCGTCGAGGCCGCGCACCTCAACGATGTGGTGGCGGGCTTGCCGGAAGGCCTGCAGACGCGTATCGGTGACAACGGCTCGCGCCTGTCCGGCGGTCAGCGCCAGCGTGTAGCCATTGCCCGCGCCATCTACAAGGATGCGCCCATCCTGATCCTGGACGAAGCCACCTCGGCGCTGGATACCGAGTCCGAACGCGCCGTGCAGGCGGCGCTGGATCGCCTGATGCAGGGCCGCACCACCTTCGTCATCGCCCACCGCCTGTCCACCATCGAACGTGCCGACCGCATCGTGGTGCTGTCGCACGGACAGATCGTCGAAGTGGGCAACCACCAGGCACTGCTGCAGAAGGAAGGGGTCTACGCCAACCTGTACCGCCTGCAGTTCTCCCAGCAACAGGAAGCCTCCGTCTGAGCATGCCCATGCAAAACTGCCTGATCCCCGCCGACCTGCTGAAGAAATCCGACAAGATCCTCTTCATCGCCCATCTGGCCCTGGGCGACTTCACCTATCTGCAGAATTTCTTCAAGGCTTTCGCCGCGCAGAATCCGCATCTGAAGGTCCACCTGTGGGTCGATGAAGTGCGCCGCACGGCTGACGCCAGCCAGTGGCCGCACCTGAAGAAGTATTCGCTCTACGACTGGACGGCCGCCTGCTCCTTCTTCGACAAGGTCTACACCCGCACCTACAGTCCGGAGCTGTATCGCGCCTCCATCGCCGAGGCGCGTGGCGAGCACTATCCCATCGTGGTATCGCTGGCGACCCTGCGCCCGCACCTCTACGCCGGTCTGGCGCGCGAGATCAGTCCGGAAGGCTGGGTGGTCGGCATGCGCAAGAAGGTCTCGCTGTTCCAGCCGCATCATCTGCTGGCCTACCGGCAGCTGGATGCCGAGATGCCGAGCTACCGCAGCAACGATCCGGAGCATCACATCAGCGATGTGTATGCCTTCTGGTTCCGTCAGTTGAGTGGACTGGAGGTCAAGGACGAGGCGCGGTTCCCGTTCGTGGACATCCCGCTGCAATGGCACCAGTATGCGCAGGAGCAACTGGTGCGCTGGCAATTCGCCGCACGCAGCGGCAAGCTGGTGTTCATCAATCCCTACGCCAAGACCAGGAAGCGCTGCTGGACGCTGGAACAGGTGGCCGCGCTGATCCAGGCCATGCAGGCGCGCGAGGGCTGGCAGGATGCCTGCTTCATCGTCAACGCGGTACCGCAGGAACTGGCCAATGCGCGCGAGGTGATCGGCCGCTACCAGCTGCAGCGCACGCAACTCTTCAGCGCCGAAGAGAACTTCTTCCAGTTGCCGGCCATGCTGGCTGAATGCGACCTGATCATCTCGGTGGAGACGGCCGTGATGCACCTGGCCAACGCAGTACGCGTGCCGGTGATCGCCCTGATGCGGCAGAAGAATCCGGAATGGGTACCGGTCGATCGCGCCAACAGCGTCGTCATCACCGCCCCGGGCCGCCGCGACTGGGTCAAGGCGGTCAGCGTCGAACAAGTCATGAAAGCCATCTGATGAACGTCCCAAGCCAAGCAGAAATCCAGGCGCAGCCCGGTAACGGCAAGCCCTCCTTCCACATTGCGTTTTGCGTGGACAACAATTATTTCCGCGCCATGGGTGGCACCATTGCTTCCATCGTGGCCAATAATCCGGGGCAGCATTTCACCTTCCACGTGCTGGCCTTCGAAGTATCGGAAGACCATCAGCGGCGCCTGAAGCAGCTTGAGTCGATGTATCGGGTCAAGACCGAACTACACCTGCTGGACCTGAACGATTTCACCCAGTTCTCGCACTTCCTGGGCCATTCGCATTATTCGCTGTCGATCTTCACACGCCTGGTGATCCCCACCGTGCTGGCCGAGGCGACCGATCGCGTGCTGTATCTGGACGCCGACATCCTGTGCTTCAACCGCGTCGATGAACTGGTGGACATGGATATCTCCAACGACATCGCAGTGGTGGTACCGGACGCGCCGGTGACGCTGCAACGTCGGGTGGCGGCACTGGGACTGGCACACAACGAATATTTCAACGGTGGGGTGATCTTCATCAACATCCGCAAATGGCTGGCCGAAGACATCACGCCCAAGACGCTGGAAGCGCTGCTGGACAGCAAGACCGACATGCGTTTCAACGACCAGGACGCGCTCAACATCGTCCTCAACGGCCGGGCGCGATATCTGTCACCGAAATGGAACTACCTGTACGACCTGATCCACGACCTCAACGTCAACAAGTTCGCGCTCAAGCCGGTGGGCAAGGCCATCTTCGTGCACTTCGCCGGTGCCGTGAAACCATGGGCGGCATGGAGCCGGCATGAGGCCTGCGACCTGTTCCGCCGCTACCTGGACATCTCGCCCTGGACCGACATGGCACTGGACCAGGAGCCGCGCAACACCAAGGAACTGCGCATGCATTCGCGCTTCATGTACCGCCAGGGACGCCCGCTGGAGAGCCTGAAGTGGTATGTGCGCTATCTGCGCAAGCGCCGCGCCCGCTAAACTCGCCCACCAAGAAGAACAGACTCACTTTCGTTCCTGCCATGCCGATCACCAGCAAGCACATCCTCATCAGTCGTACCGACAACATCGGCGATATCGTCCTGACCCTGCCGATGGCAGCGCGCCTGAAAGGACTCAACCCCGGGGTCAGGATCAGCATGCTGTGCCGCCGCTATGCGGCCGACGTGGTGCGCTATTGCGACGACATCGATGACGTCGTGGAAGAAGAGGATGTGGGCGAGAAGCTCTATGGTTTCCTGCGTGCCAGCGACATCGACACCGTGATCCTGGCCCAGCCCAACCGCGACCTGGCCAAGGCCGCCTTCTTCGCACGGGTGAAGCACCGGATCGGCAATGCGCGGCAGAAGGTATACCAGCTGATCTACTGCAATGACAGGGTGCGCTTCAGCAAGGGCTTGTCCGAGAACCACGAGTCACAGATCAACTTCGAGTTCCTGCGCCCCTATGGCGACAGCCATATTCCGACTCGCGAACAGATTGCCGACAGCTATCATTTTTCGATTCCGGTTGACGCCGGGATCGCGGCAGAGTTTGCGCCCCACGCGTTCAACCTGATCCTGCACACCAAGTCCAACGGCCACGGCCGCGAATGGCCGGTAGAGCGCTATACGGCGCTGGCACAGACACTGCAACAGCAACCTGGGCTGCGTATCTGGCTCACCGGCAGCGCCGACGAAGGAAAGTGGCTGGAGCAGCATGCCGGCGCCCTGCTGGCTCTGCCGCACGTGGTCAATACCTGCGGCACGATGAGCCTGGCGCGGTTGACGCAATTCATCGCTCAGGCCGACGGCCTGATTGCCAGCGGTACCGGTCCGCTGCACCTGTCGGCAGCGATCGGTCAGCGTACCCTTGGCCTGTTCCCCCCGACGCGCCCCATGCACCCCGGTCGCTGGGCGGCACTGGGCAAGCGCGCCAGCAATCTGTGCACCGATCAACCGTCCTGCCAGGGCTGCGAAAAACTGCGCATCATGACCTGCGATTGCATGCTCGCCATCAGCGTGCAGAGCGTGCTGGACATCGTCCAAGGCTGGATCGCCGACCGACAGGCATCGCCGCAATAGCGGCTGACCAGCGCGGCTAGGCGTTCGCGGGCAGGCCGGCCGAAGCCTGCTTGCACCGCCCTATCGCGCAGAAGAAGATGGCCAGGTTGATCGTGTAGAAGCCATTGAGGATCACCCAGAAGAACATCACATCGGTAAAGTCGAATACCCAGTAGCCCAGGCACAAAGCCACGCCCATGGCGGCGTAGGTCCTTACCTTCACGTCGGCGTGCCCCAGTTCCCGCCAGAACATCACCAGCGGGACCAGGTAGGTCAGCACCCAGGCCACCAGGCCGCCAGTCCCCCACAGCGCCATCTGGAACAGCATGCCATTGTGCGAGTGCGGAAGCTCGGCCACGGCGTTGGAGATCTCTCCCTTGTCGGCCAGGCGATGCAGTTCCGGCTTGAATCCTTCCCGCCCCACGCCGAATCCAGGATGCTCGCGATAGAGCTGCCAGGAACCGAGCCAGATCTGCAGGCGCTGGCCCACGGAAGTTTCGCGGTCACTGCGATCGGAATACGCCTGGATGTCATCACCGATGTCGTAGATGCGATGCTTCACCATGTCGCTGGAGAGCATGGCAACGCCCACCAGTACCAGCGGCAGCAGCAGGATCAGCATCTTGCGCATCATGCTCAGTTGCTTCAGATACAGAATCAGGAAGACCGCATAGAACGGCAGCACCAGCCAGGTGCCGCGGGTCTTGACCATGAAGGTCACGCCCAGGGCCAGGACGATGGCCACGATGCGCAAGCCGCGCTGCAAGGTCGACATCGGCAGTTGCAGTGACAATAACAGCCAGGTGCCGATGAGCATGGCCGCGTTCGAAAACGCAATCCCTGCCATGAAACCCAGGCTGCCGGAATTGGGCAGGCTGCCGCCATCGGTGATCATCCAGGCCTTGGCGAAACACAGGACGCAGGCCAGCATCCAGGCCCATGGCAGCCAGTCCAGCGCCATATCGGTCACGCGCCAGACCGCCAGGAACACCATCACGAAGAAGGCCAGCCGCAATGGGCGGTCATAGTCACGGAAGGTGAAGTGCCCCACACCCACCTGATGGATCAACACTGCCAGGGCCGGCAGGGCCATGACGATGAAGAGCACTTTCATCGATGGCAGTTGGGCTTGCCACCCGGGCGTCTGGTGGCGATAGACGAACAGGGTCACGATGCCCAGGAGGACCAGCAAAAACAGACTGGCATTGGACAGGTTGGGCAACACCAGGCCTAGCGAAGAAAAGGCCAGAAGGACGGCGAGCGACGGCAGCCGACACGAGGAAATCTGCATGGTAATTATGTTGTTTTATGTGACTGGGACCCGACAGACTAGTATTCGACCACCACCGCCTCCTTGCCGAACGACGCCACCAGGGTCGATTGCAGGCTGTCACTGGGATTGACACGCCAGGCGTCGCCCAGCACCACCTCGCAGGCCGCATCGGATTGCTGGTAGCGCATCACGAAGGGCAGGCCCTGCTCCTGGCGGTGTGCCGACAGCGTGTCCCGCAGCTGGTTGGGATCAACCGCCTTGTTCAGCGACACCACCATGCGCACGCCATATTGGATACGCGCCGCGCCCAGGTCCATGACCTTGTCGGCGGCCACCCGCAGGCCACCATTGAAGCGGTCTTCCGAGACCTTGCCCGAGACCACCAGCAACTCATCTTCCTTGATGAGATGCTTGAAGGGTTCGAAGAGTTCGTTGTAGATGGTGGCTTCGATCACGCCGGTGCCATCGTCGAGCGTGCAGATCACCAGCTTGCCGCGCTGGGTCATCTGCACCCGCACGCCGGTGATGATGCCGGCCAGGCTGCGCGGCTCCCAGGAGGGTTCCAGGCTGGCGATCTTGGTGCGTACGAAGCGGCGCACTTCCTTTTCATAGGCCGAGAACAGGTGACCGGAGAGATAGAAGCCCAGCGCGCCCTTTTCCTCGGTCAGGCGCTGCTTGTCGCTCCAGGGCGGCACTTGCACGTATTCCAGCGGGGCTTCCAGGTCGCTGTCGTCGCCGCCGAAGAGGCTGACCTGGTTGGCCGATTTCTCGGCCTGCTCGGCGCTTTCCCAGGCCAGGTTGACCGAGGCTTGCAGGATGGCGCGATCGACCTTGAAGCAGTCGAAGGCGCCGGCACGGATCAGCGAATCGATGGTGCGACGGTTGATCTGTTTCTTGTCCACCCGCTTGGCGAAATCGAACAGGTCCTTGAAGGGGCCGCTCTTGCGTGCTTCCAGGATGGCTTCGATGGCATTCTGCCCGGCGCCCTTGACCGCGCCCAGACCGTAGCGGATCTGGGTCGCCTTCTTGCCGGGCTCGCCCACCGGCATGAAGCGGTAGTCGGACTTGTTGATGTCCGGCGGCAGGATGGCCAGCTTGCAGATGTCGATCGCATCTTCGATCAGGATCTTGACCTTGTCCGTGTCTTCCATGGCCAGCGACAAGTTGGCGGCCATGAACGCGGCGGGGTGGTGGGCCTTGAGGTAGGCGGTGTAGTAGGACAGCAGCGCGTAAGCGGCCGCGTGCGACTTGTTGAAACCGTAGCCGGCGAACTTTTCCATCAAGTCGAAGATCTCGTCGGCCTTGGCCTGGTCCAGCCCGTTCTTGGCCGCGCCTTCGCGGAACAGCTCACGGTGCTTGGCCATTTCCTCGGCCTTCTTCTTGCCCATCGCCCGGCGCAGCAAGTCGGCGCCGCCCAGCGAGTAGCCGCCGATCACCTGCGCCATCTGCATCACCTGCTCCTGATAGACCATGATGCCGTAGGTCTCGGAGAGAATGTCCTTGGTACGCGGGTCGGGATAGTCGAAGGCTTCGCCGTGCTTGCGTTTGCAGAAGTCGGGAATCAGGTCCATCGGGCCGGGACGATACAGCGCCACCAGGGCGATGATGTCCTCGAAACGGTCGGGGCGTGCGTCCTTCAACATGCCTTGCATACCGCGGCTTTCCAGCTGGAACACGGCGACCGTCTTGGCCTTGGTCAGCAGTTCGTATGAGGGCCGGTCGTCCAGCGGCAGCTTGGCTAGGTCGAACTCGGCCATGGCCGGGTCCAGCATGCGGATGTAGCGCACCGCGCGATCCAGGATGGTCAGCGTGGTCAGGCCGAGGAAGTCGAACTTGACCAGGCCGACGGCTTCGACGTCGTCCTTGTCGTACTGCGATACCACGCCGGAGTCGCCACCCTGCGTGTAGAGCGGGCAGAAATCGGTGAGCTTGCCGGGGGCAATCAGCACGCCACCGGCGTGCATGCCGATGTTGCGGGCGATGCCTTCGACCTGCTGGGCCAGGCCCATCAGCTGCTTGACCTCTTCTTCGTTCTCCAGCCGCTCCTTCAGCAGCGGCTCTTCCTCGATGGCATCGGCCAGCGTGACCAGCTTGCCCGGCTTGAAGGGAATCAGCTTGGAAATGCCGTCGCAGAAGTTGTAGCCCAGGTCCAGCACGCGACCCACGTCGCGTACCGCGCCCTTGGCCGCCATGGTACCGAAGGTGGCGATCTGCGAGACCGCCTCCTTGCCGTAACGATCCTTCACATATTGAATCACCCGGTCGCGGCCTTCCTGGCAGAAGTCGATGTCGAAGTCGGGCATGGAGACGCGTTCCGGGTTCAGGAAGCGTTCGAACAGCAGGTTGTAGCGCAGCGGGTCGAGGTCGGTGATCAGCAGGCAGTAGGCCACCAGCGAGCCGGCACCCGAGCCCCGGCCGGGGCCGACCGGCACGCCATTGTTCTTGGCCCACTGGATGAAGTCGGCCACGATCAGGAAGTAGCCCGGGAACTTCATCTTGATGATGGTGTTGTTCTCGAACTCCAGGCGCGCTTCATAGCGGGCACGCTCTTTTTCGCGCTCGGCTTCGTTGGGGAACAGTTCCTTCAGGCGCACTTCCAGCCCGGCCTTGGTCTGGGCCACCAGGAAGTCGTCGATGGTCATGCCGTCCGGCGTGGGGAAGTCCGGCAGTTGCGGCTTGCCCAGCTGCAGCACCAGGTTGCAGCGCTTGGCGATTTCGACGGTATTGGCAATCGCCCCCGGCAGGTCGGCGAAAAGCTCGGCCATCTCGGCCTGCGACTTGAAGTACTGCTGTTCATTGAAGCGCTTCACCCGGCGCGCATTGGCCATGATCTCGCCTTCGGCGATGCAGGTGCGGGCTTCGTGGGCGATGAATTCTTCCGGGCTCTGGAACTGGACCGGATGGGTAGCCACGCAGGGCAGGCCCAGCCTGGCGCCCAGGGCCACGCTCTGGCGCACCTGTACATCCATGTTGGGTTGGCCGGCACGCTGCAGTTCCAGGTAGAAGGCACCCGGGAAGATATCGGCCCAGCGGCGGGCGCATGCTTCGGCCTGGGCCAGGTTGCCGTTGTCGATGGCCTGGCCGATGTCGCCCAGACCAGCGCCGGACAGGGCGATCAGGCCATTGCCACCTTCCTGGTGGCGCAGCGCCTCCAGCCACTCCATGCGCACTTCGGCGCGGCCCTTGTACTGGTTGTTCAACCAGGCCTGGGACAGGACTTCACATAGCTGCAGGTAGCCATGACGGCTCTTGATCAGCACCAGCAGCCGGAACGGCTTGTCGCGATCGGCGTCGTTGGTGATCCACAGGTCACAGCCGGCAATGGGCTTGACACCCTTGCCACGCGCTTCCTTGTAGAACCGCACCATGCAGAACAGGTTGGAGAGATCGGTCACCGCCAGAGCGGCCTGGCCATCCTTGGCAGCGGCCTTGACGATGTCGTCGATGCGCACCAGGCCGTCGACGATGGAGTACTCCGAGTGCATTCGGAGATGAACAAATTGCGGGGTAGTCATAGGACGACATTTTACCGGAGCTTGGGATGCACTTCGGCTTTGCGAGACCAGCTTTTCACAGGAATTCAACTGCCTGTGAACAATTTACACAAATCTGCTCGAAATATTGCTAGAAGCCGCCTTGATCTGCATCAGAGAAGCGACATCCAGCCGGGCAGGCGCCGGCAAATTGCTGCGAACGCCTGGGCCGCGCGTATATAATGCTGACAATTCAAAGACTTAGAGCTGAGTAACGAACCATGCAGTCCCCCGATACACCCTACGTCAACATCGCCGCCTACAAATTCGTCAGCTTCGACGATACCGCTGAAAAGCGTCCCGAATTCCTCGCGTTTTGCCAACAACACAACTTGCGTGGCACGGTGATCCTGAGCCCGGAAGGCATCAACCTGTTCCTGGCCGGCCTGCGGCCGGACATCGACGCCTTCCTTGCCTGGCTGCGCGCCGATCCGCGTTTCGCCGACCTGATCGTCAAGGAAAGCTATTCCGAGAAGCAACCGTTCACGCGCATGCTGGTGAAACTGAAGGCTGAAATCATCACCATGAAGCATCCGCTGATCAAGCCCGAGCTGGGCCGGGCGCCCTTCGTGGAACCCAGGGAGCTCAAGCGCTGGCTGGACCAGGGCCATGATGACGAGGGCCGTCCGGTGGTGATGGTCGATACCCGCAATGGCTTCGAGGTCGATGTCGGCACCTTCGAGAACACGGTCGACTACCGCATCAGCAAGTTCACCGAATTCCCCAAGGTCATCGAGGACCACAGGGCCGACTTCGAAGGCAAGACCGTGGTCACCTTCTGCACCGGCGGGATCCGCTGCGAAAAGGCCGCCATCCACATGCAAAACATCGGCTATGACCATGTCTACCAGCTGGAAGGCGGCATCCTGAAGTATTTCGAGGATGTCGGCGGCGCCCACTACAACGGCGACTGCTTCGTCTTCGACTACCGCACCGCCCTGAGCCCGGAACTGAAGGAAACCCAGACCGCCCAGTGCTTCGCCTGCCGCGCCGTGGTCACGCCACGCGAGCAGTTGTCGCCAGACTATGTGCCGGGCAAGTCCTGCCCGCATTGCGCTTCGGCGCAGCGCAAGGGTGAAGAAACACAGGAAACCGCGTCCGCCCAGGCCTGATCGCCCGTCCTGCAGCAATGAAAAAGCCGGCCCCAGTGAACTGAGGCCGGCTTTTTTGCGTCCGCCGTGGCGGTTGCTGGATGCTTCCTGCTGCTTACTTCTTGAACTTGGCTGCGGTTTCCACCACGCGTGCACCGAAGAGCTTGGCGGTTTCCAGGTCGCCCGGCAGCGGGCCTTCTTCCGGCGAGGAATCCGACGGGCTTTGCGCCATCAGGCCCGAGAAGGAACCGACGAAGTTGATGTCGTTGCGTTGGGCAGCCTTGCTGTTCGATGGCATCAGGCCGGTGCCGACCCAGATCATGCTGTGCTGCATGCCCAGGGTGAACAGGTAGTGCAGGGTCGAGAGCTTGTCGCCGTTCATGGTCGCCGAGTTGGTGAAGGCGGCACCGACCTTGTCCTTCCACTTCTGGCTGAACCAGGGCTTGGAGGATGCGTCGGCAAACTTCTTGAACTGCCAGGACACGGTACCCATGTAGGTCGGCGAGCCGAAGATGATGGCGTCGGCCGCATCCAGGCTGGCCCACTGCGCGTCGGTGATGGTGCCTTCGGCACTGATGGCGATGAGTTCGACATCGGCGCCGGCAACGCCAGCAGCGCCGGCCTGCACGGCTTCAGCCTGCTTCTTGGTGTGGCCGTAGCCGGAATGGTAGACGATGGCAACTTTGGTCATGACGGGTATTCCTTCTCTAGAGAGTGAAGTGACACGGTGGAAAATCCGCCGGTGTGATCGGTACCGGCGGGCAATGCGACTACGGGACTACAGAATCATGGGGCTGCCGCAGCAGACACCCGAATCCATCAGCGCGGCAGGTCGAACAACAGGACTTCCGCCTTGTCGCCGTCGCTGATCTCGATGCGGTCGACCGCACTGAGCTTGACGGCATCGCCGGCTTCCAGGGCCTGGCCGTTGACGCTGACCTTGCCACGGGCCACGTGAATATATCCGAGGCGGCCTTGCGGCAAGGCATAGTCGGCACGCTGGGCACCGTCGAACAGGCCGGCATACAGCTGGGCGTCCTGATTCAGGCTGACCGAACCATCGCGACCGTCGTCGGAAGCCACCAGGCGCAACTTGCCATCCTTGTCGGCGGCCGAGAAATGCGCCTCCTGGTAGCCAGGATCGGCACCGGCGCGGTCCGGCATGATCCAGATCTGCAGGAAGTGGGTGGTACCGTCCTGGGAGTGGTTGTACTCCGAGTGCCGTACCCCGGTGCCTGCGCTCATGCGTTGTACGTCACCCGGACGGATCACGCTGCCGTTACCCATGCTGTCCTTGTGGGCCAGCTCGCCTTCGAGCACGTAGGAAATGATCTCCATGTCGCGGTGGCCGTGCGTACCAAAGCCCTGGCCAGCGGCCACGCGGTCCTCGTTGATCACGCGCAGCGGGCCGAAACCCATGTGCTTGGGATCATAGTAATCCGCGAAGGAAAAGCTGTGATACGAATCCAGCCAACCGTGGTTGGCGTGGCCACGATCGTTCGCTTTGCGAAGTTCCATCATGTCAACACCTCTTTCTGAAGTAACGTACAGACCGGAAGTGGTTTGTACAAAATGTTTGTCGATGGCGTCACTATAGTGGCTAACTTTTCCCGAGATAAGGTCTAAAATCCGTAGTGTTCATTCAAAAATTTTAAACAAGGGAAAGCGACGTGAACCTGACCCTGGAATCCCTGCTGATCCTGGACATGATCGACCGCAAGGGCAGCTTTGCCGCCGCCGCCGTGGCACTGGACCGCGTGCCCTCGGCGCTGACCTACAGCGTGCGCAAGCTGGAAGACGATCTCGACGTGCTGCTGTTCGACCGCCGTGGCCATCGAGCCCAGTTGACACCGGCCGGGCTGCAATTGTTGCAGGAGGGCCGGCACCTGCTGCTGGCCGCCAGCGACCTGGAACAGCGTGTCAAACGCACCGCCACCGGCCGCGAGACCGAGCTGCACATCGTGCTCAACAGTCTGATCCCCTTCGACAAGATGCTGCCCATCATCGAAGCCTTCGATCGCGAACAATCCGGCACCCGCCTGCGCTTCACGCCCGGGGTATTGACCGGCG
This sequence comes from Herbaspirillum frisingense GSF30, assembly GCF_000300975.2. Lineage (GTDB taxonomy): Bacteria > Pseudomonadota > Gammaproteobacteria > Burkholderiales > Burkholderiaceae_D > Herbaspirillum > Herbaspirillum frisingense. The sequence continues at coordinate 10,570 of NZ_AEEC02000026.1, read as the reverse complement.
CCTGGGAAAAGCTGATCGAAGGCCGCGCCAACCTGGTCATCGGGGTGACCCTGGATGGGCCGGAGGTCGTGCGCACCAGTGGCCGCTTCCAGATGCAGGAACTGGGCGCCGTGGACTGGGTATTCGCGGTAGCGCCGCAGCACCCGCTGGCCACCGCCGACGAGCCCTTGTCGGCCGAGCTGGTACGCAGCCACCGCGCCATCGCCGTGGGGGACAACAGCCAGTCGCTGCCGACCCTGACCATGGGCCTGCTGTCAGGCCAGGAAACCCTGACAGTGGCCACCGTGGCCGACAAGCTGCAGGCGCAACTGGCGGGCCTGGGCTGCGGCCACCTGCCCCGCATCTGGGCGGCGCCCTACCTGGCCTCGGGGGCGCTGGTCGAAAAACAGACCCTGGCCGCCAAACCCAACGACAATTTCATGGTGGCCTGGCCCAAGGCTGAACAGGGCAAATCGCTCAAATGGTTCATCCAGCACCTAGCCCAACCGCAGGTACGTGCATCGCTGATCGGGCCGGTCGCCGCGCCGGAGCCAATGTGAGCGCCTGCGCCTACGTCGGCCGCTTCGCGCCCTCCCCGTCCGGGCCGCTGCACGCCGGTTCGCTGGTGGCTGCACTGGCCAGCTACCTGGATGCACGCGTCCACGACGGACGCTGGCTGCTGCGCATCGAGGATATCGACGAAACACGCACCGTGCCGGGTGCTGCCGATGACATCGTGGCGACCCTGGCGGCGCTGGACATGCATGCCGACGGCCCGGTACTGGTCCAGAGCCAGCGCAAGGCGCGTTACCAGCTGGCCCGGGAGAAGCTGGGCACGATGGTGTATCCCTGTGGTTGCAGCCGCAAGGAAATCGCCGATTCGCGAGTGGGCACTGCCAGTGACGGCGCCGCCATCTATCCCGGCACCTGCCGCCACGGCCTGGCACCGGGCAAGCAGGCCCGCACCCTGAGGCTACGCGTGCCGGATGCCGGGCAGCCTGGGGAACGGGTGCAGTTCGAAGATCGCTGGCTGGGGCCGCAGACGCAGCACCTGGCCTCGGAGGTGGGGGATTTCGTATTGCAGCGAGCCGATGGCTTCTGGGCCTATCAGCTGGCGGTGGTGGTGGACGATGCCGAACAGGGCGTGACTGACGTCGTGCGCGGGGCCGACCTGCTGGACTCGACGGCACGGCAGATCTACCTGCAAGGCTTGCTGGGCTATCCGACCCCGCGCTACCTGCATGTACCGCTGCTGGTGAATGAGACGGGGGAGAAGTTTTCCAAGCAGAACGGCGCGCAGGCACTGGACCTGGGACAGCCACTGCAACAGTTGCAGCAGGCCGCTGCTTTCCTCGGACTGGCCAGCGAAACAGGCCAGGTCCGCGACCGGGAAGGATTCTGGAATGGCGCGCTCACCGGCTGGCAAGCGCGTTTCGGCTCGCGCTGAAAGAAGCGCTCAGCGCTTGGGCATGCCGCCCAGCAGGGCGGCCACCTTGGGCTTGGGACGGTTGTTCTTGGGCAATTCCGGCTTGGTGGACACGGTTTCGACGGCGCTGGGCTCGTAGGGCTTGAGGAACCAGGGATCGACCTTCTCGCGACGCGGTGCAGCGGAATAGCCATCGCGGCTGCTGCGGCTGCGTTCGCCGCGGTCGCTACGATCACCACGGTCACTGCGCTCGCCACGGTCGGCGCGCTCGCCGCGTTCGCTCCGATCGCCACGATCACTGCGTTCACCGCGTTCATGACGCGCGCGGGGAGCAAAACCAGCCAGCTCGGCACGTTCGAATTTCTTCTTGATCAGCTTCTCGATGTCGGTCAGCAGACGGTCGTCCTTGTCGCAGAACAGCGAGATGGCGTCGCCCGAGGCACCGGCACGACCGGTACGACCGATACGGTGCACGTAGTCTTCGGCGTTGTAGGGCAGATCGTAGTTGATCACACAGGGCAGCTCGGCGATATCCAGGCCACGTGCAGCCACGTCGGTGGCCACCAGCACTTCGATCTGGCCCTGCTTGAAGGCTTCCAGCGCGGCCATGCGCTCGCCCTGGGTCTTGTCGCCGTGGATGGCGGAGGCCTTGACGCCTTCGGCCAGCAGGGTACGCGCCAGGCGCGATGCGCCGATCTTGGTGTTGGAGAAGACGATCACTTGCTTCAGTTCGCGCTGGCGAATGATGAAGCTCACTGCATCGGCCTTGGCCGCCTCATCCACCTTGTAGATGGTCTGTGTGACGTTTTCGGCGGTGGCGTTGCTGCGGGCCACTTCGATGGTGACCGGGTTGTTCTGGAAGCTGGCGGCCAGCTTCTTGATTTCCGGCGAGAAGGTGGCCGAGAACAGCAGGTTCTGGCGCTGCTTGGGCAGCAGGTTGATGATGCGCTGCAGGTCCGGCAGGAAGCCCATGTCCAGCATGCGGTCGGCCTCGTCCATCACCAGGATCTGGGTCTGCGACAGGTTCACCGTCTTCTGCTGCACGTGGTCCAGCAGGCGGCCCGGAGTGGCGATGACGATTTCCACGCCGGCGCGCAGGATGGCGGTCTGCGGCGACATGTCTACACCACCGAAGACCACGGTGGACCGCAGCGGAGTGAAGCGGCAATAGGCGGCCACGTTGTCGGCCACCTGGTCAGCCAGCTCGCGGGTGGGCGTCAGGATCAGGGCGCGCACCGGGTGGCGGGCCGGTGAAGCGCTGTGGCTGGCGTGTTGCAGCAGGCGCTGGATGATGGGTAGCGAGAAGCCGGCGGTCTTGCCGGTACCGGTCTGGGCAGCGCCCATCACGTCCCGGCCTTGCAGCACCACAGGAATGGCCTGGGCCTGGATCGGGGTGGGATGGACATAGCCTTGCTCGGCCAGGGCTTTCAGGATATCGGGCGAGAGGCCGAAATCTTCGAAGCGGACGGCGGGTGCAGCCGGTGCTGCGGACGCGGACGTGGTGTCGGACATGGTTTATTGCGAACGGTGCGACAGCGCCGCGGCAGCCGCCAGGCGGCTCCGGTGCATGGGGTGCATGCGCACGGGTTCTGATTGCTTTCTGTGTTGATGTGTTACGGGCGAACCGGCCAAACCTGAGCGGCCGGGCGCTTCGGATGATGCAAAAGATGCTGACCGGGACGACGACCTGCCACGCCCGGAACTCCCTATTATACGCCGCATCGCCAATCGCTTCATGACAGTTTGGTTTCCGCCCCGACCCGCCGGGGCCGGCAGGCCGGAAACCAGGTCAAACAGCCGCCCGCAAGAACCGGCTGGCGCAGCGGTACGAAGGCTTAGCCGATGGTGATGTTGATATCGGGCAAGCCGTCGACATGCCCCTGCAGGCGATCGCCCTTGACCACCGCGCCCACCCCTTCCGGCGTGCCGGAGAAGATGATGTCTCCCGGGAACAGCTCGACAAGACCCGACAGGTAGGAAATGGTCTCGGCCACGCTCCAGATCAGGTCCGACAGGTCGCCTTGCTGGCGCACTTCGCCGTTGACCTTGAGCCACACCGCGCCGCGCTCTGGATGGCCGGACTGGGCTACCGGCACGATCGGTGCGCAGGGTGCGGACTGGTCGAATCCCTTGGCCATGTCCCAGGGGCGGCCCAGCTTCTTGGCCTGCGCCTGGATGTCACGGCGGGTCATATCCAGGCCGACGGCATAGCCGTAGACCAGATCCAGCGCCTGTTCCACCGGGATATCGCGACCACCCTTGGCCAGCGCCACCACCATCTCGATCTCGTGATGGTAATCGGCGGTAGCGGCCGGATAGGGCAGCACGGAGTCGGTCGGCACGATCGCATCAGCCGGCTTCATGAAGAAGAATGGCGGCTCACGGTCCGGGTCATGGCCCATTTCGCGGGCGTGGGCGGCATAGTTGCGACCGACGCAATAGATGCGGCGGACCGGGAATGGAGCACCACCCACCACGGGGATCGTGGTCTGGGCGGGTGCGGGGATGGCGAAACTCATCGGGAAGACTCCGTAGTGGCGTGATCGTTGTGGCGCAATACCTGCATGAGCACAAATGAAGATAAGCGGTCGATGCCGGCTTGCGTCGACCGTCAGTTGTCTGACGTCGTCCTAGTGTAAAAGAAAAGCCACATTGCCGCTTGCGGCGACCCAAGCAGCCGCAAGGAAGATATAGGCGGCAATTCCACCTGTAATCCGCTGGATAAATCGGAATGAATTTGGGACACTTGCTGCACGCTCAGGCCGGCCACGCCGCCTGCCCCCTTTTCTCTCCCGAACCAATCCATGCGTCAGCAAGCCAATCCTTCCCTCATCCTGCTGCAAAAAGCCCTCGCGCTGCATCAAAAAGGCGATCTGGCGCCGGCCGAGGAGCTGTACAAGAAAGTCCTGCTCAAGCTGCCCCGGCATTTCGAAGCCAATTACCTGTATGGCATGCTCAAGCTGCATCAGGAAGACTGGGCCGCCGCCGAGGCGCAACTGGCGAAGGCCATCGACCTCAATCCCGGCCACCTGGATACCTACTTCGACCACGCAGGGGCGCTCGAACAACTGGGCCGGGACGAGGAAGCCGTCGCCCGCTACGACCACCTGATCGCCGCCAAACCTGATTTTCCCGACGCCTTGCTGCGGCGTGGTACAGCCTTGCGGCGTCTCGGACGTTCCGCCGAAGCCCTGGAAGACTTCGCGCGGACGCTGAAGATGAACCCGGACAATCCCGATGCCTGGTTCCAGCAAGGCAATGCGCAGCACGACCTGTTTGCCTACGCCGACGCACGCCAGTCGTATAGCTCGGCCCTGACCCTGCGCCCGGACTTCATCGAAGCCTGGTTCAACCTCGGCAATACCTGCAAGGACAGCTACCTGCTGGAAGAAGCCCTGGCCGCCTACGACCGCGCACTCACGGTAAAGCCTGATTTCTACCAGGCGCTGTCCAACCGGGGCTATGTCCTGGTGCAGCTGCAACGCCCGCTGGAAGCGCTGCAAGCCTATGACCAAGCCCTGGCGCTGGACGATAGCTCGGCCGACCTGTGGTTCAATCGGGGCTCGACCCTGGAAACCCTGCGTCGCTTTGACGAGGCCACCGACTCCTATGATCGCGCCCGCCAATTGAATCCAGACGCCTCCTCCGCGCCGTGGAACGACGCCCTCATGCAATTGCTGCAAGGGGACTACCAGAATGGCTGGCGCGCCTACGAGGCGCGCTGGTACACCGAACAGATGCAAGGTCAGTTGCGCCACTTCACCGAGCCGCTCTGGCTGGGCGATTTTTCGCTGGAGGGAAAGACTATCCTTCTGCACGCCGAACAGGGCTTTGGCGACACCCTTCAATTCGTACGGTACGTGCCGCTGGTGGCGGCCATGGGTGCGCGCGTGATCCTGGAAGTGCAACCTGCCCTGGTCAAGCTGCTGGGCAATGTCCCCGGGGCGGCGGAGGTCATCAGCAGCCAGCGCTTCATGCGCCCGGCCTTCGATGTGCACTGCCCATTGATGAGCTTGCCGCTGGCGTGCCAGTCATTCAGCGAAGAAGACATTCCGCGCGCGCCCTACCTGTTGCCTGACGCCAGTGCCTGGAGCGACTGGGCGCAACGCCTGCCGCACAACCGCGCCCTGCGCGTGGGACTGGTCTGGGCCGGCAGTTCGGCGCAAACCCATCCGGACGCCGTGCGCATCGACGGTCAACGATCGCTCCCCTTCGATGCGCTGGCACCGGTGGTGGAACTGGCACGCGAGCACGCTCAGCTGGAATTCTATTCGGTGCAGGTCGGCGACACGGCGCTGGCCCAGTTGCACAGCCATCCGCTGGCCAGCCACGTCAAGGATTGCTCTGGAGCACTGCGTGACTTCGCCGACACCTCGGGGCTGCTCGCCCATCTGGACCTGCTGATCAGTGTCGACACCTCGGTATGCCACTTGGCCGGCGCCCTGGGCAAGCCGGTGTGGCTGCTCAATCGCGTCAATACCTGCTGGCGCTGGCAGCTGGACCGTAGCGACACCCCCTGGTATCCCTCCTTCACGATCTTCCGCCAGACCCAGACGGACGACTGGAACGAGGTCATTGCCCAGGTCCGCTCAGCACTCCAACAACGCCTGACCCAACACTGATACCATGCGCGCCGTCGCGGATGGACGACCATCCGTCGGAACCTGGCGCGCCGGTCTGCCTCATACCCTTCAGGCAGGCCTCAATGACCCGATGCATTCCGACCGGCGGCGACGCCCTGCGTGCTGCCGCCCCTACGGAACGAAGACAACAAGGACAACCCTATGCAAACCGGAGCCCCCTCTCCTTCTACTTCCAAGGCGCAGGCCGACGGGCCGCGCTTGTTGGCCGATATCGGTGGCACCAATGCCCGCTTCGCGCTGGAAACGGCACCAGGCCGCATCGAACAGGTACAGGTGCTGCGCGGTGCCGACTATCCGGAATTCACCGATGCCGTACAGGCCTATCTCCAGCTGGCAGGCCAGCCACCGGTCCGGCACGCCGTGGTGGCCATCGCCAATCCGGTACAAGGCGACCAGATCAAGATGACCAACCACGACTGGGCCTTTTCCATCGAGGCTGCACGGCAATTGCTGGGGCTGGACCTGCTGCTGGTGGTCAATGACTTCACCGCGCTTTCAATGGCGGTCCCGCAATTGCGCGCCGACGAGCTGCAGCAGATCGGTGGCGGTGCGCCCAAGAGTGGTGAGCCGATCGGCCTGGTCGGCGCTGGCACCGGGCTGGGTGTGGGCGGTCTGGTCCGCGGTGACGGCCACTGGTTGCCGCTGGCCAGCGAAGGCGGGCATGTGGCCTTCGCCCCGGCCAATCCGCGTGAAGCGGCGGTGCTGGCCTATGCCTGGCAATTCCATGAGCACGTATCGGCGGAGCGCCTGGTGTCCGGCCCGGGTCTGGAGTTCATCCATCGCGCCCTGCTGGCCATCGACGGCCATCCCGCTGCCGAGTTGAAGGCGGCTGACATCGTGGAAGGTGCGCTCCAGCAAGGCGATGCCATCTGCCGCGAAACGGTGGACCTGTTCTGCAGCATGCTGGGTACGGTGGCAGCCGACTTGGCGCTGACGCTGGGTGCGCTCGGCGGTATCTATATCGGTGGCGGCGTGGTTCCACACCTGGGGGATTATTTCGCCCGCTCACCCTTCCGGGCGCGCTTCGAGAACAAGGGGCGTATGTCGGTCCTGACCCAGGCCATTCCGACCTATGTGATCACGGCGGAGTATCCGGCTTTCACGGGCGTGTCGGCCATCCTGGCAGATCGCCTGGACGCCCGCCGATAGCGAGTATCCAACATGCAGGCCGCCGCACATGGAGCGGCGGTGTAGTCTCTTTGGAAGGGGGGGACTTACAGAAAGCCGTCATGACGAACATAACGGCTGAGATGAGATCAAGAGGCGAGCCTTGTCTGCGGCACTTGTGGGAAATAGCTGTGGCTGCTTCGTTCCCGACCTGACCAGGTTGACCATGCCACAATGCGCAGGGGCCCGCCGGGGAGCATTGTATCCCAATTCACATCACCCCGGCCAGCTAATTCATTGCACCGCATCAGAAACTGCAAGGCCGCGCAAGTGCGTCAACAATGTGCGCGGCCTCCGGATGCTGATCCACTGCTTCAGTGACGCCGGCACATCAGATGCCGAGATCCTTCCAGATGGTATCGACGCGTTTCTTCACCTCATCGCTCATCACGATCGGCGTTCCCCATTCGCGATTGGTTTCGCCGGGCCACTTGTTGGTCGCATCGATGCCCATCTTGCTGCCCAACCCGCTGATGGGCGAGGCGAAGTCCAGGTAATCGATCGGCGTGTTATCGACGAGGACGGTATCGCGTACCGGGTCCACACGCGTGGTGATGGCCCAGATCACTTCCTTCCAGTCGCGGATGTCCACATCCTCATCCACCACCACGATGAACTTGGTGTACATGAACTGGCGCAGGAAACTCCACACCCCGAACATCACCCGCTTGGCGTGGCCGGCATAGGACTTCTTCATCTGCACCACCGCCATGCGGTAGCTGCACCCTTCCGGCGGCAGGTAGAAATCGGTGATCTCGGCGAACTGCTTCTGCAGCAGCGGCACGAACACTTCATTCAAGGCCACGCCGAGCACGGCCGGCTCGTCAGGCGGCTTGCCGGTATAGGTGGAGTGATAGATGGCATCGCGTCGCATGGTGATGCGGTCGATGGTGAAGACCGGGAACCAGTCCTGCTCATTGTAGTAACCGGTGTGATCACCATACGGACCTTCCAGCGCGTGCTCGAATCCGGATGCATGTTTTTCGTCCGGATAGATATGCCCTTCCAGCACGATCTCGGCCGAGGCCGGCACGCGCAACTCGCTGCCCATGGCCTTGACCAGGTCGGTGCGACTGCCGCGCAGGAGACCGGCGAACTGGTACTCCGAGAGGTTATCCGGCACCGGTGTGACTGCTCCTAATATAGTAGCCGGGTCGGCACCCAGGGCAACGGCCACCGGATAGGGTTTTCCGGGGTGCGCGATGCAGTGTTCGCGGAAATCCAGCGCACCACCGCGATGGGCCAGCCAGCGCATGATGACCTTGTTCGGACCCAGCACCTGCTGGCGATAGATGCCCAGATTCTGACGCTTCTTGTGCGGCCCCTTGGTAATGACCAGCCCCCAGGTGATGAGCGGTGCAATATCGCCAGGCCAGCAGTGCTGGATCGGCAGGCGCGACAGGTCCACGTCCTTGCCTTCCCACACCACATCCTGGCACGGTGCCGAGCCGCGCTCCTTGGGCGCCATGTCCCACAACGACTTCACCAGCGTGCCCAGATCCAGCACATCCTTGATGCCCTTGGGTGGCTCCGGCTCCTTCAGACGCGCCAGCAGATGGCCGATGCGGCGCAATTCACTGATGCTTTCGGCCCCCATACCGAGTGCGACGCGATGAGGAGTACCGAAAAGATTCGCTAAAACGGGGATATTTTTCTGATCAACCTGCTCAAAAAGGAGCGCCGGACCTTCGGCTCGCAGGGTGCGATCGGCGATTTCGGTCATCTCCAGATGCGAGGAAACCGGGTGCGCGACCCGTTTGAGCTCCCCTTTTTGTTGCAACTGGGAAATAAAGTCACGCAAATCAGTGTATTTCATACTTTTTAACAAATTTCTTTTTGCATCACAGCCGGCTCAACTATCCCCGGCAAACGCTTGATTCTATTGATTTTTGAAGGAAGGCCACGTTGAATATGATACACAAAAGTTATAAAGAACTAATTTCATAGTATTGACTCGATATAAAGTGGCTTCTACAATTCGCCCACTCTAAACCGAAGAGGTGAGCCGTGGGCTCGTAGAGGCTTGAAACAAAACAGTCAAGCCAAGCAAGGTATCCAGGGATCCGGGGTCCCAGCAACTCAAGAAGTGTGTCCAGGGCGTCAGCCCTACCCCCCGAAACATGCCATCCGACGGCAGGGCCAGCAGGCCTCGCGGATGGCCTTGCCGTAACGCCTTGCGACGGTAACGTAATAGATTGCAGCGACGACAGTTCAGCCGTTTGGTCTTCACTTCTTGGCCAGGCGCGCCCTGTTTTTGCCGCAATAATGCAGGAGGTTCAATGTCCAACCAAGCTTCCGAGGCGCCTTTATCAGGCGTCCCGCAGGTGCTTCGCCGCGTGAATTTCCGGAATCTCTCCGGCAACTCGCGCATTGCTCAATTTTTCGGCATCGCCCATCGTGTTCTGACGATACTCGGCATTGCCGCGCTGTTCGTGCTGGGCCTGATGTTCTTCAATCCGGACCTGGCCGACAAGCTGATCAGCATGTCCCCCTTCTCCGATGCCACGGAAGAAGTCCAGCAAGCCGACGCCCCGGCCACCCCGGGTCTGGCCGAACTGATGTCGCCCACGGCACCCGTGGCTCCTACCACCGCCCTGGCAGGCGTGATGGCGGCCGATACGGTGCAGCCTGCGCCGATCACCCCGCTGGCAGCGCAGAACCTGTCGGCCGAAGATCGCCAGCTGCTGGGCAACCCGCGTCAGCAGAAGCTGGTCACCAACTGGCTGGCCAAACGCTATCGCGTGGCCAGTGACGCTGCCGACATGCTGGTGTCGGCCGCCTACCTGACGGCCCGTGACATCAAGCTCGATCCGCTGCTGATCCTGTCGGTGATCGCCATCGAATCGCGCTTCAACCCCTTCGCCGAGAGCCCGATGGGTGCGCAGGGACTGATGCAGGTGATGGCCAAGGTGCACCACGACAAGTTCCAGGAGCTGGGCGGCATCAAGGCAGCCCTCAATCCGGTCGCCAACATTCGCGTCGGTTCGCAGATTCTGAAGGAATATGTCACCCGTGGCGGCTCCGTCGAAGCAGGTCTGAAGAGCTACGTCGGCGCGGCCGATATGGCCAACGACGGTGGTTATGGCATCAAGGTATTGTCCGAGTACCAGAACCTGAAGCAGGTCGCGATGGGCAAGAACATCTCCATCTACACCACGGCAACCGTCAAGCTGCCGCCGGCCTCGGGTGTGGCCGCCAGCGCCGAGCAGCCCAAGCCGGCCAACAACAACGTGGCATCGGCTGCCAAGCCGAAGGCGGAAGAACAACTCGCTGCCCTATAAGGGCCAGTGCGTTGCGATTTGGATATTACCGGTATTCAGAACGCAAAAAAGGAGCCCTCGGGCTCCTTTTTTTT
>NZ_AEEC02000027.1 GCF_000300975.2 Herbaspirillum frisingense GSF30 | reverse complement strand
CTGTTCCTGCAGGCTTTCGGCGGCGGCGGCAGCCTGTTCCACCAGGGCGGCGTTCTGCTGGGTGATTTCGTCGATCTGCGAAATGGCGTTGTTGACCTCGGCGATGCCGGCGCTCTGCTCCTGGCTGGCGGCAGTGATCTCGCCCATGATGTCGGCCACGTGCTTGACCGAAGACACGATCTCGCTCATGGTGGCGCCGGCTTCATCGACCAGCTTGCCGCCGGTGTCGACCTTGTCCACGGAATCGCTGATGAGCTGCTTGATTTCCTTGGCGGCGGCGGCGCTGCGCTGGGCCAGCGCCCGCACTTCGGAGGCCACCACCGCGAAGCCACGACCCTGCTCGCCGGCGCGGGCTGCTTCCACGGCCGCATTCAGGGCCAGGATGTTGGTCTGGAAGGCAATGCCGTCGATCACGCCGATGATGTCCACGATCTTGCTGGAGCTTTCCTTGATGGAGCCCATGGTGGCCACCACGTCGCCGACCACGCGGCCACCCTTGGTGGCATAGTCCGAGGCCGACAGCACCAGCTGGTTGGCCTGGCGTGCGTTCTCCGCGTTCTGCTGTACGGTGGAGGTGAGCTGCTCCATGGAGCTGGCGGTTTCTTCCAGGCTGGAGGCCTGGGACTCGGTGCGATTGGACAGGTCCACGTTGCCGCGTGCGATCTCGTGCGAGGCCACGGCGATGACGGCGGCGCTTTCCTTGACTTCGTTGAGCGTGGTGGCCAGGTTGGTCTGCATGGCGTCCAGGGCGTTGACCAGGTGGGCGGCTTCATCGCGGCCATCATCGTGGAAGTCCTGGGTCAGGTCGCCGCTGGAGATGGTCTCGGCAATGCTGCCGGCGCGCTTGAGCGGATTGACGATGGAGCGGGTGATGACAAAGGTGAAGAAGAAGCCCAGGCCCAGCGTCAGCACGCCCATCAGCAACATGCCGATCTGCGCCTTGCGGTAGCTGTCCTTGGCGTCGGCATGCGCTTCTTTCATGTCGTCCTGCTGGAACGAGGCCAGCGCACCCACGCTGCTCATCCACTTTTCGTGGGCCGGCAGGAAATCGCTTTTCAGCAACTGCGCCGCATCGAAGTAATTGTTGCTGAGGACCTGCTGGCGGATCTGTTCGACGATGGGGAACAGCTTCTTGCTCTCGCCGCTGGCGGCCGCCAGCAATTCCCTGCCACGGCCACTGGAGGTCAGTTCGGTGATCTGCTTCTCGAAGCCGGCATACGCCTGCAGGATCCGGCCCAGGTGTTCATCCTCGGCCTTGCCTTCGGCTGCATCGGTGGGCGTGACCACCTTGCGCAAGGCCAGGGCCATCTCGCTGCCGGCTTCGCGCATGTGCATGGCGGTGGTCATGGCGGTGACCTTCTTTTCGATCACGTATTCACTGCTGGCTTCCATCTCGGCCATGCGCCACAGGCCAATCAGGAGGATCGCCGTGGCCAGCAGCAGGATGAGGCAGAAACCGAACGCCAGGCGGCTGCCGATCTTGAGACGTTGAATCATGGATGATGTCTTTCTTGTAACGCTAACGTAGACGGTGATGCAAATGGGGGCGGCCACCGGTGAGCAGCCCGCCCTGCGCAGATTTACAGCATGATTCATGCCTGCCGCGTGCCCTGCACTGCAGCGGCAACGCGACCGTGTTGATGTTTTGTTATGGTGAAATCGCGCCGCAGCCACCCCGGCGTACGGCGACGCGAGCTTCAGCGCCAGACGCACGGGATGTACAGAATGAACGCCATGGACGAAATGCGCGTGGCGCATATTAGAAGAGGCCCATGCAGGCGAGCCAATGCTTTGTCGGCATGCCCGCATGTTTCTTTTGCATAGTTGAAAAAGCGACCACGCCCCCTCAACCACCGCACGTCGTGGGCTCCTGGCGGGCGTGGTGTCAGGCGCTCAGCGCCAGGTGCTCATGCTGCCGATAGCGCCACCTGCCGCGTCGCCAAAGGTGCCCTCTGAACAGGGGCACTGTCGTGGTCGGTACGAAAGACCGCGACCGCCTCGCGCAACAGCGACGCCTGTTGCTGCAGGCTTTCCGAGGCTGCCGCCGCCTGCTCCACCAATGCCGCATTCTGCTGGGTGATGGCCTCCATCTGGGTGATGGCGTCGTTGACCTGGCTGATGCCGGTACTCTGCTCCTGGCTGGCCTGGGTGATGTCGCTCATGATGCCGGCCACCTGGCGTACTGCCCCGACTACCTCGCTCATGGTCACGCCGGCTTCGTCCACCAGCCTGCCGCCGGTATCGACCTTGGCCACCGAATCGCCGATCAACTGCTTGATTTCCTTGGCGGCGCTGGCGCTGCGTTGCGCCAGTGAGCGCACTTCCGAGGCCACCACGGCAAAGCCGCGCCCCTGCTCGCCGGCGCGTGCCGCCTCCACGGCGGCATTGAGGGCAAGGATATTGGTCTGGAAAGCGATCCCATCGATGACGCTGATGATGTCGACGATGCGCCGCGAACTCTCCCTGATCTGGGCCATGGTCTGCACCACGTCGCCCACCACCTGCCCGCCGCGCTCGGCCAGACGGGCGGCGGAGCCAGCCAGCTGGTCGGCCTGGCGGGCATTGTCGGCATTGTTCTGGACGGTGGAGGTCAGCTCCTCCATGGCGCTGGCGGTCTCCTCCAGGCTGGAGGCCTGTGACTCGGTACGGCGCGACAGGTCGGCATTGCCGGTGGCGATCTCGCCGCTGGCATGCTGCATCAGGTCGATGCTGCTGCGCACCTGGGTCACGATGCCGCCGAGGCTACCGGTCATGCTGTTGAGGGAGCCCAGCAGTTGCGCCGTCTCGTCACGGCCGCGCACGACACTGTGCACGGTCAGGTCATAGGCCGCCACGCGCCTGGCCATGTCCACCGAGGCCAGCACCGGCTGCGTGACCGAGCGTGTGATCATCACGCCCAGCCAGGCGGCCAGCACCGCCAGCAACAGGATGGCCGCCAGCACCGACATCTGTTGCTGGCGCAGGGCGGCATTCTGGGCATCGAGTTGCGTGGACAGCACTGCGGTGGCCTCGCCGATGGCCTTGAACTGCTCATCGATGGCCTGGGTGAATTGCTTGAAATAGGCGTCCGATGCATAGCTCACCTCCTGCGGCAGCAGGACCTGCTCGCGGGCCAGCTTGATGGCGTCCAGCCCCAGCCGGTTGGCACTGTCAAATACCGTCCCCAGGCGGGCACCGATATCGGCATTGGCTGCCACACCCTTGGCAAAGGACCGGCGGGCCACCAGCAGTCGCTCTTGCGCCCGCTCCAGCATGGCCACCAGTTCCAGCCGGTCTTCGCGCTTGATGTCCTTCTTGAGCAGCAGGCTGGCACCACGGGCGCGCGCCCGGCCGAGGTCTTCGGTGAGCATCGGCATGGCGATGAAGGCGGCGTTGATCAGCTGGGTGCTATCGAAGTCAGGATCGATGGTGTAGTGGAAATGATCGAGCATGCGTTCGTTGAGGTCGAACAAGGCGCCGATCACGGCGCTATGGGCAGCAAAGCTTTCCGGCGCGGCCAGCTGACGGGCAGCCACTGCATCCCTCACCTTGGTCCAAGCCTGGACCTGGGCCTGCAGCAGCGCGCCGGCCTGGGCATCGCTCTTCTGCATGCCTTGCATGGCCTGCGCCAGCGCCTGCAGGGCCTGGTCCACTTCCGTCGCCTTGGCCTGGCGGGGTGCCACCATGTCGGCGGCGCCGTTGAGCATCACGGCCGACATGCCGCGATGCTGCTGCATCAGTTGCACGCTGCGCAGTAAGCGCCTGACCGGCTGGACGCCCTCGATTTCCTCTTTCTTGAAGCGGATCACGCGTTCGGTGCTGAGAACGTACAGGGTGGTCGGCACGCCGAACAACACCAGTCCCAACAGACCCAGCAATGCGAATTTCTGCCACAGTTGCAGATTGGCAAGCACAGTCTTCATCTCTCCCCCTCCTGTTGTTGGTTTTCCTATCCCTTCTGCCATCTCGCGGCGGCGGATGCTGAAGCCCTCACCAACCACTGCGGACGTAACTGTAAATCCAGCTGCAGTCTGGACTTTTGAGATTTAGCAAATTCCATTCCAACAGCGCAGGAAGGTCTGCGCTGCCGCAGAGCTTGCGCTGTTGAGCGGACGCTGAAAAAGATCGCTCGCTTGGAAACCGGGAGCAGGAAGGAAGAAAAGAACGAAAAGGACGAAATGGGAAAAACGGAAGGGAAGGAAGATGCCGCGCCGCCTCGCCGGCGCGGCGGCGGATCAGGGCGTCTCGCCGAGTGCCTTGATCGCGGCAGGCTTGCCCGGCGCCGCGCGGTGCGCCAGGTGCAGGTGCTGCAGGAACTGCTGGGTGGCCGATTCCCACGAGCGGCTGGCGGCATGGGCGCGTACCGCCTCATGGTCCAGCTGCAGGGCCTGCAGGCAGGCCTGCTTGAGGTCATGACGCAGGACGCCGGAGACGCCATTGTCGACCACGTCGATCGGCCCCTCGACCGGATAGGCGGCCACGGGGATGCCGCAGGCCATGGCTTCCAGCAATACCAGGCCGAAGGTATCGGTCTTGCTGGGGAAGACGAAGACATCGGCGCAGTTGTAGTAGGCCGGCAGTTCGTCATGTCCCTTGGCGCCCAGGAAACGCACCTGCGGATAGCGGGCGCTCAGTTCTTCCAGCTGCGGGCCATCGCCCACCACCCACTTGGTGCCGGGCAGGTCGAGCTTGAGGAAGGCTTCGATATTCTTTTCCACCGCCACCCGGCCCACATAGAGGAACAGCGGGCGCTCGATGCAGGCGTGGTCTTCCACCGCCGGACGGAAGTGCTGGGTATCCACGCCGCGGCCCCACAGCACCACGTTGCGGAAGCCCTGCTCCTGCAGCGCGGTCTTCATCGCCGGGGTGGGCACCATGATGGCTTCGGAGCGGCCATGGAACCAGCGCAGCAGACGATAGGTGATGGCCTTGGGCAAGAGCTTGCGGGCGGCCAGGTATTCGGGGAAACGGGTGTGGTAGGCAGTGGTGAAATTGAGCTTGTGACGCAGGCAGTAGCGGCGCGCCGCCAGCCCCATGGGCCCTTCGGTGGCGATGTGGATGCAGTCGGGCTGGAAGCCTTCCAGGGCGGCCGCGATGCGGGCGTAGGGCTGGTAGGCCAGGCGGATTTCGGGATAGGTCGGGCAGGCGAAGGTACGGAAGTCGCGCGGCGACAGCAGCAGCACTTCATGGCCGAAGCTGCGCAGGCAGCGTACGGTGGAGCGCAGGGTATTGACGACCCCGTTGACCTGGGGTTCGCCAGCGTCGCTGATGATGGCAATGCGCATAAATCGTTTCAATAATGTAAAACTTCAGGAGCAGGTTCGATGCTTCAGGCCGTCGCCAGCTCGCGTGCGGCCATGCGGGCTTCCTTGCCGGCCCGCTTGAGCTGCATGATTTCCTGCCAGGTCACCAGGCGCAAGGCGCCGTCGGGGTCTTCCACCAGTGCCGACAGGCTCTCGACCCAGTCGCCGTCGTTGCAGTAGACGACACCGCCGATGTCGCGGATCTCGGGCTTGTGGATGTGGCCGCAGATGACCCCGTCCAGGCCCTTCTTCTTGGCTTCGTCGGCCAGGGCATCCTCGAAGGAGGTGATGTAGTTCACCGCGTTCTTGACCTTGGACTTGAGGTATTGCGACAGCGACCAGTAAGGCAGGCCGGCACGGGCACGCCAGCTGTTGAACCACTGGTTGAACTTGAGGATCATGGTGTAGAGCGAATCGCCCACGTAGGCCAGCCACTTGGCGCAGGCGATGACGCCATCGAAGCGGTCACCGTGCAGTACCAGCATGCGTTTGCCTTCGGCGGTGACGTGCACCAGTTCGTCACGGATCTTGATACCGCCGAAATCGAGGTCGATGAACTGGCGGATCACTTCGTCGTGGTTGCCCGGCACGAAGATGACGTTGGTACCTTTCTTGGCCTTCTTGAGCACCGTCTGCACCACGTTGTTGTGGCTCTGGTCCCAGTACCAGCGACGCTTCAACTGCCAGCCGTCGATGATGTCCCCCACCAGGTAGAGGGTATCGGACTCGGTGGCACGCAGGAATTCCAGCAGGCGCTCGGCCTGGCAACCGGTGGTACCCAGGTGGATGTCGGAAATCCAGATGGTGCGAAAGCGCAGCGGATCGCGTCGCGCTTCGTCGTCACCGGCATCGTGCTCAGGCCCCAGGTCGGCGAACAGCCCCTGGGCTTTTTCCATGAACTGTTCGCGTGGCTTCATGCGGCCCTCGAGTCTTTCAGATAGTGGCGGGCGTAGCGGCTGTCGAGCTTGGACAAGGGCAGCAGCAGGAAGAAATCGGCCGAGTGGAAATCAGGGTCCCAGGCCGGTTCGCCGCAGACCCAGGCGCCGCTGCGCAGGTAGCCGCGCAACAGCGGCGGAATCTGCGGTTCGATGCCGGCTTCGCGGTCTTCCAGCGGGAAGGGCAGCAGCGGCGCGACGCGGTAGTCGGGCGGCGCCAGGTTCTTTTCGCGGAAGGCGTGGTACAGCGCCGCGGCATTGTGGCCGCCATCGGCCAGACTGACGCTGGCGCAGCCCATCAGGTATTCGCAGCGTTCCTTGCGCATGTAGGCGGCCAGGCCGGCCCACAGCATCATGATCACGCCGCCGCTGCGGTAGTCCGGGTGGATGCAGGCGCGGCCGGCTTCGGCGATGACGCCACGGATGTTGTCCAGGCGCGAGAGATCGAATTCCTGTTCCGAGTAGAACTTGCCCATGCGGCGCGCGCCATGCGGGCTCAGGACGCGATAGGTGCCGACCACGGAGAGGGTCTTGCTGTCGCGTACGATCAGGTGGTCGCAGTAGTCGTCGAACTCATCCTTGTCCAGGCCTTCGGGGTTGGCCAGGGCCGACAGGTTCATCGCTTCGATGAAGACCTTGTAGCGCAGGCGCTGTACTTCGCGCACTTCTTCCGGGGTGCTGGCCAGGCTCAGATTGAGCTTGGCAAAACTCGGATTGGCATCGGCAGGAATGGTAAGCAGTCTCATGCATTGTCCTTTATGGTGATGGGTGAGGAGGAAGTCAGGTGATCGGAAGCAACCGGTAAAAATAAGTGCTTGTTCCTGTCGACCTGACGCTACCCCCCCAAAAGTGCGGCTGCTCCAGAATGAAATCGAAACATCTATTGTCGATTTTCGAGATTCAGCCGATATCCCCGGGATAACGCTGCACAGACTAACCAGCGATTGTTTCACCCACATGACCTCTGCAGCGGTTTTGGCGGTGCAGCAACAAGAGCCGCGCCAGCGTTACAATGGCGTGACAAAGCGTCGCCAGGAGACCTCCGCAATCGGGGCAAGGCGAACGCGCGAGGGTAAGGAAACGGGGCAACACCCCAAGGAATCTTTCGATGACCTGTTCATCGAAACCATGGACCGATGACTGGCACCGTTGATCGGGCGCAACAGGGTAACCAGCGCCGATGGCGATGACGGTCAGGCTTTGCAAACTCCGTCAACTCGAAACATAAGGAAGATCATGCTACTCAAGGATAAAGTCGCTCTCATCACCGGTTCGGCCAGCGGCATCGGCAAGGAAATCGCGGTCGAATACGCCAAGCAGGGCGCCAAGGTGGTCATCGCCGACCTGGCCCTGGAAGCGGCCAAGGCGACGGCCGAAGAAATCGTCAAGAACGGCGGTACCGCCATGGCCGTGGCCATGAACGTGACCGACGAGACCCAGGTCGACAAGGGTGTGGCCGATGCGGTCAATACCTACGGTGGTCTGGACATCATGATCAGCAACGCCGGCATCCAGATCATCAGCCCGGTGACCGAACTGTCGCTGGAGAACTGGCGCAAGATGCTGGCGATCCACCTGGACGGCGCCTTCCTGACCACGCGCGCGGCGATGAAGGCGATGATCAAGCAGGGTCGCGGCGGCTCCATCATCTACATGGGTTCGGTGCACTCGCACCTGGCCTCGGCGCTGAAGGCACCCTACGTGACGGCCAAGCATGGCCTGCTGGGCCTGGCCAAGACGGTGGCCAAGGAAGGCGCCAAGGACAAGATCCGCACCAACGTCATCTGTCCCGGCTTCGTACGCACGCCGCTGGTGGAAAAGCAGATTCCCGAGCAAGCCAAGGAATTCGGGATCAGCGAAGAAGATGTGATCAAGAAGATCATGCTGAAGGACACCGTCGATGGTGAATTCACCACCACCCAGGACGTGGCCCAGACCGCGGTCTTCCTGGCAGCCTTCCCGACCAATGCGCTGACGGGTCAGTCGGTAGTCGTCAGCCACGGCTGGCACATGCAGTAAGCCTGGCACGCGGTGTCACCGGCGACGGTGACACCGCCTGGCAGCGCCCCGCTCTCCCCCATCTTGGACACCCAACTCCACCTGCGCAGCTACCGCGACGAGTCGCTGGCGCATCGCCATGATTTCCCGCAACTGGTGCTGCCGCTGGCCGGCCGGCTGGAACTGGACATTGGCGGTCACCAAGGCTGCGCCGACAGTATCACGGCGGCCTTCGTGGAACCCGGGGCGGCGCACGCGACCAGCGCCGGCGGCGCCAATCGGGCGCTGGTACTGGACCTGGCGCCCAGCATCATGAGCGACCTGCAACTGGAGAGCCTGGCGCGCACTCCCTTCGTGACGCTGACGGCGGCGGCCGGCAAGCTGGTGGAGTTCATGGCGCTGTCGCTGGACCAGAGCCCCTCCGGCGCGAGCCTGCAGCACTGGGTTCCGCTGCTACTGGATACGCTGGCGCGACATCCGCCACAGGCCAGGTCGCGCCTGCACCGCATGCTGGCCCAGGTCGAGGCACAGTTGGCCCATCCCTGGACGGTAGCCGACATGGCCGCGCTGGCGGCCATCAGCCCCAGCCGCCTGCATGAATGGTTCCAGCAGGAATTGGCGACTTCTCCCCGGGCCTGGCTGGCCGAGGTACGCATGGCGCAGGCCTGCCGCCTGCTGCGCACCAGCGCCCTGCCGCTGGCATTCATCGCCCAGCGTTGCGGCTATGGCGACCAGAGCGCGCTGACGCATGCCATGCGCAAGCTGCGCGGCACCACGCCCTCGGCGTACCGCAAGCGCTACCTGGCCTGAATCCCCTGCCCGGCACCGGGCGCGACCAGACATTGATCGAAATAGCGCGCGAAGTGCGCGAAATCGGGCGTGGCCATCCCGGCGGTCTTGGCGCGGTCATCCCACCGCCGCAGCCGCACCGCGTCCACGGCATGCGGGCGGTCGATAAAGGCCGCCGCCTGTTCCACATCGAAGACCCCGCCCTGCAGCTGCAGACTGCGCACCGAATCGGCCGACAGCGTCGAAAAATAATCCGCATCGGTAGCGCACAGGTAGCGCTTGGCATCCACATGCAGCGCGATCGGTGCCAGCACGGCGTCGCTGAACACGCCTCGCAGGAAGGGCAGGATGCGGTACTGGTGCAGGTCGTCGATGCCAGCCAGGGTCGGAGTCTGGCCCAGGTCTTCCAGCAGGTGGCCGAGGTCGTGCAGCAGGCTGGCCACGATGAGACTGGGCGCGGCCCCCTCCTGCTCGGCCAGCAGCGCCGATTGCAGCGCATGCTCCAGTTGCGTGACCGGCTCACCGGTGTATTGGGTGTGCCCATGCCGTGCGAACAGCAGGGCGATGTCATCCAGGCTCAGGGCCATCGTACGCCTCGTTGATGAAGGAAAATTCAGTCCGCCACTATAGTCCTCGCACATGGCGACTCGATGACATCGGCATGACATCGACCGCGTCATGGCGGCGGGCAGGCAAAAAAAACGGCGAGCCCTGAGGCCCGCCGATTCCTGCTGTCCTGCATCCGCAGCTGCCGGCAAAGGCAGCCAGCGGTCCTACTTCTTCAGGTCGTAGCGATCCAGCTCCATCACCTTGACCCAGGCCGCCACGAAGTCCTTGACGAACTTTTCCTTGGCATCGGCACTGGCATAGACTTCGGCCAGGGCGCGCAGCACGGCGTTGGAGCCGAACACCAGGTCGACGCGGCTACCGGTCCACTTGACGGCGCCACTGGCGCGGTCGCGGCCTTCGAACTCTTCCTGCGCCGGCGAGGTGGACTTCCATTCGGTGCCCATATCCAGCAGGTTGACGAAGAAGTCGTTGGAGAGCACCCCTACTCGGCTGGTGAACACGCCCTTGGTGCTGCCGCCGACATTGTTGCCCAGCACGCGCAGGCCACCGATCAACACCGTCATTTCCGGCGCGGTCAGGGTCAGTTGCTGTGCCTTGTCGATGAGCAGGTCTTCACCCCGCACCGCAAAGCGCTGCTTCTGGAAGTTGCGGAAGCCATCGATGACCGGCTCCAGCGGCTCGAAGGAAGCAACGTCGGTCTGCTCCTGCGAGGCATCCACGCGACCGCCATGGAAAGGCACGCTCACGGACACGCCGGCATCCTGGGCGGCCTTCTCGACGGCGGCGCTACCGGCCAGCACGATCAGGTCGGCCAGCGAGACCTTCTTGCCACCCTGGTTGAAGGCGGACTGGATGCCTTCCAGCGTGGACAGCACCTTGGCCAGCTGGGCCGGCTGGTTGGCCGCCCAATCCTTCTGCGGGGCCAGGCGGATGCGGGCACCGTTGGCGCCACCGCGCTTGTCGCCGCCACGGAAGGTGGACGCCGACGCCCAGGCGGTCGAGACCAGTTCGGACACCGTCAGTCCCGAGGCCAGCACCTGGGCCTTGAGCGCGCTGATGTCAGCGGCCTGCAGCGCCGGAGCATCGGCCTTGGGCAGCGGGTCCTGCCAGATCAGCTCTTCGGTCGGCACTTCGGGGCCGAGATAGCGCGAACGCGGTCCCAGGTCGCGGTGGGTCAGCTTGAACCAGGCGCGGGCGAAGACCTCGGCGAACTGGTCGGGGTTTTCCAGGAAGCGGCGCGAAATCTTTTCGTAGGCCGGATCGACGCGCAGCGACAGGTCGGTGGTCAGCATGGTGGGACGCATCGGCGCGCCACCATGGGCATGCGGAATCACCGCGTCGGCACCCTTGGCCACCCACTGGTGGGCACCGGCCGGGCTCTTGGTCAGTTCCCATTCGTAGTTGAACAGGTTCTCGAAGAAATAATTGCTCCACTGCGCCGGGGTCTGGGTCCAGGTCACTTCCAGGCCGGAGCTGATGGTGTCGCCTGCTGCACCGCTGCCGAAGCTGCTCTTCCAGCCCAGGCCCTGGCTTTCCAGGTCGCCGCCTTCGGGTTCGCGGCCGACATGCTTGGCGTCACCGGCACCGTGGGTCTTGCCGAAGGTATGACCGCCAGCGATCAGGGCCACGGTTTCTTCGTCGTCCATGGCCATGCGGGCGAAGGTTTCGCGGATGTCCTGGGCAGCGGCCAGCGGGTCGGGATTGCCTTCCGGGCCTTCCGGGTTGACGTAGATCAGGCCCATCTGCACGGCGGCCAGCGGGTTTTCCAGATTGCGGCCGGCCGGCGCGGTACGCGCCTGTTCCTGGCCGTGACGGTCGGCGTCGGCGGTGATTTCGCCGTGGGCGGCGCCGGCCTTGCCCTTGCCGTAGCGGTCATCGCCACCCAGCCAGGTGGTTTCGGTACCCCAGTAGACGTCCAGGTCCGGCTCCCATACGTCTTCACGGCCACCGGCGTAGCC
The DNA here is from genome assembly GCF_000300975.2 of Herbaspirillum frisingense GSF30. GTDB lineage: Bacteria > Pseudomonadota > Gammaproteobacteria > Burkholderiales > Burkholderiaceae_D > Herbaspirillum > Herbaspirillum frisingense. Next base: position 55,364 of record NZ_AEEC02000027.1, on the reverse strand, counting down.
GAAGGTGTTGAAGCCCATGGTTTCCAGCGCCACGTTGCCGGTCAGGATCAGCAGGTCGGCCCAGGAGATCTTGTTGCCGTACTTTTGCTTGACCGGCCACAGCAGGCGGCGGGCCTTGTCCAGGTTGACGTTGTCGGGCCAGCTGTTGAGGGGGGCAAAACGTTGCTGGCCGCGACCGGCGCCGCCACGGCCATCGCCGATACGATAGGTGCCTGCACTGTGCCAGGCCATGCGGATGAACAGCGGGCCGTAATGACCGAAGTCGGCTGGCCACCAGGGCTGGGAATCGGTCATGACCTTGGCCAGGTCGGCCTTGACGGCCGCCAGGTCCAGGCTCTTGAAGGCTTCTGCGTAGTTGAAATCCTCACCCATGGGGTTGGATTTGGAAGAATGCTGGGCCAGCAGGTCCAGACGGAGCTGCTTGGGCCACCAGTCGCGGTTGCTGGTGCCGCCGCCGGCGGTGTGGTTAAAGGGGCACTTGGCTTCATTCGACATTGCGTTCTCTCCTGTTGATCGACCCGATGGTCACGACGCCCGGACCGGAAAACGGGCATCTCTGTGGCCTCACCCGGCGCGGCTGGGGTGAGGCGGCTTGATACTGCGGCAATAGGCTGACTGCGTTCTGCTACCACGCCATGACACCATCCGGTCATGACGCCGTGCTGCGGGGCCAGCCTTGCCTTGTCCCGGTCATGCTTGCGAAGAACCATTAATGTAATTCATCAAAAACAATCCGTTGATTGTCTTTTTGTATAACACCAGTCAATAAATCCAATCCCATCCATTCAGAATTTGTGGCTCATCAGTGTAGCCAAAGGCTGCTCTTCCTGCAGCACTTGCCCCGTCTTTCAATATGAGCCGGGATACCCATCGCCACACAGTCGCCGCTGCTGCAGCCGTGAGGAAATGCGAATTTTGTACTGACAGACTGTACTTTCGGGCAGATGGGGCTGGCATGCAGGGCCACCCCATGCCGCAGGAAAATACGAGTATTGCAATGATTCAGGTCAACCGTTCCTGATGTGAATCGTTCTTGGAACGCCGCCCCCTCTCGGGCGGACCTCATTTCCTCCACATTACAAAAACCATCATGACGGAAGCCACCGAAAACCTGGAACACGCCGAGCACGCCCATGCGTCCGGCAACAAGAAGCTGGCCTTGCTCATCGCCATCCTGGCGCTGGTGCTGGCCATTACCGAAACCATGTCCAAGTCCTACCAGACCGAGGTCATCCTGAAACACCAGGAGGCGGCCAACCTGTGGTCCTTCTTCCAGGCCAAGTCGGTGCGTGGCAATGCGGCGCAACTGGCCAAGCAGCAGCTCACGCTGCTGGGCAACCCCAAGGATGAGCGGGTCAGTTCGGCCATCGCCAAGCTGGACGACGCCATCGCCCACTACGACAGCGACGAGAAGAGCGGCGAAGGCAAGAAGGAACTGGCGCACAAGGCGCGCGAGGCCGAGCATGAGGCGCATGCCTACATGGAGAAGTACGAGAAGATGGAAATGGCGGCCGGCATGCTGCAGGTGGCCATCGTGCTGGCCTCGGCCACCATCATCACCGGCGTGGCGGTGCTGGCCTACCTGTCCATGGGCATCGGCGCGGTAGCACTGGCCTTTGTGGGCGCGGGCTTGTTCGGCACGGTGATCTGACCCACCCCGCCCCGTCATCACCGACAACGCCGGCCCAGTGCCGGCGTTGTTGTTTGTATTTCCGCCTGCCGGTTCTTCCGGCGGTGGCGCGATGTGAATGGTCAGGTTCGCAGGCCTGCACAATAAAACCGTAGTCCACGACAATTCAGGCGGGCCCGGCTGCGGCATACTGCCAGCCTTTGCACACCTGTCGTGGCACGACCACCCCGATTCATGCGTTCCAACACCATCCTGCAAGGCATCTTCTACGGCGCGCTGGCCGGCGCCGCCTGGGGCCTGGTCTTCCTGGCGCCGGAACTGACCCGCGCCTTCTCGCCCTGGCAATTGACGGCCGGGCGCTACCTGGCCTATGGCCTGTTCGCCGCCGTGCTGATCGCGCCGCGCCTGCGCAAGCTGCTGCCGCACCTGGGCCGCGCCGAATGGCGGGCGCTGGTGTGGCTGAGCCTCTTGGGCAATGTGGTGTATTACGTGTTCCTGGCCAGTGCCGTGCAATTGGGCGGCATGGCGATGACCTCGCTGGTGATCGGCTTCCTGCCGGTGGCGGTGACCATCATCGGCAGCCGTGGCCACGGTGCACTGCCCTTGCGCAAGCTGGCGCCTTCCCTGGCGCTGGGCCTGGCAGGCATCGCCTGCGTGGCGTGGCAGTCGCTGGGCAGTGGCGCGGTGGGTGCCAGCACTGGTGGTTTTGGGGATGGCGTGATCGGGTTCTTCTGCGCGCTGGCCGCGCTGGTGTCGTGGACCACCTACGCAGTTGGCAACAGCCGCTGGTTGGGACGCCTGCAGGCGATCTCGGCGCATGACTGGAACCTGCTGATCGGCGTGGTCACCGGGCTGTTGTCACTGTTCGTGGCAATACCGGCCTTCACGATCATGCTGCAACCGCATCCACAAAGTGAATGGTGGCACTTCATCGGCGTATCGGCGGGGGTGGCGATCTTTGCCTCGCTGTTCGGCAATGCCTGCTGGAACAAGGCCAGCCGGCTGCTGCCGCTGACCATGATCGGCCAGATGATCCTGTTCGAGACCCTGTTCGCGCTGCTCTATGGCTTCCTGTGGGAACAGCGCTGGCCGACCCTGCTGGAAATCGCGGCCATGGTACTGGTCACGGCTAGCGTCCTGCTATGCGTATCCGCGCACCGGGTCGATGAAGGCGGCGGACACTGAGGGCTGACGGCCTGCAGTTCACCCGGCTGCGGCAGCGATATCGGCCTGTGCGGCCAGCTTCTTCAACACATGGGCGGCCGCCACCAGGCCGAAGGTAGCGGTCACCACCATGGCCGAGCCAAAGCCGGCGCAATTGAGGCCGGTAACACCGGCTTGCGTGCTGTCGACGACATCCTCGCCGACATCCATGTCTTCGGCGGGAGCAACCTCGCAAACCTCACCCTCGGCCAACTCGGGAAAGCGCAGGGGTTCGGTGGAAAACACGGCATCGATGTGGAACTTGTTCTTCGTCCCGCGCGGGAAGCCGTGCTGCGAGCGCAGGCGCTTGCGTACCTTGGCCAACAGCGGTTCCTGCTCGGTGCGGCAGAGGTCGCGGATTTCAATCTGCGTGGGATCGATCTGGCCGCCGGCACTGCCGATAGTGACCATGGGCATGCCGTTCTTGCGGCACCAGGCGATCATGGCGACCTTGGCCGGCACGTTGTCGATGGCATCGATGACGTAGTCGAACCGTCCGCCACCCAGCATCTGCTCCACATTCTCGGGATCGACGAAATCCTCCACCTCGGTCACCACGCAGGTCGGATTGATCTGCCGGATACGCTCATGCAGGGCCGTGACCTTGGCCTGACCCAGGGTCTCGGTGAGGGCGTGGATCTGGCGGTTGACGTTGGATTCGGCCAGGTTGTCGAGGTCGATCAGGGTGAGATGGCCGATGGCGCTGCGCGCCAGTGCCTCGACGATCCACGATCCCACGCCCCCTACCCCGACCACGCACACCCGCGCCTGGCCAAAGCGTTGCAGAGCGGCGGCGCCATACAGGCGGGCCACGCCGCCGAAGCGGCGTTCATAGTCGATATCGTGCAGGTCGGTGGATGTGCTCATGATCAAAAAAACGTCATTCGGTGATGCAATGGGGTGAAGTAAAGCATTATCCCGGCTTTGCGTCCTTGCGGGATTCTCACGAAAAAGGGCCGCAGCGCGAACGCTGCGGCCCTCATTGGCGGTGGTGCGGGATCAGACCACGGCGCCGCCGTTCTCGTCCTTGACCTTGACCGGCTTGATCAGGTCTTCGCGCTTGACGCCCAGCCACATAGCCAGGGCGGCGGCAACGAACACCGACGAATAGATGCCGAACAGGATGCCGATGGTCAGCGCCAGCGCGAAGTAGTGCAGCGTCGGGCCACCGAAGAAGAACATCGCCAGCACCATCATTTCGGTGCTGCCGTGGGTGATGACGGTACGCGACATGGTGCTGGTGATGGCGTGGTTCAGCACTTCCGGCGCGGACAGCTTGCCGAAGCGGCGGTCACGGAAGGCTTCACGCACCCGGTCGAAGACCACCACCGATTCGTTGACCGAATACCCCAGCACGGCCAGGATGGCGGCCAGCACGGTGAGCGAGAATTCCCACTGGAAGAAGGCGAAGAAGCCCAGGATGATGATGATGTCGTGCAGGTTGGCGATCACCGCCGCCACCGCGAACTTCCACTCGAAGCGGAAGGCCAGGTAGATCACGATGCCCAGCACCACCATGCCCAGCGCCAGCAGGCCGTCATGGGCCAGCTCGTCACCCACCTGCGGGCCGACGAATTCCACCCGTTGCAGGCGCACGTCCGGGTCGTCCGCCTTCAGCGCGGCATTGACCTTCTCGCTCTGCTGGCTGGCGTTCACACCGGCCTGCGCGGGCAGGCGGATCATCACGTCCTGGGCGGTGCCGAAGCTTTGCACCAGGGTGTCGCGATAACCCAGTCCTTCGATGGACTTGCGGATCTTTTCCAGGTCGGCCGGCTTGTTGTAGGCCACTTCCATGACCGTGCCGCCGGTGAATTCGATGGAGAAGTGCAATCCCTTGGAGAACAGGAAGAACACCGCGGCCACGAAGGTCAGTGCCGAGATCGCATTGAAGATCAGGGCATGACGCATGAAGGGAATGTCTTTTTTGATGCGGAAAAATTCCATCACTATCCTTTCGGTGCCGGTCGCGCCACAAGAGGGGCGACCGGCTCAAATCTGGCTGTGCTGCTGTTTCGGGTGAGCCGTCGCTTACTTGACGTCGCGCTTGGCGGAAGCCTTGCCGGAGGTGGACAGCACCTCGCTCTCGGGCTTCCAGATCTGGCCGATGGCCAGGCCCGTCAGGCGCTTCTTGCGGCCATACCAGAGGTTGACCACGCCGCGCGAGAAGAACACGGCCGAGAACATCGAGGTCAGGATGCCCAGGCAGTGCACCACGGCAAAGCCGCGAATGGCGCCGGAACCGAAGATCAGCAGCGCCAGGCCGGCGATCAGGGTGGTCACGTTGGAGTCCAGGATGGTCGCCCAGGCGCGGTCGAAACCGGCCGCGATGGCGGCCTGTGGCGAATTGCCGGCGCGCAGTTCTTCACGGATGCGTTCGTTGATCAGCACGTTGGAGTCGATCGCCATACCCAGTGCCAGCGCAATGGCGGCAATACCCGGCAGGGTCAGCGTCACCTGCAGCGTGGACAGCAGGGCCACCAGCAGCAGCACGTTCACCGACAGCGCCAGGGCGCTGAAGAAACCGAACAGCTGGTAGTAGATCACCATGAAGACAGCCATCGCCAGGAAGCCGTAGAGCACCGAGTCGAAGCCCTTCTTGATGTTGTCGGCACCCAGTTGCGGGCCGATGGTGCGTTCCTCGATGATGTCCATCGGTGCGGCCAGGGAACCGGCGCGCAGCAGCAGGGCCAGGTCGCTGGCGGCTTCGGGCGAACCCATGCCGGTGATCTGGAAGCGCGAACCCAGTTCGGAACGGATGGTGGCCACGGTCAGGACTTCGCCCTTGCCCTTTTCGAACAGGACGATGGCCATGGCCTTGCCGACCTTGTCGCGGGTGGCTTCGCGCATCTTGCGGCCGCCGTCGCCATTCAAGTCGATACTGACTGCCGGCTGGTGGTTTTCATCGAAGCTGGCCGAGGCGTTGGAGATGTAGTCGCCGGTCAGTACCGGTTCCTTGTTCAGGACCACCGGGGCACCCTTGCCGACCTTGAACAGCTCGGAGCCGAAGGGGATGGCCGAGGTCTCTTCGGTGCCACGCACCACGCTCTCGTCGACCATGCGCACTTCCAGGGTGGCGGTACGGCCGATGATGTCCTTGGCACGCGAGACGTCCTGCACGCCCGGCAGCTCGACCACGATGCGCTCGGCGCCCTGGCGCTGGATCAGCGGCTCGGCCACGCCCAGCTCGTTGACGCGCTTGGACAGGGTGCTGATGTTCTGCTTGACGCCGTCTTCCTGGGTCTGCTTGATGGCTTCCGGACGCAGGGTACCGACCAGCTTGAGGTCATCGCCCGAACCGGCGTCGGTGAGCAGCATTTCCTGCAGTTCGCCCAGGGCGGCGCGGGCCTTGTTACGGGTATCGGCATCGCGGAAGGAAATCTCGATGCTGTCGCCACTGCGGTTGATGCCGCTGTGGCGGATGTTCTTGTCACGCAGCAGGCCGCGCACGCTGGCCTGCAGGCCTTGCAGACGCTTGTTGACGATGGCCTTGACGTCGACCTGCATCAGGAAGTGCACACCACCGCGCAAGTCCAGGCCCAGATACATCGGGAAGGCGTGCAGGCTCTGCAGCCACTGCGGCGTGTTGGGCAGCAGGTTGAAGGCGACGATATAGGTCGGGTCGCTGGGGTCGGTATTGAGTTCCTTTTCCAGCAGGGCCTTGGCCTTGAACTGGATGTCGGTGGTGGCGAAACGCGCGCGCACCGAGGGCTGCGAACCGGTGTTGTCGAACGCCACACTCTCTGCGCCGAGATTGCCTTGTTTCAGGATCTGATCCACCCGGCCGGCCACGGCGGGTTCGACCTTCAGGGTCGACTTGGCGCTGCTGATCTGCACCGCGGGGGACTCGCCGAAGAAGTTCGGGACGGTATAGATCACGCCGAACAGCAGGGCCAGGACGATCAGTGCGTATTTCCAGAGAGAGTAACGATTCATGGTCTTGTGCTTCGTGCTTGCGGGAGAGGACGGCAGGGACCTGCCGCCCTGTTCAGAACCCGGGTGGAAAAACCGCAGGGTTCTAACAAGATGGGCGCATCAGCGATGCGCCCATGGGTTCGCCGGCACGCGGGCCGACCGAACCGGTCAGGCCATTACAGGCCCTTGATGGTGCCCTTGGGCAGCAGGGTGGTGACAGCGCCCTTTTGCACGACGACTTCGGTGCCTTCAGCCACTTCGATGGTGATGTAGCCATCGGCCACCTTGGTGATGCGACCCAGCATGCCACCGGAGGTGACGACTTCGTCGCCCTTGCCCAGTGCGTCCATCATGGCTTTCTGTTCTTTCTGACGCTTCATCTGCGGGCGGATCATCAGGAAGTACAACACCACGAACATCAGGATGATCGGCAGGAAGCTGGCCAGGTTGCCCATCGCGCCACCAGGGGCTGCTGCGGCCGTTTGCGCGTATGCGTCGGAAATAAACACGTAAGGCTCCAAAGGTTGATTAAAAAATAGCCCTGCATTCTAGCACTGCACCAGCGCTATGACGCCAAATCGGGACGTCTTGCCGCAGATCAAGGGAGAAATGGCTATTTTCACGGCCGCCGCCCTGGAGGGGCGCGCGGCAGGAGCCGCCGTGGCAGGCGGGGTCAGGACCGGTCGGGGATCAGGTGAGAAATCAGGTCGGGGAATGAGGTTTGGGAAGAGGCCGGCAATCAGTACACCACCAGCACCGAGCGTTCGCGCTGGTCCACCAGCAGCAGTGCCCGTCCATCCGGGCTGCCGGCCATCACCCCGCCGCAGGTATTGGAGACGGCAGCGCTGCCGTTGACGATCTGCACCACCACATTGCAGCGCGTGGGCACCACGGCCGAAACGGCCAGCCGCGCCGTGGTGGCGGCCTGCAACTGCTGGCGCGACCAGCCGCACAGCACCAGTGTCACGATCAGCAGCGTGGCGCTCCAGCGCAGCAGATGCGGACGGGACAGTACCTTCGAGGGGGGATTGTTCAGATTGTTCATATCGCAGGCTCCTTGTCATCAGTTGGGCCACTGCATTCTTCGACTATGAATCTATTTTAGTTAAATTTATCGATTAAATCAATTAAATTAATTTGGCAGGATAAATTAACACAGTTGATTTTTTCACCATCGATACTGACTCGATCGGTCGATGAGCGGCTTCAATAAAGACTTTTTGACTTATCCACAACAAACCCATCGGGTTTTTCCTGCCTTTTCCTGACCCCATTTCGTGGCTAGAATGCGAACGAATAAAGCAATTTTCACAATTTACAAACCAATTCGTTATAATTGATTTCAATGTCCCAGGCCTTGGGGAGGTGATCCCGCGCCGCCCTGCCAGCCACCATCGGAGTTCAAAAAAGCATGGAGATCATTTCGTGAGACCAGAGGCAGTCCCTCCATCAGCGCCGCGCGACGGGCGTGTGCTGTTGCTGCTGTCGGAAGCCTGCTTTGCGGCGCTGGCGGTGTTCGCGCTGTGGCAGACCGATCTGCCGGCCTGGCTCACGCTGGGCCTGTTGGCGCTGTGGGGAGTGCGGGCGTTGATCCTGTTGCGCTTCATGCGCGAGAACCAGCGTGCCGCACGCAGCCTGGTACTGGCCAAGGAGGCGGCCGATCACGCCATGCTGACCCGGGGCGCGTTCCTCTCCACCATGAGCCATGAAATCCGCACGCCCATGAATGCCGTGCTGGGCATGGCCGGCCTGCTGCGCACCACACGCCTGGACAGCCAGCAGACCGAATTCGCCAAGGCCATCGAGGATTCGGCCAATGCCCTGCTGGGCATCGTCAATGACGTGCTCGATTTTTCCAAGATCGATGTGGGCAAGATGGACATCGCCGTGGTCGAGTTCGATCTGCTGGAAGTGGTGGAAGCCAGCGCCGAAGCGCTCTCCTTCAAGGCCCGCGAAAAGCAGGTGCGCCTGCTGGCGCATGTGGATCCGCGTCTGCCGCCCAGGCTGCTGGGCGACCCCGGTCGCATCCGCCAGATCCTGCTGAACCTGCTGGGCAATGCGCTCAAGTTCACCCACCGCGGCGAGGTGCTCTTGCGAGTGCAGGCGCTGCACGTGGCGGGTGATCATTGCCGGCTGCGCTTCGAGGTGCGCGACAGCGGCATCGGCATGGATGAGGAAACCATGCGGCGCCTGTTCTCGCCGTTTTCACAGGCCGACAGTTCGGTCACGCGGCAATACGGTGGCACCGGCCTGGGCCTGTCGATCTGCAAGCGGCTGGTCGAACTGATGGGCGGCAATATCGGCGTCGACAGCAGCCCCGGTGCGGGCTCCTGTTTCTGGTTCGAACTGGGGATTCCTGTGGCGACATCGGCGGCGTTGCCGCCCAGAAGCTTTGCAGCCAAAAAGCGACAGGTGGCGCTCATCGAAACCCACGACGCCAGTGCCGCCATGCTGCATGAAACCCTGCGCGCGGCCGGTCTGGAGACAGTGCGCTACGGCAGTGCCAATGACGCCCTGGCCGCGCTGACCGGCCCCCTGGCCACGACCACGGGCATCGATGCCGTCATCGTCAGTTCGGAGGTACGCGATATGCCGGCCCCGGCGGTACTGGCGCAGCTGCAGTCGGCCCGCCCCGGCATGACGTGCGTCTTGCTTGACCACGGCGTACACGGCCTTAATATAGACGGATCACCAACACCCACCCCAGCCACCGTGCTGCAGTTGCCGCTGCGCAAGCAGCAGCTGTTGCGCGCGGTGATGGGGGAGATGAATGGAACGGGCAAGGGGGAGCAGCAGGTCGATGCAGCGCCAGCGGTCCTGGCGCGCTCGCCAGGGCTGCAGGGGCCGCAGGAGGCGCATAGCCTGCTGCTGGTGGAAGACAACGTAATGAACCAGAAGGTGGCGGTGTACCAGCTCAATGCCATGGGCTACGCAGTCGATATCGCCTCCAATGGTGCGGAGGCACTGGAAAAGCTGGCGCAGCGCGACTATGCGCTGATCCTGATGGATTGCCAGATGCCGGTCCTGGATGGCTACGAAACCACGCGCCGCATCCGGCGCATGCAGGGCGAGCTGATGCATACCCCCATCGTCGCGATGACCGCCAATGCCATGGCCGGTGATCGCGAACAATGCCTGGAGGCGGGTATGGACGATTATCTGACCAAGCCCTTGCTGCGCTCGCAACTGGCGGCGATGCTGACGCATTACCTGCCGCCCGCAGCGCCGCAGCAGGCGGCCGAGCAGGCCTTGCCGATCATCGACGAAGCCCGCCTGGAGGAACTCTTTGGCGAGGACACCGGGCTGGCCAGCGACATGCTGGACATGTTCATCGAACATACCGGACCCGTGATGGAGGACCTGGCGCGCCAGGTCCAGGCCAGCGAACCCCTGCTGGGCGAAATCCAGGCCCTGGGCCATCGCCTGGCCGGCAGTTGCCTGAACCTGGGGATACAGGCACTGGGTCAGCTGGGACGTCAGATGGAAATCGCTGCCCGCCAGGGGGAACTGGCGCAGGTACGCACGCTGGCCGGGGAATGTGCCACCGCATTCGCCGCGCTGCGTGATCACATACAACAGAGGGGCCGGGGGAGCACATGAAAATACTGATCGTCGATGACGACAAGACCAATCTTTCACTTTTCACGCACATGCTGGCGCAGTTGCCGGACACCAGCATCAGCACCTGTCCGGACGCCTATGAGGCGCTGGACTGGTGTGGCACCCACGAGCCCGACCTGATCCTGCTGGACTACATGATGCCGGGCATGGACGGCCTGGGTTTCCTGTCGCGCTTTCGCGCCATGCCGGGCCAGGAAATGACGCCGGTCATCATGATCACCGCCGACATGGGCCTGCAGGTACGCCACCAGGCGCTGCAGATGACGGCCAACGATTTCCTCTCCAAGCCGGTGAACCGGGTGGAGCTGCTGGCGCGGGTCAAGAACATGCTGGCCATGCGCAAGTCGCAGCTGGCCATGAGCCAGAAGATCGAACACCTGGCCGAAGAAGTGGAACAGAAGTCGCACCAGAGCAATACCCTGGCGCTGAACTCCATGGACCTGCTGGTGCGCGCGGCCGGCTATCGCGACCCCGAGACCGGCGAGCATCTGCTGCGCATGTCCAACTACACCCGCATCATCGCCGCCCAACTGGGCCTGCCTCAGGAAGAACAGGACCTGCTGTTCAATGCCGCGCCGATGCACGACATCGGCAAGATGGGCATCCCCGACCATATCCTGCTCAAACCCGGGCGGCTGGATGAGGAAGAACTCAAGGTCATGCGCCTGCACGCCCAGATCGGCGCCGACATCCTGCGCGACAGCCCTTCCCCGCTGCTGCAGACGGCTTCGCTGATCGCCCGCACCCACCACGAGAAGTGGGATGGCAGCGGCTATCCGAACGGTCTCAAGGGCGAAGACATCCCGCTCTATGGCCGCATCGTGGCCGTGGCCGATGTGTTCGATGCACTGACCTCGACGCGCCCCTACAAAAAAGGCTGGAGCCTGGAAGACGCCTCGCTCTATCTGCGCGACAATGCCGGCAGTCATTTCGACCCGCGCTGCGTGGAGGCCTTCTTCGCCGGCTGGAATGACGTGCTCGACATCCACAACCGCTACCAGGAAAGCAAATGATGCTGACCTTCATTGAACCGACCCTGTTCGAGAAGCTCAGGAGCGCCCAGGCCCTGCCCTCGCCGGGCGGGGTGCGCCTGACCATCATGCGCCTGTGCGCGCAGGACGATCCGGACATGGCCGAACTGATCCATCTGGTGCAGGCCGACCCGGCCCTGTCCGGACGCATCATCCGCATCGTCAACGTGCTCAATGCGCACCGGGTGCGACCGATCGCCTCGGTCAGCATGGACAGCATGCTGCTGGTGGGCCTGCAGGCGGTGCGCCAGCTGGCCCTGGCGCTGTCGCTGGCCGAGACCACGGCGCCGGCCTCCTGCACCAACTTCAAGCTGCCTGCATTCTGGGCCCACAGCTTTGCCATGGCCTGCAGCGCCCAGGCCATCAGCGGCCATACCCGGGTGGCGCCACTGGGCGAGATGTTTACCACGGGGCTCCTGGCCAACATCGGCAAGCTGACCCTGGCCTCGGCCCATCCGACCGGCTATTCCTCGCTGCTCACGCGGGTGCTGGAGCCTTCGGCCCAGCTGGCCATGGAGCAGTCGCTGTTCGGCTTCAACCACCTCAACATCGCCGCGGCGCTGATGCAGGACTGGAAGATTCCTGAACTCTTCTGCGACGCGGTCCTGCATTACGAGTCGCCCAGCCTGCCGGACGCCCTGCCCGCGCCACGTCCGCTGGAAATCATCTGGACCCTGTACCTGTCCTCGGCCATGGCCGAGCTGGGCTGCGGCGCGCCGCAACTGGCCGAGGCGGCGCTACAGAAGGTCGCCACGGCGCTACCACAACTGCAGCTGGCACCGCACGACTTCCCCGAGCTGTACCAGCAGGCCGGTGAAGACTGGCAGGACTGGACGCAGACCATGCATATCGCCGGCAAGTCGCTCTGGCAGGGCCTTCCTGCCCAGGTCCACGACCGGCTCCTGCGCCTGCAACAAACCGGCAGCGACGACGATGCTGCAACTTGAACAACTGCTGCTCAGTGAAGCGCCGGACGCCTATGTCCTGATGGACATGCAAGGCCAGGTGATCTACTGGAACCGCTGCGCTGAACAGATCTTCGGTTATGCCGCCCAGGAAGTGCTGGGCCAGCATCTCTCGGATTTCATCGTGCCGCCCGAACGGCGCATGGAGGAAGACCGCGTCTTCGCCGATACCATCAGCCTGGGGCGTGCCGAGTGCCAATCCATCCGGCGTCGCAAGGATGGCTCCCTGCTGCACCTGTCAGTGTCCAACAAGCTGCTGCGCGACGAGCAGGGCCATCCGCAATACGTCCTGTCCTGCAAGCGCGATATCAGCCAGGCCACCGTGCTGCGCGACATCAGCCTGATCGCCGCCAGCGTACACGGCCTCTATGATTCGCTGCCGGACGGCATCATCGTGGTCAACGCGCTGGACCGCATCGTGCTGGCCAACCGCCGGGCCGGCGAATTGTTCGACTGGGAGGTAGCCGAGCTGACCGGCTGCGCCATCGATGTACTCATTCCGCAGCGCTTTCTGGCCATGCACGCGCAGAACCTGACGACCTATTTGAACCATGCCGCACCGCTGGCCAGCAACCCGACGCCCGACCTGTGCGGATTGAAGCGCAACGGCAGCGAGTTCCCGGTTGACGTCAGCCTCAGTCCGCTGGTGGTGGAAGGCGAGACCTTCCTGCTGATCGCGGTGCGCGACATCAGCGACCGCAAGCGCATCGAAGAAGACCTGGCCGAAAAGAACCGCGCCCTGCAGGAAGCCATGGAGTCACGCAACCGCTTCCTGGCCAATACCTCGCATGAACTGCGCACCCCGCTCAATGCCATCCTGGGCTTCACCGACATCCTGCTCACCCGCATGGGTGGTCCGTTGACGGCGGAACAGGAACAGCAGTTGCAGACGGTACACGACAGCGCCGAGCACCTGCTGGGCCTGATCACCAGCCTGCTGGATGTGTCGCGCATGGAGACCGAGGACGCCGACCTGATTCCCGAGGCCCTGCTCTGTTCGCAGCTGATCGATGAAACCGTGAGCACGCTGCGGCCGGCCGCCGAGAAGAAGGGCTTGCTGCTGGAGGTGGAAGCCGGAGCGGGAGCAGAAGCGGGGACAAGGGAAACCGTGATCCACACCAACCGTCGGGCGCTGGGGCAGATCCTGCTGAACCTGGTGGGCAATGCCATCAAGTTCAGCGAGCACGGGCAGGTGCGGGTGCGATGGCGCCAGCAGCCGCATGGTGACAGCACCACCACCTTCATCGAGGTGCAGGATAGCGGCTGCGGCATCAGCGAGCAGGATCAGCAGAAGCTGTTTCGCGCCTTTACCCAGCTCGACGCCTCGGCCTCACGCAAGCATGAGGGCATGGGCCAGGGCCTGTACCTGAGCCAGAAGCTGGCGCACCTGATGGGCGGTGCCATCAGCGTGCAGAGCCAGGTAGGCCAGGGTAGTTGCTTTACGCTGTGCCTGGAGCAGAAAACGGCCGGAAACTGAGATCCGGCGGGGATGGCATGGTCGACGACCGGAACGGGATATGAACAATTCTTCCCAAACCTTGCACGATTGCGCCAGGCCTGTTCACCGGCCCGCGCCGGCTTGGCTCAGTCCACGCCGCGGGCGCGGTCTTCCTTGAATTTCTTGACGAAGTCCTGGAAGGTACCGGCGTCGATGGCGTCGCGCATCTCCTGCATCAGCTGCAGGTAGTAATGCAGGTTGTGCACGGTATTCATGCGTGCCCCGAGGATTTCGCCGGCGCGGTGCAGGTGGTGCAGGTAGGCGCGCGAGAAGTTCTTGCAGGCGTAGCAGTCGCAGGTCTCGTCGAAGGGACGGTCGTCGTTCTTGTACTTGGCGTTCTTGATCTTGACGTCGCCGTAGCGGGTGAAGATCCAGCCATTGCGCGCATTGCGGGTGGGCATGACGCAGTCGAACATGTCCACGCCATTGGCCACGCCTTCGACCAGATCCTCGGGCGTGCCCACGCCCATCAGGTAGTGCGGCTTGTCGGCCGGCAGGCGCGGGCCGACGTGTTCCAGCACGCGCATCATGTCTTCCTTGGGCTCGCCCACCGACAGGCCGCCAATGGCGAAGCCGTCGAAACCGAGCTCTTCCAGCCCGGCCAGCGACTCGTCGCGCAAACCCTCGAACATGCCGCCCTGGACGATGCCGAAGAGCGCATTGGGATTCTCGCCGCGGTCGAATTCATCCTTGGAACGCTTGGCCCAGCGCAGCGACATGCGCATGGACTTGCCGGCCTCTTCGCGCGTGGCCGGGCGACCATCGATCTCGTAGGGCGTGCATTCGTCGAACTGCATGACGATGTCCGAATTGAGCACGCGCTGGATCTGCATCGAGATCTCCGGCGAGAGGAACAGGCGGTCGCCGTTGATGGGCGAGGCGAAGTGCACGCCCTCTTCGGTGATCTTGCGCATCTCTCCCAGCGAAAACACCTGGAAGCCGCCGGAGTCGGTCAGGATGGGCTTGTCCCAGCCGATGAACTTGTGCAGCCCGCCGAACTTGCTGACCACTTCCAGCCCCGGGCGCAGCCACAGGTGGAAGGTATTGCCGAGGATGATCTGGGCATTGATTTCCTTCAGTTCCAGCGGCGACATGGCCTTGACCGAACCATAGGTACCGACCGGCATGAAGATGGGGGTCTCGACGGTGCCGTGGTTCAGTTTGACGCGGCCACGACGGGCGCGGCCGTCGGTCTTCAGGAGGGTGAATTCCAGCATGGGGTTCTCTGTTTCTCTCGATGTTTCAGGTACGGGTCAGCAACATGGCGTCGCCATAGCTGAAGAAGCGGTATTGCTGCGCGATCGCATGGGCGTAGGCGGCGCGGATGTGCGCATAGCCGGCGAAGGCCGAGACCAGCATCAGCAGGGTCGACTTGGGCAGGTGGAAATTGGTCACCAGCAGGTCGACGGTCTTGAAGGTGTAGCCGGGCGTGATGAAGAGCTGGGTGTCGTCGCTGCCGGCCTGGAGCTGGCCGCTCTGCGAACCGGACTCCAGCGCCCGCATGCTGGTGGTGCCCACGGCGACGACGCGCCCGCCGGCGGCCTGGGTGGCACGCACGGCCTCCACCGTCTCCGGCGAGATGGTGTACCACTCGCTGTGCATCTTGTGCTGCGACAGGTCTTCCACCCGCACCGGCTGGAAGGTGCCGGCGCCCACGTGCAGGGTGACGAAGGCCTGCTTGACGCCGCGCGCGGCCAGTTGTTCCAGCAGCGCCTGGTCAAAGTGCAGGCCGGCGGTGGGCGCGGCGACCGCGCCGGGTTCCTTGGCGTAGACGGTCTGATAGCGGGTTTCGTCGTAGGCGTCGGCTTCGTGATCGATGTAGGGCGGCAAGGGCAGGCTGCCGTATTGCTCCAGCAGTTCGAAGGCGTCCGCCGGGAAGTGCAGCGTATAGAACTCGCCGAAACGTTCATCCACCGTGACATCGAAAGCATCGGCCAGGCGGATGCGGCTGCCCGGCGGCGGCGACTTGGAGGCGCGCACCTGGGCGTGCACGGTACGCGCATCGAGGATGCGTTCGACCAGGGCCTCGATCTTGCCGCCGGTTTCCTTCACGCCGAACAGGCGCGCCTTGATCACGCGGGTATCGTTGAAGACCAGCAGGTCGCCGGGCTGCAGCAGGTCGACGATGTCGGAAAAACGGCGGTCGGTCAGCTGCGCACCCTGCACCTGCAGCAGGCGCGAGGCACTGCGCTCGGCCAGCGGGGTCTGGGCGATCAGCTCGGGGGGGAGATCGAAATCGAAGTCGGATAGGGAATACATGGGAATGGAACGCACACTGGTCTGCTCAACGGGGAAGAAACTCTCCCGAAATCTCGCCGGCTACCGATGCGCTTCAAATGACAAACTCGCTATTTTACGCCTTCGAGGCCGACTGGTCGCCCTCGAACGCAGAGCAGAAGCTCTCCTGGCGCAAGACGACAACGCATCCTTTCTCCAATGACAACACAAATCCCCCCCTCCCTCCCCGACCTACCCTCCTCGGCTGCCGATCGCGGCGATCCCGTTGCCACACCACCCAAGCCAGGCAGCATCGGCACCCTGCGTCTGGCCATCGGGCTGGCCCAGGGCGTGGTGCTGTATGTGCTGTATCGCCATTGGAGCGACAAGACCGGGCTGGCGCTGCATCCCACGCTGTTCCGCTGCGTGTTGCTGCTGGCGCTGTTCCTGCCGCCGATCGCCATTTCCAGCCTCTCCCACATGCAGCCGCGCAAGCTGGCGCTGTGGCTCCTGCTGTTGGCGGCCATCATCTCCTCACTGGCGTTCTACGACATCTGGCGTACCGATATCGGAGCATGGCTCAACGAGCCCGCCCTCAGCGCCTGGCAGAGCGATACGGCCCTCCACCTCCAGCCCTCGCTGCAATTGGTGCTCCTGATGTGGCACGGCTTGTTCATCGCCCAGGCCATGGCATTAGCCGCCCACCAGGACCAGCGCTGGATCGCCAGCTACCCCAGCTATTTCGCCTGGGCGTGGAAGCTGGTGCTGCAAGCGGCCTTTGCCTGCCTGTTCAACGCGGCGCTGTGGATCATTCTGATGGTCGGAGCCGCACTGTTCGCACTGTTCAGCCCGCTCTTTCTCGCCATCATCAGCAGCCCCTGGTTCTTCATGCCGGTCACCGCCCTCGCCTATGCGGGGGCCTTGCACCTCACCGATGTGAAGCCGGCCATCATTGCCAACCTGCGCAAGCTGCTGCTGACGATGCTGTCCTGGCTGCTGCCGCTGGCGGTACTGATCGCGGCCGGCTTCCTGGCGGGCCTGTGCGTCACCGGCCTGCAACCGCTGTGGGAAACCCGTCGCGCCACTGCCGTCCTGCTGGGAACGACTGCCTTGCTGGTGGTGCTGGCGAACATGGTCTATCAGGATGGACTGTCCGACGAGGCAGCGTCGGCGCGCCTGATCCGATGGTCGCTGCGCGTGGCCTGCGCGCTGCCCTTGCCGCTGGTGGTGCTGGCGGCCTGTGCCCTTGGCCTGCGCGTGAGCCAATACGGCTGGACGCCCGAGCGCGTCTGTGCCGCGTTGTGTATCGCCGTGGCCAGCATCTATGCCATCGGTTACCTGGCCGCACTGTGGCGCGCCGCCCGCATGGTCGTCATGGCACCGGTCAACGTCGCGGCCAGCTTCACCATCCTGGCTGTCTCGGTGGCCGTCCTCACGCCCTTGGCGGACCCGGCGCGCCTTGCCGTGGCCGATCAACTGGCGCGCCTGCGCTCCGGCCAGATCACGCCAGAGCGGCTGGACGTGAGATTCATGCGTTACCACGGCCAGCGCTACGGTGTGCAAGCCCTGGCCGATATTGTCCAAATCCATGACCCACGGCTGTCGTTCCTACACCAGGAGGTCCAGCTTGCACTGCAAACCGAGCATGCCTTCCAGCTCGCCCAGAACAAAAAACCCGAGGGCAAACCTGGCTCCACCGTGCGCATGCACCCTGAGGGGAGTCACTTGCCTGCGGCCATTGTCGAAAAAACCTGGGACGCCATGGAAGCAGATGCCTGGGTGCCAGGTTGCCTGCGTAGCACTGCAAGCGATTGCGACGCCTACCTCGTCAAACCGCCCGGCGCACGACGCGAACAAGTGCTGATCATCGACGGCAACAGCCCCGCTGTGCTGCTGGCCGAGGATGCCCAGGGCCAATGGCAGATCATTGGTACTTTCCGCATGCCTTCCCACTGCGTCGCCCAGTTGCGCGAAGCGCTGGAAGGAAAGACGCTGCAATGGAAAGCTTCACCATCGTATGACTTGCAACTGGGCGACACCTTGATTCCCATGGTGCCGGCATCGCCTAGGCGCAAGAGCTGCGGACAGTAAAGCGGGGAGCCGGACAGCGAGACCGGCGGGTGGCAGGCTTGATACTGTAATTAATCACAGTACAATAGCGCGATTCTGCCGACATGCTGCCCATGCCACCTACCGCGAAAAAGAACGCCTCCACGACCTCGCCTGCCAGCCGCGCAAAGACCGGCAAGAGCAGCAAGGCCGGCCCCGCCAAGCCCGAAAACAAGCTGGCCAAGCTGGGCCTGCACAATGACATGGACCTGGTGCTGCACCTGCCGCTGCGCTACGAGGACGAGACCAGCCTCATGAGCATCGGCGAGGCCTCCCTGCGCGGCCTGCAGACGGTGCAGGTCGAAGGCGTGGTGACGGCCTGCGAAGTGCAGTTCCGCCCGCGCCGGCAACTGATCGTGACGGTGGGCGACGACAGCGGCCAGTTGACGCTGCGTTTCATCAACTTCTACGGCAGCCAGACCAAGCAGCTGGCCGAAGGTACCCGGGTGCGGGTGCGCGGCGAGCTGCGACATGGTTTCTTCGGGGCCGAGATGGTCCATCCTTCCTACAAGGTGGTCAACGAAGGGGCGCCGCTGCCCGACGTGCTTACGCCGGTCTACCCTGCCGGCGAAGGCCTGTCGCAGGCCTACCTGCGCAAGGCCATTGCCAATGCCATGAGCCGGCTGGACTGGAGCGATACGCTGCCGCCCTCGATGTTGCAGACCCTGGACCTAGCCACCTTCGAGCCATCGGTGCGACTGCTGCACAACCCGCCGCCGGACGTGGATGAATACGCCCTGACGGAAAAGTCACATCCGGCCTGGATCCGCATGAAGTTCGATGAACTGCTGGCGCAGCAGCTTTCGCTCAAGCGCGCCCAAGCAGCGCGGCGCGCCAAGACCGCGCGGGCCTTGCCGGTGACCGGGCGCCTCACCGAGGAATTGACCAAGGTCCTGCCCTTCCAGCTGACCGGCGCGCAGCAACGCGTGCTGGAGGAAATCCGTGCCGACCTGCGCCAGTCCTTCCCCATGCAGCGTCTGCTGCAGGGCGATGTGGGCAGCGGCAAGACGGTGGTGGCGGCGCTGGCGGCGGCCCAGGCCATCGACAGTGGCTGCCAGGCCGTGCTGATGGCGCCCACCGAAATCCTGGCCGAGCAGCACTTCCGCAAGATCGCGGCCTGGCTGGAGCCGCTGGATGTGGGTGTGGCCTGGCTTTCCGGCAGCCAGAAGAAAAAGGAAAAGACCGAGGCCCTGGCCCATATCGAATCGGGCGCAGCGCGCCTGGTCATCGGTACCCATGCACTGATCCAGGACACGGTGCAGTTCGAGAACCTGGGGCTGGTGATCGTGGACGAGCAGCATCGCTTCGGCGTCGGCCAGCGGCTGGCGCTGCGCAACAAGAGCTTCAATCCGGAGGACCGTGATGCCGCCGCCGTGCCGCATCAGTTGATGATGTCGGCCACGCCCATTCCGCGCACGCTGGCCATGACCTATTACGCCGACCTGGAAGTGTCGGTGATCGATGAACTGCCGCCGGGACGCTCGCCCATCGTGACCCGCGTGATCGATCAGAACCGTCGGGACGAAGTGATCGAACGGGTACATGCGGCGGCGCTGGAAGGCAAGCAGATCTACTGGGTCTGTCCCTTGATCGAGGAATCGGAGGCACTGCAGTTGCAGACCGCCACCGATACCCATGCGGCCCTGTCGGCGGCCTTGCCGGACCTCACCATCGGACTGGTCCACGGGCGCATGAAGCCGGTGGAAAAACAGATCGTCATGGAGGGGTTCACGCGCGGCGCCATTCATCTGCTGGTGGCGACCACCGTCATCGAAGTGGGCGTGGACGTGCCCAATGCCTCGCTGATGGTGATCGAGCATGCGGAGCGTTTCGGCCTGTCGCAATTGCACCAGTTGCGCGGACGGGTCGGGCGTGGATCGGCTGCCAGCGTGTGCCTGCTGCTGTACCAGGGCCCCTTGGGCGGCACCGCCAAGCAACGCCTGGCCACCATGCGTGAAACGACGGATGGCTTCGAGATCGCGCGGCGCGACCTGGATATCCGCGGCCCCGGCGAATTCCTGGGGGCACGGCAGTCGGGCGAAGCCATGCTGCGCTTTGCCGATCTGGGCACCGACCAGTGGCTGGTGGAAAAGGCCCGTGATACCGCCCAGGCCCTGCTGCAACATGCGCCCGACATCGTGGACCGACACCTGGCACGCTGGCTGGGCGGACGCGAGGACTACCTCAAGGTGTAAAGACAGAACAGGTCGAAATACAGGCTGCGCAGCCAAAACCCTTTATGGAACAGGGAAGAGCGTGGCCGGTAAACGGGAATCTGCAAAATGCCAATTCAATTTCCGTAAAAATCGAGAATATCTTCGCTTTATGTCGATTGACGCCTAACAACACTCAGTCCAATCTACGCCCCACAAACAACGGGTCCATCCAAACGTCTGGCAACCGGGCATCTGCCCCTTGCCAACGTCTGCACTGCTGTACGAGATGACCATTGCGCAACTAGAGAAGGCTGATAATTTTGGTTTCCAACCACGATCCACACACCTCCCGCAGACTGATTTGCCCGATCTGCCAGCGTGCCCTTTCGGCATGCATCTGCCATTGGACCTCTCCCATCGATCACGCCATCGATGTCCTGATCCTGCAACACCCGCTGGAAGTCAACAACGCCAAGAACAGCGTGCGGCTGCTGCATCTGAGCCTGCCGTACAGCAAGCTCGTCGTCGGTTCGGCGTTCGATCCCGACGAACTGCAGCAGATGCTGCATGCACCGTCGCGGGTGCGCAACGTGCCCGATAGCGAGCCGGTGCACCCGATCCTGCTTTACACCGATGACGCCGCCACGCCCGAGACCACCCATTTCGACGCCCGCACGATGACGGTGGACAAGCGCCAGACGCTGCAGCGCATCCGCCTGGTCATCATCGATGGCACCTGGCGCAAGAGCCGCAAGATGCTCTTCGAAAACCCCATCCTGCAAACCCTGCCGCGCATGGTATTGATCGATACCCCCACCTCGCGCTACACCATCCGCAAGTCGCACAAGCCGGAGCAGCTATCCACGCTGGAAGCTGCCGGCTATGCCCTGATGCAACTGGAGCGCAACAGCGAGAAGTACCATCCCCTGCTGACCGCCTTCGACAACTTCGTGCTGCAACAGGGCTACATGCGCATGCACGGTCAGCCCGCCCGCCGCAGCGAGTGAGCGTTTTCCGCCAGGCATCACCCACGATTGTCGTCAATGAAATGCACGTAACTGCCGCCTATGGGGAACCATTCGCCAATGCCACGTACCAAGTTCTTCCGGCTGCTCCGTGCAGCCGTTCTTGTTCAGGGTGTGTCGCAAAGCGCTTATAATCATGCAGGTCGACGCAACGAAACTTGAACATTCCTGACACGTACTGGCGCCCGCCAGCGCAATTCCATCCTGCGAACAATCACCACATGAGTTCAGAATTCCTGCAACTGGCTGAAAAAGTCACTCAGCTCGCCAAGCTGGCACAAGGCCTGCGCGAAGAAAATGCCGAGCTGCGCCGGAAAGTCAAACTGCTCTCCGAAGAAAACACCACCCTCTCCGGCCGGGTGGATGATGCCTACCGGCGCGTGAGCACCGTCCTGGCGCAGCTGCCGGTGGCCGAGGTCGCCGAGGCCCCCGAAGCCGCGCTGTCGGCCGATGAGGAGACCGCATGAGCACCATCCAGATCCAGGCCATGATCATGGGCCAGTCCTACACCCTGGCATGCCAGGAAGGCGAACAAGCCGCGCTGCATCACGCCGTGGCCTATCTCGACCAGAAGATGCGCGCCATCCGCGATGCCGGTCGCATCAAGGGCACCGACCGCATCGCCGTGATGGCCGGATTGGGCATCGCTGCCGAGTTGCTGACCATGCAACGTGCCGAAGGCCCCTTCGCCGGTCTCACCATTGCCCAGTGGCAGCAACAGATCACCGCCATCACCGAGGTGGTGGACCAGGCATTGGCGCCACAGGAAAAACTGTTCTGAACTGTTCGGATATCCGGACCAATCTGCACAGCGCAAGAAAAATGGCTGCCTTCGGGCAGCCATTTTCATTTCATGTGTTGCTGGTAGTTCGTGACGGCGCGGCGAATCAGCCTGTCGAAACACTGGTTACAAAATCGCCCAGAAATTTTTCGTTCAGGTCTTGGAGAGCGGCGGTGAATGGGTTAGACTTCGTACTCCTGCCGTGTTCGCGATTGCCATATATTCCTTGAACCATTTACGAGCATAGGCTGTGGGATCGTTTGATGGGCGTGAGCGTCGCTAGACCGATGAACCCGAAATTGAACTACTGCAGCCAACTTGAACCGTCAGGTTCAGGATGCCGGCACAGCGGCACAGGCGGGACTTGATTCAAGAAAAACGGCTGCATCTGCAGCCGTTTTTTTATGCCCGTCCAGTTTGCACCGGACGCAGTGCAACGCAGCTCAGCTCTCGCGCTTTCTCGCGCCCTTGCGCTCCTGCCCCACCTCATCGATGGCATCCTGGAATTCGGTCACATCCTCGAAGCTCTTGTACACCGAGGCGAAGCGGATATAGGCAATCTTGTCCAGCCGCTTGAGTTCGCGCATGACCAGCTCGCCCACCTGCCCCGACATCACTTCCCGTTCGCCGCTCTGCAGCAGCTTGTCCTGGATGCTCTGGATCGCCATGTCCACCGCCTCGGCCGACACCGGTCGCTTGCGCAGGGCCAGCATCAGGCTGCCGCGCAGCTTGCTGGGGTCGAACTCGGTACGACTGCCATTCTTCTTGACGATCACCGGCAGGGTCAGCTCGATGCGCTCGTAGGTCGTGAAGCGCTTGTCGCAATTGCCGCAGCGGCGACGACGGCGGATCGAATGACCGTCCTCGGACAGACGGGTGTCCAGCACCGGGGTATCTTCGTGATTGCAGAATGGGCACTTCATGGCAGCAGTGGTTTGGTTGGACTGGACAAGGAGGACCACCCTCCTGACTTCGTATTGCAGCACGACTTCGCGACCTGGCGCAGAGGGCGCAGTATTGCACCCGCTCACCGTGACAGCCATCGTATCGTAGTGCAGATAAACGACGGCGCCCGCAAAAACGGGCGCCGTCGGGCAAGACATCGATCCGGCAGACCGACGATGCCGGCCCGCATCGGACCGGCGTCGTCACGTCAGAGACAATCAGCCGTAGACCGGGAAGGCGTCGGTCAGCTTCTTGACCTCGACCTTGACGCGCTCGATGGTGGCCGCGTCATGCGGGTTGTCCAGCACGTCGGCGATCAGGTTGCCGACCTTCTCGGCCTCGGCTTCCTTGAAACCACGGGTGGTCATGGCCGGGCTGCCCAGGCGGATGCCCGAGGTCACGAACGGCTTTTCCGGATCGTTGGGGATGCCGTTCTTGTTGCAGGTCATGTGGGCCGAACCCAGGATGGCTTCGGCTTCCTTGCCGGTCAGGCCCTTGGGGCGCAGGTCCACCAGCATCACGTGCGACTCGGTACCGCCGGAGACGATGCGCAGACCACGCTTGATCAGGGTCTTGGCCAGCACATCGGCGTTCTTGACCACCTGCTGCTGGTAGGCCTTGAATTCGGGCGAAGCGGCTTCCTTGAAGGCCACGGCCTTGGCGGCGATGACGTGCATCAGCGGACCGCCCTGGATACCAGGGAAGATGGCCGAGTTGATGGCCTTTTCATGCTCGGCCTTCATCAGGATCACGCCACCGCGCGGACCGCGCAGGGACTTGTGGGTGGTCGAGGTGACGAAGTCGGCGAAGGGCACCGGGTTGGGGTACACACCGGCGGCGATCAGGCCGGCATAGTGGGCCATGTCGACCATGAAGTAGGCGCCGACTTCCTTGGCGATCTTGGAGAAGCGCTCGAAGTCGATGCGCAGCGAGTAGGCGGAGGCGCCAGCGATGATCAGCTTGGGCTTCTTCTCGCGAGCCAGGGCTTCCATGGCTTCGTAGTCGATCTCTTCCTTGTCGTTCAGGCCATAGGAGACGACGTTGAACCACTTGCCCGACATGTTCAGTGCCATGCCGTGGGTCAGGTGGCCGCCTTCTGCCAGCGACATGCCCATGATGGTGTCGCCCGGCTTCAACATGGCGAAGAACACGCCCTGGTTGGCCTGGGAACCGGAGTTGGGTTGCACGTTGGCGGCTTCGGCGCCGAACAGGGCCTTCAAGCGGTCGATGGCCAGCTGCTCGGCCACGTCCACGTATTCGCAGCCACCGTAGTAGCGCTTGCCCGGATAGCCTTCGGCGTACTTGTTGGTCAGTTGCGAACCTTGCGCTTCCATGACGGCCGGCGAGGTGTAGTTTTCAGAAGCGATCAGCTCGATGTGATCCTGCTGGCGTGCGTTTTCCTTCTGGATGGCAGACCACAGGTCGGGATCGACTTTCGCGAGAGTCTGGTTCTTGTCAAACATGGTGTTTCTCCAAATTGATGAGGTGCGGCCGAAGATCGGGTCACCGGCTGCGCGAAGGCATGCCTGATGCTCGACTTCCAAAATCGAATGAGGGCCAGAAAATACGGGGGGATTGCGGGCAGCCTCAGTCGTACTGTCCATTCGGCTGCCCAGGCGCACGGCTGTTGAAATCTCACGCTTCCCGATGGATCCCCATCTTGGTCGGTTTTACCCGACGTTTCGCCAGTCACGTGAGACGAAATGGTGAGCGCATTGTAGTGAAATGGGGCGATTTCGGCAAGAACCATGGCGCAGGCGCAACATGCGCCAACCGGCCCCGCAGCAGCACCAAAAGCGAGCCGCACTTCGTAAAAACCGGCTTTGGGCTACAATTTCGTTTTCTTCCGGGATCGCCGGGGTGAAGCGCAGGGACGCCGTTCCGCCTGCGACCTGAGCACCGGCACCGGTTCTTACGCCACACACAGGAGAATCAAGAGATGGTCGTGTTGATTACGGGAGCTACCGCAGGCTTCGGCGCCGCCATGGCGCGCAAATTCGCCGGCAATGGTCACAAGGTGATCGCCGCCGGTCGCCGCAAGGAGCGCCTGGATGACCTGGTCAAGGAACTGGGTGCCGACAAGGTACTGCCGCTGGTGCTGGACGTGACCAGCAAGTCCTCCATCGACGCCGGCCTGGCCAGCCTGACCGGTGACTGGAAGCAGGTCGACGTCCTGATCAACAACGCCGGTCTGGCCCTGGGCCTGGGCCCGGCCCACGAAGTCGCGCTGTCGGACTGGGAAACCATGATCGACACCAACGTCAAGGGTCTGGTCACCATCACCCACGCCCTGCTGCCCGAGATGGTCAAGCGCGGCAGCGGCACCATCATCAACCTGGGCTCGGTGGCCGGCGCCTACCCCTACCCGGGCGGCAACGTCTACGGCGCCACCAAGGCCTTCGTCGACCAGTTCACCCTGAACCTGCGCGCCGATCTGGTGGGTACTGGCGTGCGCGCCACCAACCTGGCCCCTGGCCTGTGCGGCGGCACCGAGTTCTCCAATGTGCGCTTCAAGGGCGATGACGGCGCGGCCGCCAAGGTCTATGAAGGCACTACCCCGCTGACGGCCGACGATATCGCCGAAGCCGCCTTCTGGGTCGCCACCATGCCGGCACACGTCAACATCAACTACATGGAACTGATGCCGACCTGCCAGGGCTTCAGCCCCTTCAACATCAAGCGCAAACAGTAAGGGATGGGGTAAAATGGCGTTTTTGCCGGGAACGCTCCGGCACCGCAGGAACGCCATTTGCAAGCCCCTTTGCGATCAGTTCCCCAGTGCAAGATGCGTGACCTCCACTAAATCTTGCATTTGAGGCAACACCCAGTTCGCATTGATGGCTTTCCGCTTCCTTGATTTCTTTTCAGCTGCCACAGCAGATTTCCCAATAACAAGAAGCATATGAGTGCCGCCAGTAGTCCATTCGACTGGAACATCCGGGTCTACTATGAAGATACCGACACCGGAGGCGTGGTCTTCTACGCCAATTACCTGAAGTTCTTCGAGCGCGCCCGCACGGAATGGCTGCGCTCCTTCGGTTTCCAGCAGCAACACCTGGCCGAGACCACCGGCGCCATCTTCGTGGTCAGGAACACCAACGTCGACTATCTCTCGCCAGCGCGCCTGGACGATGAACTCCGCCTGACCGTCGTGGTCGAAAAACTTCGAAATGCCTCCATGGAATTTTCCCAGGAGGCCTGGCGCCTGCCGTCGGGGGATGGCAATGCCGCCAGCGACCAGGACGCGACGTTGCTGGCACGGGGCAGCATCACCGTGGTCTGCGTGGACGCAGCCACGTTCCGCCCGCGCCCCATTCCCGAAGAAGTGCTCGCCTGCATCAAGAAAGCCGCATGATGTCAACGGAAAAGCTCATCCGGACCTTTATGGCAGGTAGCACAACTGCCCCAACAGGCAATCTTGCCGCTTGGGACGATATCCGTGCCGGAAACCTTCTCCCTACAATGACCGTCTTTTGTTTCATGTAACTGAATCTACAACTGAACAAAAGATACAAACCGCCGACTTACCAATCCATTCACCGCTGCCACGCCGCCACATTTCCCCATGAACGTCACACAAGACCTGTCCTTCATTTCACTGATCGCAAACGCGTCCGTTTTGGTGCAACTGGTGATGCTGCTGCTGCTGTCGGCATCGATCATCAGCTGGACCTACATCTTCCGCAAGATGTTCACCATCCGCGCCGCGCGCGTGCAGACCGAGGAATTCGAACGCGTCTTCTGGTCCGGCGGCAACCTGTCGGCGCTGTACCAGGAAGCCCTGTCCAATCGCCGCAAGGCCGGTAGCGGTGGCGCGATGGAACGCATCTTCCAGGCCGGCATGGGTGAATTCACCAAGGCCAAGGCCTCGGTCACGGCCCGTGGCGGCGCGGTCGAACCCGGCCTGCTGCTGGACGGCGCCCGCCGCGCCATGCGCGCCGCCTACCAGCGCGAAATGGACGCCCTCGAATCGCACCTGGCCTTCCTGGCATCGGTTGGTTCGGTGTCCCCGTATGTGGGCCTGTTCGGTACCGTCTGGGGCATCATGAACGCCTTCCGCGGCCTGGCCAACGTGCAGCAGGCTACCCTGGCGGCCGTCGCCCCCGGCATCGCCGAGGCCCTGATCGCCACCGCCATCGGCCTGTTCGCCGCGATCCCAGCCGTGGTCGCCTACAACCGCTACTCGCACGACATCGATCGCCTGGCGATCCGCTTCGAAAGCTTCATCGAAGAGTTCTCCAACATCTTGCAACGTCAGGCACGCTAATGGCTGGGTCATCGATGCGCGGGGGCCGTCCCCGCAAGTTCAAGTCGGAAATCAACGTCGTCCCCTACATCGACGTGATGCTGGTGCTGCTGATCATCTTCATGGTGGCCACGCCCATCACCAACCCCAGCGTGATCAACCTGCCCACGGCCGGCAAGTCCACCCAGCCGCCGTCGGATTACATCGAGATCGCCCTGAAGCCCAATACCCAGGCCACGATCCGCATCAACGGCCCCAAGAGCGGCGGCAAGAAGGCCGAGACCGTGACCGGCAAGACCGACCTGTCGGAGCGCCTGCGCAAGCTGCATGAAGACAATCCCGAGCTGGCCGTGATGATTTCGGCGGACAAGGAAATCAAGTACGACGAAGTGGTCCAGGTGATCTCGGAAGCGAAGAAACAGGGCATCGCGCGGGTCGGCCTGGCCACCAAGTAAGCGCACGCCCCAGCGATATGAGCGATAACGCACACTACAACATCCCCAAGGCACCGGGCCGCTGGCGCGCCATCACGCTGGCGCTGGTGATGCACGTGGCCTTGTTCCTGTTCTTCTGGATCGGGATCCGCTGGCAGAGCGAGACCCCGCTCACGGTGGAAGCCGAGATCTGGGACCCGCAATACAAGGAAGCCGCCCCCCTGCCCACCCCGCCCCAGCCCGAACCGGACCCGGTGGTGGAACCGCCCAAGCCGCAACCGCAGCCCCAGCCTGAACCCAAGCCAGTCCCGCCCAAGGTGATCGACGAACCCAAGGTCGAGAAGCCCGATATCGCCCTTGAAAAGGAAAAGAAGCGCAAGGAAGAGCAGGAGAAGCAAGAGAAACAGGAAAAGGCTGACAAGCTCAAGGCCGAGAAGGAAAAGGCCGAGCGCGAGAAGAAGGAGCAGGCCGAAAAGGACAAGGCTGACCGCGAAAAGAAGGAAAAGCTGGAAGCCGAAAAGCAGAAGAAGCTGAAGGAAGAGAAACAGAAGGAAGAAGAGGCCAAGAAGAAGGCTGATGCCGAGAAGCAGGCTGCCGACAAGAAGAAGCAGCAGCAGGCCGCCGCCGACGCCAAGGCCGCCGAACAGCGCCGCCAGGAAGACCTGAAGCGCATGATGGGCCAGGCCACCAGCGCCACCGGTGGTACCGGCACGGCCGAGAAGTCGCAGGGTCCCAAGGGCAGCCCCGATTACGCCAACAAGCTGCGTGCCAAGATCCGCAGCAACACTGTGTTCGATAACAGCGGCGTGAGCGGAAACCCAGCCGGGGAGTACACTGTCGAATTGTTCCCGGATGGTAGCGTGCGCACGGTTCGTGTGAACAAACCTTCAGGCGTGCCGGGCTTCGACGAAGCCGTGCGTACGGCCATCATGAAGTCGCAGCCCTTCCCGGCCGACAAGGATGGCAAGGTACCGTCCAGCTTCACTTTCACCCATTATCCGAAAGATCAGTAAACGATGATTAAAGCCCGTTACCTGACCAGCATCGCCGCCGCCACCGCCGTGGTGGCCGGCCTGTCCTTCGCCCCGGCCTCGCAGGCGCAGATCCGCTTCGAGATCACCGGCGTGGGTGCTTCGCAGATCCCGATCGCCATCACCGCCTTCCCCGGCGAGGAATCGGCACCGCAACAGATCACCTCGGTGGTCAAGGCCGACCTGGCCCGCAGCGGCATCTTCAAGCTCATCGACAATGGCGATGCCCTCTCCGATTCCTCCGCCATCAACTATGGCGACTGGCAGAAGCGCGGCGCCAATGCGCTGGCCGTAGGTAGCGTCACGCGCCTGGCCGATGGCCGCTTCGACGTGCGCTACCGCCTCTTCGACACCGTGCAGTCGAGCCAGCTGTCGGCGCTCTCCATCGGCGCCCAGCCGCAGCTGCTGCGCCTGACCGCCCACAAGATCGCCGATGACATCTATCAGAAGCTGACCGGCATCCCCGGCATCTTCTCCACCCGCATTTCCTACGTGACCAAGTCAGGCGGCGAATATCGCCTGGAAGTGGCAGACGCCGATGGCGAAGGCACCCAGGTGGCGCTGCGCTCCAATGAGCCCATCATCTCGCCGTCCTGGTCGCCCGATGGCACCAAGGTCGCCTACGTCTCCTTCGAAATGAAGAAGCCGGTGGTCTACATCCAGAACCTGGTGACCCGCCAGCGCTCCATCGTGGCCAACTTCAAGGGCAGCAACTCGGCCCCGGCCTGGTCGCCGGACGGTTCGCGCCTGGCCGTGGCCCTGACCCGCGACGGCCTGACCCAGGTCTACGTGATCAATGCCGACGGCTCCGGCCTGCGTCGCCTGACCAACAGCGCCGGCATCGATACCGAACCGCAGTTCTCGCCCGATGGCGGCAGCATCTATTTCACCAGCGACCGCAGCGGCGGCCCGCAGGTGTACAAGGTCGGCCTGGATGGCGGCTCGCCGCAGCGCGTCACCTTCAACGGCAGCTACAACATCAGCCCGCGCATTTCGCCTGACGGCAAGACGCTGGCCTTCATCTCGCGTCGCGACGGCCTGTTCCAGCTCTATGCGCTGGACCTGACCAATGGCCAGGAGACCCGCCTCTCCGACGGCGGTCGCGACCAATCGCCCAGCTTTGCGCCCAACGGCAAATACATCATGTACGCGACGGAATCTGGTCGTCGCGGATCCCTGGCCGTCGTCTCCGTCGACGGCCGAATCAAACAGCGTCTCACGACGCAGGCCGGTGATATCAGGGAACCGACCTGGGGTCCGTTCATGAAATAAAGAAATCCAATATTGCTTTCATCACGACAAGGAGAAATCCAAAATGCGCACTATCAGTACCTTCGCCCTCATCGTCTCCAGTGCAGTCCTGCTGGCCGCCTGCTCGTCCACCAAGCTGGACGACAAGGCTAACGCTCCCGTGCAGAACGGCGCCAGCAACGGCGCTGACACCCGCTCGGTGGGCACCGTCAACGCCGGTTCCGTCGATCCGCTGAACGACCCGCAAGGCGTGTTGGCCAAGCGTAGCGTGTACTTCGACTACGACAGCTACACCGTCAAGCCGGAATACCGTACCGTCATCGAGAACCACGCCAAGTACCTGGTGGCGCACAAGGATCGCAAGGTCATCATCCAGGGCAACACCGATGATCGCGGTGGCGCCGAGTACAACCTGGCCCTGGGTCAGAAGCGTGCTGAAGCCGTCCGCAAGGCCCTGGTCCTGCTGGGCGTGTCGGATGCACAAGTGGAAGCGGTTTCCTTCGGCAAGGAAAAGCCCAAGGCACTGGGCCAGGATGAATCGTCCTACGCCGAGAACCGTCGCGCTGACATCGCTTATCAATAATCGACATGCATACCGCTTTCAAACTGAAATCGGTGACCGTGGCGGCCTTGCTGGCCGCCACGGCTTTCCTACCGCTTACCGCCCGTGCCGGCATGTTTGACGATGACGAAGCACGCAAGGCCATCCTGGACATCCGCTCCAAGATCGAAGCCCTGCAGCGCGACGTCGCCAACAAGGCCGACAAGAACAGTGTCCTGACCCTCTCGGACCGCAACGACAACCTGCAGTCGCAGATTGCCGCGTTGCGCGGCCAGATCGAGGTCTTGACCAACGAGATTACCAACGCCCAGCAACGTCAGAAGGACTTCTACGTCGATCTGGATGCGCGCCTGCGCAAGCTAGAGCCGCAGCAGGTCAGCGTGGACGGCCAGACCGTGGCTGTGGGCGTGTCCGAACAGCAGGCCTATGATGCGGCGCTGTCGCAATTCAAGGGTGGCGACTACAAGGGAGCAGGCAATGCCTTTGCCGACTTCCTGAAGCGTTATCCGCAATCCGGCTACGCCCCCTCGGCGCAATACTGGCAAGGCAACTCCCTGTACGCCCAGCGCGACTACAAGGGTGCAATCGCCGCGCAGCAAGTGGTGGTGAAGAATTATCCGGACAACCCCAAGGCCGCCGACGCCCTGCTCAACATCGCCAGCTCGCAAGCCGAGTTGAAGGACAAGGCAGCCGCCAAGAAGACCCTGGAGCAATTGATCGCCAAGTATCCGAACACCCCGGCCGCGCAAACCGGCAAGGAACGGATGGCGTCATTGAAGTAATGGCCAGTCAGCGCCGGCACCGTGTCGGCGCGTGACGGGCTGCAGAATGATTGGACATCAACACGTGGTGCTAGAGTGTTGACACTGTCGATAGAGTTTGCCTATAATAGCGGTCTTTCGGGTCGTTAGCTCAGTTGGTAGAGCAGCGGACTTTTAATCCGTTGGTCGCAGGTTCGAGTCCCGCACGGCCTACCAGAAATTCAGCAGTAGTCTCAAGAAAAAAGCCCACGTTGACGTGGGCTTTTTTCTTTTCATCTCCGTCCCTCAGCCGCTTCCCCGCCCCCGCCGTCGGGCGCACCCCTTGCTTATTCAGATGCGCCAGCCCGGCCGAGCCCGTGGCGCGTTATGATACCGCCGGCCTGTGTATGCTCCTGCACGGCCAGCCACCCTGCAACCCACTCTGCCCAATGAAACCGCAACGCACCGCCGACACGCCGGAAACCCTCGACCAGACCGTCTACGAGGCCATCTTCAATGCCGTCATGCACGGCCGACTGAAGCCCGGAACGCGCCTGCAGGAGGCCAGCCTGTGCGATCAGTTCGGCGTTAGCCGCACCGTGGTGCGCCAAGCGCTGCGGCGGCTGTCGGAGCTGCGCATTGTCGATGTGGTACCCAACAAGGGCGCCGCGGTGGCGACACCGGGACCGAAGGAGACACGCGATGTCTTCGCCGCCCGACGGGCGATCGAAGGCGCCATCGTGCGCGAAGTGGCGCGCCAGATCGACCACGGTGACGTCGCCAAACTGCGGCAGCGCCTGCAGGCCGAGCACGCCGCGCTGCATGACGGCGACCACCCGCGCTGGGTCGCCCTGGCTGGCGGCTTTCACCTGGCGCTGGCGGAGCTGTCCGGCAACCAGGTACTGCAACGCATGCTGACCGAACTGATGACCCGTTGCTCCCTCATCGTCGCGCTCTACGAAGCCCCCGGCGAGGCCAGTTGCGAGCATGACGAGCACAGCCGCCTGGTGGACCTGCTGGCACTGCGCGATGGCAATGGCGCCAGCGCCGAGATGGAACGCCACCTGCTGGCGCTGGAAGGCCGCCTGCGCCTGCCGGAAGAAAAGCCCGACGCATTGCGCCGCGCTTTCTGAGCTTCCTCCGCGTCCATTCTCCCCACATCCCCACCGCCGATCACCGGCGCCGGACTGCCCACGTCTGGTGCACGACTAGCACCCTGGACGAGCAAAACGCCCATCTGCGTTCATTTTCAAAATTGTATACAATACATATAAATACAATATTTTCTTTAAAATCATATAGATAATATAATTCAAAGGCTGGCATCCAAATTGCATGTATACGATCACAGCGAATTTTCGCCACTGATCCATCCATCCAACAAGGAGCCCCGCCGTGATGAACCGCCGTCAATTTCTGCTTGCATCCAGCGCCGCCGCCGTAGCTGCGTCCTCGCAACCGTTCGCCGCCCTGGCCGCTGCACCGAAGCTGAAGATCGGCTTCATCTATCCGGGGCCGGTGGCCGACATCGGCTGGTCTTTCCAGCATGATCTCGGACGACGCATGCTGGAAAAGGAATTCGGCGCCCGCATCGAGACGGTATTCGTCGAGCGCGTGCCGGAAACGCCGGAGGCCGAGCGTGTCATGCGCCAGCTGATCGATGACGGCTGCAAGATGATCTTCGCCACCTCGTTCGGCTTCATGAACCCGGTGCTGCGCGTGGCCAAGGAAAACCCGGACGTGATCTTCGAACACTGCTCCGGCTACACGATGGCGCGCAATGTCGGCCTGTACCAGACGCGTTTCTATGAAGGCGCCTATGTGCTGGGCACCATCGCCGGACGCATGACCAAGACCAATACGCTGGGCTATGTGGCGCCGATTCCGATCCCCGAGGTGATCCGCAACCTGGACGCCTTCGTATTGGGTGCTCGCAGTGTGAACCCCAAGGTCAACGCCAAGGTGGTGTGGATCAACGCCTGGTACGACCCCAGCCTGGAGCGCGATGCCGCGCAGACGCTGGCCGCGCAAGGCGCCGACGTGTTCTACCAGAACACCGACTCGCCGGCACCGGTGCAGGTGGCGGAAAGCAAGGGCCTGTACGCCTTCGGCCAGGACTCCGACATGAGCCGCTTCGGTCCCAGGGCGCATCTGACCGGCAATACGCTGAACTGGGGCGTGTACTACGTCCACAAGGTGCGGCAGGTGCTGGAAGGCCAATGGAAGGCGGAGGACACCAAGTGGGGCATGAAGGAGGGTATCTTCCAGCTCGCCCCCTACAACGCCGGGCTGCCCAAGGAGGTAGTGGCGCAGGCGGAAGAGCGCCGCAAGGCCATCGTCGCCGGCACCTTGCAGCCCTTCGCCGGCCCCATCAACAACCAGGGCGGACAGTTGCAGGTCGCCGCCCGCCGCACCGTACCCGAGTCCGAGCTCTGGACCATGAAGTGGTATGTGGAAGGCATCCAGGGCAAGCAACCCTGACCCTGGCTACCGATACCGGCTTGCTTTGTTCGGGAGAGCAAACGGGGCAAGCCGAAAGCTCACAATCGCTTCAAGGAATATGAAGAAAACGCCATGACAGAAATCGACTTCGCCGAACTCAGCGTCTACCAGCGCTACAAGCTGATGGCCAGCCTGATCGTGCCGCGCCCGATCGCGCTCATCACCACGCTGGGCGAAGACGGCACGGTCAACGCCGCGCCGTTCTCCATGTTCAACATGCTCGGCGAAGATCCGCCTATCGTGATGGTCAGCATCAACCGCCTGCAGGACGGCGCACTCAAGGACACCGCAGCCAACATCCTGCGCACCGGCGAGTTTGTCGTGCACCTGACCGACGAGGCCATGTGCGCGCAAATGGACGCCTGCGCTGCCACCCTGCCGCCACACCAGAGCGAGCTGGAGCACGCCGGCCTGCACCCCGTGCCGGCGCAGACGATCCGGCCGCCGCGCATCGCCGAGGCGCCGGTCGCCTTTGAATGCGTGCTGCATGAAAAACTGGAAACGGCCAGCCGCTACATCTTCATCGGCCGCGTGCAATGGCTGGCCGCGCGCGATGGCCTGGTCGATACCGAACAATGGCGCGTGCGCCTGCAGGACTATCATCCGGTAGGCCGCTTCGGCGCCAGCTTCTACCTCAACGCCAGCGGCCGCTTCACGCTCGACAAAGCACAAGCCACCACCCCGATCGACGAAATGTGAGGCCGACCATGCGTATCCCCGTCCCCTTCAACGAACAAGACCACGCCGCCATGCGCCTGGCCATCGATGCCTCCGAACAAGCGCTCAAGCGCGGCGATATGCCCTTCGGCGCCACCCTGGTCGCGCCCGACGGCAAGGTGCTGATGACGGCGATGAACAACCAGAACACCGCCGCCGACTGCACCGGCCACGCCGAAATGGTGCTGGTGCGGCGCGCACAGAAAGAGCTGGGGCTGGAAGCCATGCGCGGCGCCACCGTCTACGCCAGTGGCGAACCCTGCGCAATGTGCTGCGGCGCGATGTTCTGGGGCGGCATCGGCCGCGTGATCTATGCCGCCTCCACTGCGCAGATCGGCGACGCGCTGGGCGGGCCGCAACTTCCCCTGCGCGCAGCTGACGTGGTGCAAGATTCTGCACCTGCGGTCAGCGTGGAAGGTCCCTTGCTGGGCGCCGAGGCAGTGACGGTATTGCAGCGCTTCGGGGCCTGAAGGCGCGGTCCCGCCAGTCCCCCCCCCGCGCAGGCACTTCCCCGCCTGCCGGCTCCCCCTCACCGCAACCCATCTCCGCCAAACCCGACCGGCGGCAACACCACCGGCATGGAAAGTGCTTGGCACGGGAGGTAGCGAAGAGATCGACCGCCCCCGACCTCCCAGACCTACTACCTCCAGGCCCTGCGCATTGATGCAGGTCGCCTGTAGTATTCGTGAAAGAAACTCCTCATATCCTTTCAAAGTGGTCCCACCGCGTTGATGCAGTCCCGATGAAAACCGCCCGTACGCCCTTCACCTTCCTTCACCGTCCGTCCCTGCCGCACCGCCATGGCCGGCTTGCCAGCCGGATGGCCGCATTCACCCGTCGTGCCGCGCGACGGCTGGAGTTGCGCTCCTTCCCCTTGCTGCAGGAGCAGTTCAGTGCCGAGGAAGGCTGGCGCGCCTGCCTGGCCATCGCGCTGCCGCTGGCGGCGGCCATGATCAGCGGTCAGCACTGGCTGGCCTGGGCCGTGTTCGCCGCCTTCTGGACCTGCCTGTGCGATGCCCCGGGGCCGCATACCCAGCGGCGGCGCCTGCTGGCCGGCTTTGCGGTGGCGGGCACGGCGGTGGCATTCATCGGTTCCTGGAGCGCCTCCTGGAGCAGTCATGCGGCCCTGCTCGCCGCACCGGTGATGGTGCTGCTCAGCGTCACGCTGACCGGTGCGATCCAGTCCGCAGCGCTGCTGGGGACGCTGCTGGCGGTGGTGGCGGTGGTAGCGGCGGGCTTCCCGCATGCGCCGGCGCTGGCGGCGCTGCAGGCCGCATCTTTCCTGATCGGCGCGCTCTGGGCGTGGCTGCTGATCAATCTTTTCTGGCGTATCGACGAACACACGGCCCTGCGCCAGGCCGCGCAGGCGGCGCTGCTGCGCATGCTCGACATGAGCCGCGACCTGCTCGCCGCGCGCGACGGCCAGCATCGGGAACAGCAATGGCACAGCGAACACGGCGAACACCGCCGCGCCGTGCGATTGGCCCTGGAACGGCTGCGCTCGATGCTGCAGCCTCATGAACGCTCCTCCGGCCACAGAGCCCAGCCCTATCGGCGCCTGCTGGAGGCCTGTGAAATGATCTTCAGCGCCTTGATCGCGCTGGAACACGCCGCCATCCAGCAACTGGGCTCGGCCGCCGAGCGGCGCATCGTGGCAAGGGTGGCGCGTATCGTAGTGCTGCGCGCCTACCAGAGGCTGACGCTGCCGCCACAGATCCCGCTGCCATCGAACCAGTCCCGCCCCATCGACATAAGGCGCGCCAGCCAGCTGGCCGACCCGTTGATGACTGGCTGCCTGTCGGCCTTGATGCAGGCCCACACGCTGCTGCTGTCCGATCCCGCCTGGGCGCAATACCGGGCCGAGCACGGTAGCGATGAACCCGATGCGTCGCCCGCCGCCGCCGTGCCACCCACACTGCAACCCGCCTGGCGCACCGGGCTGGGCCGGGGCCTGCAACAGGGCGCCCGCCAGGCCGCTGGTGTGGCGGCGGTATTCTATGCGGCCCAGGTGTTCCAGCTTGGCTATCCCTACTGGGCCACGATGGCCGTGGTGGTAGTACTGCAAGGTGCGGCACGCCAGACCTGGACGCGCTGCCTGGAACGCATCCTGGGCAGCCTGCTGGGCGGTGCATTGGCACTGAGCCTGCTCCATGTGGCTTCCGGCATGAGCTGGGTGCTGCCGCTGGTGGCGGTGATGCTGGCCGGCCTGGCCATCGCCCTGCGGCTGGTGAACTACACGGTGTTCGTGGTGTTCCTGACCATGTTGTTCATCTGCGTGACGGAAATGCTGCAACCTGGTGTCGGCATCGCCTCGGCCCGGGCCTTGGACAACCTGATCGGCAGCGCCGTCGCCCTGCTGGCCGCCCTGGCGCTATGGCCCGAACTGGGCGCCTCGCCGCGCGAACGCATCGCGCTCGGTCTCAAGGCCAATCGTGACTATCTGGAGGCGGTAGTCGCCCACCAGCCGCCATCGACCTTGCGTCGCCTGCAGCGCCAGGCCGGGCTGGCCAGCATCGACGCCGAGACCGCCCTGCACGACCTGGGTGGCTTGCGCCGCCACAGCGAACGCCTGTCCCACAGCGAGATGGCCCGCCTGCGCGAAGTGCGCGAACTGGCCGGCCAGGCATCGGTGGCCTGGCATCTTGATCGAGGCACCCGGCAGGACCCGGCCACGGCGCGGGAGAGCTGATCCGGTATACTTCCGGTTTTACCGAGTCTGCCTGCCCTGCCCACCGACATGTCCGATCAAGCCCCCGAACCGATCTTCCCGGATGACGCCGTTGCCGGTGCCGATTCCATCCCCGCGCCGCGACGCTGGATCGTCCTGCAGAACGTCCACGAAGTGGAAACCTGGATCGATACCTACAACCGCGAACTGCAGGCAGTGGTGTTCCGCCACAAGATGAACACCGTCAACGCCGGCCAGGGCATCTGCTTCACACTGGAACTGGGCGGCGAGATCTATCTGCACACCACACCGGAAGGCCAGATCCTGCTGGATGTCAGCGAGGAAGCTGCCTGGGCGGCCCCCGTCATCAGCGCAGCCGCCAATGTCCCCGCCCCTGCCGGCTCGGTCTGGGTACTGCCGCCCGATACGCTCACGCAACTGATCCTGGGGCTATCCGGTCTGATTGCCACCTCACAGTTCGTGCTGCGTCATGAATATCGGCTGGGCAGGTCGCAGCGCCCGTACTGAGCCGCCCCGGATACGAAGAAAGCCACCGATGAAAGAACGCACCCTGATCGCCGCCGGCGCCATCAACATGTTCATCGCCGTCGGCTGTGGCGCCTTTGGCGCGCACGGCCTGAAGCGGATGATTTCGGAAGAGATGCTGGCGATCTGGCATACCGCCGTGACCTACCAGGTCATGCACGCGCTGGGCATGATCGCCATCGCCCTGCTCATGCCGCGCATGGCCGGTGCGGCAATGCGCTGGGCCGGCAATCTGATGCTGGCCGGCATCGTCGTCTTCAGCGGCAGCCTCTACCTGCTGGCGCTGACGGGAACGCGCATCCTGGGCGCCATCACGCCCCTGGGTGGGGCGGCCTTCCTGGCCGCCTGGTTGCTGGTGGCATGGGCCGCCTGCAGGCGCGAAGTGTGATGTCCACTGAAACCCGCTGAAGCCCCCTGAAACCCACTCAGGCCGCTGCGCCGCTCAGGGCTTCCTTGACCAGTTCATCGATCTCGCCGGTGATGTTGGAAAGCACGCCAGCCACCACCGAGAATTCCTTGCCCGCCTGCCCCGAACGGGCCGCCACGATGCGCGCATTGAAGGCCACCATCTTGGCTTCGCGGGCGATGACCTCGATGTCGGTCATGATCCCGCGCAACTGCTCGCGCATGAGCCGCGCATGCTTCCTGGACTGCGCCTCGTAGACCGCCGTGATCTCGTTGAGCACGCCCAGCAGCGGCGTGGTCTCCTGCACCAGTTGCGCCAGCAGTTCGGGGCCGCTCTTGAGACGGTCTTCAATGGCGTTGAGGGTCCGCTGCGCCAGTGCGGCAAATGCGGTGATGCGGGCGTCGCCGGCTGGCCGCCCGTAATAGACCTCTTCCAGCTCGGGGCAGAACACCCCGGGCAAATCACCCGACCGCTTGAGCAGGGCCGCATGGGCATTGCTGAACAGGGCCAGCGCCTCGCGGGCGGTAGCACAGGCTCCCTGCTGCCCCTGCGAGGCCAGCACTGCGTAGAGCACCAGGCGCTGTGAGGTGAAACGGCGGCGCCCGGAAAGATTGATCATGGCGCCGAAGACTTCTCCCGACAACGGCACGGTGGATGCATCCTCGGCCTCGCGGTCGGGTGCGGTATCGATCAAGGCCAGGGTGGACATGGCAGGCTTCCTTCCAACGATGCAACGAAAAGCGGACAGGCGCGCAACACACTGAGCATCTGCGCGCCTGCGCGAGGGCCGGGGCCGGAGCCCAGACTCCAGGCCAGGGCGACTCAGGCCGCCTCGCGTGCCGGATGGGCCTGCTTGCGATACAGGAATTCCAGCACCGCAGTGCGGTACAGGCCATACTGCGCGTCCTGCGCCAGCGCCACCCGGTCACGCGGCCGGGCCAGCTTCACTTCCAGCACTTCGCCGATGGTGGCGGCCGGGCCGTTGGTCATCATGACGATGCGATCCGACAGCAGTACCGCTTCGTCCACGTCATGGGTCACCATGACCACGGTCGATTCGGTCTTGGCAACGATCTTGAGCAGTTCATCCTGCAGGTGCGCGCGGGTCAGTGCATCGAGGGCGCCGAAAGGCTCGTCCATCAGCAGGACCTTGGGTTCCATCGCCAGTGCACGGGCAATGCCTACGCGCTGCTTCATGCCGCCGGAGATTTCATTGGGACGCTTGGTCTCGGCCGCGCCCAGACCCACCAGCGCCAGCGCGGCGCGGGTGCGGTCGCGCAGTTGCGTGCGGTTTTCGCTGGCGCCGAAGACGCGTTCCACGCCCAGGTAGATGTTTTCATAGCAGGTCAGCCAGGGCAGCAGCGAATGGTTCTGGAACACCACCGCCCGCTCCGGGGCCGGGCCACCGATCTCGCGGTTGGCGCACAGAAGCACGCCGTCGCTGGGCTTGAGCAGGCCGGCGATGAGATTGAGCAGGGTCGACTTGCCGCAGCCGGAGTGGCCGATCAGGGTAATGAACTCGCCCTTGGCCACCGTCAGGTTGATCTCGCGCAGCGCGTGGAAGTCACCCTTTCTGGTATGGAACACCATCTCCACGCCGTGGATGTCGATGAATTTGCCGTTGATGTTATCCATGATGTGCTCCCGCCTGTTCAGTTGTTGACCTGTTCATAGGTAAAGGCCTTGGCCAGAGCCACCAGCAATTGCTCCAGCACCAGCCCCACCACCCCGATGACGACGATGGCGATGATGATGTGCGGCACGTTCAGGTTGTTCCATTCGTCCCAGACCCAGAAGCCGATGCCCACGCCGCCGGTCAGCATCTCGGCGGCCACGATGACCAGCCAGGCGGTGCCGATGGACAGGCGCACGCCCGTCAGCATGTAGGGCAATACCGAGGGGAACAGGATCTTGGTCAGCACCTTCCACTCCGACAGGTTCAGCACGCGCGCCACGTTCATGTAATCCTGCGGCACCCGCTGCACGCCCACGGCGGTGTTGATGATCATCGGCCAGATCGAGCAGATGAAGATCGACCAGATCGCCGCCGGATTGGCCGACTTGAATACCAGCAGCCCGATGGGCAGCCAGGCCAGTGGCGAAACCGGGCGCAGCAGGCTGATGATGGGGCCGAACATGCGCGAGAGGAATTCCACCCGGCCGATGGCAAACCCCAGCGGGATGCCCGCCAGCGCCGCCAGGCCGAAGCCCATGCCGACCCGCTGCAGCGAGGCCAGCACGTTCCAGCCTATGCCCTGGTCATTGGGGCTGTTGCGATAGAAGGGATCGGAAAACATCACGCCGGCCTCCTTCAGGGTGACCCATGGCGTGGGGAAACTTGCGGTCTTCAGCGCAATGATCTGCCACACCAGTACCAGCAGCGCCACGCCCAGGACCGGCGGCACCACCCGCATGAACAGCCCGCCTGCGGCCAGGCGCTTCCTGGCGCTGCGTACCCTGGTCGTGGTGGCAGGTGCCACCGATGCCGGCTGCGCCTGGCTGGCCGCAGCCACTGCTGCAACCTGGCTGTTGCCGGCGGGCTTGGCGTTATCGCCCATGATGTTTTCCATGACTGCACTCATCGCTTTCCCCTTGCTGATGACACTTCACTGTGACGGCCAGCGCTTTGGCTGCACTGCCAGCGCTGGCCGCCGAGGCTTACACCTTGATCTTGAACGACTGCGCATAGGCAGCCGGATTCTTGCCGTCCCAGACCACGCCATCGACCAGTTTGGAGCTGCGCATGACTTCCTTGGGCAGGGGCGTCTTGGTCATGGCGGCAGCCTCCTTGTAGAGATCGATCTGGTTCACCGACTTGGCCACGGCAAGGTAGTCCGGATCGCTCTTGAGCAGGCCCCAGCGGCGATGCTGGGTCATGAACCACATGCCGTCCGACAGGAAGGGGAAGTTGACCTGGCCTTCGTCGTAGAACTTCATGTAGTTGGGGTCGTCCCAGGTCTTGCCCAGTCCGTTCTGGTAGCGGCCCAGGATGCGCTGGTCGATCACGTCCTTGCTGGTGTTGACATAGGACTTGTCGGCGATGACCTCGGCCATCTTGTTCTTGTTGGCCAGCGAGGCGTCGATCCATTTGCTGGCGTCCAGGATGGCGGCCATCATGGCGCGGCAGGTGTTTGGGTATTTCTGGACGAACTCCAGCGAGGTACCCAGCACCTTTTCCGGGTGGTCCTTCCAGATGTCCTGGGTGGTGATGGCGGTGATGCCCACGCCGTCGACGATGGCGCGATGGCCCCAGGGCTCGCCCACGCAGAAGCCGTCCATGTTGCCCACCCGCATATTGGCCACCATCTGCGGCGGCGGCACGGTGATCACCTTGGCATCCTTCATCGGATGGATGCCGTTGGCGGCCAGCCAGTAATACAGCCACATGGCGTGGGTGCCGGTGGGGAAGGTCTGGGCAAAGGTGTATTCGCGCTTGTCGGTCTGCATCAGCTTGGCCAGCGAAGCGCCATCGACGGCGCCCTTGTCGGCCAGCTTCTTGGATAGCGTGATGGCCTGGCCGTTGTGGTTCAGGCCCATGAGCACGGCCATGTCCTTCTTCTGCCCGCCGATGCCCATCTGCACGCCGTAGATCAGGCCATAGAGCACGTGCGCCGCATCCAGCTCGCCATTGGTCAGCTTGTCGCGCACGCCGGCCCAGGAGGCTTCCTTGCTGGGGACGATCTTGATGCCGTACTTCTTGTCGAAGCCCAGCACCGAGGCCATCACCACCGAAGCGCAGTCGGTCAGGGGAATGAAGCCGATCTTGACCTCTTCCTTTTCCGGTTTGTCCGAACCGGCGGCCCAGGCGCCGCCGCTGGTCAGTCCCAGCATGCCGGTCCCGGCCGCCAGGCCTGCACCCTGTATCAGCTTGCGGCGCTTGCCGTCCACCATGTCGACCGTCCCTGCCGGCGTGGCCGGTTCGATATCTGCGAGCTTGCCTGCCTGGTCCGCCTGAGCGTTGAATTCCATAGCACCCTTCCCCTTGCGTTGCGAATTGACATTGACGAAAGCCATCAACAAAAAAAAGGCGTGTCCCGTCATGGATGACCATGTCGGAAGACGCCTTTGTCCGGGACGATGCGACCGCCGTTGGTCACACCTTCACATCTGTTGCGCACTGTCTGCGCTATGTCGTCAATTCAGCAAAGACTGTGCCAGCGCATGATAATCGCCCGCAAAGCCGCACCCGGCCTGCACTGACGGCGCCCTGACCAAGACTCAAGACCGGTCCGGCGAGGGGGTTCGCGCACCGTCAACATGAGCTCGGGCCGCACTTCATTTGTGCTTTGCACCAAGTTGGCGGCAAGGCGGAGTGATCAGCGGCCCATTGGGTCCTCCGCTGGGGACGGACCGAGGCGCCCGCCTACCCGGCATTGCCGGGTTTTCCTACAGCATATTGCGACGGGCGCTGATCGCGGGGACAGGGGGGCCGGGCCTATGATGGCTCAGCATCAACGAGCAACATCAAGCAATAACGAGCAACAACGAGCAACAACGAACGACCCGGCGCTTGCACCCTGGCGGGCAAGAACGAATTCAATAACAAAGGAGAAACTCCATGACCCTCGGCACCATCCTGCTCATCGTCCTGATCCTGATCCTGCTCGGCGTGATCCCGGCCTGGCCGCACAGCCGCGGTTGGGGCTATGGTCCCAGCGGTATCGCCGGCACCATCGTCATCATCCTGCTGATCCTGTTGCTGCTCGGGAAGATATAAGACGGGGCGGCAGCAATGCGGTTGAATCCGCCCTGCTGCCAGCGCCCCTGACGCTTTCCCCGCGACCCTCCCCTCCCGGATGCAAGCCTGATACCATCGGCCTGCGGAAGGGAACACGGCGCGGTCGGTGCCCTGTCACCGACCGCGCCGTTTGCCTTGTGTCCAGCT
Source organism: Herbaspirillum frisingense GSF30 (assembly GCF_000300975.2). GTDB lineage: Bacteria > Pseudomonadota > Gammaproteobacteria > Burkholderiales > Burkholderiaceae_D > Herbaspirillum > Herbaspirillum frisingense. The sequence goes on along the minus strand of NZ_AEEC02000027.1, from coordinate 12,283 downwards.
GGCTTGTTATACGCTGCGGGCACGGCAGATGGCCCATCCCCATGAAGTTTTCGCGTTTGCGTGATGAGGCCTATAACAGATGAAGAACAAATTCCTCGCATCCTCCCTGCCCGTTTGCCTGGCCGCGTTGTCCATGCTGACGGCCGCATCCAGCCACGCCGGCGAGGACAAGCTGGCCAATGGCGATCCAGCCCGCTGGTATCAGAACGCCGACACTCCCAAGGAACGGCTGCGCAATCTCAACCAGGAGACCGCCGCTGCCTACGCCGAGGCATTGGCCGACTGCAAGGCACAGCGTGGCAAGCAGGCCAGCACCTGCCGCAAGGAAGCCGCCGCAGCCCGCAAGGACGATGCGGCGCGCGCCCGCCGCATCTATGACGACTACAAGGCGACAGGCGCCAAGCCGGCCTCCTGAGCCAATGCCGGTTTAGCCTGCTGCCTGGCTGCAGGGGGTACCCCTGCGCCGGCCCCAAGTGCAAGCCACCAATGGAAAACGCCGTAACGATGGCCATCGTTACGGCGTTTGATGCATTCCTTGAGCGCAGGCCTCGATAGCCTGCACGCTGTAGCTGACAACCTGGTCAGCCCGGCTTACTTGCCCACCTGGTTACCGATCACGCCACCCACGGCGGCACCGCCGACGGTACCGATGGCGCTACCACCGGTGAGCACCGCACCGCCCACCGCACCGGCGCCTGCACCGATGGCTGTGTTCTTGTCGCGCGCGGACATGTTGCTGCAGCCGGTCATCGCGGAAAAGGCAAAGATGGCTACCGAAGTCACTGCCAGTTTTTGAATTGTTTTCATGACTACTCCTTCCTCATTGTCGAATAGAGTCCAACGAACGGATTACCGAAAGGGCATCAGGTCATCGGACGCATGATCACGCGCGCAGCCGGAGCTTGCGGCGCAGCCTTGGCGGCTTCGCGGGCGACGTCCGGGGTGTACACACCAGCCTCTTGCCCATAGAGCAGGACAGCTTCGCGCATGAACCTGGAACGACGGCCTTCGGCCATGTCCATGTACCGGAACTTCTTTTGACCTGCCTTCTGCAGGCGGGTCGCATCGACCGGCATGTGACGATCCATCGTGGAGGCCGACCAGCGCGCTGCGCTGTCATCAGCCTGACGGGGTGCTGCATAAGCGGAGGAGGCAAGAGCCGAAACGGCTACCAGCATGCAAATACCGACTGTTTTTTTCATGGTCTGCCCTTTCAGGGGTCCCTTCTTGGCGGTGAGCAAAAATTTCATGCGGCAACCCGAGAACTCTTTTCCATTTCCCGGCTCTACCAGCACCATGACGACATGGTCGCGGAAATTGCTGCATCACAAAATCAGCCGTTTCCGATTCTGGCGTAGGAAGATTCCTACACTGCCATCCCGCCGGCCACCGCAAATGTCTTGGGCTCCTCAGAACCCGGGCGGCATTCACGGCGACGGCGCGCCCACTTCACTTAGTTCTTTGCAGCTTCCTTGGCGTCGCCATAGGACTTCTGGACATTGCCTTCCACCTGCTTGGCAGCGCCCTTGACCTGCTGGCTGGTATTGCCAGTCAGTTCACCGGTCTTCTCTTGCACCTTGCCTGCCACTTCCTTCAAGCTACCCTTGACTTGATCCTTGTTCATGATGGCTCCTTTGTGGTTGATTGCCTGATAGGTCCCGGCTGCAACGTCAGGACATTCCTGCCTGCTTGCCGGCACCGCCGCCTGGTCCACCCTTTGGGTCAGACTGCGACGATGACTCCATGGTATCGATGAGCCTGCGCCAGGCCCATAAGAGAGTCGCCCTTTCGCGCGTAGGAAAAAACGAAAAACCGTGCAGGAAAAGCGGTGCCGAAAAATCCTCACAAAAACGCAGAAAGCCGCCCTGGGGGCGGCTTTCGGAAGGGTGATGGATGTGCGGGAAAGGACTCGGTTTGCGCCGCTCAGGCCTCGCTGGGCGCCAACTCGGGACGGATCGGCAGGCTGATGCTGATAAAGGCCCCCTTGCCCGGCGTGGAGCGGATATCGACCTCGCCGCCGAAGAAGGTAGCCCGCTCGCGCAGGCCGCGCAGACCATAGGTCTTGTGATTGTCGCGCCGCTCTTCGGGAATGCCCACGCCATCGTCGCGCACGGTCAGGGCCACGTGGTCTTCGTCGATATCGAGGATCACATCCACCTTGCTGGCCTTGGCATGTTTGGTGACGTTGTTGAGCATCTCCTGCAGCATGCGGTAGATGGCAATCTCCATCTCGTGGCCCACATCCACGTCTTCGTCCGGCAGGCTGGCGTGGCAGGCGATGCCGGTGCGCTCGTGCAGTTCGTCGAGCTGTTCCGAGATCGCTGCCTTCAGACCGAACAGGTCCAGGGTATTGGGCCGCAGTTCAGTCTGGATGCGTCGGGTGGTGGCCACCAGCGACTTCATCAGGCCCTGCATGCGGGTCTTGCGGTCGGCCCATTTTTCATCCGGCGGCAGGATCTGGTAGACCCCTTCCAGGTGCATCGACAGGGCGGTCAGGGAGGCGCCCATGTTGTCGTGCAGCTCGCGGGCGATAGCGCGCTTCTCTTCTTCGCGCACGGTTTCCAGGTGATTGGTCAGTTCGCGCAGCAGGGCGGTACGCTGGATCACGGTCTTTTCCAGCTGGCTCTCGCGCTGGCGCAGTTCATCCTCGGCCTGCTTGCGCTCGGTGATGTCGGTGCTGATGCCGATGACGCCCTGCACGCTGCCATCCTTGCCGAACCAGGGCACCTTGGCGGTCTGGAAGGTGACCACGCCCTCGGGCAAATGCAGGGTCTGTTCCAGCTTCTCGGGCTTGCCCGAGGCCATGACACGACGGTCATCGCGGTCCACCGTATCGGCCTCTTCCTGCACCAGGAAGAGTTCGCGGCTGGAGCGGTACATGGCCTCTTCCCAGGTCTTGCCGAGCTTATGCAGGGTAGCCGGGTTGGCGAAGATCATCAGGCCCTGGCGATTCTTCACGAAGATCGGGTCGCTGGTGCTTTCGCTCACGGCGTTCAACAAGGCGCTGGTCTCGGCCAGTTTCTGGGCATTGCGGGTACGCTCGCCATATTCGCTATCCAGCCGACTGGCCGAGCCCCAGAAGATGAAGAGCACGATCGCGCCATTGATCAGGGTCAGCGTCGGCAAGACCAGCTCCGGCACGATCCAGCCATGCGTCATGCCCCAGTTCAGCAACAGGCTGAAGGCCAGCAGCAGGAACAGCGTCTGCGGCAACAGATGGCGCAACATCTGGCCGCCCGGCGCGATGCGCATGATCACCGCCATCAGGGCATGTGCCGGGCGTGCCATGAGCAAGGCCGCCCCCAGCAGTGCGAACACCAGCGCCGAGAGCAACGACACCGGCAGCGGGAAATCGAGATAGATGAACTGGCTGACGTCGTACAGATAACCGACCAGCGGAATGGCGGACAGCGCGATCAGGGCAAAGGCCAGGTATTCGGCCGGATAGTAGCCGCCTAGCAGGCGCCAGTCATGCAGCAGCAAGGCGGTCGCCATGAGCACAAAGCCCAGCGACAGCAAGGGCGGGATCGCCAGTGGCGAAATCGTGTCGGCGCCCTCCAGCGGCAGCCAGCCCAGCGCGTACATGACACCGTGCGCCAGCGATGCCAGCCCGCCGACCAGCAGCAGCACGGCCAGCCCGACGGCGATGCGCCGCAGCAGCGGGCGGCGCACCGCAGAATTCATGCAATTGAGGTACAGCGCCAGGGCGCCCACGATGAAACCACCGGCCGTGAGTTCGCGCACGGCCAGCAGGCCTGACAGCAGTCGCCGGTACTCCTCACCCAGGAAACCGGTCAGCAGGACCACGATGCCCAGCAGGATCACGGCCATGGACAGGCCCATGGCCAGCGTCACCATGCCGCTGTAATTGGCGTGCGATGCCGCGAAATACTCGACCGATGCGCTGTTCTGGATGTCGGCGGAGGACGGACGAAGTCCGTCTTGGTTCTTCTGCATCGTCGGGAATCCCTCGTTCTTGTGCGATCCGTGCTGTCCGCGCTGTCCGTACGTTTCGGACATCAAGCCTGCGTCAGGGTCTTTCGGACTCCGGGCAGGCTGCGTGCCATGATCGGTTCTCGTTGTCTGGTGCACCGCGGTCGCGCCGAACAGCCCTGGCGCCGCGATCGTTGGCTGCACAAATCATGCAGCAAAATCCTGCTTATACCCCACCCGCCTGGGCCGGCCCTTGCGGCGAATTGTTGTTCGACGAGGTCCGCCCGGACTTGCCCCCCTTCTGCTTGGCCAATTCCTGCAACAGGTCACACAGCAGCGGCAGTTCGGAGGACTTGTCGAAGAAGTGCTGTACGCCGCATTGCACGCCCACGCGCCGATAGGTGGGGCTGACGTGATTGCTGAAGACCACCTTCACCTCGCTCTGGCGGCGCGTATTGGAGCGCGCCAGCGACTGCAACAGGCTCATGCCGTTGCCCTGCTTCAACTGGATGTCCAGGATGAGCACGTCATAGCTGCTCTCCTGCAGATGACGCAGGGCTTCCAGTTCGGTCTCGGCGTAACCCACCAGGCGCACACCGGCAATTTCGGCCAGACTCTCGACAATCAGGTCCCGCACGTCCTCCGAATCTTCCACCAGGAAGAGCCGCAGGATCGTCCCGTCGCCGTCGCGCTGGGGCCTGATGTTGAGAATGTCGTCCATGATGCGATGTACCACTCTTCCTTGCCTGCGACCCCGTCTGGTTCATGCAGCCTCTGCAGCCTGTGCTGCCTGGCCGGAACCGCCCGGGTCGCCGGATCTCAGTCGATCAGGTTGTTCTTGATCGCGTAATAAATGATGTCCGCGTTATTGGTCATGCTCATCTTCTGCAGCACGCGCGAACGATAGGTACTGACCGTCTTTACCGACAGGCACAGCTCGTCGGCGATCTGGGTCACGCCCTGCCCTTGACCCAGCTTGTAGAAAATCTCGTATTCCCGCTGCGAAAGCGTCTCGTGCAGCGGCTTTTCGGAATCCACCGGCTCGCTGGTGAGCAGCTCGGCCACGCCGTAGCTGATGTACTTGTGACCGCGCAGGATGGTATTGATGGCGTTGACTAGCTCGGTGGCCAGCGCCTCCTTCTGCACGTAGCCGGATGCACCGCTGCGCAGCACCTGCACCGCATAGCGGCTCTCTGGATGCATGGACAGCATGAGCACCGGCAACTCCGGCTTTTCCCGCTTGATCTGCTTTAAGACTTCGACGCCACTCTTGTCGGGCATTGCGATGTCGAGCAGGACGATGTCCCAGTCCTGGGTCCGCACCAGACGGATGGCTTCTTCCGCCGTACTGGCCTCGCCGCCGATTTCCATCGACGGTATTTCCGAAATGAAATGATGTACACCTGCCCGTACGACCGCGTGGTCATCGACTACAAGTATTTTTGTCATGGCAATTTTGAGCAGTGAATTGAAACGCCAGCGCCGTGGGCGCTGCTTGGTACGATTTGTAGTTGTACTCTGGTTCTACGCCGTTTTACGCGGTAATCAAGTCCGCGGGATGGTCCCGCTTTCCCGCCGCGCCGCCCTTCCCTGGCCGGCTTTGCGCATGCCCGGCAGCAACGGATTCCAACTATACCCGACTGCACCTGACCTGTCTTCTTGCGGAACGCACCGGATCGTTCCGAGACGCTCTGCAAGCAGCAAGTCCTTAAGCGGGACAAGCGCAGACCGGTCAACAGACCGGTCGCGCGCTCACAAGTTCCCGACCTTACTGCTTCAGACGCAGGTCGTTACGCACCGAGACCACACCCTTGACGCCACGGGCCAGTTCGGTAGCACGGGCAGCCGAGGTGGAGCTGGAGACGAAACCGGACAGCTGGACCACGCCCTTGTAGGTTTCGACATTGATTTCCGAGGACTTCAGGTTCGGCTCGTTGAAGATGGCGGCCTTCACCTTGGTGGTGATGACGGCGTCATCGACGTATTCGCCGGTACCTTCCTTGCCCGGGCTGGATGCGCAGCCCACCAGGGAAACCATGAACAGGGCCAGGAAGAAACCGAGGAAACGCTTGGTCAGGGACATTTTGGTCAGCGACATGATGAAACTCCTATGTTGTTGGGGGATAAGCTTGGTCTGGCGGCCGCGCCACGGACTATCTACCGGGCGCAAACCGCATGATCGTCAATCGATGGTCAATCGATGGTCAATCGATGGTTTATCGGCCTACGGCCGAAGAACCCGGATTACTTGCCGTACTTGGCCTTGGCGTTGGCCACGCACTTGTCCTTGGCGTCACCGCTCACGGCGTCGCACTTTTCCTTGGCGACGTCATAGTTGGCATCGTTCTTGTCCTTGCGCGCATCCTTGTCGGCTTCGCTACCCTTGCGCTTGGCCTTGGCATCAGCGATTGCCGATTCGTGGGCGGCCTTGGCTTCCTTCTCGCACACGTCCTGGTCGTTACCCTTCAAAGGACCGCATTTCTTCTTGGCTGCCTTGTAGTCGGCATCGGCGCGCGACTTGTCGGCCTTGTATTGTGCGGCGGCCGGGTCAGCTGCGAAGGCTGCGCCGTGCATGCCGATGGCGGCAGCGCCGAAGATCATGGTTGCGATGATTTTTTTCATTGTGTTGTCCTTCCTCATGGTTTGCTTTGATAGCCTGGGTTGCGGCCTGGGGCCGTATTCTTATGCAGGCCGGGTGAGCGGCCTGCGTACTACGATGTTGCGGTCCTGCGATTTCACTTGCGCTTGCTGCTCACGGTCTCACTCACACTCACTCCAACTCCGGTGCGGGCTTGCTCGAGGCAGGCGGCTTACTGACGCCAGTCCTTGTTGCGATCCTCGAAATCACGGATCTGCTTCTCGGCTTCGTCCTTGCTCACGCCATAGGCCTCCTGCACGCGGCCGGCCAGTTGGTCACGCTTGCCGGCGATGACGTCGAGGTCGTCGTCGGTCAGCTTGCCCCACTGTTCCTTGGCCTTGCCCTTGAATTGCTTCCAGTTTCCTTCCACGATGTCCCAGTTCATGGTGATCTCCTCGTTGTGGGTTGGGGTTCAGATCGAGGGGGATGGCCCCTCGTTACGTTCTCATTACCTTCTCGCTTGCGCTCTCGCGCCCATGCTTGCAACGGTTGCCGGATCTACAGGCCCAGCAGATCGCTCATGTCATCGGCGTGCTCTTCTTCCTGCGCCATGATCTGGATCAGCATGTGCTTGGTAGTCGGATCATCGTCGCCGATGCGCTCGATCATCTGGCGGTAGGCCTCGATGGCCACACGCTCTTCCACCAGGTTGGCGCGGATCATGTCCTTGATATCGGAGGACTCGTCATACTGCGCATGGCTGCGCTCGGCGATGGTCTTCGGGTTGAAATCCGGCTCGCCATTGAGCTGCACGATGCGCTCGGCAATCTGGTCAGCGTGACTCTGCTCTTCCTGAGCGTGCTGCAGGAACTCACCCTTGATGGCCTCGATTTCCAGGCCCTTGGCGGTGTAGTAGTGACGCTTGTAGCGCATCACGCACAGCAGCTCGGTAGCCAGCGCATCGTTGAGCATGGCGACGACTTCCTCGCGGTTGCCGCGATAGCCTTCGGTCACGGCACCGTCATCGATCTTCTTGGCGGCGGCGCGAATGGCTTCCTTGTCCAGGTGGAAATCGGCTTTTTTCTTGACGTCGGTCTTCGGGGGATTCTTGGTCATGGTGGTCATTCCTTTTCTCCGGTTTCTTGACTAATGCACTTCGCTATGGGGGTGTTGTCCTGTATCCCGCATGCGGAGCGCCTGGCTGCAGCCGTGATGCCGCGCAGGCATCGCAACGGAATGGGAAATCAGTCGTGGTCAGCGCAGCGACCGACGGCCAGACCGACCAGGAGGCCTATACCGGTGCCGATGGCAATGGCACGCCACGGATTGGACTGGACGTAGTCATCGGTGCTGGTGACGATCTGACGACCGGTTTCCACCACGGCGGCCTGTGCATCCTGGGCGGTGCTCAGGGCCTGCTCCAGCAGATCCTGGGCGGTGGCACGCAGGTCATCGGCCTTCTTGCCGGTGGTGTTGGCCGCTTCGGCGAACAGGTCCTGGGCTTGTTGCAGCAGCGATTGCACATCGCTACGGACGGTCTTGAATTTGTTGGCTTGCATACTTGCCCTCCATGTATTCGTTTCGGGTTCAATGGCACGCGCTGATAGCGTCGCCAGCGTCGTTGGCGCCTTCAGAATCTGCTCACATCAGGTACTGCAGAACGATCAGCATCAGCACCGGCACACCCAGAAGCCATCCGAGCACGAGCTTGTCCATGATCTCCTCCTCCGTTGTTCTTCATCGTGCCGGCGACTTTCCTGGTGATTGCGATAGTGCGACGCAGTCTCCGGCGCCTTCGTTGCTTGTGAGTTCTTGTGAGCCTTCACTTACGGTTTTCTTACCGTTTTCAATGCATCGGCATTGCTTGCTTTCGTTACGTCCTTCATCACGTCAGCGAGTAGGTTCAAGATACTGAGCCCCTGTTGCGCTCGCTATCGGCGCCAGCCCGATTGCCTTGTAGGACAATAAGCCAGGCGCCCGGGTGCTGCACTACCGCACGGCACGGCTACCGCGGCTGCCGCGGTTATCGGCGCCACGGCGGCCACGTTGGGCCACGGTGCGGGCGCTGCCGCCTTCGTCTTCCCAGCGCTGCAGTGCCAGGCTCTGCTGGCGCTGGTCACGACGCGCTGCATCACGGGCCAGTACACGCAGGGTGGCGCAGACGGCGACCCCGGCCATGCCGGCAGCCCACAACAATTTTCTGGCAATACTCATCTCGTCTCCCGCAGGTAATAGCTGATGGCTGACGCCTGATTTACACAGGCTTCACACCGAACCCGCGCGCTGGCGCAGGGAACGCTTGATCAGATCCTGCGCCTCGCCGACCGCGTGCATGATGCGACCATCCATCTGGCGGCGCTGGGCGGCACGTTGCAGCTGCACATTGCCCAGCACGCTACCGACGCCTTCCTGGACTTTGCCCAGGGCAAACTGGAATTGGCCGGTGATGGTCTTCTTGTTCATGGTGCGTCTCCTCGTGGTCAGGGTGGTCGGGGGATCACATCTTTGATCCGGACCCGGATCATCCGGGCCTGCGGATCATCGGCCGGGCCAGGCCATCAGGCCTTGCCCTGTTACGCCGGGAAACCTGTACAACATGGGGAAAAATGATAGCGAGGCCCTACTGTCGGGCTCTATAGGACGCCTGCCGATTGTCTTGTAGGACAAAGCGCAAAGTCTTGTCGGCATTGGGATTGCGGCATTCCGGCATATTCCGGATAGAGGCTGGCGAGCGGATTTTTGCCGGGATGCTTGCGGAAGGGAAAGCAGGGCTGTTTCCTACATGCGCTTGCGCCGCCGTCCGATGGAAATCACCGGAGTGGGCTCATAGGATGACAGCATGCAATCGAAAAGCAGCGCCGACTCCCAGGCTCCCAGGCTTCCCGCATCGGGAGCGGCGTCCACCCAACTGAATCCGATAAACAAGAAGGAGAACATCATGGGCAAGTATTTCCTGGCATGGCTGTGTGGCGTTCCGGCTTTCCTGCTGGTGCTGATCTATCTGTTCGTCCACTGACCCCATCTATACCGGCAGCGCCGCCTGCGGGCTGCGGGCCGGTGTCGATTGGCGTAAAGCAAGCGAGAAAGGAGAGCAACATGACCAACGAACACCTGATTTCCACGCTCAATGACCTGATCCAGATTTCCATCGACGGCGAAAAGGGTTTCCGCGCCTGTGCCGACGACGCACAGGAACGCTACATCCCCTACAAGGACACCTTCATGGTGCGCGCCACCGAATGTGCGCAGACGGCGCTGGACCTGCAGGACCTGGTACGCCGGTTGGGCGGTGAACCGGCCAGCCACAGCACGCTGGGCGGCACCCTGCATCGCCAGTGGGTGAATCTGAAGAGCGCCATCACCGGGCGCGATGACGAGAGCATCCTGGACGAATGCGAACGCGGCGAGGATGCCGCCGTCAACGCCTACCGCAAGGCCTTGAGTGAAGACCTGCCTACCGATATCCGCCTGATCGTGGAGCGCCAGTATCAAGGTGTGCTGGCCAATCACGACAAGGTGCGCAGCCTGCGCAATCAGGTGAAAGCACGCAAGGCGGCCTGATACCGCACCCGGCCGTCACTGCCGTGTCATCGGCATGCCGAGCGGATGGACGAAAAAAAAGCGCAGCCAGGCTGCGCTTTTTTTCGTCAACGTTACCTGCATCTCATGGAGGACGCAGTCAATCATCTATCGCATCGTCACGAATGCCAATGATCAACCCTCACCCAGGTAAGCCGCCTTGACCCGTGGATCATCCAGCATCTGCTTGGCCTCGCCTTCCATGGTGATCAGGCCGGACTCCATCACGTAACCGCGATGCGCCGCCTCCAGCGCCAGCTTGGCGTTCTGTTCCACCAGCAGGATGGTGATGCCCTGGGCCGACACATTGCGGATCACTTCAAAGATCTTCTCCACCATGATCGGCGACAGGCCCATCGAGGGCTCGTCCAGCAACAGCAGCTTGGGGTGGCTCATCAGCGCGCGTGCCATGGCCAGCATCTGCTGTTCGCCACCCGACAAGGTACCGGCCATCTGCGCCGCCCGTTCCTTCAATCGCGGGAAGACCTCGAACCAGCGGTCGATGTCGGCCTGGATCTGGCCCTTGTCATTGCTGGTGTAGGCACCCATCAGCAGGTTTTCCTGGATGCTCATGCGCGTGAAGACGCCCCGCCCTTCCGGCACCATCGCCAGCTTGTCCTTGACCAGCTCGAAGGATTTCTTGCCCTTCAGCGGATTGCCCATGTAATACACGTGGCCATCTACCTTGCTGCTGGGTAGCGTGCCGGTGATGGCTTTCAAGGTAGTGGTCTTGCCGGCGCCGTTGGCACCGATCAGGGTCACCAGTTCGCCTTCGTTGACTTCCAGCGCAATACCCTTGACGGCCTGGATGCCGCCATAGGCCACGCTCAGTTGTTCGACTTTGAGGATGTTCGTTGTCATGTTTTGTGCTCTCGCTAGCTGCTTGGAGGCTGTACTGAAATCAATCCACTACCGTTCGGGCTGAGTAGGCCATTCATGGCCGTATCGAAGACGCGCCTGCGCCCCTTCGATACGCGGCTGCGCCGCTACTCAGGACGAACGGCAAGTGGCTGCGCAACCGATTTCGAGGCCGCCATTAGTTAATGTCCCGCGCCCAGGTAGGCTTCGATCACCGCCGGGTTCTTCTGTACGTCGGCCGGTACGCCCTCGGCAATCGGCTTGCCGTAGTCCAGCACCGTGATGCGGTTGCACAGGCCCATCATCAGCTTCACATCGTGTTCGATCAGCAGGATGGTCCGGCCATCGGCCTGGATCTTCACCAGCAGCTCGCGCAGGCCCAGTTTCTCGGTGGCGTTCATGCCGGCTGCCGGTTCGTCCAGCGCCAGCAGTTGCGGGTCGGTGGCCAGGGCACGGGCGATTTCCAGGCGACGCTGGTCACCATACGACAGGTGACGCGCGGTGCGCTTGGCGAACTGGCCGATGCCCACGAAGTCCAGCAGTTGCTGCGACTTGGCGCGGATCGCCGCTTCTTCGTCACGGGCTGCCTTGTGGCGGAAGACCGCACCAAACACGTTCTGCTTGGTGCGCACGTGGCAACCGACCATCACGTTTTCCAGCACGGTCATCTCGCCAAAGAGGCGGATGTTCTGGAAGGTGCGGGCGATGCCGGCCTTGGCCACTTCGTGCGGGGCGCTGGGGCTATAGGGCTTGCCGTCCAGCTCGAAGCTGCCGGTGTCCGGTTGATACAGGCCCGTGATGACGTTGAAGAAGGTGGTCTTGCCGGCGCCGTTGGGGCCGATCAGGCCATAGATCTGGCCGCGCTCGATGGTGATGCCCACGCCGTTCAGGGCTTGCAGGCCGCCGAAACGCTTGCTGACGTCGCGGATCTTGAGCAGTGTCTGTGTCATGTTCTGTGCTCCAGCTTAGGCTTTGACTTCGCCGGTCGTGCCGACTTTGGTATGGTCCACTTCGGGACGGTCTTCATGGCGCGGCGAGGGCCACAGGCCAGCCGGGCGGGTCAGCATGATGACCACCATGGCCAGGCCGTAGAGCAGCTGACGCAGCACTTCGGCATCGATCCAGACACGGCCGAAAATGGCCATCTGCAGCGGCTCCACCACGTGGCGCAGCACTTCCGGCAGCGCGGCCAGGATCACGCCACCCAGCACCACGCCGGGGATGTGGCCGATGCCGCCCAGCACCACCATGGCCAGCACGGCAATGGATTCGGTCAGGGAGAAGGATTCCGGCGAGACGAAACCCTGGAAGGCGCCGAACATGGCACCGGCCACA
>NZ_AEEC02000028.1 GCF_000300975.2 Herbaspirillum frisingense GSF30 | reverse complement strand
ACCGCCGATCAGCGCAGTGCCATCGGTGAACGGCGCGAGATGTTGCTGCCCGATGGCAGCAGACTTGTGCTCGACAGCGATAGCGCTGTCGATATCCGCTTCGCCGATGGGCTGCGGCGGCTGGTGCTGCGACGCGGTGCCATCATGGTCGAGACCGCCCACCTGGCAGCTTGGGCCGAGCAGCCTTTTTANGTGGATACGGCCCAGGGGCGGGTGCAGGCTTTGGGGACACGCTTCGTAGTGCGCCAGGAAGCATCGCCCGGATGGCGCCAGGCCGGCCGCAGTCGGGTCGAGGTGATGGCGGGTGCCGTCCGCATCACCCCGGCACGCAACGCCGTGGGGAGCGCGCTGGTCGGGCAGGGGCAGCAGGCGGTTTTCGACGATGTCACCGTGGGCGCGGTCGCTGCGCTCGATCCGAATGCACAGGCCTGGACCCAGGGCATGCTGATCGCCCGCGAGCGGCCCCTGGGCGATCTGCTGGCCGAGCTGGGGCGTTATCGGCCGGGCCTGTTGCAGGTTGATGATGCGGTGGCGCAGATCCCGGTCAATGGCGTCTTCCCGCTGGAAGATACCGACCGCGTGCTGGCGGCGCTGGAGCATGCCTTCCCCATCCGCATCCAGCGTCACACGCGCTACTGGACCCGGGTGGTCGCTGCCGTGCAGAAAAAATCGGGCCAGCCATAGCACTTTTGGATTCTCGTTCGTAAAGCAGATGAAGACCTTCACTTTTCATCGCTAACGAGGATAACAATAATGCGCCATCAGTCGCTTCGTTCTACCGCCACCACCCATCGCGCCCGCGGCACCACCGGTGCAACCCGTCCGCTCAGGGCGCTGTCCACCACCGCCCATGTCCTGATGGCCGGTAGCCTGCTGCTGGCCGGTGTCGCGCTGGTCATGCCGGCCAGTGCGGCCACACCGGTGGCGGCCGAGCAGAGCCTGCCATTGTCCATTCCCGCCGGTCCGCTGGACCAGTCCCTGAACCGCCTGGCTGCCAGTGCGCGTCGCCTGCTGGTGGTCGATCCGGCATTGCTGCGCGGCAGGCAGGCACCCGCCGTGGAAGGCAATCTGTCGGTGAGCCGCGCGCTGGAACAGTTGCTGTCCGGAAGTGGCCTGGTGGCGGATCAACGCGAGGATGGCAGCATCCACGTACGCAAGTTGCCGGCGCAGTCCTCCAGCCTGCCGGCCCTGACCGTGGTGGCCACCAGCGCCGTCGATCCGGGGGCCGGCCTGCAGCGTCCGGCCAGCAGTGGCGCGCTGGGATCGCGCTCGCTGCTGGAGACGCCGTTTTCCATCACCGTGGTGGACAAGGACGACATCCAGGAGCGCCAGGTCACCACCGTCGAGCAGGCCTTTCGCTACGATCCGTCGGTGACCTCGGCCAGCGGCGAATACGGGCGCGGGTCCTCGCTGCTGGTGCGCGGCCTGGGCATCGATGACACCAACGGTTTCAAGATGGATGGCCTGGCCCTGCCGGGCTGGGGCAACGACCTGTTGCCCATGGAAGTGTTCGAGCGCGTGGAGCTGCTCAAGGGGCTGTCGGGCTTCATGTATGGCTTCGGCTCGCCGGGCGGGATCATGAACTACGTGCTCAAGCGGCCCACCGACGAGAATCTGTTTGCCGTCGATGTCGGTTACAAGACCGGTTCGCTGTTCTCCAAGCACATCGACATGGGCGGTCGCGCCGGCGACGACCAGCGCCTGGGCTACCGGATCAACCTGGTCCAGGAGCAGGGCGGTACCTACTTCAAGGGCGGCTCGCTGGACCGCACCGTGGCCTCGCTGGCCACCGACCTCAGGCTGACCCAGGACCTCAAGCTCAGTTTCGATACTGTCTATGCCCGTCGCAAGTCCAACGGCAACGCCTTCTGGGGCATGAGCCTGGCCAGCGGCCTGGACCTGCCGACCGCCATCGATCCGCGCACCCGCCAGCAACCTGAAGGCGCCTATTTCAGCAATGAAAACATCGTGGTGAGCACCGGCCTGGAATGGCAGCTCAACCCGGACTGGAAATCCAGCTTCAACTATCGCTACGCCCGTGAAGACGTGGATTACGTCTACGGCGACATCAGCATCAACGATGCGCTGGGTAATACCACCACGCAGGTCTATGGCGGGCTCTACAGTTTCCAGTATCAGCAGCTGCAGGCCATGCTGGAGGGCAAGCTCAAGACCGGTGCGATCGGTCACCAACTGGTCTTCGGCGCCAGCCGTCAGCAATACGAGGTGCTCTCCGACCGCGCCTCGACCAGCACTGCTCTGGGCAGCGGCAACATCTACAGCGATTCGCGCTTGAGCGTGGGCGGCATCAGCAACGCCGGCCATTCCCAATACAGGGGTTCGGAGATCGTGCAGAACGCACTCTTCGCCAGCGATACCCTGAGCCTGGGCGAGCAGTGGTCGCTCATCGGCGGGCTGCGCTACACCCGCTTCGACCAGCGGGGTTACAACCGGGTCGGCGTGCAGACGACGACCTACCAGCGCTCCCCGGTCACGCCCACGGTGGCGCTGATGTTCAAGCCCCTGGCCGGCCTGACCACCTATGTCAGCTATGTCGAAGCGCTGGAGCGCGGTGGCACGGCTGGCGAGACCACGGCCAATGCCGGCGAGGTCATGCCGCCCCTGAAGAGCAAGCAGATCGAGGCTGGCGTGAAGGTCGAGCAGGCCAACTGGAGCGCCACGGCGGCGGTGTTCCGCATGCAGCGGGCGGCGGAGTATGTCAACGCGGCCAATACGCTGGTCCAGGATGGCGAGACCCGCTACCAGGGCCTGGACCTGTCCGGCCGCTATGCGCTCACCCCGGCGCTGAACCTGGAGGGTGGCCTCATGTGGCTGGACGCCAAGTACCAGAGCGATTCCGCCGACCTGGCCGGCAAGCAGGTCGTGGGTGCGCCGCGCATGCAGGCCACCGCCGGTGTGCGGTACCGCGTCGCGGGTGTGGCTGGCCTCAGCGTGAACGGCGGCCTGCGCCATGTCGGCCGCTCCAAGCTCGACACCGGCGCCCCCCAGCGTGAGTTGAGCGCCTACACCGTCATGGACGTCGGCGCCGTCTATCGCACCCGCCTGAGCGGCAAGGACGTCACCTTCAATGCCCAGGTACAGAACCTGGCCGACCGCCGCTACTGGGTCTACAACGGCGACAGCTACATCTTCGCCGGTGCACCGCGCACCCTGAGCCTGAACGCGCGCGTGGAGTTCTGAGAGCAAGGCTTGCCGGATCGCGCCATTGGCCGGTCCGGCTTTTTTGCGGCAAGCAAGGAGATCGGGTGAGCAGGGGCAAGTCAAGACGTGGATGGGGCGCGGGCATGACGCTGGCCGCACTGGCATCACTGGCAGCGGTGCTGGGCGTGTTGGCCTGGTCGTGGGGGCAGGCGGGGCCGGAATACGATACGGTCGCGGTGATGCGGGGCGATGTGGAAGCCAGCGTGGTGGCGGTAGGCAAGCTGCAGCCACGGCGTTTCGTCGATGTCGGCGCGCAGGTGTCCGGGCAGATCCAGCACCTGCATGTGCAGCCCGGCGATACGGTCAAGAAGGGCCAGTTGCTGGTCGAGATCGATCCCAGCGTGCAAAAGGCGACGGTCGACGCCGGACGCGCCGCCCTCAGCGGGCTGCGTGCGCAACTGGCCGAGCAGCAGGCCCAGCATGCCTTGACACTGCGCCAGGCCCAGCGCCAGCGCGCGCTGGACGCCGGTGGCGCCACCCGTACCGAGGACGTCGATATCGCCGAAGCCGCGTTGGCCCAGGCCGCCGCCCGCGTGGCCCACATCCAGGCCCAGATCACGCAGAACGCCGCCACGGTGCAGGCCGACGAAGTGCGGCTGGGCTATACCCGCATCTACGCGCCCATGGATGGCACGGTGGTCAACGTCGAGGCCCGCGAAGGCCAGACCCTCAATGCCACCTACCAGACGCCCGCCATCCTGCGCATTGCGGACCTGTCCGTGATGACGGTGTGGACTGAGGTGTCCGAAGCGGAAGTGCGCAAGGTGCGGGCCGGCATGCCGGTCTATTTCTCGACCCTCGGAGGCGACCAGCGACGCTGGCAAGCGCAGGTGCGCCAGGTGCTGCCAGCGCCGAGCGGCGAGGGCAAGAGCCTGGACAGCGCACTGGCGCCCTCCAGCAACAAGGTGGTGGTCTACATGGCCCTGTTCGACGTCGACAACCGCGATGGCGCCCTGATGCCGCAGATGACCGCACAGGTCCACTTCGTCGTGGCGGCGGCACGCGACGTGCTGGTGGTACCGTTGGCCGCCGTGCGCAAGGACAAGGAGCGCCTGCTGGCACGGATACGGCTACCCGATGGGCGCATCGAGGAGCGCGAACTGCGGGCGGGCGTACGCAACCGGATCAGCGTAGAAGTGCAGCAGGGTGTGCAGGAAGGTGAACAGATCGTCATTGCAGAGAAACCGGGCCGGCGCGGTCTGCCGAGGTTCCAGCTGTGATGGCGACCGCGACCGCCGCTGCCCTGATTGAACTGCGCGACCTGCGCAAGGACTATGGCGGCCAGGATGGCAGCCCTGCGGTACAGGTGCTGCGCGGGGTGGACCTGCAGATACGGCAGGGTGAATTTGTCGCCATCGTGGGTGCTTCCGGCTCGGGCAAGTCCACCTTGATGAACATCCTCGGTTGCCTGGACCGTCCCAGCGCTGGCCAGTATCTATTCAATGGCAGCGATGTCGCCGCCTTCGATGCCGACCGCCTGGCCTGGCTGCGGCGCGAGGCCTTCGGCTTCGTCTTCCAGGGCTATCACCTCATCCCCACCGAATCCGCCTGCGAAAACGTGGAACTGCCGGCCATCTACGCCGGCCTGCCCGAACCGCAGCGACGGCAACGGGCGGCGGCGCTATTGGCGCGGCTGGGGCTGGCGCAGCGCCTGGACAACCGGCCGCACCAGCTCTCCGGCGGCCAGCAGCAGCGGGTGTCGATCGCCCGCGCCCTGATGAACGGCGGCCGCATCATCCTGGCCGATGAACCCACCGGGGCGCTGGACAGCCAGAGCGGCGCCGAGGTGATGCAGTTGTTCCATGAACTGGCCGACGCCGGCCACACCATCATCCTCATCACCCATGATCGTGAGGTGGCCGCTCAGGCCAGACGCGTCATCGAGGTCCGTGATGGCAGCATCATCGGCGACAGCGGCGCGGCCCCGGATGCACCTGCACAGGCCATGCCCGATCTCCGCGAGGCCGCCGCCAGCCAGCCACCGGTGCGCCGCTGGAGGGACGAATTGCGCGAGGCGGCGCGGGCTGCCTGGCGGGTGATGTGGGTCAACCGCTTTCGCACCGCGCTGACCTTGCTGGGCATCGTCATCGGCGTGGCCTCGGTGATCGTGATGATGGCCATCGGCCTGGGCACGCGCCAGCAGGTGGTGGCGCAACTGGGGCGCTTCGGCTCCAACCTGATGTACATGGCCGCCATCGGCGAGAGTTCGCGCATCCCGGGGCGCAGTATCACCCTGCAAGACCTGGAGGCGGTGGCCGACCTGCCCAACATCACCCATGTCCTGCCCAATGTGACGGGCAACAAGGTGGTGCGCCATGGCAACCAGGATATCCAGACCTATGTACGCGGCACCGGCGCCGGCCTGCCCGAGATCCAGACCTGGCCGCTGGCGCGGGGCGCCTTCTTCACGGCCGAGGACGAACGGGAGCTGGCCTCGGTAGCGGTGCTGGGCCACCGCCTTGCGCGTGAGCTGATGCCGGAGGTACCGGACCCGGTGGGGCAGATGGTGTTGATCGGCAATTCGCCGTTCCAGGTGATCGGCGTGATGAGCGAGAAGGGCGCCCTCAGCGGGGACCGTGACGAAGACAACCTGTTGCTCATGCCCTTTTCCACGGCCGGGGCCAAGGTCTTCGGCCAGCGCGAGCCGACCTATACGGTCATGGCGGTGGCCGATGTCGGTCGCATCCAGGACACCCAGCAGCAACTGGAAGCCTTGCTGCTGGAGCGGCATGGCATCCGCGACTTCAGCATCGGCAATGCCGCCGCCTCCATCGCCGCCGAAGCCAGCACGCGCGACACCATGACCATGATGCTGTCGCTGGTGGCGGCGGTCTCGCTGCTGGTGGGCGGCATCGGCGTGATGAACGTGATGCTGATGACGGTGCGCGAGCGCACCCGTGAGATCGGCATCCGCCTGGCCACCGGTGCTAGGCAGCGTGACATCCTGCGCCAGTTTCTCACCGAGGCGGTATTGGTGACGCTTGTGGGCGGTGCCGCCGGCGTGGGTCTGGGCGTGGCGGTGGGGCTGGCGCTGATGGCGGCCGGGGTGCCGCTGATCTTTTCGCTGACCGCCATGCTGGCGGCCTTCGGCTGCGCCGTACTGACCGGGCTGCTGTTCGGCTACATGCCGGCGCGGCGGGCGGCGAGGCTGGACCCGGTGGTGGCGCTGAGCACGGCCTGAGCTGCTTGCGGGGCGGCAAACGCGTCCGGGCCGGTGGGGAGCGGCTATAATGAGGGCCTCCGTTAAAAATGTCGCTCCAACCAGGCGTCAGCATGGCAGCCGGCCCCGGCCAGCCTGCCCAGTTTCTGCGGCCCGCCCGCTCCGATATCGTGACCTACAGCATCAAAGAAATCTTCTATACCTTGCAAGGCGAGGGCGCGCACGCCGGTCGTCCGGCCGTCTTTTGCCGTTTTTCCGGCTGCAACCTCTGGACCGGGCGCGAGGAAGACCGCAGCCGCGCCATCTGCCAGTTCTGCGACACCGACTTCGTCGGCACCGATGGAGAGAACGGCGGCAAGTTCAAGAGCGCTGGCGAACTGGCGTCCATGATCGACAGCCTCTGGCCGGCCAGCTATGCGCCCAGCAAGTACGTGGTCTTTACCGGTGGGGAACCGCTGCTGCAGCTGGATCCCGCCCTGATCGAGGCCATGCATGCGGTGGGCTTCGAAATCGCCATCGAGACCAACGGCACCATTGCCGTGCCGGACGGGGTGGACTGGATCTGCGTCAGCCCCAAGATGGGGGCCGAGCTGAAGGTGCTGCGCGGCAGCGAGCTGAAGGTGGTGGTGCCGCAGGCCGGCCAGCCGCTGGCGGAGTATGAAAAGCTGGATTTCCAGCACTTCCTGCTGCAGCCCATGGATGGCCCGCAGGCGGCCGCCAATACCCGCATGGCCATCGACATGGTCAAGCACAATCCCAAGTGGAAGCTGAGCATCCAGACCCACAAGCTGCTCAATATTCCCTGAGCGATTTTTGCTTTTTTCTTCATGCGGCGCTGCGCCGCGTGATTACAATGACCTCATCCCGGCCCGCTGCGCGCAAGCTGCGGCGGGCTTCCTTGAAGAAACATTCATGCTGACCATTACCCGCAAACTCGAATTCGACGCCGGCCACCGTATCCCGGACCACAAGAGCCAGTGCCGCAACCTGCACGGCCACCGCTATACGCTGGAAATCACCCTGACGGGCGCCGTCATCGATATCGAGGGCAATTCCGACAACGGCATGATCATGGACTTCTCCGACATCAAATCCCTGGCCAAGGAACACCTGGTCGATGTCTGGGACCATGCCTTCCTGGTCTATGACAAGGACGCGCCGGTGCGCGACTTCCTGGCCAGCCTGCCGGGCCACAAGACGGTGGTCATCGGCAGCATCCCCACCGTGGAAAACCTGGCCCGTGAAGCCTTCGCCATCCTCAAGGCGGCCTACAAGGACCGTTATGGCACCGGCCTGCATCTGCAAAAGCTGGTGTTGCACGAAACGCCCAATTGCTGGGCCGAGATCACGGCCGACTGATGGACGCTTCGCTTCCGCTCGAGGCGGCAACGCCATCGACAGCACCGACGCCATTGGCGGCAACCGAAGCCGACCTGCGCCACATGCGCGCCGCGCTCGACCAGGCCAACAACGCCTGGGCGCTGGGCGAGGTACCGGTGGGCGCGGTGGTGGTCAAGGATGGGGTGGTCATCGCGACCGGCTTCAACCAGCCCATCGGCAAGCATGATCCGACGGCGCATGCCGAGATCATGGCCCTGCGCCGCGCCGCCGAAAAGCTGGGCAACTACCGGCTGCCCGGCTGCGAGCTGTACGTGACGCTGGAGCCCTGTGTCATGTGCTCTGGCGCCATGATGCATGCGCGCCTGGCGCGGGTGGTGTATGGCGCGGCCGATCCCAAGACCGGGGCCTGCGGTTCGGTGATGAACCTGTTCGAGCAGGAAAAACTGAACCATCACACCGAGCTGCTGGGTGGCGTGATGGCCGAGGAATGCGGGCAGTTATTGAAAGAATTCTTCGCCATGCGGCGCGAACAAGTGAAGCAACAACGCCTGCAGTCGACGTCCGCTGAAGGTGAACAACAAGGTGGAGCAGCATGACAGCAGGGCGCGAACTTCTCGACGGACTGGTGCCGGCTGGCACCGGCGTGGCCATCGTGGCCCCCTGCGGCCATGCCGGGCTGGACCCGGAGGGCGTGCAGCGTGG
Source organism: Herbaspirillum frisingense GSF30 (assembly GCF_000300975.2). Lineage (GTDB taxonomy): Bacteria > Pseudomonadota > Gammaproteobacteria > Burkholderiales > Burkholderiaceae_D > Herbaspirillum > Herbaspirillum frisingense. The sequence continues at coordinate 57,699 of NZ_AEEC02000028.1, read as the reverse complement.
CGTGGCCCTGCTGGAGTCGCTGGGCTGCCGGGTGCGCAACTTCTATGACCACGCGCAGCGCTTCCAGCGCTTTGGCGCCACCGACGAACAGCGCGCCGCGCAGTTGATGGAGGCCGCCGCCGATCCGGAGATTGACGTGATCCTGGGGCTGCGCGGTTCCTACGGCATGAGCCGCATCCTGCCGGCGCTGGATATTCCGGCCCTGGCCGCCAGCGGCAAGCTGCTGGTGGGTTACAGCGATTTCACGGCGCTGCAGTGTGTCCTCTTGGGCCAGTGCGGTCACGCCGGCTTCCAGGGCCCGATGCTCAATGGCGACTTCGGCGCCCTGGCCCCCAACTGGCAGGCGCTGGCGACCTTCTGGCGCACCCTGACTTCGCCGCAGGTGGTGGTGCGCAACTACCAGGGTGAGAGCGATCCCGAGCGTCCCGCCATTGGCGACCGCCGTACCGATCCGCTCAGCCCCGAAGTGCGCTGCGAGGGCAGGCTATGGGGGGGCAACCTGGCCATGGTGGCGCACATGGTGGGCCATCCGCGCTTCCCCAGGATGGACGGCGGCATTCTGTTTCTGGAAGATGTGAATGAACATCCCTTCCGCGTCGAACGCATGATCCTGCAACTGGAGCAAGCCGGTGTGCTGGCGCGCCAGCAGGCCGTCGTGCTGGGTGATTTTTCCGGTTACCGGCTGGCCGAGATCGACAACGGCTACGATTTCACGGCGATGCTGGCCTTCCTGCGCCAGCGCATTGCCACTCCCATCGTCACCGGGCTGCCCTTCGGACATGTGCGCGACCTGGTCACGCTGCCGCTGGGTGCCCATGCGGTGCTGGATGCACAGGGCGCGCAAGGCTTCACGCTGACCCTGTCGGATTACCCGTTCTTGCCTCTGCGCCGGGCCTGAGGCCGAGGGGAGCAGGTGCGGGCAGGGCGCTTATTGCTCCTTGACCTCGACCTTCACCGCATCCTTTTCGACGGTGATCTTGCCGGGTTCGAAGCGTTTGCCATTCATCTGCAACTGATCTGGCGTGAAGGTATAGAGCGCGTAGTCGCGCAGGAACTGGTTGGCAGCGGCGTTGCCCAGCGCGGTCAGCTGCTGCGCGTACTGCGGCGGCAGGTCGGTGCTGTCGACCTTGTCCACCTTGGGGGCGTCCAGGCGCAGCGAGCGGGTGGCCGGGTCGTACTTGAAGGCGCTGCTCAGCGTCAGTACCGCATTGACCGGGCGCTGCAGCAGCAGCGGGTTGGCAATCTGCGCATCGACCACGGTGTTCATGCGGTTTTCGCCCGGCAACATGCCCAGGCGCGGATTGCTCAGGGTGACGTCGAAGATGTCCATGTAGCGCAGCTTGCGCGGAAATTGTGGCGCGATGGCGCTTTGCAGTTGCTGGCGGGACACGGTGTATTCGTTGGTCCAGATGTTATAGCCGGACTCGGCGGCCAGGGCGTGGCCCATGGCCAGGGTGGAGAGCATCAGGGTGGCCGCAAGGGCCGGGGTGGCTTGCTTCATGCTTGCAGTTTCCAGAGTGACAAAGTGGGTAGAGCCTCATCCAGTGGCTAAAAATCCCGCGCAATTGTAAGTCGCAGACAGTCAAAGCGGGTTTGAGAATGGCTGTTTGACAAGTTTCGCGCACTCGCCAGCGGCCGCAGGCAAGCCTTGGCGGGCGCGCAGTGGTAAAATCCGCCGTTTCGCGTGCCGCGGCTGTAGCCTGGACTGGCGCACGCAAGTTACATTTTTGAAAAGGTTTTCGCAGTGCTATCCACCGCAAACATCACCATGCAGTTCGGCGCCAAGCCGTTGTTCGAGAATATTTCCGTCAAGTTCGGCGATGGCAATCGCTATGGCCTGATCGGCGCCAATGGCTGCGGCAAGTCCACCTTCATGAAGATCCTGGGTGGCGATCTGGAACCCTCGGGCGGCAACGTCAGCCTGGACGTCAACGAACGCCTGGGTAAATTGCGCCAGGACCAGTTCGCCTACGAAGAGATGCGCGTGCTGGACGTGGTCATGATGGGCCACGTCGAGATGTGGGATGCCATGTCCGAGCGCGACGCCATCTATGCCAACCCGGATGCCACCGACGACGACTACATGAAGGCGGCCGACCTGGAAGCCCGCTTTGCCGAATTCGACGGCTATACCGCCGAAGCGCGTGCCGGCGAACTGCTGCTGGGCGTGGGCGTGCCCATCGAACAGCACAACGGTCCCATGAGCAACGTCGCCCCCGGCTGGAAGCTGCGCGTGCTGCTGGCGCAGGCCCTGTTCTCCAACCCCGATATCCTGCTGCTGGACGAACCGACCAACAACCTGGACATCAACACCATCCGCTGGCTGGAAGACGTGCTCAACGAGCGCAATTCCACCATGATCATCATTTCCCACGATCGCCACTTCCTGAACCAGGTCTGCACCCACATGGCCGACATGGACTATGGCACCCTAAAGATCTACCCCGGCAACTATGACGAGTACATGCTGGCCTCCTCCCAGGCACGTGCCCAGCAACTGGCTGTGAACGCCAAGGCCAAGGAAAAGGTCGCCGAACTGCAGGACTTCGTGCGCCGCTTCTCGGCCAACAAGTCGAAGGCCCGCCAGGCGACTTCGCGTGCCAAGCAGATCGACAAGATCAAGGTCGAGGACATCAAGCCGTCCTCCCGCGTGAACCCTTTCGTGCGTTTCGAAGGCGAGAAGAAGCTGCACCGCCTGGCCGTGGAAACCCAGGGCATCACCAAGACCTATGATCGCGACATCTTCAAGAACTTCAGCATCATGGTCGAAGCCGGCGAAAAGATCGCCATCATCGGCGCCAACGGTGCCGGTAAGACCACGCTGTTGCGCAGCATCGGTGGCGACGTCACCGGCCTGCACCCCGATTCCGGCCAGGTGAAGTGGGCCGAGAACGCCAACGTGGGCTACATGCCGCAGGACCCGACCGAGGAATTCGCTGCCGGCGAGACCCTGACCGACTGGATGGGCAAGTGGACCCAGGAAGGCGACGACGACCAGGCCGTGCGCGGCATCCTGGGCCGTCTGCTGTTCTCCGGCGACGACGTCAAGAAGTCCGTGAAGGTGCTCTCCGGTGGTGAAAAGGGCCGCATGATGTACGGCAAGCTGATGCTGGGCCGCCACAACGTGCTGCTCATGGACGAACCGACCAACCACATGGACATGGAGTCCATCGAGTCGCTCAACATCGCGCTGGAAAAGTACGCCGGCACGCTGATCTTCGTCTCGCATGACCGCGAATTCGTGTCGTCGCTGGCCACCCGCATCCTCGAAGTGAAGGACGGCCAGGTGATCGACTTCCGTGGCAACTACGAAGACTACCTGGCCAGCCAGGGCATCGAATAATCCCTCATCGCAAAGCATTGTTGACCGCCATGCAAGCAACAGCAACCAAGGTCGTCGAGTTCGAGCGACCGCAAATGGAGACCGGCGGCAGTTGTACCGCCAATGCGTGGGCCAAGGTACCGGCCACGCCCAGCCCCGAGGAACGCGCGCAGCTGAAAGCGCGCATCCGCCAACTGCTCAAGGAAAAGCAGGCGGTGCTGGTGGCGCACTACTACGTCGATGGAGACCTGCAGGACCTGGCCGAGGAAACCGGCGGCTGCGTCTCCGATTCGCTGGAAATGGCGCGTTTCGGCCGTGATCACGCCGCCCAGACCCTGGTGGTGGCCGGCGTGCGCTTCATGGGCGAGACCGCCAAGATCCTGAGCCCGGAAAAGCACATCCTCATGCCCGACCTGGAGGCGACCTGTTCACTGGACCTGGGTTGCCCGGCCGACGAATTTGCCGCTTTCTGCGACCAGCACCCGGACCGCACCGTGGTGGTCTATGCCAATACCAGTGCGGCTGTGAAGGCCAGGGCCGACTGGATGGTGACCTCCGGCATCGGCCTGGAAATCGTCCAGCACCTGCATGCCCAGGGCAAGAAGATCCTGTGGGCACCCGACAAGCACCTGGGCAGCTACATCCAGAAGCAGACCGGCGCCGACATGCTGCTGTGGCAGGGTTCCTGCCTGGTGCACGACGAATTCAAGGGCGTGGAACTGGAACTGATGCGCGCCGAACACCCCGATGCGCTGGTGCTGGTGCACCCCGAGTCGCCCGAGGCCGTGGTGGCCCAGGCCGACGTGATCGGTTCGACCTCGCAACTGATCGCCGCCGTGCAAGCGTCTGACGCCCCGGCCTTCATCGTCGCCACCGATAACGGCATCCTGCACAAGATGCGCGCCGCGGCCCCCGGCAAGCGTTTCATCGACGCCCCCACGGCCGGCAACAGCGCTACCTGCAAGAGTTGCGCCCATTGCCCGTGGATGGCCATGAACGGCTTGCAGAATCTGCTGCACGTGCTGGAAACCGGCGCCAACGAAATCCATGTCGATCCCGCCATAGGCCAGCAGGCCGTGGTCTGCATCGATCGCATGCTGGACTTCGCCGCCCAGCGCAAGGCCAAGGTCCGCCCGTCGGCGCGCCTTGAAGATGAACAGCAACTGTTTGCAGGAATCGGCCCCGCATGACTCTCCACGCCCTCAAATCCGCGTCCGCGGCCTCCACCGTCGCCGCCAGCAATCTGCGCAATCCCTTCGCACCCTTCGATCCGGCACTGCATGCGGCCTTCGATGCCAACGTCAACCAGGCCATCGCCGAAGACGTCGGCGACTGCGACTACACCGGCCTGCTGGTGCCGGAGAGCGAGTTCGTCAAGGCCCGCGTGATCGTGCGCGAAGCCGCCGTACTGTGCGGTGCGCCCTGGTTCGAAGCCGTCATGACCCGCCTTGATCCGCGTCTGCAGGTCAGCTGGCGCTACGCCGAAGGGGAGGTGATGACGGCCGACAGCGAGGTCTGCACCATCGAAGGCCCGGCCCGTGCCTTGCTGACCGCCGAGCGCGGTGCGCTGAACTTCCTGCAGCTGCTCTCGGGCGTTGCCAGCGCTACCCGGCGTTACGTGGAGGTGGTGCAGGGTACAGCTGCGTCCATCCTGGATACCCGTAAGACCCTGCCGGGCCTGCGCCTGGCGCAGAAGTACGCAGTGCGCGTCGGTGGCGGCGCCAACCAGCGTCTGGCGCTGTACGACGGCATCCTGATCAAGGAAAACCATATTGCTGCTGCCGGTGGCATCACGGCCGCTGTGGCGGCTGCCATCAAGCTCAATGCCGGTGTCACCATCCAAGTCGAGGTGGAGAACCTGCAGGAGCTGGAAGAAGCGCTGCAGGCCGGCGCGCAATCCATCCTGCTGGACAATTTCTCGCTGGAGCTGATGCGCGAGGCCGTGGCCATCAATGCCGGACGCGCCTTGCTGGAGGCTTCCGGCGGCATCAACATGCAGACCGTACGTGCCATTGCCGAAACCGGTGTGGACCGCATTTCCATCGGCAGCCTGACCAAGGATATCCAGGCCACCGACTTTTCCCTGCGCGTGGTCGGCTGACGCTGTCCGTACGCTGGAACGACAAGGCCCGCCGGAGAAATCCGGCGGGCCTTGTCGCTTTATTATCGGGCTAGCTCTTTGCTACCCCGGCCAGCCGGTCCAGGGCAGGGCGATACTAGCGCATCATTGCCGCCCGGGCAGGATGGTCGGCGTGGCGCGGGGTAGCGTGCGCGGATAGTCCTGGCTGAAGTGCAGGCCCCGGCTTTCCTTGCGCATCAGTGCGCTGGAGACGATCAACTGCGCCACGTCCACCAGGTTGCGCAGTTCCAGCAGATCACGCGAGACGCGGAAGTTGGCGTAATACTCGTCGATCTCTTCCTTGAGCAGGCGGATGCGATGCTGTGCGCGCTCCAGGCGCTTGTCGGTACGCACGATGCTCACGTAGTTCCACATGAAGCGACGCAGTTCGTCCCAGTTGTGGGCGATCACCACCTCCTCGTCGGCATCGGTGACACGGCTTTCATCCCAGGCAGGCAGGTCGGCCACGCGCCAGGTGCCAGCAGCCAGTTCGCGCTCGATATCGGCAGCCGCGGCGCGTCCCAGCACCACGCACTCCAGCAGCGAATTGCTGGCCAGCCGGTTGGCGCCGTGCAGGCCCGTATAGGCGGTCTCGCCGACGGCATACAGCCCCGGCAGGTCGGTGCGGCCAGCCATGTCGGTCACCACGCCGCCGCAAGTGTAGTGGGCGGCCGGCACCACCGGGATCGGCTGGCGCGTGATGTCGATGCCGAACTCCAGGCAGCGGGCCTGGATGGTCGGGAAGTGCTCGGCGATGAAGGCCGGGCTCTGGTGGCTGATGTCCAGGTCCACATGGTCCAGGCCGCGCTTCTTCATCTCGAAGTCGATGGCGCGGGCCACGATGTCGCGTGGCGCCAGCTCGGCCCGGGCATCGTGCTCGGGCATGAAGCGCTGGCCGGCGGACGCACCGGCCGAGGCCGGCAGCTTGAGCAGGGCGCCTTCGCCGCGCAGCGCCTCGCTGATGAGGAAGGACTTGGCATAGGGGTGATACAGGCAGGTCGGATGGAACTGGATGAATTCCATGTTGGCCACCCGGCAGCCGGCGCGCCAGGCCATGGCAATGCCGTCGCCGGTGGCTGAATCCGGGTTGGAGGTGTACAGATAGACCTTGCCCGCACCCCCGGTGGCCAGCACGGTGCGGCCGGCGGCGATGGCCAGCACCCGGCCGCTCTGGCTGTCCTGCACATGCACGCCCAGGCAACGCGGCTCGGCCTCGCGATCGCGCCTGCCGGCGTGGATCAGGTCGATGGCGCAGTGGTGTTCCAGCAGGGTGATGTTGGGGTGGGCGCGCACGCGCTGTTCCAGCGTCACCTGCACCGCATGCCCGGTGGCATCGGCGGCGTGGATGATGCGACGCTGGCTGTGGCCGCCTTCGCGGGTCAGGTGGTAGCCCAGCTCGGCGCTGTCGTCGCGGGTGAAGGGTACGCCCTGGGCGATCAGCCATTCGATGGCCTGGCGCCCTTGTTCGACGATGGCGCGGGTGGCGCCTTCGTCACACAGGCCGGCACCGGCCACCAGCGTGTCCTCGATGTGCTGGGCGTGGCTGTCGCCCGAATCCAGCACGGCGGCGATGCCGCCTTGCGCCCAGTTGCTGGCGCCGTCCAGCAGTTCGCCCTTGGAGACGACCACGACCTGATACTTTTCGGCAAGATGGAGAGCTACGGAGAGACCGGCCAGACCGCTGCCGATGATGGCGACATCGCACTTCATGATCGTGAGCAAAGCTGCTGTTGTGGAGGGAGCCGACGATTATAACCAGAGCCGACGGGCATATTGTTTATATCGTTTCCCCGCCGCGTTGCCGGCCCCAAAACTAAACGGGCTCCGATGCAACTCGGAGCCCGTCGGCCAGATCGTTTGCGACGCTTATTCCGGGATCACCGGCTTGACCTTGGCTGCGGCCTGCTTGGCGCGGATGCGGGCAGTTTCCACATTGTCGGCGGCGGCCAGGGCCACGCCCATGCGGCGACGGGCGAAGGACTCCGGCTTGCCGAACAGGCGGATATCGGCGCCGGGGATGCGCAGCGCCTCGGCTACGCCGTCGAAGGCGATGCCACGGGCTTCATGCTGGCCGTAGATGACGGCCGACGCACCCGGGGTACGCAGGGCGGTATTGACCGGCAGGCCGAGGATGGCCTTGGCATGCAGTTCGAACTCGCTCTGCACCTGGCTGACCATGGTGACCATGCCGGTGTCGTGCGGACGCGGGCTGACTTCGGAGAACCAGACCATGTCGCCCTTGACGAACAGTTCCACCCCGAACAGGCCCAGGCCGCCCAGGTTCTCGGTGACCTTGCGGGCGATGTCGCGGGCCTTCTCCAGCGCGGCGCCCGGCATCGGGTGCGGCTGCCAGGATTCGACATAGTCGCCCTTGACCTGCACGTGACCGATGGGGTCGCAGAAGCTGGTGATGGTCTCGCCGTTTTCGTTGAGCGAGCGCACCGTCAGAAGCGTGATTTCGTAGTCGAAGTCGATGAAGCCTTCCACGATCACGCGACCGGAGTCCACGCGGCCGCCGGCGGCGGCGTAGTTCCAGGCGGCTTCGATCTCGTCGGCGCTGTCGATCTTGGACTGGCCCTTGCCGGAGGAGGACATGACCGGCTTGATCACGCACGGATAGCCGATCTGGTCGATGGCGGCCTTGAGCTCGTCGAGGCTGTCGGCGAAGCGATAGGGCGAGGTCGCCAGGCTCAGTGTTTCACCGGCCAGACGGCGGATGCCTTCGCGGTTCATGGTCAGCCAGGCGGCGCGGGCGGTCGGGATGACACGGGCGCGGCCGGCTTCTTCCAGCTTGACCAGGGTTTCGGTGGCGATGGCCTCGATCTCGGGCACGATCAGGTCCGGCTGCTCCTGCTCGATCAATGCGGCCAGGGCGGCGCCGTCGGTCATGTTGATCACATGGGCGCGATGCGCGACCTGATGGCCGGGCGCGTTTTCATAACGGTCAACGGCGATCACTTCCACGCCCAGGCGTTGCAGGGCAATGATGACTTCCTTGCCCAGTTCGCCGGAGCCCAGCAGCATGACCTTGGTGGCGGAAGGAGAAAGCGGCGTGCCGAGTCGAGTTGGTTTTTTCATAATGGGGGGAGAGTATCAGCAGGGAGCTGATGCAGTGCGAGAATGAATCACGGGCGGACGATACCAAATCTTGCCGGCTTTGGACAGTCGCAATGTACGCAGTTTCAGACGAAGTAATCGGTGAAAACTTGCCTATTTTTCCCTGGGGTAATTTATGACCGACAAAGGTTCTCCGCATCGCTCCAACGTCGCTCTAATGTCACCTAACTGCAGCCAAAATAGCGCTCTTTCTTTCTTCTCGTGTTACGAGAATTTTCAGATGATTCTCAATACTACAGTTCCATCCCCAGCATCACCCCCGACAACGCTTTCCCATGCGCATCCAGCGCCAATGAGCGCGTCACGCCGCCGCCCAGTGCGCGCTGCATCACGAAATTGAGTGCTCCCAGCTGCGGCAAGGCGTAGCGCACAACCTCTCCCAGCACGACCCCCGCAAAATGCGCTCGCACCCGCTCGGCGGTCAGTTCTCGTTCCAGCAGGGCGTAATCCTCGATGCGGTAGGCAATCACCGAAATATTGGAAATGTCGCCCTTGTCCCCGGCACGCGAATGGGCGATGTCTCTGAGTTGCATGTCAGACCTCCTCGATATGAACGGATGGGTGCACCAGGCTGCGCGGCAGCAGCAGCGATAGCACGGCAATGACCTCGCGGGCGGCTTTGGTCGCGCCACCGCCACCGGCCGGGCCATTGGTGTAGAGGGTCTCGACCTCGTTGCCGATGCGTACCGCTTCCTTCATGCTGGCCGTGCGCCCGGCCACGCGCAGGCGCACTTCCTGTGGCTCTGGCGCCCGGGCCGCCGACGCCATCTGCGCGCTGCTGATGGCGTTCACGCCGATCAGGTCCAGGCGCAGTTCGTCGGTCTGCACGCCGGTCAGCGCCAGGCGCTCGCGTACGATGTCGGCAGCCAGCTGGGCGCGAGCTTGCGCCCCTGGTCCGGCATAGGAAATCTGGCCCTCGCCGATGAAGCTGTCGCGGTAGCCCAGCGTGGTCTTCAGTGTTTCCGGGCGCGCGCGGCCACGGCCGCCGGTGATGGCGACGCGGTCAGGGCCGATTTCGGTGATCTGGACTTGCGAGAAATCGGCGATCACGTCCGGCGTGTAGTAGGCGGCGGGATCATGGATTTCATAAAGCAGTTGTTCCTTGCAGGTCTGCGCCGTCACCTGGCCACCGGAGCCGGCGACCTTGGTGATGACGGCACTGCCGTCGGCGCTGATCTCGCCGATGGGGAAGCCCAATCGCGCCAGCCCGGCCACATCCTTCCTGCCAGGATCGGCAAAGTAGCCACCGGTGATCTGGCCTGCGCATTCCAGCAGATGGCCGACCACGGTGCCTTGGCCCAGCTTGTCCCAGTCATCGGCAGCCCAGCCGAATTCGTACACCAATGGCGCCAGCACCAGTGCCGGATCGGCCACCCGGCCGGTCACGATCACGTCGGCGCCGGCTTGCAGGGCTTCCAGGATGGGGGCCACGCCCAGGTAGGCATTGGCCGAGATGAGGCGCTCTCCCAGGGATGCCACCGGCTGGCCATTGTCCTCGATGCGGAAGTCGCCGGCCTGCACCGCCTCCAGCACGTCGTCGCCGATGACGGCGGCGACCTTCAGCTGCGTCAGGCCCAGTTCGCGGGCGATCTCGCGGATGCGTTGGGCTGCCGCCTGCGGATTGGCCGCACCCATGTTGGTGATGATGCGTACGCCCTGGTCGGCGCAGGTCTTGAGCACGGCGTACATGCGCTCGGCCAGCAGCGGATCGTAGCCCTTGGTCGGATCGGCCAGCCGCGCCTGCTGACCGATGGCGATGGTGCGCTCGGCCAGGCATTCGAAGATCAGGTAGTCCAGCTGCCCCTGTTCGGCCAGCTCGGCCGCCGGTTCGATACGGTCGCCCGAGTAGCCGGCACCGGCGCCGATGCGCACGACGCGTTGCGGATCATGGGTCATGCAATGCTCCAAAAACGTTTCTTTCCCGGGGCCGGTCGCTGGATCAGAACAGCGGGAACAGGCCCAGCGCCACGCAGGCGATGGTCATCACCACCGAGGCGCCGAACAGGAAGGGAATGGTGTACTTCTGGTGGTCCGCCAGTTCAATGCCGGCCAGGCCGCACACCAGGAAGGTGGCCGGGGTCAGGGGGCTGACCGGGAAACCGGTGGTCATCTGGCCCAGCAGCGCCGCCTGCGCCACCTGGATGGTCGGTACGCCCAGCATGTGGCTGACCTCGGCGATCACCGGCAGCACGCCGAAATAGAAGGAATCCGGGTCGAACAGCAGCGACAACGGCATCGACAGCAGGCCCAGCACCACCGGAATATGGCCGGCCATGTCGGGCGGCACCAGGCCGACGGCCGTCTTGGCCATGGCGGTCAACATGCCCGACTTGGTCATGATGCCGGTGAACACGCCAGCGGCGAAGAGGATGCTGGCCATCAGCAGCGCGGCCTTGGCGTGGGCGTCGATGCGCTCGCGCTGCATGGTCACGTCGCGGTAGTTGATCATCAGGGCCAGCACCACGCCGATCATGAACATCACCACCGGATCGACCTTGCCGCTGATCATCACGCCCAGCACGAACACGGTGAGCACGATGTTGGCCCAGAAATTCTGCGGTCGGCGGATCTTCATTTGCGCCTCGGTCAGCTCGTGCTGCTGCACGAAGTCCACCGTAGAACCCTTGCCCAGGGCGAGGCGACGTTCTTCCTTCAGGCCCAGCAGGTAGGAAGCGATGAAGACAAAGGCCAGCCCCACCAGCTGCACCGGCACCAGCGGCGTGAAGATGTCCGACACCGGGATATGCAGCGCCGCCGAGGCGCGGATCATCGGCCCGGTCCAGGGCAGGAAGTTCACCCCGGCCGCCAGCGAGGCCACGCAGGCCAGGATGCGCTTGTCGATGCCCAGCCGGTTGTACAGCGGCAGCATGGCCGGGATGGTGATGAGGAAAGTCACCGCGCCCGAGCCGTCCAGGTGGATCAGCAGCGCCAGCAGGGCAGTACCCGGCACGATGCGCGTGGGCCGGCTGCCCACCGTCTTGAGGATACGGCTGATGATGGGGTCCAGCATGCCGGCATCGGTGACGATGCCGAAGAACAGGATCGCAAACACGAACATGCCCGCCACCGGCGCAATGGCGGTCACGCCCTGGACGATGAACTTAGAGGTCTGCAGGCCGAAGCCACCGACCAGCGCAGCGATGATGGGAATGGCGATCAGCGCCACCAGCGGCGACATCTTCTTGGTGAGGATGGCGGTGAACAAGGATACGATCGTGACAAAGCCTAGCAGGGCTAACATGCGTGTCTCCGGTGTTTGGTTTGATGTTCTTGTGTTGTCATCACTTCCAACGCGCCGGATCATTGTTGTGTACTGAGGCTGCGGGAGGTGAGCAGGGCGAGTGTAGGTGGCGGTCGATTTTGTTGTAAAGTCGCTTTTTTCGATTGATTGACCGGTTTTTCAGGATAATTGCCGGCCCACCTTCGCCATGCAAACCAATATCTCCACGCGATTGCTGCAGGCCTTCCTGGCCCTGGTCGACTGTCGCCATTTCGGCCATGCGGCCGAGCGCTGCCATGTCTCGCAATCCGCCTTCAGCGCCATGATCCAGAAGCTGGAAGCCGCCGCCGGGGCGCGGCTGTTCGAGCGCGATACCCGCAATGTGACCCTGACGCCGGAAGGTGAACTGTTCGTGCAGGTGGCACGCCAGCTGGTCCACGACATCGAGGCCGCCTTCGCCGACATGAGCGACTACGTGGCGCGCCGCAAGGGCCGGGTGGCCATCGCCGCCTTGCCCTCGCTGGCGGCGGGTTGGCTGCCGCCGGTGCTGGCGGAGTACCGGCGTCGCTATCCGGGGGTGATGCTGGAGCTGTTCGACGCCATTTCAGACCACTGCCTGGACCTGCTGCGCCAGGGCAAGGCCGATATCGCACTGACCGCGCCGGGACCGAACCTGCTGGAGTTCGATACCCGCCCGCTGTACAGCGATCCGTTCTATCTGGTCTGTCGACGCGACCACAAGCTGGCCGGCAAGCGCCGCATCAAGATAGCGCAACTGGCCGGCTGCGAGATGATCCACCTGGCCCGTTCCACCAGCGTACGCCAGCACCTGGATGCAGCCCTGCGCCCGGGCGCGGTGATCCATACCGGACTGGAAGTGGAGCACCTGGCCACCGTGGCCGCCCTCATCGAAAGCGGCCTGGGCGTGAGCGTGGTGCCGGAGCTGACCTTGTTCCAGTTCCGCCTGCCGGAGCTGGTGGCCATCCCGCTGGATGCCCCCGACCTGGTGCGGCCCTTGCTGACCGTCACGCCCAAGGGGCGCAGCCTGTCAATTGCGGCACAGGGCTTGATGGAACTGGTGGAAGAGAAGGCCGGGCGGGCGAACCCGTCCAGCCTGGCGAGCACGCCAAGACCCGCCTCCAGGGCGCGTAGGTCTCCGTTGTGAGCTGCGTCAGTGGCCCGGTGGAGGCTGCGCCCGATCACGATCGGAAGCTGGGTGCGAAATCGGGGAATAGGGAAATCGGCGAATGGTGAGGCATGGGGCCCTTGCCAGTCCGAGCAGCGCAAGCGTCAATCGCCGCGAGTGGTAGGGATCGTCGCTGCTGATCAGTGCTAACCGCGACTAGGGCCTGTTCACATTTAATCTGCGAGATGCGTTGGCGCCAGAAGGCGTGGTGGCAAGGCGCGCGTCAGGGTTGGTGGTGGTGCCACCAGCCCTGACGTGCAACGCCGCCAGCGCGCCTTCTGGCGCCAACCCTCCGGGAGAGGCCGCCAAGCGTCGCCTGCCGTTGTTGCAGCTCCTTGCCGTAGCACCACTACGGCGCGTCGCTGCGCCTAGGCAGTCAACGCTTGGCGACCTCTCGCACTCGTAGATTAAATGTGAACAGGCCCTAATCCCACTTTTCCCGCCCCGGCTTATTTCATCAGGATTTGCAACTGCTCCAACGCCCCGTTGACATGTTCGATCTCATTGGTCTGATTGTGGGCGGAGACGCTGATCGTCTCGATGATTTCGCTGATGTTGTTGATCGACTCGACGATGGTGCTCATGGTCTTCCCCGCGTTCGTGACCAGGTCAGATCCTTCCCGGGCCTCGTTGACCGATTCACCGATCAGGGTCTTGATCTCACTGGCCGAGGCCGCCGTGCGTTGTGCCAGGCTGCGCACTTCGCTGGCAACCACGGCAAATCCTCGCCCGTGCTCGCCGGCTCGCGCAGCCTCGACTGCCGCATTCAGGGCAAGCAGATTTGTGCGGAAGGTGATCTCGTCGATCACGGCGATGATCTCGGTAATCTTTGCCGCGCTGGCATTGATTGCGCTCATCTTATGAACGACTTCATTCATGACGTCCCCCCCTTGCACAACGACGGAGGAGGTCGCCTTGACGAGATTGTTCGCCTTCTGCGCACTGCTCGATCCCTCACTGAGCGCGCCGGTCAGGCCCTTCACCGCTGCCTGCAGAGTCTGGGTGGCCTGTGTCTGGATGGTGACGTTGGTCGCATATTTGACGATCTTGAAGACGCGGCCATTCATGTCAAAGATGGGGTTGTAGTTCGCCTGTAGCCACAAGGGATCGCCATTTTTCTTGACGCGGCGATACAGCCCTGCATCAGCTTGCCCCATGCCCAGGCGATGCCAGAAATCCTTGTATTGAGGAGATGCGCGCTCGGTCTGCTCGACGAAGATGGAATGATGCTTGCCCTGGATTTCAGCAAGTGTATAGCCCACCGCCTGCAGGAAGTTGTCGTTGGCGTGGAGTATGTTTCCTGCGACATCAAACTGGATCACGGCGCGGACCTTGTTGATCGCCTTGATCTGGCCCGAGAAGTCGGCCACCTGTAGCTGCTGGTGCGTGACGTCGCGCGCATATTTGACGATCTTGAAGGGCCGTCCCCAAGCATCCATGATGGGATTGTAGGTGGCCTGAATCCAGACCTCGGCCCCCGATTTCGTGATGCGACGATAGAGACTCTGTTCAAATTCGCCACGCGCGAGCTTTTCCCAGAATTTTGCGTACGCCGGCGTATTGCGTTCTTCCTCTGCCACGAAAATGCGATGGTGCTGGCCTTTGATCTCGACGAGCGAGTAGCCCATCAGATCGAGGAAATTCTTGTTGGCCTTGATGATTTTTCCGTCGAGGCTGAACTCAATGACGGCCAGCGCCTTGTCAATGGCGGCGAGCTGCCCCAGCGTATCGGCTTTCTTCTTGCTGAGACGAGATAGGAATCGGAAAGAATCAAGGAATGTCATGGCAAAGGGCTTACATGGTTGGTTTTTGTCATGCGCACTGGCAGGGCTGGCGCCCCTCCTGAGAGGGATTTTCCTGCGCGCGACGCAGCGTCTGTGTCATTGGCCCTAGTTTATAAATGTTCAGCAACGCGTCCATCGGAGATTTCCTGATGGGCTTGTCTGGAGGATTGGAATGTTTTTGCTGCGGGGAGGGGGCAGGACACAACTTGAGCTTGTTCGCGAGAGCCCGCAGGCATATCGACTGCCACGGTCGCGACGCACAAAAGAAAAGCCCCGCGACAGGGCGCGGGGCGTTAGAGCGGGTATGTCTTGCGGTCAGTCGTGGATGTTGTTGTGCACGGTTTCCTTGACGAACAGCAGGCCGATCACGAAGGTGATCATGGCGATCACGATCGGGTACCACAGGCCGTAGTAGATGTCGCCCTTGAAGGCCACCAGCGCGAAGGAGGTGGTCGGCAGCAGGCCGCCAAACCAGCCGTTACCGATGTGGTAGGGCATGGACATGGAGGTGTAGCGGATGCGGGTCGGGAACATTTCCACCAGGGCGGCGGCGATCGGACCGTAGACCATGGTCACGTACAGCACCAGGATGAACAGCAGCAGCAGGACCATGGGCTTGTTGATCTGCTCCGGATCAGCCTTGCTCGGATAGCCGGCAGCCTTGATGTCGTCAGCCAGTTCCTTGGACAGTTGCTTGTCCTTGGCGGCCGCATCTTCCTTGGACAGGCCGTTGGCCTCATAGGAGGTGATGACGCGATCGCCGATCTTGACGGTGGCCACCGAGCCCGGTGCGCCTGCCACGTTCTGGTAGTTCACCGAAGCGGCCGACAGCTTGGCCTTCACGATGTCGCAGGACGAGGTGAACTTCTTGGTGCCGGTCGGGTTGAACTGGAACTGGCAGCTGGCCGGGTCGGCGGTCACGATCACCGGCGACTTTTGCAGAGCCGATTCCAGCGCCGGGTTGGCGAAGTGGGTCAGGCCGTTGAAGATCGGGAAGTAGGTGACGGCGGCGATCAGGCAACCACCCAGGATGATGGGCTTGCGGCCGATCTTGTCCGACAGCGAACCGAAGAACAGGAAGAAGGGCGTCGCCAGCAGCAGGGCGGCAGCGATCAGGATGTTGGCGGTGGGACCATCGACCTTCAGGGTCTGGGTCAGGAAGAACAGGGCATAGAACTGACCGGTGTACCACACCACGGCCTGGCCGGCGGTCAGGCCCACCAGCGCCAGGATGACCAGCTTCAGGTTCTTCCACTGGCCGAAGGCTTCGGTCAGCGGAGCCTTGGAGGTCTTGCCTTCAGCCTTCATCTTCAGGAAGGCGGGCGACTCGTTCATGGACATGCGGATCCACACCGAGATAGCCAGCAGCAGGATGGAGACCAGGAAGGGAATGCGCCAGCCCCAGTCGGCGAAGGCGGCTTCACCCACCGCAGTACGCACGCCCAGGATCACCAGCAGCGACAGGAACAGGCCCATCGTGGCGGTGGTCTGGATCCAGGCGGTGAAGGCGCCGCGACGACCTTCCGGCGCGTGTTCGGCCACGTAGGTAGCCGCACCGCCATACTCGCCGCCCAGTGCCAGGCCCTGCAGGATACGCAGGATGATCAGGATGATCGGGGCGGTGATGCCGATGGAGTTGTAGTTGGGCAGCACGCCGACGATGAAGGTCGATGCGCCCATGATCAGGATGGTCACCAGGAAGGTGTACTTGCGACCCACCAGGTCACCCAGGCGGCCGAACACCAGCGCGCCGAAGGGGCGCACGATGAAGCCGGCGGCAAAGGCCAGCAGCGCGAAGATGAAGGCAGTGTTGGGATCGGTGCCGGCGAAGAACTGCTTGGCGATGATGGCCGCGAGCGAGCCGTAGAGGTAGAAGTCATACCATTCGAAAACGGTGCCTAGCGACGAGGCGAAGATGACTTTCTTCTCCTCCGGTGTGATGCCGCGCGCAGTCGTGTTGACTGATGCTGTGGTCATGTTTGTCTCCTTGGTTTTAATTGATATTGCTACTGCATGGATGCCTGCGGTACCCGGGGTACGGACCCTGCGATGCAACAGGTGCAACAGATGGTCGAATGGGGCGTTATGCAAGAACGCACCGGAGACAGCATGAAGATTCCTCCCTCGCCTTCCCCGTCAGACACAAACCGCGATATTGGCTTCGCATTGCTTGCGTAAGGACCCACTTGTCCATGCCGGGAGTGTGCGACGTCAAACTTACGCAAGACTTGCTTCAAACTTACACAAGCTTACAGCGCAGGACGGCGATTTCAGGTTGCGCTGCAGCAGGTAAAGTGGCCTCTGGCAAGGCTTTGCAGGGTGGGGAGTGGCTATTGCGATGCAGCGAGGATGTCAGGGGGCTCGCATCTGTCCAGACAAAGAGTGAAGTTTTTTCTGTCAGGAACAGGCAGAAAAACCTGAAGCGGACGTCAGGGCAGGTGTAGCGGGAAGGGAAAGCGGAAGAGAACGTGGGGAATAAAATGCGGGCCGGCAGAAAACCTGCGCCACGTCGTTTGCCCGGCATGTCCGGCGCGGCAGCGAGGCCGCCGCGCCGGAGAGGGATGCCGAGGGTGAAACGATCAGGCCAGCGCCGTCGCCGGTGCCGGCTGGGCAGTGGGCGTAGGCAGGCTGTCACCTTCCAGCAAAGCCTTGACCACGCGCTCGCCCAGGCCCAGGCCCACGCTCATGCCGATGCCGGTGTGCATCAGTACCACCGAGGTGTGGGCATCGATGGGCAGGGCCGAGAACGGTCCCGGGCCCTTGCTGCCGTAGACGCCTTGCCAGCGCTCGATCACCTTGACCCGGGTGGCCAGGGTGTGTTCCACCAGGCCCACCATCAACTCATCGATCTCTTCGCTGTTGAAGGGTGGCGAATCGCTGCCGTAGTGGTGCGAGTCGCCCACGATCAGTTCCTGGTACGGCGTGGGGCTGACCAGCAGGTGGATGCCGTGCTTGTTGAGCAGGGGCGCATTGGCCTCGATCTCGGCATGTACTGCGCGCGCGGTCGGCAGGTCCGAGAAGGCGCCATAGTGGGTGCAGGACAGCCCGGTCAGCACCGCATGGGTCAGTGGCAGCGGCTCTTCGGTCTTCAGGCGCAGCATCTGCAGGCGGCACTGTTTCAGGTTCATCGGCTGCAGGCGATCGGCGAACAGGGTCAGGTAGTCGTGACCCGAACAGACCACCACGCGCTCGGCACGGAACTCGCCGGCCGTGGTAGACAGGCGGCCATCGGCCGTGCCATGCACCAGGGTATTGAAGCGGAAATGCACGCCCTGCGAGTGCAGGTAGGCCACCAGCGCCGGCATCGCCTCGCGGGAATACAGTTGCAGGTCTTCGGTGCCATGCAGGGCCGAACGGTGATGGCGGAAGCGGCCGTTGTAGAGGGCATTGAGCTTGTCTCCCTCCAGCAGCGAGGCGCGGTAGTCGTACTGGCGGGCGCGCACCATCATGAATTCCTGCAGCACATCGTGCTCGGCCTCGCTGCGGGCAAACAGCAGGGTGCCGGCTTCGCGGGCGCTGAAGTGGGCGCGCGCGGCCAGGTGCAGCCAGATGGCGCGGCTTTCACGTGCCAGGTCGAGCATGATGCCAGGCGGCTGGCCGGTCACCAGGCCCATGCCGAAGTTGCGCACGGAAGCGCCCAGCGGGGTGCCGGTACGTTCGAACACGGCCACCTTGAGACCGCGCTTGACGGCCGCATAGGCATGCGCCAGGCCGAGGATGCCGGACCCGACCACGGCCAGGTCGAAGTGTTGCGGATCGTGTTCTGAGGGGGATTGCGTCATGGGGATGGCTCCATCGGATACGGTTGCGAGATGTGGTGCTGCCTGTTGTGGACGGACGCTCTGTCGGCGTCCTGTGGTCCTCTCTGCGCGCCGTCGCAGGCTGGGCTGCGATGGCGCCGAAGTTCTGTCAACGCGGGGCTGTGTCGAAGATGCGACCCAGATGACCGTTCGCCCTGAGTAGCGGCGTCGCCGCGTATCGAAGGATCGCCGTCTGTGTGCCCCTTCGACAAGTTCAGGGCCGGCTTCGATACGGCCCGGCCCGGGCCTGCTCAGGTCGAACGCTTCCGGTGGACTTCGTCACAGCCCCGGAGAAGTTACTGCTTCTTCTCGGACTTGCTTTCGTAGCGCTTGCTCCACTCGGTCAGGATGCGATCGCGCTGGGTGCTGGCCCAGGTGAAGTCGTTCTTGATCAGGCGCTTCTCGTAGTCGGCCGGCAGCAGCTCGTCCGGCTTGGCCACGCCGGGGATGGCGACCACGGCGAAGTTCTTTTCATACAGGGCCATGGCTTCCTTGCTGGCGGAGAAATCGGCCAGCTTCTTGGCTGCTTCCAGGTGCTTGCTGCCCTTGACGATGGCGGTAGCTTCGATGTCCCAGCCCAGGCCTTCGGCCGGCAGGATCACGTCGATGGGCGCGCCTTCCTTCTTGGTCTTCACGGCGCGGTACTCAAAGGCGATACCGATCGGGAATTCACCGGTGGCCGCCTGCTTGCAGGGCTTGGAGCCGGAGTGGGTGTACTGGCCGATGTTCTTGTGCAGGGCGTCCATGTAGGCCCAGCCCTTGTCTTCGCCCATCATCTGCAGCCAGGCCGAGACGTCCAGGTAACCGGTACCGGAAGAGGCCGGATTGGGCATGACGATCTTGCCGGCATAGACCGGCTTGGTCAGGTCGGCCCAGGAAGTCGGCTTGGGCAGACCTCGCTTCTGCGCTTCCACGGTGTTGAAGCAGATGGCCGAGGCCCACACGTCCATGCCGACCCAGGCCGGCGGATTGGCGGCGCTGCGGTACTTGCCGTCGATGGCCGACAGGCCTTGCGGTGCGTACGGGGTCAGCATGCCTTCCTTGTCCAGCAGGGCCAGGCTGGTGGCGGCCAGGCCCCAGATCACGTCGGCCTGCGGGTTGGCCTTTTCAGCCAGCAGCTTGGCGGTGACGATGCCGGTGGAGTCGCGTACCCACTTGATTTCGATGTCCGGATTGGCCTTCTGGAAGGCGGCCTGGTAGGCCTTGATCTGGTCGGCTTCGAGGGCGGTGTAGACGGTCAGCGTGGTGGCCGCGTGCACGGCTGGTGCCGCCAACAGCATGCCGGCGCCGATCACCGATGCGAGCAGGGAAAACAGCTTGGTTTTTTTCATGATGGCCTTCGTCTGTGAATGGCTAGGTTGAAAAAGCGTCGGAAACGCGAGGGTAAAAAAGTGCGAGGGTAAAAGCGGACAAGGGGAGAAACCCGGTCAGTGGGCGCGTCCACGACGCCAGGCCTGGGCACGCGCCAGCCAGCGGCTGCCGGCCAGGTGCATCAGCAGCGCGGCGGCGGCCGAGGTCAGCAGGATCAGGGTGGACATGGCGGCGGCCGGGCCGACATCGCCGGCATCATCCATGTTCAGCACCGCCACCGAGGCCAGTACGGTGTCCGGGCGGTACAGGAAGATCACCGCCGAGACCGTGGTCATCGAGGAGACGAACAGGTAGCGGAAGATCTCCAGCATCTGCGGCAGGCATAGCGGCACGGTGACCCGGATAAAGGTCTTTAGCAGCGGCACCTTCAGCGACAGCGAGGCGGCCTCGAATTCCGGATCGAGCTGCTTGAGGGCGGTAACGGCGGTGAGGTGGGCCGTAGTGTAGAAGTGCACGATGGAGCAGAGCACCAGCAAGCTCATCGTCCCGTACAGGAAGTTGAAGGGATTGGCCGGATGGTTGAAGAACAGCAGGCTGCCCAGGCCCAGCACCAGTCCCGGCACCGCCATCGGCAGGAAGCACAGCATGCGCAGCAGCGCGGACAGCGACGCCTGGCCCCGGGTCTTTTCCATCAGCCAGGCGCCGCTGAAGATCACCACGGTGCCGACCACGCTGGTGCCGCAGGCCAGTTTCAGGCTGTTGAAATAGGCCAGCCAGCCACCGCCGTCCATGTTGTCGAAGTCGTAGTGCTGCAGCGTCAGTTGCAGGTTGTAGGGCCACAGCTTGACCAGCGAGGCGCCCATGGCCACCACGATCATCATCAGGATGGCGGCGGCGATCAAGACTACTGTCAGCAGGTTCAGGCCATCACGCCGCCAGTCTGGGCGGGGCACATAGACTTCCGAGCGGCTGCTCATGTTGGCCCGCTGGCGGCGCTGCAGCCAGCCGTCCAGGGCGAAGGTCAGCAGGGCCGGCACCAGCAGCAGCAAGCCGATCAGCGCACCGCGCCCGAACTGCTGCTGGCCGACCACCGCCTTGTAGGCTTCCACCGCCAGCACGCTGTAGGCGCCGCCGGTGATCTTGGGCACGCCGAAGTCGGTGATGGTGAGCGTGAAGACCAGACACAGCGCGCCGAAGATGCCATAGCGCGTGGCCGGCAGGGTGACCGTGCGGAAGATGCGGCAGCGCGAGGCGCCCATGGCATGGGCGGCGTCGTAGAGGCGTCCGTCGGCCTGAGACAGGGCCGACAGCAGAATCATCATGGCATGCGGGAAGGTGTAGAACACTTCACCCAGCAAGATGCCCCAGAAGCCATAGATGCTGCCGTCCATCCATTCCTTGAACAGCCCCTGGTTGCCAAACAGGTAGATCAGCGCGATGCCCGGCAGCAGCGACGGTGCCAGCAGCGGCAACAGGCCGATCCCGCGCCACAGGCCCTTGAAGGGAATGCAGGTACGCTGCAGGGCATAGGCGAAGACATAGGCCAGCGGCACCGTGACCACGGCGGTCATGGCCGAGACCCAGAGGCTGCGCCCCAGCATGGGCAGGAAATTGATGTTGGCGAAGAGTGCCATCAGCGGCGCCGCACCGGCCCAGCTGCCATCGGGCTGCAGCACCGCCTGCGCCAGGATGAACAGCAACGGCCCACCCAGGCCGATCAGCAGCACGGCCAGTAACAGCCATTTCAGTCCGGCCAGCAGGCCCTGGCTGCGATCGACCGTGCTCAGGGGCAGGGCCGGGGCGGGCTGCACGGATGGTTCGATCGCCATGGCGGACGAAGAAAGGGAGGAGGGCAGGCTCATCGCAGATTCAGGCAAACACCTGCAGGGCCTGGCGCGGCAGGGCCACCCACAGGCCGTCGTTGGCGGGCAGGGCGGCCAGGCGTTCATGGGCCTGGTCGCTGACATCGGCCAGCAGGGTCTGGCCGGGCAGCGCGTCGGCAGCCAGTGCCAGGCGGTAGCGGTTACCCAGGTAGATGCGGTCGGTCACCCGCGCCTGGAAACGGTTGGCGGTGGCGTCGGTGGCAAACAGTTCGATCGATTCCGGGCGGCAGAACAGGCGGCCGCTGGGCAGTTCCGCTTCCTCGGCCTGGATTTCCAGGCGCAGCGCTCCCACCGCGACCTGCGAGCCGGAGATGCGGGTAAAGGGCAGCCAGTTGGCATGGCCGATGAAGTCGGCCACGAAGGGCGTGGCCGGGCGCCGGTAGATCTCGGCCGGCGTGCCGAACTGTTCGATGCGACCGTGCTGCATCACGGCGATGCGGTCGGCCATGACCATGGCTTCTTCCTGATCGTGGGTGACCATCAGGGTGGTGATGCCGAACTGCTTTTGCAGGCGGCGGATTTCCAGTTGCAGGTGTTCGCGTACCTGGGCATCCAGGGCCGACAGCGGTTCGTCCAGCAGCAGCAGGGACGGTGACGGCGCCAGTGCGCGGGCCAGTGCCACGCGCTGTTGCTGCCCGCCGGAGAGCTGGCCGGGATACTTGGCTTGGCTGCCGCCCAGGCCGACCATGTCCAGCATGGCCGCGACCCGATCCCGGCGTGCATCACGCTTCATGCCGGTGAGGCCGTAGGCGACGTTATCGGCCACCGTCAGGTTGGGAAACAGGGCATAGGACTGGAACAGGATGCCGTAATCGCGCGCCTGGGGCGGCAAGTGGGAGATATCGCGCCCGCCGGCGTGGAGCTGGCCGGCGTCCTGGCGTTCCAACCCGGCGATGGTGCGCAGCAGGGTGGTCTTGCCGCATCCGGACGGCCCCAGCAGGCAGACCATCTCGCCGCGACGCACTTCCAGCGATACCCGATCCAGCGCGGTGAAGGCGCCAAAGCGCTTTTCGATGCCCTGCACGGTCAGGAAGCCGGTCTCGCTGTGCTCCTGCGGGTCCTGGCAGGGCAGCAGCGCAAGCGCGGCGGAAGAAGGATTTTGCATCATCTCGGAAGTGGTCTCGCTAGCTCGCGTTGTTGCCCAAACGCAGCGCCCGTGCGGAGTTGCGGGGCGCAGCCGGGGGTGGAAAGCATGCGGATGGTACGGTGAAAATATGACTGCTGGATGACACCCCCTGCTGCAATAGCGGACCAGAATCCTTGCTATAGATTGAAGCTATGGATGCCCGCCCGGACTCCCGGGAGCAGGGAATCGGCACGGCGATTTGCGGTCCAATCCTTCATTGACGAGCGGCATTGAGTGAATCAAGATCGTTCATCTGAGAGGAGACCAGAATGAATACACGCACCAGGCCGGCGCGGCTGCCGACCTCGCCCCGGCAGTTGGTCAGGCGATTGGCCATCTCGGGCGTGGGCGTGGCGGCCATGCTGGCCGCCTGCTCGGCCCCGGAAAGTACCCAGGAAACCCGTGACGAGCTGGCGCGCACCCTCATCGAGCAAAAAAAGACCACCGAAGACGGTACCTCCACGGCGACCACCGTGGATGGCTACAAGGTCGACCTGGCCAAGCGCATTTCCCAGGTCAACTTCACCAGTGTCTATGTGGAAAGGCCGCAGGCGTTGCTGCGCTCGGTGATCGTGATCAAGTACATCGTCGATGGGGATGGCAATCTGCTCAAAAGTGAAATCCTGCGCAGCAATCGCGACAAGCACGCCGAAGCCAGCGCCCTGGGCAGCCTGAAGACGGCCGCCCCCTTTCCCAAACCGCCACCGGCGCTGTTGAAGCAGGGCCGTATCGAACTCTCGGAGAGTTGGCTGTTCAATAATGACGGCCGTTTCCAGCTGCGCAGCGTGGCCTTGGCCCAGATGGACCGCTAGGGGGCGGCAGGGCCGCAAAGATGCCTCAGGGCATTGGCATGTGTATAATGTCGCGCGAGCACGACGGTGTGCGTTGTGCGTCCCGGGCCCAAGGGCTTGCGCCGGATCAGGGCGAACGCGAGTTCGCCCTTTTTGTTATCCGCGGACGCCCGGCGGCAGTCCTCGCTGACCTTCATTGACCAGATCGTTTATTGATTGGCTATTCATGTTTGATTTCATTCGTACTCACCAGCGCCTGATGCAGTTCCTGCTGCTGCTGTTCATCTTCCCGTCGTTCGCCTTCTTCGGCCTGGAGGGCTATAGCCGCCTGACCGACGACAGCGGCGTGGCCAAGGTGGCCGGCCAGACCATCACCAAGGAAGAATGGGACGCCGCGCACCGCCAGCAACTGGAGCGCATGCGCCAGGTGTACGGTAACCAGTTCGATAGCAAGATCTTCGATAGCCCGCAGGCGCGTCGCGCCATCCTGGACAACCTGATCGCCCAGCGCGCTCTGGGTGCCGAAGTGGTGGCCAACAAGCTGGTGGTGCCGGACCAGGTGCTGCAGCAGAGCATCCTGCAGATCCCCGGCCTGACCAAGCCGGACGGCAGCTTCGACAATGAACAGTATCGCGTGCTGCTGGCAGCCCAGGGCATGACGCCCAAGTCCTACGAAGCCGGCCTGCGCCGTGAAATGGCCGTGCAGCAGTTGAACGCGGCCATCCAGAGCACTGCCTTCGCGCCCCGGACCGTGGCCGAGAACCTGTCGAACCTGAACGATCAGGAACGCACGGTGCAGATGCTCAACTTCAAGCCGGACAGCTATGCCGCCCAGGTCAAGGTGAGCGACGACATGCTCAAGGCCTACTATGACAAGAACGGCGCCCGCTTCGAGACCCCGGAGCAGGCCGACATCGAATACGTGGTGCTGGACGCTGCCGCCGTGGCCGCCCAGGCTGCCGTTACCGACGACGACATCAAGGCTTACTACGAGCAGAACCAGAAGCAGTACGCCACCGAAGAACAGCGTCGTGCCAGCCACATCCTGATCACCGTCAAGAAGGATGCGCCGGCAGCCGAGAAGGCTGCTGCCAAGGCCAAGGCCGAAGGCCTGGTGGCGCAACTGCGCAAGAACCCGGGCGACTTCGCCAAGCTGGCCAAGGCCAACTCGCAGGACCCGGGTTCGGCTGAAAACGGTGGCGACCTGGGCTACTTTGCCAAGGGCGCCATGGTCAAACCCTTCGAAGATGCTGCCTTCAGCCTCAAGCAGGGCGAGATCAGCGATCCGGTGGAATCCGACTTCGGCTATCACGTGATCGAAGTGACCGGCATCAAGCCGGCCGCCGTCAAGCCGCTGGAATCGGTCAAGGCCGAGATCGGCGCCGAGATCAAGAAGCAGATCGCCGCCAAGAAGTATTCGGAAATGGCCGACCAGTTCAACAACCTGGTCTATGAAAACGGCGACAGCCTCAAGGCGGTCTCCGACAAGCTCAAGCTGAAGATCCAGACCGCCACCGGCGTGACCCGTGCGCTCAACCCGGCCGCTGGCCCGCTGCCGTACAACAATGCCAAGTTCCTGACGGCGTTGTTTACCGACGACGTGATCAAGGCCAAGCACAATACCGAAGCCGTGCAGACTGCCCCCAATACCCTGGTGGCCGGCCGCATGACCAGCTACAAGCCGGTGGCCAAGCGTCCGTTCGAGGAGGTCAAGGCCGATGTGCAAAAGGCCGTGCTGCAGCAGGAAGAACAGGCACTGGCGGTCAAGGCCGGCCAGGAACGCCTGGCACAGCTGCAGGCCAAGGATGACGCCACCGGTTTCAGCGATGCCAAGGTGGTCTCGCGCGTGAAGTCCGACGGCTGGACTCAGGAAGCCTTCAATGCCGTCATGAAGGCCGATACCGCCAAGCTGCCGGCCTACGTCGGCGCCGAGACGCAGGGCCTGGGTTACCAGATCTACCGCGTCACCAAGGTGGAACAGCCCAAGACCGTCGACACCGCCCGCCGCAAGGCCGAGCAGGAACAGATCGTGGCCGCCTTGTCGCAACAGGAAGCCCTGGCTTACCTGGACTACCTGCGCGAGAAGGCCAAGACCAAGCTGCTCAAGGGTGCCGCTGCAGTCAGCGCGGATGACGCCGCCAAGTAAGCTGGCGTGACCCGCGACGGGGCATGCGCGCACCGGGATCGTGAATCGGCGCGCAGCCCCGCCCAGTTCAGGGGAGTTGTCGGCATGTCTGCCACAATTTACTAAAATATTTACCGAGGCCGCTTTTCCAGCGGCCTTTTTTGTTTCATCATGGACACTGGCGCAGCCTGCATGCGGGATGCACAGGCGGGGATGCACAAAAGAGCAGGGTTCGGGGATGGACCTTTCTCTGTTTTTATCCCTCGGGATTTCGGCTGATCTTGTCAGTCCCGGTCAGTTTTCACTCAGCGAGAAAATGCACATATTGTGCTGATGAAGTGAAAATAATGTCATCCGCATGCCATCTTGCGCCGTTTTTGGAATAAACGGCTGCCGTAAAGTTGTCGCTGCCTCCAGTCGAAGTTCGAAGGCATTGCTCGGTGTATTTCCCACAAGGAATGCTTCCGATGCCATGTTTTGCCCTGAATACCGACCACGTTTTTATGCCTGCCCCAGTCCTGATCATCCAAACCGGCGATGCCAATCCTGCCCTCAAGACCAACTATGGTGGTTATGCCGACCAGATAGGTTGCGCCGCCGGTCTGTGCCACACCGAAATCGAAGTCGTGACCGTCTATGAAGGGGAGCGCCCGTCCTGCCCGCGCAGCTATCGGGCCGTCTTCATCACCGGTTCGCCGGCCATGGTGACCGACAAGGAAGACTGGAGCGAGCGCACCGCCGAATGGATCCGCGACGCCGCCGACCTGGATACGCCGATGTTCGGCATCTGCTACGGCCACCAGCTGCTGACCCATGCCTTCGGCGGTGAAGTCGGCTACAACCCGGCCGGCCGGGCTGCTGGCACCATGCACGTGGAAACGCTGGAATGCTGCCGTCAGGATGAATTGCTGGGCGTGCTGCCAGAGGCCTTCCCGGCGCACATGCTGCATATGCAGTCGGTGCTGCGGCCGCCCAAGGACGCCATCGTCATGGCCCGTTCGCCGATGGACCCGCACCACGTGATCAAGCACAAGCACAACGTCTACTCGACCCAGTTCCACCCGGAGTTTTCGCCCGAGTTCGTGCGCGCCCACCTGCGCTACTACACCGACATCTACCGTGGCTGCGGCATCGACGCCCAGGCCCTGTGCGAAAAGGTCAGTGCAACCCCGCAATCGACCGGGCTGCTGCGCCGTTTCCTGGACCTGTACGCGCGCCATTGAGGCGTAGCTGTCCGGTTCTTCTCCTGGATGAACGAAGCCCCTGGCGCCGGTGACGGCGGCAGGGGCTTCGGCTTTCAGGGCGGGGGATCTACTTCTTGCCCAGCAGCGGCTTCAGGTGTGGCCAGACATTGTCCAGCAGCCTGGGCTGGGCTTGTTCGTTGGGGTGGATGCGGTCAGCCTGGAACAGCGACAGGTCGGCGGCAATGCCCTCGAAGAAGAACGGTACCAGCGCCACCTTGTTGGCCTTGGCCAGGTCCTGGTACATCGCGGCGAAGCGGCGCGTGTAGTCCGGGCCGTAATTGGGCGGAATCTGCATGCCGATCAGCAGCACCTTGGCCTTTTGCTGGCGGGCCAGGTCGATCATGGCCTGCAGGTTGTCCTGGCTGGTCTTGAGCGGCAGGCCGCGCAGCGCGTCGTTGGCGCCCAGTTCGATCACCAGGATGTCCGGCTGGTGCTGCGTCATCAGCGCCGGCAGGCGATTGCGTCCGCCGATGGTGGTGTCGCCGCTGATGCTGGCGTTGACCACCCGCAGTTCCGATTTGTCCTGCTGCAGCCGTTGCTGCAGCAGCCCGGTCCAGCCGGTGCCGCGTTGCAGGCCATATTCGGCCGACAGGCTGTCACCGAGCACAAGCAGGTTTTTTGGGGCAGAATAAGCGCTCGCCGTCGCCAGCACCAGGGCGACGCCCGCCAGTAGCCGCAGCAGCCAGCCCATTACGCTGGTGCGCGCCGCGCCCCTCCCGGCCCCCCTTGCCTGATTGCCCTGCATGCCTGCTTCCCTTCCCGATACTGATACCGATACCGCACAATCCGCCGTCGTTGCAGCCATTGAAGTCCTTCAGTTATCCAAACATGTTGCCGATGTCGCCGCACCCGGTGGGCGTTTGACTATCTTGAGCGACATCGATTTTACCGTGGCCGCCGGTACCACGGTGGCCATCGTCGGCGCCTCCGGCTCCGGCAAGTCCACCTTGCTGGGCCTGCTGGCTGGACTGGATACCCCCAGCGAAGGTTCCGTGCGGCTCGATGGCGAAGACATCTACGCCCTCGATGAAGACGGCCGGGCGTTGCTGCGCAAGCGCAAGCTGGGCTTCGTGTTCCAGTCCTTCCAGTTGCTCGGGCACTTGAACGCCCTGGAAAACGTCATGCTGCCGCTGGAGCTGCGCGGCGATGGCCAGGCCCGCGCCAAGGCCGAGCAGATGCTGGGCCGGGTCGGCCTGGGCAGCCGCCTGAAGCATTATCCCAAGTACCTCTCCGGGGGCGAGCAGCAGCGCGTGGCGCTGGCCCGCGCCTTCGTCACCGAACCGCCGCTGCTGTTCGCCGACGAGCCCACCGGCAGCCTGGACGCGGCCACCGGCGAATCGGTCATCCAGTTGATGTTTGAACTGAACCGCGAACGCGGCTCCACCCTGGTGCTGGTCACCCACGACAACGGCATCGCCGCGCGTTGTGAGCGCACCCTGACCATCGCGGCCGGACGCCTGCTCTGAGCCTGCTCAGACCGCTTCCATCGGATCGGCCGGCGGCAGCGGATGGGCGCGTTTGTGCTCGATATAGGCGATGCCGATCCCGCTGGCGCAGATGATGGCGATGCCCAGCACCGTGATGCTGTCGGGGAATTGCCCGAACACCAGCCAGCCCATGCCCGAGGCCGAGATGATCTGGGCATAGAAGAAGGGCGTCAGCACCGAGGCTTCGGCATGCCGGTAGGCGGTGTTCTGCAGGAAGTGGCCGATGGTGCTGGTAATGCCGGTGGACACCAGGATCGCCAGCTCGATGGCGGTCGGCGTATGGGCGCTCCAGAAGAAAGGCACCATCAGCGTCGACAGCACGCTGCCCACCAGCGCACCGTAGAACAGCGTCACCATGGGATTGTCGGCCTGGCTGGCCTTGCGGTTGAGGATGGACATGAATGCCATCGTCAGTGCCGACACCAGCCCCAGCGCCACCCCGTGCGGTGGAATGTCGCCACTGGGGCGGATCACGATCAACATGCCCGTAAAACCGACCAGCACCGCGATCCAGCGCGAGAGATAGCTGCGTTCGCCCAGTAGCCAGGGTGAGATCGCCAGCACGATCAGGGGTGCACAGAAATTCATGGCAGTCCCTTCAGCCAGCGGCACGATCTTCAGGACCGAAAAGAAGATCAGCGTCGACGCCAGCAGCAGCGCACCGCGCCCCAGTTGCAGGCCGAGCCGGTTGGACCGCAGGATGCTGCGCCCGTGCCGGCGCTGGTACAGCGGCGCCAGGGTCACGGCCATGAACAGCAGATTGATGGTGTAGCGCATCCAGGCAATCATCACCACGTGGTAGCCGGCCAGGGCCAGCAGCTTGCCTGCGGTATCCAGTAGCGACAGCGTCCACAGCCCGGCGATGAGAAACAGGATGCCCAGCTTATGGCTGGGGGCGATGCGGGGATGCGGCAGGACGGCGCTGGACATGGTCTCGGATGATCTGGTTGAACACCGCCCGGATGGCGGGAATGAATTCGCTTGCGGTCAGCCCCACCGGGCCCAGTCCTGCACCCACCAGCTGATCGGCGGCGGCGCCGTGGATCCAGGTGGCAGCCAGGGCAGCGGCGCGGGTCGGCCAGCCTTGCGCCAGCAGCGCACCACACAGGCCCGAGAGGACGTCGCCGGTACCGGCAGTGGAGAGCGCCGGGTTGCCGCTGGGGTTGATGAGGATTTCGCCATCGGGGAAGGCGATGACCGTCCCCGCGCCCTTGAGCACGGTGATGGCGTTGAACTGGCGGGCCAGCAGGCGCGCTGCCTGCGGGCGGTTCTGCTGGATCTGCTGGGTGCTGCTGTCGAGCAGGCGGGCCGCCTCCAGCGGATGGGGCGTGATGATGCTGGTGATCTCGGCACCGGCCTGGTGGCGTCGGTGCAGCTTGTGCTGCAGGGACGGTTCGGCCGAGATCAGGTTCAGGGCATCGGCATCGATGACGATGTCGGCCTCGCTGTCCAGTGCGCGCGCCAGGATGTCATGCGCATGGCGCGAGGTGCCCATGCCGGGGCCGATCACCAGCGCCGCGCTGGCACCGAACTCGACCCGGTCGGCCAGGCGGAACATCAGTTCCGGGTGCTTGTCGTCATAGGCCGGACCTTCGTCGACGAAGGCCACATAGACCCGCCCGGCACCGCTGAAGGCCGCCGTGCGCGCAGCCAGCACCGGCGCACCGGCCATGCCGCGTGCACCACCCACCACGATGACATCGCCATAGCTGCCCTTGTGGCTGTTGTTGGCACGCGGCTTGAGCGCGGTGGCGAAGCATTGTGGTCCGTTGAGGAAGGCGCGGGCTGGCGGGAAATGGCTATCGTCGATCTCCAGCGGTTCCAGCACGATATGGCCGCTATGGTCGCTGCCATCACAGGTGTGCAGACCGGGCTTGTCGGAGATGAAGGTAATGGTATGGGTGGCCTGCACGGCCAGTCCCTCACGTCCGCCGACGATGCTGCCGGTATCGGCA
This sequence comes from Herbaspirillum frisingense GSF30, assembly GCF_000300975.2. GTDB lineage: Bacteria > Pseudomonadota > Gammaproteobacteria > Burkholderiales > Burkholderiaceae_D > Herbaspirillum > Herbaspirillum frisingense. The sequence continues at coordinate 27,229 of NZ_AEEC02000028.1, read as the reverse complement.
TTCAGGCCGCTGGGAACATCGATGGACAGCACCGGACAGCGCAGGCTGTTGATGTAGTCGATGATGGGCCGCAGCCTGGGGCCGGGCGGGCGTGCCAGGCCGATGCCGAACAGGCCGTCGATCACCAGCGCCCAGGACTGGGCGCGCAAGGCGGTGTCGCTCAGATCGTCGATGAACTGGATTTCGGCTTCGCGCACGCGGGCCAGTGCACGCCGCGCATCTTCTGGCTGGCGGCTTTCGTCGGCATGCAATTGCACGCTGACTTCGATCCCCGCTTCTTCCAGCAGCCAGGCCGCCTCCAGCGCGTCGCCGCCGTTGTTGCCCGGGCCGGCCAGCACCAGGACAGACGGCGATGACACCGTGGCCGAGCACAGCAATTGCTGCGCCAGCTCGGCAATGGCGGCGCCGGCACGTTGCATCAGGGTGTAAGGGGGCAGGGCGGACAGGGCCTGTTGTTCGACTTGGCGGATCTCGGCAACGGAGTGGAGCGCGCTCATGATCGTGGTCGCTGGTGCATTCGTTGGACAGCTGGATGGATGAAGTGAAGCTCAGGCAGGGCGCAGCAGTGCCACGAAGGGCAGCTTGCGTCGGCCGTCAGGCAGGATGCCGGCGCAACGGTGTCGATTTTAAGTGAATTAGGGTCTTGGCGCAGAACCGTCTCAGATGAAAAAAATCGGCGCGCTCAAATGAGGCTCGGTCGTCGTGACTGATGCGCTGGCCAGGACGTCGTAAAAAACGGGCTTGATGGCTGGATCTGGGGGGACTCTGTAGGACTCTGTGCCATACCTTGCTGCAGAGGATGGCCTGTTCGGCCTGATGTTGGTCGGGGTTGCAAAAGGTTGCAAAGGGTTGCATAGTGATGCGCAATAAAACCCTGATATCAAGGAGCTGATATGGCTATTGCAATGAAACTTTCGGATGAGCTGGTCGATATGGCGAAGCCTCGCGCAGCTGCTGAACACCGCTCTGTGCCAAAGCAGATTGAATACTGGGCGCGTCTGGGCAAGGCCGTCGAAGACAATCCCGATCTGCCGGTTCAGTTCATCAAAAGCACCTTGGTGGCGGTGGCGGAGGCTGATGCCGGCCAACTTTCCGAATATCGCTTTGGGGTGTGATGGTGTTGAGCATTCTCAGCACCCCCTCGTTTGATCGTGTCGTCAAGAGACTGCACGCGAGAGACAAAAAGGTAGTTGACCAGGCCGTCATGGCGATTGCGACCGATCCAGCCATCGGCGTAGAAAAAAAGGGCGATCTGGCAGGGGTATTCGTCTACAAGTTCAAGATCAACAAGCAAGAAACCTTGCTGGCGTATCGCTTGCAGCCGAACAAGAAGAGCCCACAGGAAGTGGTATTGCTGAGCCTCGGCTCGCATGAAAATTTCTACGACGCCATGAAGCGCTAAAAAGCGCTAAACCTCGTTCTGGCGCGGTCAGCCCAGCAGATCGCGCGGCAGCAGCCCGTCGGTCGGGATTTCCGGTTCCTCGCCGGCCATCAGGTCGCTCAGCAGGCGTGCCGAGCCCACCGTGGCGGCCCAGCCCGTGGCGCCGTGACCGACGTTGACGAAGACATTGCCCTGCCGCGTCGGACCCAGTACCGGCAGGCCGTGCGGCAGCAGGGCCATGGAATTGCTCCAGAAATGGGCCTGGTTGTAGTTGGCGGCATTGGGGTAGTAGTCACCGGCGATCTTGAGCAGGTTGCGCAGGGCCTTGGGCGGCAGCGTCTGCGAGGGCGGTACGAAGCCCAGCAGGCCACTGATGCGGATGCGTCCGCCCAGTCGCGTCATGGCGACCTTGTAGCTGTCGTCGTAGAGCGCCATGCTGGGCGCATCGTCCGGATTCTTGACCGGCACCAGCGCCGAATAGCTTTGCAGCGCCCGCAAAGGGAGCACCGTGTCCAGCGGCTGCAGCAACCGGGCGCTGGACATGCCGGCGGCCACCACCACGGCGTCGACCTGCATGTGCGAGGCCAGGTGGGGTGACTCCAGCAGCAAGGACACGCGGCCGCCGAAGTCGGCGCTCAAGGTCCGGACGGTGGAATCGAAATGGAAGCTCACCCCCAGCTCCTGCGCGGCATTACGCATCTGCTTGGCAAACAGCACGCAATTGCCGGCCATGTCGTCGGGATAGTAGAGCGCGCCGGCCAGCTTGGCCTCCGAGGAAAAGGCCGGCTCCAGGGTGCGGATCGCCGCCGCATCCAGGGTCTGGTGCTTGAACTCGCATTGCTGGGCGGCTTCCTGCAGGTGGGGCATGCGCGCCGCCTCGGCTGGCTGGCGGAACAGGTGGAGTACACCGTTGCCGTTTTCGTGCTCCATGTTGTGGTGCGCCTGCAATTGCAGGGTCAGGCCCTGGCCGTAGGCCGACAGGCGCGACAGTCGCAGCTTATTCTCGGCGAACTCGTGCTGTTGTGCCTGGCGCGTCTGGCGCATCCAGCGGCGCCGGCCGAAGTCGGCACCCGAGGCCAGCAGCACCCGTGGCTCGTCCTGGAAACGGCAGGCAAAGGTGGCCATGGCACCCGGCAGGGTCAGGGGCATGGCGGCCCCCGGCGCCAGCAGGCCGGAGTCGCCGAAGGTGGCTTCCTCGGCCACGTGCGCGCGGCGCTCGATGACGGCCACCTGGTAGCCCTTGGCGGCCAGGAAGTAGGCGCTGCAAATCCCTGAAAGTCCCCCGCCGATGACGGCGATCTGTCGATGTGTGCTGTTCACTCTGTTTGTCTTGGAAGCGGCCAGGCCGCTGTGGTCATGGTCATCGGTTCTGCATGCTGGTGTGCCGCGGGCTGCCTGCCGCGCCGCGTGGCCTGAGCGCGCAGTGGCGGCAGGCCGTTTCCGATGCGGGCCGAATGATACCGCGAAATTTCCTTGTCGTTCGGATATTGCCGCAAAGCCACATTCTGGCCATCACCATAGGACAATCTGCTTACTTCCAAGGACAACGCACGGCGCCGGGCGACCGATGACACGGATGTCCCCAGATTTCCCCACGGGCAGCCGGCGAGGCCCGTGACGTCGTCGGCTAGCGCAGCCAACTGCTCGCTTTGCCTGGGACGGGGACCGGCGTCCACTGTATAATGCCGGCTCTGCCAGCAAACGCGCGCACGATCCATCAGTCCGCCGTACCCGAAACTGCACGTTTTTACCTAGTGCGGTGCAACATCCGAGGGTGCGGCCGGTGTCGGTGGACCGGTCCCTGCCGCGATGCTGCGACGGTTTTCCCGATTCAAGCTAACTGCCTCGACCTCGCCATGCTGATCCTGCCGGGCTCCAATGCCCTTTCCGCTTTCCGTACCCAACGCCTTTTGACCCAATTGCAAGCAGTGGACGCCGCCATTACCGGCGTATCCGGCCGCTACCTGCACTTCGTCGATGCTCAGCAGGCATTGACCCAGGAGGATGAGGCACGCCTGAACGGCCTGCTGACCTACGGCGACCCCTTCAACGGCAGCGACGAGGGCGATGCCTTCGTGGTGATCCCGCGTTTCGGCACCATTTCGCCATGGGCCAGCAAGGCCACCGACATCGTGCGCAACTGCGGCATGAGCCACATCCACCGGGTCGAGCGCGGCATCATCTTCCGCGTGCAGGTCAAGACCGGTCTGCTGGGCGGCGCCAAGAAGCTCAACGAAGCCAGCCTGCCGGCCGTGGCCGCGCTGCTGCATGACCGCATGACCGAGACCGTGCTGCGCGATCCGCAGGAAGCGGCCGGCCTGTTCTCCGAACTGCAGGCCCGTCCGCTGGAGAGCGTGGATGTCATCGGCGGCGGCCGTGCCGCCCTGGAAGCAGCCAATACCGAACTGGGCCTGGCCCTGTCGGATGATGAGATCGATTACCTGGTGGCAGCCTTCACCAAGGCGCAGCGCAATCCGACCGATGTCGAACTGATGATGTTCGCCCAGGCCAACAGCGAGCACTGCCGCCACAAGATCTTCAACGCCGACTGGACCGTCGATGGCCAGGTGCAGGACAAGTCCTTGTTCGGCATGATCCGCAACACCCACCAGCTGGCGCCCAAGGGCACCGTGGTGGCGTATTCGGACAATTCTTCCGTCATCGAGGGCGCCAGCATCTCGCGCTTCTACCAGCGCGGCGCTACCAAGGGCAACGTCTATGAGGCCTCGGAAGAGCTGACCCACATCCTGATGAAGGTGGAAACCCACAACCACCCGACCGCGATCTCGCCGTTCCCCGGTGCCTCCACCGGCGCCGGCGGTGAAATCCGCGACGAAGGCGCGACCGGCCGTGGTGCCAAGCCCAAGGCCGGCCTGACCGGTTTCACCGTCTCCAACCTGATGGTGACCCACGCCGTGCAGCCCTGGGAAAACGCCCGTGACGTGGCCCAGCCGGCTGCCGAGCGCGACGCCCACGCCCAGGGCGGTATCTACGGCAAGCCCGAGCGCATCGCCTCGCCGCTGCAGATCATGATCGACGGCCCGCTGGGTGGCGCGGCCTTCAACAACGAATTCGGCCGTCCCAACCTGGGCGGCTACTTCCGTACCTACGAACAGAACGTGGGCGGCCAGGTGATGGGTTACCACAAGCCCATCATGATCGCCGGCGGCATGGGCAACATCTCGGCCAAGCACACCAGGAAGAACGACCTGCCGGTGGGCAGCCTGCTGATCCAGCTGGGTGGCCCCGGCATGCGCATCGGCATGGGCGGCGGCGCCGCTTCCTCGATGGCCACCGGCGTGAACACCGCCGACCTGGACTTCGACTCGGTCCAGCGTGGCAACCCGGAAATGGAGCGTCGCGCCCAGGAAGTCATCAACGCCTGCTGGGCGCTGGGTGACGAGAACCCCATCCAGTCCATCCACGACGTGGGTGCGGGCGGTCTGTCCAACGCCTTCCCGGAAATTACCAACGACGCCAAGCGCGGCGCCCTGTTCGACCTGCGCAAGGTACCGCTGGAAGAAAGCGGCCTGGCCCCGCGCGAGATCTGGAGCAACGAGTCCCAGGAACGCTACGTGCTGGCCATCCTGCCGGAACACCTGGATCTCTTCAAATACCTGTGCGAGCGCGAGCGCGCGCCCTTCGCCGTGGTCGGTACCGCCACCGAAGAGCGCCAGTTGAAGGTGATCGACCCCGAACACAACAACAGCCCCGTGGACATGCCCATGGACGTGCTGCTGGGCAAGCCGCCCAAGATGCACCGCGACGTGAAGCACGTCGAGAAGCAACTGCCGCCGGTGGACCTGACCGGCATGGACCTGGTGGAAGTGGCCCAGCGCGTGCTGCGCCTGCCGGCCGTGGCCGACAAGTCCTTCCTGATCACCATTGGCGACCGTAGCGTGGGCGCCATGACCGTGCGCGACCAGATGGTCGGTCCCTGGCAGGTGCCGGTGGCTGACGTGGCCGTGACCGCCATGGGCCTGGAAGGTTATCGCGGCGAGGCCATGGCCATGGGCGAACGCACTCCGCTGGCCGTGATCGACGCCCCGGCCTCGGGCCGTATGGCCGTCGGCGAAGCCATCACCAACATCGCCGCCGCCCCGATCGCCGAGATCGGCGACATCAAGTTGTCGGCCAACTGGATGGCAGCCTGCGGCCAGCCCGGCCAGGATGCCGCCCTGTTCGACACCGTCAAGGCCGTCGGCATGGAGCTGTGCCCGGCGCTGGGCGTGTCCATCCCCGTGGGCAAGGACTCGCTGTCCATGCGCAGCACCTGGAGCGACGAAGAGGGCGCCAAGTCGGTGACCTCGCCGGTGTCGCTGATCGTCTCCTCGTTCGCCCCGGTGACCGACGTGCGCCGCGTGCTCACGCCGCAACTGCGCAAGGACAAGGGCGAGACCGTCCTGATCCTGATCGACCTGGGTCGCGGCAAGAACCGCATGGGCGCCTCGGCCCTGACGCAAGTCATGCAGCAGATCGGCAACGAGACCCCGGACGTGGATAGCGCCGAGGACCTGAAGGCCTTCTTCAACGCCATCCAGCAACTGAACTCCGAAGAGCGTCTGCTGGCCTACCATGACCGTTCCGACGGCGGCCTGTACGGCACCCTGGTGGAAATGGCCTTTGCCGGCCACACCGGCATCTCGGTCAACCTCGACATCCTGACCATGGAAGGCGAGCATGCCGCCGACTGGGGCGATTCCAAGAACTGGACCACGCAAGTGGCCGAGCGCCGCAATGAACTGACCCTGCGTGCACTGTTCAGCGAAGAGCTGGGCGCCGTGATCCAGGTCCCGGCGGAGCAGAAGTCGGATGTCATGAACGTGCTGCGCAGCTACAACCTGGGCGCCTGCAGCCACATCATCGGCAAGCCCAATGACCGCGACGTGGTCGAGTTCATGCGCGACGCCAAGAACATCTACAGCCAGCCGCGTGCCGAGCTGCACCGCACCTGGAGCGAGACCAGCTGGCGCATCGCCCGTCTGCGCGACAACCCGGCCTGTGCCGATGCCGAATACGAACGCCTGCTGGACGCCGCCGACCCCGGCATGACGCCCAAGCTGACGTTCGACCCGCAGGAAGACATCGCCGCACCCTACCTGTCGCTGGGGGCTGCTGCCCGTCCCAAGGTCGCCATCCTGCGCGAGCAGGGCGTGAACTCGCACATCGAGACCGCCTACGCCATGCACAAGGCCGGCTTCACCGCCGTGGACGTGCACATGAGCGACCTGATCGCCAACCGCGCCAAGCTGGATGACTTCAAGGGCTTCATTGCCGTTGGCGGCTTCTCCTATGGTGACGTGCTGGGTGCCGGCGAAGGTTGGGCCAAGACCATCCTGTTCAATGCCCAACTGGCCGAGCAGTTCTCGCGCTTCTTCCAGCGCCAGGACACCTTCTCGCTGGGGATCTGCAACGGCTGCCAGATGATGAGCAACCTGAAGTCCATGATCCCGGGTGCCGAAGCCTGGCCCAAGTTCACCCGCAACAAGTCCGAGCAGTTCGAGGCGCGTTTCGTGATGGTGGAAGTAGCCGATTCGCCGTCCATCTTCATGCAGGGCATGGCCGGCACCCAGGCGCCGATCGCCACCGCCCACGGCGAAGGTTTTGCCGACTTCTCACAGACCGGCGACATCGACAAGGCCATCATCGCCATGCGCTACGTCGACCATCGCGGTGCAGCCACCGAAGCCTATCCGTTCAACCCGAACGGCTCGCCCCAAGGCATCACCTCGGTGACCACCCCGGACGGCCGCTTCACGGTCCTGATGCCGCACGCCGAACGCGTGTTCCGCACCGTGACCCAATCCTGGCACCCGGATACGTGGGGCGAGGATTCGCCGTGGATGCGCATGTTCCGTAATGCGCGCAAGTGGGTGAATTAATATTCCTCTGCAATGCTGAGAAAAGAGAAATTCACTCCGGTATAGAGCCGCAAGAAGAAACCCCATGTTTTCGGACATGGGGTTTTTTATTGCCAGATCGTGCGTCGGCAATGATGCATGGTGCAGTCAAGCTGGCTCTTTGGACGGCAGATCAGCACGATTTCGGACGCTAGCATGTCGGGCTCATCGTTTCCCATTCGAGAGTCACATGGCAAAGGTCAGGAAAGTCCCTTATTACGTAATCGAACGTTCTCTTCTGCGAAGTCCGCGCTGGCGGCTATACAAGGGCTCGGCGGGCGCGGTTCCCATCAATACATTTCAAACGATTTCCTTCGATCGGCTCCCACCAGGCTCGGCTACAAAAGCAGACCGCCTACTACCCAATGTGACGCCGGGAAGCGTACGAAAGGAAAAAACGCGCGAAGAAAAAAATAATCCGGGAAGTCCTGGTAGGCCGGAATCAGCGACTCAGCAAAAGCGGATTTCTCTATTTCGACAGCGCTATATCGACGCGGAGGATCGGGAAAAGCTTGCGATCTTCGATCTTCAGGATATTCCGGCAGCGATGGAGAAAATGGGGTGGCCAGTCGCGGCCAAAGCGGCAAGAAGGTGGTTTTCTGGCCAAGCACATGTCTATAACGATCAACCTGATTCTGAACAGCCGCTGGATGACTCGATCGTGTCACTGCGGTGGGTGCTTGGATATAAGGCCGTCAAGAGTAAATTAGACGAGTTGCTTCGCTCAGATATTTATTCCGAGAAGGCGCTCGCGTTGGTGGAGCGTAAATTGCTTGGGCGGGTTCGCGATGCCTTCCAGCGTTCTCAAAGTGCCAAGCCAAACCTAAACTTTGAGACAGAGATCATCAACTCAGACCTCCGACAGTTTCATATTGACTGGCACTTCCAGCGAAAGAAAATAAGCACGTTTGACACCTCAGATTGGGACTGGATGACGCCGACTGATTTAACTGCGACGCTAGGAAATTTTCTTCTGTATGTAGCGATAGGAAGAGTTGAGGTTCAGGGGCAGCGATATTTTGATTACAGCCAGAATCCTTATCGGTACTGTATGGACGCGGAAGCCAGGATGACCCATGTCTACGTGTATTTGAAGGACAACTACTCTTTCAATGACAAGGACCCGGCAAATAGCCAGTATCTCGGTCACTGGAACAAGCATGGAATGACTTCTTCTTTGGTGATGGCTGCCAATGAGCTACTTGGTCAGTATTATCCGTCAGCGAAAATGCATCTGAAAGGCGGAAAGAAGGAAGAATACAGAGTGGACTGGGACTATCTACCTTTTCCGCAAAAGCCGCTTGATAAGCCAATCGACACGCGACGTTCCTTTTTGAGGAAATTTGTGGAGATGGATGTTTATTGGCCTGTATTCAACCGCTCCTACAATGATTGGAGGGCGCGCAACGACCAGGGTGAAGATTTCATGATCTACAGTAAGCCTGAACTTTATAAGCTGGAAACTCCCATCACGATCAAACTCGGTACGTTAAGCCGTCCCTGCAAAGCCGGATCACCCATATGCTGAGTAGGTCCACCCTGATGTTTGTTTCGGCTTTCCTGATATTCGCGATCTATCTTGGCTTATCCGGAGGACACAAGGTTGATTGCGGCAGGTTCGACTACACGGAAAGATTAAATGGCGGATCAAAGGAAATTCTAGGGCAGCAATACATCATCACCATTTGCGGCAGCGGCACCGGCAATGGCGGGTTGTATGCCGATGATCCTCCTGACGTCGCTGAAATAAAGGTCTTAGATAGAGCGGGACACGTGCTGGTCAGGAGATACCTGACGATCGAATGGGATAACCCCTTGGGTCACCGGGCCTTGAGTATCGATCATGCCGGGATCAACTATCAGGATGACGCGGACCAAAAAAATTACGTCATTCCAGTACCACCATCTTTCTCTGAGCAATTAAAGGCCAAATTCCTGTTTTAGAGCGTTTACCCAGTCAGGATGAGGATCCGCCGACCGGAGGAGCGGATGAAGTTACGTTCACGGGCTTCCACAGTGCTGCTGTTAAGCACCAAAAAACAAAAAAGCGCAGTTCCGAAAGGAACTGCGCTTTTTCTTTCTGCTTTCTGAATGCTTCCCGTTGTTAGCACGCTCTCCCGAGGGAGAGCGCCTTCACGCCCGGATCAGAAGATGTGACGAATGCCAACACCCAGGGTGGTGACGTTGTCCTTGCCGGCGGCCTGGCCGGTCAGCTCGTAGCGGGCTGCGTCCTTGGCCTTGTTGTAGTCCACGATGGTGTACAGCTGGGTGCGCTTGGACAGCGCATAGTCAGCCCAGGCCACCACGGCGTAACGCTTGCCGTCGCCGACATTGCCCACGCCTGCGACCGAGGCGTTCTGGCTCTTGTCGTAGTAGAAGGCGCCAGTCAGGGACAGGGCGGCGGTTGCCTGGTAGGAAGTACCCAGGAAGTAACCCTTGTCCTTGCGTTGCACGCCAGCGATGCCGCCAGCCGAGGCGGTGCTGTTGCTCATGGCCATGTAGGCAGCGGTGGTGCCGGTGCTGTCCTTGATGTTGTAGTAGCCGCCGAACAGCTTGGCTGCGCCGATCTTGTAGGACGCCGACAGGTTGTAGGTGGTGTCCTTGTTGTCGCTGTTGGTGGCGCTCACGGTTTGCTGCCAGCCGCCGCCGACCGAGAACGGGCCGGTGGTGTATTGCAGCGAGCTGCTGATCTGGCTGCCGCGGCGGGCCGAACCGGCTTGTTCGCCAGCGGCGTAGGACAGGCCGACGTTGAAACCGCTGAAGCTGCCATAGTACTTGATCATGTTGCTGTTGCGCACCAGGGTGCCAGCAGCCGGCAGCCAGGAGTTGCTGTCGTAGTTACCGACGGTCAGCGGGTCGAAGTGGTCAGCCATCAGGTCGAACAGGGGCGTGTTCTGACGGCCGATGGACACCTTGCCGAAGCTGCCACCCAGGCCAACCCAGGATTGACGGTTGAAGATGGTGTTGGCTTGGCTCATGCCGCCGGTGTCACCGTTGAAGCCGTTTTCCAGCTGGAACATGGCCTTCAGGCCGCCACCGAGGTCTTCGGTACCCTTGAAGCCCAGACGGCTGTTGGCGATGGCGCCGTTATCCATGCGCACGTTGCTGTTGCCCTGCGCATTGTCGCTGCTCAGATAGCGGATGCTGGTATCGACGATGCCATAGATGGTCACGGTGGATTGGGCAAATGCGGCGCCGCCGGTGGTCAGGCCGGCTGCCAGCAGCAGCATGGAACTCTTCTTCATAGGTATCTCTCCTGAAAGCACGAATGTTGTGTTGTTGATGGCGTCGTGGATCAGCCTTGTGTGCTTCTCCCCGAAACACCTTTTTCTTGGCTGCGAACCAGGACTCCCTTGCTTCCTGCTCCCGTGGCGATTCGCAGCCTGTCCCTATTTGGAACAGGAACGAAGAATATCAGAACGATGGTTCGCAAAATGCGCAAAATGGTGCAGGTTTATTCTTCTTTTTTAATTATTTAGTGAATTTATATGATTATGAAAAATTTATTGGATAAATATTTTATAAGAATAAATCTTCACTATGACGCAGAAGATAGTGTTCCCGTAGGGCGGGAAGGCATCAAAAAGACGCTTTTTGGAGAAATTGCGAAGGATTTGGACGTTTTTTTGACGGCTACCGCATGAGTTGTGCGTTAATTCGTAGCTAAAAAGCAACATGCCCGGCAAGGAAACCTTGTCCGGGCATGTCGGTGGAGGGCGCTGGAAGACCTGGGTCTTCCTTCAGCCACTCGGGCTGCGCAGGCGGGAGGGACTTATTGCACCTTGGCCTTGGCGCGCAGTTGTTCCTGATAGGCCTGCAGCTTCTTCTGTTGCAGGGCTTCAGCGATCTGCGGCTTGACTTCCTCCAGGGTCGGGACCTTGGCAGCGCGCACATCTTCCAGCTTGATCACATGCCAGCCGAACTGGGTCTGCACCGGAGTCTGGGTGATGTCACCCTTCTTCAGGGCCACCATGGCGTCGGAGAACGGCTTGACGAAGGAGGCCGGGCTGGCCCAGTCCAGATCGCCACCGTTGGCGGCCGAACCAGTGTCCTTGGATTGCTTGGCCAGGTCTTCGAACTTGGTGCCGGCCTTCAGCTTGGCGATGATGGCTTCGGCGTCTTCCTTCTTGTCCACCAGGATGTGGCGGGCGTGGTATTCCTTGTCGCCGGCCTGGGCCTTGAACTTGTCGTATTCAGCCTTGATGTCGGCGTCCGACACCGGGTTCTTCTTCAGGTAGTCGGCGATCAGGGCGCGGATCACGATGGACTGGCGGGCCAGTTCCAGCTGGTTCTTGACGTCGGTGCTGTTGGCCAGGCCTTGCTTGTCGGCTTCCTGCATCAGGATTTCACGGTTGATCAGCTCTTCCTTGATGGCGCCGCGCAGTTGCGGGCTATCAGGCTGGCCTTGCGCAGTCATCTGCTTGACCATCAGTTCGGCGCGGGAGGACGGAATCGCCTTGCCGTTGACGACGGCCAGGTTTTGGGCGAAGGCCGGGATGGAAGCAATTGCGAACAGCAGCACCAGCAGACGAGCGGGTTTGAATGTCATTGTTGAATCCTAGAAAAGAAAGGAATGAATCAAAACGGAGAAAAAAACAGGAGGGGGCTTGATAAGCAGGCGTCGGTCTTTGTTCTTGGTCTCAGTTCTTTGCCTCTGACGGGGAGAGCGCCACTATGGCCAGCGCATGGATCTCCTGCTGCATCAGGTCGGACAGGCAATCATACACCAGCCGATGGCGGTTCAACCGATTTTTGCCCTCGAACAAGTCTGAAACCAGGCGGATCCTGTAATGTCCTCCGCCCGAGGCTGCACCGGCATGTCCGGCATGCTGGGCAGACTCATCTTCGACCAGACATTCGGCTGGCGAGAAAGTTGCAGTCAGACGTGAACGAATGCGTTCTGCACGGGTATCGGCGCCACTCATTCGGCATCCTTCATGTACTTCGACAGGAACAGGCTCTGGCCGATGATGAAGGCAAACATCAGGCCCATGCTGCCGAACATCTTGAAGTTGACCCAGGTATCGAGCGGATAGTTGAAGGCGATATAGAGATTGAGCACGCCCATGACGGCGAAGAACACGATCCAGGCCAGGTTCAGGCGCGGCCAGATGGCTTCGGGCAGGGTGACCTGCTTTTCCATCATGACGCGGATCAGGTTCTTCTTCATGAACAGTTGCGACACCAGCAGGGCCAGACCGAAGGCCCAGTACAGGATGGTCGGCTTCCACTTGATGAAGGTGTCGTCACGGAAATAGATGGTGGCGCCACCGAAGACCACGATGATGGCCAGCGACACCCACAACATGCCATCCACCTTGCGACGGCGCAGCAGCAGCCAGGCGATCTGGCCCAGCGAGGCGATGATGGCCACGGCCGTGGACAGCAGGATCGGTGCCTGGGTGGCGGTGACGGCACCGGCCGACATGGCGCCGCCCAGGTATTGCATCACCAGGTCCTGGGCGGCCGAGGGATGGCCTTCGGCCCATTTGAAGACGCCGAAAAACAGGATGACGGGGAACAGGTCGAACAGGAACTTCATCGGTTGGCTTCTTCAGGAAAAGTCAGTAAAACGGTTGATCGGCGATCATCCGGCCCGTGCCGCATGTATTGCAGGCGGTGCAGCGCGGGCCGCCAGGCTTACGCCGGGTCGAAACGCAGCGAAGCCGAGTTGATGCAATAACGCAGTCCGGTCGGCGGCGGGCCGTCCGGGAAGACGTGGCCCAGGTGGGCGTCGCAGACGTTGCAGATGATCTCGGTGCGAATCATGCCATAACTGCGGTCCACTTTCTCGCGGACGTTGGCCGGATCGATGGGCTCGAAGTAGCTTGGCCAGCCGCAGCCGGAGTCGAACTTGGCATCCGAGGTGAACAGCGGCGTGTCGCAGCACACGCAGGTGTAGGTCCCGGCCTCGTGGTGATCCCAGTAACGGCCGGTGAAGGCGCGCTCGGTGGCGGCTTCGCGGGTGACCTGGTATTGCACGGGGTCAAGTTGCTCGCGCCATTGGGCTTCGGTCTTTTCTACTCGTTGGGTCATGCTTGGCTCCTTGGTGATGACGGGCGATGCCGGCATTAACTGTATTAGCGGAATGAATGGCCATTCACGTTCAGGAAGAACAGCTCACTTCCAGATGGCTGGCCCAGTCGGGGGGCAGGTCGGCATAGCGGTCGAATTCAGGCTGCTCGTCGAAGGGATGGCGCAGGATGGTCTGCAGGCGCGCCACCTCGGTGAAATCCTTCTGTTGCGCCTTGTCGATGGCGACCTGGGCGAGGTAATTGCGTAGCACGTATTTGGGGTTGACCGCATGCATTGCAAGGCGGCGGCCGGCGTCGTCGCTGTCCTCGTCGCGCAGGCGGGCGCGGTATTGCGTGGCCCAGGCATCGAAGGCGGGGCGATCGATGAAAAGGTCGCGCAGCGGCTCGTCGTTGGCTGCATTGCCGATCTGCAAGTCGCCCAGGCGGCGGAAGAACAGCGTGAAATCGACATGACCGGCCTGCAGCAGGGCGAACATGGCCTCAATCAACTGGCTGTCGTCGGCGCGCTGGGTGCGCAATCCCAGCTTGGCATGCAACAGCGCATCATGCTGCGCCTGGAACACGGCCTCGTAATCGGCCAGCGCGGCCTCGGTGGCCTCCACCGAACCGATCAGGGGCAGCATTGCCTGGCCCAGTGCAAAGCAGTTCCACTGGCCGATGCGCGGCTGCATCTGGTAGCTGTAGCGGCCCTGGCTGTCGGTATGGTTGCAGATGTGGCGGGCGTCGAAGGCTTCCATGAAGCCGAAGGGGCCGTAATCCAGCGTCAGGCCCAGGATGGACATGTTGTCGGTATTCATCACCCCATGCATGAAACCCACCGCCTGCCATTGCGCCATCAACGTCGCGGTGCGGCGGGTGACTTCCTTCAGCAGGGCCTGATAGGGGTTTTCTTCCCGCAATAGTTCCGGATAGAACTGCTCCAGCACGGCATCGCCCAGTACCTTGAGATCGTCGAAACGCTGGTTGTAGTACCAATGCTCGAACGAGCCGAAGCGGATGAAGCTGGGGGCCATGCGGGTCACCACCGCTGCGGTCTCGGCGGTTTCGCGCTGCACGCGCTGGTCCGAACCGATCACGGTCAGGGCGCGGGTGGTGGGGATGCCCAGCGCCGCCATGGCTTCCGAACAGAGGAATTCGCGGATCGAGGAGCGCAGCACGGCACGGCCGTCGCCCATGCGGGAGTAGGGCGTCTTGCCGGCACCCTTGAGCTGCAGTTCGATGCGTCCCTGGCCGGTGGCTGCCGGCAGGTCGCCCAGGGTGATGGCGCGCCCATCGCCCAATTGACCGGCCCAGACGCCGAACTGATGGCCCGAATAGACTGCCGACAGTGCTTGCGAGCCCGGTGCCAGCTGGTTGCCGGCGAAGATGTCGAGAAAACCGCGGTCCTCCGGTGCCGGGCGGGCCAGTCCGATGGTGGCAGCGGCCTCGTCGCTGAAACCGACCAGGTAGGGATCGGGCAGGGGCGTCGGTTGCAGCCGGGTGTAGAAGGCCGGGGGCAGGGCGGCAAAGCCGTTGCCTAGCGGCGAAAGCAGATATGGATGGGTCATAGGCAGCCTGTGAGGCCCAAAGCGGGCCGCAATCCGCTATTTTGACAGAGAAGCGCGAATCCCATAGGATCGCTCCACTTTTGCGTCCGGCCGCGCTCGGCCCGGCGCCTCGACGCTGTCTGACCCCGTCCGACTCCTCTTGAACCCACCGCATCCCTGGCAAGGCTGGCAACTTGGAATTCGCGCTGATCACCTTCCTCAACGGCCTGGGCTACGGCTTCCTGCTGTTCCTGCTGTCCTCGGGCCTGACGCTGATCTACAGCATGATGGGCGTGCCCAACTTCGCCCATGCCAGCTTCTACATGCTGGGGGCGTACGTCGCCTATGCGATTGCCGGCGTGCTGGGCTTCTGGCCGGCGCTGCTGATCGCGCCCCTGCTGGTGGGCATGGCCGGTGCGCTGGTGGAGCATTACGGCCTGCGCATCGTTCACCGCTACGGCCATGTCCCGGAATTGCTGTTCACCTTCGGCCTGTCCTATCTGGTGGTGGAACTGGTGCAACTGGTGTGGGGCCGCTCGCCGGTGCCTTACCGCATCCCGCCGGAACTCGATGGCACGCTCTTCACCCTCTATTCGACCAGTTTCCCCATCTACCGCGGCTTCATGCTGCTGGTGGCGGCGCTCATGCTGCTGGCCTTGTGGCTGCTGCTGCGCCATACCCGCATCGGCCTGCTGATCCAGGCGGCGCTGACGCACCCGCAGATGGCAGAGGCTCTGGGGCATAACGTACCGCGCGTGTTCATGCTGGTGTTCGGCGGCGGCTGCGCGCTGGCCGCACTGGCCGGGGTGATCGGCGGCAATGCCTTCGTCACCGAACCGGGCATGGCAGCGGCCGTGGGCAGCATCATCTTCGTGGTGGTGGTGGTGGGCGGGCTGGGTTCACTGGCCGGGGCCTTCATCACCTCGCTGCTGATCGGCCTGATGCAGACCTTCGCGGTGGCGCTGGATGTGTCCCTGGCCAGTCTGGGCGTGCAGGTCCCCAGTGGCAGTGCGCTGGCACCGCTGGTGCGCCTGACGCTGGCCCAGGTGGCGCCGGTGCTGCCCTATCTGCTGCTGGTGGTGATGCTGGTGCTGCGCCCCAAGGGGCTCATGGGCAAGCGGGAGGGCTGAGCATGAAGCGTATCGTCCTGCCCTGGCTGGGCCTGGCCCTGCTCCTGCTGGCGGCACCGCTGGTGTTTCCGCAAAGCGCGGCATTGTCGCTGCTTTCGCAGATGGGGACGATGGTCTTGCTCTGCCTGTCCTACAACATGCTGCTGGGCGAGGGCGGCATGCTCTCCTTCGGCCACGCAGTGTATTCGGGACTGGGCGCCTTCGGCGCGATCCATCTGATGAACCGCATGAGCGAGGGTGCGCTGGCCTTCCCGCTGACGCTGGTCCCGCTGGCGGGCGGCCTCACCGGCGCGTTGTGCGGCGTCGTACTGGGCTATCCCACCACGCGCCGCGCCGGCACCACCTTTGCCATGATCACGCTGGGGCTGGTGGAGCTGGTCTCGGCCTGCGTGCTGATGTTGCCCGAGGTCTTCGGCGGCGAGGGTGGCATCTCCGGCAACCGGGTCATCGGCGCGCCGGTGCTGGGCATCAGCTACGGGCCGCAGATCCAGGTCTATTACCTCATCGCCGGCTGGCTGCTGGTCTGCGCCATCGCCATCTGCGCGCTGCGCCACACGCCGCTGGGACGCATCCTCAATGCCGTGCGCGACAACCCGGAACGCGCCGCCTTCATCGGCTACGATCCGCAGCGGGTGCGCTACCTGGCGCTGATCCTGTCGGCCTTCTTTGCCGGCGTCTCGGGCGGACTGTCGGCCATCAATTTCGAGATCGTCAGCGCCGAATACGTGGGAGCGCTGCGCTCCGGTGCCATCCTGCTGTTCACCTTCATCGGCGGCACCGCCTATTTCTATGGTCCCATCGTCGGCGGCGTGGTCGGCGTGCTGTTCTCGTCCTGGCTGTCGGCCTATACCCAGGCCTGGCAGTTCTATCTGGGTGCCTTCTTCATCCTGATCGTCATGACCACCCCGGGCGGCCTTGCCAGCCTGATCGACCGCGGCTGGCGCACCTGGCGCGACGGCGCCTTCGACCGGCGCCTGGTGTGGCGTCTGGCAAGCTGGCTGCTGGCCGCGCTGGTCACGCTGGCCGGCGTGGTGCTGGCCACCGAGATGGCCTATCAGGCCAGCCTGGGCAGCCTGGCCGAAGGCAGCGATGGCGCGGCGCCCCTGCAGTGGTGGGGCGGGTCCATCGACGTCCACGCGCCGCTGCCCTGGATCACCGCCGCCATGCTCATCGCGGCCGGCGCTACGGCGCTGACCCTCTGGCGCCGGCAGGGGGGGCGCCGATGAGTACGCCGTTTTCCCTGGACATGCAGGGCCTGACCAAGGCCTTCGATGGCAGCCAGATCCTGCGCGGCGTGGACCTGCAGTTGCATCCCGGTGAGCGCTGCGCATTGATTGGGCCCAACGGGGCCGGCAAGTCCAGCCTGTTCAACCTGGTGTCGGGCCGTTATCGGGCTGATAGCGGGCGCGTGCTGCTGCACGGGCAGGACATCACGCAGTGCTCACCACAGCAGATCAATCGTCTGGGGCTGGCGCGCAGCTTCCAGATCACGAGCCTCTTCCCGCGCCTCACCGCGTTCGAGAATGTGCGCTGCGCCCTGCTGTGGGCGCTCGGCTATCGCTACGCCTTCTGGCGCCGCCTCGGTCAATTGCACGACGCCAGCGCCCGTGCCCAGGCGGTGCTGGAGCGTGTCGGGCTGGGCGCGCGCGCGCAGGTGCCGGCAGGCGAACTGAGCTACGCCGAGCAGCGTGCCCTGGAACTGGCCGTCACCATTGCCGCCGATGCCGCCGTGATCCTGCTGGACGAACCCACAGCTGGCATGAGCCGGGCGGAGAGCGCGGCGATGGTGGCGCTGATCCGCGAAGTCACGGTGGGCAAGACCCTGCTGATGGTGGAACACGACATGCAGGTAGTCTTCGACCTGGCCGACCGCATCGCGGTGATGGATAACGGCCGCGTCATCGCCTGCGACAGTGCCGAGCGCATCCGCGCCAATCAGGAAGTGCAGGCGCTCTACCTGAACCGGAGGCGACATGGCTGACACCCTGCTCAGCGTCCACGACCTGCAGGCCTGGTACGGCCAGAGTCACGTGCTGCAGGGTGTCTCGCTGGAAGTGCAACGGGGAGAAATCGTCAGCATCCTCGGGCGCAATGGCGCTGGCCGCTCCACCTTGCTCAAGGCCCTGATGGGCCTGGTGCGCAGCAGCGGCGACATCCGCTTTGCCGGCGCCAGCATCGCCGGTCTGCCCACCCATGCGATTGCCCGGCGCGGGATGGCTTATGTGCCAGAGAGCCGGGACGTCTTTCCCACCCTGAGCGTGGCGCAGAACCTCCTGCTGGGCCGCCAGGGCGCTCGCCAGCCGGCCGACGCCTGGCGCGAGGAAGAGGTCTATGCGCTGTTCCCGGCGTTGGCCAGGCGCCGTCAGGTGGCGGCCGGATCGCTGTCAGGCGGGGAGCAGCAGATGCTGGCGCTGTGCCGCGCGCTGCTGGGCAATCCCGCGCTGGTGCTCATCGACGAGCCCACCGAAGGCCTCTCGCCGCAGATGGTGGAGCAGGTCGCGCATTACCTGACGCTGCTGCGACGCCGGCAGGTCGCGGTGCTGCTGATCGAGCAAAAGCAGGCAATCGCCCTGGACCTGTCGCAGCGGGTCTATGTCATGGGGCGCGGCGAGATGGTCTTCCACGGCACGCCCGCCGCGCTGGAGGCGGATGCTGCCGTGCAAGCGGAGTGGCTGGCGCTATAGCCGACAGGACGCGCCTGGTTCTGCCCGCATGGTCGATGGTGGTAACACCTGCCCGCAGGCAGAATCGCCGCTTTACCTGCCGATGAGACTGTCATGCTGCCCTGGCTGATCCTGATGTCCTGCGCCGTACTGGCGCTCTTCGCCGCCGACCGCGCCTGGCTGCGCCACATCAGCCGTGAGGACCGGCCCCTGCACGATCCCGAAGGCTACCTGGAGATGACCGCCCGCATGACCGAGCTGTGCCACGGCGACCGGGGCAGGGTGGATGCCCTGCTGGCGCTGCAGCGCCAGCGCCATCCCCAGGCTACGCAGGCCGAGGTAGTCCGGCTGGCCATGCGTGACCTGCTGGAACCGCAATCCTCCTCCCACCCCTGAAACGCAGAACGGCGGCTCCGAAGAGCCGCCGTTCTGCGCTCAGCGTTCAGCGAAGCAGATTACTTGTTGACCAGCTTGGCCGGCAGGGTCAGCGTCAACAGACCGCCGATCACCAGCGATGCCGCCAGCACGTACATGCCGGCATTGGTGCTCTGGGTGGTGTCCTTGAGCCAGCCCACCAGGAAGGGACTGACGAAACCGGCCAGGTTGCCCAGCGAATTGATCAGCGCAATCCCGGCAGCCGCTGCGGTTCCGGACAGGAAGGCCGTCGGCAGGCTCCAGAACAGCGGCAGCGTGGTCAGGATACCGACGCTGGCCAGCGTCAGCGAGGCCATTGCCAAGGTGGTGTTGTGGTCATAGACGGTGGACAGCAGCAGGCCGATGCATCCCAGGAAGGCCGGAATGGCCACGTGCCAGCGACGCTCGCGACGGGCGTCGGCGCTGCGGGCGATCAACACCATCGCGGCGGCGGCGAAGGCATAGGGAATGGCAGTGAGCAGGCCCACATTGAGCGGATCGGTCACGCCGGTGGTCTTGATGATGGTCGGCAGCCAGAAGCTCACGCCGTACAGCCCCATGACGAAGCAGAAGTAGATCAGCGCGCCCAGCCAGACCCGGCCATTGGAGAACATGGCGCCCAGGGAAAGGTGTTCCTTCTGGCTTTCCTCGTGGCTGATATTGGCTTCCAGCAGGTGCTTTTCTTCCTCGTTGAGCCAGTCGGCATCGCGGATGCGATCCTTCATGTACAGGATCACCAGCACGCCCAGAATCAGCGAAGGAATGGCCTCCAGGATGAACATCCACTGCCAGCCGGAATGGCCCCACACGCCCGGCATGGCATGCATGATCCAGCCCGAGAGCGGGCCGCCGATCACGCCCGAGAGCGCGATGCCGGTCATGAACAGCGCGGTGATCTTGCCGCGTCGCGCTGCCGGGTACCAGTAGGTCAGATACAGGATCACGCCCGGGAAGAAGCCGGCCTCGGCCACCCCCAGCAGGAAACGCATGATGTAGAACATCTGCGGCGTGGTCACGTAGGCCATGGCGCCGGAGATGATGCCCCAGGTGATCATGATGCGGGCGATCCACAGGCGCGCCCCGACCTTGTGCAGGATCATGTTGCTGGGGACTTCGAAGACGAAATAGCCCAGGAAGAAGATGCCCGCGCCCAGGCCGTAGACGGTATCGCTGAACTTCAGGTCCTGCAGCATCTGCAGCTTGGCGAAGCCGACGTTGACCCGGTCCAGGTAGGAGGCCACGTAGCACAGGAACAGCAGGGGCAACAGGCGCCAGGTGACCTTGGCGTAGGTAGCGTCTTCAAAGGATGCGCGTGCGCCGTCGGCAGCCGCGCCTGCTTGATAAGTCATGTCTCGCTCCAGTAGATTTTTGACGTTATGTTGTTTTACGTCGCCGACCCTTCTGTGTGGCCGGCTGACGGTGCCCAGCATTGTAGTGGCGGGGGCAGGATTGTCAAAGCAATATCGCCCCGCGCACATGAAGGTGTTTACACGCAGCGCCCGCCATCGACCTCGATGCACACGCCGGTGACGAACTGGGCTTCGTCCGAACCCAGGTAGAGGCAGGCGTTGGCGATGTCCTCGGGGGTCGAGAAGCGGCCCATGGGGATGGTGGCGACGAACTTCTTGCGGTTTTCCGGGGTGTCGGGCACGCCCATGAACTCGGCCAGCAGGCCGGTGGCCGAGATCACCGGATTCACGCAGTTCACGCGGATCTTGTCGGGACCCAGTTCGGCCGCCATCGACTTGCTGGTGGTGATGACCGCGCCCTTGCTTCCGTTGTACCAGGTCAGGCCCGGACGCGGACGCACGCCGGCGGTGGAGGCGATGTTGACGAAGGCGCCGCCGCCGACCTTGCGGAAGTAGGGCACGAAGGTCTTGGCCGAGAGGAAGATACTCTTCACATTGACGGCATAGACACGGTCGAATTCTTCCTCTTCCACTTCCAGCATGGGACGGTTGCGGTGGGTGGTGCCGGCATTGTTGACGACGATATCGAGCTTGCCGAACTGTTCCAGGGCGGTGGCCAGCAACTGGTCCATGTCGGCCCGCTTGGACACGTCGGCGCGGGCGAACACCGCCTTGCCACCGGCGCGCTTGATCTCCTCGACCACCCGCAGGCCGCCGGCCTCGCCGATGTCGGCCACGACGATGGCCGCGCCTTCACGGGCATAAGCCTTGGCGATCCCCTCGCCGAAACCCGAACCGCCACCGGTGACGATGGCTACCTTGTCTTGCAAACGCATGGTGTGTCTCCTGGCAATGAATGATTAGAAATGATTAGAAATGATTAGAAATGCTTAGGCATTTTCATGATTGGGTAGAACCTGATTGCGATGCGCTCACCGTTCGTCCTGAGTAGCGGCGTAGCCGCGTATCGAAGGCGTAATGACGGTGCGCCTTCGATACGGCCCTGAAAGGGCCTACTCAGGACGAACGGTAGTCGCGTCATACAAATGGGCTCCAGGTTGCATCGATTCGATATCAGCCGTGACGGATGGCGATGGTCTTGAGGACCGTGAAGCCATAGAGCGCCTCGAAACCTTTTTCTCGCCCGTGGCCGCTGGCCTTGACGCCGCCGAAGGGCAGTTCCACGCCGCCACCGGCGCCATAGTTGTTGATGAACACCTGGCCGCTGCGGATGGCGCGCGCCAGGCGCATCTGGCGCGCGCCATCGCGGGTCCAGACGCTGGCCACCAGCCCATAGTCGGTGCCGTTGGCCAGGGCGATGGCCTCGGCTTCATCCTCGAAGGGCATGGCCGCCAGCACCGGGCCGAACACCTCTTCCTGCGCCAGCCGGTGACGCGCGGGCACATCGCGCAGCAGGGCCGGGGCCTGGTAGAAACCGCTGGCCGGCGCACCCGGGGCGACTTCGCCCTGCGCCACCAGCGGGATGCCATCGCGCCGGGCATCGGCGAGGAAGCCGGCCACGCGCTCCTGCTGGGTCTTGCGGATCAGCGGGCCGCAATCCAGGTCCATCTGCGAAGAGCCGACCCGCAGTTGCGAGAACAGGCCCGACAGCCGATCCAGCACCTGCTCATAGGCGCCGCGCTGCACCAGCAGGCGGCTGCCGGCGGAGCAGGTCTGGCCGGCGTTTTGCACGATGGCATTGACCACCACTGGCAGCATGGCCTCCATGTCGGCATCCTCGAAGACCACCTGCGGCGACTTGCCGCCCAGTTCCAGGGTGACCGGCGTATGGTGCTCGGCCGCGCCGCGCACTACCAGCTTGCCCACGTTGGGCGAGCCGGTGAAGGACACGTGGTCCACGTCCGGATGCTTGACCAGCAGGTCGCCGGCCTCATGGCCGTAACCGGTCACGATATTGAGCGCACCCTCCGGGAAACCCACCTCGGCGGCCAGCTCTGCCACCCGCAGGATGGACAGGCAGGCATCTTCGGCCGGCTTGACCACGCAGGTATTGCCGGCCGCCAGGGCGCCGCCCACGCAGCGCCCGAAGATCTGCATCGGGTAGTTCCACGGCACGATATGGCCGGTCACCCCGTGCGGCTCGCGCAGGGTCAGCACCGTATAGCCGGCCTGGTAGGGAATGGTCTCGCCGTGGAGCTTGTCGGCGGCACCGGCATAGAACTCGAAATAGCGCACGATGGCGGCCGCATCGGCCCGCGCCTGCTTCATCGGCTTGCCGCAATCGCGGCCTTCCAGTTGCGCCAGTTCTTCCTGGTGATCCTGCAGCTTGTAGGCCAGTTTCATCATCAGGCGGCTGCGCTCGGCCGCCGACAGCTTGCCCCAGGCGCCCTCATAGGCGCGGCGGGCGGCGCCGACGGCGCGGTCGATGTCGGCGGGATTGCCGCGGGCGATGGCCTCGAAGGGCTGGCCGTCGGAAGGATCGATGACGGGGATGCTCTCGCCGGAGGCGGGGGCGACCCAGCGGTTGTCGATGAAGTGCTGTTTCATGGCGGTGCTGTCCTTGGGTGGTAAGCGCAAAGCGCAACTGGAGTGAAGCAGGTGGAGCAAGTCGAAGTAAAACGCAGCAGGCGGCATGGACGAGGGCAGTCCCGGACGCACGGTCCGCGGGCTGGCCTGGAAGGGGCTGGTCTCCTGAGTCGTTTTGCTTTTTGTGGTGAGTCAATCTAAGCCAGGGCGAACAAGCTGTCAATTGAATTTACTACTTTGCTGACTGCCTGCATCGCCAGGGTGGCGGGGAGGGTGGCAAATCCGCTACCATGCGCAACGTCCATTCCAGTCTCCCGGAGCATCGATGCCCAACTCCAGCAAACCGGCGCGCCCCGCCGCGTCCAGCGAACTCCTGAGCCTGGCCGCCGCCGGCCTGGGTCCGGTGCGGCCGGAGCGTTTTGCCGAGCGGGTCTATGAGACCTTGTTCCATGCCATCGTGGAAGGGCGCATCGCAGTGGGCAGCAAGTTGCCTTCCGAGAATGACCTGGCCACGCTGTTCGAGGTCTCGCGCCCGGTGGTGCGGCAGGCGCTGGACCGGCTGCGGGAGGACCAGCTGGTGGAATCCCTGCGCGGTTCCGGGACCTATGTGAAGGAAAAGGCCGGTCTGGCTCCGGCACGTCCGGACGGCGAACCCGGAACCCGCATCGGTCACATCATGAACGGCCTGGAATTGCGCTTGGTGCTGGAACCCGAATCGGCCTACATGGCGGCCCTGCGTCGCAACAAGCAGGACCTGGACCAGATGGAGCGCCTGCTGGAAGGCTTCGAAGAGGCCAACCGGGTCGGCGGCATCGCCCACCATTACGACTTCGGCTTCCATGAAGCGATCGCCATGGCCACCGGCAACCTGCGCTTCGTACAGGTGATGAAAACGCTGGAATACGATGTCAGCCACGCCGTGAACATGCTGCGCCACCTGATGCATATCCCGCCCTGGAAGCGCTCGCAGGACGCCATGGATGAACACCGCCAGATCTTCGAGCTGATCCGGCTGCAGGATGCCGAAGGCGCTCGGCGTGCCATGCGGGGCCACATCGAGAATGCGCGCACCCGCATGTTCAATAGTCGTCCGGGCCTGTAAAACAATTTGACAACTCGCTGGACAGCAGGGAAAACCTTCGCATGGAATTACGCCAACTGCGCTACTTCGTGGCCATCGTCGATCACGGCTCGCTCTCGCGGGCGGCACGGGTGCTGCACATCGCCCAGCCGGCGCTGACCCAGCAGATCCGCCAGCTGGAAGACGAGATGGAGGCGCAACTGCTGCACCGCTCGGCCCAGGGCGTGATCGCCACCGATGCCGGCAAGGTCTTCTATGAGCACGCGCTGGCGATCCTCAAGCAGGTGCAGGACGCCAAGCAGGCCGTGGCGCAATCCACCGACAAGCCCTCGGGCACCGTGGCGCTGGGTATTCCGCAGAGCGTGTCCAATGCGCTGGCCTTGCCGCTGTTGAACGCGGTGCGCTCCACCTATCCGGAAATCACGCTGCAACTGACCGAGGAACTGACCGGCAACCTCATCACCCAGCTCAAGTCCGGCCGCATCAACCTGGCGGTGCTGTTCGATGATGGTCAGCTGTCCTCGTTCGCGGCCACGCCGATGATCGAGGAAGAGATGCTGTACATCACCCGCGCCAAGTCGCAGTACGGCGTGGCCGGGCGCAAGGGCGTGCCGCTGGCGCGCGCCATCCAGGCACCGCTGATCCTGCCCGGCCTGGCCCATGGCGTGCGCCCGCGCATCGAAAACCTGGTACGCGCCCAGGGCATGAGCCTGGACAATGTCATCGAGATCAATTCGGTGGCCATCCTGAAGTCGGCCATCCTGGCCGATATCGGCGCCACCATCCTGCCGGTGGCGCCGCTGCTGGCCGACATCGAGCGCGGCGACATGGTGGCCCATGCCATCGCCGGCGAAACCATCTCGCGCACGCTGGTCTTATGCGCTTCCCGCAACATCCCCCTGACCACCGCAGCGGCGGCCGTGGAGCGACTGGTGCTGGACGTGACCGACCAGCTGTGCCGCTCCGGCCAATGGGGGCATACCCGCGTGCTGGAACGTGAATGAAGCCGAAATGACGCTGTAATGAAGGGTGCAGATATATTGCCAGCCCGGCAATAACGTTCACTTTTCATGTCATATTGCTGAAAATCACTATCATTCCGGCGGCTTCGGTTACACTGACGGCGTCCTGCCTGTGTCGTCTTTCCAGGCCGTCAGATGCCTGGCAGTAGCACCGGATGGGGTTCCGGAAGCTTGCCTGCAGGCCTGACCGGACACTCTCCCGTTCTGCAATCTTCACCCGTCCCGTGGACGGGCTTATCCGGATGAATCCATTCACCGCCAGCCTGGCGCTGGCCATCGTTCAGTTTTGCAGTGGCGTGATCATGACGGGCCTGTTCATCAGCACGCCCTCGGAGCGCTTCACCCGCCTGTGGGCGCTGTCCGGGGTGCTGGCGGCACTGGGTATCTGCACCACCGTGATCGTCTATGCCAGCCTGACTGGCACACCACGTGCGCTGGGCCTGTTGCTGGGCAATACGCTTGTGTTTTCTTCCGGGATCGTGGCCTGGGGCGGCTTACGCAGCTTCTACCAGCGTCGCTCGGCCTGGTGGCCGGGCCTGCTTATCGTGGTCTATGCCGCCGCCTTTGCGGCGCTGCTGGCGTCCGAAGCCACGTTCACCCAGCGCGCCTACCTGGCTGTCTGCGGGCTGCAGGTGGTGTTCTGCCTGGTGCTGTGGGAATTCCTCCAGGGACTCTCCGGCGCCCTGGCCGAGCGTTATCCACGCTGGACCTTCGGTCGCTGCGTCGGTATCGGCGCCTTGCTCATCCTCAGCGCCAGCTACGTCAGTCGCTTCTTCATCTCACTGCGCCATCCGGAACTGTTCGAACCGCCCGAGATGAGCAACCTGGGGGTAGCCCTGATCTACCTGATTCCCATCAGTGGCACCCTGTTGCTGTCGGTGGCGCTGATGATGATCTATTTCGAACGCCTGCTGGCCGACAAGCAGCGCCTGGCGACCGTGGATGAGCTGACCGGCACCCTGAACCGGCGCGAACTGGTGCGCTGTGGCGAACTGGTGCTAGATCAGGCGGTGCAGGCCAGACGGGTGCTGACCCTGGCCTTCATCGACGTCGACCATTTCAAGCGGATCAACGATACCCACGGCCACCAGGTGGGTGACCGCGTGCTGGCCGACATCGGTGCACTATTGCGACAATGCTGTCGCCAGAACGGTCTGCTGGGCCGCTATGGTGGTGAAGAGTTCTGCGCGGTCTTCCCCGGCCTGGCCGAGGTGCAGGCACGACAGATCGCCCAGCACCTGCTGGAGACGGTGCGCCAGCATGACTTCGGCCATGGCCAGCCGGTCACCATCAGCGTCGGCCTGGCCGTGCTCACACCGGGCCAGATGCTGGGGTGGGATGCCCTGGTGCACCAGGCCGACCTGGCCCTGTACCGGGCCAAGAGCGAAGGGCGCAATGCCTTCCGCATGGCGCTGGCGGCCTGAGTCAGCCAATCCATCAGAAGAAATCACGGCTGCGCGGCTGCAGTTCCCCGAGCAGGTGAGTCCAGTCCTCCAGGCGTCCGGCCACCAGATGGCGCACTTCTCCCTGGCATTGCCAGCTTCCGTACACCCCCAGCAGGCGCGCATTGAGCACTTCGCTGCGCTGTCGTTCCAGCACCGCCGGCCAGATGATGACGTTGGCCGAGCCGGTCTCGTCTTCGATCGTCATGAAGATCACCCCCTTGGCCGTACCCGGCCGCTGGCGCACCGTGACGATGCCGCAGCAGCAGGCGAACTGGCGGTTCTGCAGCGTGTTCAGATCGGCCACGCTCATGAAGCGGCGGCGCTGCAGGGTCGGTCGCAGCAGGGCCAGCGGGTGGCGGCGCAGGGTCAGGTTCATGGCGCGGTAGTCGTCGATGATCTGCTCGCCTTCGCCGGGCGTCTCCAGTTGCACCGCATCGTCGCCGCGTGGCGCGCTGCGCAGCAGGTCATGATCGGGTACCGCACCCACCGCATGCCACAGGGCCTGGCGCCGATGGCCGGCCAGTTCGCGCAGGGCATCGCCGGCCGCCAGCGCCTGCAGGGCATGGCGATCCAGGGCGGCGCGCCGGGCCAGGTCGTCGACATCGGCAAAGGGACGCTCGGCGCGCGCCTGCTCGATGCGCTGCGCCGCCTCAGCCGGCATGCCGCGCAGCAGGCTCATGCCCAGCCGCACGGCTGGACGCGCCGGCCCGGAGGCGGACTCCAGGGGCAGCTCCAG
>NZ_AEEC02000029.1 GCF_000300975.2 Herbaspirillum frisingense GSF30 | reverse complement strand
CGCATCGGGGCCGGGTGCAGTTTCTGCTGCGCGGGCGGGTGCGCGGCCCTGGGCCGGCTGGTCCAGCAGGGGCGCCTGCTCGGTACGCTGGGCGCGGGCCGGCTGCTGCGCCAGCGGCGAAGACAGCAGTGCGGGACGCTTGGGCTGCTGCGCCGGCGGCAGACCGGATTGCTGCTGCAGCGAGGCCGCCTGCGGGCGAGCCCCAGCTTCGCGCGCACCGGTGGGTGCCACCAGGGTGGTCATATCCTCGTTGGCCATGGCCAGGATCTCCACCCCGTCGGGAATATTGCGGTTGGAGAGAATGACGGCATCCGGGCCAAGCGCCTCGCGGACCTGACGCCAGGCCTCGCGAGAAGAATTGGCGATAAATTTCTTGACGTTCATGCTTGCCCTCCAACTAGGCTGGTAACTTTAATCGTTTTCGATTCTGGCACTTCAGCGTGCGACAACACGCGCAACTGCGGCATGGCACGACGCAGGAAGCGCGCCATCAGCGTGCGCAGCGGCGCCCCCACCAGCAGTACCGGCGCGTAGCCAAGCTGCTCCTGGCGCTGCGCCGCAATTTCGGTCTGCTGTACCAGCGAATCGGCCAGACCCGGCTCGATACCGCCGGTGTCGCCGCTGGCCTGCAGCGCCTGCATGAGCAGACGTTCGAGCTTGGAGTCCAGCGCCATGACCGGCAACTCGCTCTCGCCCGGGAAAATCTGTTGCACGATGGCCCGACCCAGCGCGATGCGGACGATGGCCGTGAGATCGGTCGGGTCCTGGATGCGCGCGGCGTGCTCGGCCAAGGTTTCGATGATAGTGCGCATATCGCGAATGTGCACGCCTTCGGTGAGCAGGTTCTGCAACACTTTCTGCAAGGTACCCAGGGGCAACATCTTCGGTACCAGATCTTCCACCAGCTTGGGCGCTTCCTTGGCCAGGTGGTCCAGCAGGCTCTGCACTTCCTGGCGGCCCAGCAGCTCGGAAGCATGGGTGGTGATCAGATGGTTCAGGTGGGTGGCGACGACGGTGCCGGCATCGACCACGGTATAGCCCATGGTCGAGGCCTGTTCGCGCAGGCTGTTGTCGATCCAGACGGCCGGCAGACCGAAGGCCGGGTCGGAAGTCATCATGCCCGGCAAGGGGCCGGTCACCATGCCCGGGTTGATCGCCAGGTACTGGCCGGCATGCGCCTCGCCATTGCCCACTTCCACGCCTTTGAGGGTGATGCGGTAGGCCGAGGGTTTCAATTCCAGATTGTCGCGGATATGGATGGGCGGCGACAGGAAGCCGACTTCCTGGGCGAATTTCTTGCGGATGCCCTTGATGCGCTTGAGCAGTTCGCCACCCTGCCCCTTGTCCACCAGCGGGATGAGGCGATAGCCCACTTCCAGGCCCAGGGTATCGACCGGCATGACGTCGTTCCAGCTGGCCTCCTCGCCTTCGGCGGGCGCGGCCGCAGCTGCTGCGGCTTGCGGGGTGGCGGCGGCACTTTCGGCCTTGGCGGTCTGGACGCGCTTGCTGATGGCATACGCGCCACCGCCCATGGCAGCCGCCAGCAGCAGGAAGGCGATATGCGGCATGCCCGGGATCAGGCCCATGCCGCCGATGATGACGGCGGTGATGTAGAGCACTTCCGGCTTGGCGAAGAGCTGGTTGATCAGCTGGCCGCCCACGTCCTGGTCGTTGGCCACGCGCGAGACCACCACACCGGCGGCCGTCGAAATGATCAGCGAGGGAATCTGCGCCACCAGGCCATCACCGATGGCCAGCAGCGTGTAGTTCTTCAGTGCGGCGTCGAAGGCCAGGTCGTGCTGGACCATCCCCACCACCAGACCGCCGACGATGTTGACCACGGTCACGATGATGCCGGCGATGGCGTCGCCGCGCACGTACTTGGAGGCACCGTCCATGGCACCGTAGAACTCCGACTCCTGTGCCACTTCCTTGCGGCGGGCGCGGGCCTCCGGCTCACCGATCAGGCCGGCATTGAGGTCGGCGTCGATCGCCATCTGCTTGCCCGGCATCGCATCCAGGGTGAAGCGCGCACCCACTTCGGCGATACGGCCGGCACCCTTGGTCACCACCATGAAGTTGATGATGGTCAGGATCACGAACACCACGATACCGACCGTGTAGTTGCCGCCGATCAGGAAGTGACCGAAGGCTTCGATCACCTTGCCGGCGGCGTCCGGGCCGGTATGGCCCTCGGTCAGCACGACCCGGGTCGAGGCCACGTTCAGTGACAGGCGCAGCATAGTCGACACCAGCAGCACCGCCGGGAAGGCGATGAAATCCAGCGGCTTGACAGTATAGAGCGCCGTCATCAGCACAATCACCGAGAGCGAGATGTTGAAGCTGAACAGCAGGTCCAGCATGAAGGCTGGCAGCGGCAGCACCATCATCGCCAGCATCATGACGATCAGGATCGGCGCGGCGAAGGCCTTGCCGCTCTTGATCGGCACCCAGGCCGGAATTTTCATCGTATTGAGTTTGGTCGCCATCGTTACTGCCTGCTTCTATTCTTGGGGCCGCGTGTCTTGGGAGGTGCAGTGGCCGGATCGAGGTCCTTGGGCACGGCCAGGTCGGTCGGCTCCACCGGTCGGTCGCCACCGAACTTGCCAAAGGTGCGCAACTGGAACACGTAGGCCAGCACCTCGGCCACGGCGGTATAAAGGGCTTCGGGGATCTCGTCGCCGATCTCGGTATGGGTGTGCAAGGCACGCGCCAGGGGCGGCGCTTCCAGCAGCGGCACCTTGTGCTCGCGCGCCAGTTCGCGGATCTTGGCGGCGATGTCGTCGGCACCCTTGGCCACCACCTTCGGTGCCCCCATCTTGCCTTCGGTATATTTCAGCGCGACCGCGTAGTGGGTCGGGTTGGTCACCACCACGTCGGCGGTGGGCACCTCGGCCATCATGCGGCGGCGTGCCATGGCGCGCTGCATGGCGCGGATCTTGCCCTTGACGTGAGGATCGCCTTCGGATTCCTTGTGCTCCTGCTTGACCTCTTCGCGCGTCATGCGCAGCTTGCGGCCGTAGTTCCAGATCTGATAAGGGACGTCCAGTACGGCAATGAGGATCAGCGCCGATACGATGGTGATGAAGCTCACCCATAGTAGATACGCCGAATGGGCGCCGGCGGTCTTGAGCGATTCCACGCCCAGCCCCAGCACGGCATCAATCTGGCCG
The DNA here is from genome assembly GCF_000300975.2 of Herbaspirillum frisingense GSF30. Classification (GTDB taxonomy): domain Bacteria; phylum Pseudomonadota; class Gammaproteobacteria; order Burkholderiales; family Burkholderiaceae_D; genus Herbaspirillum; species Herbaspirillum frisingense. The sequence goes on along the minus strand of NZ_AEEC02000029.1, from coordinate 61,558 downwards.
CGAATGGCCAACCAGGCAACGGTCCCCACCAGCAGCGTCTTGAGGACAGCCTTGCCCAGCTCGACCAGGGAGTTGACCGAGAACATGTTGCCAAAACCGCTGATGGGATTGAGCTTGCTGAACTTGGGGGCCAGTGATTCGACGTTGAACAGCCACCCGCCCAGCATCAGGGGCGCGGCCATGGCAGCCAGTGTCATCATGAAGGCGATGGGGATCATGGCAATGGCCACATCCAGCAGATGGGCGCTGAGCATGTTGAACAGCACCACCGGATCGAAGGCCGCGGCACGCTCCATGCTCAGGGTAGCGACCATGATGCGGTCCAGGCTGGTCACGACCGGGCCGCTGAAGGCCCAGACGCAACTACCGCCCACCAGCAGCATCAGGCAAGTGGCCAGCTCGCGCGAGCGCGGCACATCACCCTGCTCACGAGCACGCTCAATGCGTTTACTCGTGGCGGGTTCTGTCCGCTCCATATCGCTGTCTTCGGCCATCCGCCGTATCCCCCTGCAAAACTGCTTGCCCCCCGGCGTCGCGTGCGCTGGACGGATTTCTAGAACAATAGGCTAGGATTATTGGCGACCAGGAGGCGCCATCATCACGGGAATAGGGGCGAAAACGTCCCCCATTTCGGACTAGGCAAAAGCCCCAGGCTCTGCCTTGGACAGAACGGCGCGTCTCGAAGGCGGTGTACCGCACGCTTCTTCGGGCATGGGCGATACAAGGCAAAGTCAGATTTGCATGTTGAATGTGATACGTGGCATTTCCACGACATACTAGGGCAACAATGACGAAGGCCTTGCATATTGCCCATCAGACAATATGCAAGGCCTTCGATGAAGATACCCGCAGGATCAGAAGCCCAGGCTCTCCAGCAGATCGTCGACCTGCCCCTGGTTGGCGATGACATCCTTGCCGGCCGGGTCGATCTGGGGGCCATTGAGCAGGCCCGTGTCTTCGCGCTTGGTTTCCGAGGGCGAGTAATCGACCAGCAGTTGCACCAGTTGCGACTCCAGGTCGTGTGCCAGCTTGGTGACGCGCTTGATGACCTGACCCGTCAGGTCCTGGAAATCCTGCGCCATCATGATGTCCAGCAGTTGCTGCTTGGTCACGCTGCTGTCTTCGCCAGCCTGCGCCAGGAAGGCCGAGGTGCGGGCACCCAGTTCGCGGTACTGGGCTTCCGAGAAGCTGCCGGCGGTAGCCGCTTCCCACTGCGCCTTGAGCTCGCCGGCACCGTCGTGGATGCGCTCCTGCAAGGGGCTGGCCAGTTCAGTGGCATTGAGCACACGCTGGGCGGCCTGTTCGGTCATGCGGGCCACGTATTCCAGGCGGTCACGCGCGTCGGGCATGTCGCTGGCGGCGCGCTCCAGCAGGCGGTCGAAGCCCAGACCGCGCAAGCTGTCGTGCAGGTTGCGCGTCATGTGGCCGATACGGACCAATACCTCTTCGCTGACCGCGGCACCCTCGGTGGACGCGGTACGGGCGGGATTGAGGCCGCCTTCCACCTCAGCCACCTGCAGCCATCTTTTCGAAGATCTTGCCCAGCTTCTCATCCAGCGTGGCCGCGGTGAAAGGCTTGACCACGTAGCCGTTGGCACCCGCCTGGGCAGCGGCGACGATGTTTTCCTTCTTGGCTTCGGCGGTGACCATCAGCACGGGCAGCTTGGACAGGGCCGGGTCCTTGCGGATTTCCTGCAGCATGGTCAGGCCATCCATGTTGGGCATGTTCCAGTCGGAGACGACGAAATCGAACTGGTCGCTACGCAGCTTTTGCAGCGCCTGCACGCCATCTTCGGCCTCGTCCACATTGGTGTAGCCCAATTCCTTGAGCAGATTGCGCACGATGCGGCGCATGGTCGAGAAATCGTCGACGACTAAGAACTTGGTATTGGGACCCGACATGCTAAGACTCCATCTGAACAATTGAATTCGTGGATAACGGCAAGTGCCTACGCTCACTTGAACCGAATCCTTCTTATCTTCCCAGCTTGAGGTGAACCCTCAGGCTGCCTCTCATATGCAACGCATTGTAGTGCAGCAACAGCAAATTTGGCAGAACAATAAGCGTATCGCGCAGCTTCAAACCCGCAGGGCACGGCTTCCGTGTTCCGCCAGCCACGCCAGTACCCTGCCCGGCATGGCCTGCAGCGAAAGAACCTCATGCGCCGCACCAATGGCGATGGCTTCGCGGGGCATGCCGAAGACCACGCAGGAGGCCTCGTCCTGGGCAAAGTTGTAGGCGCCGGCATTGCGCATTTCCAGCATGCCCTGTGCGCCGTCCTTGCCCATACCGGTCAGGATCACGCCCACGGCGTTCTTGCCGGCGCAGGTCGCAGCCGACTGGAACAGCACATCCACTGACGGCCGGTGGCGGTTCACCGGCGGGCCCTGGTCGAGCTGGGTCATGTAGTTGGCGCCGCTGCGCACCAGCTTCAGGTGGGAATGGCCGGGTGCAATATAGGCGTGCCCCGGGAGCACGCGCTCGTTGCCGGCCGATTCCACAACGGAAATCTTGCACAGGTTGTTCAGGCGCTGAGCGAAGGAACGGGTGAATCCTTCGGGCATATGCTGGGTGATCAGGATGCCGGGGCAGTCCGAAGGCATGCGGATCAGGAATTCCTTGATGGCCTCGGTGCCGCCGGTGGAAGCGCCGATGATGATCAGCTTTTCACTACTGGTGAGCGGATTGCGGATCTGCGGCAAGGCCTCGCCGGGGGTGGCTGCCTGCTCGGCCGCACGTGACGGGCGAGCGCGCACGCGTGCCTTGGCGGCGGCGCGGATCTTGTCGGCGATCATGTCGGCATATTCCTGCATGCCGCTCTGGATGGAGATCTTGGGCTTGGTCACGAAATCGATGGCGCCCAGCTCCAGCGCCCGCAGGGTGATTTCGGAACCACGCTCGGTCAGCGAAGACACCATCACCACCGGCATGGGGCGCAGGCGCATCAGCTTTTCCAGGAAATCCAGGCCGTCCATGCGCGGCATTTCCACGTCCAGCGTCAGCACGTCCGGGTTGGTCTGCTTGATCAGCTCGCGGGCGATGATCGGGTCGGGCGCCACGCCCACCACTTCCATGTCCGGCTGGCTGCCGATGATTTCGCGCATGACACTGCGGATCAGTGCGGAGTCGTCGACGATAAGAACTTTAATTTTCATCACTCAATCACTCAAATTTCGGAATTACCCTGCTGACTGATCATGGCCGTCAGAACAGGTCCACCTCGCCGCCCACCGGCTTGGTAACCAGCTTGCTGGCGTAGGCTTTTTCGCGGTCCACCAGGGTATTGTTGTGCATCTGTTTCAGCTTTTTCACCAGCACCTTGCCGGTGCGGGGGAAGAAATACACCTTGCGGGGATAGATATCGTTCAGGTCTTCGGCCACCACACGGATGTTTTCTGCCTTGAGGTAGCGCCGTACGAATTCGGCATTGCGCTCGCCCACGTTGATGGCCGAAAAGCCGCGCAGCACGTTGCCGCCGCCGAACACCTTCGCTTCCAGGTTTTCGCGACGGGCGCCGGACTTGAGCACTTCGTTGATCAGCACTTCCATGGCATAGGTGCCATAGCGAGCCGAGGCCGAGATCGGACTGCCGTCGTCACCGCCCCCGTCGGGCAGCATGAAATGGTTCATGCCACCAATGCCGGAGACACGGTCCCGGATACAGGCCGAGACGCAGGAGCCCAGCACGGTGACGATCATCATGTCCTTGCCGGTGAAGTAATACTCGCCCGGCAGGATCTTGGCGGCGTCGCAATCGAAGGTGCGGTCGTAGTAGAGATTGGTGGCAATCTGCTCGGACGCCTGACTCATGGCTTGGTCCTTGCGCCACGCTGCGTTGCGTTGAGTTCATAGACCGTCTTGCCTTTGAGCTTGAGGGCATCGGAGACATACAGGAAGTTCTCCGAATGGCCGGCGAACAGCAAGGCATGAGGCTTCATCAATGGAACGAATCGGGACAGGATCTTGCTCTGGGTAGGTTTATCGAAATAGATCATCACGTTGCGACAGAAGATCACATCGAACTGACCGTTGATGGGCCAGCCATCGGCCAGCAGGTTCAGTTGCTTGAAGGTGATCAGCTTGCGCAATTCCGGGCGCACGCGCACGTAACCCTCATGGTTACCCTTGCCGCGCAGGAAAAACTTCTTGACCCGTTCGGGCGACATCTTTTCGATGCGCTCCATGGGATAGACGCCATTGGCGCCGGTGGCCAGGACATTGGTATCGATGTCGGTGGCCACGATCTGCACCGGTGGCGTCATCGAGCCATAGGCCTCGCAGGCGGTCATGGCGATGGTATAGGGCTCTTCCCCGGTAGAAGCCGCCGAGCACCAGATGGTGACCGGCTCCTTCAGGGTCTTGAGGAAATCCGCCAGGATGGGGAAATGGTGAGCCTCGCGGAAGAACGAGGTCAGGTTGGTGGTCAGGGCGTTGGTGAAGGCTTCCCACTCGTCGGAGTCGTGGGTGCGTTCGAGCATGTCGAGATACTGCTGGAAGGAAGTGATGCCGGTGGCCCGAAGGCGCCGCGCCAGGCGGCTGTACACCATCTCCTGCTTGCTGTCGGCCAGGGCGATCCCGGCCCGCTGGTAGATCAGGCCACGCACGCGCTCGAAATCACGGCTATTGAAATCGAACTCCTTGCCGGATGATTCGCCCTTGCTTGGCACCGTAGGCTTCACTGTCTTTCCTTCCCTCGCGCAGCCCGCTCGCAGGCCGGCCACTTGCTGTCTATCGCCCGTCCCATGCGGGCGAGCGTCCCCTCGTCGAATAATCTAACAGGCGCCGGACGGGGTCAAGCGAATCAGCCTCGGAAATGAAATGGTTTTACCCCCCTATTGCGACAAGTCAATCCGACACGGGCATGCATACCCTTCTCAAACCTTGGAAATCCTCACCGGCCTTGCCCCGCGCGGGGCGGCCGACGCCCGTACTGCAGTGGACGGCGCCGGGGTGGCAGACGTAGTAGTCGAGACCACCGGTACCGCCGCAGGCGCAGCCGCATGGCTGGACCGATAGCCGACCCGGAAGCCGCCCCAGTGCTTGCCATTGACATAGATCGGCACCGACAGGTCGTGCATCACCTCACCGGTATCGCGCTTGTAGGTCTGCAGCAGGAAAGGCTTGGTATTGGCCCCGCAGCGCTTGCCGGTGCGGTCACTGAAGATGCGCTTGGTACGATTGTTGACCAGGTCGACATCATAATTACCAGTCAACGGCTGGGAAAACTTCTTGTTGTGAGTAGGAAAGTAGCCGTTGTTGTCCACCGCACCGGCATAGGCCAGTTGCGGCATGCGCTCCAGCAGCGCCTCTTGCAGTGCGGGCAATACGCGGTCGGTAAAGCCGTCGAACTGGCTGGAGTGTTTTTGCGGCGAGGTATTGGCAATCGGCTTGTAAGTGCGATCGAAGAGCGCCGTCTCGGAAATCTGCCCGGCGCGGATCGCCTTTTCGAACAGGCTCCCCACCGCCTGCGCGGCTTCTGAGGCGGCCTCGCGGATCTCATCATGACCGCTGCGCGCACCGCCATCGACGATGGCCTCGAATACCGCCTCCGCCCGCTCTGAGAGCAGCATCGCCGACGCCGCCACGCGGGGCAGCTCACCGTCGGTCTGCAGCATACCGTTGCGGATGTCGGTGATGGCCTCGGCGATTTCCTGGGTCGTCTGGACATGTTCGCGCGAGGCCACAGCGATTTCCTCGATCTGCTCCTGCGACTGGCTGGAAGAACGCTCGATGCTGTTGAGCAGCGTATGCACCTTCTCCACGTTCTGGGCCGCCTCCAACACCTTGCTGCTCAGCGAGTTCATCCCCGAGGCCGCCCGCTCGGCCTCTTCAGTGATGGCGCGCACCATGACGCCGATGTCGTCGGTGGCTTCCTTGGTGCGCTGGGCCAGTTGCCGCACCTCCCCTGCCACCACCGCAAACCCGCGCCCCTGCTCGCCGGCGCGCGCGGCCTCGATGGCCGCGTTCAATGCCAGCAGATTGGTACGGGCGGCGATTTCACTGATGACCTCGGTAATGCCATGGATGCGGCGCGACTTTTCCTGCAGTTGCGCCATCATCGACGATGCCGACAGGGCGTCGGTGCGCGCCTGCCCGATCTGCTGCAGGCCGCGATCGACCTCGGCCCGGCCGCTGACGCTCTCGGTACGCACTTCGGCGGCGATCGCCGAGGCGCGCTCCGCATTGGCGGCAATCTGCTCGGTGGTGGCCGCATTCTGCTCGGCTCTGGCAGCAATCCGATCGGCCGCTCCCACGTCCTTGCTGATCTTGTTCTTGATGGTATCGACGAAGAACGAGGTTTCAGCTGCACCGATCATGATGTGATCAATTTCGCCGCTGATCCTGTCGACCATCGCATCGCCACGAGGCTGCCCACGGCCGCGCGCCAGCGCAAAACCGACCAGGCCCAGCAGCACGGCCACGCAACTGACCAAAGGTGCCGCCAGCCAGCGCCCTGCCCCCATGGCATCCAACGCCAGCGCCGCACCGCCACCGAGTACCAGCCCGGCCAACCAGGGCAATGCCACCTGCCAGGCCTGCGACGTCACCCCGGCGCCGGCCGCCCGCGCACTTTTGTTCTTCGCCATCGATGTCTCCTTGCGGGTAGCCCCGCTTCTTTTATTTCCGCCCTGGGCAGAGTTGGCTGCGGACGAAACATGACGCAACACGCCGCATTGTCCCGAGGCTATAGCGCAGAGCTTACGTATAACTGAATAAAACTGCACATGGGCAAGTATTTTTTCACAGCATGGGAATGCATGCAGTGTCCCGGATTGCGGCAAAACGCCCCTCACCTCATGCAGCCCGGGACAGCTTATAATGGCGGCTTTATAGGATAGGGGGGTATGGTATATGGCACACCTGAAGCAAGACAAGGATGCCCTGCTCAACCGTGTGCGACGCATCGGCGGCCAGGTCCAGGCCCTGGAACGCGCACTGGAAGGTGACGCCGAGTGTGGCCGCACCCTGCACCTGGCCGCCGCCATCCGCGGCGCGGTGCACGGCCTGATGGACGAATTGATCGAAGCCCATGCCCGCGAACATGTGGCCCGCCCCGGGCTGACCGACGAGGAACGCAAGCAAGGACTGGAAGAAGTCCTGGAAGCCATCCGCCGCTACGCCAAATAAGGAAACGACATGCCAAGCACCTCCCCCTTGCGCCATGACCACGTCTATCTTGGCGCCAACCACGACCGCAATACCCGCCGCACCCTGTGGGTGGTCGCCCTCACCGCCGTGATGATGGTGGCCGAAATCGCTGCAGGCTACCTGACCGGATCGATGGCACTGCTGGCCGACGGCTTTCACATGGCGACCCACACTGGTGCGCTGGCCATTGCCGCCGGCGCCTATGTATTCGCCCGCCGCCATGCCCATGATGGGCGCTTCAGCTTCGGCACCGGCAAGGTCGGCGACCTGGCCGGCTTCGCCTCCGCGCTGGTACTGGCGGTGATTGCCATCGGCATCGGCGGCGAATCCCTGTGGCGCCTGGCCAGCCCGAGTGCGGTCGATTTCAGCGAAGCCATCCCGATCGCCGTGGTCGGACTGATCGTCAATATCGCCAGCGCCTGGCTGCTGATGGAGGGGCATAATGGGCATCATGGGGATCACGACCATCACGGTCATCCGGGTCATCACGATCATGATCACGGGCATGCGCATGAACACCATGCCCATCCTCAGGACGGGCATGGACACGGCCACCATCACCATGGACACGACAACAATCTGCGCTCGGCCTATCTGCACGTCGTGGCCGACGCCCTGACCTCGGTGCTGGCCATTGCTGCCTTGCTGGCTGGTCTCTATCTGGGCTGGACCTGGCTGGATCCCTTGATGGGCGTGGTGGGTGCCGTGGTCATTGCACGCTGGTCGTATAGCCTGCTGCGCTCCAGTGCGGCGGTGCTGCTCGACGTGACCGATGCCCAGGTCGCTGCCCGCATAGAGCAGGCGCTGGCCGGCGCGGAGGTACAGATCGATGACCTGCATGTCTGGCGCATTGGACCGACTGCGCGGGCGGCAATTGTGAGCGTATCCGCCGCGAAGGCGGCTTCTGAAGACCTGCTTCGTCAGAAATTATCGGAAGTGGACGGCCTGCGACATCTCACGTTGGAATTGAGACTGCGCTGATACCGGCGTGGTGAGCCCCCCCCACACACACAGAAATGAAAAACAGCGGCGTAGGCCGCTGTTTTCGCGTTATGTGCCGCTTTTCTTACACCTATATGCAGCATTCGGCATCAATCAGCGCCAGCCGCGATGCCAGCCATAGTGCGGATGATGCCAGCCCCAGCCGTAATAGGAATGGTATTCCCAGACCCAGCCGGGTCCGGGTGAAGCGTAGGTCGGCTGCACGTAGACCACACCCGGGGGCGCAACGTAGGTCGGCTGTGCCACGTAGGCGGGCCGCACGGTAGGCGGTGCGACCACGCAGCCGCTCAGGGCCGTGACCACGGCCACGGCCGGAATCAATAGTAGGGATTTCATGCTTGCGCTCCTGATCTTGTTTGGCGGAATGTACCGGCTAGGGTTGGCCGGCTGCCACTTATAAGTGGTGATCAGATAACGGATGGGGTTAAGCACGGGCGGACGCGGAATTGTGTGTTTATGTAACCTCGCCCCCCCTTCCCGCCAGGCTCAAGCCCCACGCAAAATCGATCACGCCAATGAAGAGCTCGCGCGGGTCGAACCTGATGGAATCTTTCGCCCCATGAAACCAGCCAATGGGCGTTCGACATACCGGTTGATCAGGTAGGCAAAAACGATCATCGTGGCGCAAACCAGCGCCAACAACAGCCACTTGTCCAGCCTGTTACCGATCAGGTTGTAGAGCACCAGCCCGACGTTCAAGTGGATCAGATAGATCGGGTAGGACAGACTGCCTAGCAGGCGTGAAACACCTGCATAGGTGGCAGAGGTCGATCGACGGGTGATGACCACGACAAACAGCAGGTAGAACGCCGTGCAAATGACGACAACCGATTCATTGTAGTAGGCAAGGCCCGTGTAATGGGCGGCCCGCCGCACCAGGTCCAGAAGCTCATAGTGGATGCCCACGGGTAGGGTCAATACCAGTAGCGCGAGCCGGAACCACGTAACACCTCGCTTGGAAATGCGATAGAAGAGACAACCGGCGATGAAAAAGCTGGCGAAATTGGTAATGAAATACTTTTCCACCAGCTCGCTCTTCAAAAAGATCTGCAGGATCGACAACAATAACCAAGCTGCCAAGACCCATTCAATCCTTGCCATCTGCCCCAGGAACAGGACGAAAAGAACCAGAAGATAGAACTTCAATTCCACGAGCAACGTCCAGTAGACCCCATCGACAAAACCGATGCCGAAGAATCCGTTGAGCATGGTCATGTTCAACACATATCGCGGCACGGTGAGATGAAAGATATGGTTGATGAAGATATAGGTGAGAACGAAGCTGACTGTGCAGCAGAACCAGTACGCAGGATACAGACGCAGCACGCGCGAGCGCAGGAAGACACGAGGCGTGACGTTCTCCGAACTCATCAAGATGACGAAACCGGAAATCATGAAAAACAGATTGACTGCCAGGTAGTTGTACTTGACGAAGTTGGCAACCTCGCCATAGAACACTGGAGAGTAATCATCCCCCTGTGCAAAACCGCGGACCAGATAATGCAGCAGCATGACACCGACTGCGGCGCAAAAACGAAGGATATCAACGTCGTGATAGCGCCGATGGGCTTGGGTAGATTGCCCGGGCTGATTTGACTGGTTCATCGCGAGGTCACTCCGCAAATTCTGTAGAGACCTCGCGCAAGGCGATGCGGTTGCAGTAATTCGGAGTTTTTTCTCGCACAGCACAAAGCGCCATGCCTTATTCGGGCCGAACCGGGGGCATCAAAAGTGAGGCAGCAAAGAAAAACAGCACTGGAATCAAGCTCTCGCCTAATCACAGTGCTGTTTATGCGTGACTTTCGTCACACTTTCAAATTGATTGGTCGGGACGGTGTGATTCGAACACACGACCCCTTGCACCCCATGCAAGTACGCTACCAGGCTGCGCTACGCCCCGACTGAAGACAAAGATTATAGCAGCGAATATGTTATTAATTCAACTGTTTCTCAAAAACATTTTTAAATATTTCGGGCAGCTTCGCGAGGGCATCATTCCGGATCGCACGAACACACTGCTCAACCGCGATCCCGCAGCGTCGCTGCCGTATTCGTTCAGCGACCGCCAAAGAACTCGTTGAGCAAGAAATTCTGCAAGCCCTTGGTGTCTTCCGGCCGGGCAGAAAGCGTCACCACTCTACCCAGTCGCTGCGAGTCGAAATTGAAATCGCCTTGATAGTAACGGCGGATGAGCGCAATCATGTTGTCGACCACAGCCAGCTGCACATTGCCGCCAAAGCCGGCATCCACTTCGATCAACTGATTCTGGCTCCGGCGCTGATCCGTGGTCCAGCCGCGGAAACTGTACTGCGCTACCCGCGGCCCCATGCTGATGATCTGGAAGACGCCGTTCGTGCCGCGCCCCCGTTTGTCCTGGAAGGCGATGTTGGCGCGGGCAATGTCATTGGCCGAAGGGTTTTCGGCAGCTCGCGCTGCCGCATTCTCCTGCGCTGCCGCCTGCTCTGCTTCTTCACGCCTTTGGCGATTGCGATTGGCGAAAGTCATGAAGTCTTCGGCAGGTGCTGCCTGAACCGACGCGGATGCATTGCTGCTGGGCGTGGGCGCCGTTGGGAGCGGCGACGCCTGGCGCCCAGGTGTCGGACTGTGCCGGGGTACCGACCTGGCCACCGGCTTCTTGGGGGGAGGCTGGACTTTCTTGGGTTCCGGTACAGCCTTGGGGGGCTCCGGTTGCTCCACGCGCACCGGGGCTGGCGGACGTACGAAGCTGACCTGCAAGGGGGCATCGGGTCGACCTGGAGACTCCAGCTTGAGCGGCGCCTCATTGAGCTTGGCCCGCACAAACATGAATACCGCCGCATGGACAAGTACGGACGACACGATACCCAGCATCGTGCGACGCCGGGAGCGGGAAATAATATCTGATCGGGTCGACGAAACGTTAAAACTCATACCATGTGGCGACAGCAGTGGGCGGCCGATCTGCGGTCGATGCCATTACGCTACGGATGAAACGCCCATGCGCCCCAACCTACACCCACCCTGTCAGGCCCATCTATCAAGGAAGGCAACATTCTAGCCGGTTTTGCCATGGACACAGCGAGTTCAAGCCACGGATACTGCTTACCATGCAGCTCAACGCCAGCGCCCTCGCCCACCCCAGCCATTGCTGTAGCCAAAGTAGAAGGAAGACGACGGATAGCTGTACGCCGGATACGCGGGATAGGATGGATAAGCGTAATAGGGGGAATAAACCGGTTGGGCGGGATAGACGGCAGCACCATTGTATGGACTGACGGGCACAGCCACGCAGCCGCCCAGCAACAAGGAGGCAGGCAAGGCGGCCAGCAGAAGACCGCGATAGAGCGGTACACGGACAGAGGGCTTCATAGGCATTACTCCTTGGGCGCAGTTTGCCAACATCGCACTATCGCTCAGTCGCTTCTGACCAGCCACCCTCCTTACCTTTTGTTACGCGCTTCAGCCTCAATTGACAGTCTACGAAGAAATCTTCAGCCCTGCGGCTTTTGCCACCGTTGCTACTGTCTATACCTGCAAGGCCATAATCAAACCGTACCCAGCTTATATAATCACGCCAAAGCCAGCAACAGCAACGCCGACTGTCCGCTGCACAAAACATCACGAGACCTTTCCAACACGCCTGACGCCGCAATGCGCATGGCCTGAGCCTACGAACCCACCATGACCTCTGCCCGCCCCTCCTTGCCCAAACCCATCATCGTCATCGCGCCCGATTCGTTTAAGGGCTCTCTCTCGGCTGAAGAAGTCGCCGCGGCCATCGGCGCCGGGATCTCGGCCGCAATTCCTGATGCCAAAGTCCGGCTTTGCCCCATCGCCGACGGTGGCGAAGGCACGCTCGATGCGCTCATGCATGCGGGCGGCGAACGCTTCACCGTCAATTGCCGCAATGCCGCCGGACAAGACGCGAACGCACCCGTGGGCATCCTCAAGGATGGCAGTGCCGTCGTGGAATCGGCTGCCATCGTCGGACTGACCGACCCGGCAGGAACAGGCGTAGCGGTGCAATTGCGCACCACCCTGGGCGTAGGCGACGCGATCAAGAGCCTCCTGGATCGCGGCGCGCGCCGATTCCTGGTTGCGCTGGGCGGCAGCAGCACCAATGACGGCGGCGCCGGCCTGCTTGTGGCCCTGGGCGCGGTATTGCGGGATGGTGCCGGCGAGGCGATACCACCGCAACCCGCGCAGCTACACCGGGTAGTCAGCATTGATGTGTCCGCGTTGGACCCCCGCATCAAGGAAGCCCATTTCGTGGCCATGTCCGACGTCGATAATCCCCTGTGCGGCGAAGAGGGCGCAACGGCGGTCTTCGGACCGCAAAAAGGCGTGACAGCTGACCAGGTTGCGGTTATAGACAGCGCCTTGCGACATTTCGCCAGCGTCCTTGAGCCGGCACTCGGCCGCCGGGCCTCGGATCAACCGGGCGCGGGGGCCGCGGGTGGTCTGGGGTATGCACTGCTGATGCTGGGTGCGCAATTCCGCTCGGGCGCAGAAACGGTGGCCGACCATATCGGACTGGATGATGCGCTGGCAGGTGCCGACTGGCTCATCACGGGCGAAGGTCGCAGCGACGCCCAGACTTTGCACGGCAAGGCCCCCTTCATCGCAAGCCAGCGCGCGCGCCGCGCGGGCGTCCCCACAACTCTGCTCTCCGGAGGCATTGATAGAACGTCGCTGGAAAAGCTGCAGACCGGGTTTTCCGGCTGCTTTTCCATCAGCTTCGGCCCCATGAGCCTGCAAGACGCCATTGCACAGGCGCCGGGATTGCTACGCGACAGCGGCGAGCAGTTGGCGCGCCTGTGGCAAGCCGGCCGTAGCTGCTGACATCCCCCACCCCGCAGATTCCTGCGGGATCAGCTTCCATCACCCAGCCCCCCTCCACCGAAGCAACCTGATGCGGCATGGCATTGCGCATCAGGTCGTTTGTCTTTTTCTCGACCCGTATCCGCAACATTTTTCGGACAAGACAGCGGGTCACAATGTGTCAATAAACTCACGCCAATTTTTACCGCCAGGCAAATGTAAAGTGCGGCAATTTAAAATTGCAAAAAATGTAATTTAATTTCGCGAAAAAAATTATCTTTTTATCTATTTTTAGGCGATTTTAGTTATTAATTCGACAAATAAATTGCCCCGTGGATTTGTTCGTTACCGCACCGCAATAAAGCTCATCAATTCCCTGGCAGAAACTCTCGTAATCCTTTACTGGAGCGGGTTTCAGGCGATAAGAAAATTCAAAAAAAAGCTGATTTCGGGCTGATTTTTATTGCTCAGCCAGTGAACGCAATGTTATATTTCCGACATCAACACATTATTTGTTAAATCCTGTCAGTTTTTGTCAGGATGAGATGATTTTTTGGCAACAAAAAGATTGACTGCGACGAAGCTGTCCCAGGGCAATCCAGCATCAAAGTGAGTTGATTTGCTTTTGAATGGAGAGCGCCACGCGCAATCCTCGTCATAAATAAGATGTGAACCTAAAGGATTGATCCCATGAAAAAACTTCTCGCCGCTTCCGCTGTTGCGCTGGTATTGTCCATGGCTGGCACCGCAGCCCATGCAGACGTCACCACACTGACTCTGGTCCACGATCAGGTCGGCTTCAGCGCCTCCCATACTGGCGCTTTCAGCGATACCTACAACTTCACGATCAGCAACCTGTCGGATCTGTCGTCTTCGGTGACGGCTTCCATCGTTACCCGTTCGAACACTGCTCCGACCACGCTGACCAGCTTCTTGCTGACCAGCATTGCAACTGGCGCCACCTACACCAGCTCTGCCAGCACCAGCATCACCACCACCAACGGCGTGAAGAAGTACGAGACGACTTACGGCATTTTGGCCACTTCGCTGGCGGCCGGCCTCTACAAGCTGACCGTCACCGGCAACGGCTCCTATGGCGGCAACCTTACCCTGATCTCCTCGGTTCCCGAAGCATCCACCACCAGCATGATGCTGGGCGGCCTGGCCTTCGTGGGCATGATGGCGTGGCGTCGCCGTCGCGGCGACCAGAAGCTGTCCATGCCCATGGGCATGACTGCCGCCTGATCAGCAGCAAGGCAATACGCAGAGAAAACGCCCGAGCAATCGGGCGTTTTTTCATTTGGGGGCGAGCTTCATGCAAGTCTGCAGGCAAATATCCTGCTCCGTCCCGGCCGCGGGCTCAAAAAAATGGCCCGCGTTATGCGCGGGCCTGGCGGAACGAACGACAAAAACGAGAGCGCTTAGACTTCGTCGATCTTCACTGCCGTCGAAACTACGCGAGCCGGCGCCCCGACCACCGTGGCGCCGGCAGGTACGTCGTGCAACACCACCGACATTGCCCCGATCTTGCAGCCATCTCCCAGACGGATGCCACCGAGCACCTGCGCATAGGCGCCGAACTCCACATCATCGCCGATCACCGGAGACGGACCGCCTGCATGGCGATTGCCGATGGTCACGCCCTGTCGCAAGGTGCAGCCTGCGCCAATGACAGCCTGCTCATTGACGAAGATGTTGCCGAAATGCCAGATACGCAGGCCGGGACCGATCCTGGCGCCACGTGGAAGACTGATGCCGGAAGCGGTTTCGGTCAGCCGGAACAGCGGCCAATACAGCGCGTTCTGCAGCTTGCGGGCAAGACCGGGCGGTTTTGCCTCGATGCGCCGCCCCCAGCGATAGACCCAGATGGCCCAGATCGATTGTTCTTTCAGAAACGGACGGCGCAAGTTATAGCGCTCCAGATCGGCCAGCCAGTCAGGGTCCCGCGACATCTTTTTTCCTCTCAAAATCACTGATTATTCAATCTTCTCTCGGCATCAATCAGCATCAAACGCTATCTTGACGTCTTGTCATTATTTGCGAATAAAAGTTCACTCAATGACAACAAAAAGTATGCACCTATTCAGCGCGGCATTTCAGGCAAAAATGCGACTGTGCAGCGCAACAATATGATAAATTTGTCGAACAAGCCAGTAACTGCAAGCAAATGCCGGGAAATTTCCACTCAGCAAATTTTTGCGGAACTTTTTCTTTCATATTTGAATCTTTGCACCTGGCCAGATAAGAACATCACAGTTCCTCGCGCCTTGCCTACCAGGCGGACGTCGGGGACACGTGAACCCGACGTCGCAACGTCCACCATGACAAGAGCAAATGCCGCCAGCTGAAACTGTCGTATCGATGTCACCGACCTGCCCGCCTCTGCGGTTACCAAAATCACGAGCAGTGGCAGCGATCGGCACACCTGAGCCGCAACCGAAGCGTAGCTGATGACCAGGATGACCTCCCTGCGCGGCAGGCACCCAGCCATGGGGCACCGAACTCCCTCACATGAAAGCACTTCCATGACCAACGTATCGCACCGCCCCGACATGACGAACACGCTGGCGCCCCGGCCGGCGGCGCTGGGCTGAGGTCCCGCATGCGCTGTATCGCTGTCATCCCGGCACGCTTTGGCTCCAGCCGCCTGCCCGGCAAACCGCTGGCCGACATCCTGGGCAAACCGATGATCCAGCATGTCTACGAACGCGTGAAGACTCTCGAAGAACTGGCCGATGTGGTGGTGGCCACCGACGATGAACGCATCGTGGCCGCGGTCACCGCCTTCGGTGGCAAGGCCGTCCTGACTTCGCCTGACCATCCTTCCGGTACCGATCGTCTGCGCGAGGTCATGCAACACCATCCGGCCGATCTCTATCTCAACGTGCAAGGTGACGAACCGCTGGTCAATCCGGCGCACCTGCGCAGCCTGCTGCAAGCCATGCTGGGCGCACCGCAGGTGCAGGTCGGCACCCTTTGTCACCCGATCAGCGCCAGCGAGGCGGAGAACCCCAATACCGTCAAGGTCGTGCGCAATCGTGCAGGTGACGCGCTGTATTTCAGCCGCGCACGCATTCCCTTTGAACGCGAGTCCACCGGCAAGACACGCTACTTCAAGCACATCGGGGTCTACGCCTATCGTGCCGAACTGCTGGCGGCTTTCCCCGAATTGCCGGCCAGCGAGCTGGAGCGCGCGGAAATGCTGGAACAACTGCGCATCATGGATGCCGGCTGGCAGATCCGCGTCATCGAAGTCGATCACGCCGCCACTGGCGTGGATACGCCGGCCTGCCTGGAGCGCGTACGTGCCCTGATGGCTGGCCTGCCCGATCCAGCGCTCAAAGCCGGCAGCCTGGCGGACCTGAAGCTGGTGATTACCGATATCGACGGAGTTCTCACCGACGGCGGCATCTGGTACGACGACAGCGGCGAATGCCTCAAGCGCTTCCACGTGCGTGATGGCATGGGCATCAAGATGCTGCAGGAAGCCGGTGTCAACGTGGCCGTCATCTCCGGCCGCGATTCGGCCACGCTGCGCCGTCGGCTGGCCGACCTGGGCATCACCGTATTCCACCTCGGCGCCAAGGACAAGGCCGCCGCCTGCCAGGACATCATGGCGCAATACGGCGTCGGTCGCGAAGCCACGGCCATGATCGGCGATGACAGCATCGACCTGCCCGGCTTCGCCGCCTGCGACTGGCCGGTGGCCGTCGGCGACGCAGCTGACTACGTCAAGCGCCATGCCCGCATCGTGCTGGCCAAGCCCGGCGGCCACGGCGCTTTCCGGGAATTTTCCGACAGTGTATTGAACGCCCAGAACCGTTCTGCCATCTATGACAGCGTTGCTGGTTATGCCCAGGCCATGAGCCGCATGACGCAGTGACCCGCCCCAACAGAAACAAGTGAGCACACCATGAGAAAAACCGGTATCCGGGTATTCCAGGAACAGGCGCAAGCCCTGAACATGATCGCCGAGCGCCTGGCCGACGAATTCGAACAGGCCGTCGAGCTGATGTACAACACCCGCGGTCGCGTGATCGTCTCGGGCATGGGCAAGTCGGGCATCATCGGCAGCAAGATCGCCGCTACCCTCGCCTCCACCGGCACATCGTCCTTCTTCGTGCACCCGGGTGAGGCCTATCACGGCGACCTGGGCATGTTCACCGAGGCCGATACCGCGATCCTCATCTCCTACAGCGGCGAGACCGAAGAGGTGATCCGCCTGATTCCCTCCCTGCGCCACTTCGGCCTGCGCATCATCGCCATCGTCGGCAAGCGCAATTCGACCCTGGGCAAGAATGCGGATGTGGTCCTGGATGTTTCGGTACCGCGTGAAGCCTGCCCCAACAACCTGGCCCCGACCACGTCCACCACCGCCACCCTGGTAATGGGCGATGCCCTGGCCGTGGCACTGATCGAGAAGCGTGATTTCAAACCCAACGACTTCGCCCGCTTCCACCCGGGCGGCAGCCTGGGCAAGCGCCTGCTCACCCGCGTCAAGGATGTGATGCACACCCAGGTGCCCTGGGTCATGCAAGACACCCCCCTCATCGATGTGATCGGCCAGATGACTGAAGGTGGCCTGGGTATGGCCCTGGTCAGCGATGACGGCAAGCGCCAGACCCTGAGTGGCGTGATCACCGACGGTGACTTGCGCCGCGCCCTGGCCGCCCGCAAGGACATCTATCACATCACCGCCGCCGACCTGATGAACCGCTCGCCCAAGACCGTCCCGGAAAGCGAAATGTTCGTCGACGCCGAAGCCAAGATGCTGGAACTGAACATCACTGCCCTGGTGGCCCTGAACCAGGAACAGCACGTGGTGGGCGTACTCAAGCTGCTGGACGCCAAGCGTCTGTGATTTCGGCGCAAACCGAAGTATTCTCCCCCTCCAGGCGCGACCCGGTCGACGCCGTAATTTGAACAATCACCTCCTGCATGAGGAAACGGAACATGATCAAGATCTTTGATATCGAGGTTGGAAACGAACTGCCCTTCGTCCTTTTTGGCGGCATCAACGTGCTGGAATCCGAACAATTCGCCGTCGACGTCTGCGGTGAATACGTGCGCGTCACCAAGGAACTGGGCATCCCCTATGTGTTCAAGGCCTCCTTCGACAAGGCCAATCGTTCCTCCATCAAGAGCTACCGCGGCCCTGGCCTGGACGCCGGCCTGAAGATCTTCGAAGCCGTCAAGAAGGCGCACGGCGTGGCAGTGCTGACCGATGTGCACGAGCCCTACCAGGCCGCCGAAGTGGCCAGCGTCTGCGATGTGCTGCAGCTGCCCGCCTTCCTGGCACGCCAGACCGATCTGGTGATCGCGCTGGCCAAGACCGGCAAGGTGATCAATATCAAGAAGCCGCAATTCGTCAGCCCGCCGCAGATGAAGAACATCGTCGAGAAGTTCGAAGAAGGCGGCAACACCAACGTCATGCTGTGTGACCGCGGCGCCCAGTTCGGCTACGACAACCTGGTGGTGGACATGCTGGGCTTTGGCGTGATGAAGCAGGTCAGCGGCAACAAGCCGGTGATCTTCGACGTGACCCATGCCCTGCAACAGCGTGAATCCGGCTCAGCCGCTTCGGGTGGTCGTCGCGGCCAGGTCACCGAACTGGCCCGCGCCGGCATGGCACTGGGTCTGGCGGGGCTGTTCCTGGAGGCGCATCCCGATCCGTCCAAGGCACTGTGCGACGGCCCCAGCGCGCTGAAGCTGTCGCAGCTGAAGCCCTTCCTGGAGCAGGTCAAGGCAGTGGACGATCTGATCAAGGGCCTGCCTGAGCTGGATACGCATTGAGCATGGCCGCTCCCATTGAGGCTGCCAAGCTTTCACCGGGCGCGGCGTTGTCGGCGTCCATCGCTGGCCTGCGGGCTTGCCACCTGGCGTTCCGGGGAGCGGCATGAGCGCTGCTTCCAATGTCCGCTGGATCGCGATAACGCAGTTCGTCAAGATTGGCTCCCAGCTGGTCAACATGTTCGTGTTGACGCGGCTGATACCCCCTTCCGAGTACGGCCTCATGGCCATGGCCGGCATCGCGACCAATCTGGCGTTCATCCTGCGCGATATGGGTACCGCCGCCGCCATCATCCAGAAGGCCGAGCTGCACGATAACGACAGCTCGTCCGTGTTCTGGCTGAACATGATCGGCGGAATGGTGCTGATGCTATTGCTGTGGCTGGCGGCGCCTTTCATGTCGTCCACCTTCGGTGAGCCACGCTTGACCCATGTGCTGTGGGTACTGGCCATTACCTTCCCGGTGGCGGCCAGTTCGATGGTGCATCAGGCTCTGCTGGAGCGGGTGTCGCGCTTCCGGCTCATTGCCGGGATCGAATCGGCGGCCTCGCTGCTGTCGCTGGCCATCGCGCTGGTCCTGGCCTTCCAGGGCGCCGGCGTATGGAGCCTGACGGCGCAGGCGGTGATCACGGCAGTCTGCACGACCCTGCTGCTATGGCGCTATTCACCGTGGCGACCGAAGATGATCTTCGACCGCGCATCGATTCGCAGCGTCTTTTCCTTCAGCGGGGCAATGGCTGGCAACCAGATGGCAGCCTACGTTTTTCGCAATGCCGACAGCTTCGTGGTCGGCAAGATGCTGGGCGCCTCCGTCCTGGGCAATTACTCGCTGGCCTACAAACTCATGCTGTTCCCGGTACAGAACATCTCCTGGGTGGCGGTGCGCTCGCTGTTCCCGGTCATGAGCCGGCGCCAGGACGATCGCGCCTATCTGTCCAGTCTGTCGCTGCGCTCCCTGAGCCTGATTTCCTTCGTAGCCGCGCCGATGATGTTCGGGGTAGCCAGTCTGTCGCACCTGTTCGTAGCGGTCTTCCTCGGCCCCAAATGGGCACTGGTGGGCGACATCCTGCTGTTCCTGGGCCTGGTCGGTTATCTGCAGGTCATCACCAGTGTGGCTGCTCCGGTCTTCATGGCCCTGGGCAAGACCGGCTGGATGCTTCGCCTGTCGCTGATCGGCACGCCGCTGTATGTACTGGCGTTCGTGCTTGGTGCGCGCCAGGATGGCGTTCAAGGCCTGGCGCTGGCTTACCTTGCGGTGTCGGTGGTGATGGCCTTCCCCACCTTCTATTTCGCATGCCGGCTTATTGCCGTGGGTCTCAAGGATTTTCTGGTTGCGCTGCTGCCGTCGCTGCTTTCCGGCGTGGGCATGATGCTCTTTGTCATGTTCTGCCGCGACCGCATCCCGGCCACGGGAACGCTGCTCTTTACGTTGCTGGCTGGGGCCGGCGCGCTCTTCTGGCTGATCACGGTAGCCCTGTTCCAGCGGGCCGCGGCCAAGGAGTTCTTCCGCCTGGCCTTCAAACGAATCAAGAAATGATCCAACTTCCGAACGGGTATCCTCGATGAAAATTGCCATCTTTGTCCTGGCCGACATGTTCGTGCCGCTGATGCTCAGCACCGGCAACTGCCTGGAACAGCGCCATGGCCACCAGGTACGCTACCTGAATTTCCTGCCGCATGACCACAAGCTGCTATCCAAGAACACGGAGCAGCTCTTCCCGCGCGATCTGGAAACACTCGACGGCAGCGCCCAGGAGCAGAACATTCTGTTCCAGCAGGACGACGTGAAGGACATGGTCAACTTCATGCAACTCAAGCACGGTGGCAGCCTGACCGAGTGGCATGGGCGGGTCAATGCGGTGGCACGTTACGTACAGCGCTTCGTCGATGCAGAGGCACCTGATCTGTTCGTGGTCTGGAATGGCCAGGATCACATCGGCCAGGTCATCAGCGTCCTGTGCCGACGCAAAAATATTCCGGTGGTCTACCTGGAGAACGGTTACTTCGCCAACACACTGCAAGCCGACCTGGCCGGCGTGAATGCCTCGGCCACCCTGGCGGCACTGGACTACGATGCCGTTCTTGCACAAGCCCAGTCCCAGCCTACGTCCGGCAATGATGTCCAGACGGCCCCGGCGCTCGAAATCCGCCCCCTGACCCGCACCCAACTGGCGGCCATCGCGCTGGCCCATCGCGCCAATCTCGGCTACTACACCCAGTATCCGGAACAACGCGGTTCCAGCCGCATCAAGACCTGGCAGATCAAGCGTGAACGCGCTGCCATCCCGAACGACCAGGTCACGTTGCCCGAACACTTTGCTTTCGTCCCCCTGCAGGTCCACGACGATACCCAGGTGCTGCTCAACTCCAGGCTGGTACATTCGGTGGAGGAGTTCTTCGAGACCGTTCATGCCGCCATTCGCCGGACCTGTGGACCGGACTATCCCATCATCGTCAAGGAGCACCCGGAAGACCTGGGGCGCTACGACTACAGTGAACTACGCCAGAAATACCCGGACGTGATCTGGCTGCGCAAGTTCGACATCGAATTGCTGCTGGATCGCGCCACCATGGTGTTCGTGATCAACTCGTCGGTGGGCTTGCAGGCCGTACGCCGCAAGAAGCCGACCGTGGTGCTGGGGGAGTCCTTCTATTCCAAGCCGGAGATCGCTTTCGTGGTCAAGGACCTGTCCCAGCTTGATGCTAACGTGCAGCGCGCGACCAGCGGGGTGGATGAGATGATGTCGGCGCGTATCGATCGCTTCCTGGAGGCACTGGATCGCACCCTTTTCGTAAAAGGTACATGGAAGTACCCAGCCTGCATCCAGGCCGGACCAGCGCTGGCTGAGCGACTTGTGGCCCTGCACGCGAGCAGTGCAAGCGCAGAGACCATATCCACCAGGTCCGTTGCCAACAGTTGAATCGCCCCCCCCAGACAACACGGGTGGCGAGAACAAAAAAAGGAGAGCACGAATGCTCTCCTTTTTTCATTGCGCGACCGCTACCTCAGGCGCGCTTGTAGACGTCATCGAAGCGCACGATATCATCCTCGCCCAGATAACTGCCTGATTGCACCTCGATCAGGTGCAGCGGCAGCTTGCCCGGGTTTTCCAGACGATGGGTGACGCCGATGGGCAGGTAGATCGATTCGTTTTCGCTGAGCAGCGTCACTTCCTCGCCGCGTGTAACCAGAGCTGATCCACTGACCACCACCCAGTGCTCGGCGCGATGGTAATGCATCTGCAGCGACAGCTTCTCGCCCGGCTTGACGATGATGCGCTTGACCTGGAAGCGCTCGCCCGAATCGACGCTTTCGTAGCTGCCCCAGGGGCGGAAGACGCGCTTGTGATGGACGTGTTCGGTGCGCTTGGCACTCTTGAGCGTGTCCACGAAGGACTTGACGTCCTGCACCTTGTCGCGATGCGCCACCAGCACGGCATCGTCGGTCTCCACCACGACCAGGTCTTCCACGCCCAGCACCGCGACCATGCGACTCTCAGCACGCACCAGGGTATTTTTGACCTGGTTCAGGTGCACGTCACCGCGCACCACGTTGCCCTCGGCGTCCGCTGGCAGCACTTCATGCAATGCGCTCCAGGAACCCACATCGCTCCAGCCAATGCTGGCCGGCACCACCACCGCGCGCGAGGTATTTTCCATCACGGCATAGTCGATGGACTCCGAGGGGGATGCAGCAAATGCGGCCTCGTCCAGACGGCAGAAATCGAGATCATTGTAGGCCTTGGCAACGGCGTCCTTGACGGCAGCGCCGATGAGCGGACGGTGCACTTCCAGTTCCGCCAGGTAATCACGGGCCTTGAAGAGGAACATGCCGCTGTTCCAGTAGTAGCCACCTTGTTGCAGGAAGCCGGTGGCGGTGGCCAGATCTGGCTTCTCGACGAAACGATCCACCATGAAGTTGCTACCCTCGGCAGCATGCGCAGCACCGCGCAGGATATAGCCGTAACCGGTTTCCGGCTGGGTCGGCTCGATGCCGAAGGTCGCCAGCGCACCTTGCTGCACCGACACCAGCGCGCGTCGCACGGCTTCGTGGAAAGACAGGACATCGGTGATGACGTGGTCGGCCGGCAGCACCAGCATGACGGCCTCAGGGTCCAGGCGTTGCAGATGCAGTGCCGCGGCAGCGACCGCCGGCGCAGTATTGCGGCCTTGCGGTTCCAGCATGATGCTCAGGGGACGTACCCCGATCTCGCGCATCTGCTCGGCGATCATGAAACGATGTTCGTTGCCGCAGACGATCAGCGGCGCTTGTACCTCGGCCCAGCTACCCACGCGGGCCACGGTCTCCTGCAGCATGGTCTGCTCGCTCACCAGCGGCAGCAGCTGCTTGGGGTAAGCCGCACGCGAAAGCGGCCACAAGCGGGTACCCGAACCACCGGACAAAATGACGGGATAGATTTTGGTATTAGACATTAGGCACTCCTTGTTTCCTTGATTTCACTGCGCGGTTTGAGGCGGCGGTCCCGTGCATCGTTCCATTGTTCGTCCGGCTGATCGGACGTATGTTTCATTTCGCCGTCGTGGGTGACACTGTAGGCACCGTAGACGACGCTGTTTTCAAACCTGGTGCCGCTGGCTACGCGAGTATATTCGAAGAGCACGCTGCGAATCACTTCCGCGCCACTGCAGATGTGGCTGCCGTGACCGATCCAGGCCGGGCCGACAATCCTGGAGCCGGCCTCGACATGGGAGCCGGCGCCGATGTAGACGGGCCCCTCAATGGTCGTGCCTTCCCAGTCGATGCGGGTATTCAAGCCCACCCAGACGCCTTCCTGGATCTGGGTACCGGGGACGTACATCTGCGCGACTTCGCCCTTGAGCACGCTTTGCAGCACCGACCAGAAGTCGGTGACATTGCCAATATCGATCCAGTTGAAGAAACGCTTCTGGGCGTAGAACGGTAATTTCTTCTCCACCAGCAGCGGGAACAGGTCGGCGCCGATGTCGAAGAACTTGTCCTTGGGGATCAGGTCCAGCGCCGCCGGTTCCATGATGTAGATACCGGTACTGGCGAGATTGGACAGTGCCTCTTCCTGGATGGGCTTTTCCTGGAAGGACTTGACCTTGCCGTCCGGCTCGGCGACCACGATGCCATAGCTGGACACCTGTTCCATCGGCACTTCCTTGGTGATCACGCTCACCAGCGCACCTTTGCGGCGATGCTCGAACAATGCCGAATGCAGATCGAGGTCGATCAGGGCATCGCCGCAGATGACCAGGGTGGTTTCGTCGAAGAAGCCACCGAATTCCTGGATCTTCTTCATGCCACCGGCCGAGCCGATGGGATTGGGGAAGACCTGGCCGTCGTCGTCCACATAGCCTTCGAAGGAATAGCCGATGCGCGCACCAAAACGCTGCCCTTCGCCGAAATAATTTTCGATGCGGTCGTGCAGGTAGCTGACATTGACCATGATGTCCTGGACGCCGAACTTCACCAGGTGTTCGATCAGGTATTCCATCACCGGCTTGCCCAGGATGGGGATCATCGGCTTGGGCAGCGCATAGGTCAGGGGGCGAACCCGGGTTCCCTTGCCGGCTGCCAGAATCATTGCTTTCATGAATGCCTCTTCTATTGACGATAGGTGTTCGGTGCTACTCAGGTAGACGACTCCAACAGGTGCCGACCAAGTGCCGGCTACCCGCTGCGCTCGCGGTCTATGCGAAACGGCGACCGCTCATGCCGACGGCTGTAACAGATATTCAGCGCAGTGCAGCCCAAACTGCTTGCGCAGTTCCGGCGACACACCCAGTACGGCCCACGGTCGTTTGGCGGCATGACATGCGCCATACAACAGCATCAGGGACGCCAGGGCTGCGCTGTCGAGATGGCCCAGACCGGTGCAATCCACCACCAGCGGGCTTGATGAGCGGGCCGCCTCCGGCAGCAGTGCACGCAAGCGTCCGATGTTGGCTTGCCCCACGGCGCCGGACAGGCGCAGTATGCAATCGCCCTCCCGTTCTTCCACTGCCATGTGTGCCGCTTCGAACTGGGTGGCCACCGGCGTCTGCCGCCGAGCTGCCATTGCCAGAGGAATGACGCGATCGACCAGCAGCGTGAGCAGGCCGACGCCATCATCCCAATAACGACGCCACAACTTGGGTTCTTCCTTGATGCGCCAGAGCCACTCCAGGCCGGTCTTCTGCGCCCAGACCGGCGCCCGCGAGACGGTACCGGCGACGAAGTTGACGACCGCACCAAGGTGACTGACCAAGGGCACGCGTAACCGGGGCAGATTGTATTGGATCCATGCCTGGCCTTTCTTGGCCCCGAGCGCCACGACCAGGAAGTCGGCACCACTGGCATTGATGCGCTCGATACTGACGGGGTCGCTCATTTCTTCTATGGAGCCGAAGCCGGGGCTGTCGAAGCCGACGGCCGTCATTGACGAGGCACTGGCGTTGAGCTTCTCGCTGGCGGCCTGGGCCACGCCTGGAGGGCCGCCGAAGAAGTACACCCGCAGCGCTTCGCCACCGGCCGGCAGCGCTGCCTGGCGCAGGCTCTGGAATAGCGAGGAGCCGGCGACCCGTTCATTGATCGGCAAGCCGGTAGCACGCGCGATCCAGATCAGCGGCATGCCGTCGGCGATGGAGAGATCGCTCTGGATGACCGAGAGGCGGAACTGCGGGTCTTCCAGGCAGGCAATTGCAAAGTTCAGGTTGGGAGTGGACAGGAAGCAGCGCTGTCGCTGTAGCACCGCAGTGCGCGTGATGCGTTCGGCATCGGCCAGGCTGACCCGGTCAAACGGCAGGCCCAGGATACAGAAGACATCACGGTTGAAATCGGGCAGATGCGCGATAGCCGCATGCGAGACCGTGTCCGGTGCAATCTGATAGACGTTATTCTGAGTCACGTTTTGACCTTACCCATGCCACCTGGCGGTTGAAGAGAAATTTGACATACAGAGGCAGCTTGCGCGCTACATAACCGAACGCACCAAGCAATTCGCCCAGGCCGATGACCTTGCGACCATAGCCCGACCATGCCAGCAAGACCGAGACAGCGATCGACACCACCAGCAGGCTAGCCAGCAGCAAGGGCCATACCAGGCCCCATGCCAGCCAGATAATCGCATTCACACCCCATGCCAGCACCACCAGCATCACCAGCAATGCCAGCGGCGGCACGCTCAGATCCAGAGCCAATGCCGCCAGGGCAGCGTTGCGATGCGTCACAGCGCCACCCAGCAAGCGCGGCACGTAAGACTGGATCACGCTCAGGTGACCATGTTCCCAGCGCGTACGCTGGGTGCTGACTCCGCTGTCGCTGGAAGGGAAGAAACTGTAGACCATGGCTTCGGGACAGAACAGTGGCGGCTGGCCGGCTTCGGCCAGGTCCACGCCCAGTTTCATGTCTTCCACGATATGACCGGTGGCCAGATTGGCCTGGCTGATCTGCTGCCAGGTGAAGGCCATGCCAGTGCCCATCAGCTGGCAAGGCTGGCCCAGCTTCTGGAAACCGAGCGGACGCACCAGATTCTTGACCAGCCAGGCGAACTCGGCGATCTTGCGCATCGGGCCCCCGCCTTCTGGTGCATGCATCAGGTAGAGCGCCTGCACAGGACGATTCGATTGCACGCAGGAGCGCGCAATCGTCTCCAGCGCCTGCGCGCCCAGATAGCAATCGGCATCGACGATGATGACCACGTCCGGCGCATCCTCAGCCAATTGGCGAATACCGTGGTCGAGTGCATAACCCTTGCCGCGCAATTCATCGTGAAAGCGTTCAGTGACTTCTGCGCCGGCCTCGCGGGCAATGTGAGCGGTATGGTCAGAACAATTGTCCGCGACCACCAGGACCCGGTCGGCGGCAAGCAACTGACGGCGGATACCGGCTACCACTTCGCCAATCCCACCAGCTTCATTGTGGGCTGGCACCAGCACAGCGATACGCGGTCGCGTCGCACTCAATGCCGCAGAGCGCGGGGCAGCCCAGCGGGCACAGAGGACCTGTACCAGCAACACCAGTACCGGTACAGCCAGGAGTACCAGGCCCGCCAATAGCATCATTTGCAATAGCACGATGATCATCAATATTTCCATTTCCAAGTAAAACCGGAGGCGCGGCGGAAAACATAAGCTCGCATTTCAATTGCCTCGCAGCAAGTTGCAAGGCTGGTCGTTGGGCAAATTGGTTCGCCACAGCGCCCAGTTGCCGGAATTCAATTACCATTGGGCAGCACCGACTGCTCTGCCGCACAGTAACGCAACTCTGCCGACTCCATTATGCGACACGCAATCACAAAATTGCTGCATCGCGACAATTATTATCTGGCTCAGCGCTCAAAAATTTTCCTTCACCTTTTTCGTGGAAATTTTGAAGCAAAAAGCTTGAGCACTTGCGCTTTTTGACAATACTTCGCGGGAATGCTCGCTATACTTTTCAGCTCTTCCATAAAACTACTTACATTTCCAGTTGAGTAGAACTTAATCTTCCGACCCAGATCATCGCTATTCCACCCTCACAGGAGCTGCCCATGCAACGGCCACAAAAAACGCTACGGCGTCTTCAACTTACCCTGGCGATGACCGCCCTGCTTTCGACCTCACCCACCTGGGCGCAGGAATGGGGCAGCTACCTCAAGCCATTCGCTGCAGACTCGCTATGGAACAGCCGCCCGGTCAATCCGGTATTCGATAATTTCGTGATACCGACCGACACGTATTTCCCGGCGGTGACCAACAACACCTATTCCACCGGCATCTTTCTGGCCTCGCCCGATGACCCACCGGTGACCGTCAAGGGGCTCACCGGCAGCAAGGGGCTGTTCAATACCGACGACGAGAATTACCACGACGTCACCATCCCACACTGGCCCGCTGCGGCCCGCGCCGCGCCGGGCACCGACGGCCATGCCGACATCGTCGACCCGACCACAGGCATCGTCCACTCGCTGTTCAAGCTCAAGCAGGAAGGCACCCAGTGGACCGCTGCCATGTATGCCTGGACCAGGATCGACGGCCGCGGCTGGCCGGAACCCGGCCATTACTACCAGGGCGCGCGCGCCACGGGTGTGCCGGCTGCGGCAGGTATCATCCGTACCCACGAAGCAGCGCAGAAGCCTGAGTACTACAAGCACGCCCTGGCCATGTCCCTGAGCTATTCGGGGCTGAGCCCCAATCCAGCTTATGTCTTCCCGGCGACCTCGGCCGATACCTATGCCGCCACACGCAACAAAGGCAGTATTCCTGAGGGCAGCCTGGTCATGCTGCCACCGGATTTCGACACCAGCCGTATCAGCAATGCCGAAGTGCGCCGCATCGCCGAGACGCTCAAGCGCTATGGCGCCTATATCGTCGATGCCAACATCGGTACGCCCTTCGTCATCTACGCCGAAATCGGCTCCGATGCCAACCCTTCGCCCAGTGGCTGGAACAACACCGTCGCCAACGAATTGCAGTCCGTGCGAGCTGGCCTGCGCCGCGTGATCAGCGCAGAAAGCTGGGTCGATGGCAACGGCAACAAATTCACGCCTAACCAGAACCTCAACCTGCTTTCCATGCGCGGCAACTGGACTCAGCAGTCGGGAAGCGTCCTGGGCAAGTTCAGTTCCTGGGACCAGGCAGTCGTCTTCCCGGCAACCAGTTCGGTCTCGGAGGTGGTCAACTACAGCAACCGCGGCATGAATGCCGTCACCTGGGCCAAACCGGTCATGGGCGCCAGCTACACGCTCACCGCCCGTACCACCAACGGCGGCAAACTGCGCATGAGCATCTATGACCAGTTGGCGGGCAAAGTCGTTTTCGACAGCGGCTATCTGGCCAACGGCGAAAGCAAGACCTTTACCTGGAATGCAAACTCGCCTCGCCTCGCGCTCTACGCGCAAAGCGGTGTGGGCAACAGCACTGCCGTAGGCGGTCAGCTTCTCAAAGCCAACTGACGAACGCCATGTTCACTCAGCCGCCGTCGTACCGACGGCGGCTTTTCTATTTGGACGACGTTGGCGGCAACAAGCCGTCATGTTGCATCGACTGCAGCAAGTACTTCGATGCAGCCAGGCTGATGTGCTGATCATCGTTGTAGAGATAAGCGCCATCGATCTTGGCCTGGCACTTACCCTGTTTGCAGAACAGGGACACCGGATCGAATACCGTTGCCTTCGGATGCAGCTGGCGTAATTCGGCTACCGCCGCGTCATAAGATTTGCGTATCTGCTCATGCTCGGCCTGTGTGAACGCACATTCGCGCGTGGGCTCGGTACCGAACCGATTGACGCAAGAGTGCGGGTCCAGCTTCAGGTAGGGCACATCAGCGACGAAGACCACACGCTTGCCCTGTGCGATAAAGCTTTCGATCAAGGCTCCGTAGCCTGCCATGAATGCCTCGCGCTGCGAGATAGTATGCCCATTGACCTTGTACTGGGACGGCGAGTCCAGATTGCCGCGTGGATAGGCGCCACTGATAACCACCGTCTGAATGGACGGCAGTCTGGCGCCGACCATGATGGCCTGCTTCGCAATTTCAGTGCAGTTATTGGACCAGCGCCGCACGTTGGCAGCTTCGTAGGGCAAATTGGGATAGACGCGGCAGGCGTGCCCTGCGACCATGATGGAAGGAAGCGCCAACTGCCGGTCGAAGACCGCCGAGTGCAATGCCATCACATGGCTGTCACCGACGAAAAGTACCTCCGGCTGTGCAGAGTTGGATAGACACACCTCTTCGCTGACTTCGCTCAGTTGATTCAGGCGTGCGCAGCTACCATCGGAGTTGCGCGAACCTTCGAATACATCAGCACGTGCCAGATAGTCGAGCTTTTCATTGATCGCCCGCTGCGGGAAACCACCATTGACGTAGATCGCCGCACCTGCGGCGCCGACGATCACATTGACAGCCAGCAAGACCAGTACCACTTTGGTCCCGCGGGCATGGCGCAACGGTCGTTCGATGAAGAGGAAGGTAATCCAGGCCAGTGCTACTGCAGCGACCATCGCGATCAGCCGCCACTCCTGTGGGGCGGTCTCCCCTGCGATAATCGCGGCGAAGGCCAGCAAGGGCCAATGCCAGAGATACAGCGGGTAGCTGATGAGTCCGATCCAGACCATCGGTTTGCTGGCCAACACCTTGCGATTGAACCAGGCGCCCGGACCGGCAGAGAGCAGCAGGAAGGTCCCCACGCACGGCAGTAGCGCCCACCATCCGGGGAAACTGCGCGACGCGTTGAGCAGCACGAACCCCACCGCGAGGAAGATCACGCCCAGCCAGGACTGCACATCCTTGTAGCGGGCATTGAGATCAGCTCTGTGCAGGTTGATATACGCCAAGGCCCCACCCACCATCAATTCCCAGAAGCGGGCGAAGGGCGAATAGAAGGCGGCTGTCTGGTCATGTCCGATCAGATACAGATTGACCACAAAGGATGCCAGTGCGATCACGCCGATGATGCGCAGGAAGCCCCATTTGCGTTTCCACACGAAAGCCAGCAGGAGCGGCCAGAATAGATAGAACTGCTCCTCGATGGCCAGACTCCAGAGATGGAGTAAGGGCTTGGTTTCGGCGGAGTTGTCGAAATAACCGCTCTCGCGCCAGAAAAGGATATTGGAAATGAAGGTAGAGCCACCCAGCAGGTGTTTGCCAAGCTGACGGTATTCATCGGCAAAAAGAATGATGCCACCGACCACCGCGCACAGGACCATCACCGTCATCAATGCCGGGAAAATACGTTTGACACGGCGGATGTAGAAATCGACGATGCTGAAGCGATCATGCTCCAGATTATTGAAGATGATCAGCGAAATGAGGAAACCGGAAATGACGAAGAAGATATCCACGCCAATGAAGCCCCCCTTGAACCACTCCGGAAAGGCATGGAAGATCACTACCGAACCGACGGCGATAGCACGCAGGCCATCGATATCGGCGCGGTATTTGGGGTGCAGCTGGGGCAAGGCGGAACCCGATGTGATGGGAGGCGCAGACAAATCCGCCGCGTCTTTCTCAATAACAGGATTTTCGTTGTGTGTGACCATGTGATGGGCTTTCTCGACCAGTGCCGGACTAACGAAGCCGCGCTCGGAGCACGCGCAATGGAGCATCGACAAAGCGATCTACCGCGATGGCAAACAGGCAGGAAATAATCAGTGCAACGAGGACGTTGACTACAGCGTGACGAGAGATCCAGTCAACGTTGTTGAGCATGACGTAGTGGGCCAGATAGATCGAATAGGAATAGATGCCGATACGGCGTATCCACCCGATATTGAGCCAGCGAAACGGCCAGATTCCAGGATTGTTGACCGAATAATAGAACAGAGGAAGCAGTGCAATACCCTGCAGGGAATAGCGAATGGTCTCGCGAAAAGCATCATTACGCACAACCAGCGAAGCCAACAACAAAATCAGCCCCGACAACACGGCAACATGACGAACCACTGGCCTCTGCAATGTCTGCTGCCAGCGCTCGGATATTTGCACGGTGGCCAGAATGCAGCCGTACAGCATGGAATCGATACGGGTATCGCTGGCGTAATATGTCCGCTCGACCGACACGCCCACACCCAGGACCAGATAGCAGCGCCACGCAAGGAACAACAAGCACGCCACTGCCAGGTAGACCGGGATATGTCTTCGCTGGGCCCGATGCAGCATCAGCAGCAGCAAGGCGGGGAAGAAGAAATAGAAATGCTCTTCCACCGCCAGCGACCAGAACACGCCCGTCCCCAATGGAACCGTATGAGCGGCGTCGAAGAACAAGCCGTAGTAATTGGCAAAATAAAAAAGCTGTGCAAAAAAACCCTGCCAGGTTGCATACCCCTTGAACCACCCCAAGTAGGTCAACAGGTACGTCACCACCAGTACCAGCAGCAAGGGGGGCGTCAAACGGAGCAAGCGGCGCAGATAGAAATGCTTGATGTTGATCGCACCGCTGGCGGCATATTCCCGCAGGAGCAAGGTCGTGATCAGATAGCCACTCAGGAAGAAGAATATGGTCACACCCAGACCGCCCGGCACGATCTTGCCCAGGCCCGCATGACTGGCTGCGACAATGATGATGGCAACAGCACGCCACCCGTCCAGCGAAGCGATGTCCTGATGCTTGGTATGCACCATGCTCATGCCACTGCTCCCTGGGAAGCGACTGCTTGCCCGGAATGGCCGGAGAACAAAGCCGCAAGTTTGGCCGCCTCCGTATCAATGGAGTGACGGGCCACTGCACGGACGTGGGCCGCCTCCCCCATGCGTTCCAGTTGTTCAGGCGAAGCTTGCAGGCAGGCCTGCATGGAATTCACCAGGCGCTCCACGTCACCTGCCGGGAACAGCCAGCCGTTCTCTCCATCGATCACCAATTCGGGGATGCCTGCGATGAAAGTCGTCAACACGGGCCGGCGCAACGCCATGGCTTCCATCACGACCACCGGCAATCCCTCTGCAAAGCTGGGCAGAACCATGGCACGGGCGGCAAGCAATTCATCGCGCACCTGGCGACTGCTGATCCATCCCGTAATACGGATTTTTTCCTGCAGTCCGTGATGACGGATACGCTCCTCGATCTGCGGGCGCATCTCACCGTCGCCGGCCAGCACCAGCTCGAAGGACAGGCCTTTGCGATGGAGCGCTGCTGCGGCCTCGACCAGCAGCAACTGCCCCTTCTGTTCACATAGGCGTCCGACACACACCAGGCGCGCCGCAGCCTGAGCCTGTGCCGGCGCATCCGAATAGAAACCGCGATCCAGTCCGCAATGGACGATGGCCACCTTGGACCACACGCTCTGCTCCACCCAGCGATACAACTGGCTCTGGCAGAACGAGGTGATGGCCACTGTAAAGGCTGAACGCCGGATCTTCTCGTCCAGGCCCAATGCCAGTGGCTTGTCGAATTCTTCAGGGCCGTGCACGGTGAAACTGTAGGTCGGGCCACCCAGGCAATGCGCCAGCATCACGATCTCAGTGGAATTGGTGCCGAAATGCGCGTGGATGTGAGTGGCACCAAAATCCCGAGTCCATTCAACCACCTGGGCTGCTTCCAGCAAGTACACCAGGTGATAGATCAGCCCACGCTCACCGCGACGCGCCATCTTGAAAGCCAGGCCCAGTGCGGCCAGCGCGCCCTTGGGGTTGCTCAGCACCTGGCGCAGCATCGGCGCCAGCAAGGCAAACACGCCTCGCTCGAGGATATAGCGGGTGCGGTCACGTTCAGCGCGATCGTCTTCATCCACCACTTCGGCGTCCCAGCCACGCAGCGCAATGCGGTCGATGGCAAAGCCCTGCAGTTCCACCGCAGCGATTTCACGGCGGATGAAGCTGTGGCTGACCTTGGGATACTGGTTGATGAAATAGGCGATTTTTTTTGTCATGACAGATTCGATGGCGAGTGCATGCCCCGGCGGCGAGGCCGGAGTACGAATATCGATGGTTCGGAATGGAGCGACCGAACCTGGTTTCAGGAAGATACGGCGGGAACCGGTTGCAGCGCGGTGCGTTTCTTCTTCATGGCTTCCTGTTTGCCGGCCTCGCTGTTGGCATAGACCGACCAGCCCATGCCCATCACCAACCAGAAATACCAGTTGAAGGCCAGGTAGGAAAGCATGTTGTCCGACGCCGAAACGACCAAGTATTCAATCAGCGTACAGATCAGGATCACGGCGCCGAGCTTGTCCACCGAGTAATAGCGAATGAGCACCCGCATGACCTGATAGAAGATGGCGAGATAGGCCACCATACCCGCCAATCCCGTATCGAAGAACCACTGCACGAACACGCTGTGCGCCCCCCACTTTACGCCGCCGGCCAGGGGGAAAAACATACCCGAATAGAAGGGGAAGGCTTCGACCCCGTAGCCAAAGATGTAGTGCGAAGGCGTCATCCAGTTCAATCCCGACTGCCAGAGATAAGTTCGCCAGGCGAAGGAATTCAGCTTCGCGTAGGTCGTGACGGTATTGCCCGAATCCAGTTGCAGGATACGCTCCTGCACACTGGGGACCATCAGCGCCAAGGTGCCAAGCACAAGCATGTACACCAGGTAGCGCCGCTCGAACTTCACGCCGTACAGGAAGAAGATCAGGAAACACGCCACCCAGGCGCTACGGGTCTGCGTCAACAACAACAGCAGGAAGAGCACGCCCAGATAGCCCGCCAGTACGAAGCGCTTGAACTGGTCGAGCTTGAATTCGGCACTCTTGATCACATACAGGCCCAGCGCGATGACCAGGGTCAGATAGAAAGCGAAGATATTGGGGTGACCGAAGGTACCTTGCAGGCGAAATCCGCTCAGTCCACCGCGTGCATTGAGCGCGGTGCTGACCAGGCCGTAGACTGCCGGAATCAGTGAAGACGCGAGGATCAACAAGACCATCGATCTGAATTCCTCAGGCGTACGCACCAGGTAGAACGCGCAGACGAACACGGCAAAATAGGAGCACAGGCCCAGAACGATCTTGAGTGCCGCCCCCTTGTCGGGCGAGACGGCCATACCCGCAAAGGCGACGACCATCAATATCATCCAGTAGAGCCATGCCTTGCGCGGCAGCAGCTTGGGCTTCTCGATAAAGAACAGGAAAGCCATCAGGATGATCAAGCCGTTGATAGCCCCGCCCAGACCCAGCGACAGACTACCGCCGGAACCGACACGCGTGGACTCGAGCACGATGTCCCCGGAAGCACGCAGCAGAAGCACGATCAACAAGAGCAGGCGCTTGTTGAAGAGGAACAGCCCCCCGAAGATCAGCAGTGCCGGCAATGCAGCGAGGCGTGCATAGCTACCTTCCAGAAGGCCGGCTACCACAGGCAGGACCAGACCCGCCATGGCTGCAATGACGCAGGCGGCGAGCAGGAACTTCAGCTCAGAGGGTGGGAGGTTGATTCTTCTCATCATTTCTTCCTTGGCGAATGGCTGCCATACCGGCCATTCGATCAATCATCATGTCTGCCCAGGCAGTACGCATCTGCCTCGGTTTCACCGGGACCATCCGCCCATTTGCAATTGGGGCTGGAGCCGCCGGCGAATCAGGAGAAACTCCCCATCGGTCTGACTGCCAGCCAAATTCAGACCGGCACCAAGAGGCCAGGTTGGCCAACGCGCACAGCGGCATCCAGGTCTTGCAGGAACTTCTGCTGCAAGGCAAAGGCGTCGGCCTCGTCATCCTTTTCCGCCATCAAACTGGAGGCCCGCACAAGAATGCCGTCCGAGACCCGACCTGCCATGCCATCCTTGAAAATCTTCCATCGCGCAGCCAGGCCCCCATTGGGGAAACCATCACCGATGCGCACCCAATAGCTGACCGCCTCGACACGATTCTTCTGAGTGGCCACGAAACGCGAAGCGGCAATCGGATGATCCTGTCCGCGCATCGGCATCTCAACCCGCTGCTCATCCCTGAGTTTGAATCCCTGGGCGACGTAGCAGACCTCGGGCAGGTGGATCTTGACGTCCTGGGTCTGCTCGTTGGCATAGGCCAGAGCCAGCATCACCATCTGACCGTGGCTGTTGACGTAGGTGCGGCTGAGCACATCGTCGTAAGGTTGATCCGAATTGCGACCGGTCCCGTCATCCAGTCCGACGTCGACCTGCAAGAAAGGCGACGGCATTTCCCGCCAGTCGCCGAATTGGGTCGGCACGACGGCGGACAGCTTGGCGGCCTTCACGGTCTGCATCTCATGGGGTACCAGCAGGCCTGCGACTGCTACCGACACTGCCATGACGATGGCCACCGGTACGGCCAGACGAATGTTCATGACGAACTTGTCGCGGACAGCTTGGCTGGTGTCCACCCTCTCGCGTTGCACTGGCATCGGCGCGGCCCGACCCTTCCAGTTTGCATGACGCGCAGCGATCCAGCGTAGCAGTCCATCTAATGCAATGATCAGTCCCAGAGCCACCAGGAACAGCAGCATGCCGGCAAAGCCATGCAGGAAGCCCTGCCCTGCGGCATCGCCCAGATAGTAGGTGATCAGTGCCAGCACCATGACGCGCACGGTATTGGCGGTGAAAGAAATCGGCACGATCAGAACCGCCAGCAACACGTTTCGCAGGAGTGACTGATGGCGCACCAGATTCATGTACAACAGTCCCAGTGCCTCGAGCGTAAACAGCGAATTGAGGCCGGCGCAGGCATCGGCGACCAGCAACTGGTATGGGCCGATGTAGAGAATCACACCACTGCGTGCGATGGGGTAGCCGAGCAGGCGCAACACCTGCTCCGACACATAGGACACCCCAATCTTCAACGGCTGCGTCAGGAGATCGACCACCGAGGCGGGCAGCGGCACCATGAAGAGCATGAAGAAAAACGCGAACCACAGCCGACGACAGGTACGCACGCCAAATTGCAGCAGCACGATTCCCATGAGGATAGGAATCAGGGAGCCGGCTTCCAGAAACAGTACCGTCTGCGACCGCCCGAGTACAAAACTGAGTATCCCGATCAACAGAAACGCCATGCCCGGGATTGGCGCAGGGCGGCGTTCGATCAATCCTTCCTGCAACAGTTGGCGGACCCGCACCACCAGGTAGCAGCAGGCGACAGCGAGAACGATCGGACCGTGTGCGTTACGCTCGGTCCCCCACACTCCATGGAACAGATCGATGAAACTTGGAATGTACATCGCCGCCAGACCTGCCGCGATCACCAGCCAGGGCAGGCCGGAAAATCGTGGTTCGGGCATCGGGCGGACGGTCTCTGCAGTCATCTGGACTTTCTCCGGCGGATAAACAGCCGTCAGAATTCGTTGACGACACTGCCGACCACGGCCACATGCGCACTGGTCAGGTTATCCGTCAACGTACGCACCGCAGAAATATGGGTCACATTGGTGCGCACCACCACCAGACTGGCACCGGTGCGGGCCGAGATCATGTTGCCGTCGGCGTATTGGGCGCCAGAGGGCGTGTCCACCAGGATGATGTCGAACTCCTGCGCCAGGTCGGTGAGCATCTGCGTGAAGTTCGGACGTCCCAGCAGCTCCTGCGGATTGGGTGGCGTAGGACCCGCCGGCAGCACCGACAGATCCAGCAGATCCGGCACGCGTTGAAGCGCATCGGCTGCGGAACAACGACCGGCGATCACGCCCGACAGACCATTGCGATTGTCCAGTCCGAACAATTCGTGCTGGCAAGGATGACGCATGTCGGCGTCGATCAGCAAGGTGCGTTCGCCCAGCTGCGAGAACACCACCGCCAGGTTGGAGGCAATGAAACTGCGCCCTTCCCCGCTCTCCGGGCTCACGATCGACAGGGACTTGTGCTTGCCGTCGACGTCGAACCAACGCACCATCAACTGGCTGCGCAGCGCCCGCAGGGCTTCGACCTGCTTGCTGAACGGGTTGTAGGCGGCAACGACTTTCTCGCTGACCTTGCTCTCGCCCTTGAGCAGATAGGGGTAGTCGAACTGGCGCGACAGCGCCTGATCGATATCGGACTGGGTCAGCAGTCCCAACTGGATTGCCGCGTCCCCAAAGCGCAAACCGCGCTCGCGCTGCAGGCGCAGGATACGTTCCGCGTTCTCGGGGGAGAGCTTGCCGCTATCGACCAGGATCGCACCGATGGAGCGGTTCGGCAGGGATGCGCCTTCATTGAAGGTCAACGTTGCAGTAGTCATGTTATTCCCGGGGATTCATATTTTTTATCGATGAACGAGAGCAGTCCGCACTCACACTGGTTTGGAGCGGCCAAAGCCGAACCGGCCGCGACGTGTCGCAGCGACGGGGCGGGTAATGGCACCCAGCACCGGCAGACCCAGTTCTTCAACCAGATCATGTTCCGAACGCACACGACGATTGGTCAGTTCCAGACCCAGGGCTGCCATCACGCCCAGGATGGTACCGACGAAGATCGACAGCACCAGGTTGACAAAAATACGGGGACTGGAGGGATTGGCAGGCGGCACTGCTGCCGACAGCAGGGAAATGTCCGACTGGTTGGACTGCCCCTCCAGATTCGTCTGTGCGAAGCGCTGGGTGGTCAACTCGTAGGCGCGCTGGGCACTTTCCAGTTCGCGGGTAAGCACCGACAGTTCGTCACGGGTGCGATTCATCTCCAGGACCTTGCGCTTCTGGGCTTCGAACTCGGCGCGGATTTCTGCCTCGCGCTTGGCCAGGATGGTCGCATTGCTGCCCACCGAAGCCGAGATCGAGGAAGTGGCAGCAGCCAACTGGGCACGCAGACCGTCGCGCTCGGCCTTGGCCGACTGGTAGTCCGGATGATTGGTACCCAGTCGCTTGGCGGCTTGCTCGAAGCGTGCTTCCGAGCTGGCAAGATTAGCGCGCAGGTTCTGGATCAAGGCGTTGGAGTTGACGTCCGGCGATTCACCGGCGCCACCACCGCTGGCCTGACGGCGACGGGACTGGGCTTCCGCCAGAGCCCCCTGAGCCATGACCAGCTGGGTCGACAAATCGTTGAGGCGATTATTTTCGACGTCGGTACGGTTGTCCAGGTTGGTGATGCCGTGCTCTTCCTGGTACTTGGACAGCTTGGTTTGAGCCTGCTCATACGCGTCGCGCAGAACCTTGACCTGATCGTTGAAATAGACCGAGGCCTTGCGGGTCGGGTCCAGCTTCAGCTGCATGCTCACATTCTGGTAGGCAGCGGCGAAGGCATTGGAAACGAGCGCGGCAAACTGCGGATCTTCTGCCCTGTAGGTGATATCGATCACGCTGCTCTCCTTGGAGGCAACGGCATCAAGCTTTTTCAGCAGCAGCGCAGCCAGCCAGTTACGGATGTCCAGTTCGCCGTGATCATCGGCCTCATAGGCATCCTTGACGGCCTGCTGCTGCGTCAGCTTGAGGCTGTCGACCACCGCCAGCGCCACCGAGGGGCTGTTGATGATGGCCACCTGCGTCGGCATGAAACCGGGTAGCGCCTGAGGCGAGACCACCAGACCGGTGACCGGGTCCGAAGCCTTGTAGTTGAGCACCACGGACGATGTCGCCTTGTATTGTTTGGGCAGTACAAGGCTAACCGCCAGCGTCACTACCACCGTGACCGCCAGAATGAGCAGGATCACTTTGCGACGCGCCTGAAGGATCAGAAGAAATTGGGATAGGTTCATAGGATCACGCCTCCTGGTTGGCGTATTTCATTCACTAAAAAAACGCACTTCTACGATGTCGGACAGACTGGTTAGAACCAGCTTTCCTTCACATAAACGATGTCGTCGGCCTGGAGCAGGTCGTCCTTCTTGACGGGGACCTCCTGCAGGTTGCCCTCGGGATCACGACGCTTGACCAGCAGACCACGCTCGGTACCCCGTTGGGTCAGGCCGCCACCCACGGATAACGCCTGCAACACGGTGGTGTTGCGTTCCAGCTTGTACATGCCGGGACGTTGCACTTCACCGTAAATGTAGAAGCGCAGTGAACGTTCGACATAGACCACGTCATTGGCGCCGACACCCGGCAGAGAAGTGGTATCACCACTGTGGGTAATGGTGTAGATATCGACGAGCTGTTTGGTAACACCGCCCTTACCATCCGGGCGCACGATGGTCACGGCATCGCCACCGTCGGGGGTGACGCCGCCAGCCAAGGCAATCACGTCAGCCACGTTGCGTCGACCATCCAGCGGGTAACGACCCGGCTTGGTCACCTGGCCCAGCACCGAGATCAT
The DNA here is from genome assembly GCF_000300975.2 of Herbaspirillum frisingense GSF30. Classification (GTDB taxonomy): domain Bacteria; phylum Pseudomonadota; class Gammaproteobacteria; order Burkholderiales; family Burkholderiaceae_D; genus Herbaspirillum; species Herbaspirillum frisingense. The sequence continues at coordinate 22,261 of NZ_AEEC02000029.1, read as the reverse complement.
CTGGCTTTGCGGCACGGTAACCAGAATGTTGACCTGCGGATTGTTCAGGTAACCACCGTTCTTGAGCAGACTGGCGATCTTGGTCTCCGCCTGCGCCGTGGACAGGCCACCAACCTTGACTTCGCCCACCAGCGGATAGCTGATCACACCGGCTTCACTGATCCGGGTTTCCAGACTCAGGTCGTCGCTGCCATACACCTTGACGCGAATGACGTCACCCGCACCCAGCAGGATGTCATCGGCCTTGGCAAACAGACTGGTGCTGGCGAGCAACAGGCCGACCAGCAGAAATACCATTTTTCTCATCATTGTCATTACTCCGCAGTACATCAGGTTCTTGATTCAGGCGTCGGACGCCCGGATGTTGATCAATACTTCCTTACTTGAAACTGGCCACGCCGCGCGATATTGCATCGTTCTTGACACTCTCGGCTGTCTTCCCGGCATCGTCCTTTTCAGCAGGGCTCGCGACACTCAAATCCTTGAACGATTTCGCCTGCTCGGAATACTCGATCTTGGCCTCGCTCTTGAGACGATCCAGCAATTGTTCAGAGGCCTGATTCTGCTTCTGCGTCACCAGATATTGCACAATCTGAGGTGTCGCCACGGCCAACGATACGGGCGCATTCTTGACGTCCTGCAACGAGGTCAGGATCGAGGTCTGACCTTCGATCACGATGAACAGTGTTCCTCGCTCCATGTTCTTCAGGGTGGCATTCATCTGCGGCGGGAGGTCTGCCGAGGTCTTGATGACGTTTTGGCGGACGTACTGGACGCGATGCGCGTCCAGCCAGGCCACGACGTCCTCAAGCCTCTTGCCACGCTGATCCATCAACTCACGCAGCTCGGGTGTGACACTGGAGCCAGCGACGATCAACTGTGCGAACTCAAATTGGCGGCGCTGCGCAAACCAGTCCGGGTTCTTGCGATACAGGTCGTCGATGTCCTGATCCAGGGGCCGGGCAGGCGCCTTCACCTTGGTGGCTGCATAACTTTGGGCGAGCACCAGATTGCGCGCGCGCTCCATGTCGGCCAGCACGGCCGGATCGGTATCGAGCTTGTCCTTCTTGGCGGCATTGATCAATAGCTGGCGCGCGACCAGGCCATCAAGCAACTGTTTGGTGACCTGCTGACCACCGGTCTTGGCCAATTCATTGTTGACCTGGTGGATCGTGATTTCCTGACCATCGACGATGGCTACTACCTGACTGGAGGACGCCGCAGCCGGCTTTTTCTCGCCGCAGGCAGCAAGGCCCATCAAGAGCATGGTCGAGACGAGCATCCTGGTCGCCATTTTGTTATGTTTTATCACCGCTTCGTTCCCGATTTTCATTTCACCAAGCTCTCGATTTTTTCATTCTGTTTATTCGCTACCACTTGTTGCCCAGGCGCCGGTACACCTCATACCGAGCGCACTCGCCGGTTAAGAAGCATCGCCCATCAATAGGCGTTGTCGCGCTTCACTACCATGCGTACGGTCTGGAAGATGATCCACAGATCGAATACCAGCGACCAGCGACGCAGATACTCCAGATCGAACTCGATACGGGCTTTCATCTTGTCCAGTGTTTCGGTCTCGCCGCGCAGGCCATTGACCTGGGCCCAGCCCGTGATGCCCGGCTTGACCTTGTGGCGCAGCATGTAGCCCTTGATCTGCTTGCGATACAGCTCGTTGTGGGCCACCGCATGTGGACGCGGTCCGACGATGCTCATACGACCCTGCAGGACGTTGAAGAACTGGGGCAATTCATCAAGGGAGCTGGAGCGCAGGAAGCCGCCGATCTTGGTCAGTCGCATATCCCCTTTGGTGGCTTGCGTGACCTTGCCGCCGTCTTCCATCACCGTCATGGAGCGGAATTTGTAGACCACGATTTCTTCGCCATCCAGGCCGTAACGGCGCTGCTTGAAGATGACCGGCCCCGGCGAGGTGAGCTTGACGCAGATGGCAATGACCATCATCACTGGCAACAACATCAGCAGAATGGCGGAGGCCAGAATCACGTCGCTCACGCGCTTGACCAGATTGTTGGTTCCGGTAAAGGGTGTTTCGCAGATCGCCATCACCGCCATCCCGCCCACATAGTCGAAGCGGGCCTGGATCAGGTTGAAGATGTAGATGTCCGGGATGAAATAGATCGATGCGGTTGTGTCCTGCAATTCGTCGATCATCTGCAGCACGCGCGGCTGGGCGGAGATCGGCATGCTGATGTAGACCATGTTGATGTTGTGCTGGCGGACATAGGCAGCAACATCAGACATCTTGCCATGCAGAGGGGTATAGGTACCGGCCGGCTGGCGATTCAACTCGCGGTCATCGAAGAAGCCCATGAGCTTGATCATCAGGGAGGGATACTTCTCCATGCGGTCTGCCAGCTTCAGCGCAGCCGGATTGACACCAATGATGATGGCCTTGCGTACCTCGCCCTTGGTATGCAGGTCGCGCAGGACGCGTGATTGCACATGCTGCGAAATGATCAGACCGATGGGCGTGCTGACCACCCAGAAGAAGATCGCACGCATCGAGAAGCTTTGGTAGAACTCGCAGATATAGGCCACTAGGACCAGCACCGCAGCCACTGCCATCCAGTCCAGCACCGGCGCCAGCGCGGAGGGGCCTTTAGGATTGCGGCGCAAGCGACGCTGATGTAATTCGGTGAAGAAATAAGACGAGAGGAAAAAGGCCATGATGGCCAGCACCCAGTAGTCGCCAGTAAAGGTGTGACCATGCAGGCGGACCAGAACCCACAGGTAGGCCACGATCAGCGCAGGCTCGACAAAGCGCTTGAATACCATGGTGATGGTATTAGGCTTGACGTTGACCAACGGCAGGCCATCATGCAGGTCACTCATTTTGGGGGCCTCAGAATTCATAGCGCGAAGTCAGGGAAATGCCGTTGGAGAGGTAGCTGAAGGTATTGATGTTCGACTGCAGGTTTTCTCGATAGATGGACAACATCAACGACAAGGACGTGGTCGGCGAATAAGTCAGACTCAGGCTCGCCTTCTCATAGTTGTCCCGCCGATTCGTGGGTGTCACACCAGTCACGATTGAGGCACCGTTATAATTACGCTTTTCATAATCGATCAAACCATCCACGCGCAATTTGGCCGTGGGCAAATAGGTCGTCGCCACGCTGACGCCATTGGTCAGCGCGAAATTCGCATCCACATCGTTCACGCCACCGATCTCACGCCAGAGATTGGCCTTGAAACTGGTCTTGCCAGTGGCCGCCCAGTCTGCAATCAGGCGAGCGTTGAATCCACGATAACCGGCATCAGCGGCTGAATTTCGCTCACGCTGGGTGATACCACCCAGAAACTGAAGTTTGGTCTTGCCGCTGTAAAGCCAGACAATTTTGGCCTTGTAGTCTTCCTGGCTGAACGAGTTATTGATCGTCCCGGTACTGACCACGGAGTCATACGGATAATTGCCCGTGGTCTTACGTACCTGCACCCCTGCTATGCTGCCGCTGGCAGGGTTGTAGTCCAGTCCGACTTCAGCCAGGTTCTGGGTAAAACTGTTTGCCTTCTGGGTACTCAGGTCATACGCCAAGCCAAACCGCGATGCCTGGACCCGCAACGTCCAATCGGGATGCAATTGCCATGCCAAGTTCGCGTATTTCGTACTCATCGTGCGGATGTTCAGATCCAGCACCCGGTAGTTCTGGAAAGGTGTCAACGAACGCGAATACACGTAACCGACGTTGCCCGAGAAACGCTCTCCGAGGGCCCAACCCCAGTCTGCTTTCAGATCACGCGCGTCGTTGTCGAACTGCCTGAAATAATCAAACGTGTTCTTGGTCGCACTCGCATCCAGATAGATGTGTTGGCGACTGAGATTCTTGTCGATACGAATCCCGGCCAGCCGGCTCTGCACGTTGTCCGACAATTTGGACGAGCCGAGCGCTGCTTGGGCCGCTTCCGGACTACTCAACCGCAACAGGTTATCGTCATGCAAATAGGTGTACTGCACATACGGAACAACCACCTGACCGGGGTCTGCCGCGTAGGCCAAAGGGCAGGTCACGGACACCAGCAGCGCACATACTTGCACCCGGGTCTTGCGCTTGCTGCTATTGCGAAACTGCCGTGGCATCACGAATCAGCGCCCTTTCTTTTTTTAGTTTTACTTTTAAAACAATGGCAATATTTGGCATCCGAATTGCTGCATCGCAACACGAAAAAATTTAGAGTCAATCATGCATCATTTTTGATATTTAGGCAAAAATTTGTGCTGAAGATTGCCCTCCAGAAAACAATGCGGTAAGGATACGCACCCCTAGAATCGGGACAATCAGACAATGACGGATGCCTTTGTAGGACAAACGGGATATTTCAGTTTTAATAACTATCGCAAGAAAAAACATAAACTATTTATATCGCGACGCAACAAAAACTGAACGTTTATCTCCTATCAAGCGTCCCAGCGCTTTCGCAGCCCCCTTCTAGCGGATAAGATCCTCTCCGCACTGCCTTGCAAACCTCCTTGTCTTCCATGAATCTCTCCTGGCATACCATTACCTTCTTCGGCGACAGCGCCATTACCATCCCGGCTGCCTGCATCCTTGCACTCTGGCTGGGCCTGAACAGGATGTGGCGTCCGATGCTGGCGTGGCTGGTCTGTTTCGGCACGGCAATGTTCATCGTCGTCGTCAGCAAGCTGTTGTTCATGGGGTGGGACATCGCCCCTCCCATGCTCAATTTCACTGGCTTCAGCGGCCATACCGCCTCCTCCAGTGCACTCTATCTGTCCATTGCGCTGGTGCTGACACAAGGTTGCAGCCGCCCTCGCCGCTCGCTGGTGCTCGCATTGACGGCACTGGCGGTGACTGCGATCGGCGTCTCACGCCTGATGATCAAGGTGCACTCCGAATCCGAGGTGCTGCTGGGCCTGCTGCTTGGCGCCGGCGCGGCCTGGGCGTTCAGCCTGTCGCTGCATCGCGCCCCCCCTCCCTGGCGCCATCTCTTGCTGCCACTGGGCCTGGCGGCTGCGCTGCTGATGACCGGCTTCGACAAACCGGCGCCCACACAGAGCTTCCTGCAGGAACTGGCCAAGAATCTGTCGGGGCGGCCGGAGGTCTATTTCCGTCACGAACCGTTGTAAGCCGGCACTGCCGGCGCCCTGCCCTTCACCATGAAAAATGCCGTTCAGCAATCCGCTGAACGGCATGTCTTGCGCATCACGTCTATCTGCTAGGTGACTGCGGCCTCAGGCAGCCAGTGCCGCCGGCATCGGGACATTCCTGCGACGCAGCGCTGCCACGCCAATGACGATGACCAGGCCGGACAGCATCATCAGATATTGCTCAGGCTCCGGGACCGGAGCCACGGCTGCCAGGTTGCCAGTGAAGGACTGCAGGTGCAGTTCGCCATTCTGGGTCAGGCTGTTGACGAAGACACCACCCTCGATGTTCTGGTTATTGGTCAGGCTGGCATGCGTGGCCAGGATGGAGCCGCCAAACTGGTTGTTGATGGTGAGGCTGCTGGCGTTATAGAAATTCCAGACGATGGACTTGCCCAGCGACTGTGCTTGCCCGCCCAGGAAGTTGGCACCGATCACTGCCGAACTCACGCTCGAATTGATGATGATGGTGCTGGCGCCATTGGCGGCGAAAGAGAATTCGCCAGCCGAGAACACCGAGGCGCTGGTCGTGTTATCCAGGTTGAAGACGGCCACACCCTTGGCATTGGCAACGGCATTGAAGGTCGCCTTGTTGCCGCTGAGCGAAACCGTGCTGTTGGCGACTGCACTCTTGAGGGTGTTGGACAGCGCGCCGAGGGTGCTACCGAAATTGGTGGAGCCCGCTGCATCGAAGTTGGTCTGCATCAGCGAGGACGGCGCGGACAGATGGCCGCCATTGAAATTGCTGCCGGTGCTGCCGCCGACCACATAGGCCGGGCCGTTCAGATTGCTATTGGAGACGGAGCCGCCGATGTAGCTGGAGCCGGTGTTGACCGTGGAATTGACCAGCGAGCCGCCGATAGTCGAGCCCAGGCCGTTGACGTGTACGTTGGTCGCGGTACCCATGACCGTCAGGCCCGCATAGTTGGAGGCCGGAGTGTCGCCGACATGCTGCACGTAATCGCCACCGGTGAGCGAGCCGCCGATCCAGGCACGACCATCGACGTGGGAATTGGACGTGGCACTACCGAGCACGACCAGGTTGAATTGCTGAAGCGCTTCGGCGCCAGTCAGCGACGTCGTGGCCGCCTGGGCGGCTTCGGACAGACCGAGCGACAGCAACGGCGCGATGGCAAACGTGGCCAGGACCGACTTGGAACGGACAAGCATGAAACCCCCGATTCAATGAAGTGACGCCCGGTCAGATCTCCCAACTGGCACAGGCAATAATTGATCGCGGCCAACACCGCGTAAATTCACACAAATAGTTGTAAATTTTTTATCAATTCTAAGGGTTTAGTTGTCACTTGATCAAGTAGGAAGATGAAGTATCGCGTCCTTGTGAAAATTTTGCCACATTGACAATAATCAAGTTTCCCACCGTATGGAAGCGGAGTGGTCAACGCAAGGTTCTGGACATGTAGCGAGCGCCAACTCCATAGCTGGAGATTGCATCGGAGCTTTGCAGATGGGCCTGATCATCGCTCTCGAATCCGGCATTGCGCCAGTAGACTCCGGAATCATGGACGGCCACCAATGTGGCGCGCTGCAGACCAATGGCGCGACCAAGCTGGCAGATTTCCTCCACCAATGCGCGCCCCAGCCCCGAACCCCGGGCTTGCGGCAACAAGGCGACGTCATGCAGATGCAGGCAGTCCGCCCGCTCTTCGAGCTCCAGCAGCAAGCGGTTCAAGGCGGGAGGTTGACCATGGCGGGTCGGATGCATGAAGGCATAACCGATGACTTCCTCGGTACCGGCTGGCGTCATGTGGGCGGCGATGCGGCAGCCTTGCGGAAACAAGGCCAGTCGTTCGGCAAAGACTTCGCGGGCCTCATAGTAACCGGCGTGAACCAGCGCTGCGATCTCCATCACATGCGACAAGTCGTCCACCTTCATCGCACGCCATTGGTAATGGGTCATGATTGATCTCCCTTGCCATCGGCATCCTCGCGATGGCGGGCCTGAAAGGAAACGCGCCGCACGGGGGTCCATAAGGACCAGCGTGCGGCGCGTCGAATTGCAATGTCAGTCGGAACGGGGATAAGGCTATTGCCGGGGGCAGGACGCCCCGATACGAATAGCGTCGCCCATCAGCCCATCAGGCTGCCGCACCCGGCTTGAGCGTCTCCAGAACCGCCTGCAGCTCGGCACGCAGGCTGTCGATGGCGGCCTCGTCCAGACTGATGGCGGGCGGTTGCGGCTCTTCCGGTTGTTCGACCTCATGGGTACCATCGAGCTTGTTGCGGGCGCCACTGATGGTGAAGCCCTGCTCGTAGAGCAGTTCACGGATACGACGGATCAGCAGCACTTCATGATGCTGGTAATAACGACGGTTGCCACGTCGCTTCACCGGCTTCAACTGGGTAAATTCTTGCTCCCAATAGCGCAACACGTGCGGCTTGACGCCACACAGCTCGCTGACCTCACCTATCGTGAAATAACGCTTGGCCGGGATGGGCGGCAGCACGATGGCTGCCGGCTTGTTGACACGATCGTTCATAGATTAGACGGACATTTCAACGGTGCTACCGCTGGAGAGTTCCACCATTTCCTTCAATTTCTGGCTGGCATGGAAGGTCACGACGCGGCGCGCCGTGATCGGGATTTCCTCGCCTGTCTTGGGATTGCGGCCAGGCCGTTGCGGCTTGTCGCGCAGCTGGAAATTACCGAAGCCGGAAAGCTTGACGGCCTCACCACGCTCAAGCGCGTTGCGGATCTCGTCGAAGAAGGTTTCCACCATGTCCTTGGCTTCGCGCTTGTTCAGACCAACCTGCTCGAACAAAAGTTCGGCCAGCTCGGCCTTGGTCAGCGTCGGCAGGTTCTTATCGGCCTGCGAGCGTGCCTGCGATTCCATCACGGCACGATGCAGGTCGGCGTCCAGCACGGATTGAAATTCGTTCGAATTCACGTTGTTCATGGCGATGAATGACTGGGCCTCAACCGATTCCGGTCTGTAATTATTTTCGCTCTCGGACATCACGTCAGGCACGCAACCTGGCGCCAAGCCTGCTGCCCGCAGCGGCCACCAGCGCACTCACGGCAAGGTCGACCTTGTCATCCTGAAGGGTGTTTTGAGTATCTTGCAAGGTGCAGCGGAACGCAAGACTTTTTTCGTCGCTTTCCAGACCCTTGCCTTGATATTCATCAAATAAAACAAGGGCTTGCAAGATGGCGCATGCGGGGTTGGCCTCTTTCTCGGCAGCGAAAACATCGAGCAATTGCTGGGCGCCAATCGACTGCTTGACCACCAGTGCGATGTCACGGCTGACGGCCGGGAATTTGGAAATCTCGGTGTAGACCGGCAGGTCACGCTGCTGCAGCGCATCGGCATCGACTTCGAAGACCACCGGCGCCAACGGCAGCTCGTACTTCTGCTGCCACTTCGGATGCAGTTCGCCGATCACGCCGATGACCTGCTCGCCCAGCAGCACATGGGCGGTACGACCCGGGTGCAACGCCGGATGTTCTGCCTTCACGAAACGCAGGGTGCGCGGTGCGAACAAGGCTTCCAGATCGGCCTTGACGTCGAAGTAATCGACGTTGCGGCTGGACTGGTCCCATTGTTCCTCGGCCACCGGGCCGTAGGCCAGCGCGGCCACGCGCTTGGGCTGCTCGAAACCGGCCACTGACAGCGGGCCATCGGCGATATCGGCATTCTTGCGGAAGATCGCACCGGCTTCGAAGACGCGGATGCGCGACGCCTTGCGGTTGACGTTGTAGCGTGCGTTGGCCACCAGCCCGGCGATCAGCGAAGAGCGCATGACGCTCATCTGGCTGGCGATGGGATTGAGCAGCTTGATCGGATCGGCGTTGCCGCCGAAGTCTGCTTCCCAGGCGCTATCGACGAAGCTGAAATTGACCACTTCCTGGTAGTCCTGGTCCGCCAGCAGACGCCGGATGGCGAACAGCGAGCGGGTGTTCTCGGGCGCGATGCGCATGGCATTGGCGGCCACCGGCGGCAGCGCCGGGATGTTCTCGAAGCCGTAGACGCGCGCGACTTCCTCGATCAGGTCTTCCTCGATCTCGATGTCGAAGCGATAGGACGGCGGCGTGACCGAGAACAGGCCAGGCTGATAGTCGAAGGACAGGCCCAGGCGCTTGAAGATGTCCGAGACCATCTCATCGGTGATCTCCACGCCGATCACCTTGGCTGCACGCGCAGTGCGCAGCGTGACCGGCTCACGCTTGGGCAGGTTGACGATCTGGTCGTCGATGGGGCCGACGCGGGTGTCGCTGGTGCCGCAGATTTCCAGCAGCAACGCAGTAATGCGTTCGATGTGATCGACCACGGTGGCGAAGTCGACACCACGTTCGAAGCGATGCGCCGCATCGGTGGAGAAGTTGTAGCGACGTGCTCGGCCCTGGATCGCCTGCGGGAACCAGAAGGCGGCTTCCAGGTAGATGTTGCTGGTCTCCAGCGAGACTGCAGTGGCGTCGCCGCCCATGATACCGGCCAGGGATTCGATTTCCTTGTCGTCGGAGATCACGCCCACCCACTCATCGACTTCCACGGTATTGCCGTTGAGGAGCTTGAGCGATTCGCCCTTGCGCCCCCAGCGCACATCCAGGCCGCCATGGATCTTGTCCAGGTCGAACACGTGCGAGGGACGACCCAGCTCCAGCATCACGTAGTTGGAGATATCCACCAGTGCAGAAATTGAGCGCTGACCGCTGCGCTCCAGGCGCTGCTTCATCCATTGCGGCGTGACTGCCTTGGCATTGAGGCCACGGATGACGCGGCCGGCGAAACGGCCGCACAACTCAGGCGCGGAAATGCGCACGGGCAGTTTCTCGTCGAGATTGACCGTCGCCGCCTGATATACCGGCGCCTTCAGGGGGGTTCCGGTCAGGGCCGACACTTCACGCGCCACGCCCAGCACCGACAGGCAGTCCGCCTTGTTGGGGGTGAGCTTGATGGTGAACTTCAGATCGTTCAATTGCAGGTAGTCGCGGAAATTCTGACCCACCGGTGCATCGTCCGGCAGTTCCAGCAGGCCGCCGTGATCTTCCGACAGTTTCAGTTCGCGCGCGGAACACAGCATGCCCTGCGATTCCACACCGCGCAGCTTGCCGACCTTGATTTCGAAGGGCTTGCCATCGGCGCCCGGGGGCAGCACCGCGCCTACCATCGCGCAAGGAACCTTCAGGCCGGCACGCACGTTGGGCGCGCCGCAGACGATGTTGAGGATGGTGCCGGTGTGCACGTTGACGCGGCATACGTTCAGGCGATCCGCATCCGGGTGCTTGGTCACTTCCAGCACTTCACCCACCACCACATTGGTGAAGGGGGGCGCGACCGGTTCGACTTCCTCGACTTCCAGGCCGGACATGGTCAGCAGATGCGACAGTTCATCCGAGGTCATGGTCGGATTGACCATGGTACGCAGCCAGTTTTCAGAGAATTGCATGATTCAGACTTTCAGCTATCAGCCAGAGGCGCGTCGCGACATGGCGCGGCGCCCTTCTTGATCGGATTAATTGAATTGCTTCAGGAAGCGCAGGTCGCCTTCGTAGAACAGGCGCAGGTCATTGATGCCATAGCGCAGCATGGTCAGGCGCTCAAGGCCGGAGCCGAACGCGAAACCGATGTACTGCTCGGGGTCCAGCCCCATGTTGCGCACCACGGTGGGATGCACCTGGCCGGCACCGGAGACTTCCAGCCAGCGCCCCTTGAGGGGGCCGCTGCCGAAGGCGATGTCGATCTCGGCCGAGGGTTCGGTAAAAGGGAAATAGGAAGGACGGAAGCGCACCTGCAGGTCGTCGGTCTCGAAGAAGGCCTTGACGAAGTTGAGGTAGACGCCCTTCAAGTCGGCGAAGCTGATGTCCTCGGCGATCCACAGGCCTTCGACCTGGTGGAACATCGGCGAGTGCGTGGCATCGCTGTCCACGCGGTAGGTGCGGCCCGGGGCAATGACCTTGATGGGCGGCTTGTTCATGCGGGCGTAGCGCACCTGCATCGGGCTGGTGTGGGTACGCAGCAGCAGGGGCTTGCCCTGGGTATCGTGACCTTCGATGTAGAAGGTGTCCTGCATCGAGCGCGCCGGGTGATTTTCGGGGCTGTTCAATGCGGTGAAATTGGTCCAGTCGGTCTCGATCTCGGGACCGTCGGCGACATCGAAGCCGATGGAACGGAAGATTTCCTCGACGCGCTGCCAGGAGCGCATCACCGGATGGATACCACCCACGCCGCGACCACGACCAGGCAGGGTGACGTCGATGGCTTCCGCATTCAGGCGCGCCTGCATCTGGGCATTGGCCAGAGCATCGCGGCGTGCGGTCAGTGCGTTTTCGATCTGTTCCTTGGCGACGTTGATGATCGCCCCTTGTACCTTGCGCTCTTCCGGCGCCAGCTTGCCCAGCCCCTTCATCTGCTCGGTGATCTGGCCGGTCTTGCCGAGGTACTTGGCCTTGGCGTTTTCCAGTGCGGCGGCGTCCGGCGCGGCGGCGAAATCAGCCTGCGCCTGCGTGACCAGTTGGCCCAGGAGTTGGTCTAGGGGATTCATGCGGTAAGTCTCGCTCCAATCGAAAATCCGACGACGAAGTCGAAAAGGAAAAAAATCCACGAAACCGTGGATCAAAAACATACGGGGCATCGGTGTGACACCTCTGCCCCGCAGGATTTTGCAGCGCCGGCTGCTCGTCTGACTTGCGTCGTGGATGTTGCGGCCGGCTACCGCACATGCGCTGTCGATTTAGGCGGCAGCGATGTTGGCCTTCACCTGGTTGACGATGGCAGCAAATGCAGCCTTGTCGGTGACAGCCATATCGGCCAGGACCTTACGATCCAGTTCGATCGCAGCCTTCTTCAGGCCGTTCATGAACACGCTGTAGGTCACGCCGTGCGAACGCGCAGCGGCGTTGATACGGGCGATCCACAGTGCGCGGAACACGCGCTTCTTGTTACGACGGTCACGGTACGCGTACTGACCAGCGCGCATGACTGCTTGCTTGGCGATACGGTAGACGTTTTTGCGACGGCCGCGGTAACCCTTGGCGAGTGCGAGGACTTTCTTGTGGCGGGCACGTGCTGTTACCCCACGTTTGACTCTAGGCATAGTAGCTCCTTAGTGTATGGTGAGGTTAAGCGAACGGCAGCATTGCGCGAACGGAATTCAGGTTCGTCTCATGGACGCCCTCGGTACCGCGCAGTTGACGCTTGTTCTTGGTGGTCTTCTTGGTCAGGATGTGACGCTTGAAGGCTTGACCGCGCTTGACGGTACCGCCCGGGCGCACGCGAAAACGTTTCTTCGCGCTGCTCTTCGATTTCATCTTAGGCATAGCAACTCTGTCCTTCCGGACAGCTCCATTTTTTGATGATTGCAGGTGGCAGCAAATACTCGCTGCTCTTTGATGCCTGCTCTCACTTATTTGACAGCGGGTAATCCCGCTGCTTTTGCCCGGCGCAGTCGCCTGCGCCCTGCAAATCCTTTGTCGGCCCTACGCTGCCGCGGCTTTCGCGGCATGGACGACACCGGAGAGATGTCGTCCTGATACGGCTAACTGCTTGAAACTGAACAACAGAAAAAGATTTACTTCTTTTTCTTCGGCGCCAGCACCATGATCATCTGGCGGCCTTCCATCTTGGGAAACTGCTCGACCTGGCCGTAAGGTTCCAGGTCTGCCTTCAGACGCTCCAGCACACGCATGCCGATTTCCTGGTGAGCCATTTCACGACCGCGGAAACGCAGGGTGATCTTGGTCTTGTCACCGTCTTCCAGGAACTTGGTGAGGTTGCGCAGCTTGATGTTGTAATCGCCATCATCGGTACCCGGGCGGAACTTGACTTCCTTGACCTGGATGACCTTCTGCTTGAGCTTGGCCTCATGCGCCTTCTTCTGCTCCTGGTACTTGAACTTGCCGTAGTCCATCAGGCGGCAGACGGGAGGTTGCGCGGTCGGCGCAATCTCGACCAGATCGACTTCGGCCTCTTCGGAAAGACGTAAGGCTTCAGCCAGGCTGACGATGCCCAGAGGCTCGTTTTCAACACCCGAAAGGCGTACTTCCGGCGCAGTGATCTCGCGGTTGAGGCGATGCGACTTGTCAGTAGCTATTGCAGTTTCCTTTTAAAATCCAATAAATTAAGCCGTGCTCTTGCGCTGGGAGGAAGCCCTAGGCTTCCCCGACTCAGGCTTTGGCGGCAACCTCATCCTTGAGGCGCTCCACCAAGGTGTCGATGGACATGACGCCCAGATCGACATTGCCCCGCGCACGCACGGCCACAGTGTTTGCATCCCGTTCCTTATCGCCGACAACCAGGATATAGGGCGGCTTCTGAATAGAATGCTGCCGTATTTTATAGGTAATCTTTTCGTTGCGCAAATCGGTCTCGACCCTAAACCCTTGTTTTTTCAGCGTTTGTGCAACGTTTTGCACATAATCCGCTTGCGCGTCGGAAATATTCAGGATGACAACTTGTGTTGGCGCCAGCCACAAAGGCATTGCGCCGGCGTGGTTTTCGATCAGGATGGCGATGAAACGCTCCAGCGAACCGACGATGGCCCGGTGCAACATCACTGGCACCTTGCGGTTGTTGTCTTCAGTGACATACTCGGCGCCCAGGCGGGCCGGCATGGAGAAGTCCACCTGCATGGTGCCGCATTGCCAGGAGCGACCGATGGAGTCCTTCAGGTGGTATTCGATCTTGGGACCATAGAAAGCGCCCTCACCCGGCAGCTCTTCCCACTCCGAACCGGAGGCACGGATGGCTTCGCGCAGGGCGTTCTCGGCCTTGTCCCAGACTTCCTCGGCACCAATGCGCTTTTCCGGGCGCAGGGCAAGCTTCACCGCCACTTCCTTGAAACCGAAGCAATCGTAGACTTCGCGCACCACGCGGTTGAAGGCAGCCACTTCCTCCTGGATCTGGTCTTCGGTACAGAAGATGTGACCATCGTCCTGGGTGAAGCCGCGCACGCGCATCATCCCGTGCAGCGCGCCCGAGGGCTCGTTGCGATGGCACTGGCCGAATTCGCCGTAGCGCAGCGGCAGGTCGCGATAGCTGTGCAGACCGGAGTTGAAGATCTGGATGTGGCCCGGGCAGTTCATCGGCTTGAGCGCGTAGGCTCGGTTTTCCGACTCGGTCGTGAACATGTTTTCACGATAGTTTTCCCAGTGACCAGTCTTTTCCCACAGCGAGCGATCCAGGATCTGCGGCGCCTTCACTTCCTGATAGCCGTTGTCCTGGTAGACGCGACGCATGTATTGCTCGACCTGCTGCCAGATGGTCCAGCCCTTGGGATGCCAGAAGATCAGGCCCGGCGCCTCATCCTGGAAGTGGAACAGGTCCAGCGCACGGCCCAGCTTGCGGTGATCGCGCTTTTCCGCCTCTTCCAGCATGTGCAGGTAGGCCTCCTGGTCTTCCTTCTTGGCCCAGGCGGTGCCATAGACCCGCTGCAGCATCTCGTTGTTGGAGTCCCCGCGCCAGTAGGCACCGGCCAGCTTCATCAGCTTGAATACCTTGAGCTTGCCGGTGGAAGGCACGTGCGGACCACGGCACAGGTCGGTGAAGCTACCCTCGGTGTAGAGCGAGACATCCTCGTTCTGCGGAATGGAAGCGATGATCTCGGCCTTGTAGGCTTCGCCGATGGACTTGAAATAGGCCACTGCCTCGTCGCGCGGCAACACCTTGCGGGTCACCGGCTCATCCTTCTTGGCCAGCTCCGCCATCTTCTTTTCGATGGCCTGCAGGTCTTCCGGAGTGAAGGGGCGCTTGTACGAGAAGTCGTAGTAGAAACCGTTGTCGATGACCGGGCCGATGGTGACCTGGGCGTCCGGGAACAACTCCTTGACCGCGTATGCCAGCAAGTGGGCGGTGGAGTGCCGGATCACCTCCAGGCCATCGGGATCCTTGTCGGTGATGATGGCCAGCTCGGCATCCTTGTCGATCAGGTAGGAAGTATCGACCAGCTTGCCATCGACGCGGCCAGCCAGGGCTGCCTTGGCCAGACCGGTGCCGATGTTGGCGGCGACCTGCGCCACCGTGACCGGGTTGTCGAACTGGCGTTGCGAACCATCGGGAAGACGAACTGAAACCATTGTGCACTCCATGTCGGCAGCGTGACTGCCTTGCCTATTGAGGGTAAAAGAGGGTCGCCAAGGAAAATGGCGAAAAGACGGACGAAAAAAAACGCGGACCAGCCGCGCTTTTTCAAAGGACGAAAAAGAACCCGACTAGCGTCGCGTGAAAACCTCGGTGGTAGTTCGCGGTGTCATAACCGGATTGCCTTTCTCGCTCTTACAGATTGGAATGAATCGATATTCGGGAGGCCGCCACTGACAGGTGACCTCGACCGTAGCTAGCTATTATAGCAAATTCCCTCGACCATCGACACAACTTACCCTTGCCGCAGCGTACGCAGAGGGGCGCCACCGTGCTAGCATCCAAGTCCATAGAGGGAGGCCAGCATCATGTCGGACCAGAAAAATCACACCGAGCACCAGACCGTGATCAACAACCGGGAATACACCCTGCAGAGTCGCACCGTGGAACTGGAGAACGGCGAGCGCCATGAGGAGTACCGCGTACTACTTGACGGAGATGTCATCAAATCCTGGACGCGCGGCGATGTGGCCCGCTACTTCGGCCTGGCCTGAATCCCGCCCCTCCATCCTCCGCACCAAAAAACAAAAACGGCATCCGCAGATGCCGTTTTTTGCTCACCGACCACCTACCAGCCTCAGGCCTTGGCCAGGCTGGCGCGTCGCGCCAGGATCTTCTCGATCTTGTCCTTCAGCGTCGCCGCATTGAAGGGCTTGACGATATAACCATCGGCTCCCGACTGAGCGGCCTCGACAATGTTTTCCTTCTTGGCTTCGGCCGTGATCATCAGCACCGGCAGATGCGCCATGGATGGCGTGGCGCGAATCTTCTTGAGCAGCGTCAGGCCGTCCATGCCGGGCATGTTCCAGTCGGTCAACACGAACGTGATCGGCATGGCACCTGCTTCCAGGATTTTCAGGGCGGACGTACCGTCGTCAGCCTCCGCCATCTTGGTGTATTCAAGCTCCTTCAGCAGGCCGCTGACAATACGACGCATCGTCGAAAAGTCATCAACCACGAGGAAATACTGATCATCTGCTGCCATAGGAAAATTCGTTCATCCGTAGAGAATATGAGTTTGAGGAGCAAACTCACAAAAAATTCGACGCAAGTGTAAAGCATTTTTAGATGCTTTCGCGAAACATATGTCACGCAAACACGTAAAAACACCCTCTTCCGCCCTGCTATGCCCAAACAGCGTAACAGCCATACCCCAAGTCTCCCGCAATACGGGAAAGAAAGATGGAAACAATGGGAGATGTCAATGTGGGGCCACAAAACAAAAAAGGAAGCCGCCGATGCGCTTCCTTTTGCGTTTTTATCTTCGCCAACTCACCCGTTCGATACTGCAACAGAAGAATTGGTAGGCACGATTGGACTCGAACCAACGACCCCTACCATGTCAAGGTAGTGCTCTAACCAGCTGAGCTACGCGCCTATCGAAGAATTACCGATGAGAAAATAAAAAAGGAAGCCAAGAATGCGCCTCCTTTTCAGTTGGCTTCGCCCCAACCCAACATCCCCAGAAAGGAAGAAAGATTGGTAGGCACGATTGGACTCGAACCAACGACCCCTACCATGTCAAGGTAGTGCTCTAACCAGCTGAGCTACGCGCCTAACGAAGAAGCGAGAGTATAGGAGGCTTTTCAAAATTTGCCAAGAGGTAAATGATGAAAAATTAAAATAATTTCCATACCTCCTGACCCTCCTCGCCCGCGCAATCCCGCTCCGCCCGAACCCGCTACTGCCGCTTGGCCTCGATCACACCCTTCACATCGCGGATCACCGTCAGGGCTTTCTGCAATTGTTCGGTTGAACCGATCTCGGCGGTAAAGGCCATGCGTGCATGTCCCTTCACGCTTTGCGTGCTCACCCCGATCACATTGATCTTGTCTCGCAGGAAGATATCGGAGATATCGCGCAGCAGACCCTGACGATCACTGGCCAGCACGAAGATATCGACCGGATAGACCGTATCCCGCGCCGGTGCACCCCAGGTGGTCTGGATCACCCGCTCGGGCGCATGCGAGGCCATCTCGGCGAAATTCTTGCAGTTCACCCGATGGATCGACACCCCCTTGCCGCGCGTGACGAAGCCGGCAATCACATCCGGTGGCGCCGGCTTGCAGCAGCGCGCCAGTTGCGTCAGCAAACCATCGGTGCCGACCACCAGCACGCCGGACTTGGCACCCTGCACGATGCTGGAAGCGCGACTCTTGCGGGTAATCAGCGCCTCGTCATCGATCTCGGGCTTCTTGTCCTGGCCTTCATGCAAAGCCTGCTCGACATGACGCAGGCTGAACTCTTCCTTGGCCAACGACAGGCACAGGTCGTCCACCTTGGCAAAGCCCAGCTTCTGCGCCAGCTCTTCCAGGTTGACAGCCGTCTTGCCCTCGCGCTGCAGGGTCTTTTCCAGCAGGCCGCGACCGACCGACAGGGTTTCCTGCTGCTCGATGGCATTGAACCAGGCGCGGATCTTGGACCGGGTGCGTGAGCTAGCGGCATAACCGGGACTCAGCCAGTCGCGCGACGGCCCGACACCGGCGCCACTCTTGGCCGTGATGATCTCCACCGTCTGACCGTTCTTGAGCACCGTATTCAACGGCACCATCACCCCATCTACGCGGGCGCCGCGGCAGCGATGGCCGACATCGCTGTGCAGGTGATAGGCGAAGTCGATCGGCGTGGCGCCGCTTGGCAGCTCGATCACCCGCGCCTGCGGCGTGAGCACGTAGATACGCTCATCCAGCGTGGCCGACTTGAGCTTTTGCACCCAGTCTCGACGGACCTCTTCCTGATCCACGACGGCGTCGGTGACTTCATTTTTCCAGGCCAGAAGCTGACGCAACCAGGCGATCTTCTCGTCGTATTTCTGCGCCGAGAAATTGGAGCCGCCACTTTCCTTGTAACGCCAGTGCGCCGCCACGCCGTACTCGGCGAAGTGATGCATCTCGTGCGTGCGGATCTGCACCTCCAGGGCGCGACCGTCCTCGGCCAATACCACCGTGTGCAGGGACTGGTAGCCGTTCTGCTTGGGGCGCGAGATGTAGTCGTCGAACTCTTCGGGAATCGGGGTCCAGATATCGTGCACGATGCCCAGCACCGCGTAGCAGGTCTTGACGTCGTCGACGATGACCCGGAAGGCGCGCACATCGTAGAGCTCGGAAAAGTCGATCGACTTGCCGCGCATCTTGTTCCAGATGCTGTAGATGTGCTTGGGCCGGCCACTGACCTCGGCCCGGATGTCCTGGGCCGCCATTTCCGAGCGCAGGCGCGCAATGGCACTGGCCACGAAGGCCTCGCGCTCCAGGCGCTTTTCTTCCAGCATCTTGGCGATGCGCTTGTAGGTCTGCGGCTCCAGAAAGCGGAACGACAGATCCTCCAGCTCCCACTTCAGCTGCCAGATGCCCAGGCGGTTGGCCAGCGGCGCATAGAGGTCGAAGGTCTGTCGCGCATACTGGGCACTGGCCTCGTTCTCCTGCTTGGTTTCGGCAAAGTAGCGCAAGGTCGCCACGCGGGAGGCCAGGCGCACCAGTACCGCCCGCATGTCGGTGGCCATGGCCAGGAGCATCTTGCGCAGTGTTTCCACCTGGGCAGCCGCCTGCTGGGCGGCGTTCTTGCCGCGCAGGACCTCCTGGTTCTGCGGCTGGAAGCTGAGGCTATGGAAGCGCATCAACTGGCGCACGTTACCCACCAGCTCGGCGATCTCCTTGCCGAAGCGCTCTTCCAGCTTTTCTTCCAGCTCCGGATGCAGCATCTGCGCCTCGAAGGCCAGGCCGGCGATACGCGTAGCCGCATCGACATTGAGCGCCGTCAGCACGGTGGCCACGGAAACCGCGAATTGCAAGGCGTTCTGCCCAGACAGGATCTGCCTGTCGGCATACAACGGTTCGAGCTCGGCCAGCGCCTGCTCGACCCGCGTCACATCCTCGGGGGCGAGGCCGGCGGTGATCGCCGCCAGGCCTTCGCCCTGTGTACTTGCTACCGAAACCATAAACGATTACTTCTGTGCGGCGACGATGATGATTTCCACCAGCAGTTCAGGACGGGCCAGCTTGGCTTCGACGGTGGCGCGCGGCGGCGCGTTGCCGGGGGCGACCCATTCGTCCCAGACCGAATTCATGCCAGCAAAATCCTTCACATCGGACAGGAAAATCTGGCACGACAGGATCTTGGTCTTGTCGCTGCCGGCTTCGGCCAGCAGGCGGTCGATATGACCCAGGACTTCACGGGTCTGGCCTTCGATGTTCTGGGTGGCGTCTTCGGCGATCTGGCCGGCCAGGTAGACGGTGCCGTTGTGGATGGCCACTTCGGAGAGGCGCTTGCCGACGTGCAGGCGTTGAATGGGCATGGGATTTTCCTTATAGGTAAGCCGGCTCAGCAGCAACCGGCACATGACAAAAATTTACCGGATTGAACGTTCAATCCAGCAGGAACTGACGCGCCACCTCGATTTGCGGGGCATGCATGAAGGTCGGCGCATGACCGACCTCGGGGAATTCCACCAGCCTGGCCTGGGGGCCACGACGGGTCATCTCCTGCGCCACTTCGGGCAGCAGCAGGTCGGATTGGGCGCCGCGCACCAGCAGCGTCGGGCAGGTGATGGCGTCATAGGCAGCCCACAGCATCTGCTCGGCGGCACTGGCCGCTTCCGGCGTGGTCAGCTTGAACGGCACCGCCAGCGCCAGATCGTAATGGCGCACCCACTTGCCATCCTCATTCTGGCGCAGCACGTCCCTGGCCAGCTTGTGCCACTCTTCATCACTGTGATGACCAAAGCTGGCCGAGATGGTACGAATGTACTGCGCAGCTTCCTCGAAGCTGTCGAAACGCACATCCTGGCCGATGTAGTCACCGATGCGCGCCAGCGCCGCGCCATTGATGGAGGGGCCGATATCGTTGAGCACCAGGCGCCGGATGGGATTACCCGGCAGCGACGCGAGCGCCATGCCGATCAGTCCGCCCATGGAGGTGCCGAACCAGTCCACGATCTCGGCATCGGCCCGCGCCAGCAGGGTGACCATGTCGCTGACGTACTGCGGCACCGTATAGAACTGCGGATTGGCCAGGCGCCCGGAGCGCCCGCGACCGACCACGTCGGGGCAGATCACGCGATAGGTATCGCAGAGCTCACGGGCCATGCGGTCGAAATCGTCGGAGACCCGGGTCACCCCGTGCACACACACCAGCACATTGGGATTGCGGGCATCGCCCCATTCCTTGTAGGCCATGGTATGCAGCCCGGCGGGCGAGATGCATTGCACTGTCTTGACTACGGCTTCAGTCATGATGACGGCTTTCTGGTGAAAGAAGTCGTCATTCTACTATCCCGAACCGATTTATCACCCGGAAATGGACTGCCCCATGGACTTAAAACGCTCTGCATGACAGGACTAAACCGGAGCGCGCGCCGCGCTGCAAGGATGATCAGGACATCCTGCCTTTTCCCCAGCAAAAAACAGATGAAGCTGCGCAAGTCGCTGCTATAATGCGTCCCTTTTCCGGCGACCCTCGCCGGCATCCTCATGCCTGAGTGGTGAAATTGGTAGACACAGCGGACTTAAAATCCGCCGCCTACCCGGAAGGGAGCGTGCCGGTTCGACCCCGGCCTCAGGCACCAGAAGAATGCGATGACAGCACGTCGTGCCGGTTCTTCGCTTCCATCTTCAGTTATCGATTTCCTGCTACGAATTTTTCCTGGTGTGGCATGCCCCGTGATCGGCATGGCCGGACGAGCTTGTATTGCCCTGGTCACCGGTCAGCGCTTGAGCAACTCCAGCGCATCCTCGGCCACGCTGCGCAGATTGGTGATGGTGGCATTGAGGTCGGCCAGTTCAGCAGCGGTGGGCGGCTGATCCATGCCATTCTTGACCAGCGAAGCCTTGATGATCGTAGCAGCCATCTGCCACGCAGCCTTATTGTGTGCATCCACCAGTTCCTTCTGGATGCGCGCCAATTCCGCTTTCTGATTTTTATCCATTATCCTTGACGAGGCCGTATGCGAATTTGCCCAGCTCGCTGCGCAGATTCATGATCGTCCCGATGGAAGACCACTCCCGAACGCCACTTTCTTGACTCACCTAAAGATACTTTCAGTCAGGCAATTTCACAAGTGATTTTACCTTCACGCAAGGGACTTGCGAATCTCTTCACATCTGTTCTCACTCGACGATAAGCCTTCTGTTACCGATCTTTACCATCTGCCCAAACCCTGCGTCAGGCGAATCCTTTACAATTCAGCCACCATTTTCTGTCGCCGGAGATTAGCTGCATGTCGCGCCCGTGTGTTTATGTCCCGCTCACCCTGGTCCTCGCCCTTGGACTGACCGCCTGCTCCACCGGCAAGACCGCCTTCTACCACCAGGAAGAATTCAGCGATACCAGCGCCTTCTCGCGCAGCTTCCCCGGTAGCGAAAAGGCCGTCTGCGAAGCGGCTCGACGCGCCCTACTGGGCCAAGGCTACGTCATCAGCCGTTCCACCGACAACACCATGGATGGCAACAAGAGCTTCCAGCCGGCCAGCGACAAGCACATGGAAATCGCTTTTCACGTCGTCTGCGCCTCCAATGGCAACGGCAAGAGTTCGACCATGTTTGCCAGCGCTACCCAGGATGGCTACGGCATCAAGAAGAGCAACAGTTCGGCCAGCCTCGGGGTCAGCGTGCTGGGCTCGGTGTCGATGCCCTTCGCCGCCAGCGACGACTCCATGGTGCGCGTCTCCAGCGAGACCATCCGCTCGCCCGATTTCTACGATCGCTTCTTCGGCGCGGCAGAGCGCTATCTGCTGGTCGACGTCGACGACGAAGCCGCTCCGGCCAAGAAGTAGGCCGGACTCAGGCGTTAAGCTCACCACGCCCGGCGCACGGCTCACATCGCGGATACGACAATGGCGGCCTCGGCCGTAATGCCGTTCAGTTAAGCTTGTTACCAGCTCGAAAGCTCGCTCAGACTTTGTTTGCACCACCGCTGACCGTTCGTCCTGAGTAGCGGCGTAGCCGCGTATCGAAGGCGCACCACAAGCTGAGCAGCGCCTTCGATACGGCCCTAAAGGGCCTACTCAGTCCGAACGGTTTCAGATGGTTTGAAGAGAACCAAGCAAAAT
>NZ_AEEC02000030.1 GCF_000300975.2 Herbaspirillum frisingense GSF30 | reverse complement strand
GCCTGCGCTGCCGTGGTTGTTGGTGTTGGCGGCAGGCGCCGTTGTCGGCGCAGCTGCCTGGGCGTCGGCATGGCCCAGCAGGCGCACGCCGGTACCGACCAGGAGGCCGGCGGCGACGATGCCACCTATCCAGTAAAGAGTCTTCATCTTGATACGTCCAGATCAGATTTTCGGGGTCAGGCCGTCGGACAGGCTCAGGCGATACGCCCGCAAGCCCGGCAGCAGGCTGGCCACGAGGCCGGCCAGCACGGTCCAGAGCAGCAATTGTAATTCGCCCGGCCCCGGCCATGAGGGCTGCAGCAGGATGCCGAAGTGGTCCGCCAGCAGCGGTCCCAGCGCCCATTCCAGCGCGCTCAGCAGCACCAGCCCGGCCAGCACGCCGGCCAGCATCACGCCCAGGCCCTCCACGCACAGCAGCAGGAACACATCCAGCGGGCGCGCCCCGACCGAGCGCAGGATCGCCAGCTCGCGCCGTCGCTCGCCCAGGCTGGCCATGATCGCCGCCACCAGGCCGGCCAGTCCCACCACCATCACCATGCCGGAGACCACCAGCAAGGCGTTTTCGCCAATGCCCACGACATCCCACAACTGGTCCAGTGCCACGCCCGGGAGGACTGCCATCAAGGGCTCCCTGAAGCCATCACCATCGGCGATGTCACGCTGCAGGGCGAACACCCTGGCGCGGCTCTTCAGGCCCACCAGCACGGCGGTGATGCTGGTGGGGGTGAGGTCGAATTTCTTGACGAATTCGGCCGGGATGTGCAGCCCCGGCATGGGCGCGCCGCCTTCCCAGTCGAGGTGGATGGCCTGCATGCCGTCCAGCCCGATATGCACCGTGCGGTCCACCGGCGTGCCAGTGCGCGCCAGGATGCCGACCACCTTGAAAGGCTTGTCCGCATGCTGGGTCAGGCTGCGGCCGCCGACGCTGCCCATGCCGTGCGAGAGGATGATCACATCGCCCAACTGGTAGTGAAGCTTCTCGGCGACCTCGGCGCCCAGCACGGCATCGAAGACGCCGCTGAAAGGCTGGCCCTGGGCCAGCTTCAGGGGCAAGCCGCTGCCGTAGCGGAAATGCCTGAAGTAGTCGCCATTGGTGGCCAGCACCGGGAAGCCACGGTGCGAGTCCCCCAGCGAGATCGGAATGGTCCAGGCCACGGCCGGATTGCGCGCCAGCGTGAGCGCGCTGTCCCAGCCCATGTTGTTGGTGGCCCCGCCGATGCGGAAGATGGCATACAGCATCAACTGGATGGGGCTGGTGCGGGCACCCACCACCAGGTCGGTGCCGGATACCGATTGCGAGAACCCGGCCCGCACTTCGTGGCGCACCCGTTCGATGCCCAGCAGCATGGTGGTGGACAGGGCGATGGCCAAGAGCATCAGGCCCAGCGTGAACCGACGGTTCCAGGCGCTGTGGGCGGCCAGGCGCAGCAGCAGCTTCATGCGGCCTCCTCGGGACGGGCGGCGTGATTGATCTGTTCCAGCGCGATGCGGCGGTCGAAGCGCTCGGCCAGGCGCTGGTCGTGGCTGACGAACACCAGTGCCGCACCGCTCTGCGCGCATTCGCGCTGCAGCAGGTCGAGGAAGGCTTGCTGGCGGTCGCTGTCCAGGGCCGAGGTGGGTTCATCGGCGACGATGATCTCGGGCCGTCCGATCAGCGAGCGCGCTGCCGCCACCCGTTGCTGCTGGCCGATGGAGAGCTGGGTCACCGGGCGCTTCCAGAGCGCCGGCGCCAGGTCCAGGGCCGCCAGCAGCGCCTGCGCTACCGTGGTCAGGTCGGCCCCCTGCTGGCGAGCACGCTCCTTGCGGTAGGCCGAGAACTGGCAGGGCAACAGCACGTTGTCGATGATGGAGAGATATGGCAGCAGGTTGAACTGCTGGAAGATGAAACCGATATGGTCCACCCGGAAACGGTCGCGGCGCGCCGCCGAGAGCGTGTGCAGGGGCTGTCCCAGCACATCGATCTGCCCGGCCTGGGGCACGATGATGCCGCCGATGGCGGCCAATAGGGTGCTCTTGCCGCTGCCGCTGGGACCGCTGACGAAGACATGTTCGCCCGCCGCCACCTGCAGCGATTCCAGCGCCAGGGCCGGGTGATCCTGGCCGGGCCAGGTGAAGCGGAGCGCCCGTATGGCGATGGCGGCGGCCGGGGAAGGGGGAGCGGAAAAATTCATGACCAACCGGAAGGACAGGAAAGGCGACCC
Source organism: Herbaspirillum frisingense GSF30 (assembly GCF_000300975.2). Lineage (GTDB taxonomy): Bacteria > Pseudomonadota > Gammaproteobacteria > Burkholderiales > Burkholderiaceae_D > Herbaspirillum > Herbaspirillum frisingense. Next base: position 60,665 of record NZ_AEEC02000030.1, on the reverse strand, counting down.
GCGCGGGACGGATCGCCAAGGATAGCCGCTGCGGCTGTCAGGGGCCTGACGGCGGCGGGCGGCCCGGGATCAGTGCATCGGGTTCAGTTCAGTGGACTCAGTTCAGTGGAATCGATGCAGTGCCCGGCACCAGTTGCGCGGCCCCTTGCTTCTTGGGGGTGGCCAGCTGCACGTCGATGCGCTGGAAACCGGGGAAGGCGGCAAACAGGCCGCTGGCGTCCACCGTGGTCAGCGCACCGGGGGTGGCGCAGACCAGGGTGAAATCGGCATCCAGGTCGGCATGGCCGTCAGCAGGGGCGGTCGGCGCGCTGGCGGGAGTCTTTTCTCCCAGCAGGGCCGGTGGCAGCACGGCCGATTCCAGCTGGATTTCGGCCGGCTTGCACTGGGCCGCGGCATCGGTGACGAACAGGCGGCCGACGTCGCGCAGGGTCTTGGCGGCGGCGCGTACGGTGTCCTTGTCGCGTGCGCTGTTGGCAGCGTGTTCGAAGCCGACCACGTTGATCAGCGGGGTATCCAGGTGCAGGGTCAGGGTGTTGCCCTCCAGCGCCAGGTCCAGCTTGCCCACGCCATGCACGTGCGCCGGATGGTTGCCATGATGGTCGTGCGCATCGTCGGCCGCCAGCGCAGGCAGGCTGGCCAGGGACAGGAGGAGCAAGGGCAGCAGGGGACGGGAACGGAACATGGGTGGCTTTCGTGTACGTATCTTGGGTGGATGGGATGACGGTAGACCGTCTATGGCTCTCGGAGCACAGCATTGGAGCACAGCAGCTAGCCCGCATTGTGACCCGGCCGGGACCGAAAATTCAGGCTTGTTACATTCTGCAACAGGGTTGCATTATAATGCGTCCTTTCCCTGTTTCTGCAACTCGGTTGCGCAAGGGGCATCCGCAGGCGCGGCCGCTGGCCGCCGCTGCGGTCTGCCCGGGTACCCTTCATTCTTCTCAGGTCTCTGCCGTGTCGGTTTTCTCTCGTTTTCTCTTGAAGCAAGGCGTGCTCGCCAGCCCGTGGTGGCAGCGCGTGCTCGCAGTCCTGCCGGTGCTGCTGCTGTTGTGGCTGGGCGTGCACTGGGCGCTGGGGGAGGGCTGACATGGATGCCGCCATCTCGCTGGACAACCTGACCGTCAGCTATCGCCGCCATCCGGCCTTGCACCACGTCAACGGCAGTTTCGCACGCGGTTCGCTGACCGCCATCGTCGGCCCCAATGGCGCCGGCAAGAGCACCTTGCTCAAGAGCATGCTGGGCCTGGTGCCCTGCAACGACGGCCGGGTCCATACCCATGTCGATGCGCGCCGCATCGCCTACCTGCCGCAGCAGGCCGAGATCGACCGCAGCTTCCCCATCAATGTGCTGGATTGCGTGCTGCTGGGTTACTGGCAGGCCAAGGGCAACTGGGGCGGTATCGATGCCGCCATGCGCGCCCGCGCCATCCAGGCACTGGCCGCCGTCGGGCTGGACGGTTTTGCCGGGCGGGCGGTGTCGAGCCTGTCGGTGGGGCAGTTCCAGCGCGTGCTGTTTGCCCGCATCCTGCTGCAGGATGCCGAGGTGATCCTGCTGGACGAACCCTTCAATGCCATCGATGCCCGTACCACCGGCGACCTGTTGCGCATCATCTCGGCTTGGCATGCGGAATGTCGTACCGTGATCGCGGTGCTGCACGACCACGACCAGGTGCGTCGTGCCTTCCCGCAGACCCTGCTGCTGGCGCGCAATGTGGTGGCCTGGGGCGAGACGGCCGAGGTGATGTGCGAAGACAACCTGCAGCGTGCCCGCGCCATGGCCGAAGCGGTCGACGAGCATGCCGGCGTGTGTGCAGTCAGCGAGGCCGAGGTGCTGGCGTTGTCCGGCGCATTGCGGCCGGCGCATGAACATGCCCATTCCCATCCGCACGGGCAGGCGCAGCATCCGCATCCCGCCGTCGCCAAGGGAGGCCTGCAATGAGCGTGCTGACGACCGTCCAGCAACTGGCGATTGCGCCGTTCCAGGAATTTTCCTTCATGCGCCGTGCGCTGGTGGCCGCTTTCGCGCTGGCCCTGGGCAGCGCCCCGCTGGGCGTGCTGCTGACCCTGCGCCGCATGAGCCTGTTCGGCGAGGCCCTGAGCCATGCCGTGCTGCCGGGGGTGGCGGTGGGTTTCATCTTCTTCGGCCTGTCGCTGCCGGCCCTGTCGATCGGCGGGTTTGCCGCCGGCGTGCTGGTGGTGGCGGTGGCCGGCTGGATCAGCCGGCACACCGAGCTCAAGGAAGATGCCAGCCTGGCCGCCATCTATGTGGTGGCGCTGGCGCTGGGCGTGATCCTGATCTCGCGCCACGGCACCCAGCTCGATCTGCTGCACATCCTCTTCGGCAATGTGCTGGGCGTGGACAGTGAAGGTCTGGTCCTCATCGCCGGCGTGGCCAGCGCCAGCGTGCTGGGCATTGCAGGCCTGTATCGCGGCCTGCTGCTGGAGAGTTTCGATCCCTCGTACATGGCCGTGGGCAGCCGCAGTGGCGGGGCGATCTACCAGCAGGTGTTCCTGATGCTGGTGGTGATGAACCTGGTGGCGTCGTTCCAGACCCTGGGGACCCTGATGGCCGTGGGGCTGATGATGCTGCCGGCGGTGTCGGCCCGGCTGTGGCACGACACGCTGCCGGCACAGCTGTGCAACAGCGTGCTGCAGGCGGCGCTGGCGGGGTATGCCGGGTTGCTCATTTCCTACTACGCCTCGGTGCCGTCCGGGCCGGTCATCATCGTCTGCGCCGGCGTGCTGTACGCCGCCTCGCTGCTGTTTGCGCCCCGTGGCTGGCTGCCGCGCCTGCTGCGCCGGCCCCACCTGCAGGCTTGAATACCTTCGTTTTTCCTTCCCCGGAGCTACCATGAAACTGTTTCGCCCCCTCTCTGCGCTGCTGGCCGTGCTGGCCCTGGCGCTAACCCTGCCGGCCGTTGCCGCCGAGCGCATTCCGGTGCTGGCCAGCTTCAGCATCCTGGGCGACATCGTCGCCAACGTCGGCGGGGATCGCATCAGCGTTTCCACCCTGGTGGGACCGGATGAAGACGCCCACGTCTTCCAGCCGGCGCCGGACGACATCAAGGCGGTCGCGCGTGCCCGACTGATCGTGGTCAACGGCCTGGGTTTCGAAGGCTGGATGGAGCGCCTGGCGCAATCGGCCAACTATCGCGGCCCCATCGTGGTGGCCTCGGCCGGGATCAAGGCCCGCGAACGCGTGGGGGATGACGAGGAGGAGCATGATCACGGTGGCGCACATGCGCACCACGGCAAGGACGATCCGCACGCCTGGCAGGACCCGCAGAACGTGATCGTCTATACCCGCAACATCGCCGCCGCGCTGGCCAAGCTGGACCCGGCCGGCGCCGAGGTCTATCGCAGGAACGGCGAGGCCTACGTCGCCAGGCTGCAGGACCTGGATGCCTGGGCGGCCCGCCAGTTCGGCCAGATTCCCGACGCCAAGCGCAAGGTGATCACCTCGCACGATGCCTTCGAATACTTCGGCGCCCGCTACAAGGTGCGCTTCCTGGCGGCCCAGGGTGTTTCCACCGATAGCGAGCCCAGCGCCCGCGATGTCGCCGCCCTGATCCGCCAGATCCGCAGCGAAAAGATCAAGGCCCTGTTCTTCGAGAACATGAGCAATCCCAAGCTGCTGCAGCAGATCGCCCGCGAATCCGGCACCGCCCCGGGCGGCAAGCTCTACGCCGATGCGCTCTCGCCGGCTGCCGGCCCGGCGCCGGATTATCTGACGCTCATGCGCTACAACATCACGCAGTTGCTGGAAAAGATTCGTCTGAACTGAGGCCTGAAGCGGGTGCCGGGCACCGTCTCCCTCCCGAAAGGGCAGGCGGCGTCCAAATCGCGTATGCTGATGGCCCGCGCCGCCAGGCTGGCGGCATGTCCATCAACAACATCAGGAGAATCCCCGCATGAGCACCGTTACCGTCGTCGCCATCATCACTGCCAAGCCCGGCAAGCGTGAAGACCTGCTGGCCCTGGCCCGCGCCAACCTGGCCGCCGTGCGCGCCGAAGCCGGCTGCATCGAATACGGTCTGGTGGTGGATGTCGACGGTTTTGGCCCGAACCAGGCGCCGATGGGGCCGGATACCTTCGCCTTCGTCGAGAAGTGGAAGGACGAGGATGCCCTGCGCCTGCACTTCACCCTGCCGCACATGCTGGATTACCGCGACAAGTCCAAGGACCTGATCGCCGACCGCAAGGTGCACGTGCTCAAGTCGGCCGACTGAAGCGATCCTGCTCCGGTGCAGCCTCAGTGCTCGCCGGGGAAGTCCGCCGGCCAGGTGCGTTGGGCATCGAAGGCGGACGCCTGTCCCATCTGCTTCAACCACATGATGAAGGTCTTGAGCGCCGGGTTGGTCTCGGCGCTGCTGCGATACATCATGTGGAAGCCCTCTCCATGCAGGACCACCTCCGGGAACAGCTGGATCAGCCGGCCGTGGGCGAGGTCGTCGTCCACCAGCGCCAAGGTCCCCATGGCCACGCCCAGATCGGTGGCGGCGGCCTGCAAGCTCAGGAAGAAGTGTTCATAGACGGTGCCCGGCATCTTGCGCCGCACCGCTACTCCGGCCTTGCCCAGCCACTGCGACCAGGCCGCCGAGCGGCTGGAGAGGTGGATCAGCGGCACCTCCACCAGGTCCCGTGGCACCGTGATCTTGTGCGTCTCCAGAAAGTGCGGCGAGGCCAGCGGCACCGAGACGTCATCCAGGAAGCGCACACATTCATAGCGGCTGCGTTCCAGCGGACTGCGCCAGAGGATCACGTCGAACGGATCCTTCACATCCTCGAAATACTCCGACATGGTCGTGGTCACCCTTACCTCGATGCGCGGGTTGTCGATCTGGAACTGCGACAGGCGCGGGATCAGCCAGCGCATGGCCACCGAGGGCGCAGCGATCAGGCGCACCACGCGGCTCTTGCCGGCCAGTGACAGTTGCTCTGCCGCAAGTGCGATGCGGTCCAGACTGGCCTTGACCTCGGCATAGAAGGCCAGGGCCGCTTCTGTGGGCTCCACGCCACGCGACTGGCGTAAAAACAACGGTTGTTCGAAGTACTCTTCCAGTGACTTGATCTGCTGGCTGACCGCGCTATGGGTGATGAAAAGTTCATGGGCCGCCAGCGTCAGACTCCGCGTCCGGACTGCCGCTTCGAACACTTTGAGGGCTTTCAACGGGGGCAGGGAAGACGACATGATGTAAGAAAAACTTATAGTGGTGTCGGAAAATGTTGCTTTGCAAACGCCAGGGGCGACCTTATTCTTCAATCACCCAAACGTTAAACAGAAGGAAGTTGCAATGAACTCCGTGAGTATATTGGCAAAAGATGCCGGTTTTTCTAACAATTTGCGCTCGCTGGTCGAGCTGGTGAAGTTTGCCGTCCAGCAAGTCATCGCCGCCCACGCCCTCAAGCCTGTGCGCAACGATGCTGCCAAGATGCAGGATGCCGCCTATTTCGACGGCGTGACCGATCACTTCGAAATGGAAGTCCGTCTGCGTCAACTGGATCACAGCCACCTGCACGCCGTGTGGAAGCTGCAATCGCAGATCTGAACCGACTTCGACTATCGACGGTAGGTCGGCCGCATTCCGGCGCGACGCTCAAGTTGAAATACCGCTAGATGTCAGCAGTACCTGCAGCACCAGGCCCGATGCGCCTGAAGAAAAAAGAAGAGACCGGTTCCGTATGGTCGGAACCGAAGGCGGCACCAGCCGCAGCCCAGTAGCATCGCACCCCCAGCAGCATCGCACCCGCGATGCAGGCAGCCCAGCGCCGCAGAACCTGTCCCCGCCATTAGCGGGGATTTGTCGTTTACGGCACCCGGATTGACGTCTGCCTTTTACGGGCGCTTCTCCAGCAGCCGCATGGCACCGAACAGCTGCTGCATGCCGCTGTGTTCGATGAAGCTCAGGTTATAGGGATGCTCGGCCACGGCACGCGGGAAGGACTGCACCAGCGGCAGGCTGTCCAGCTGTTCGGCGATCTTGCCCCACAGGACGAGGGTGGGCAAGGGCGTCGCCTGTTGTGCGCCGTGCTCGGCCAGGGCGCGCAGCACGGTATCGAAGAAGGGCTTCCAGGCCCGGGCGTCCTTGACCGGCGCCACGTTGGCGCGGAAGACCAGGCTGGCATTGAGCAGCAGGAAGCCGTGCGCCGTCAGGTTGTCCTGCAGGTCGACCAGGGTCTGGATGGTGCCGGCAGTATCGGCCTGGGCCTGGGCCGCAATGCCGGCGAGGGCGTCGCCACTGGTCTGGCCGGCTGGCACGCGGCCATCGGCTACCAGCAGCATCTTCATGAAATTGCGCAGCGAGGTGGCGCGATTGACCTGCTTGGACAAGCCCTTGTCCGACCACAGCGACCCCACCGCCCCATCCATGAAGCACACCCCGGTGGCGCTGGCCGCGCGCGGGTAGGGGCCTTCGCCCACCAGCACGTAACGCACCTGGTCCATAGGCTGGCGGAAGGCGGCGAAGAGCCGGCCTTCGGTGGGCAGGTAGTCATCCTGGGCGAGTGCCCCCAGGTAGGCCGGATCGGCCTGCTGGATCGCCTCCAGCCCGGCGCGCAAGGCCGGGTGCCAGGAAGGGTGGGCGCTGTGGATCAGGTCCAGCAGCGCGGCGGGCAGGGCGGGGAAGGGTGTGGCGGCGGGAGTGGCGGTGGACATGGGCGGGAAAGGCAGACGGCCGTAGCGATAAAGTGGCGGCATTGTATACCGCCTGATCGCCAGGCCGGCCTTCCCATGGCGCCTACCCTGGCGCCTGCGTTCAGGCGACGGCCGTATCGCTGCCGGGCGCGCCGAAGAGTTGCTGCTTCAGCACGTGCAACTGATCGCGGGCGGCGGCCGCCTTTTCGAACTCCAGGTTCTTGGCGTGTTCCTGCATCTGCTTTTCCAGGCGCTTGATCTCCTTGCTGATCTGCTTCTCGCTCATGGACTCGTAGTTCTTCTTCTCTTCGGCCACCATCAGCTCGCTGCGCGCCTGGGCCGGGTTGAAGACGCCGTCGATCAGTTCGCGGATTTCCTTCTTGATGCCGGTGGGGACGATGCCGTTGGCTTCGTTGAAGGCCATCTGCCTGGCGCGGCGGCGCTCGGTCTCGCCGATGGCCTTGTGCATGGAGTCGGTCACCACATCGCCATAGAGGATGGCCATGCCGTTCAGGTTACGCGCCGCGCGGCCGATGGTCTGGATCAGGCTGCGTTCGGAACGCAGGAAGCCTTCCTTGTCCGCATCCAGGATCGCCACCAGCGAGACTTCGGGAATGTCCAGGCCTTCGCGCAGCAGGTTGATGCCGACCACCACATCGAAGGTGCCCAGGCGCAGGTCGCGGATGATCTCCACGCGCTCCACGGTATCGATGTCGCTGTGCAGGTAGCGCACCTTGATACCGTTGTCGGAGAGGAATTCAGTCAGCTGCTCGGCCATGCGCTTGGTCAGTGTGGTCACCAGGACCCGTTCGTCGCGGGCGACGCGGTCGTTGATTTCCTGCATGAGGTCATCCACCTGGGTGGTGGCGGGACGCACGGAAATGATCGGGTCCACCAGGCCGGTGGGACGTACCACCTGTTCCACCACCTGGTCGGAATGGGTGTTTTCGTAGTCCGCCGGGGTGGCCGAGACGAAGATGGTCTGGCGCATCTTCTTCTCGAACTCGTCGAACTTCAGCGGCCGGTTGTCCAGCGCCGAGGGCAGGCGGAAGCCGTAGTCCACCAGGTTCACCTTGCGCGCACGGTCACCGTTGTACATGCCGTTCAACTGGCCGATCAGCACGTGCGATTCATCCAGGAACATCACCGCATCCGGCGGCAGGTAGTCCACCAGGGTGGGCGGCGGATCGCCCGGCTTGGCGCCGGAGAGATGGCGCGAGTAGTTCTCGATACCCTTGGTGAAACCGATCTCGGTCATCATCTCGATGTCGAAGCGGGTGCGCTGTTCCAGCCGCTGTTCTTCGATGAGCTTGTTTTCCTTGCGGAAGAATTCCAGGCGCTCGGCCAGTTCCTGCTTGATGGTCTCGATGGCGCGCAGCACCGTGGAGCGCGGCGTGACGTAGTGCGAGCCGGGGTAGATGGTGAAGCGTGGAATCTTCTGGCGCACCCGGCCGGTCAGCGGGTCGAACAGTTGCAGGCTGTCGATCTCGTCATCGAAGGTCTCGATGCGCACCGCCAGTTCGGCGTGCTCGGCGGGGAACACGTCGATGGTGTCGCCGCGTACGCGGAAGGTGCCACGGCCGAAGTCCACTTCGTTGCGGGTGTACTGCATCTGGATCAGGCGGGCGATGACGTCGCGCTGCGAAACCTTGTCCTTGGCGCGCAGGGTCAGGATCATCTGGTGATATTCATTGGGATTACCGATACCGTAGATGGCCGAGACGGTGGCCACGATCACCACGTCGCGCCGCTCCATCAGCGACTTGGTGCAGGACAGGCGCATCTGCTCGATGTGTTCGTTGATCGAGGAATCCTTCTCGATGAACAGGTCGCGCTGGGGGACGTAGGCTTCGGGTTGGTAGTAGTCGTAGTAGCTGACGAAGTATTCCACCGCATTGTGCGGGAAGAATTCGCGGAACTCGCTGTAGAGCTGCGCCGCCAGCGTCTTGTTGGGCGCGAACACGATGGCCGGGCGCCCCAGGCGGGCGATGGTATTGGCCATGGTGTAGGTCTTGCCCGAGCCGGTCACCCCCAGCAGGGTCTGGTAGAACAGACCGTCGTGGACGCCTTCGACCAGCTTGTCGATGGCCGCCGGCTGGTCGCCGGCCGGCGGGAAGACCTGGTAGAGCTTGAAGGGCGAGTCGGGAAAGGTGATGAACTTGCTCTCGTCCAGCTCGGTGCTAATGGGGGTCAGTTCTGCCATGGTGTCGCTCGCCTCTGTCGCTCGATTGCTCGGTGGGCCGCCGCAGTGCGCAGGGTCGCAGCAATGCCCGGATTCGGGGCATTGCACGCAGGCAATGTGGTGGCGTGAATATTCATCAAATGCTGCCGGGATGTGGAAGTTCAAGACGCAAACGTCATGCCGGGATCAGCGCGACCGGACGCAAAGTGGCGTCAGGCGGCAGCTCATCGGTGCCAGACCGCGACACTGCGCGGCGCGGGTTATGTCGTCTCTGCATGGGCTCATGCAGATTCGGCAGGCAATTCACCCCGGCTGTATCTGTGATTGGGCATCCACTTTTGTTAGAATGCAGTGTTGCAAAAAGGTGCATGTCCGGCCGCTTGGACCTGCATCCATTTCCTTCTGCTGCGCTTTGTTGCAGCTAACTTTTCATGTTATCACGATGAACGCACCTGTCTCCGCCTCCCTGTTTTCCGCCATCGAAATGGCGCCGCGCGACCCTATCCTGGGCGTGACCGAAGCCTATAACGCCGACCAGAACACGGCCAAGACCAATCTGGGCGTGGGTGTCTACTACGACGACAACGGCAAGGTGCCCCTGCTGGAATGCGTGAAGAAAGCCGAGGCGGAACTGGCGGCCAAGCTGGCCCCGCGTACCTACCTGCCCATCGACGGCCTGGCCACCTACGACCGCGCCGTGCAGGAGCTGGTCTTCGGCGCCGGCAGCGCCGTGGTGACCGAAAAGCGTGCGATCACCGTGCAGGCCCTGGGCGGCACCGGTGCCCTGAAGCTGGGCGCCGACTTCCTGAAGCACTTCTCGCCGGCCGGCACCGAAGTCTGGATCAGCGACCCGAGCTGGGAAAACCACCGCGCCCTATTCGAGATGGCCGGCTTCAAGGTCAACGCCTATCCCTACTATGACCCGTCCACCCGCGGCGTGAACTTCGCCGGCATGCTGGACGCCTTGAAGACCATGAAGGCTGGTTCGGTCGTGCTGCTGCACGCCTGCTGCCACAACCCCACCGGCGCCGATCTGACCGACGACCAGTGGACCCAGGTCATCGAAGTGGTGACCTCGCGCGGCCTGGTCCCGTTCCTGGACATGGCCTACCAGGGCTTTGGCGACGGTATCGCCGAAGACGGTCAGGTGGTGCGCCGCTTCGCCGAAGCCGGCGGCCCGCTGTTCGTGTCGAACTCCTTCTCCAAGTCCTTCTCGCTGTATGGCGAACGTGTGGGCGCACTGTCCATCGCCGCCGCCAGCGCCGAGGAAGCCGCCCGCGTGCTGTCGCAACTGAAGCGCGTGGTCCGCACCAACTACTCCAACCCGCCGATCCACGGTGGCCAGGTGGTCGCCACCGCCCTGGCATCGCCCGAACTGCGCAAGCTGTGGGAAGACGAACTGGCCGAGATGCGCGTGCGCATCCGCGAAATGCGTCAGCTGCTGGTCGCCAAGCTGAAGGAAAAGGCGCCCAGCCATGACTTCGATTTCGTTACCCGCCAACGCGGCATGTTCTCCTACTCCGGCCTGACCAAGGCCCAGGTGGATCGCCTGCGCAACGAGTTCTCGATCTACGCTGTCGATACCGGCCGCATCTGCGTGGCCGCGTTGAACAGCAAGAACATCGACGCCGTCGTCAACGCCATCGCCAAGGTGCTGTAAGAAGGGTGTTTCCCGTCCCGTCTTCGGACGGGCGGGAAGGCAGTTTCTCCTATGAGGAAATGGCCGTTTCCCTGAAAAAAGTTTTGACATGAAGTAAAAATCGGGTCATAATCTTTTTCTCAGCTGTTCCCTGATAGCTCAGTCGGTAGAGCGACGGACTGTTAATCCGCAGGTCCCTGGTTCGAGTCCAGGTCGGGGAGCCAAAGAATGACGAAGGCCTCGCAAGCAATTGCGGGGCCTTTTCAATGTGTGTGAGACCTGTGATGCAGGTCGTGCGCAAGGGCGGCAGGGCTATGCCGCCACGATGCAGAACGGTGTAAAAAATTTTCGTTTTCCTCTCTGGTCATTCGGAAAAAAATCGTTCATAATCGCGCCCTCAATTGATCCCTGATAGCTCAGTCGGTAGAGCGACGGACTGTTAATCCGCAGGTCCCTGGTTCGAGTCCAGGTCGGGGAGCCAGAATACGAAAGCCTCGCAAGTTTCTTGCGGGGCTTTTTGTTTTTGGTGCCGCGTCGGCATGGGGCAAAGTCTGTCTGGTACCATGCGGAATGCGCTGGAAACCAGCGCATTCGAGCCAATTTCTGGCGCATCATCTTACCGCCTGCTGTGCTTGAGCTACCGTGCGTTGAGCCCCCTCAAACGCTGCTAGAATCGGCATCCCCTCCGAACAGCCAGGACATTCCCATGAGCGAACCCATTCGTCTGACCCAGTACAGCCATGGTGCCGGTTGCGGCTGCAAGATTTCACCGCAGGTGCTGGAAGTGATCCTCGCCGGTAGTGGCGCCCAGCATCTGGACCCCAAGCTGTGGGTGGGCAACGCCTCCCGCGATGACGCTGCCGTCTATGCCATCGACGAAGAGCGTGGCGTGGTCTCGACCACCGATTTCTTCATGCCCATCGTCGACGATCCCTTCGACTTCGGACGCATCGCCGCCACCAATGCCATCAGCGACATCTACGCCATGGGCGGCGACCCGCTGATGGCCATCGCCATCCTGGGCTGGCCGGTCAATGTGCTGCCGCCTGAGGTGGCGCGTGAAGTGGTGCGCGGCGGCCGCGCGGCCTGCGATGCGGCCGGCATCCCGCTGGCCGGTGGCCATTCCATCGATGCGCCGGAGCCCATCTTCGGCCTGGCCGTGACGGGCGTGGTCGACAAGCGCAACATGAAGCGCAATGACACCGCCACCGCCGGCTGCCTGCTCTATCTCACCAAACCACTGGGCATCGGCATCCTTACCACCGCCGAGAAAAAGGGCAAGCTGCGTGCCGAAGACGTGGGCAGCGCGCGTGACTGGATGTGCAAGCTCAACCAGCCCGGCAGCCGCTTCGGCAAGCTGGCCGGGGTGACCGCCATGACCGACGTGACCGGCTTCGGCCTGCTGGGTCACCTGGTCGAGATGTGCGACGGCAGTGGCCTGACGGCGCGCATCGAATCGGGTCGCGTACCGAGCCTGCCGGGCGTGCCGTATTACCTCGCTGAAGGCTGCGTGCCGGGTGGTACCTTGCGCAATTTCGAGAGCTATGGCGCCAGGATCAGCCCGCTGAGCGATAGCCAGAAGCACCTGCTGTGCGACCCGCAAACCAGCGGCGGCTTGCTGGTGGCGGTACGCCCCGAGGCCAATCCCGAATTCCTCGCCACGGCGGCTGCGCTGGGCCTGGAACTGGCTCCCATCGGCGAACTGGTGGAACGACAGCGATACGCCGTCGAGGTCCTCTGATGGCCGATATCCAGCCCAGTCAGGCGCTGTTTCTGGCCGATACGCCCATGCTGGATGCGCGGGCGCCGGTGGAATTCGGCAAAGGGGCGTTTCCGACGGCAGTGAACCTGCCGCTGATGAACGATAGCGAGCGCCATCAGGTCGGCCTGCGCTACAAGGAAGAGGGGCAGCAATCGGCCATCGAACTGGGGCAGCAGCTGGTCAGCGGGCCGGTCAAGGAAGCGCGCATTGCCGCCTGGGCGCGATTTGCGCAGGCGCATCCCGAGGGCTGCCTGTACTGTTTTCGTGGTGGTCTGCGCTCGCAGATCACCCAGCAATGGTTGAAAAGTGAAGCCGGCATCGCCTATCCCCGCGTGGCTGGCGGCTACAAGGCGCTGCGGCATTTCCTGATGCAGTCCATCGAAGAGGCGCTGGCGCAATGCCAGTTCGTGGTAGTGGGCGGCATGACCGGCAGCGGCAAGACCGATGTGCTGCTGCAGCTGGACAATGCGCTGGATCTGGAAGCCTACGCCAACCACCGTGGCTCCAGCTTCGGCAAGCGCGCTTCGGCGCAGCCGGCACCCATCGATTTCGAGCACCGGCTGGCGATTGCCATGATCAAGCTGCGTGCGCAGGGCCATCACTGGTTCGCGCTGGAAGACGAGAGCCGCCTGATCGGCGCCTGCGCCTTGCCACTGGCGCTGCACCAGCGCATGCAGAGTCTGCCCATGGTGTGGCTGGAAGACAGCCGGGCAGGGCGCGTGGAGCGCATCCTGCGCGACTATGTCAGTGGCTTGAGCGAGGAGTATCTGGCGCTGGACCCGCGTCACGGTTTCGATCGCTATCGGGCCCATTTGCTGGCCGCGCTGGGCAAGCTGGTCAAGCGCCTGGGCGACCAGCGCTACCGGCAGTTGCTGCAGCTGATGGAAACCGCCCTGGCGCGCCAGGAGAAAGATGGCGTGGTCGACCTGCACCGGGCCTGGATCGAGTCCCTGCTGACGGACTACTACGACCCGGTCTATGCCTTCCAGCGCGAAGCCAAACGCTCGCGCCTGCTGTTCGCAGGCAAGCAGGCCGAGGTGGTCGACTTCCTGCGCCAGCATCGGCCGCAGCCCAGGTCGATGGCGCAAGCCCAGGCCTGAGCAGGCCCTAGAACAGGGCCACGGCGGCCAGACCGCTGGCCGCACCGATCAGGATTGTCATGACGGTTACCGTCACCAGCACGCGCGGCGTGAAGGAGCTGCGCAGCATCAGCAGCGAGGGCAGGCTGATGCTGGGCAGTGTCATCAGCAGCGCCACAGCCGGACCGACGCCCATGCCCAGGGACAGCATGGATTGCACGATGGGGATTTCGGCTGCCGTCGGGATCACGAACAGCGTGCCCACCACGGCCAGCGCCACGATCCACAGCAGGCTGTTGCCCATGCTGGCATCCACCTGGGGGAACAGCCATACACGGGCCGCGCCCAGGGCCAGGACCACCACGATGTAAATCGGGATCGTGCTCCAGAACAATTGCCAGAGTTGACGACCCCAGCGAAGCAGGAAGGGGCGGGCGCTGTCTGCCTGTTCGCCTTGATCTGCCTGGGCTACGGCATCCAGTGCGGCTTGCGGCAGAGCTGCTGGCTGCGCCTGGGCCTGCGAGACGCGCTGCGCCACCAGCGCCACGCCCACCACCAGCAAGATGCCCGCCACCAGCCGCAGCGCAGCCATCTGCCAGCCCAGCACGAAGCCCATGAATACCAGCGTGGCCGGATTGAGTACCGGATTGGCCATCCAGAAGGCCAGCGCCGCCCCGACCGATACCTGCTGGCGGCGCATGCCGGCCACCACGGGCGCGGCGCAGCAGCTGCACATCATGCCGGGCAGTGCAAACAGGCCGCCACGCAGCGTGGAGCCCAGACCGGCGCGGCCGAACACGCGCAACAGCCAGTCGCGCGGAACCAGGACCTGTACCAGCGACCCCAGCAATACGCCCAGTACGGCGGCCTTCCAGATCGCTGCGAAGTAGACGCCGGCATATTCCAGTGCCGCCGACCACGGCGCCGTCGGTGCGTTGGACAGGATGGACGCGCCGATGCTGTGTTTGTCGGCGGCCACAAAAGACTTCAGGTAATACGGGGACCATTTGACGTAATACAAGCCGATGGCTGCCACCAGCACGAACAGCAGGGGTTTGAGCCAAGGGACTGCCGGGCGCGATGGTGGCAGGGAGGGAGTGGTATTCATGGTTGAAGCATGGGAATGGACGAATGCGCGCATGATACGCGTGCCGGCGCGCTACGTCAGGTGCGGCCAGCATGTCGTACAACTTCATCTGGTGCGACGGCGCTTCGAACCCGTTTGCATGGTCCCCACGAGCGTCTGTCGGGGCGTGTGAATGTTGCGGGAAATGGCCGCGCGGCCCGCGCGGATGGTGGGATTCAGGCCTCTGCCCGGGGGCAGTCGGCGGCCCGGCCCGGAAAAGCATTCATCGCTTGCGGTTGGCTTTCTTCCTGTTATACTGCGCGTGCTGTTGTATGACGTCTTATAACAATTCAATCGATACCCATCAACAACAATACGTCATAGGATGTCTGCGCCCACCGGGCCGGTCCTGCAAGGCGAGTCGAGACCTGGAGAAAGCAATTGGCGCAAAGCAATGACACCGGCCTGGCCGGCGGGGCGGGCAAGCCCACCCATATCCGTTACCTGATCCTGTTCCTGCTGTTCGTGGTGACCACGGTCAATTATGCCGACCGCGCCACCCTGTCCATCGCCGGCTCGGCGATGAAGACCGAGTTGTCGCTGGACCCGGTGATGATGGGCTACATCTTCTCGGCCTTCAGCTGGGCCTATGTGCTGGCGCAATTGCCGGGCGGCTGGCTGCTGGACCGTTTCGGTTCCAAGAAGATCTACATGTGGAGTATCGGTCTGTGGTCGGTCTTCACTTTCCTGCAAGCGGGTGTGACCTGGATGAGCACCGGGGCGGCCGTGATGTCGCTGTTCCTGCTGCGCTTCATGGTGGGTCTGGCGGAGGCGCCGTCCTTCCCGGCCAACGGCCGTATCGTGGCGGCCTGGTTCCCGACCAAGGAACGTGGTACGGCCTCGGCCATCTTCAACTCGGCGCAGTATTTCGCGGCCGTGCTGTTCACGCCGCTGATGGCCTGGATCGTCCATACCTATAGCTGGCACCACGTATTCACGGTGATGGGCGTGGTCGGCATCGCGCTGGCCCTGATCTGGGGCAAGATCATCTACAGCCCCAAGGACCATCCGCGCATCAATCAGGCCGAGCTGCAGCACATCGAGTCCGGCGGTGGCCTGGTGGACATGGACAACCGCAAGGTGGCTGCACCCTCCACCAAGGGCAAGGGGTATATCCGCCAGCTGCTGTCCAACCGCATGTTGCTGGGCGTGTATATCGGCCAGTACTGCATCAACGTGATCACCTATTTCTTCCTGACCTGGTTCCCGGTGTATCTGGTGCAGGAGCGCGGCATGTCCATCCTCAAGGCCGGTTTCGTGGCCTCGATCCCGGCGGTGTGCGGCTTCATCGGCGGCGTGGTCGGCGGGCTGATCTCGGATCGCCTGATCAAGAGCGGCATGTCGGTGACCTGGTCGCGCAAGATCCCCATCGTGGGCGGCATGTTGCTGTCCATGACCATGATCCTGTGCAACTATGTCGAGGCGCAGTGGATGGTGGTGGGCATCATGGCGCTGGCCTTCTTCGGCAAGGGCGTGGGCGCACTGGGCTGGGCCGTGGTGGCCGATACCGCCCCCAAGCAGATCGTGGGCTTGTCGGGTGGATTGTTCAACATGTTCGGTAACGTGGCCGGCATTACCACTCCGATCGTCATCGGCTACATCGTCAAGGAAACCGGTTCCTTCTCGGGCGCGCTGGTGTTCGTGGGGATCAATGCACTGATCACGGTGATCAGCTATCTTGTCATCGTCAAGGAAATCAAGCGCGTCGAATTGAAGGACGCCTGAAGACCTTGCCGGCGGCCGTCGTCCTGACGCGCCGCCGTTTCATTTGATTCGCAGCATTCTGTCGTATGGGACTTAGCATGAGCAACGATATCGCCGCCAGCCAGGCAACCACCCCGCGCTACATCATGATGAACGACACCGACAATGTCGCCATCGTCGTCAACGACGGCGGCCTGCCGGCCGGCACCGTCTTCCCGGATGGGCTGACCCTGGTGGACCGTGTTCCCCAAGGCCACAAGATCGCCTTGCGCGACCTCAAGCAGGGCGAGGCCATCACGCGCTATGACGTGGCCATCGGCTATGCGGTGCGCGATATCCCCAAGGGCAGCTGGATCGATGAATCGCTGGTGCAGATGCCGCCGGCCCGCGAACTGGACAACCTGCCCATCGCCACCAAGAAGCCGGCGCCGCAGCCGCCGCTGGAAGGCTATACCTTCGAGGGTTATCGCAATGCCGATGGTTCGGTCGGCACCCGCAACCTGCTGGCCATCACCACCACCGTGCAATGCGTGGCGGGCGTGGTGGAGCACGCGGTCAAGCGCATCCGCGCCGAACTGTTGCCCAAGTATCCCAATGTGGAAGATGTGGTGGCGCTGGAGCATACCTATGGCTGCGGCGTGGCCATCGATGCGCCCAATGCCGGCATCCCCATCCGCACGCTGCGCAACATCAGCCTGAATCCCAACTTCGGCGGCCAGGCCATGGTGGTCAGCCTGGGGTGCGAAAAGCTTCAGCCCAATCGCCTGCTGCCTGAAAACATGATCCCCATCCACAAGGCCGGCGAGCCCTATGTGGTCTGCCTGCAGGATGCGGAGCACGTGGGCTTCAACTCCATGATCGACTCCATCATGAAGATGGCCGAGGCGCGCCTGACCGAGCTCGACAAGCGCCGTCGCGAGACCTGCCCGGCTTCCGACCTGGTGGTGGGCGTGCAGTGCGGTGGCAGCGATGCCTTCTCCGGCGTGACCGCCAACCCCGCCGTGGGCTTCGCCACCGACCTGCTGGTGCGGGCCGGGGCAGCGGTGATGTTCTCGGAGGTGACCGAGGTGCGCGATGGCATCGACCAGCTGACCTCGCGCGCGGTCAACGAGGAAGTGGCGCAGGCCATGATCCGCGAGATGGACTGGTACGACAATTACCTCAAGCAGGGCGGCGTGGACCGCAGTGCCAATACCACCCCCGGCAACAAGAAGGGCGGTCTGGCCAATATCGTCGAGAAGGCCATGGGCTCCATCGTCAAGTCCGGCTCCAGCCCGATCTCGGGCGTGCTTGCGCCGGGCGACAAGCTGCAGCAGAAGGGCTTGATCTATGCCGCCACGCCGGCCTCTGACTTCATCTGCGGCACGCTGCAGCTGGCTGCCGGCATGAACCTGCATATCTTTACCACCGGCCGTGGCACCCCCTATGGCCTGGCAGCGGTGCCGGTGATCAAGGTCGCCACCCGCAACGACCTGGCGCGGCGCTGGCACGACCTGATGGACGTCAATGCCGGCCGCATCGCCAGCGGCGAGGCCAGCATCGAGGACGTGGGCTGGGAACTGTTCCAGCTGATGCTGGATGTGGCCAGCGGCAAGAAGCGCACCTGGGCCGAGCAGTGGAAACTGCATAACGCGCTGACCCTGTTCAATCCGGCGCCAGTGACCTGATCCTTCCTTGGGGCCCGCTTGCGGGTCCTTTTTTTTGCTTCAGTTTTTCGAACAACAATATGAATTGACAGGAGACACCATGAGCCACGACAGCGCCCGCAACCCTTCCGCTACCCCGTCCCGCCTTGCCACCTTGATCGCCACCTCCGTCCTCAGCCTGGCCGCTGTCCAGGCCGGCGCCGCCACGGTGGCCTATGTCTCCAATGCCGACAGCCAGGACATCTATGTGCTGCGCCTCAATGGCGACGGCAGCGTGAACCTGATCGACCGGGTCGACACCGGCAGTACCGTCATGCCGCTGGCCATCAGCCCCGATCACAAATACCTGTATGCCGCCCTGCGCGGCCAGCCTTACGCGGTGCTCAGCTACGCCATCGACCCCGCCAGCGGCATGCTCAAGGCGCTCTCCAAGACGCCGCTGGCCGACAACATGGCCAACATCGCCACCGACCGTACCGGGCGCTACCTGCTGGCGGCGTCGTACTCCGGCAACAAGATATCGGTCAATGCCATTGGTGCCGATGGCGTGGTGCAGACCCCGCCGCTGGCCGTGATCCCTACCGGCAAGAACGCCCACTCGGTACAGGTCGACCCTGACAATACGCACGTCTTCGCCAGCAACCTGGGCAGCGATGTGATCCTGCAATACCGTTTCGACGCCGCCACCGGCAAGCTCACTGCCAATACGCCGCCCGCAGTCAGCACCCAGGCCGGGGCGGGGCCGCGTCATTTCGTGTTTTCACGGGACCAGCGTTTCGTCTATTCGACCAATGAGCTTGATGCCACCGTCAGTACCTACGCCTATGACCGTCAGAACGGCACCCTCAGCCTGCTGGGTAGCGACTCGCTCCTGCCCGAGGGCTTCAAGACCAGCGAGCAACTGGCCGCGGCCGATCTGCACCTGACCCCGGACGGCCGTTTCCTTTACGCTTCCGAGCGCAGCTCCAATACCCTGACCGGCTTCAGGGTCGACCCCGCCAGCGGCAAGCTCACCCGCATCCTCAACATCCCCACCGAAACCCAGCCGCGCGGTTTCAACATCGACCCGCGTGGCCGCTACCTGCTGGCGGTCGGGCAGAAGGCCGGCCTGACCAGCTACGCCATCGACCGCGATACTGGCGCCCTCACGCCGGTCCTGCGCTATACCCTGGGCCGCAACCCCAACTGGGTCGAGATCATCGACCTGCCGTGATCCTTCCCCATACAGCCCCGGGCTACCCGGCCCAGCGTCTGATGGGCGACCGACCTTGTCATGATGTTCATATGACAAGGCCAATTTCTGTCTCTTTTGCACGCAGCTTGATCCAGGACAGGCGGCGCCTCGCGTTGCCATTGCACAATGCCGCTTGACAGCCTG
This sequence comes from Herbaspirillum frisingense GSF30, assembly GCF_000300975.2. Taxonomy (GTDB): domain Bacteria; phylum Pseudomonadota; class Gammaproteobacteria; order Burkholderiales; family Burkholderiaceae_D; genus Herbaspirillum; species Herbaspirillum frisingense. The sequence goes on along the minus strand of NZ_AEEC02000030.1, from coordinate 41,515 downwards.
CTGGCCGCCCTAACCGGGAAATAGGGTGGTTTTGGTCTGGTTGCCGTCCGATTGGAGAAGGGGCGGCTGCTGTATCGTCAGGTGCTAGTCTCATTTCTAATGTTGTCCAAAAATTAAGCGGAGAGAGGGAATGCGGAATCTTACGGTTCGCTTCAGCCTGATGAGCGCGCTTGCGCTGTTTTCTTGCATGATCGTGGTCGGTGCTGCGGTCGGCATCTTTGCCCTGGGCCGGGCCAATCATGCGACCGAGTATGTGCACGAGATCACCGAGCGCGCCTTGTTGATCAATGATGCCTACAAGGACACCACGCGCACCCGCGCAGCGCAGTCCCGCATCTATTCGACCTTGATGGAAAAGGGTGACCAGGCCGTGATCGACGCGGCCTTCAAGAGCGCCCAGACCACCTACGAACGTAGTCTCAAATACCTGGACGACTACGCCAAGCTCCCCGATCTGGAGGGCCAGGATCCTGCCACCAAGACCGAATTGATCGAATCGGCCAAGGCCTTGAACGAGATCCTGAAGAAGGCCACCGAGGTGCTCAGGAGCGGTGATGCCGCCGCCTATTCGCAGCTCAACAACAACTTCATCAGCAAGGGTGGCGCGCGCTTCTCGACCGCGCTGGACGTCTACCAGAAGCGGGCCATGGAGCTCAACGACAAGGCCACCACCGAACGCCAGCGTGAATACAACCTGGTGGTGTGGCTGGTCGTGGCCGGTCTCATCGGTGCCATGTTCCTGGTCATCGGCGTGCACTTCATGCTGCGCAACATCGTGCTCACGCCCCTCAATCGCGCTGTGCACCTGCTGGACCTGGTGGCCAATGGCGACCTGACCACCAAGGTCGACGTCGAAAGCAAGAACGAGATCGGTCGCCTGTTCGCCGCCATCCGCAGCATGCAGCAGGCGCTGCTGACGACGGTGTCCAGCGTGCGCAGCAGTTCCGACAGCATCGACACCAATGCCAAGGAAATCGCCGCCGGCAACATGGACCTGTCCTCGCGCACCGAGCAGCAGGCCAGCTCCCTGGAAGAGACCGCCGCCTCGATGGAGGAATTGACCGGCACCGTCAAGCAGAACGCCGAGAATGCCCTGCAGGCCAACCAGCTGGCGCATTCGGCTTCCTCCACCGCCAGCAAGGGTGGCGAGGTGGTATCGCAGGTGGTTGATACGATGCAGGCCATCAATGAATCCTCGCGCAAGATCGTGGACATCATCAGCGTGATCGACGGCATTGCCTTCCAGACCAACATCCTGGCGCTCAACGCAGCGGTGGAAGCGGCCCGTGCCGGCGAGCAGGGCCGCGGCTTTGCCGTGGTGGCGTCGGAAGTGCGTTCCCTGGCCCAGCGCTCCGCCGCTGCCGCCAAGGAAATCAAGTCCCTCATCGACGATTCGGTGGACAAGGTCGAGGCCGGCAGCCAGCTGGTCGAGCAGGCTGGCGCCACCATGAGCGAGGTGGTCACCAGCGTGCAGCGCGTCACCGACATCGTGGGCGAGATCGCCGAAGCCAGCCGCGAGCAGAGCACCGGGATCGAGCAGGTCAACCGGGCCATCACCCAGATGGACGAGGTGACCCAGCAGAACGCGGCGCTGGTGGAAGAAGCCGCGGCCGCCGCCCAGTCCTTGCAGGCGCAGGCCACCAACCTGGTGGCTGCAGTCAGCATCTTCAAGATCGATGCGCATCAGGTCGCCAGTGCGTCGGTCAAGGCGCGCCCCATGCCCAAGGCAGCACCGGCACCCCAGGCTGCGCCTGCGATGGCGTCGGTCAGCGCGCCGGTTGCGCCCAAGGCCGCTCCTGCTGCCGCGCCCAAGCTGCCCCCGGCCAAACCAGCCAAGCCGGCCAAGCCGGCCGGCGCATCGGCGAGCTCATCGGCCAGCGCCCGGGGCAAGGACGACGCCCAGGATTGGGAAGAGTTCTGAACCCGTCATCAGGATGCCGGCCTGGCCGGACCTGAGTGGAAAGAAACCTCCGTCGCACTGGCGTCGGAGGTTTTTTTTCGTGCACGCACCCCGTCAGCGGGGCGGTCAAGCAAAAGGGCCGCAGATTTCTGCGGCCCTTGGTCTTGCTGATTCTCATGCGAGCCCAAGCGGGCTCATTACATCCTTACTGCGGACCCAGCTTCTTGATCAGCGCAGCCAGCTCTTCATGCTCCTGCGGGGTGCAATCGGTCAGCGGGGTACGCACCGGACCGGCATCGTGACCCACGATCTTGGCACCGGCCTTGACGATGGAGACGGCGTAACCAGCCTTGCGGTTGCGGATTTCCAGGTAGGGCAGGAAGAAGTCGTCGATCAGCTTGCCCACGGTGGCGTGGTCGTCCTTGGCGATGGCTTCGTAGAACTGCACGGCCGTCTTGGGGATGAAGTTGAACACTGCCGAGGAGTAGACCGGCACGCCCAGTGCCTTGTAGGCAGCGGCGTACACTTCGGCCGTCGGCAGGCCACCCAGGTAGGTGAAGCGGTCGCCCAGCTTGCGGCGGATGTGCACCATCGGCTCGATCTCGCCGACGCCGTCCTTGAAACCGATCAGGTTCGGGCAGCGGTCGGCCAGCTTTTGCAGGGTCTCGGCGTTGAGCTTGCAGACGGCGCGGTTGTAGATGATCACGCCGAAATTGACCGATTTGCAGACCGCTTCCACGTGGGCGGCGATACCGTCCTGGCTGGCTTCGGTCAGGTAGTGCGGCATCAGCAGGATGCCGTGCGCACCCAGGCGTTCGGCTTCCTGGGCATAGGCGATGGCTGCGCGGGTGGAGCCGCCGGCACCGGCGATGATGGGCACCTTGCCACGGCAGGTATCCACGGCGGTGCGGATGATGTCCGAATACTCGCCCGGCACCAGAGAGAAGAATTCACCCGTGCCGCCAGCGGCGAACAGGGCGCTGGCGCCGTACGGAGCCAGCCATTCCAGGCGCTCGATATAGGTCTTGGGGCGGAAATCGCCCTGCTCGTCGAAGTCGGTCAGCGGGAAGGACAGCAGGCCGGAAGAGAGGATCTGTTTGAGGTCTTGGGGTGTGTACTGGGACATGTTTTCGCTCGACGCCGTTGGAAATCAGTTGGAAATAGGGTGGAAACGGAGGCCCGGGCGCAAGTCAGCGGGACGGACACCGGGTTCCGATCAAAACTGCATATGACATCAGTCATCGTACAACATAAGATTTCAGAAATCCAGCAATTTATTGTGACGTGTTGGACTAAGGAGGGGAGCCAGGGAGGAGGTGCTGCAGGTGAGGTGAGGCAGGGGGCGGAGGATGGTGCAGCGGCCGGGGAGGGCTGGCGGGTGCCCACCGCTGGCAGGGCTTGGGTTGCCAACGGTGGGGACGTGCGGTGGGATGAACTACGCGGGGCTCAACTGGCGTTGCCGGCTGCGCCCGATTCCGCTTCCTGCTGTGCCCGGCGCAGGCGCTCGCGGCTGTTGGTCAGGTGATTGCGCATGGCGGCGCGGGCGGCCTCGGCGTCGCCACGGGCGATGGCCTCAAAGATGTCTTCATGCTCGCGCTGCACGCGGTCCAGGTAGCTGGCCTGCTGGTCGTGCGCCAGTTCGGCGGTGTTGATGCGCTTGCGCGGGATCACGCCCATGCCCAGGTGGCTGATGATCTCGATGAAATAGCGGTTGCCGGTGGCATTGGCGATGGCGAAGTGGAAGCGGAAGTCCGGGCCTACCGTATCGCCGCCAGCTTGCTGGTTGGCGCGGAACAGGTCCAGCGCCTCGCGGATTTCCTGCAACTGTTCTTCGCTGCGGCGGGCGGCTGCCAGCCCGGCGGTTTCGGTTTCCAGGCTGATGCGCAGCTCCAGCAGCGCCAGCAGGTCGCGCATGGTGGTGATGGTGGCCGGGTCGATATTGATGTTGGAGCCTTTGCGGGCTTCCAGTACGAAGGTACCGATGCCGTGCCGGGTCTCCACCTGGCCGGCCGCCTGCAGGCGTGAGATGGCTTCGCGCACCACGGTGCGGGAGACACCCTGGGTCTGCATGATTTCGGATTCCGTTGGCAGCTTGTCGCCGGGTTTGAGGCTGCCGTTGTCGATCATTGCCGACAACGCTGCCACGACCTCCTGCGACAGGCTCTGGGGCTTGCGGCGCGGGCGCAGCAGCGGATTGGGGGTATCGCTCACATCCATATCGTTCTGTTTCTTGGGAGGGCGGCGCTGGCGGACCCGGCTTGTGTTTTAGTGGGCGGTCCGCATCTGGCCAGAAGAAAATTGTCGCGCCATCTTACCAGACGGATCAAGAGGGTCGACGCCGATGCCAGCCGTAGCCCAGAGAGTAGCCCAATTTCGACAAGAGGTCAGACAAGTTTCCTTCCCAATTGCAGGAAATTTGATCTGGTCGCTTGGATGCTCCGACATTGCGCATGCACGGTACCTGACAGAATTACTCGGGTTTGATATACTTGACTCAAATATTCGGGAATTCAGGGCAATCGGCACCGCCGGTTCATTTGTTTCTGGAGCGAACTCCATGCGTCTTACCACCAAAGGTCGTTTTGCCGTGACGGCGATGATTGATCTGGCCTTGCGCCAGGGCAAGGGCCCCGTCACGTTGTCGGCCATCAGCGAGCGCCAGGAAATTTCTCTATCATATCTGGAGCAGTTGTTCGGCAAGTTGCGACGACACCAGATCGTCGAGTCCGTGAGAGGGCCCGGCGGTGGTTATAACCTGGCACGCAAGGCCGCCGACGTCTCGGTGGCCGACATCATCATCGCGGTGGACGAACCGCTGGATGCGACCCAGTGCGGCGGCAAGGAAAACTGCCACAGCGCGGTGCACCCGGGCGGCACGCGCTGTATGACGCATGACCTCTGGTCTACCCTGAACGAAAAGATGGTCGAGTACCTGGATTCGGTATCGCTCCAGGATCTGGTCGACCAGCAAAAAGAACCCAAGCCGACGGAGCATCGTGCCGCCGACTCGCAGAGCGTGGTGGTGATGCACCGCCCGCAAGCCGCAGCCTGATTTGGAGCAAGGACCTATGAACGCACCCCTGGAAAAAAGCCTGCTGGAGACCATCAAGGCTCCGCACTTCCCGATCTACATGGACTACTCGGCGACCACCCCGGTCGATCCGCGCGTGGCCGACAAGATGATTCCCTACCTGCGCGAGCAGTTCGGTAATCCCGCTTCGCGCAGCCACATGTATGGCTGGACCGCCGAAAAGGCCGTGGAAGAGGCGCGTGAAGAAGTGGCCAAGCTGGTCAATGCCGATTCCCGCGAGATCATCTGGACCTCCGGCGCCACCGAGAGCAACAACCTGGCCATCAAGGGCGCGGCACAGTTCTACAAGTCCAAGGGCAAGCACATCATCACCGTCAAGACCGAGCACAAGGCGGTGCTGGATACCTTCCGCGAACTGGAACGCGTGGGCTTCGAAGCGACCTACCTGCAGCCGCAGGACAATGGTCTGGTGACGGTCGAGCAGATCGCCGCGGCCGTGCGTCCGGACACCATCCTGGTCTCGGTCATGCTGGTCAACAACGAAATCGGCGTGATCCAGCCGGTGCCGGAAATCGGCGAGTTCTGCCGCTCCAAGGGCATCATCTTCCACAGCGATGCCGCCCAGGCTACCGGCAAGGTCAAGATCGACCTGGAAAACTGGAAGGTCGACCTGATGAGCTTCTCCGCCCACAAGAGTTACGGCCCCAAGGGCATCGGTGCCCTGTACGTGCGCCGCAAGCCGCGTGTGCGCATCGAAGCGCAGATGCATGGCGGCGGTCACGAGCGTGGCCTGCGCTCCGGTACCCTGGCCACCCACCAGATCGTGGGCATGGGCGAAGCCTTCCGCATCGCCCGTGAAGAGATGGACAGCGAACTGGCCCACATCCGCGCCATGCGCGATCGCCTGGCCAAGGGCCTGCAAGAGATTGAAGAGACCTATATCAACGGTGACATGGAACACCGCGTGCCGCACAACCTGAACGTGAGCTTCAACTACGTGGAAGGTGAATCGCTGATCATGGCCATCAAGGATATCGCCGTCTCTTCCGGTTCGGCCTGCACCTCGGCCAGCCTGGAACCGTCCTACGTGCTGCGCGCACTGGGCCGCAGCGATGAATTGGCACACAGCTCGATCCGCTTCACCATCGGTCGCTTCACCACCGAGGAAGACATCGATTTCACCATCGATCTGATCAAGAGCAAGGTCGGCAAGCTGCGCGAACTGTCCCCGCTGTGGGACATGTACAAGGACGGCGTGGACCTGTCCACCATCCAGTGGGCAGCCCACTAAACACGGATTCTGCCAGCCATCGCCAGCAACCACAGCACAGTGCAGGGGCGATGGTCGATACCATCATCTAGGGAGCAAGAACATGTCTTATTCGGAAAAAGTACTCGATCACTATGAAAATCCCCGCAACGTCGGCGCCTTCGAAAAGGGCGACGACACGGTCGGCACCGGCATGGTCGGCGCCCCGGCCTGCGGCGACGTGATGAAGCTGCAGATCAAGGTCGGCGCCGATGGCGTGATCCAGGACGCCAAGTTCAAGACCTATGGCTGCGGTTCGGCCATCGCCTCCTCGTCGCTGGTGACCGAGTGGGTCAAGGGCAAGACCCTGGACGAAGCGCTGTCCATCAAGAACACCCAGATCGCCGAAGAGCTGGCACTGCCGCCGGTGAAGATCCACTGCTCGATCCTGGCCGAAGACGCCATCAAGGCAGCGGTGCAGGACTACAAGGCCAAGCACGGCGCGGAACAGAAGGCCGCCTGATCGGCCTTTTGCGACAGCAGGTACCCGCTCCGTGGTTTTCGATTTCGTAAGGCAAGCATCATGGCAATCACGTTGACAGAGAAGGCAGCAAAACACATCAGCCGGTACATGGAGCGTCGTGGCAAGGGCATCGGCCTGCGCCTGGGCGTACGTACCACCGGCTGCTCCGGCCTGGCGTACAAGCTGGAGTACGTGGATGAGCAATCGTCCGAAGACACCGTCTTCGAGTCGCATGGCGTGCGTGTCTTCGTCGATCCCAAGAGCCTGCCCTACATCGACGGTACCGAACTGGACTTCGCGCGCGAAGGCCTGAACGAAGGTTTCAAGTTCCAGAACCCGAACGTGAAGGATGAGTGCGGCTGTGGCGAAAGCTTCCGCATCTGATCGCTGCATCTGATTCTGCTTCTGAGTTTCTGATCCTGAACCAAGCCGTCGCGCCGGCCCAGCCGCGAGGCGGCCAGTGCTTAGCCGATACCGTGACAGCCTCGTGATCGCTCCCTGCGGAGCTGACCCGGTCACCGTTTGCCGTCCCTGATGTGCCAAGCCTGTTGCAGTCCGACAGGCTTTTTATTTTTCAGCCATGCAAAACCACTACGACCTGTTCCAGTTGCCGCAGCGCTTCGCCATCGACCAGAAGGCGCTGGAGCAGGCTTACCACCAGGTGCAGAGCCAGGCCCACCCGGACAAGTTCGCCCATGCCAGCGATGCCGAAAAGCGCGTGGCCATGCAGTGGGCCACCCGCGCCAACGAGGCCTACCAGACGCTGAAGAATCCCTTGAAGCGTGCGCGCTACCTGTGTGAACTGCACGGCGTGGACCTGCAGACCGAATCCAACACCGCCATGGCACCGGCCTTCCTGATGCAGCAGATGGAATGGCGCGAAACCCTGGACGACGCCAAAGCCGGCAAGGATCTCGATGCGCTGGAACAGCTCAACACCGCACTGCTGAGCGAGAAGAAGGCCGAGATCGGCCGCATCGAAGCGCTGCTGGACGCGGGCGACTACGCCGGCGCCGGCCAGCTGGTGCGCCAGCTGATGTTCCTGGACAAGTTCGGCGCCGAGATCGGCGATGCCTTCGCCCTGATCGAAGGCTGATTGCGGAGCCGCCACCATGCCCAACCTGTTCCTCTTCCTGCTGGCCGCGATGACGCTGACCCTGGCCCCCGGCCCGGACAACATCTACGTGCTCACGCGCGGCATCGTCCAGGGCCGCAAGGCGGGTCTGGTGGCTGCTGCCGGCTTCAGCTCGGGACTGATCTTCCATACCCTGCTGGCGGTGCTGGGCTTCGCTGCCGTGATCAAGGCCTATCCGCCGGCCTATCATGCCCTGCAATACGCGGGCGCGGCTTATCTCGCTTACCTCGGCTATCGCACCTTGCGCTCGGCCTCGGCCGGTATCGCGCTGGCCGGAGAAGGGCAGGCTGCGGCCGCCGTGCCGTTGCGTCGCATCTACTGGCAAAGCGTCCTGGCCAACATGCTCAATCCCAAGGTGACCCTGTTCTTCATCGCCTTCCTGCCGCAATTCGTGCAGCGCGAAGCCGGTCACGAAGCCCTGCAGATGCTGGTGCTGGCCCTGGTGTTCATTGCCCAGGCCTTCCTCATCTTCAGCGCCATCGCATTGTTTTCCGGCACGGTCGGCGCCTGGTTCCGTCGCCGCGCCAACGCCTCCGTCCATCTGAACCGCCTTGCAGGTTGTGCCTTCATCGGCCTCGGCATCCGGATGGCCTTACCTGAATAACGCATCACGACGAGTCACAACACCTATGGCTTTACTGCAGATTTCCGAACCGGGCATGTCCACCGCGCCGCACCAGCGTCGCCTGGCCATCGGCATCGACCTGGGCACCACCAATTCGCTGGTGGCCACCGTGCGCAACAGCATCCCCGAAGTGTTGGCCGACGACGACGGCCGCGTGCTGCTGCCCTCGGTGGTGCGCTACCTGCCCAACGGCCACGCCAACATCGGCTACAAGGCACAGGCCGCGCAGACCACCGATCCGCGCAATACCATCATCTCGGTCAAGCGCTTCATGGGCCGTGGCCTGAAGGACATCGCCCACGCCGAGAACATGCCCTATGACTTCCAGGACCAGCCCGGCATGGTGCAGATCAAGACCGTGGCCGGCGTGAAGAGCCCGGTGGAGATATCGGCGCAGATCCTGGCCACGCTGCGCCAGACCGCCGAAGACGCCCTGGGCGACGACCTGGTGGGTGCCGTCATCACCGTGCCGGCCTACTTCGACGATGCCCAGCGCCAGGCCACCAAGGATGCCGCGCAACTGGCCGGCATCAACGTGCTGCGCCTGCTGAACGAACCGACGGCGGCGGCCATCGCCTACGGCCTGGACAATTCCTCCGAGGGTATCTTCGCGGTCTACGACCTGGGTGGCGGTACTTTTGATATTTCCATCCTCAAGCTCACCCGTGGCGTGTTCGAAGTGCTGGCCACCGGTGGCGATTCGGCCCTGGGTGGTGACGACTTCGACCACCGCCTGTTCTGCTGGATCAGCCACGAAGCCCAGCTGCAGCCGCTGTCGGACGAAGACACCCGTCTCTTGATGGTCAAGGCACGTGAGGTCAAGGAACTGCTCTCCACCAAGGACGAAGTGCAGATCGACGCCGTGCTCCGCTCCGGCGAGGAAGTGCATCTCTCCATCACCGCCGCGCAATTCAACGAGATCACCCAGCACCTGGTGGCCAAGACCATGGCGCCGGTACGCAAGGCTCTGCGCGACGCCAGCCTGACCGTGGAAGACGTGGATGGCGTGGTGCTGGTCGGCGGTGCCACCCGCATGCCGCACATCCGCCGCGCCGTGGGCGAGTTCTTCAAGACCAATCCGCTGTCCAACATCGACCCCGACAAGGTGGTGGCGCTGGGCGCGGCCGTGCAGGCCAACCTGCTGGCCGGCAACCGTGCGCCGGGCGACGACTGGCTGCTGCTGGACGTGATCCCGCTGTCGCTGGGCATCGAAACCATGGGCGGCCTGGCCGAGAAGGTCATCCCGCGCAACTCCACCATTCCCTGCGCGCGTGCCCAGGAATTCACCACCTTCAAGGACGGCCAGACCGCCATGGCCATCCACGTGGTGCAAGGCGAGCGTGAACTGGTGGCCGACTGCCGCTCGCTGGCGCGTTTCGAACTGCGCGGCATTCCCCCCATGGCCGCCGGTGCGGCGCGCATCCGCGTGACCTACCAGGTCGACGCCGACGGCCTGCTGGCCGTGTCAGCCCGCGAGATGACCTCCGGCGTGGAAGCCTCCATCACCGTCAAGCCGTCCTATGGCCTGGCGGACGACGAGATCGCCCGCATGCTGCAAGAGTCCTTCAGTTCTGCCGATGAGGACATGCAACGTCGTGCCTTGCGGGAAGAGCAGGTCGAAGCCGAACGCATCGTCCTGGCCACCCGCTCGGCGCTGCAGGCCGATGCTGCCTTGCTGTCCGAACAGGAGCGTGCTGACATCGAAGCACAGATGGAAGCCGTCACCGCCGCTGCCCAGGGCAACGATCACCTCGCCATCAAGGCCGCGGTTGACGCCCTGGCCCATGGCACCGAAGAATTCGCCGCCCGCCGCATGGACCGCAGCGTCCATGCCGCACTGGCCGGCAAGAAGCTGGATGAAGTCGCCTGAGCGACGTCCTGACCCGAACACTGTAGAAAGACCCGAGAGCCACCATGCCCCAGATCGTTATCCTCCCCCATCCGGTCCTCTGCCCCGAAGGCTCGGTGATCGACGCCCCGGCTGGCAAGACCCTGTGCGACGCGCTGCTGGACAGCGACATCGACATCGAGCACGCCTGCGAAAAATCCTGCGCCTGTACCACTTGCCATGTGGTCATCCGCGAAGGCTTCAATTCGCTGGACGACCCCACCGACAAGGAAGAAGACCTGCTGGACATGGCCTGGGGCCTGGAGGCCACCTCCCGCCTGTCCTGCCAGGTGGTGCTGGGCGAAGAAGACCTGACCGTCGAAATTCCCAAGTACACCATCAACCACGCCTCCGAAAACCATTGAGCGGGCACGGCATCGGCCGTGCCGGGAGATCGACATGAAATGGACCGACACCCAGCAGATCGCCGAGGAACTCTATGACAAGTTCCCGGATACTGATCCCAAGACCATCCGCTTCACCGACCTGCATCGCTGGGTGATGGAGCTCGACGGATTCGACGACGATCCCAACCGCTCTGGAGAGCGCATCCTCGAAGCGATCCAGGCGGCCTGGATTGCCGAGGCAGAGTGAGCCACTTTGCTGCGCCCATGAAAAACGCATCGACATCGATGCGTTTTTTTTCGTCCCACGATTAACGTACTTCAGATGAACAGGTTCGGTACACCTCTGGCGCCACTGGCATATTGCGGAAAGACCTTGTCCAGCGCCCGATCCGGGATGCGCATATGCCGCTCGGCCAATGCGCACAGCACGGCCCGGTAATCCGTCGTGATGGCCAGGTCGCGCCCTTCATTCAAGGCCGCCTGGTTCAAGCCCGGCCATTGTCCGTAGATCTTGCCGCCGTGCAGGTTGCCGCCCATCAGCCACATCGCATTGCCGTGACCATGATCGGTACCGCCGTTGCCGTTCTCGCGGAAGGTGCGGCCGAATTCGGACATCACCACGATCACCGTGTCGTTGAAGGCCGGCCCCAGTTCCTGCGCCAGTGTCGCCAGCCCGCTGGCCAGCGGCGAAAGGCGGCCGGCCAATTGTCCGGTGCCATTGCCCTGGTTGATGTGGGTATCCCATCCACCGACGGCCAGGAAGGCCAGGCGAATGCGCGGGTCGTGGCGCATCAGGCGACCCAGGCGGGCGGTGTCCAGCGACAGACCGTTGGGCAGCGGCGCGCCGTTGTTGGCCATCTGCTGTTCCTGGCTGTTGATCTCGGCAATGAGTTGCTTGCGCGCTGCCATGCCGTCGCGATAGGCCTTGCCCAGGGCATCGTCGGCGCCATAGAGCGGGTCGAACAGCTGGCTCCAGCGCGGCTGGTCGATCATGCCGGGGCGGGTGGCTTCGCGTCCGCTCTGCAGGTTGGCCACCACATTGCGGCCGCTCAGGATGCGTGGCGTGGCGCTGCCGACGTTGATGGCCTGCAGCGGTGATTCGGCCGGCGGCAGGTAGTCCATGACCCGGTTGAGCCAGCCGTCGCGCGTGTTGTGCTGGCCGGGTGTCCCGGTTTCCATCATGTCCTGCGCCTCGAAGTGTGAGCGCGAGCCGTCGGGTGAACCGGATGCCTGCACGAAGGCCAGCCGGCCACTCTCCCAGTACGGCAGCAGCGGCTGCAACGATGGATGCAGACCGAAGTAGCCGGTCAGGTCCAGCACGCCATTGGCCTGCCCGGGACGCGCCACGGCGATGCTCGGGCGGGCCTGGTAATACAGCGGATCGCCATGGGGCACCACGACGTTCAGACCATCCACCGCGCCGCGCAGGAACACCACCACCATGCGCGGGGCACCGTCACCGCTGGCACGCGCACGCGGGGCAGGAGAGCCGTAGGCCACCTGGCCCGGCGTGTGGCCGGCGCGGCTGATGCCGTGGTCGCCGGCGGGGACGACGGCGCAACCCGACAGTCCGATCGGCACCAGCACGGCGCCACAGCCGGCGGCGCCCAGGTAACGGATGAAATCGCGACGGTTCATGGAAGTCCTCGACGGTGGATCAGCGTTTCATGAAATCGGGGCTGCCCAGGATCAGGGCGGTGCGCTGATTCGCGGGTGCGGTATCGATACGGGCGACGGCCTGGGGTGTGATGGCCGGGCCCAGCGTGCGCAGCAGCTGTTGCGGATCGGGTGGACGGGCCTCGCTATCGGTGGGTTGCGGCGCGCCTTCCAGGCGCGCGATCGGCGACTTGCCACCGGCCAGGCCACCGGCGAAGTTGATCCGTCGCAGCAGGGCGTCCGGATTGAGCCAGGCCGCCTGGGAATACTTGTAGCCTTCTGGTGTGAGCCAGCCATACAGCGGCATGCCGAACTGTGCCAGCGCGCCGCTGACCGGCTTGCCGTTGCGCACCGTCGTATCGCTTGCGCGCAGGGACGAGACCACGAATTGATACGGCGTCTTGAACTGCGTCTGGTAATTGCTGCGCGCCCAGAACTGCGGGCTGTCGAACAAGGTCTTGAGGACGGCGCGGATGTCGCCGCGCGTGGACAGGAAGGTCTGCGCAAGCTTTTGCACCAGCGCCGGATCGGGCTGGTCGGAGACGAAGTACTGCACCAGCTGCGTGGAGATGAAGCGCGCCGTCGAAGGATGGCTGGCCAGGATGTCCAGCGCCGCCTCGCCCTCCTGGTAGCCGCTGGCCGCCAGTGGCTTGCCGAGGAAGACCTTGGGGGCGGCGTCATGACGCTGGGCGTTGAAGCTGAAGGGCGCCGCGCCGGCCTTCATGGCATCGACGTCGATGGTCCAGCCCGAGAGGATGCGCGCCAGGGTGATGACATCGGCCTGCTGGTAGCCGCCATCCACGCCCAGGGTGTGCAACTCCATCAGTTCACGTGCGTAGTTTTCGTTGAGTCCCTTGAAGCGGCCCCGCGCACCGGGCGTACCGACACCACTGGAGAGCCAGTTATCGAGGTAGTACAGCATCGCCGGGTGATGCGCCACTGCGCCCAGCAGGTCGCGGAAGTGGCCCAGGGCATAGGGACGGATGGCGTTCTTTTCGTAGTCACCCACCCAGTAGCGCACCCAATCCTTGCCCTCGAAGAGATTGAAGTGATTGGCCCAGAATTCGGTCATCACTTCTTCCAGCTGACGCGGACTTTCGGTGGCCTGCAGCAGGCGCGCCATGTGGAATTGCGGGGTCAGTTCGCGTGGTGCGCGCTGGCGGGCGACCTGCTGTTCTTCCTTGCTGGCCTTCGGGTTGAAGGAGGGCGGACCGTAATCGATGAACAGTTGCGACGTTGTCATCTGCAGTGCCGGCAGGGCAGCCAGTCGAGCCTGCAGGTCGGCCGGCAGGGGAATGCGTTCGGGGTGCAGTTGCTGGTCGATGTAGCGTGCAACGCCCATCTGCTCGACCTCTTCCAGCGCGCCAGGGCGGGGTCCGTAGCCCAGGCGGTTGAGCACGTGCAGAGCGCGTTCCGAGGGCGACAGCGGGATCTCGTCGACCGGCGTGGCGGCGCGTGCCAGGCTGCAGATCAGCAAGGCCGACAACAACACCGGGGCTGGGCGCAGCGGACGCATGGATGAGCCTCGTGGTCTCGAAATTTGTTGAGAAATTCTTGCCGAGTATGCGCAATGCTTCACTTGATGGCTGTAAAAAAGTGTAATGCAAGCAGCGCCGATCATAGGCCGGTCAGCTGACATCTCGCTGAGCAGCTTATGAGCAGCAGATGAGCAGCCCGTCCATCGGGGCAGGGATGGTTGTCGTTCGCACACGCTTCCTGTGACTGTTTGTCAGTCTCTTGTCACGCGGGAGCCGAGCTGCCCCAAAACGGCAGAAGTTTTGCGAGAGAGCGATATTTTTCAGACGATTCTTATGCGCCCTGGGCCTGGGCTCCACCACAATAGCGCCTTCGAAAACCGGAGCCGGATTCAAGACCTGTTTAAGCAACAGATACTGGCTTGCCGATGCGGGGCCAGCGCCCCACAATGGCGCCTCGCCGCCGCGCCGGATTCGGGGGAAAAGCGGATATAAAACGGACAAAAATCGAACAACGACAGAGAGCAAAGGGCAAGGATGACATGGACACTGGCTTCGGCGATGCGCATCGCCTTGCTTGACGACCACGCCGTGGTTCGATACGGATTGGCGAAGCGACTGGCCGAGGAGCCGGACTTCGAGGTCGTCGGCGCCTTCGCCACCAGCAAGGAGTTGATGACCGCGCTGCGCGCGTCGCCAGCGGACCTGCTGCTGATCGATTATTCGCTGGGCAGCAATGACATCGATGGTCTGAACCTGATCCGGGCGTTGCGCGTGCGCTTCCCCCGCAGCAAGATTCTGGTCACCTCGGCGCATCACAATGCGGCCACCGTGGCCATGGCCATGAAGGCGGGGGCGCGGGGCTTTGTGGGCAAGTCGCAGGAGCTGGGCGAACTGATCCAGGCCATCCGCACCATCGGGCTGGGGCGGGAGTACCACAATGCGGCCCTGACCCGCGAACTGGCGGCCATGCAGGTGGCTGAGCCGGTATCCGGCGGCAAGTCCGAAGCGCGTCCGGCGCGCCGTGCGCGCACGACACCGCCTTCCTCGGATTCGCTGTCGGACATGCCCAACCTGTCGCCACGCGAACGCGAAGTCTTGCGCTGCTGCCTGGATGGCTTGTCGGTGACTGACATCGCCGACAAGTTTGCCCGCAGCGTCAAGACTATCAGCGGGCAGAAGCAATCGGCCTTCCGCAAGCTGGGCGTGCGCAGCGACAATGAACTGTTCAAGATCGAATACCAGATCAAGGACCTGTAAAGCGCACCACATAGGGAGTTGCAATGATGAAGGACAGTGGGCCGCGGGTGCTGCTCGTTGATGACTCGGCCACCATCCGGTATGCAATGCAAAGCCGGCTGCAGCTGATGGGTTGCGAGGTCGACAGCGTCGCCGACGGCAGCGCCGCGCTGGCGGCAATCCAGGCCCGCCCCTATGGGCTGGTGCTGCTGGATTGCTTCCTGCCGGACATCCTGGGCCAGGACGTGGCGCGCCAGGTCCGCCAGCTGGAGCAGGCGCAGCCCGAGCGGCCCTACACGCCGCTGATCGGCATCTCGGCCGAGGCCGATCCTGCGCACGTACAGCGCTGCCTGGACAGCGGCATGGATGGGATGCTCGACAAGCCCTTGCAGACCCTGGCCATCCGCCGCCTGCTGGCGCTGTGGTGCGATCACGAGCTGGGCGAGGAAGGCGAGGCCGCCAGTCCCGAGGAAGAACACGACCAGGACCTGGCCCGGCTGTTCCTGACGACTTCCCTGCATGATCTGCAGGCACTGCAGCAGGCGCGGGAGGAGGGTGATGCCGCCCGTATGAGCCGGCTCACCCACCGTATGCGGGGCGCGGCGCTGACCATGGGCCGGGCCGAGATCGTGGCCTTGCTGGAATGCGTGGACGAGGCCCTGCTCGGCGGCCCTGGCGCTGCCGATGCGATCAGCCTGCTGCTGCAGTCATTGGGCAATGCACTGCAGGCGCGCAGCCTGCAATCCTGATCAGCGATACCGGGTTGGCTTCAGGCGCCCACCCAGGGCAGCCCGCCGAAGCACCAGCCTTCCACCGTCTTGCGATGTCCGGCCGCGTCCTTGTTGCCTTCGAAGCCTTCCAGGATGTCGAAGCAGCGGGTGTAGCCATGTTCCGTGGCCAGCTTGGCTGCGTGTTTGGAACGCACGCCGGAGCGGCACAGGAACAGCAGCACTTCATCGGGCAGGGTGACTTCCTTCAATTGCGGCAGGAATTCCGGATTGGACTTGCCCTCGGGGTAGAGATTCCATTGCACCGCCAGGTGCTGCGCCGCCGGAATCTGCACGGTCCCGATCCAGTCGCGCTCGGCGCGCGTGCGCACGTCCACCAGCTTCACGCTAGTGTCGGCCTGGATCAGGGCCAGCGCTTCCTGCGGGGTGACTGCGCCGGCATAGGGTAACTGGCCGTCGGTGCCGCGTTGCTGGGCTTTGGAGAGGATGTCTTGGGGGCTCATGGCATTTGATCTCGGGAAGAAGGGGGCGTGGAATTCTCGGAACGGGTCAACATGGGTGAGGCCGACGATGGCAGGATCAGCCGCGCAGCCCGATGAAAGACTTGATTCTAAACAATATATACATTTCGGCAATTTCCAAGTCGGTGCATTGCGCAGCCGGAGTTACAGGATGCCCCAGTACGGCGCACGCACCATCAATGTGCAAATCGGCTGGTCCCATCAAAAAATGCAGTAATTTGGTGCAAAAGAAGAAAAATGCACCAAAACAAGGCTTGTGATGCTGATTCCTGCACCGTGGGGAACGGCCCGAAGGCCGCGTCCTCCCTAAAATATTCCATTATCGGGCTACCCCAAAGGTCGATGGCATGGAATCTGCTATCATCCGCGACTGAGTTCGGCGCAAGACCGTTGTATCAAATGCAAAGATCCAGTCGCAGAAAACGGCTCACACCCCAATTTATACTACTTCCTCGTTTTAGGAGATTCGCATGGCAAGGACGGCCGCAGAGGTTTTGAAGATGGTGAAGGACAACGAAGTCAAGTTTGTTGACTTCCGTTTCGCTGACACCCGTGGCAAGGAACAGCACGTTTCCGTGCCTGTTTCGCATTTCGACATCGACAAGTTCGAATCCGGTCACGCCTTCGACGGTTCGTCGATCGCCGGCTGGAAGGGTATCGAAGCCTCCGACATGCTGCTGATCCCGGACCCGAACACCGCCAACATCGACCCGTTCATGGAAGAGACCACCCTCTTCATGCAATGTGACGTGATCGAGCCGTCCGACGGCAAGGGCTACGACCGTGATCCGCGCTCCATCGCCAAGCGCGCTGAAGCCTACCTGAAGTCTTCCGGCCTGGGCGACACCGCCTACTTCGGTCCGGAACCCGAATTCTTCATCTTCGACGGCGTGCGTTGGGGTGCTGACATGTCCGGCTCCTTCGTCAAGATCGACTCCGAAGAAGCTTCCTGGAGCACCGGCGCCAAGATCGAAGGCGGCAACTCCGGCCACCGTCCGACCGTCAAGGGCGGCTACTTCCCGGTTCCTCCGGTCGACAGCTTCCAGGACATGCGTTCGGAAATGTCCCTGATCCTGGAATCCCTGGGCATCCCCGTCGAAGTGCACCACCACGAAGTGGCTGGCGCTGGCCAGAACGAACTGGGCACCAAGTTCTCGACCCTGGTCGAGCGCGCTGACTGGACCCAGACCCTGAAGTACGTGATCTGGAACGTTGCCCACACCTACGGCAAGACCGCTACCTTCATGCCCAAGCCCCTGGTCGGCGACAACGGCTCCGGCATGCACGTGCACCAATCCGTCTGGAAGGATGGCAAGAACCTGTTCGCAGGCGACGGCTACGCTGGCCTGTCGGAATTCGCGCTGTACTACATCGGCGGCATCATCAAGCACGCCAAGGCACTCAACGCCATCACCAACCCCGGCACCAACTCGTACAAGCGTCTGGTCCCCGGCTTCGAAGCCCCGGTCAAGCTGGCCTACTCGGCCCGTAACCGCTCGGCCTCGATCCGTATCCCCCACGTCGCCAACCCGAAGGGCCGTCGTATCGAAACCCGCTTCCCGGATCCCCTGGCCAACCCGTACCTGTGCTTCTCGGCGCTGCTGATGGCCGGTCTGGATGGCGTGCAGAACAAGATTCACCCGGGCGAAGCTGCGACCAAGGACCTGTACCACCTGCCGCCGGAAGAAGACAAGCTGATCCCGACCGTCTGCGCCTCGCTGGATGAAGCCCTGGATCACCTGGACAAGGATCGCGAGTTCCTGACCCGTGGTGGCGTGTTCACCGACAGCATGATCGATGCCTACATCGAGCTGAAGATGCAGGAAGTCCAACGCTTCCGCATGACCACGCACCCGATCGAATTCGACATGTACTACTCGCTGTAATCGAATCCGCATCCGGAGAAAAAGGGGAAGCTTGCTTCCCCTTTTTTTATGGGCAGCGGCGCCGACCACGGCGGGCAGCGCGCCCGAAAATTGCTAGACAGACTGGTCAATGACTGCATTAGCCCGAGCAAGACGACATGACCCCTGGCATCACGAATCCTCCCATGAAGACACCTCTTCCTTCCCTCGATGGTCTTGACCTGCTGGCCTCGGCCGTCATCATCCTGGACGCTGCCGGTGGCATCGTCTATGCCAACGCCGCCGCCGAGAACCTGCTGGAGAGTTCCTTCAAGGTGCTCTCGCAGCAGAAGCTGTCGGAGCTCTTCCTCAATGGCAAGGAGCTGACCGCGTTGTTCTACCAGGCCATCGAACACCAGTTTGCCGACAAGCGCCTGGACCTGGTGCTGGAACGCGCCAACCGCGAACCGTTGCAGGTGCACACCATCGTTACGCCCCTGGACAGCACCGACATGCCGGTCCTGCTGGAGCTGCGCGAGAACGTCCAGCAATTGAAGCTGGACCGTGAAGAGCGCATGTTCGACCAGAGCCAGGCCAACAAGGAACTGATCCGCAACCTGGCCCACGAGATCAAGAACCCGCTGGGCGGCATCCGTGGCGCAGCCCAGTTGCTGGAGCTGGAACTGCCCGAGCGCCACCTCAAGGAATTGCGCGAATACACCCAGGTCATCATCAAGGAAGCCGACCGCCTGCAGACCCTGGTCGATCGCCTGCTGGCACCGCACCGCCATCCCCACATCGTGGGCGACGTCAACATCCACGAAGTGTGCGAGCGCGTGCGCAGCCTGGTGATGGCCGAGTTCCCGCAGGGGCTGACCATCAAGCGCGACTATGATCTTTCCATCCCCGAATTCCGGGGCGACAAGGAACAGCTGATCCAGGCGGTATTGAACATCGTCCACAACGCGGCCCAGGCCCTGGCCGACCGCATCCGTGCGGGTGACGCCGAGCTGATCCTGCGTACCCGCGTTTCCCGCCAGGTGACGCTATCCAAGGTCAGATACCGGCTGGCACTAGACTTGCATATCATCGATAACGGTCCGGGTATTCCGCCAGACATCCAGGAAAGAATCTTCTATCCCCTGGTGTCGGGTCGGGAGGGTGGTAGCGGACTGGGGCTGACCCTGGCGCAGACCTTCGTGCATCAGCACATGGGCGTGATCGAATGCGACAGCCGGCCGGGTTGTACCGATTTCAGAATACTTATACCGCTGCCGTGAGCCCATGGCCGCAGGCGGCGCGCCAAAGCCGGAATGACGGAAGGCATCCCGTCATCATGGGGGCTGTGGCACGGCGTCAGAAGCGTCGTGGCCGCGGGAGCATTAACAGCATGACCAACGCAGGAAAAAGCTATTTATGAAACCGATCTGGATTGTTGACGACGACGAATCGATACGCTGGGTGCTTGAGAAAGCACTGGCCCGAGAAAATCTCGCCACGCAGAGTTTTTCCAGCGCACGCGATGCCATGGCGGCCCTGCAGAACGGCACGCCGCAAGTGCTGGTTTCCGACATCCGCATGCCCGGCGCCTCCGGGCTGGAACTGCTGCAGACCGTCAAGGCCAAGCACCCCGGGATTCCGGTGATCATCATCACCGCCTTCTCGGACCTGGACTCGGCCGTCTCGGCCTTCCAGGGCGGCGCCTTCGAATACCTGGCCAAGCCCTTCGACGTCGACAAGGCGGTCGAACTGATCCGTCGCGCCCTGGATGAAAGCCTGCGCGAAACCGATATCGAGCAAGGTGCCGCACAGACCCCCGAAATCCTCGGCCAGGCGCCCGCGATGCAGGACGTGTTCCGCGCCATCGGTCGCCTGTCGCAATCGAACGTGACGGTGTTGATCACCGGTGAGTCCGGCTCCGGCAAGGAACTGGTGGCACGCGCCCTGCACAAGCACAGCCCGCGCGCCAGCCAGCCCTTCGTGGCATTGAACACGGCTGCTATCCCGAAGGACCTGCTGGAATCCGAACTGTTCGGCCATGAACGCGGCGCCTTCACCGGCGCGCAAGCCATGCGCCGTGGCCGCTTCGAGCAGGCCGAGGGCGGCACCCTGTTCCTCGACGAAATCGGCGACATGCCGCTGGACCTGCAGACGCGCCTGTTGCGCGTGCTCTCCGACGGCCACTTCTATCGCGTCGGCGGCCATCAATCGCTCAAGGCCAACGTGCGCGTCATCGCCGCTACCCACCAGAACCTGGAACACCGGGTGCGCGAAGGCCTGTTCCGCGAGGACTTGTACCACCGCCTCAACGTCATCCGCCTGCGCCTGCCCAGCCTGCGCGAGCGCAGCGAAGACATTCCCATCCTGGCGCGCTACTTCCTCACCCAGAGCGCCCGCCAGCTGGGCGTGGAAGCCAAGCGCCTGTCACCGCAGGCCATGCAGTTCCTGTCGCAACTGGAATTCCCCGGCAACGTGCGCCAGCTGGAAAACCTGTGCAACTGGATCACCGTCATGGCCCCGGGCCAGACCGTGGAAATCAAGGACCTGCCGCAGGACCTGGTGGAAGAACGCGTGCATGCACCGCAACCGGCGCAGATCGTGTCGGCACCGGCCTCGGCTGCCGGAACGCCTGCACCGCTGGCCCAGCCCGAGCTGTCGGCAGGCGCGGCACCGGCTGAAGCCGTCGCCGGCAACTGGATCTCGCTGCTGGAAACCGAAGCCGCGCAGATGCTGGCCTCGGAGCAGCCGGAGGTGATGGATATCCTCGGCCGCCAGTTCGAAGCCGCGCTGATCAAGATCGCCCTCAAGCACACCCACGGCCGCAAGAACGACGCCGCCGTGCGCCTGGGCATCGGCCGCAACACCATCACCCGCAAGATCCAGGAGCTGGGTATTGGCGGTGCCGAGGACGATTGATCGGCTAGCACCGGATCACATCTGATCCAACTCGAGTCAAGCAGGGGAGGCCTGCCCGCGTGCCGCCGCGTGGGCAGGAGCAACAAGGGGAAGAGGCGGCGGCAAACAAAAAAGGAAATGGCCTGGATCTCGCGATCCAGGCCATTTTTATTTTCTCCCGCCACACTGCCGGGAGAAACGATTTATATCATTTACGCGATCGCCGCTCAGCGCAGCTTCAGCACATAACGCGCCGCCGCCGAAGCGATCAGGCTCAGCACCGCGCCGAAGATGACGAAGTAGCTCACCGACAGCTTGTTGCCGGTGAAGTCGATCAGCCAGGTGATGATCAGGCCAGCGAAGCCGCCGAAGATGGTCACCGCGATGTTATAGGCCAGCGACATGCCGGTGCCGCGCGTGGCCACCGGGAAGATGTCGGCCAGCAGGGCCGGCATGGCGGCGAAGTACATGGTCATGAGCACGCCGATCACGGTCTGCAGCAACAGCAGCTGCAGGAAGCCCGGCGAATTGGTCAGGAACACGAACATCGGATAGGTCAGCACGATGTACAGGGCGCTGCTGACGATCATGAACGGCGTGCGGCCGATCTTGTCGGAGGCTGCGCCCACCAGCGGCGAGCCGATGAACATGATCAGGCCGGCCACCGACATCGCGGCGAACGACGACCATGCCGGCAGGCCCAGCTGCTTGACCGCGTAGGTCGGGATGTACAGCGACAGGTAGACCGAGACGGTGGCCATGATGACGCTGCCCGAACCGATCAGGAGGCGCAGCTTCTGGCTGGTGAAGGTATCGCGCAGGGGCGCATTGGTCTTTTCGCTGGACTCCTTGAATTCCGGTGCTTCATCCAGGTGACGACGGATGTAGATACCCGCCGGTGCGATCAGCAGGCCGAAGAAGAACGGCACGCGCCAGCCCCAGGAAGCCAGTTGCTCGGGCGTGAGCATGTTGTTGAGCACGGCGCCGAAGATCGCCGCCAGCAACAGGCTGATGCCCTGGCTGGCCACCTGCCAGCTGGAGAAGTAACCACGGCGATGCGGTGCGTGTTCCACCAGGAAGGCGGTGGAGCTACCGAACTCGCCACCGGCCGAGAAGCCCTGGATCATCTTTCCCAGTGCAATGCCGGCCGGTGCCAGCAGGCCGATGCTGGCGTAGCTGGGCATGAAGGCGATCATGGCGGTGCCGATGGTCATGAGCATGATCGACAGCATCAGTGCCGCCTTGCGGCCGGCGCGGTCCGAATAGGCACCCAGCACCACCGCGCCCAGCGGACGCATGAAGAAGGACACGCCAAAGGTGGCGAACGTCAGCAGCAGCGAAACGCTGTCGTCCCCGGTGGGGAAGAACTGCTTGGCGATGACCACGGCGAAGGCGCCGTAGATCAGGATGTCGAACCATTCGAGCGCATTGCCGATGGAAGACGAGATGATCGCGCGCCGCGCCTGCGGATGCGTGGTGGCGGCGCCAGGCGCCGTGGTGTTGCTGGTCATGGAGACTCCCTGATGGATGACTGTGGATGGAGGAGCTGCGCGCCGGTCTCGCCCGGGCGGGGCGGACGACTGCCTGGCTGGTTGAATGATGGTTATGGGCTCCCTGTCGCGCTCACGGGGCAAATGCGATCGGCCGTGGGCGTTACAGCGGGCGAGGATAGGCGCCGCAGTGCGGGGCTGTCAAGGCGCGCTGCGGTGGATTATCAGGACGCAGGAAGCCTGTCGCATCGGGTAAATGATTGACGCCGGACGGCTCATTGCTGAGCTTCGTCGACCTCATCCGATAGCTGCTTCAAGCGGCGCCACAGGGTGGTCCGGCTCATCCCCAGATGGCGTGCGGCGGCAGCGCGATTGCCGCGATAGCGGCGCAGCACGGCCTGGATCTGCGCATCGTCAGGTGCGGCCGTGACGACATCTGGCTCCTGCACGGTCGCGCTGGCCATGCTGGCGTGCTGCGCCAGTTCCGGTGCTACCCGCAGGATCAGGGCCGGGGTCAGCGCCTGCAGCGGCTCGGCCGCCAGGAACAGGGCCAGCCGTTCCATCAGGTTGCGCAGTTCACGCACATTGCCCGGCCAGGCGTAGGCGCACAGCAGCGGTGAGCAGCGCAGGATTTCCGCACCCAGGTTGGCATGCGGGCGGGCATCCAGCGCCGCCAGTGCATGCTTGAGATGCCACTCGACCAGTGCCGGCACGTCGTCGCTGCGTGCGCGCAGCGGTGGCAGGGGCAGGCGCAGCACGCTGAGCCGGTAATACAGGTCGGCCCGGAAACGGCCCTCGCGCACCCTGGCCTCCAGGTCGCAATGGGTGGCGCTGATGATGCGCACCTGCACCGGGATCGGCCGCGTGCCACCGACGCGCACCACCTCGCGCTCTTCCAGCACGCGCAGCAGGCGGGTCTGCAGGGGCAGCGGCATCTCGCCGATTTCATCCAATAGCAGCGTGCCGCGATGGGCCGCCTCGAACACGCCGGCACGCCCACCCCGGCGCGAACCGGTGAAGGCACCTTCTTCATAGCCGAACAGTTCGGACTCCAGCAGCGACTCCGCCAGCGCGCCGCAATTGATGGCCACGAAGGGATGGCTTGCGTGGGTCTTGCCCTGCATCAGCGGATGGGCGCGATGGATGGCTTGCGCCGCCAGCTCCTTGCCGGTGCCGGTCTCGCCCTGGATCAGTACGCTGGCCGGTGAACGGGCAAACAGCGTGATCGATTGCCGTACCGCTTCCATGGCAGCCGATTCGCCCCGCAGGTCCTTCAGGTGATGACGTGCGCGCAGGCTGTCGGCCACCGGCAGGAGCGCGCCACGCGTGCTCTCCAGTTGCGTCAGGCGCGCCAGTTCCAGCGCATCCTCGAAGGCCTGGCGCACCGTGGCCGAGGAATACAGGAAGATGCCGTGCATGCCGGCCTCTTCAGCCAGGTCGGTGATGAGGCCGGCACCCACCACGGCCTCGATGCCACCGGCCTTCAATTCATTGACCACGGCCCGCGCATCTTCCTCGGTGGCATAGGTGCGCTGGGCGATGTCCAGTCCGAACATCTGCTGGAACTCGGCCAGTGCCGGCATCTCTTCCTGATAGCTGACCAGGCCGATGCGCGTGGTGATCTGGCGCGCCCGTGCCAGCGCCTGCATCACGTCGAAGCCGCTGGCGCGCGCCACCACCACCGGCACCGGCAACCGGCTCTTGAGGTAGGCGCCGTTGGAGCCGGCCGAGATGACCACGTCGCAGCGCTGCGTGGCCAGGCGTTCGCGGATCTCGCGCACGGCCTCGTCGAACCCCAGGTGGATGGGCTCGATGTCGGCCAGCGCGTCGAACTCCAGCGTGATGTCGCGGAACAGCTCCGACAGGCGCGATACCGAAGCGGTCCAGATCACGGGTTTGTCGGCGTGGCGGTCGGTGGGGGCAGGGCGTTTCATGGGCGTGGCGCTGGGTGGCTGAGGGTGATGGACGACGACTCAGGGTGGCTGGAAAGGCCTGAAGCCAGCCAGGAAGAAACGTTCACCATGTTTCAGTGAAACATTAGTGTAACACTGATGAAACAGGGTGGCGTGCCTCCGGAGCGCCCGTCCGGTCTGCCTGCTGGCGTGGCAGGGGAGCCAGGTTTTGTTCGCAAGTCATTGATCTGGAAGGAAGTTTCACATCACCCCAAAAGAGGCCCGCCAGGTTTCGCAGGATGTTGCAGTGCGATGGCACGGCCGTTGCAATAAGGCCCTCCATAGTCCGCTACCTCCAGCAACCCTTACAGAAGGTGTCCATCATGGCTCTCCACTCCGCAGGCGCAGCGTTCCGCCAGGCCGTCCAGGAAGAATCCCCCTTGCAAGTCATCGGCGCGATCAACGCCAATCACGCCCTGCTGGCCAAGCGCGCCGGCTTCCGTGCGATCTACCTGTCCGGCGGCGGCGTCGCGGCCGGTTCCCTGGGCTTGCCCGACCTCGGGATTTCCAACCTGGACGACGTACTCACCGACGTGCGCCGCATCACTGACGTGTGCGACCTGCCGCTGCTGGTGGATGTCGATACCGGCTTCGGCGCCTCGGCCTTCAACGTGGCCCGCACCGTGAAGTCGATGATCAAGTTCGGTGCCGCCGCCATGCACATCGAAGACCAGGTCGGCGCCAAGCGCTGCGGTCACCGTCCCGGCAAGGAAATCGTCAGCAAGCAGGAAATGGTGGACCGCATCAAGGCCGCCGTGGATGCCCGTACCGATGAGAATTTCGTCATCATGGCGCGCACCGATGCACTGGCCGTGGAAGGCCTGGAAGCCGCCGTGGAGCGCGCCGTGGCCTGCGTCGAAGCCGGTGCCGACATGATCTTCCCGGAAGCCATCACCGACCTGGGTATGTACAAGCAGTTCGCCAATGCGGTGAAGGTGCCGATCCTGGCCAACATCACCGAATTCGGCTCGACCCCGCTGTTCACCGTGGACGAACTCAAGGGCGCCGACGTCGGCCTGGTGCTCTATCCGCTGTCGGCCTTCCGCGCCATGAACAAGGCGGCCGAAAACGTCTATCAGGCGATCCGCCGAGACGGCACCCAGAAGAACGTGGTCGATACCATGCAGACCCGCATGGAACTGTACGACCGCATCGACTACCACAGCTACGAGCAGCGCCTGGATGCGCTGTTTGCCCAGCAGAAGAACAAGTAATCCCTTCCGACAATTCAGTTTCACCGAACACGCTACGAGGAGAACACGATGAGCGAACAACAAGCCGCAGGTTTCAAGCCCAAGAAGTCCGTTGCCCTCTCCGGCGTCACCGCCGGCAACACCGCCCTGTGTACCGTCGGCAAGACCGGCAATGACCTGCACTATCGCGGCTACGACATCCTGGACGTGGCCGACAACTGCGAGTTCGAAGAGATCGCCCACCTGCTGGTGCATGGCAAGCTGCCCACCGCCGCCGAACTGCGCGCCTACAAGGCCAAGCTCAAGGCCCTGCGCGGCCTGCCGGCCAACGTCAAGGCGGCGCTGGAATGGCTGCCTGCGGCCTCGCATCCGATGGATGTGATGCGTACCGGCGTCTCGGCCCTGGGTTGCGTGCTGCCGGAGAAGGATGACCACAACACCCCCGGCGCGCGCGACATCGCCGACCGCCTGATGGCCTCGCTCGGTTCCATGCTGCTGTACTGGTACCACTACAGCCACAACGGCAACCGCATCGAAGTGGAAACCGATGATGATTCCATCGGCGCCCACTTCCTGCACCTGCTGCACGGCGAGAAGCCATCCGATGCCTGGGAAAAGGCCATGCACACCTCGCTGATCCTGTACGCGGAGCACGAGTTCAACGCCTCCACCTTCACCGGTCGCGTCATCGCCGGTACCGGCTCGGACATGCACTCGGCCATCACCGGCGCCATCGGCGCGCTGCGCGGCCCCAAGCACGGTGGCGCCAACGAGGTGGCCTTCGAGATCCAGAAGCGCTACGACAACCCGGATGAAGCCGAAGCCGACATCCGCCGTCGCGTGGAGAACAAGGAAGTGGTGATCGGTTTCGGTCACCCGGTCTACACCATCTCCGACCCGCGCAACAAGGTCATCAAGGAAGTGGCGCGCAAGCTCTCCAAGGAAGCCGGCTCGACCAAGATGTTCGACATCGCCGAACGCCTGGAAACGGTCATGTGGGACATCAAGAAGATGTTCCCCAACCTGGACTGGTTCTCGGCCGTGTCGTATCACATGATGGGCGTGCCCACCGCGATGTTCACGCCGCTGTTCGTCATTGCCCGCACCTCGGGCTGGGCGGCGCACATCATCGAGCAGCGCATCGACAACAAGATCATCCGCCCGTCGGCCAACTATGTCGGCCCGGAAGATCTGAAGTTCGTGCCCATCGCCAAGCGCAAGTAAGGCGAGCGGGCAGCAGGGTAGGGGGAGGGGAGCAAGGGGAGTAGTAGCGCCGCAGTGCAATAGTGGTGAAGCAGTGCAGCGATGGAAGCGACGGCCCGCGGGAGCGGCCGTCGCCTTCCGGATTTGTAACAAGCGTTACATGTGGTCGAGTCCGGTGTAATTACTTGCTAAGATGCGGTCGGGCCGTTTTCGGCTCGTTTTTGGCCCGCTTCCGGCCCATCTCCGCCCCCGACTCTCCATGGATCATCCGATGATTGCTGCCATCGCTTCCCGTCGTTTTTTCAAGCAGGTCTGCCTGTGCGCGGCCGCCAGTTCCGTGCTGGCCGCCTGTTCTTCCAACACCCCGGTACCAGTGAGCGACACCAAGCCGGTCTTGCCACAACTGCTGCAGGCCCCGGCGGCCACCCAGCCCAGCTGGGCGACCCAGCTCAAGACCGGCGCCTTCAGCTGCGAGATGGGCAACAAGGTCGAGATCCGCATGGATGGCCGCGTGACCGATGGTGTGACCCTGGTGTGGAAGGGCAGCAGCTACATGATGAACCCGGTCAGCACCTCGACCGGTGCAGTGCGACTGGAGAACAAGGGTGAAGGCCTGGTGTGGATCCAGATTCCGTCGAAGTCCATGCTGCTCAATTCGAAGATCGGGCAGCAGCTCGCCAACGATTGCCGCACGCGCTGATTGCATCCTCTGTGCAGCGTGCCGTGGCGATGAGCTGACCGCGGCGCGTTTCTCCCTCCTCCTTCGTTTCCTCTTCTTCTGGCATGTCGCCGGTCTCGTACCGGTGACATCGCATCCGCTTTTTTCGTCGTCGCGCTTGATCTGCATCAGCCGCAAAGCGGCGCCGGCTGGGCGAATTCAGCCACCCATAAGCTTCAGGTGCAAGACTGGATCAAACGTCGCATGAAGGCCGGACAGGGGGTGCTGCAAGCCGGCACCCGGTATCAAGCCGTCGACGATCGACCCGCAGACCACGCATGTCCAGGGCGAACACAGTTTTCCAATACGAAAGACATGAGGAGACGTCATGCAATACGAGGATTTCTATCGCCGCTCCATCGAGCATCCCGACACCTATTGGGCCGAAGAAGCACAGCGCATCCACTGGGAAGAGCCCTTCACCCGCACCCTGGATTATTCGCGCGCGCCCTTTGCGCGCTGGTTCATCGGCGGCAAGACCAATCTCTGCTACAACGCCGTCGATCGTCACCTGGCCGAACGCGCCTCGCAGGCAGCGCTGATCGCCATTTCCACCGAGACCAACAGCGAACGCGTCTACGACTTCGCCGAACTGCATCGCGAAGTCCAGGCCATGGCCGCCACCATGCTGGCCCTGGGTGTGCAGCGCGGCGACCGGGTGCTGATCTACATGCCCATGATCGCCGAGGCGGTGTTCGCCATGCTGGCCTGCGCCCGCATCGGGGCGGTGCATTCGGTGGTGTTCGGCGGCTTTGCGTCCAACAGCCTGGCTTCGCGCATCGATGATGCGCAGCCGCGCCTGATCGTCTCGGCCGATGCCGGCTCGCGCGGTGGCAAGGTGATTCCCTACAAGGGCCTGCTGGACGATGCTATCCAGTTGGCCCAGCACAAGCCGCAGCGTGTGCTGCTGGTCGATCGCGGCCTGGCGCCGATGGCGCGCACGCCTGAGCGCGATGTCGACTTTGCCGGCCTGCGCGCACAGTACCTGGACCAGCCGGTCCCGGTGACCTGGCTGGAGTCCAACGAAACCAGCTACGTGCTCTACACCTCCGGCACCACCGGCAAGCCCAAGGGCGTGCAGCGTGACGTGGGCGGCTACGCGGTGGCGCTGGCGTCGTCCATGCAGCACATCTTCTGCGGCAAGCCGGGCGAGACCTATTTCTGCACCTCCGACATCGGCTGGGTGGTAGGTCACTCCTACATCGTCTATGGCCCGCTGATCGCCGGCATGGCCACCGTGCTCTACGAAGGCCTGCCGATCCGGCCTGATGCCGGCATCTGGTGGAGCATCGTCGAGAAGTACAAGGTGACCCGCATGTTCTCCGCACCGACGGCCATCCGCGTGCTCAAGAAGCAGCCGGCCGAATGCATGGAACGCTACGACACCTCTTCGCTCAAGGCGCTCTATCTGGCCGGCGAACCGCTGGACGAGACCACCTCCAACTGGATCTCGGCGGCGCTGAAGGTGCCGGTGATCGACAACTACTGGCAGACCGAATCGGGCTGGCCCATCATCTCGATCGCCAAGGGCATCAGCGACAAGCCGACCCGCCTTGGCAGCCCCGGCGTGCCCATGCCGGGCTACCGCCTGGCCATCCTCGACGAGGCCAGCGGCGAGCCCTGCGCAGCCGGCCAGAAGGGCGTGGTCGCCATCGAAGGCCCGCTGCCGCCGGGCTGCATGCAGACCGTGTACGGCGATGATGCGCGCTTCGTCAACACCTATTGGCGCAGCCTGCCACGGGAGGTTTACTCCACCTTCGACTGGGGCATCCAGGACCAGGATGGCTACTACTTCATCCTCGGTCGCACCGACGACGTCATCAACGTCGCCGGCCACCGTCTGGGGACCCGCGAGATCGAGGAGAGCATCTCCAGCCATCCCAACGTCTCCGAAGTGGCCGTGGTCGGAGTGGAAGACAAGTTGAAGGGGCAGGTGGCGATTGCCTTTGCCATCGCCAAACAGGCCGACGCGATTGCCACCCCGGAGCAGAGGAAGGCGCTGGAAGCCGAGATCATGGGTGTGGTCGACAAGCAGATCGGCGCGGTCGGCCGCCCGGCACGGGTGTTCTTCGTCACCGGCCTGCCCAAGACGCGCTCCGGCAAGCTGCTGCGGCGGGCCATCCAGTCGATCTGCGAAGGCCGCGATCCGGGCGACCTGCCCACCATCGAGGACCCGGCAGCGCTGGAGCAGGTGCGACTGGCGCTGCGCGACTGATCCCTGCCAGCAAGCGGCGGCCGATACCGGACCTGGCCGCCGCTGATGCCGTAATTTGGTTACACTGGCAACTTCATCCCATCGTCCCTCTTCAAAGCTTCCGGTCATGCATCCCTCAATCCGCCCGGCCACTGCCGCCGACGCCGCTGCCATCTGTGGCATCTACAACCACTACGTCGACACCACCGTCATCAGTTTCGAGACCGAAGCGGTGACTGTCGAGGGCATGGCCGCCCGCATTGCGGATGTGCAGGCGCAGTTTCCCTGGCTGGTATTCGAACAGGAGGGCGAGGTGCTGGGCTATGCCTACGCCAGCAAATGGAAGCCGCGCGCGGCCTACCAGCGCTCGGTGGAAAGCTCGGTCTACCTGCGTCACGACGCCGGCGGACGCGGCATTGGCAAGCTGCTGTACGGTGAGCTGTTCGCGCAGTTGAAACCCCTGGGCGTGCATCTGGTCATCGGTGGCATCGCCCAGCCCAATGCGGCCAGCGTGGCCCTGCACGAGAGCCTGGGCTTCGTGAAATGCGGCGTCTTCAGCGAGGTCGGTTACAAGATGGGACGCTGGATCGACGTCGGTTACTGGCAGCTCAAATTGCAAGAGGCCCAATGATGAGATCGACCCGCGCCGCCAGCGCCATCGAGCGCCTGAACAACCGCACCGAATCGCGCGAGTATTCCATGCTGCGCACCTCCGATGAGCGTTTCATCCTGACCCGCCGCGTGGCCGGCCAGCCGCTGGAAAAGCTCAATGAAGCAATGGAACTGGACGACTTCGTCAGCTTCGTCAACGCCCAGGGACCGCAAAAGGCCAAGCGCGTCAGCAAGCTCGATGTGCAGTTCGAAAAGAACATGCGCAACAAGAAAGAACAAACGCCACCCTGAGGCGGCGTTCGTCGATACTGGCTGGCCCGTGGGCGGCGTCAGTCGGCCAGGGTCGCAATCACCGGCGCGTGGTCGGAAGGCTGCTCCCACTTGCGCGGCACCTTGTCGATGACGCAGGCGGTACAACGCGGCAGCAGTTCTTCGGACAGCAGGATGTGGTCGATCCGCAGGCCACGATTGAGGCGGAAACCCATCTGCCGGTAGTCCCACCAGCTATACATCTTCTCCGGCTGTTCGAACAGTCGGTAGGAGTCGGTCAGGCCCAGCGCCTGCAGCTTGCGGAAGGCCTCGCGCTCCGGCTCCGACACCAGCACCTGACCTTGCCAGGCCACCGGATCGTGCACATCGCGGTCTTCGGGTGCGATGTTGTAGTCGCCCAGCAGCGCCAGGCGCGGGTTCTTCGCCTTTTCCTGCGCCAGCCACTCGTGCAGCGCCGCCAGCCAGTTCAGCTTGTAGGGATACTTTTCGGACTCCAGCGACTGCCCGTTGGGAATATAGGCGCAGACATAGCGCACACCTTCGATGGTGGCGGCGATGATGCGCTGCTGCTCATCGGGGAACAGCGGGTTGTTCTTGACCACGTCACTCATCGGATGGCGCGACAGGATGGCCACGCCGTTGTAGGTCTTCTGGCCCGAGAATTCCACCAGGTAACCGGCGGCAGCGATTTCGGCGGCGGGAAACTTGTCGTCGGTGAGCTTGGTTTCCTGCAGGCAGAGCACGTCGACCGGATTTTCTTCCAGCCATTTCAGGACCTGCGGCAGGCGGACCTTGAGGGAGTTGACGTTCCAGGTGGCGATTTTCATGAGTGTGCGCAATCCTTGTGTAGTGCGGGTGTGCGCCGCAAGCGTGGCAATCGTGGGACGATTGCCGGATCACCACAGGGAGATGCATGCCGGCGCAACAATGAGCGTGGACGGCACTATAGCATCAGCGACCGGGCCTGGTCGCTTCCGCTTGGAGGGCAGAGGCCATGCTGGCAGATTTTTTAAACGAATTTCCCGCCGACATCCTGGCCCTCGATTGCCTGACCTGACATGACAAGGGGAACGGCCTCGCGGCCGTTCCCCTTGCACTTTTCAACGATCAGAGTGCGGCGACGATCAAGCCGGCATCATCTGTGCGCTGGTCATCTGCGCGCCGTCGTCACCGGCTTTGCGGCGGCGACGATAGGCGGCGAAGCCGACCAGGCCCAGGCCGCCGATCATCATGGCGGTGGTGGAGGCTTCCGGCACCGGTGCCACGCTGATGTTGCCGGCGAAGCTGCCGCCAGCCGAACCCAGCACGGTGCCGGCCACCGACAGGGTGTACAGGCCGCTGGTCAGGCCGTTGGTGCGCAGGCTGAAGGTCTGCAGGTCACCGCTGGAGAGCTGGGTGCCGGTGTAGGTCTGGCCGTTGCCGCTGAGCGTGAAGCTGCTGATGCCCACGCGGGAGAGACCATCCAGTGCGATCGAGACCAGGGCCGACGACACCGCAGTGCCAGCACCGCCGACGTTGAAGGTGAAGTTTTCCAGGAAGCTCTGGCCGGTAGTGCCATCGCCATAGCGGGCGCTGAAGGTCGACGTGGCGTCGGTCCAGACCAGTTCGCGCGTGCGTTCCAGATCGGCGGCGCTGGCCGAGGATGCCATGGCGACGAAGGCGGACGCGATCAGGAAACTGCTCAACAGCTTTTTCATTGGGATACCTCTTTCGGGTTCGATTGATTGGTTGATTTTGAAAGCACTGCAAGGGGGATTTTTTACGTCGACGGGTTTTATTGTTGATGTTGGCGAGGTCGACGCGGGGGCGTCCCAGTTTGTGATTTTTGTTCGACGGGACGTGCAGAGAATAATGGAAAATTACTAACTATTACAACTAAATATTACGTTTTACCGGTAACCGGTGTTGCGCTGTAGGATTCCTGGAAGTCCCACTGGTAAAGGGTTTCCGACGATGAGCTTAAATTTCCGTGCGGATTTGTTTGGATGCGGAAACTAAGTTTTTCTCGAGCACCAAGGCGTTCCCGTGGGCTGGAAATTTGCGGTGGAAATGCGTCAGGAAATCTGACTTGTCGATGCGGATGAGCTCGATGAAGCTCATCCGTTGAGGCAAGCTCTGCAGTGCTTGTCGCGATCCTGCAGAGCCAGAGAAGGAGGGATTGCTTGAATTACTTGAAGCGGTAGCTCACCGCCACGATGGCGGTGTCGTCGGTGTGGCGGCGTACCAGCGGGCTGTCGCTGACGCTGTTGTCGAGCCACTTGCGACGCCAGTGCAGGTTCAGGTGCCAGTCGCCGGTGAGCGGTACATCGGCTGCCAGTCCCAGGGTGGGACTGGTGGAGGCGCCGGCGCGGTACTGACGCACGCCGCTGGCGGCAGATTCGCTGGCGGAGACGCCGAAGAAGTAATCGTTGTAGCTGGCGCTGCGATATTCGACGCCGAGCTGCGGGTAGAAGCTCACCGGTCCGACATCGAACTGGGCGGCATAGATGGCTTCTGCCAGGGTGCCATGGGACTTGTTGAAGTCACGGAAGACGTTGAGGAAGAAGGCCCCGAACGGGGTTTCCTGGTAGGTGCCCAGGCCCAGCGGGATGGGATCGGAACGACGTTGCAGGCCGCGGTCGGCATCGAAGCCTTGCAGGTCGACGCGTCCGGCCAGTTCCAGGTAGCCGTAGCCCATGCGCGCGGTCTTGATGCCGAAGGTATCGAGCCGGGCGAAGAAGCGCCCATAGTCGAAGTAGGCGTAGGGCAGGACCGTGTTGCGGGCACTGCGGTCGAGGCCATTGCGTTCGAGCCGGTAGCCGCCGGCACCGAGGTCACCGGTGATGCGGTCGTGCAGTTGCAGCGGATCGGCGTTGCCGTTGCCGGCATCGGCTTGCTGGGCCAGGGCGGGCAGGGCGCAGCAGGCCAGGGTCAGGGTGGCGAATATTGTTTTCATGATGGGCAGTGGTGGTGGGGCAGATGGCATTGTAGCGGTCGCCAGGGCGCTGCGCCGGCTTGTATGCCGTGGCGCTGGCTGGATGCGGCCGGTCAGCCACAGCCGAGGCAACGTGGCAATGAACAACGATGAACAACGACGAACAATGGCCTGCCATTGCGGCAGGCCATTGTCGGCGCGTGTTGAGCCTTCTTCAGCCTTCGTCAGCCTTGATCAGCCTTCGTCGGCGACGAAGCCTCAGGACGCTCGCAAGGGCGGGTAGTCCGTATAGCCTTCGGCACCGCCACCGTACAGCGTGGCCTGGTTGAAGTCGGCCAGTGCAGCCCCGGCCTTGAAGCGTTCCACCAGGTCGGGGTTGGCGATGAAGGGGCGGCCGAAGGCCACCAGGTCGGCCAGGTTGCCTTGGCGTGCCTTGGCGGCCATTTCCAAGTCATAGCCGTTGTTGGCGATGTAGATGCCCTGGAAGAGGTCGCGCAGTACCTGCAGGTCGAAGCCGCCAGCCACTTCGCGCGGGCCGCCGGTCGCGCCCTCCACCACGTGCAGGTAGACCAGCTTGTAGCGGTTCAGCTGCTGCACCACGTAGCTGAAGAGGGCCTTGGGATCGCTGTCGGCAATGTCGTTGGCCGGGCTGATCGGGGACAGGCGGATGCCCACGCGTTCGCTGGGCACCACTGAGGTGACGGCGGCCACCACTTCCAGCAGCAGGCGGGCGCGGTTTTCGATGCTGCCGCCATAGGCGTCGGTACGCTGGTTGGTCTTGTCGCGCAGGAACTGGTCCAGCAGGTAGCCGTTGGCCGCGTGGATTTCCACGCCATCAAAGCCGGCCTGGATGGCGAGCTGGGCGGCGGTCTTGTATTGCTCGACGAGGGCGGGCAATTCGGAGAGTTCCAGCGCGCGCGGTTCGACGAAGGGCTTGAAGCCGGTTTCGGTGAAGGCATTGCCTTCGGGCTTGACGGCCGAGGGGGCTACCGGCAGGGCATGGCCCGGTTGCAGGTCGGGATGGGAGATGCGGCCCACGTGCCACAGCTGCAGGAAGATGCGGCCGCCCTTGGCGTGCACGGCATCGGTGATCTTCTTCCAGCCGGCTACCTGGGCCTGGTCGTAGATGCCAGGGGTCCAGGCGTAGCCCTTGCCCTGCGGCGAGATCTGCGTGGCCTCGGCGATGATCAGGCCGGCGCTGGCGCGCTGGGCGTAGTATTCGGCCGCCAGTGGCGTGGGGACATCGCCAGCCTGGGCGCGGCTGCGTGTGAGCGGGGCCATGACGATGCGGTTCTGTAGTTGCACCGCGCCCAGCTGCATGGGCTTGAAGAGGTCACTGCTGGCGTGGACGTTGGCATTGGCACTGGTATTGGCGTTGGTCATGCTGTTCCTTTCTTGTTGGCATTGAAGGGGGCGACAGTGGTCGACCCTGTTACCGACCACGGCGGATCGGCAGCGTTCCGGAAATGGATCAACAGTCTAGACGGGAAGCGCTTTGCTTGCTGGCGGTCGGGCACCTGCCTGGATCTTGCCAGGTGGCAATTCGCGATGCGGGGACGAAAAAAAACCACCGCTTGCGCGGTGGCGGGTACTGCGGTTGCTGCGCGGGCAGGGGCCAGCTCCTGCCCTGGCCCTGCCTGAGCGGTGTGCCTCAGCCGCGTGCCGAGCGGGCGCGCGCCTGGCCGAGCAGCCAGGTGGTCAGCAGCGGCACCGGGCGGCCGGTGGCGCCCTTGGCGGCGCCGCTCTTCCAGGCGGTGCCGGCGATGTCCAGGTGCGCCCAGGTGTACTTGCGGGTGAAGCGCTCCAGGAAGCAGGCGGCGGTGACGCTGCCGGCGGGCTGGCCGCCGATGTTGGCGATATCGGCGAAGTTGGACTTCAACTGCTCCTGGTAGACGTCCTGGATCGGCATGCGCCAGGCGGTGTCGCCGCTGTCGCGGCCGGCGGCCAGCAGGCCGTTGGCCAGCTGGTCGTGGGCCTCGTCTTCACGGGTGAACAGGCCCGTGTTGTGATGGCCCAGGGCGACCACGCAGGCACCGGTCAGGGTGGCGATGTCGATCACGGCGGCCGGCTTGAAGCGTTCCACGTAGGTCAGGGCGTCGCACAGGATCAGGCGGCCTTCGGCGTCGGTGTTGAGCACTTCAATGGTCTGGCCGGACATCGAGGTGACGATGTCGCCCGGCTTGGTAGCGCGGCCGGAGGGCATGTTTTCGCAGGTCGGGATGACGCCGATGACATTGAGCTTCAGGCCCAGTTCGGCGATGGTGCGGAAGGTTCCCAGTACGGAGGCGGCGCCGCACATGTCGTACTTCATCTCGTCCATGTTCAGGCCCGGCTTGAGCGAAATGCCGCCGGTGTCGAAGGTGATGCCCTTGCCCACCAGCACTACCGGGGCGTCCTTGGACTTGCCGCCCAGGTGCTTCAATACGATGAACTTGGGCGGCTGGTCGCTGCCGTTGGTGACCGACAGGAAGCTGCCCATCTTGAGGGCTTCCAGCTGCTTGCGGTCCAGCACTTCCACGCCCAGCTTGAATTCCTTGGCCAGCTTCTTGGCGGTATTGGCCAGGTAGGTCGGGGTGCAGACGTTGCCGGGCAGGTTGCCCAGTTCCTTGGTCAGCGCCATGCCGTTGGCCAGGGCCACGGCTTCGCCCAGGGCGGCCTTGGCGGTCACGCCGTCGGCGGCGTTCACCAGCAGGGTGATCTTCTTGACGCCGGTGGGAGCGGGGTCCTTCTTGCTCTTCAGGGTGTCGGAACGATAGATCGCATCGCGGCCGGCCAGTACCACGTTGCGAATGGCCCAGGCCAGGTCGCGGCCCTTGATGCCATCGAAGGGTAGGGCCAGGGCGGCGTCGTCGCAGCCCAGGGTGGCCAGGCAGCGCACTAGGCCGGCGCTGGCAGCGGCAAAGCTCTTGTCGGCGATCTCTTCCTCGGCGCCCAGGCCCAGCAGCACGATGCGTTCGGCGGCGATGCCGGTGACGCCGCGCAGCAGCAGGGTCGAGCCCGGCTTGCCGGAAATGTCGCCCGACTTCAGCGCGGCGCTGATCGCGCCCAGCTTGTCCAGCGCCCCGGCTGCCTTGGACAGCTTGCGGTTTTCATAGATGCCAACGACCAGCGCGCCGGTCTTGACGGCGGTCACGGCGTTTTTTGCGTCCAATGTTTTTGTGCTAAAGTCCATCGTTCGTCCTTTGTATGAATTACCTGGCAATTATAGAGCCCATTTCGACGCCACGCGCGCGTGAGTTCGCGCCAGCCCGGCCAGTGCCGGATGCGTCGCAGGGCCAGGCCACCGATTCATTGACCCCGATACCAGAGACAATTCCAGCATTCCCATGATTTTCCAGCGCGCTCTGCGTCGCGAACTGACCAGCACCGCAGGTGGGGTCTTCACGACGCTGTTTACCATCACGCTGACCGTGATGCTGATCAAGATCCTCGGCCAGGCGGCCGGCGGCCAGGTGGCTTCGCAGGACGTGATCGCCCTGATCGGCTTCCAGTCCCTGAATTACATGCCCATCATCCTCATCCTGACCGGCTTCATCTCGGTCTTGCTGGTGATGACGCGCAGCTACCAGGATTCCGAGATCGTGGTCTGGTTCGCCTGCGGTCTGTCGCTCACGCGCTGGATCGTGCCGATACTGAAATTCGGCTGGCCCATCGTGGCCCTGGTGGCGACGCTGTCCTTCGTGGTCACGCCCTGGGCCAATGAACAGAGCAGCGAATACCGCAGCCGCTTCGAGCAGCGCGAGGACATCGCCCGCGTCTCCCCCGGCAAGTTCCAGGAATCGGCCGCGGCCAACCGCATCTTCTTCGTCGAAGGCATTTCCGGCGATGCCTCCAAGGTGCGCAACATCTTCGTCAACACCATCAATGCCGACGGCAAGAACAGCGTGGTGGTGGCCAAGGAAGGTGAGACCGTCATCGATCCCGATGGCGAGAAGTTCGTGGTCATGAACAAGGGCCGCCGTTATGACGGTTCTCCCAGCCTGCCGGATTTCCAGATCGTCGACTTCGAACGCTATGGCCTGCTGATCGGCAACCAGTCGCAGGCGGCTGCCGGTGAGCGTTCGGCGCGGGCGCTGCAGATGGGGGAACTGGTAGCCAAGAGCGACGGCTATGCGCGCGGCGAACTGCTGTGGCGCATCGCCTTGCCGCTGATGGCACTGGCCCTGATGCTGCTGGCCATTCCGCTGTCCTTCGTGAACCCGCGTGCCGGCCGTTCCCTGGGGCTGCTGGTGGCGTTGCTGCTGTTCGTGGTGTACAGCAATACGGTGAGCGTGTTCCAGGCCTCGGTGGCGCAGCAGCGCACCAGTTTCATGATGGCCTGGTGGCCGGTGCACGTGATCGTGGCGGCACTGATCGTGGGCATGTTCGTGCTGCGACTCAACATCAACCACCCCTATCACCCATCCCGGTTGTGGAGCCGTATACGCCGCGCCATGACGTTCCAGCGCGAGGCCTGAGATGAGAGTCATCCAACGTTACTTCACCTCCGAGATCACGCGCTCGGTGCTGTTCGCCCTGGCGGCCTTCCTGGCGCTGTTCGCCTTCTTCGAAATGATGGGCCAGCTGGAGCAGGTCGGCCGCAATGGCTACAAGCTGCAGGAGGCGGTGTTCTACGTGCTCATGGGCTTGCCCGGCAACGTCTATGAACTGATGCCCACGGCCGTGCTGATCGGCACCATCTATACCTTGTCGCAACTGGCGGCGCGCTCCGAATTCACCATCATGCGGGTCTCCAGCATGTCCACCGGCATGGCGGCCAAGGTGCTGCTGCGCATCGGCGTCGGTTTTGCGGTGCTGACCATCGTCTTCGGCGAGCTGATTGCGCCCAAGGCCAGCGAGTGGGCCGAGAAGCTCAAGTTGCAGGCGCAGGGGGCGTCGATGTCCTCGCAGTTCCGCTCGGGCATGTGGGCCAAGGACGTGATCAAGGACAAGGGCCTGGAAGGCAATGTGACCGGCAGCCGCTTCATCAACATCCAGACCGTGCAGCCCGATGGCCGCATTGAGGGCGTCAAGCTCTACGAGCTTGATACCGACTTCCACATGGCCCGCATGATCACCGCCAAGTCCGGCCTGTACGAGGGCAATCACCAGTGGGTGCTCAATGAGGTGGTGCAATCCGATTTCACCGGCGGCCGTGACCGCAAGATCACCGAGCCGGTCAAGACCGTGAAGACGGCGCAGATGAAGCTGGTCTCGGAGGTGACGCCGGAAATCCTGTCGGTGCTGTTCGCCGACCCGGACCGCATGTCGGCCTATGACCTGCTGGCCTACACCAAGCACCTGGAAGCCAACAACCAGCGCACCGACCGCTATGAAATCGCCTTCTGGAAGAAGATCGTCTACCCGCTGTCCATCTTCGTGATGATGGCGCTGGCGCTGCCCTTCGCCTATCTGCATTTCCGCGCCGGTGGCGTGAGCCTGAAGATCTTCACCGGCATCATGATCGGGGTATGCTTCCAGTTGATCAACAGCCTCTTTTCGCACCTGGGCCTGCTCAATACCTGGCCGGCCTTCGTCACGGCGGCGCTCCCCAGTCTGCTGTTCATGGCGCTGGCGATCGGCGCCCTGTGGTGGGTGGAACGCACCTGATCTCAGTTGAACCCAGCTGATCCTGTCCCAACCTGAACCGACGTCCTTATGCAAGAAAGCCTGATCCTCTTCGCCCATGGCGCCCGCGACCCGGCCTGGGCCGCACCCTTCGAACGTCTGCGCGCGCTGACCCGCGCCGCCATGCCGGCTGTCGGCGTGGAGCTGGCCTTCCTTGAACTGATGCAGCCCGACCTGCCCACCGTGGTGGCGCAGCAGGTGGCGGCCGGCAGCCGGCGCGTGACGGTGATTCCGGTATTCCTGGGGCAGGGTGGCCATGTAAGGCGCGACTTGCCGCAATTGCTGGAGCAGTTGCGCCAGGCGCATCCGGAGGTGGAGATTCGCACCGTGCCGGCAGTGGGCGAGGATGAGGCCGTGTTGCAGGCGATTGCCGCCTATTGCATCGGGACCTTGCAGAGCTGAGCAGTTCGCGCCCCTGGCAGTACAAAAGAAGATGGCCCGTCCTGAATGAACGGGCCATCTTCTTTTGGGGCAGCTGATTTGGCGGTGGCTGGGTCAGAACAGGCGCGCGCCGTTCGGCACCGCCTGGTCGGGCTTGAAGAGGACGACCTCGCCCTGGGCATCGGGGAAGCCCAGCGTCAATACTTCGGACATGAACTTGCCGATCTGGCGCGGCGGGAAATTCACCACCGCTGCCACCTGCCGGCCCACCAGCTGGTCCAGCGTGTAATGCGTGGTGATCTGGGCGCTGCTCTGGCGCACGCCGATGCCGGGGCCGAAGTCGATCTTCAGCTTGAAGGCCGGCTTGCGGGCTTCGGGGAAGGCGTCGGCCGAGACGATGGTGCCGATGCGGATATCGACCTTCAGGAAAGCATCGAAATCGATGGCATCGGCGGCGGGGGCATTGGTGTCGTGCAGGAGGTGCATAGGACAGTGATCTCAGCAACGGTAGTAAATCAGGCTGACAACCGTTCGGACTGAGTAGGCCCGTCAGGGCCGTATCGAAGGCGCAGAGGCGGAGCGCCTTCGATACGCGGCGTTGCCGCTACTCAGGTCGAACGGTCAGTGGTGAGCCCATCAATGGGGGCAGTTCCTTACTCCCTGTCTGCCAATGCCGGGCCGATCATCACCAGCACCGGTCCGCTGCAGGCTTGCAGCCCGGCTTCCAGGCCCGCCAGTTGCAGGTGGTAGATGTGCTGGTCGGGGCGGCTGCAGTTTTCCACTACCACCACCGGGGTATCGGGCGCATGACCCAGTGCCAGCAGGCGCTGTGCAGTGGCCGTGGCTTCGCGCCCGCCCATGTATTGCACCAGCGTATCGCCATTGGGCATGCGCACTTCATCCGGTTCGTCCACGCCTGTGCTGGAGGTGAACAGCGACACGCTACGCGCGATGCCGCGCCGGGTCAGCGGGCGCTTGGCGGCCGAGGCGGCGGCCAGGGCGGCGGTGATGCCGGGGACGATCTCGTAGGGGATATGGTGTTCTTCCAGGGCCCGCATTTCCTCGTCGGCGCGGCCGAAGAGCATGGGGTCCCCACCCTTGAGACGCACCACGCGGCGGTATTGCTGGGCGGCTTCCACCAGTTTCTGGTTGATGACCGGCTGGGCGGTGGAGCGCTGGCCACTGCGCTTGCCCACCGACACCTGCACCGCCTGCGGACAGAGGGCCAGGATTTCTTCGGTGACCAGGGCGTCGTGCAGCACGATGTCGGCCTGCGCCAGCAGGCGCGCGGCGCGCACCGTCAAGAGGTCAGCCGCACCGGGGCCGGAGCCGATCAGCCACACCTGGCCCGGATGGTCCGGGCTGGGTGCGGGAGTGTCGGAAGAGGATGGGTTTGCTGCCTGTTCGGTGGCCATGGCCTTGGTACAAGGTACGATTGCGGATCGAAGGAAATTCAGTCGATCCGAATCATACCAGCGGCGACCGTCTGGTGGCTCACTTCGTCGATCAGGATGAAGGCGCCGGTGGCGCGGATATCCTGGTAGGCATCGGCGGCGATGGGCTGCTGCACGTTGACGCTGATGCGGGCGATGTCGTTGAGCTTCAGGGTCTCGGCCGGGCGGCGTTCCTGGGTATTGATGTCCAGGAGCGTATCGACTTTGGCCACCCGTGCAGCCACCTGCTTGGTGGTGTGCTTGAGCCAGTACTTGCGGCGCAGGTCCAGCGGTTCCTCGGAGAGCCAGCAGACGTCGGCGTTGACGGTCTTGAGGATGGTCGAGGGCTGGGCGGCGGCGGCCAGCAGGTCGCCGCGCGAGATGTCCAGATATTCGTCCAGCAGGATGGTCACCGACTGGCCGGCCGTGGCCGACTCCAGGGAACCATCCAGGGTCTGGATGTCCTTGACGGTCGCGCTCTGGCCGCTGGGC
>NZ_AEEC02000031.1 GCF_000300975.2 Herbaspirillum frisingense GSF30 | reverse complement strand
CTACTCGGGCATGTAAGCTCCCTGCCCCATCAGGACAAAAGCCGCATCCTCGGATGCGGCTTTTTGCATGTTGCCGTCGTCAGACGCCAGCCGGGCGTTGCGGCGGCGTCCAGCTACCATTGACGATCTTCTCCAGCCAGAACAGCCCGATGACAGTCTTGACGTCGGTAATCTGGCCGTTGCGCACCTGTTCCAGCAAATCGGCAAGCGGCGCCTTGTAGACATCCAGGAACTCGCCCTCATCCAGTTCGCGCTCCCCTTCCTTCAGTCCACGTGCCAGGTAGAGCACCAGATGTTCGTCAGAATAGGCGATGGCATTGTGAATGGTGCAGACGTACTGCCACTCGGTAGCCGTATAGCCGGTCTCTTCCTTGAGCTCGCGCTTGGCACACTCCAGCGTATCTTCGCCCGGATCGATCTTCCCCGCCGGCACCTCGATGAAGACGCGATCCAGCGGATAACGGAACTGGCGCTCCATCAGCACGCTGCCGTCGTCGAACAAGGGCAGCACCGTCACGGCGCCGGGATGCTTGATGTATTCGCGCGTGCTTTCCTTGCCATCGGGCAGCACGATGGTGTCCTTCTGAACCTTGAGGAAATGACCTTCGTAGACCCGGTGGCTGTCTTTCTGCGTCTCTTTGAGATGGGCGTCCATGATGTGAGCGTGGTGTGAAAGTGGTGGAATGAAATGGGGATTGGCTGCCGGACGAGGATGGCGGCTCCGATGTAAAAAAGGCGCCGATCCAGGATCGGCGCCTCTTGCTGGCAGGTTCAGGCGTGCTGCTTGCGCAGGTAGCGCATCACGTAACCGGGATAGGCCAATACCAGGAACAGACAGCCGGTGATGGCATAGAATTCCCAGCCCTGCGAAAAGACGTTGCCAATACCTGCTTCTAGGAAATGTGCCACGACGCCCACGCCGAAATACAGCACCAGCAGCTCGATCAGCCGCACCCAGACCGGCTTGACCCAGGCGGCGTCGCGCTTGAGCGGGATGAGGCCGAACAATTGCTGGTTGAAGAAAGGCAAATTGGCCGCGAAGGCGGCCAACAGGATCACGATCCAGCTGAACAGGGAAACGTTCATTTCCCTGCTTCCTTACGCAACGACCTTGCTGAGGAAAGTCGCCAGCGTGCTGACGATGGCATTGGTGCAGGCATCCATCAGGTGACCCGGCCACAGGCCGATGGCCAGGGCAGCGATACCGTTCAAGCTCAGCACCACGCGCATTTCCGGTGTGGCGACGATCTTGGCGGTATCGGTCGGCTCATCGAAGTACATGACCTTGACCACACGGATGTAGTAGAAGGCACCGATCAGCGAGAAGATCACGGCCAGCACCGGCAGCCAGATCTGGCCGGTGGCCATGGCGGCCTGCAGCACGGACAGCTTGGCATAGAAGCCCACCAGCGGAGGAATACCGGCCAGCGAGAACATCATGATCATCATCACGGCAGCAAACCAGGGGCTGCGCTGGTTCAGACCCTTGAAGTCTTCCAGGGTATCGGCCTCGAAACCGGAGCGCGACAGCAGGATGATCACGCCGAAGGAACCGAGCGTGGTGATCACATAGGTCACCGCATAGAACAGCGACGAGCTGTAGGCGTTCACGGCCGAGAACAGGTTGCCATCGACCACGCCGGACATCATGCCCAACAGCATGAAGCCCATGTGCGAAATGGTCGAGTAGGCCAGCATGCGCTTGA
Source organism: Herbaspirillum frisingense GSF30 (assembly GCF_000300975.2). GTDB lineage: Bacteria > Pseudomonadota > Gammaproteobacteria > Burkholderiales > Burkholderiaceae_D > Herbaspirillum > Herbaspirillum frisingense. Next base: position 59,935 of record NZ_AEEC02000031.1, on the reverse strand, counting down.
TGTTGGTCTGCGCGATGGCGGTGACGTTACCCAGGATGATGGACAGCACGGCCAGCACCATCAGCATCTGTTGCCAGTCCACGGCCAGCGGCAGCATGCCTTCGACCAGCAGACGGAAGGTGATGGCGAAAGTGGCCAGCTTGGGAGCGGCACCCAGCAGCAGGGTCACGGGAGTCGGCGAACCCTGGTAGACGTCCGGCACCCACATGTGGAAGGGAACGGCACCCAGCTTGAAGGCCAGGCCAGCCACCACGAACACGATGCCGAACACCAGCGGAGTACGGTCAACGGTACCGGAGACGATGGCACGGAACACTTCGTTCAATTCCAGCGCGCCACCGGTCGCACCATACAGCATGGACATGCCGTACAGCAGGAAGCCGGAAGCCAGCGCGCCCAGGATGAAATACTTCATGCCGGCTTCGGTGGAAGCGGCGTGGTCACGACGCAGGGCCACCAGCGCGTACAGCGACAGCGACATCAGTTCCAGGCCCAGGTAGATGGACAGGAAGCTGTTGCCGGAAATCATGACCATCTGGCCCAGCAGGGCAAACAGCGCCAGGGCGTAGTATTCGCCGCCCAGCATGCCACCGGTGATGCCGCGCGCAGTGTTGTACTGGCGCGAGTAGATCAGCGTCACACCCACACCCAGGTAGGTGAACAGCTTCAACAGATTGGCCAGCGGATCGGACACGAACATGTTGTTGAACGTGTAGACCGTCGCGCCGCTGTTGAGATCGACAAAGGTCAATACCGCGCACACCACCAGCGCCGCCAGGGACAGAAGATAGGTGATGACGCGCTTGCTTTCCGGCAGGAACATATCGATCAGCAGGATCGCGGAAGTCGCGATCAGCAGAAATATTTCCGGATAGACAGGGATCAGATTCATGTTATTCATTTAGTTACTACCGCTTGTGTTCGCCCGCTTGTGTCGCGACTTCCGGTCGCGCCGCCCGACCGGCAATGTCACACCGGCTCGTCTCGTTACTCGTTGTTGCCCAGCTTTCTGGCTGGCGGGACGCAAGCGCCCCGCCCTTCACATCTTTGTTGCGCAGATCAGTTGATCTTGGAGACCGCCACGTGCTTCAACAGGTCGGTCACCGAAGTCTGGATGCTGTCGGTGATGATGCCGGGATAGATACCCATGACCAGGGTAGCGATGGCCAGCAGACCCAGGATGAAGAACTCGCGGGCATTCACATCGACCAGCTCGGCCACGTGGTGGTTTGTCACGGCGCCGAAGATGACGCGCTTGGCCAGCCACAGCGAGTAGGCCGCACCCAGGATCAGGGCGGTGGCCGCCAGCAGGCCGATCCAGAAGTTGAACTTCACAGCACCCAGAATCACCATGAATTCGCCGACGAAACCGGAGGTGGCCGGCAGGCCGCAGTTGGCCAGCGAGAACAGGATGAAGAAGAAGGCGAAGCGCGGCATCTTGTTGACCACACCACCGTACTGCGAAATCTCGCGGGTATGCATCTGGTCGTACAGCACGCCGATACACATGAACATGGCGCCGGAGACGAAACCGTGCGAGATCATCTGCACGATGCCGCCCTGCACTGCCATGTCGTTGAACATGAAGAAGCCCAGGGTGACGAAGCCCATGTGGGCGATCGACGAATAGGCCACCAGTTTCTTCATGTCCTGCTGCACCAGTGCCACCAGACCGATGTAGATCACGGCCACCAGCGACAGGAAGATCATGAAGCCGGACAGCGCATGGCTGGCGTCAGGCAGGATCGGCAGCGAAAAGCGCAGGAAACCGTAGGCGCCCAGCTTCAGCATGATCGCCGCCAGCACGATGGAGCCGCCGGTCGGCGCCTGCACGTGGGCATCCGGCAGCCAGGTGTGCACCGGCCACATCGGCACCTTCACGGCGAAGGCGGCCAGGAAGGCGAAGAACAGGATCTTCTGCTCCAGCATCGACAGCGGCACCTGATGCCAGGTGGGGATCTCGAAGCTGCCACCGGACACGTAGTACAGGTAGATCAGCGCGATCAGCATCAAGAGCGAGCCCAGCAGCGTGTACAGGAACAGCTTGAAGGCTGCATACACACGGTTGTCACCGCCCCAGACGCCCACGATGATGAACATCGGGATCAGGGTCGCTTCGAAGAAGGCATAGAACAGCATCGCATCCAGCGAGGAGAAGACGCCGATCATGATGCCCGAGAGGATCAGGAAGGCACCCATGTACTGGGCGACACGCTTCTGGATCACCACCCAGCCGGCCAGCACCACGATGACCGTGATGAAGGCGGTCAGCGGTACGAACCACAGCGAGATGCCGTCCAGTCCGAGGAAGTAGCTGATGTTGAAGCGGTCGATCCAGGGGGTCTTTTCGACGAACTGGTAACCGTGCGCCAGCGGATCGAAATGCTGGATCAGAGGGAAAGTAACGACCAGGCCGACCAGCGAACCGAACAGCGCCAGCCAGCGGCTGAGCGCCGGATTGCTGTCGCGGCCCAGTGCCAGGACGAGGATGCCGAAGACGATCGGTACCCAGATCGCAAGGCTCAAGATGGGAAATGTTGACTGCATCATGGTTGTTATTTACTCGGACAGCTTATTTGGCGAACGGGAACGGCATGAACCACACCAGGAAACTCAGCACCCCGATGATCATCACGAATGCATAGTGATAGATGTAACCGGACTGCCAGAGACGCGTGAATTTCGAGAACCAGCCAACAACCTTGGCGCTGCCGTTGACGAACAGGCCGTCGATCAGGCCACGGTCGCCCACGGTGGACAGGCCGCTACCCAGCAGGCGGGCACCGCCAGCGAAGACGACTTCGTTGAACTTGTCCATGTAGTACTTGTTGTCCAGGATGGTGTAGATGATGCTGAACTTTTCCTTGAACCAGGCCGGAACGCGCGGATTGATCATGTAGCAGTAGTAGGCCACGACCACACCTGCAATGGCCAGCCACAGCGGCGCACTGGTGAAGGCATGCAGCACCATGGCCACCGGACCGTGGTATTCGTGGGCCAGCTCTTCCATGACCTTGTGGTTTTCACCGAAGAAGATCACGCCCTTGAAGAAATCGCCATACAGCATCGGCGAGATCGCGAAGAAACCGACGATGACCGAGGGGATGGCCAGCAGGATCAGCGGCAGGGTCACCACCAGCGGCGACTCATGCGGCTTCTGTCCAGGAGCCAGACCATGGTGATGTTCATCGTGGCCATGATCGTCATGGGCATCATGCGCGTGGTCGTCGTGCACGCCGTGGGCGGCAGCCGGTGCGTGATGCTCGTCATGTGCATGGGCCTGGCCGAAACGTTCCTTGCCATGGAAGACCATGAAGTACATGCGGAACGAGTAGAAGGCGGTCACGAACACGCTGGCCAGCACGGCGAAATAGGCGAAGCCCGAACCCGGTAGGTGCGACTCGGCTGCGGCTTCGATGATCGAATCCTTGGAGTAGAAGCCGGAGAAGAACGGAGTACCGATCAGGGCCAGCGAACCCAGCAGCGAGGTGATCCAGGTGATGGGCATGTACTTGCGCAGGCCGCCCATGTTGCGCATGTCCTGATCGTGGTGCATGCCGATGATGACCGAGCCCGCACCCAGGAACAGCAGCGCCTTGAAGAAGGCGTGGGTCATCAGGTGGAACACGGCCACCGAGTAGGCCGACGCACCCAGTGCGACAGTCATGTAACCCAGCTGCGACAGCGTGGAGTAGGCCACGACGCGCTTGATGTCATTCTGCATGGTGCCCAGGAAGCCCATGAACAGCGCCGTGATGGCACCGATCACGAGGATGAAGGACAGTGCGGTATCGGACAGTTCGAACAGCGGCGACATGCGGGTCACCATGAAGATACCGGCCGTCACCATGGTCGCTGCGTGGATCAGCGCGGAAATCGGGGTCGGACCTTCCATCGAGTCCGGCAGCCAGACGTGCAGCGGGAACTGCGCCGATTTACCCATCGCACCCACGAACAGGCAGATGCAGGCCACGGTCAGCAGCATCCAGTCGGTACCCGGCAGGGTCAGCGTGGCCAGTTCGGCGCGCTTGGCGAAGACTTCGTTGTAGTTCATCGAACCGGCGTAGGCCAGCAGCAGGCCGATACCCAGGATGAAGCCGAAGTCACCGACACGGTTGACCAGGAAGGCCTTCATGTTGGCCTTGATGGCGGTCGGACGGGTGTACCAGAAACCGATCAGCAGGTAGGACACCAGACCCACCGCTTCCCAACCGAAGAACAGTTGCAGGAAGTTGTTGCTCATGACCAGCATGAGCATGGAGAAGGTGAACAGCGAGATGTAGGAGAAGAAGCGGTTGTAGCCCTCATCCTCGGCCATGTAGCCGATGGTGTAGATGTGGACCATCAGGGACACGAAGGTCACCACGCACATCATCATCGCGGTCAGGCTGTCGACCATGAAGCCGATCTCCAGCTTGAGACCTGCCACCGTCATCCAGTTGTACAGCGTACCGTTGTAGGTGGCGCCATCCAGCACTGCGAGCAGGGTCTGGATCGAGATGATGGCGGCGATCAGCACGCCAAGGATGGTCACGGTGTGCGACACCTTGCGGCCAACCACGTTGCCGAAGAATTTGGTACCCAGCAGACCGGCGATAGCCGAGCCTGCCAGCGGCGCCAAGGGTACAGCAAGAAGAAGATGTGGGTTAAGTTGCCCAGCCATGATGAACCTTATCGCTTATTGGCTGCCCCGCTTGCACCATCTGCTGCAAGGGGGCCTCCCATCTTTAAATGAAATCCAAACCAGAACGCAAAAACAGGATGCTGCGGATGCCGACTCAGCCCTTGAGGCTATCGAGGTCTTCCACGTTGATGGTATCCAGGTTACGGAACAGCACCACCAGAATCGCCAGACCGATCGCGGACTCAGCCGCGGCCACGGTCAGGATGAAGAACACGAAGATCTGTCCGCCCGCGTCACCGAGGTAATGCGAGAAAGCAATGAAGTTCATGTTGACCGCCAGCAGCATCAGCTCGATCGCCATCAGCAGCACGATGATGTTCTTGCGGTTCAGGAAAATACCGACGATCGAGATCGCGAACAGGATCGCGCCGATGATCAGGTAGTGGGAGAGCGTGATTGCCATGATTCTTGTTCGCCCTTCTTAAGATTGTTGACCGGCGGCCGGCTTGTCGGCCACGACGGCGGCATCGGTGGCCGACGCGTTGCGGGTGGATTCGGCAGGCATGCTGACCAGACGCACGCGGTCCGATGCCTTGACCTTGACCGCCTGGGCCGGGTCGAAGTACTTGCTGTCCTTGCGCTTGCGCAGGGTCAATGCAACTGCGGCGACGATGGCCACCAGCAGGATCACGGCGGCGATTTCGAAGGCGTACACGTATTCGGTGAAGATCAGCTTGCCCAGCGGCTTGGTCTGGCCCAGCGTGTCGGATGCGGCCGGCACCTGCGATTCGGACACCCAGAAGCTGCGCAGCAGGACCGCGGCCATCTCCAGCACAATGATCACGCCGATGGTGGCAGCCAGCGGGAAGTAACCCCAGAAGCCTTCGCGCAGCTTGTCCAGGTTGATATCGAGCATCATCACCACGAACAGGAATAGCACCATCACCGCGCCGACGTAGACCAGCACCAGCACGATGGCCAGGAATTCGGCCTTGAGCAGCATCCAGAGACCGGCTGCCGAGAAGAAGGACAGCACCAGGAACAGCGCGGCATGCACCGGGTTGCGGGCCGTGATGACGCGTACGGCGGCAATCACCAGGATCACCGCGAACACGTAGAACAAGACAGTTTTAAATTCCATAATCAACCAGAAGTTGGTTCATTCAATCAGCACGGGGACCGCAGTTGCGGCCATCCCATCGCAATACATCCAACAGATTCCTGCCAGCCTTCCACCACCCTGCCCGGCCGCCTTCAGGTGGCCCGGCAGTACCGATCAACGGTAGGCGGCGTCAGCGGCACGGGCGGCGGCGATTTCGTTTTCGTAACGGTCGCCCACTGCCAGCAGCATTTCCTTGGTGTAGTACAGGTCGCCCCGCTTTTCACCGTGGTATTCCAGGATGTGCGTTTCAACGATCGAGTCGACCGGGCAGGATTCTTCGCAGAAACCGCAGAAGATGCACTTGGTCAGGTCGATATCGTAGCGGCTGGTGCGACGGGTACCGTCGGCACGCTGCTCTGATTCGATGGTGATGGCCATCGCCGGGCAGACCGCTTCGCACAGCTTGCAGGCGATGCAGCGCTCTTCACCGTTGGGATAGCGACGCAGTGCGTGCAGACCACGGAAACGCGGCGACATCGGTGTCTTTTCCTCAGGGAATTGCACCGTGATCTTGCGCTTGAACAGGTAGCGACCGGTCAGGGCAAGGCCCTTGAACAGCTCGCGGAGCATCAGGCTGCCGAAAAAATCCTTAATAGCTTCCATTTTTAGCCTCAGCCTTCCAACTTATTTCCAGATATTCCACGGCGACTGAATCCAGATCGCCACGACCACCAGCCACACCAGGGTCAGCGGAATGAACACTTTCCAGCCCAGACGCATGATCTGGTCATAGCGGTAGCGCGGGAACGATGCGCGAATCCACACATACAGCGACAGGAAGAAGAAGGTCTTCAAGCCCAGCCAGATCCATCCCGGGATGAAGTCCAGCGCCGATACCGGAGCCGACCAGCCGCCGAAGAACAGCAGTGCGGTCAGGATCGAGATCAGGATCATCGCGGCGTATTCCGCCAGGAAGAACATGGCGAAGGACATGCCCGAGTATTCAATCATGTGACCGGCCACGATTTCGGATTCACCTTCCACCACGTCGAACGGGTGACGGTTGGTCTCGGCCACGCCGGAGACGAAGTAGATCACGAAGATCGGCAGCAGCGGCAGCCAGTTCCAGGACAGGAAGTTCAGACCCATGCTGGCGAAATGACCGGTAGTCTGGCCCATGACGATGTCAGTCATGTTCAGGCTGCCCGAGACCATCAGCACCACCACCAGGCAGAAGCCCATGGAGATTTCGTAGGACACCATCTGTGCCGAAGCGCGCATGGCACCCAGGAAGGCGTACTTCGAGTTGGAGGCCCAGCCGGCGATGATGATGCCGTAGACTTCCATCGAGGTGATGGCCATCAGGTACAGCAGGCCGGCGTTGACGTTGGCCAGCACGTGCTCGGGCGAGAACGGCACCACAGCCCAGGCGGCCAGCGCGGGCATGATGGTCATCACCGGAGCCAGGTAGAACAGCGCCTTGTTGGCCTTGGACGGGGTCGAGATTTCCTTGAAGATCAGCTTGACGGCGTCAGCGATAGGCTGCAGCAGACCGGCAGGGCCGACGCGGTTCGGGCCCAGACGCACGTGCATCCAGCCGATCAGCTTGCGCTCCCAGTAGGTCATGTAGGCCACGCACACCAGCAGCGGCACCATCACCACCAGGATCTTGACCAGCGTCCACACCAGGGTGAACAGGGTCGGACCCAGGTAGGCCGGGCCTACGTTGTTGATTTGGGCGATCAGGTGATCCATTTTTACGCTTTCTCCACGACGATTGCGCCAAACATGCCGCCCAGTGCAGCGGTGGAGGCGTGCGCAGCAGCGACGCGGACCACGTTTTCCGGCAGTTTCTTATCGATGGCTGCAGTCAGCGCAGCGCTGCCGGAGCCTTGCTTGACCTTGACTTGGTCGCCTTCGGCCACGCCCAGCTTGGTCGCCAGTGCAGCCGACAGCCATGCCTTGGGCGCCTGGCCATCGCGGGTTTCCAGCAGCGGTGCGGAACGACGGGCAACGGCATCGGCGAAGTAGATGGGCACATCGGCCACGCGTTCCACGGTACCAGTGGCCGCAGCAACTGCCTGCAGCTGCACGGAGGCGGTGTTGTTCAGGCGGGCCGACAGGTCGGTTTCCTTGCCCAGCAGCTCATCGCGGATGGATTCGGAAGTCTCGTAGTCGAAGTTTTCCAGTTCCAGCAGGTTACCCAGCACACGCAGGACCTTCCAGCCCGGACGCGCATCGCCGGCCGGCTTGACGGTACCGTTGAAGCTTTGTGCACGGCCTTCGGCGTTGACGAAGGTGCCGGAGGTTTCGGTGAACGGAGCGATCGGCAGCAGGACGTCGGCGTAGTCGGCACCATGCTTGAAGGCCGACATGACCACGACCATCTCGGCCTGGTTCAGGGCAGCACGCGCGGCTTGCGGGTCATGGCTGTCCAGTTCCGGCTCGGCGTTCAGCAGCAGGTAGGCCTTGCGCGGCTGTGCGAACACGGCGGCAGCGTTGGCGCCCTTGCCCGGGGTCGGGACGGCGTTGGCCAGGTAGCCACCGACGGCGTTGCCGCCTTCGGTCAGCACACCCAGCTTGGCACCGGTCTGTTCAGCGATCCATTGGGCCGCAGCATGCAGTTGGGCAGCTTGCGGATGCTGGACGGCGGCATTGCCCAGGAACACGGCGCGGCCTTCGCCCGACAGCAGGCTGGCGGCGGTGGCCTTGGCAGCATCGGAGGCGGTCACGCCGGCATAGGCAGCGGGAGCGGCCACGCCCTTGGCTTCGGCCACGGCCACGGCCACTTCGGCCAGGGCGGACAGCCATGCCGAAGGAGCGGCGATGATCTTGTTGGCCACCGGCATCAGCAGGTCGTCGTCGGTCGCGTGCAGCACGCTGAGCTTGGCACCGCTCTTGACGGACTGGCGCAGGCGGGCCGACAGCAGCGGGTGATCCTTGCGCAGGAAGGACCCGATCACGAAGACGCGGTTCAGCTGCGAGAACTCGACGATGGACATGCCCAGCCACGGCTTGATCTGGCCATCCAGAGCGAAGTCGGACTGACGCAGGCGGAAGTCGATGTTGTCCGAACCAACACCGCGCACCACCTTCTGCAGCAAGTTCAGTTCTTCCAGCGTGGAGTACGGGGTACCCAGTGCGGCGATGGCATCGGCACCATGTTCATGACGGATGTTGCGCAAGCCGTGGGCAACGTATTCCAGCGCGGTCTGCCAATCCACTTCCTGCCACTTGCCGTCTTGCTTCAGCATGGGCTTGGTCAGGCGCTCGGCGCTGTCCAGGGACTCATAGGAGAAACGGTCCTTGTCGGAGATCCAGCACTCGTTGACCTCTTCGTTCTCGAAGGGCAGCACGCGCATGACCTTGCCGCCCTTGACCTGGACGATCAGGTTGGCGCCGACGCTGTCGTGCGGGCTCACCGACTTGCGACGCGACAGCTCCCAGGTGCGGGCGCTGTAGCGGAACGGCTTGGAGGTCAGGGCACCGACCGGGCACAGGTCGATCATGTTGCCCGACAGCTCGGAGTCCACGGTCTTGCCGACGAAGGTGGTGATCTCGGAGTGTTCACCGCGACCCAGCATGCCCAACTCCATCACGCCGGCCACTTCCTGGCCGAAGCGCACGCAGCGGGTGCAATGGATGCAGCGGTTCATTTCCTTCATGGAGATCAGCGGACCGACGTCCTTGGGCTCCACGACACGCTTTTCTTCCTGGTAGCGCGAGGAAGAACCGCCGTAACCGACGGCCAGATCCTGCAGCTGGCACTCACCACCCTGGTCGCAGATGGGGCAATCCAGCGGGTGGTTGATCAGGAGGAATTCCATCACGCCCTTCTGGGCTTTGACGGCCTTGTCGCTGGCGGTGCGCACGATCATGCCGTTGTTCACGGGCGTGGCGCAGGCAGGCAGCGGCTTCGGGGCCTTTTCGACCTCGACCAGGCACATGCGGCAGTTAGCCGCGATGGACAGTTTCTTGTGATAGCAGAAGTGAGGGATGTACGTGCCGATCTTGTTGGCAGCGTCCATGACCATGCTGCCTTCCTGCACTTCAACCTTCTTGCCGTCTATTTCGATTTCAACCATGGCTGTTTGCCCAAGCTAAATATTCTTTGCCAACGATACCGGCGGAAGGCTCATCGCATTCCGCCCGGCATCCCCTGCCCTGTTCAGATGTATGCCGGAACCAGGCAGTGTTTGTGCTCGATGTGGTACTCGAACTCTTCGCGGAAATTCTTCACGAACGCGCGTACCGGCATGGCCGCTGCATCACCCAGCGCACAGATGGTGCGCCCCTGGATGTTGTCGGCCACCGAGTTGAGCACGTCCAGATCTTCCATCTTGCCGTGACCGTTCTCGATACGCTCCACCATGCGGTACATCCAGCCGGTGCCTTCGCGGCACGGCGTGCACTGGCCGCAGGATTCTTCGTAGTAGAAGTAGGACAGACGCAGCAGCGACTTGACCATGCAACGGGTCTCGTCCATCACGATCACCGCGCCCGAACCCAGCATCGAGCCGGCCTTGGCGATGGCGTCGTAGTCCATGGTGGTGTCCATCATGACATCGCCACGGATCACCGGAGCGGACGAGCCGCCAGGAATGACTGCCTTGATCTTCTTGCCGCCGCGCATGCCACCTGCCAGTTCCAGCAGCGTGGAGAACGGTGTGCCCAGCGGGATCTCGTAGTTGCCCGGACGCTCGACGTCGCCCGAGATCGAGAAGATCTTGGTACCACCGTTGTTGGGCTTGCCCATCTCGGCGTAGGCCTGCGGGCCCACCTGGAAGATGAACGGCACGGCCGCAAAGGTCTCGGTGTTGTTGATGGTGGTCGGCTTGCCGTACAGGCCGAAGCTGGCCGGGAACGGCGGCTTGAAGCGCGGCTGCCCCTTCTTGCCTTCCAGCGATTCCAGCAGCGCCGTTTCTTCGCCGCAGATGTAGGCACCGTAACCATGGTGCGCATGCAGCTGGAAGCTGAAGCCGGTACCGAGGATGTTGTCGCCCAGGAAGCCGGCGGCGCGCGCCTCTTCCAGAGCAGCCTCGAAACGCTCGTACTCGGCGAAGATCTCGCCGTGGATGTAGTTGTAGCCGACGGTGATACCCATCGCGTAACCGCCGATGATCATGCCTTCGATCAGCGCGTGCGGATTGTAACGAATGATGTCACGGTCCTTGAAGGTACCCGGTTCGCCTTCATCTGTATTGCAGACGAGGTACTTCTGACCCGGGAACTGGCGGGGCATGAAGCTCCACTTCAGGCCGGTCGGGAAACCTGCGCCACCGCGACCACGCAGGCCGGAGGCCTTGAGATCGGCGATGACTTGTTCGGGCGTGATCTTGTCGTTGAGGATGCGCTTGAGCGACTCATAGCCGCCGCGCTTGACGTAATCCTCGAGGTGCCAGTTCTCGCCATTCAGGTCGGCGAGGATCAGCGGTTTGATGTGGCGGTCGTGCAGGCAGGTCATTTCTTCAGTTCCTCCAGCAGCGCGTCGATCTTTTCGTTGGACATCCAGCTGCACATCTGATGGTTGTTGACCAGCATGACCGGTGCGTCACCGCAGGCCCCCATGCATTCGCCTTCCATCAGCGTGAACTGGCCGTCGGCCGTGGTTTCACGATAATCGATGCCCAGCTTGTGCTTCAGGTGATGGGCGGCGCGTTCGCCACCCGACAGCAGACACGGCAGGTTGGTGCACACGGTGATCTTGTGCTTGCCCACCGGGCTGGTGTTGAACATGTTGTAGAAGGTCGCAACTTCCTGCACAGCCACGGCGGGCATGCCGATGTAGTCGGCGATTTCCTGCTGCAACTCGGCCGGCAACCAGCCATGTTCCACCTGGGCGATACGCAGTGCGGACATGACCGCAGACTGGCGTTGATCCGCCGGGTATTTCGCGAGTTCGCGATCGATCTTCTTAAGGGCTTCTTGACTTAACAGCATATCGTTGGCCATCCATGCGCATCATTACTGCGCGGTTATTGGATATTCCCCAAACCTGACGGGCTTCTCATCGAAGCCCGCCTTGACTCTTACTCTCGTTCGACTTACCGGTCGATTTCCCCGAACACGATGTCCTGGGTACCGATGATGGTGACCGCGTCGGCAATCATGTGACCCTTGGCCATTTCGTTCAGGGCCTGCAGGTGGGCAAAGCCCGGAGCGCGAATCTTCAGGCGGTACGGCTTGTTGGCACCGTCCGAGACCAGGTAGACACCGAACTCGCCCTTCGGATGCTCGACGGCGGCATACGCTTCGCCGGCAGGCACGCGGAAACCTTCGGTAAACAGCTTGAAGTGGTGGATCAGGTCTTCCATGTTGGACTTCATGTCCGCACGCTTGGGAGGAGCGATCTTGTGGTTGTCGGTGATGACCGGACCCGGGTTGTTGCGCAACCATTCCACGCACTGCTTGATGATGCGATTCGACTGGCGCATTTCAGCCACGCGCACCAGGTAACGGTCGTAGCAGTCGCCGTTCTTGCCCACGGGGATATCGAAATCCATCAGGTCGTACACTTCGTACGGCTGCTTCTTGCGCAGGTCCCAGGCGATGCCCGAGCCACGCAGCATCGGACCGGAGAAACCCATCTGCAGCGCACGTTCCGGCGAGACCACACCCACGCCCACCAGACGCTGCTTCCAGATACGGTTATCGGTCAGCAGGGTCTCGTATTCATCGACATAGGTCGGGAAACGGTTGGTGAAGTCTTCGATGAAGTCCAGCAGCGAACCCTGACGGTTTTCGTTCAGTTCGCGGATGGCCTTCTCGTTGCGCACGATCGAAGCCTTGTACTGCGGCATGCTGTCCGGCAGGTCGCGATAGACGCCACCCGGACGGTAGTAGGCCGCGTGCATGCGGGCGCCGGAAACGGCTTCGTAGCAGTCAAAGAGGTCTTCGCGTTCGCGGAAGGCATACAGCAGCACGCCCATTGCACCCACGTCCAGCGCGTGCGCGCCGATCCACATCAGGTGGTTCAGCAGGCGGGTGATCTCGTCGAACATCACGCGGATGTACTGCGCGCGCAGCGGCACTTCCAGACCCAGCAGACGCTCGATGGCCAGCACATAACCGTGCTCGTTGCTCATCATCGAGACGTAGTCCAGGCGGTCCATGTAAGGCACGGACTGCAGGAAGGTCTTCTGCTCGGCCAGCTTTTCAGTGCCACGATGCAGCAGACCGATATGGGGGTCGGCGCGCTGGATGACTTCACCGTCCAGCTCCAGCACCAGACGCAGCACACCGTGCGCGGCCGGGTGCTGGGGACCGAAGTTCAGCGTATAGTTTTTGATCTCTGCCATTATTTGATCCCGTAGTTTTCTTCACGAATGATGCGCGGAGTAATCTCGCGCGGCTCGATCGTCACGGGTTGATAGATGACGCGTTTCTGTTCGGCGTCGTAGCGCATTTCGACATAGCCCGACACCGGGAAGTCCTTGCGGAACGGGTGGCCGATGAAACCATAGTCGGTCAGGATGCGGCGCAGGTCGGGGTGGCCGTCGAACAGGATGCCGTAGAAGTCGAAGGCTTCGCGTTCGTACCAGCCAGCCGAATTCCAGATCGGATCGACCGATGCCACGATGGGCAGGTCGTCATCCGGTGCGAACACGCGCACACGCACACGCCAGTTGTGCGCAATCGACATCAGGTGCGACACCACGGCAAAGCGCGGTCCTTCCCAGGCGCCGTCGCCATAGGTCGAATAGTCCACGCCGCACAGATCGAGCAGCTGCTCGAAGCGGGTGTCGGCATGGTCACGCAGAACGCGCATGGCCGACAGATAGTCGGCCGCCTTGACCACCACGGTGACTTCACCGAGGGCCACGGTCAGATTCTGAAGATACCCTCCAAGCGCATTACGCAGGGCGGCTTCGAGAGTTTCCAATTTTGTCGTCATACTGCCCTCTTAGCGCGCGATGGTGTTGGTGCGCTTGATCTTGTTCTGCAACTGGATCACGCCATACAGCAGCGCCTCAGCCGTCGGCGGGCAACCCGGAACGTACACGTCCACCGGCACGATGCGATCGCAACCGCGCACCACCGAGTAGGAGTAGTGATAGTAACCACCGCCATTGGCACAGGAGCCCATGGAAATGACCCAGCGCGGCTCCGGCATCTGGTCGTAGACCTTGCGCAGTGCCGGCGCCATCTTGTTGCAGAGGGTGCCGGCCACGATCATCAGGTCGGACTGGCGCGGCGACGGACGGAACACCGCACCGAAGCGGTCCAGATCGTAACGCGAAGCACCGACGTGCATCATTTCAACCGCGCAGCAGGCCAGACCGAAGGTCATGGGCCACAGGGATCCGGTACGGGTCCAGTTGATTACCTTATCCAGCGAGGTGGTAACAAACCCCTCATTCAATACGCCTTCAATAGACATGGCTTACTCCCAATCCAGGGCACCCTTTTTCCAGATGTACCAAAATCCGACAACAAATTCAGCGATGAAGACCATCATCGTGACGAAACCTTGCCAGCCCAGCTCACGCATGGACACGCCCCAAGGGAAGAAGAAGGCGGTTTCCAGATCAAACAGGATGAACAGGATGGCGATCAGGTAGTAGCGCACATCGAACTTCATGCGCGCATCTTCGAATGCTTCGAAACCGCATTCGTAAGGAGAAGTTTTTTGAGCGTCCGGCTTATGCGGACCGAGAAGACGACCGAGGAGCTGGGGAGCGACACCGACACCGATGCCGACAAGAATAAACAGGAGGACTGGGAAGTAATTTTCGAGGTTCACGATTGGCCGCTATGCGTTGGTTTATCGATGGGAATGATTCTCAATATCAATCAGAAACTTCCTCGACAAAAAGCCAGCTCAGGCACTAGGACCTTCGCTGGCTTTTCATTTCATTTCTATGGTGCCGACGACGAGACTCGAACTCGTACAGCTTTCGCCACTACCCCCTCAAGATAGCGTGTCTACCAATTTCACCACGTCGGCCTGAGACTGCTATTGTACCTTCATTTGTTACTCTTGTTCAATGCACAATCAGCTAAAAAGAAAGATTCTTCTATGTTTATTCCGGGATTATTCCAGAATGCGCAAAGGCTTATTTCGGAATCTGATTCGACTGGTCAGCCGGCTTGGCAGCATCAGCCGGGGCAGCAGGAGCGGCCGGCGCAGCTTGTTGGGCAGGAGCGGCCGGCGCCTGCAGATTATCCATCACGCCGCCGCTTTGCGCCACGTGATGATTGCCGATGAACGTCAGACCCAGGGTCGCGACGAAGAAGATGCCGGCTGCCACGGCGGTCGACTTGGACAGGAAGTTCGACGACCCGGTAGCACCAAACAGGCTGCCGGACGCGCCGGAGCCAAAGGCTGCCCCCATGTCGGCACCTTTACCGTGCTGCAACAGCACCAGACCGATGATCGCCAGCGCCGCCAGCACCTGAACTACAACCACAACCAAAAACAAAGTATTCATTTAAACAAGTCCACTCTTGATGTTTCAATTGCCCGCTGCCGAAGTATCCCTTCCGCAACTGACAAACCCCTTACTCTACCCTTCAGGCCGCCGCGTTGACGATGACCAGAAAATCCGTTGCCTTCAGTGCCGCGCCGCCGATGAGACCACCATCGATATCGGCCATGGCCAGCAATTGCTGCGCGTTGTCCGGCTTCATGCTGCCGCCGTACAGGATGCGCACCTTGGCGGCTGCCTCGGCACTCTTGGCACCCAGGCGCGCACGCAACATGGCATGTACTTCCTGCGCCATTTCCGGCGTCGCCGTCTTGCCGGTGCCGATGGCCCAGACAGGCTCGTAAGCCACCACGATGCGCGCCGCATCCTCAACGCTCAAGGCCGTCAGCACCACATCGAGCTGACCACCCACGATTTCATTGGTCTGGCCGGCCTCACGCTGCTCCAGCGTCTCACCCACGCAGACCACCGGCACCAGGCCGGCACTCAGCGCTGCCACTGTCTTGGCCGCCACCGCTGCGTCGGATTCGCCATGGTAGGCGCGACGCTCGGAGTGGCCGAGGATGACGTATTGCACGCCGAATTCCAGCAGCATCGATGCCGACACCTCACCGGTGTAGGCACCGGAGGCGTGGGCCGACATGTCCTGCGCACCCAGCGCCACGGCCGAACCGGCGACGGCGCCCTGCACCTGTGCCAGATAAGGTGCCGGAACACATACCGCGACGTCGCAGGCAGCGGCCGGCAGGCCTTCCTTGATGCCGGCCACCAGGGCCGCATTGGCAGCCAGGCTGCCGTTCATTTTCCAGTTACCGGCTACAAGTTTGCGACGCATAGGCTGTGTTCTACGAGATGGGTGTCAATTTGGATAACCTCGTATTGTAGCCGGTTGCTGTAAAGGCGGTCAAACCGGACCGCCCGAGCTTCACCTGCGCGCCTACAGTTCCAGCATGATCTTGCCGATGTGGGCACTCGATTCCATCATCGCGTGCGCCTGGGCCGCCTGCTCCAGCGGGAAGCGCTGGTGGATCACCGGCTTGATCTTGCCGGCTTCGATCAGCGGCCAGACGTGCTGACGCAGATTGGCGGCAATGGCCGCCTTGAACGTCACCGGGCGCGGGCGCAAGGTCGAGCCGGTGATGGTCAGGCGACGACGCATCACCTGCCCCATGTCGAGCTGCCCCTTGGCACCGCCCAGCTGGGCGATGAAGACCAGCCGACCGTCATCGGCCAGCGCCTTGATTTCACGTGGCAGGTAATCCCCACCGACCATGTCCAGGATGACATCCACCCCACGGCCACCGGTCAATTCCTTGACCACGGTCTCGAAATCCTCGGTCTTGTAGTTGATGGCGCGCTCCGCACCGAGCTCTTCGCAGGCCCGGCACTTTTCGGCACTGCCAGCGGTGGCGAACACCCGATGCCCCAGGGCGCGGGCGATCTGGATGGCCGTGACGCCGATCCCGGACGAACCGCCCTGCACCAGCAGGGTTTCCTCGCCCGACAGTTGACCCCGGTCGAAGACATTGCTCCAGACCGTGAAGTAGTTTTCCGGCAGCGCGGCCGCCTCCAGGGCGCTCAGGCCCTTAGGTACCGGCAGACACTGCGCCAGCGGGGCCGCACAGTATTCGGCATAGCCGCCACCCTGCACCAGCGCGCAGACCAGGTCGCCCAGCTTGAAGCCGCTGTCACCCAGCTCACCGGCCACGATCTCGCCGGCCACTTCCAGGCCAGGCAGGTCGGAGGCGCCCGGCGGCACCGGATAGTTGCCGGTACGCTGGAACACGTCCGGACGGTTCACGCCAGCGGCATGCACCTTGATCAACACTTCACCGGGCTTCAACTCCGGCACCGGGCGCTCGCAGGGTTGCAATACCTCGGGGCCGCCAAATTCCTTGATTTCGATTGCTCGCATGGGTCCTGTCCTTGATCGATAGTAGGTTCAGAGCGACGCTGCGGCGCGCGCAGCCGTGTCATAGAGCCCGGAGGCATTGCGCAACAGCTGGGCCGCCTGGCCGATGTCGTGATTGGAGACGCCGCTTTCGGCCTGAGTCTCGATGAGGCAGCGCTCGCGCACCTCACGGTAACGCATGCACAGCGCCTGCCCCTCGGGCGTGGTGGAAAACAGCAGTTCCTTGCCGGCCTTCTCGCTCTGCACCAGACCGGCCTTCACCAGCTTCTTCAATGCATAGGTGACCACGTGAGTATCTTCGACGTTCAATACAAAGCAGATGTCGGCCAGCTTCTTCTTGCGCTCGCGGTGGTTCACGTGGTGTAGCAGGGAGACTTCGATGGCCGTCATGTCCTTGGCGCCGGCGGCCGACATGCAGCGCACCATCCAGCGGTTGAAGGCGTTGCCCGCCATGATCAGTCCGTATTCCAGCTCGGACATCTCGGCACTGCGCTCGGAAACCAGATGCTGGGAAGAGACGATCTGGGGTGCGTTGGAAGGTGGGTTGGGCTGGTTCATCAGGGCAAGTTCAGTCACGACAAAATGGCAACACTATATCGCAAAGCAAAATAAATAATTTATCGACACATTGTCTGTATTTTGCGCGGAAGGTAATATCGGCATCCAGGTAGTCGCCTTAAATTTACAAGCCGACAAGAACTGCCGCCGATTCACGCGCCGACGCCATCACGGGCCGATCGCTTCATCCATACCGAGCAACAACAAGAACATGCAGCCCCCGAAGATTCATCCGCTAGGCGACAGCGCGCTGCTCTGCAGCCTGCCCGCGCCTGCGAGCCTGCCCCAGCAGCAACGCATCTGGAACCTGGCCCAATTGGCCGCCCAATGGGACGAAGTCAGCGAAGTGGTCCCCGGCATGAACAACCTGACCCTGTTCCTGCACCGCCCGGTGCGTGATCTGGACACCTTGCGCGAACGCATCACGCAAGCCTGGCCCGGTCAGCATGCCAGCCGCTACCAGGGCCGCGTGGTCGAGATCCCGGTGGTCTACGGCGGCGATGCTGGCCCCGACCTGGAGAACGTGGCGCGCCACACCGGCCTGTCCAGGGAGGAAGTGATCCGCCGCCATAGCGCCGGTGACTACGTGGTCTATTTCCTCGGCTTCATGCCGGGCTTTGCCTACATGGGTGGCCTGGCCCCGGAACTGGCCACGCCACGCCACACCACCCCGCGCATGACCATTCCTGCCGGTTCGGTGGGCATCGGCGGCGAGCAGACCGGCATCTACCCGATGCCCTCGCCCGGCGGCTGGCAGGTGATCGGCCAGACCGCCCTGCACCTGTTCGACCCGGCCCAGGAACCGCCGACGCTGCTGCGTCCGGGCGACCATGTGCGCTTCACCGTGGAAAGGATCGACGCATGATCGAGATCCTCCAACCCGGCATGCTGGCCTCGGTACAAGACCTCGGACGGCCCGGCCATCGCAGCCAGGGCATCCATCCCGGTGGCGCCCTCAACGCACTGGCGCTGGCCAGCGCCAACCTGCTGGTCGGCAATGCGCCCGGCGCCGCCGGCATCGAGATCACCATGGGCCTCTGCGAACTGCGCTTCGGTCGCGCCACCCGCATTGCACTGGGCGGTGACGATATCGGTGCCACGCTCGACGGCAAACCGATATCGGCCTGCTGGAGCCTGCCGGTCAGCGCCGGCAGCGTGCTGCGCCTGGCCCCGGTGGCGTCCGACCTGCCGCAGCACCCGGCGCGCCACAGCATGCGCAGCTACCTGGCGGTGGCCGGCGGCATCGATGTGCCCATGGTCCTGGATTCACGCAGCACCGACCTGAAAGCCGGCTTCGGTGGGCATCAGGGACGCGCCCTCAAGCGTGGCGACAAACTTGCCGTCGGCGACGACCAGGCCGCCCTGCGCGCAGTCAGCGGCCCAGCCTTCGGTGTCCGCGCCCCCGACTGGAGCCACAACGACCTGCCAGCGCATCAGCGCGGCGGGCATATCACGCTGCGCGTCTTGCCCGGCCCCGAGATCGAGGAATTCACCAAGGCCGCACGCGAAGCCTTCTGGTCCGCGCCCTGGCGCATCACCCCCAGCAGCAACCGCATGGGCTACCGGCTGGAAGGCGAAGAGCTCAAGCGCAAACACGCCCGCGACATGCTCTCCCATGGCGTGGTGCCGGGCGTGATCCAGGTCCCCCCTTCGGGCCAGCCCATCATCCTGATGGGTGATGCCCAGACCACCGGGGGCTATCCCAAGATCGGCGTGGTCATCGGCGCCGACCTGTGGAAGCTGGCGCAGGCCCCGCTCAATGCCACCCTGCGGCTTGAGCCCTGCACCCTGGAGCAAGCCCTGCTCGCGGCCGAGCAACAGCAGCGCTATCTCGATACCATCCGCGATACCGTGGCGGCGCTGGACTGGTCGCGCGCCACGCTCTACAAGAAATGAGGATTACGCCATGCACATCGACCTGAATGCCGATCTCGGCGAAGGCTGCGACACCGATGAAGAGCTGCTGACCCTGGTCAGCTCGGCCAACATCGCCTGCGGCTGGCATGCCGGCGACGCCGCCACCATGCGCCGCTGCGTGCGCTGGGCAATCCAGAACCACGTCGCCATCGGCGCCCACCCCAGCTTCCCCGATCGCGAAAACTTCGGCCGCAGCACCATGCACCTGCCGCCCGAGGAAATCGTCAGCGGCATGCTCTACCAACTCGGTGCACTGGACGCCATCGTGCGCGCCGAAGGCGGCCGCCTGCGCCACGTCAAGCCGCATGGTGCGCTCTACAACCAGGCCGCCAAGGATGCCGTGCTGGCCAACGCCATCTGCGCCGCCATCCGCACCTTCAATCCCGAACTGAGCCTGGTTGGCCTGGCCGGCAGCGAACTGATTGCCGCCGCCCGTCATGCCGACCTCGATGCGGTGGAAGAAGTCTTCGCCGATCGCGCCTATGAGGCCGACGGCAGTCTGGTGGCGCGCAGCAAGCCAGGTGCCATGATCGAGAACGATCAGGATGCCATCGCCCAGACCCTGATGCTGGTCCAGCAAAAGCAGGTCAAGGCCGTCGACGGCAGCATCGTCAGCGTGAACGCCCAGACCGTCTGCCTGCACGGAGACGGCCCGCATGCGCTGGATTTTGCGCGGCAGATCCGCGCCCGCCTGCATGAAGAACGCATCACCGTGCGTGCCGCGGCCTGAACAGCTCGTCGGCGCTAGCGCGCCTCACGAATTGCCCGGTCCTCCGGACAAATTGCAGTACCCATAACAATTAGAAATGTCGAAGCTGGGAGACCATGAGATCGCGACTACTCCATGCCTGCGTCCACCAGGACGCATCAGCAGGGAGGCCACGGTTAGGCTGGCATGGCCCTTGCAGCGACTGGTTCAACTCATTCACAACCAGGAGTCTTCATGGAGAGCACGACACTATTGCCACTGATCGGGATACCGATCGTCGTGGCCGGATTTGCACTACGTTTCAACCCGCTGCTGGTGGTTACGGTCGCGGGGCTGACGACCGGACTCTCGGTCGGCATGGATTTCGGCATGCTGCTGGAAACCTTCGGCGAGAAGTTCGTCAACAGCCGTTCCCTGGCGACCTTCCTGCTGATCCTGCCCATTATCGGGCTGCTCGAACACTACGGTCTGAAGGAACGTGCACAAGCCTGGATTTCAGGCATTGCCAGCGCCACTTCCGCGCGCATCCTGATGCTCTATTTCCTGCTGCGTGAAGGAACTGCCGCGCTGGGTCTGATCTATCTCGGCGGCCAGGCGCAGACCGTGCGTCCGCTGCTGGCGCCGATGGCCGAGGGAGCCGCCGTCAACGCCTATGGCGAAGACCTGCCGCAACCCATCCGCGACAAGATCAAGGCACACGCCGCCGCCTGCGACAACATCGCCGTGTTCTTCGGCGAAGACATCTTCATCGCCTTCGGCGCCGTCCTGCTGATGGATGCCTTCCTCAAGGAAAACGGCATCACCAACATCGAACCGCTGCACATCGGCCTGTGGGCCATCCCCACCGCCCTCTCGGCGCTGGTGATCCACATGTTCCGCCTGACCCGCCTGGACGCCTCCATCAGCCGCGACGTGGATGCCTGGAAAGCCGGCCAAAACGACTCTTCCAAGGTGGCCGCATGAACACGCTCATTTCCATCAACCGCATCTACTACCTCATCGGCATCATCGTCATGATGCTGGTGGTGATGACCCTGCGCGACAAGGGCAACCCCAAGCGCCTGAGCACGGCACTGTTCTGGTTCCTGTTCGGCGCCGTCTTCCTGTTCGGCGACCTGCTGGTGGAGAACCTGGGCAAGTCCATGGGTCACCGCATCATCGGCGCTACCGTCATCATCATCTCGCTCATCGCCGGCACCGGCATGCTTTCCATGGGCAGCTACGCCACTTCGAGCTACGAAGAACGCGTGAGCTCGGCCAAGCGTCTGGGCAACTGGCTATTCTTCCCCGCCGTGCTGATCCCGGTGATCACGGTGGCCTGTACCGTGCTGCTCAAGGGCGTATCGGTTGGCGGCGTGATGCTGCTGGACCAGAAGCAACTGACCCTGGCCGCACTCTGCGTAGCCTGTATCTGCGCCCTCATCGCCGGTTGCGTGCTGACCCGTGGCACGCCGCTGCAGGCAGTGCGCCAGTCGCGCCGGCTGGTGGACTCGATCGGCTGGGCCGCCATCCTGCCGCTGATGCTGGCCATGCTGGGAGGCGTCTTCGTGGCCGCCAAGACCGGCACCTCGGTACAGCAGGTGGTGAGCCTGTTCGTCAATCCGGACAACCGTTTCCTGGTGGTGGTGATCTATTGCGTGGGCATGGCACTGTTCACCATGGTGATGGGGAACGCCTTTGCCGCCTTCCCGGTGATGAGCGCGGGCATCGCCCTGCCCTTCCTGATCGTCGGCCATCATGCCGACCCGGCACCGCTGGTGGCCATCGGCATGTACTCCGGCTACTGCGGGACCTTGATGACTCCCATGGCCGCCAACTACAACATCGTGCCGGCTGCACTGCTGGAACTGAAGAACAAGTACCAGGTCATCAAGGTACAGATTCCGACCGCCCTGACGCTGCTGACGGTCAACGTGTTCCTGATGTATTTCCTGGCTTTCCGCTGATCGTATCGGCGAGCCTGAAGTGGCCGTCCAAGCGCGGCCACTTCGTTCCATCCCTGCCTCATGAAGTCCAAGGAATCCCCCATGCAACTCACCATCGAACGGGCAGAAGACTTTGCCCGCATGCCACTGGCCTATCTGCGCCAGGAATATCCCAACCACATCATGCATGTGCTCCATGGCGCAGCAGACGTGCTCTCGCCGCGCGCCATGCATCCGGTGTTCTACGGCTGCTACGACTGGCACTCGGCGGTCCATGGCTTCTGGCTGCTGCTGCGCTGCGTGCAACGTTTCCCGGCCCTGCCGGCACGCAGCGACATCGAAGACATCTTCGATGAGCACTTCACGCGGGAACTGATGGAACGCGAGACCGATTACTTCCGCGTCGGCGGTCGCGGCCCCTTCGAACGCCCCTATGGCTTCGGCTGGATCCTGGCGCTGGACCAGGAACTGGCACAGTCGGCCCTGCCCCGCGCCGCTGCCTGGCGCAGCGCCATGGCACCGCTGACCATGGAAATCCGCAGCCGCCTGCTGGACTATCTCTCCAAGCTCAGCTATCCCATCCGCGTGGGTACCCACTACAACACCGCCTTCGCACTGGCGCTTTCGCTGGACTATGCGCGCCACGTGCAGGACAGCGAACTGGAAACGGTCATCGTAGACAGTGCCCTGCGGTATTTCAGCAAGGACACCGACTATCCCGCTCACTATGAACCGGGTGGAGACGAGTACATTTCCGGCGCGCTGACCGAAGCGCTCCTGATGAGCAAGGTTCTTTCCAGCGCCGACTTCCCCGCCTGGTTCGACCGCTACCTGCCGCGCGTGGCCGAGGTCTCGCAGATCATGCAGCCGGCGCATGTCTCGGACCCAACCGATCCCAAGATCGCCCACCTGGATGGCCTGAACCTGTCCCGCGCCTGGTGCATGAAGACCGTGCTGCGACACCTGCCCGCCACCCACGCGGCACGCGCTGCCATGGAGACCTCCGTACAGCGTCACATCGGTGCCTCCATCGATCAGGTGGTCGGCAGCCACTACAGCGGCGGCCACTGGCTGGCCAGCTTCGCCATGCTGGCGCTGGAAGACTGAGGCCGACACCCTGTCTCCACACAGCACAACGCCCGCGCTTCCAGCCATGGAAACGCGGGCGTTGTTTCTGCGAGGCGGCGAAAACTACTCGGCCACTTCCTTGCGCAATGAGGGCGCTTCGGCCTGCGTGGGCAGGGTCGCCGAGATCACCCGCGCACTGCGCTTGAAGGTGAAGTAGGCCCAGGCCCAGTCGGCCATCACCATGATGCGGTTGCGGAAGCCGATCAGGAAGTACACGTGCACGAACAGCCAGAACAACCAGGCCGGGTAGCCCGAGAACTTCAGCTTGCCGACCATGGCGATGGCGGCCTTGCGACCGATGGTGGCCAGCGAACCGTAGTCCTGATAGACGAAGGTCTCGGGCTTCTGTCCCGCGATGCGATGCCTGATATTGCGCGCCGCCACCCGCCCCATCTGCTTGGCCGCCGGCGATACGCCCGGTACCGACTTGCCATCGGACTGCGCGGCCGCCAGGTCACCGATCACATACACATCCTCATGCCCGGCGATATTGAGCTCCGGCGACACCGGAACGCGACCGGCACGGTCCACCTCGACCCCGAGCTGCTTGCCCAGCGGCGAGGCCGCGACCCCCGCCGACCAGATCACGGTGCGCGTGGCCAGGCTCTGCTCGCCGTCGAAATTGGCATAGCGCACGCAGGTCTCGTCGATATGCACCACGCGACAACCGGTACGCACATCCACACCCAGCTTTTGCAACTGCTCGCGCGCCTTTTCCGACAGGTCCGGCGGATAGGCCGCCAGCACCCGCTCCGAGCCTTCCACCAGCACCACCCGCGCCGAATGCGGATCGATGTTGCGGAATTCGCCAGACAAGGTATGCCGGGCGATTTCCACCAGCGTCCCGGCCATTTCCACGCCGGTGGCACCACCGCCGATGACGGTAAAGGTCAGCCACTCCTGGCGGCGCCGCGCATCGGTTTCGCGCTCGGCCCGCTCGAAGGCCATCAGGATGCGCTTGCGGATCTCGAAGGCATCTTCCAGCGTCTTCAGACCCGGCGCCAGCGCGCTCCACTCGTCGTGACCGAAATAGCTGTGGGTGGAGCCCGCCGCGACGATCAGATGGTCATAGGACAGCACGCTGCCGTCTTCCAGCGTGACGCTCTTGCCGGCGGTATCGATGCCGGTGACTGCCGCCATCAAGGTGGTCAGGTTGCTCTGGTGCGCCAGGATGGCGCGGATCGGCGCACTGATGGCCGGCGCCGACAACCCGGCCGTTGCCACCTGGTACAGCAGCGGCTGGAACAGGTGGTGGTTGCTGCGATCGATCATGGTGATGCGCAGGTCGGCACTGGCCAGCTCGCGCGCGGCAGCCAGGCCGCCGAATCCACAACCGATGATGATGACATGGGGCATCGCCTTCCTTTCAAAAGTAATGTGTTGTTCTGCCTGTATGTACCCACCGGCTCGCGCCGGATCAGGCACTACAGATGTCCCCTACTCTCTATTCGGATGCACCTGCAGACGGGCGCGCGGCTCCCCTTGCGGCCGTGACACCCGGGGACATCGCAGCAAGCTTGATGTCCCTCATTGCAGAAGGACAGGTTCTCATACTTTTGGTTCGAAATCACTGGGACAGATTGTCCCGGCCGGCAAGCACGCAAGCGCATGCGCCCAAAGAAAAATCCCCCACGCCGCGAGGCATGGGGGATTTTTCTGTCGGTGACCCGCCGGCAGCCTTGTCAGCGCCCGCGCAGCCTGGACTTACTGCGGGTCTTGCGGAGCAGCTTCGCCACCCTCTTCAGCCTGGGCAGCCTTCATCGACAGCTTCAGGCGACCGCGGTCGTCGGTCTCCAGGACCTTCACGCGTACTTGCTGGCCTTCCTTCAGGTAGTCAGCCACGGCATTGACGCGCTCGTTGGCGATCTGGCTGATGTGCAGCAGACCATCCTTGCCCGGCAGGACCTGGACGATGGCGCCGAAGTCCAGCAGCTTCAGGACGGTGCCTTCGTAGATCTTGCCCACTTCCACGGAAGCGGTCAGCTCTTCGATACGGCGCTTGGCTTCCTGGCCAGCCGATGCATCCACGGAGGCGATGGTGACCACGCCTTCGTCGCTGATGTCGATCTGGGTGCCGGTTTCTTCGGTCAGCGCACGGATCACGGCGCCGCCCTTGCCGATCACGTCACGGATCTTTTCCGGATTGATCTTGATGGTGATCAGGCGCGGTGCGAAGTCGGACAGCTCGGCACGACCGGCCGGGACGGCTTCCTGCATCTTGTCCAGGATGTGGTGGCGGCCTTCCTTGGCCTGCTCCAGCGCGACCTGCATGATTTCCTTGGTGATGCCCTGAATCTTGATGTCCATCTGCAGTGCCGTGATGCCACTGGCAGTACCGGCCACCTTGAAGTCCATGTCGCCCAGGTGATCTTCATCGCCCAGGATGTCGGTCAGCACGGCAAACTTGTTGCCTTCCTTGATCAGACCCATGGCGATACCGGCCACGTGCGACTTCATCGGCACGCCGGCGTCCATCAGTGCCAGGCAGCCGCCGCAGACCGATGCCATCGAGGAGGAGCCGTTGGACTCGGTGATTTCCGAGACCAGGCGCACCGAGTAGCTGAACTCGTCAGCTGCCGGCAGTGCGGCGATCAGCGCGCGCTTGGCCAGGCGGCCGTGACCGATTTCACGACGCTTCGGGGTACCCACGCGACCGGTTTCGCCGGTGGCGAACGGAGGCATGTTGTAGTGGAGCATGAAGCGGTCGGTGTATTCGCCCAAGAGGCCGTCGATCTTCTGCTCGTCACGGGCGGTGCCCAGGGTCGCGATGACCAGGGCCTGGGTTTCGCCACGGGTGAACAGGGCCGAGCCGTGGGTACGCGGCAGCACGCCGGTACGGATCGAGATCGGACGCACGGTGCGGGTGTCGCGACCGTCGATACGCGGTTCGCCTTCCAGGATCTGCGAACGCACGATCTTGGCTTCCAGGTCGAACAGGATGGAACCGACTTCGGCAGCGTCAGCAGCCACGCCGTTGTTGGCAGCGGCTTCAGCGACCAGGGCTTCGTTGACCTGGGCCGAGACGGCCTTCAGCTTCTCGGTACGGGCTTGCTTGTCCTTGGTCTGGTAGGCTTCGCGCAGCGGGCCTTCGGCCAGTTGCGACACGCGGGCGATCAGGGCTTCGTTCTTGGCCGGCGCGGTCCACTGGACTTCCGGCTTGCCACCGTCGCGCACCAGCGCGTGGATGGCTTCGATGACGGCCTTGGACTGGTCGTGACCGAACACGACCGCGCCCAGCATCACTTCTTCGGACAGTTGGTCGGCTTCGGATTCCACCATCAGCACGGCGGTTTCGGTACCGGCCACCACCAGATCCAGTTGCGAGGACTTCAGCTGGGTCTGGGTCGGGTTCAGGACGTACTGACCGTCGATGTAGGCCACGCGGGCGGCGCCCACCGGGCCGTTGAAAGGGATGCCGGCCAGCGACAGGGCAGCCGAGGCGCCGATCATGGCGGGGATGTCCGGATCGATTTCAGGGTTCACCGACAGCACGTGGATGATCACCTGGACTTCGTTGAGGTAGCCTTCCGGGAACAGCGGGCGGATCGGGCGATCGATCAGGCGCGAGGTCAGGGTTTCCTTTTCGGAGGGCTTGCCTTCACGCTTGAAGAAACCACCGGGGATACGACCGGCAGCATAGGTCTTCTCGATGTAGTCGACCGTCAGGGGGAAGAAATCCTGGCCGGGCTTGGCTTCCTTGCGGGCCACCACGGTAGCCAGGATCACGGTGTCTTCCACCGAGACCACGACGGCGCCGGAGGCCTGGCGGGCGATTTCGCCGGTTTCCAGGGTGACTTGATGCTGACCGTACTGGAAGGTCTTGCTTACTTTATTGAACACGGTATTTCCTTTCTTTTATGGAGCCTGCCCCGACTGTGTCCGCGGTGCGCGACTTCCTTTTGCCGACAGATTTTCAGGCGCTGTCGTTCACCTCACCACAGTGGCCGGCGAAACCGGTCACTCACGACGAACGCGGCATTGATCAAACAAACAGCCTGCCGCGATGAAACAATGATCTATTCCTGCCCGGAGGGCGTTGCGCTCCGTTGCGCCCCGGCCTACGCCTGAGCTTGCGGAATCGCAAAAAACAAAATGCCCGCGTCAACGAGTGACGCAGGCATTTCGTGGTGGTCCCGGGGCTGACCCCGGAGACCCAGACGCGAAGTCAAATTACTTACGCAGACCGAGTTTCTCGATCAGGGCGCGGTAACGGTCGGCGTCCTTGTTCTTCAGGTAGGACAGCAGGCTCTTGCGACGGTTGACCATCTTGATCAGGCCACGACGGGAGTGGTGATCCTTGACGTGGGCCTTGAAGTGGCCGTTCAGGTCGTTGATGCGTGCGGTCAGCAGCGCGACTTGCACTTCCGGAGAACCGGTGTCGTTCGTGCCGCGGGCGTTTTCGGAGATAATGGCAGCCTTGGCTGCTTTTTCGATGGACATTGCTTTTACCTTTCACAAGCGGTGTGCGGAGCGTCAAATGATGTGCCCTGCATACCGTGAACAAAAAATGAGAATCCGGCCAACTCGACCGGACGCGAAATTATATAGCAAAAAGCCATTCCAACCAACATTCGCAGACAGGATCACACCTGAACGCCCCATCCATCCCCGGGCGAAGATGCGATACCGGAATGACCACAAGAGGAAATTGACCATGAAGCAACTCTCCCCCTTCCTGCGCCGCGGCCGCCCGCTACTGGCCGCAGCCCTGCTGGCCAGCGCCGCACTGAGCGGCTGTGCCTCGCTGTTCCAGCCGCCCGTGACGCCCGGCGAGAGCGAAGAACAGGTAGTCGCCCGCCTGGGCGCGCCCAGCAATGTGTATCCGGATGGCGACAGTCGCCTCTTCGAATACGCTGCCGGCGCCTTCGGCCAGTATCAGTACATGGCCCGCATCGGCCCTGATCATCGCCTGGTTTCCTACCAGCAAGTCTGGACGATCGAAAACTTCCGCGCCATCCGCACCAAGCAGGACACCAAGCTTGACGTGCTGCGTCGGGTCGGCCGCCCCACCGAAGTGACACGCTATGCCCGCATCCCCTTCGAGGCCTGGAACTACGGTTTCAAGGAAAGCGGCGTATGGAATTCGCAGATGACCGTCTACTTCACCGACCAGGGCATCGTGGAAAAGGTCGAGAACGGCCCCGACCCGCGCTTCGACGACACCCGCTCGCGCTTCTGACCCGCCCATTGCCGCCATGAAAAAGGCCGCCCGCTCTGCACTGCAGCGGGCGGCCTTGTCACGAAGACGGTCGGTCAGGCTCAGACCACGGTGGCCAGCGCCAGCGTGAACAGCAGGGCCAGCACCGAGACCAGCGTTTCCATCACGGTCCAGGTCTTGAAGGTCTGCGGCACGGTCATGTTGAAGTATTCCTTGACCAGCCAGAAACCGCCGTCATTGACGTGCGACAGGATCAGCGAACCGGCACCGGTGGCCAGCACCATCAACTCCGGACGCACGCCACCGACGGTGGAGACGATGGGCGCGACGATGCCGCAGGCGGTGGTCATGGCGACCGTGGCCGAACCGGTGGCCACGCGGATCAGTGCAGCGACGAACCAGCCCAGGATCAGCGGCGACAGATGTGCATCGGTGGCGATACCGACGATGGCCTTGGAGACGCCGCCATCCATCAGGATGCGACCGAAGCCGGCACCCGCACCCACCACCAGCGTGATGCTGGCGATCGGGGCCAGACATTCGTTGCTGAATTTCAGGATCTGGTCGGCGCCGAAACCACGGGCGCGACCGAAGGTCCAGAAGCTCACCAGGGTGGCGATCAGGAGCGCGATGACCGAATTGCCGATCAGGCGCAGGAAGTCATTGGCGAAGGTCTTGGGCGCGAAGAACAGGTCAGCCCAGCTACCGATGAGCATCAGTGCCACCGGCAACAGGATGGTGAAGAGCGTGATGCCGAAGCCCGGCAGTTCACGGTCCTTCTTGCTGTCATCGACGAATTGCGAGATCAGCGGATTGTCCGGATCGGGAATCACCACCTTGGAGATCAGCTTGCCGAAGATCGGGCCGGCGATGATGGCCGTGGGAATACCCACGATCAGCGCAAACAGGATGGTGCGACCGATATCGGCGCTATAGGCGGTCACCGCCAGCAGCGCAGCCGGGTGCGGCGGAATCAGACCGTGCACCACCGACAGGCCTGCGACCATGGGGATGCCCACCAGCACCATGTTGGTACCGGTACGCTTGGCGACGTTGAAGGCGATCGGCACCAGCAGCACGAAACCGACTTCGAAGAACACCGGCAGACCGACGATGAAGGCCACCGTCATCATGGCCCAGTGCACGTTCTTTTCACCGAAGGCCTTGATCATGGTGTTGGCGATGCGCTCGGCGCCACCGGACTCGGCCATCATCTTGCCCAGCATGGTACCCAGCCCCACCACCAGTGCGATGTGACCCAGCGCGTTGCCCACGCCGGTTTCGAAGGCCTTGACGATGTTACCCATCGGCATGCCCACGGACAGGCCCAGCAGCAGCGAGACCACGATCAGCACGATGAACGGATTCATCTTGAATTTGGCGATCAGCACGATCAGTGCAATCACCGCTACCAGTGCATAGACCAGTAGCGCACTCCCTTGTACAGCCTCCATCTGTTGCTCCTCTTCAGAAGGTAAAAAGACACCCGCCGGCGATACCACACCCCTGCCGGCAAACATGAACTGCCAAATCGAACAGAACTCTTGAAACGCTCAGATGAATCAAATGATTTAAATAATTTAGATTATTGATACGACTCAAATCATCAGACTCACATCATTCACTGCGGCGACTTCATCGGCAGGCCGCATCGGGATACTTGACGACCCCTTCGATGCCAGCCCGCCAGGCCATCAGCGCTTGAAGGCCACGCAATCGACCTCGACCTTGCAATCCACCACCATGCTCGACACCACGCAGGCGCGGGCCGGGGGATTGGCGCCGAAGTATTCCTTGAAGACCTTGTTGAAGGACTGGAAGTCGCGCGCGTCATCCAGCCAGACGCCACAGCGCACCACGTGTTCCGGTCCGTAGCCGGCTTCCTTCAGGATCGCCAGCACGTTCTGGATGGCCTTGTGCGATTGCGCCACGATGCCGCCATCGATCACTTCGCCGTTTTCCATGGCCACCTGACCCGACACGTACAACCAGCCGTCAGCGGCCACTGCGCGTGCGAATGGCAGATGCTGACCACCGGTACCGCTGCCGCCTTCCACGCCAAATCGTTGAATACTCATTGCTGCTCCTTCACTTTGATTCACATTGAAACTTGAAAAACCGAAAAAAACCTAAGCCCGGCTTCACCGTATTCAGGCGGCTTCCTTCTGCAATTTGCGCGCCAGGAAGCGACCGGAGCGTACAGCGGTGGCCTGCTTGTCCTGGCCGCGATAGGCCAGCTGGCCGTTGACCCAGACGCCCTCGATGCCATGTGCCGGCTGCATCGGATCGGTAAAGCTGGCCGCATCACGGATGGTGTCGGCATCGAACAGCACCAGGTCGGCGTGATAGCCAACCCGCACGAAGCCGCGCAGGTCCAGCCCGAAGCGCTGCGCCGACAGGCCGGTCATCTTGTGCACGGCGGTGGCCAGCGAGAACAGCTTCTGTTCGCGGCTGTAATAGCCCAGCACGCGCGGGAAGGCGCCCCACAGGCGCGGGTGCGGCAGCGGATCGTTGGGCAGACCGTCGGAACCGACCACGGTGGCCGGGTGCGAGAGGATGCGATTGACATCGTCATCGGACATGCAGTGATAGACCGCGCCGGCCGGCATCAGGCGCCCAGCCGCCGTATGCAGGTCCACACCCCACTCGGCGGCGATCTGCTTCAACATCTTGCCGCCCTGCTCCGGATGCGGCTCGGACCAGGTGACCTGGATGTCGTAGTCGGCCGTCACCTGCTTCAGATCCAGCGTGGACGAGCTGGCGGTATAGGGATAGCAGTCGCAGCCCACGTGCTGGTGCCGCGCCGCCGCCTCCAGCGCCTGCAGCACTTCGCTGCTGCGGCCCCAGTTTTCCACGCCGGCACATTTCAGGTGCGAAATCACTACCGGCACGCGGGCATGCTTGCCGATACGGAAGGCCTCGTCCATGGCCTCGAGGATGTCGGCAAATTCGCTGCGCAGGTGAGTGGCATACATGCCGCCGAACTCGGCCAGCGGTTCGGCCAGGGACAGCACCTCCTCGGTGGGCGCATTGATGGCATTGCCGTAGGCCAGACCCGTGGAGAGGCCAAGCGCGCCGTGCTCCAGCGCCTCGCGCAACTGGGTGCGCATGCCGTCGATTTCGCTCTGCGTGGCAGCGCGATCCAGACGGTCCATATGGTTGTTGCGCAGGGCCGTGTGGCCGACCAGCGCGGCCACGTTGATGGACGGTTGCGCGGCATTGACGGCCTCGACATAGCTGGCAAAGGTCGGATAGTGGAAGGCCTCGGATTTGCCCAGCAGGTTCATCGGGTCCGGCGGATCGGCCTTGAGCGTGACCGGCGCGGCGCTGATGCCGCAATTGCCGACCACGACCGTAGTCACCCCCTGCGAAAGCTTGGGGAACATCTCCGGGGTGCGGATGACGTTGGTGTCGTCATGCGTATGCACGTCGATGAAGCCGGGCGAGAGCACGCGGCCGGTGGCATCGATCTCCTGCGCGGCATGCCAGTGATCGAGCTGGCCGATGGCGGCAATGCGGCCCTTGTGGACGGCCACGTCGAGCACCTGGGGCTCGGCGCCGGAACCGTCGATCACCAGGGCGCGGCGGAACAGGGTATCGCAGCGACGCTCCCCGTCCTCGGTATGGGTGGTGGATATCATGTCAGTCTCCCAGCGGCTGGTGCAGGTCGCCCCCGCCGCGATGTGCGTCGAGCACGTACTTGAGGCGGCGCAGCCGCTCCTGGCTGCTTTCCTTGTGCAGCAGGGCCAGCTCCAGCACCAGCATGTCCAGCGTCGCCATCATGGCGTAGCGCGACGAGGACGGTTTGAAAATCAGGTCGGTCTCCAGCGTCTTGATGGGCAAGAGCACATCGGCCAGCCTGGCCAGTGGCGAACCGAGGGCGGTGATGGCGATCAGCTTGACGCCGTATTCCCGCGCCACCTCGCAGCTGGCCAGCAGTTCCGGCACGCTGCCGGTGGTGGAGAAGACCAGCAGCACGTCTTCCTTGTCCAGGGTGGCGGCCACCATCTTCTGCAGCACCGCGTCGTGGTAGGTCGCCACCGGTCGCCCCAGGCGTACCAGGCGATAGCGCGCCTCGTCGGACATCATGGTCGAGCCGCCGCCCATGCCGAAGCAGTAGATCATGCGCGCGCCCTGCAGCAGGTGCGCGGCTTGCATCAGCATGTCGGGGTTGAGCATGGCGCGATTCAGTTCCAGCACCGCATGGATGTCGCGATAGACCACGTCGGCCAGTTCCGGCGGCTGTTCCGACGGCAGGGTCTTGGCGCCATCGAAGAAGCGCTGGCCCACCGCCACCGCCTGTGCCAGCAGGAACTTGAATTCACGCACGTCGCGGCAGCCCATGGCCTTGGCAAAGCGTGTCACGCTGGCCACCGACACCCCGGCCTTCTCGGCCAGCTCACCGATGCTGGCGCTGGCGGCGGCCGAGAGGTCGCCCAGGATGGCCTCGGCCACCTTCTGTTCGGCCAGTCGCAAGGTGCTGCTACGCTCGCTGATGCGGGAAATGATGTCCAATGTCTGCGCCATGGGGTGAAAGGATCAGGTCGGCGGAAAATACCCGGAAAAGTGCATGCCGGATGCACCAAAAAGAGCCGCGAAAATAATTTATGTTATTTACTAACACGGCGTAAACATAGTAAATTCAAGGCTATTATTACGTCAATCCTAATTTCACAGGAATTAATGCGATGAATGATACAAACTACCACGGACCTTATCAGCCAGGCATCGTCGACCCGCTCAACAAGGGTCTGGGCGCCCTGCCCCAGCCGCTGTCGCCGCAGCAGGCCGGCAGCGTGCGCTGGAACCTGCTCAACGAGGACATCAGCCTGCCTGCCGCGGTGTTGTATGAAGAAAAGATCGCCCACAACCTGAAGTGGATGCAGGAATTTGTCGGCCAATACCAGGTCAAGCTGGCCCCGCACGGCAAGACCACCATGGCGCCCAAGCTGTTTGCGCGCCAGCTCGACACCGGCGCCTGGGGCATCACCCTGGCCACTGCGCACCAGACCCTGGCGGCCTACCACCACGGCGTGCGCCGCGTGATCATGGCCAACCAGCTGGTGGGCAAGCGCAACATGGCCATCATCTCGGAGCTGCTGGCCGACCCCTCATTCGAATTCTTCTGCCTGGTCGATTCGGCCGATCTGGTGGAGCAGCTCGGCCGCTTCTTCGCCGAACGCAAGCAAACCCTGAACGTACTGCTGGAACTGGGCCCGGCCGGCGGTCGCACCGGCGTGCGCGATGCCGACCAGCAGGCTGCCGTGCTGGCCGAGATCGAACGCTGGGACAGCCTCGCCCTGGCCGGGGTGGAAGTGTATGAAGGCGTGCTCAAGGAAGAGGTCGATATCCGCCGCTTCCTGCAACGCGCCGTGGCCTGTATCGGCGATCTGGCCGCGCAGGGCAAGCTGGCGCGCCGCCTGGCGCACGGTCCGGCAGTGCTGACCGGGGCCGGTTCGGCCTGGTACGACGTGGTGGCCGAAGAGTTCGGCCAGGCCGATATCGGTGCGGCCCTGGACGTGGTGCTGCGCCCGGGCTGCTACCTGACCCACGACGTGGGCATCTACCGCGCCGCGCAGGCCCAGATCCAGGTGCGCAATCCGGTGGCGCACAGCATGCGCAGCCAGTTGCAGCCGGCGCTGCAGCTATGGGCCTACGTGCAATCCATCCCGGAAAGCGACAAGGCCATCATCGCCCTGGGCAAGCGCGACGCCGCTTTCGATGCCGGCCTGCCGGCACCGGTGACGCGCTTCCGTCCGGGCCATGACACCCAGCCGCAGGCCACCCCAGCGCACTGGGAAGTCACCGGCATGATGGACCAGCACGCCTACCTCAAGATCACCGCAGGCGACGACATCAAGGTCGGCGACATGATCGCCTTCGACATCTCGCACCCCTGCCTGACCTTCGACAAGTGGCGTCATCTGGTGGTGGTGGATGCGCGCTTCGATGTCACCGACATCGTGCAGACCTTCTTCTGAGGCCGCCCGGTTCATCCGGGTTTCCATCCCGGTTTTTATTCATTTTCGTTCCTGCGTACTTCGACTTCGTTTCAGCACAACATGAGCAAGCAGATCCTCGCCTATGGCGAAGCCATGGTGGAATTCAACCAGAGCATCGCGTCGCCGCGCAATTTCCTGCAGGGATATGGCGGCGACACCTCCAACTTCGCCATCGCCGCCGCCCGCCAGGGTGCGGCCTCGGCCTATATCAGCGCCGTCGGCGACGATCATTTCGGGCAGGACCTGCTGGCCCTGTGGCAGCGCGAACAGGTCGACGTGCAGCACGTGGCCGTGCGCCCGGGCGCCAGCACCGGCATCTACTTCGTCACCCATGACGACAGCGGCCATCAGTTCCACTACCGCCGCGCCGGCTCGGCGGCCAGCCAGTACCAGGCGGCCGACCTGCCGCTGGAGAGCGTCGCCAGCGCGGCTGCCCTGCACCTGTCGGGGATCAGCCTGGCCATCAGTGAAAGCGCCTGCGAAGCAGGCCTGGCCGCCATGGCCCAGGCCCGTGCAGCCGGCGTGCCGACCTCGCTGGATACCAATCTGCGTCTGCGTCTGTGGTCGCTGGAGCGCGCCCGCGAAAAGATGGAACAGGCCTTCGGCCTGTGCGATATCTGCCTGCCGAGCTGGGAAGATGTGTCCATGCTGACCGGACTGGAAGATCGCGACGCCATCGTCGATCGCCTGCTGGGCTATGGCGTGCAACTGGTGGCCTTCAAGCTGGGCAAGGAAGGCTGCTACGTGGCCACACCCCAGGAGCGGCGCATGGTGGCGCCCTATCCGGTACAGGCGCTGGATGCCACCGGCGCCGGTGACTGCTTCGGTGGCGCCTTCATGGCCGAGCTGATGCGCGGCAGCGATCCCTTCGCGGCGGCGCGCTACGCCAATGTCGCCGCCGCCCTGTCCACCACCGGCTATGGCGCGGTGGAACCCATCCCCACCCGCAGCCAGGTCGAAGCCGCACTGCACGCGGCGGCCTGAATACCCGATCCGATCAGCGGCGGCGGGCCACCAGCAACATGCCCGCCACCGGCTGTCGCACTTCCTCGCGCAGGATCTCGTCGCTGTCGTGCAGCACCTCCATGCCGTGCGCCTGCAATACCCGCTGTACGTAGTCGCGCCCGTGGCGATAGCGACCGCTGGCATGCAGGCAATAACCGTCCTCGGCGGGGTCATGGGCCGTCAGTGCCTCGACCGTGAAGGCGAAATAGCCGCCACTGCGCAAAGCGCAAGCGACCGCGCCAAAGACCTGATCCAGGTCGCCGAAGTAGATCATCGTGTCGGCGGCGGTGACGAGGTCGCAGGATTGCGGATGCCGCGCCAGGTAGTCGCCGATCTCGGCCTTTTCCAGATGGGCGTAGAGCCCGGTGCTGGCGGCCTTTTCCAGCATCTTGCCGGCCAGGTCGACGCCGATGATGCGATGCGAGAACGGCGCCACCTGGGCCGCGCACAGACCCGTACCGCAGCCGATGTCGACGGTGGCGAACTGGCGTGACGGCGCCAGCAGCCGCGCCAGGCCCTGGGCGATCAGGCTGGGGCCGCGATAGGCCAGGCTTTGCAGCAGGTTGGCCTCGAAGGTCTCGGCGTAGCGGTCGAAGTGCGATTCGATGTAGCGGTCCGAGGCACGGGCGGGCACCTCGTCCTGTGAGCAGGCGGCCAGCATGTGGGCTGCGATCGGGTTGTCCGGTTGCTCTTGCAGCCAGGCGCGATAGGCTTGTGCGGCCTCCTCCAGACGGCCGAGGAAATAAAAGGAAATCCCCACCATCTCCCACGACTTACCCTCCATCGGCGGCAGCACGTAGGCGCGGCACTGGTAATGCGAGGCCTGCATCTTGTCGCCCGCGGCTTCATGCAGGCTGCCCAGGTGCAGCAGGGAGGGCACAAACTCGGGGGCAATCTCCACCGCCCGCTCGAAGGCCGCCATGGCGTCTTCCCGGCGCTCTTGCTGAAGCAGGGCGGCGCCCAGGTTGTTCCAGACGGTGTGGTCTTGCGGCGTCAGCGCCAGCGCGTCGGCGTAGGCCTGCTCGGCGTCTTCCACCTGGCCCAGCGCAAACAGCACGTTGCCCAGGTCGTTGTGCCAGGCTGCGTTGTCGGGCTCCAGCGCGCTGGAAAGCTCCAGCTTGTCCAGCGCTTCTTCATGGCGCCCGGCCTGATGCAGCCAGATGCCGTAGAAGTGCAATGCCACCGGCTCGATGGGATCCTCTTCCAGCACCGCCTCGTAGACAGCACGGGCCTCGTCCAGGCGCCCGGCCATGTGGGCGTCGATCGCCGCGTGCAAACGGACCTGGTGGGCGTGCTGCGTCTGCTGCTGCGGTTCAGGCATGGACTGGTCTCCCGGAAAGGACATCGGATCAAGGCGGCACGCGTGAGAATGCAAGCCTTCGTCTTTACATGTTCTTTACAAGTCTGACGCAGCCCGCCCTTTCGGGCAATGCCTGATTCTCTGCCCTCCCTGCCTCATCACCGGCCCGGAATGCAAAAAAGGCCGCCCCGGGACTGCACCCGGGGCGGCCTGACGAAACCTTCACCTTGCCGACGGCCCTACTGTCCGGCCAGGCTATGCCCGATACTGCCCAGGCGGCGCAGCGCCTGGTCCAGTTCGCGGGTAAAAGGATGGCCGCAGCAGATGCGCAGGAAATGCCCATAGCGGTTGGAATTGGAAAAGATCGCTCCCGGCGACACCCCCACGCCCTCGGCCAGCGCCCGTTCGAACATCTGCTGCGAGCACACCTGCACCGGCAGCTCCACCCACAGGCCGACGCCGCCATTGGGCACATTCAGGCGCGTGCCCTCGGGGAAATAGGCGGCAATCGATTCGGCCATGCGTTCGCGCTGCTCCTTGAGCAACTGGCGCAGGCGGCGCAGGTGGCGGTCGTAGGCCGGGCTGGCGATGAAGTCGGCGGCGGTGACCTGGGTCCATTCCTCGTTGGCGCGGGTATGGGTGAACTTGAGCATCTTGACCCGCTCATGCCAGCGCCCGCCATTCATCCAGCCCAGGCGCATGCCCGGCGCCAGCACCTTGTTCAGGGAGGCACAATAGATCACATTGCCGCTGCGATCGCGGCTCTTGAGACTGGACGGCGGCACGTTGCCGTCGGCCAGCTCGGTGTAGGCATCGTCTTCGATCAGCGGCAGGCGCAATTCTTCACACAGGCGCACCAGCTTGTCCTTGTGCTCGTCGGGCATGATGCAGCCCAGCGGGTTCTGCAGGTTGGGCACCACCACCACGCCCTTGATATTGCCGTAGGTGCGCACCGCCAGTTCCAGCGCCTCCACCGAGATGCCGGTATGCGGGCTGGTCGGGATCTCCAGCGCCTTCATGCCCAGATTTTCCAGGGCCTGCAACAGGCCGAAATAGGTCGGCGACTCCACGGCGATGGTGTCACCGGGGCCGGCCACCGCCCGCAGGGCCAGGTTGAGCGCTTCGATACAGCCGTGGGTGACCACCACTTCTTCGTGATCGATGCGCATGCCATGGTGCAGCGCCCGCCGCGCCACGGCCTGGCGGAAGGTGGCATTGCCGTTGTGCGGCATGGCGCTGGTGAGCAGCTCGGGGCGGTCGCGCAGGGCACGCATGGCGGCCTGCTTCAGGGTTTCCACCGCATACAGCTCGGGCGCGCAGGTCATGCCGGAAAGGTCGATGCGCGGCGCACCGCTCTGGCGCAGGGCGATGTATTGCGACACCTTTTCATGGATGCCGGCGTACTGCTCGGGATCGATGGCCATCAGGCTCTTGGGCTCCTGCACCGGGCGGATGGCCGAGCGGCGCGGCTGGCGCACGAAATAGCCGGAACGCGGACGGGCTTCCAGCCAGCCGCCCTCCTCCATATGACGCAGCGTCTGCAAGGCGGTGGACAGGCTCACCTGGTGCTGGCGCATCAGGTCGCGCACCGAGGGCATGCGGTCGCCAGCCACCAGGGTGCCGGACTGGATCGCACCCTGATAGTGCTCCGCCAGGCGCCGGTACAGCGGCTGGCGCGCGCCTTCCGGGCTGACCGTGGGCGTG
The DNA here is from genome assembly GCF_000300975.2 of Herbaspirillum frisingense GSF30. Taxonomy (GTDB): domain Bacteria; phylum Pseudomonadota; class Gammaproteobacteria; order Burkholderiales; family Burkholderiaceae_D; genus Herbaspirillum; species Herbaspirillum frisingense. The sequence goes on along the minus strand of NZ_AEEC02000031.1, from coordinate 21,463 downwards.
CCAACATCAGCGCCAACATCGGCGCCAGATTCAGCGCCAGATTCAGGAATGGCCGGCGGTAGCGCGGGCTTGAGATCGGGGAGGTGGAGGCTGGTATCCATAACAGTCATCATCTTCTTCCGGCAAGAACCAGAACAGATACAGAGTATTCGAAAAGCAACGGTAACAGAGCAAAAAAACGGCCGCTGTTACGCAGCAGCCCGAATTTTCCTGTGCCTGTTGCGCTGCCTGGCGACTCCCTAGACTGCACTCATCCCCACCACGACGGAGCCAGCCATGCCTACCCCCAGCCACCCCACCCTTCCCGCCGCCCAGCCTACGCCCCGCAGACTGCAACTGGGCAACGGGCAACACCTGCAACTGTGGCTGCCGGCCGGCAGCCAGCTGCTGTGCCAGGCGCCGCTGTTGCGCATCACCGAAGGGACGTACTGGCAACTGGATCGCCTCGTCAGCCGCCAGACCCGTCTGGAGGATGGAGAGTGCCTGGTACTGGAGCGCGAGGGCTGGGTCGGCATCCTGGCGCCGCGCGGCGGCGAATTGCTGTGCCTGGCCGCGCCGCATCTGCCCTGGCATGCGCCCTGGAGCAGACTCCTGCGACGGCTGGGCGATTGGCGCAACGTGCTGCTCGCAAGTCGGGTGCGCTGATCGCTGATGTGAGCGCCGAAGTGGCGCAGTGGAGGCGGTGGACGCGGTGGATGTGAATGATTAACTTTCAATCAACAAAACCACCGTCAAATCCGCGGTTTTCACGGTAATAGCGCAAACAATGGCGTGAATTTACGCAAACGGCCGGCGAAGATGTGCAGGAGAGCATGCAAACCATTACACTTCAGCATCAGCAAAAGATGAAGTGTTATGCAGAACGATCAGCCTCCAGCAAGCCCTGCGCCGGCCGCTATCCCGGCGCTTTCAGAAGAAGATACCTTCGACCTGACTCCGGTTTCCTTATGGAAAGAGGATTACAGCGGCCTCAAGCGCCTGTTCGACCAATGGCGCGCCGAGGGTGTCACCGACCTGCGCAGCTACCTGACCCAGGACACCTCGCGGGCGCAGGCCTGCGCCATGCAGATCAAGGTGGTCGACGTCAACCGCCGTACCCTGGAATGGTACGAGGCACGCGACCTGGCGCATCTGGTGGCGAACCTGGACAAGGTGTTCCGGGACGACATGATCGATACCTTCATCGACGAAATGGTGCAGCTCTGGAACGGCGGTTCGACCTTCTCCAGCTATACCGTCAACTACACCCTGGGCGGCAGGCGGCTGGATATCCAGCTGTCCGGCCGCATCATGCCGGGTAGCGAAGAGAGCTGGGACTACGTGCTGCTGGCCATCGAGAACGTCACCGAACGCGAAACCGCCCGCAAGAAACTCTCGCGCAGCGAAAACTATGCGCGCGGGCTGTTCGAGTATTCGCCCATTTCGCTGTGGGTGGAGGACTTCAGCGCCGTCAAGCGGCTCTTCGACGACCTGCACCGCATCGGCATCACCGATTTCCGCACCTTCACCGACGTCCACCCCGAGTTCGTGGAACGCTGCATGCAGGAAATCCGCGTCATCGACGTCAACCTGCAGACGCTGTCCATGTTCGGCGCGCCGGACAAGGCCACCCTGCTCTCGCGCCTGTCGGACGTGTTCCGCGATGACATGCGGCCGCACTTCAATGAGCAGCTGATCGAGCTGTGGAACGGCAACCTGCTGCACCACCGCGAAGTAGTCAATTACGCGCTCAACGGCGATACGCTGCACGTGCATCTGCAGTTTTCTGTCTTCCCCGGTCACGAAGACAACTGGGACCTGGTGCTGGTGGCGCTGACCGACATCACCGCCCGCAAGAAGGCCGAGGCCTACCTGGAATTCCTGGGCAAGCACGACGAGCTGACCAAGCTGCACAACCGCGCCTACATGGTCGATGAACTGAACCGCCTGGAGCGCAAGGGCCCCTTCCCGGTCAGTGTGATCGTGGCCGACCTGAACGGCCTGAAGGAAGTCAACGATGAGCTCGGCCATGCCACCGGCGACGGTCTGCTGCGCCGGGTGGGCGAAGTGCTGGGCAAGGCGGTTGAACGTCCGGGCAGCGTGGCGCGCACCGGTGGCGACGAATTCGCCATCCTGCTGCCGGCTACCGACGAGCGCGGCTGCCAGTTGCTGATGGACCAGATCCAGAAGCTGGTGGAGATCAACAACCAGTATTACTCCGGCGTGACGCTGAGCCTGTCCATGGGCGCGGCCACCGCCACCCCGGGTGAGCGTCTGGAGCACGTGGTGCAACGTGCCGATGCCTTGATGTATGAAGCCAAACGCCACTTCTATGCCAGCAGCCCCAGCCTGGAACGCCGCCATCCCGGCGACTGAAGCCATCACCGCTCCCATCGCCACTCCCACCACCCTCCAGCTCGCTGACGGCCTGCTGCAGGAAGAACTGGCCCTGGCCGTCGGCGCCGAAACGCTGGCGGCCGACCTCATCCGTGCCGCGGACGGCCAGGCCGTCCATACCCTGGTGCTGCATGGTGCCGGGCAAGGCCACCGGCAGCGCCAGTGGCCGCTACGCCAGACCCTGGCCCGGCTGGGATGCGCCAGCGCGGCCATCGATTTTTCCGGCCATGGTGCCAGCAGCGCCGTGCATCCCAATTCCCTTTCCAAACGGCTGGCTGAAGCCCAGGCGGCGCTGGAGCGCTGCACCGTCGGTCCACGCACTGTGGTGGGCGTGAGCATGAGCGGGGAAATCGCCCTGCGCCTGGCCTGCCGACCCGACAACCAGATCACCCACGTGGTCACGCTGGTAGGTGCCATCTATGATGGCGCGGCCTTTGCCCTGCCCTTCGGACCGGCATTCAGCACAGCCCTGCGCCGCCCCGGCAGTTGGCGCGAAGCTGCGGTACTGGAGATGATTTCGCACTACCGGGGACGCATCACGCTGGTACGGGCCAGCGAGGATGCCGTGATTCCCGCCGAGGTGGCGGAGCTGGTGCGGCAACACGGCACGGCGGCGGACTGCCGCATCATCGACCTGCCCGGCGTCGATCACCGCATCAGCGAACGCAGCCAGCACGATGCCGCCCTGCGCGAGCAACTGGCCAGGCTGATTGCGGGAGCAAGCGCGTAAGCGCTCAGGCGGTGGTGGAAATGAGACCGCCGACGATACCCTGATTGATCAGGTCGCCAACGATGGTGCTGGTGAGGCCGGGATCGGACTTGAGCAGCGACGACAGATCGGATGTCAGGCCACTGTTGCCGCTGAATTGCCCGTTGCCGTCATAGATGCCGGAGCTCGTCGGCGGGGTCGTGATGCTGGCGAGGATGCCCTGGTAATAGGACTGGCTGGCCTGGTTCTGGGTCAGGTCTGGGGAGGTATTGTCGGCCGAACCGGCGCTGACGATAGCATCAAACAGGCCGGCGGCATTGTAGGTCAGGGCATTCTGCCCCTGGCCACTGCCTGCGCCCGCGCCGCCCAGGCTGACGATCACCGAGGCATCGGTCGACAATTCGATGGCCTGCGCCACCGCTGCCGGATTGTCGCTGGCCTTGACCGGATTGCTGGCGCCACTCTCTGCGGGAAGACCGTAGGAGTTCAGACTACCCAGCGATGTCAGTGTGGTATCGATTGCCATGATCTATTTTCATTCATGTCGCGATTGCGAACTGTGAAGAAATATATAAAGCGATGAACGCAGTTTAGCAAAAACTTGCCGGATGTGAAGGCGACCCCAAAAAACCGCACTGGCCCGGAAGCAAAACACCCGGCACGGGGCCGGGTGTCTGCGTAGCTGGCATGGCCATGACCATGAAGAGCCATGACCCGGGCAACTCAATGCGGCTCGTCCCCATGCTCATCCTTGGTCTGCACGATGCTGACCGGGCGGCCCTTGAGACGGCGCCAGAGATAGACGCCATAGCCGGACAGGCCGTACAGCACGAACAGGCCGAACAAGACCTTGGACGGATCGCTGGAAATGAGCACCAGCGCCACCACCACCAGCAGTGCGGCGATGAAGGGCACCGGCTTGCGGAAATTGACGTCCTTGAAGCTGTAGAACGGCACATTGGTCACCATGGTAATGCCGGCGTACAGGGTGATCACCCAGCCATACCAGCTGAGGTCGGTACCGGCAAAGCGCAGGTCATCCATGAGCCAGACGAAACCGGCCACCAGTGCCGCTGCGGCCGGGCTGGGCAAGCCCTGGAAGTAGCGCTTGTCGACCACCGCGATATTGGTGTTGAAGCGCGCCAGCCGCAGCGCGCCACCAGCGCAATAGACGAAGGCCGCCAGCCAGCCCAGCTTGCCCATGCCGCGCAGCGACCATTCGTAGACCACCAGCGCCGGCGCGGCACCGAAGGAGACCATGTCGGACAGGCTGTCGTACTGGGCGCCGAACTCGCTCTGGGTATTGGTCATGCGGGCGACCCGGCCGTCCAGGCTGTCCAGCACCATGGCCACGAAGATGGCGATGGCGGCATAGTCGAACTTGAGGTTCATCGCCATCACGATGGCGTAGAAACCGCAGAACAGCGCGGCCGTGGTGAAGGCATTGGGCAACAGGTAGATCCCGCGCGACCGGCGCCGCACCACCACCTGCCCGGATTCGTCCAGTTGCGCCGCCTTGGGCTTGCGCAGGGATTTCGGGAAGGGAATGCCGGCCTTGGCCTTGCGTCGTCTTAGTGTTGGCATCGATGTCCAGTAGAGGTTATGCAGAAAACCACCCGCCTCATTCATACAGCGGCGGGTGCAGGCTATGCAGGTGTGATCAGAGTTCGGCCAGAATGGTTTCGGTCGCGGAAACCTTTTCACCCACGCTGACCTTGGGGATAGCGGTCAGCGGCAGGTACACGTCCACCCGCGAGCCGAAGCGGATGAAACCGTAGCGCTGGCCACGGGCCAGGGTGTCACCGGCCTTGACGTAGCACAGGATGCGGCGGGCGATCAGGCCGGCCACTTGCACGCAGGTCACGCTGTGACCGCTGGTGGTGGTGATGGCCAGGGCATTGCGCTCGTTTTCCAGCGAGGCCTTGTCGAGGTCGGCATTGACGAACTTGCCGGGGAAGTATTGCACCTTCTCGATCTTGCCATCCACCGGGGAACGGTTGGAGTGGACGTTGAAGACGTTCATGAAGACGCTGATCTTCAGGGCTTCACGGTCGGTATAGGGATCATGGGCGCGAGCCACCACCACGATACGGCCATCGGCCGGCGACAGCACCGCATTGGCAGCCTGCGGGATCACGCGCGGCGGATCGCGGAAGAACTGCAGCACGAACAGCGCAATGATCCACAGCGGGAAGGACCAGGCGCCGCAGAAATAGGTGGCCAGCAGTGCCACGACCACGGCGATGGTCAGGAAGGGCCAGCCTTCGCGGGCGATAATGGGGTGGGGATAGTGGTTATTGTTCAATGTTGCTCCAATGATCGCGCAGTGCTCGCGGAAAGTTCAAAAGTAAAAGCGTGCCTATTCTAGTCCAGCGCCCATTAAATGCAACGAAATGCGCCGCCCGGGGCGCTTGGCGGGCGCTATTTGACGGTCTGGGAGAGGTTTTGCCAATCCGCCCGCGGGGCGGGTCGACTCCGGCGGTGGCTGTCGACCCGGGAGGGGCGGTGGCGGCCGTACAGACGAGCGGCCGCTAGCGGGGCTGGGGATGCGAGAAGCTGAACTTCAGTTCATTGCGCGCCAGACCTTTCGGTCCGGTCAACTGCATCTGGCCGACCAGCACGGTCGCTTCGACGTCGGCATAGTCGAAACCGGTCACCTCGGTGACCTGGCGCAGGTCACCCTGGCTGCGCTGCTGAGGTTCGTCGGCGATGATGCCGGCAGGTTCCTTGCCCAGCGGCGCACAGGCCTTGATGTCATTGACCATGCGCTGGTAGGCGCGCCCCAGATCAGCCGGCGAGGCCAGGCGCCAGACGCAGGAATAGACGGAGGAGTTGCTGGAGATGGTACAGACCTCGGCCCCATCGAGCATGAAATTGGACAGGTAGACGGGGCCACGTTTGTCGCCCTTGACGACCGAGTCCTGACCATCCTTCTTCCAGCCGTCGAAATGTGAGGGGGCCTGCTGCTGCATGGCCCGCAGGTCGGCACAGATGTCGGCATGGGCGCTACCGGCCAGCAGGACGGCCGCGACGGGAAGGATGAGCTTGGCGATGTTCCGCATGTGGATCCTTAAAACGGAAAGGGAGGCCGATTATAGCCTCCCTCCCCTGTCAGCCCGTGCGGGCTGACAGTTCTTGACACCGGTCCTGCCTACTTGAAACGCACCTTGCCGACCAGACGCATGTTGACGGTGGATTCGCCCGGCTCGAAGCTGGGTTCGGCCACGCTGGCGTTTTCCTGCACCATGTCCGAACGCATCATGGCGGCCTTGGCCATGGGGGCGGCGGCCGGTGCCGCATAGTTGCCCGAGCCTTCGAAGTCAACTGTCTCGATCACGGCATCAGACGGAGCGCGATGCATGGCATTGGCGATGAAGCCGACGCGCTCTTCCAGGTTGCGATAGGTGGCATTGACCAGGGCCGCATCCAGCTTGCGGGCCGCCGCCGGGCTCAGTCCGAACTGCAGGCCGTTCAGGTTCAACAGGCTCTGTGCCGACGCCACAGTTTTGGGCAGTGCGCTCAGGTTCTCGGTGGTCATCTCCAGGTACTGGCCGACGCGCCAGCCCACCACTGCGCGGGCCTTGGCCGGCTGACGCGGTTGTTGGGGCGTGACCTGGGGCGGCTCGGCATAGACCGCATAGGTGTAGTAGCCGTAGCTCTTGAGCGTGGCTTGCGGGTCCTGGCGCTTCAACAGCTCGATGCCCTGCTTCATCTTCTGGTTCACACGGGAGGCGGCGGTGGCCTTGTCCTTGTCTTGCTCTTCAACCTGCAGGGTCACGCGGGCCTGGTCATTGGCTACGCTGATCTCGCCATTGGCGGGAACCACTACCATGGTACCGGTGGTGGCGACGGCAGCCGGCATGCTGCCCTGGGCTTGCGCCGGAGTCTGCGCCTGGACCTGCGATGCCAGGCAAGCGGTCGCCAAAGCGGCGCCCAACATCAGTTTGCGGGAAGGTGTCATAGGGGATCCTCTTTATTCTTGGTCGTGGACGGGTGATGATAACTTCATATTCAAGTCATTCACCCTGCACTTCGACGACTGCCCATCCGCTTGGTTCTTGGGCAAATGCAACAAGCGGTAACGACACGGCCCTTCATCTCGCGCCCCCGTCATCCGCATCGATGCGCAGGGGTGCAGGGGCGAAAAAAAACGCCACGGCGAACCGTGGCGTTTTTTTGCACAAGTGGCAGATCAGTTCTTGCTTTGATCGACCAGCTTGTTGGCCTTGATCCAGGGCATCATGGCGCGCAGCTTCTCGCCCACGATTTCGATCTGGTGTTCGGCGTTGATGCGACGACGTGACATCAGGGTCGGTGCACCGGCCTTGTTTTCCAGGATGAAGCTCTTGGCGTATTCGCCGGTCTGGATGTCTTCCAGCACCTTCTTCATCGCAGCCTTGCTCTCGGCGTTGATCACGCGCGGGCCGGTCACGTACTCGCCGTATTCGGCGTTGTTGGAGATCGAGTAGTTCATGTTGGCGATGCCGCCTTCATAGATCAGGTCCACGATCAGCTTCAGTTCGTGCAGGCACTCGAAGTAGGCCATTTCCGGAGCGTAACCGGCTTCCACCAGGGTTTCGAAACCGGCCTTGATCAGTTCCACGGTACCGCCGCACAGCACGGCCTGTTCGCCGAACAGGTCGGTTTCGGTTTCTTCGCGGAAGTTGGTTTCGATGATGCCGGCACGGCCGCCGCCGTTGGCGGTGGCGTACGACAGGGCCAGGTCACGGGCCGAGCCGGACTTGTCCTGGTGCACGGCGATCAGGTGCGGCACGCCGCCACCCTGGCTGTAGGTCGAACGCACGGTGTGGCCGGGGGCCTTCGGAGCGATCATGATGATGTCCAGGTCAGCGCGCGGCACGACTTGGCCATAGTGGATGTTGAAGCCGTGGGCGAAAGCGACGGTGGCGCCTTGCTTGGCGAACGGTGCGACGTTTTCGGCATAGACCTGGCCGATGTTTTCGTCGGGCAGCAGGATCATGATGACGTCGGCGTCCTTGACGGCGTCGTTCACTTCAGCGACCTTCAGGCCGGCCTTCTCGGCCTTGGACCAGGAAGCGCCGCCCTTACGCAGGCCGACGGTGACCTTCACGCCCGAATCCTTCAGGTTCAGCGCGTGAGCGTGACCTTGCGAACCGTAACCGATGATGGTCACGTTCTTGTTCTTGATCAGGGACAGGTCTGCGTCTTTGTCGTAGAAAACTTTCATGATTTTTCCTATATTCCGAATAGCTCGAATTGAATGTATGTATGTGTGATGGGTACTGCCTGGCGCGGTCGATCAGATCTTCAGGATCCGTTCGCCGCGACCGATGCCGGAGCCGCCGGTACGGACCGTTTCCAGGATCGCAGTGCGGTCCAGGGCGTCGATGAAGGCGTCCAACTTGCTCTTGGCGCCGGTCAGCTCGATCGTATAGGTCTTCTCGGTGACATCGATGATGCGGCCACGGAAGATATCCGCAGTACGCTTCATCTCTTCCCGTTCCTTGCCCACTGCGCGCACCTTGATCAGCATCAGTTCGCGCTCGATGTGCGCGCCTTCCGTCAGATCGACGACCTTCACCACCTCGATCAGGCGGTTCAGGTGTTTGGTGATCTGTTCGATCACATCGTCCGAACCGGAGGTCACGATGGTCATGCGTGACAGGGTCGGGTCTTCGGTGGGTGCAACGGTGAGCGTTTCGATGTTGTAGCCGCGTGCGGAGAACAGACCCACGACACGGGACAATGCGCCGGCTTCGTTTTCCAGCAGCACAGAAATGATATGGCGCATGATTAGAGATCCTCCGAACCCAGCAACATTTCAGTCAAACCCTTGCCCGCCTTGACCATGGGCCAGACGTTCTCGGTTTGATCCGTGATGAAGTTCATGAAGACCAGCCTGTCTTTCATGGCGAAGGCTTCGCGCAGCGCGCCGTCGACATCGCCCGGTTTCTCGATTTTCATGCCGACGTGGCCGTAGGACTCCGCCAGCTTGTTGAAGTCCGGCAGCGAATCCATGTAGGACTCGGAATAGCGCGAACCGTAGTCGATCTGCTGCCACTGACGGACCATGCCCAGGAAGCGGTTGTTCAACAGGATGATCTTGGGGGTCAGGTGATACTGCTTGCAGGTCGCCAGCTCCTGGATGCACATCTGGATCGAGGCTTCGCCGGTGATGCAGGCCACGGTCGCATCGGGGTTGGCCATCTGCACGCCCATGGCGTACGGCAGGCCCACGCCCATGGTGCCCAGGCCGCCGGAGTTGATCCAGCGACGCGGCTTGTCGAAACCGTAGTATTGCGCGGCCCACATCTGGTGCTGGCCGACGTCGGAGGTGATGAAGGCATCGCCCTTGGTCACTTCCCACACCTTCTGCACCACAGATTGCGGCTTGATGAATTCGTCCGAGGTAGCGAACTTGAGGCAATCACGCTTGCGCCACTCGTTGATCTGCTTCCACCAGTTGTCCAGCGCCGCGCCGTTCTGGCGGGTCTCGGCGGCATCCAGCTGGACCAGCATTTCCTGCAGCACGTCCTTGACATTGCCCACGATGGGGATGTCGACCTTGACGCGCTTGGAAATCGACGACGGGTCGATATCGATATGGATGATCTTGCGGGCGTTCGAGGCGAAATGCTTCGGATTGCCGATCACACGGTCGTCGAAACGGGCACCGATGGCGATGAGCACGTCGCAGTGCTGCATGGCCATGTTGGCTTCGTAGGTGCCGTGCATGCCGGGCATGCCCACGAACTTGTCGCTGGACGAACGATAGGCACCCAGGCCCATCAGGGTGTTGGTACAGGGATAGCCCAGGCGATCGACCAGCTTGTTCAACTCGGGCGAGGCATTGGCCAGGATGATGCCGCCGCCGGTGTAGATCATCGGACGCTCGGCCGACAGCAGCAGCTGCAGTGCCTTGCGGATCTGGCCCGAGTGGCCCTTGTCGACCGGCTTGTAGGAACGCATTTCCACCGCCTTCGGATACTCGTAGGCGCAGGTATGCATGGTGATGTCCTTCGGGATATCGACCAGCACGGGGCCGGGACGGCCGGTGGTGGCGATATAGAAGGCCTTCTTGACGGTTTCCGCCAGGTCCTTCACATCCTTCACGAGGAAGTTGTGCTTCACGCAGGGGCGGGTGATACCGACGGTGTCGCACTCCTGGAACGCGTCCTGACCGATGGCGGTCGACGGCACCTGGCCGGAGATCACCACCATGGGGATGGAGTCCATGTAGGCCGTGGCCAGGCCGGTGACGGCATTGGTCACACCGGGGCCGGAGGTGACGATGGCCACGCCGACCCGTTGCGAGCTACGCGAATACGCGTCCGCAGCGTGCACGGCAGCCTGTTCGTGACGAACCAGGATGTGCTGGAATTTGTCTTGCTTGAAGATTGCGTCGTAGATATAGAGGACGGCGCCACCAGGATAGCCGAAGACGTGTTCAACACCCTCTTCAGCCAGGCAACGGACGAGTATATCCGCGCCGGTGAGTTGCTCAGCACTCATGCTGCTTCCTTTCAAGGTCCATTGGAAATTGATCGGATGTTCTCTCCTGACGGAATCGCATTCGTCGTCTTGCCGGCAGCATCCCTTTATTGTGCGGTCACGCCGTTTCTGCGCTCCAACCGTAGTGGAGTTTGAAACGCCGCTCAACGCGACTCGTTCAGCCTTGGTACAAGTTCGACTCTTACTGATTCCTCGCGCTTGTGGCACGGGTTAGAACAAACAAGCTTTAAACCTATAAAGCATTTCCTGCACCGGCACGACCTTATGTGAAGCACCGGCAAGGAACAAAAACGCCCCAGATGTGGGAGGCGGGAAACAGGACAGTAATGCGTTGCATCATTTTGGTCAAGCTAATTCAGGTGGAATGGCGGCGAAATGATCGGCTGCACTCGCGTTTGTGGCGCCGCGCGGGGATAAACTTCAGGACAAAGACAGCCAACTTTGCTAGCATTCGGTCTGCTTTTTGACGATTTCTTGCATTTTTCGCATTTCGGCTGGCCAGACATGAACCTCTTTGCCCGTGTTGGCCGGCAACCCATCCGGCACACCGTATTGCATGGCAACTGACAAAGAACTCTCCGATTTTCTTGAAAGTGTCGAACGCCGCGCCTTCAAACAGGCGGTGTATGCCGTGCGCAAGGACGAAGCCGCGTTGGACATCGTTCAGGATGCGATGATCAAGCTGGCCGAGAAATACGGCGACAAACCGGTCGGCGAATTGCCGATGCTGTTCCAGCGCATCCTGCAAAACACCATCCATGACTTCTTCCGCCGCGAAAAGGTGCGCAACACCTGGGTGAGCCTGTTCTCCAGCTTTGGCGGCAACCACAGCGATGGCGACGGCCCGGACGACTTCGACGTCCTCGAAAGCCTGGAATCGGAAGACGGCTCCGAAGCCGCCGAATCCAGCGCCGACAAGGTCGAGCGCGAGCAGACCCTGAACCTGATCGATGCCGAAATACAAAAGCTGCCTACGCGTCAACGGGAAGCATTCCTGATGCGTTATTGGCAGGACATGGACGTGGCGGAAACGGCCGCCGCCATGGGTTGCTCCGAAGGTAGCGTAAAAACCCATTGCTCCCGCGCAACTCACGCGCTGGCTCAAGCTCTAAGAGCCAAAGGAATCTCATTATGAAGAACAAGGAAATGCAATTCGCCTACAAGGTGAAGCTGGCGCTTGACGCCAATCTGGACAACCTGTCCGACGACACCCTGCAAAGCCTGGCTGCTGCACGCCGGGTCGCGCTGGCACGCAAGAAACACACGCCCATGACCGTGCGCGTCGAACAGCCCGTGCTGGCAGGCGCCTTCGGCGGCGGCATGCTGCATCAGGAAAGCCCGTCCTGGTGGAACCGCCTGGGAGTGGCCGCGCCACTGCTGGTGGGCATCATCCTCTTTGCCGGCATCTATCAGCACGAGAACGCCAAGCGCGTCTCCTACCTGGCCGACATCGATGCGGCCGTGCTCTCCGACGAGCTGCCGCTGTCGGCTTACCTGGACCATGGTTTCAACGCCTTCCTGGCAGAAAAGGGACAATAAAACGATGCGCAAGACCACCGGCACTCCCGTCAACGCCTACGCCCGCCTTTCGCGCATCGCGCTGGCGCTGGCCGTGCTGGCCGGTGGATTGAGCTGCGCCTGGACCGTGGCGCAGAACACGCAAACCGTCGCACCCGCTGCCACCCCGGCATCGCCACCTGTAGCCAGCCCGGCCAACGCTGGCACCGCAGCTGCGCCGACAGCACCGGCCGCTGCGGCAACAGCAGCTACCTCGACAGGCACCTCCCATCCCGCCAAGTCCGCCACCAAAACCGCCACCCGCAAGCCCGAGAGCAAGCTGGCCTGGGCCAATCTCTCGCAAGCCCAGCACGAAGCACTGGAACCGCTGACCGTCGAGTGGCCGCGCATGAGCGAGCTGCAGAAAGAAAAATGGCTGGAAATCGGCAAGCGTTACGCCAAAATGAAGCCGGAAGAGCAACAGCGCCTGCATGAACGCATGCGCGACTGGGTCAAACTGACCCCGGCACAGCGCAGCGCCGCCCGCACCAACTACGCCCGCGCCAAGAAGCTCGATGCGGAAGAAAAGCACGAGCAGTGGACCAAGTACCAGCAATTGTCCGAAGAGCAGAAAAAGAAGCTCGCCGAAGCCAAGCTGCCGCGCCGCGTTGCCAAGCTGCCGACCACGCCTTCGGCCGCTGCGCCCACCATCCAGCTTCCAGCCGAGGCACTGGATCGTCCGTTGCCTGTCGTCCCGGCCCCAAGCCCGGCCGCAGCACCTGCTCCGGCCCTGGTCCCAGGCTCGCAAGCCGCGCCGGTGCCGGCCCTGACACCCACTGCGGCGGCTCCGACCACGGTGGCCATCAGTGCCGCAGCGACCGCGCCAGCCGTGACGGCTGCAACGAACACGACGGCTGACAGCAAGTAAGCCCGCCATTCTGCCTGGTCCGATCATCCGGCCAGGTTCACCCCGTTCGTCGCCCCTCTGTTCCCCCGGCGTTTCCAACGCTTTCGCGCTCGACGCAAGTCGCTACGCCACCACCTTTCCCACCTTGCGCTGGCTCAAGTCAGCGCATAGGCAAGCCGGCCCGATTGCTTTACCATCTGCGGGCCGCGCCAGCGGCATGCATGCCCGCGATCTGGAGAGTGACCGAACCCCATCACCACCCCTCCCTGCGGCCACCACACCAACAACCAGGACCGAACCCGGACCATGACGGATTTCACCACGCCCTCCCTGCGCCGCCGCCTCAGCAGCATGCTGTATGAATCGATGCTGCTGTTCGGCGTGCTGTTCATGTCCGGCTGGCTGTTCTCCACCCTGCTGCAACAGCGCCACGCACTCTACCTTCGTCATGGCCTCGAAGCCTGGCTGTTCCTGGTGCTGGCGGTCTATTTCATCTGGTTCTGGACCCACGGCGGGCAGACCCTGGCGATGAAGACCTGGCGCTTCAGGGTGGTCGATCGCCAGGGGCAGCCGGTCGGGCTCTGGCGCGCAATGCTGCGTTTCCTGCTGGCCTGGCTGTGGATACTGCCGGGGCTGGCACTGGCCTCGCTGGCACGCGGACAACACTGGCTGCTGGTCCTGATCCCGGCGGCCAACCTGCTTCTCTGGGCGCTGACCAGCAGGGTCGATCGGCAAGGCCAGTTCCTGCACGACCGCCTCGCCGGCACACGCCTGGTCGACATCACCCCACCGCTGAAAGCGCCCCTGCAGCAAGCCGACGCCAAGTCATGAAGCAGACATGAGCGCAGCGTGGCGCTCTGTTATGCTCTCGGGCGACCGCATGCGCCTGCATGCCCGCCCACCCGATCGCCCGGACGCCCGCCCGCATGATTTCACGCATCTCCAGAACCCTGCTCCTCATCCAGTTCGGCATTGCGATCCTGTTCTACCTCCTGCTGCGGCATTTCGAGTGGCCTATCGTGGCCGCCGCCGTGGGCGGCCTCCTCATCGTCCTGCTGCTGCGCGCGCAGATCACCGCCAACAGCTTCTTCCTGACCTGGCCGTATCGCGGCCGCACCTCCAACCCGGTGGAAATCAGCTGGCTGCAGGTCGGCACCCTGTTCCTGCGGGAGTTCCGCGCGACCATGCTGTGCTCCTCCTGGGCCATGCCCTTCCTGCGTTTCGACCAGTTCAGCTATCCCGACACGACCTCGCTGCCGGTCCTGCTGATCCACGGCTATGGCTGCAACAGCGGCTACTGGCGCTGGATGAGCCTGGAGCTGCGCCAGGCCCACATCACCCACTATGCGCTGGACATGGAGCCGGTCTTCGGCAGCATCGACGAGTACGCGCCGCTGGTGCATGCCGCCGTGCAACGCGTGCTGGCCGAGACCGGCCAGAAGAAGATCGTCATCGTCGCCCACAGCATGGGCGGACTGGCCGCCCGCGCCTACCTGCGCGACCACGGCTGCGACCGCGTGGCCCGCGTGATCACCCTGGGCTCGCCCCACCACGGCACGGCCATCGCCAACTTCGGCATCGGCATCAATTGCGGGGAAATGAACTGGCTGGGCCGCTACGAAGAAGGCCGCAGCAGCGAATGGCTGCAAAAGCTCGCCGCCACCGAAGAAGCGGATGCCCTCTCGCACATCGTCTCGATCTATTCCCATCACGACAACATCATCTCGCCGCAGAGTTCAGCTCACCTGGATGGGGCCTGGAATATCCCGGTCATCGGCATCGGCCACGTCGCACTGGCGCTGGAGCCCTCCATCCAGGAGATGGTGATCGACCTGATCCACAACGCCCGTGAATAGCATCTGAAAAGAGCCGCCAAAAAGCACAATGCCGTCCAGCACTGGCGGGACGGCATCGGGATGGCCACCGGGCAACGACCGGTAGTCTGATAGTGCGCAAGAGGACGTGACTGGTTCTTCTTGCTTCTTCTTATTTCTTGGTTGCGTCCTGCAGCTTCTGACCGGCCTGCTCCATCTTTTCGCCGGTCTTCTGCGCCAGGTCCTTGGCGCCTTCCTTGGTCTTTTCGTAGGCTTCCTTGGCCTCGACCTTGGCCTGATCCAGGGCGCCATCGAGCTTGGAGCCGGACTCGCTGGTCTGGTCCTTGGCCTGGCCGGTCACCTCGTCAAGCTTCTTGCCGGCGTCCTGCACGGCGCCATCGATCTTCTTGCCCAGGGCCTCGGCCGGACCCGGCTCTTCCTTCTTCTGGCAGGCCGCCAGCAGGGAAATGGCGGCAACGCTCACGACCACACCGGCCAACAGTTTGGACATCTTGTTCATGTTGTCATCCTTTCCATTCATATAATCGATTCCAAAAGGTCGGAATTCGGGGAAGACGATAGCACAACAGCAAGCCCCGGCCCGCTGTCGCGAAAATTGCTTACATTTCTTGCAAATCCGTCGATCATCGCGAAAGATCGGTGAACATCAGCATTTCCTCGTCCGAAAAGCCGGCTGCCCGCCTGGCCTCCAGATTGAACGGCCCACGCAGGGGCGGCGCCTTGTGGCGCAGGCACAACTGGGCGAAAGTGGCCACCGGGTCCAGCTGGCGCTGTTCGCACAACCAGTTGAACCAGCGATTGCCAATCAGCACATGGCCCACCTCGTCGCGCATGATGATGTCCAGGATCTCCGCCGCCGCCAGGTCGCCCGCCTGCGCCAGCTTGGCACGTACCGGCGGTGCCGCGTCCAGCCCACGGGCTTCCAGCGTGCGCGGCACCAGCGCGATGCGCGCCAGGACATCGCCCTTGGTCGATTCCGCCATGTCCCACAAGGCATTGTGGGCGGTGAAATCACCATAGGCATAGCCAAGAGTCTTCAGATGGTCGGCCAGCAAACTGAAGTGATAGGCCTCTTCATCGGCGACCTGCATCCAGTCTGCATAGAAATCACGAGGCATGCCGGGAAAGCGCCAGACCGCGTCCAGCGCCAGGTTGATGGCATTGAACTCGATATGCGCCAGGGCATGGATCAGCGCCGCCCGGCCCTCGGGCGTGCCCATAGAACGATGCTTCACCTCCAGCGGCGATACCAGTTCCGGCCGCGCCGGACGGCCCGGGATCCCGCTGCCCTCGTCCAGCGCTGCCAGATCCTCCTGCTCCAGGGGCAGTTCGCCTGCCGACCACGCGGCCCGCAAGCTGCGCACCGCGCTGCACTTCATATCCGGACGGGTTTCTTTCAGGCAAGACAGGGCAGCACGACGCAGGCCGGTGAATGAAAAGACTTCATCTGGGGAAGAGGACTGATCCAAGGAACTGACTTTCAGGGAAGGTAAAATACGCGGTTGAGGACGCCGGACTTGTCTCCATATGAAGACAAGTTCACCGCAAGGCAAGGCATCACATACCGACCAGCAGGTAACGAGGAGACAATTTTATTATGGCGATCTACCAATTGGAGCAGGACACCCCCGAAATCCACGACACCGCCTACGTGGCCGAGTCGTCCACCGTGGTGGGCAAGGTGAAGATGGAGGCGCATTCCAGCGTCTGGTTCAACGTGGCCATCCGTGGCGACAATGAACTCATCACCATCGGCGAGAACAGCAACGTACAGGAAGGGGCTGTGCTGCATACCGACGTAGGGTATCCAATGGTGATCGGCAAGAATGTCACCATCGGCCACCAGGCCATGCTGCACGGCTGCACCATCGGCGAAGGCGCGCTGATCGGCATCCAGGCGGTGGTGCTCAATGGCGCCAGGATCGGCAAGAACTGCCTGGTCGGCGCCGGCGCGCTGGTGACCGAGGGCAAGGAGTTCCCCGACAACTCGCTGATCATCGGCACCCCCGCCAAGGCAGTTCGCCAGTTGAGTGAAGAAGATATCGCGCGCATGCACGCCGGCACGGACAGCTATGTCCAGCGCGCGCAACAGTTCAAGGCCAAGCTCAAGCGCATCGCCTGAGCCGCCAAGCAAAGGAAACAATGAAAGACACGCTGCAAAAATTCCTGGTCGACAACGCCCCCGTGCGGGGCGAGCTGGTCGAAATCTCCGACACCTGGCGCCAGGTCCAGGCCCGCCGCGACTATCCGGTCGCGGTACGCACGCTGCTGGGCGAGATGCTGGCGGCGTCTGCCCTGCTCTCGGCCAACCTGAAGTTCAATGGCATGATCGTCATGCAGATCCACGGCGATGGTCCGGTCAAGCTGCTGGTGGTGGAGTGCGACTCCGAACTGCAGCTGCGCGCCACCGCCAAGCTGGCCGACGATGCGCAGATCGCCGACGACGCCACCCTCACCGACCTGGTCAATGCCAACGGGGATGGCCGCTTCGTCATCACCCTCGACCCCAAGGACAAGCTGCCGGGTCAGCAGGCCTACCAGGGCGTGGTGCCGCTGGATGGCGACAGCGTGGCTACCGTGATCGAAAACTACATGCTGCGTTCCGAGCAACTGGACACCAAGCTCTGGCTGGCCGCCGACGAACACGTCTCACGCGGCCTGCTGCTGCAAAAGCTGCCTACCATCGGCGGCACCGCCGCCCCCACCGCCAAGCCTGAGGGCGAGCTGGAAGCCTGGAACCACATGGTCATGCTGGGCGACACCTTGCGGCGCGAGGAATTGCTCTCCACCGACATCGCCATGCTGATGCACCGCCTGTTCTGGGAACAGAACATCCGCGTCTTCGACCCCGTACATCCGCAATTCCACTGCTCCTGCTCGCGCGAGAAGGTCGGCAACATGCTGAAGATGCTGGGCCAGGAGGAAATCGCCGAAGCACTGACGCAGATGGAGAAGCTGGCCATCGACTGCGACTTCTGCGGGCAGCACTATGAGTTCGATGCGGTGGATTGCGCGCAACTGTTCGTGGCTGATGTAAGTGGTGCGAGCGAGGCGGGAGAGGTCCGGCATTAAGGAGGTAGGCGACCGGGGAAAGGGCCGAATTAATTCGGAAATGCCCAGGAAATCACCACGGGTGGCCGCTTCAATATGAGTACAGCAGCAATCTCTGCGGGAACACACTTATGATCGCCCGATGCCCTTCCCGCTCCGCCCCACTCCCGAAGATACGCCTCCGGCCCTAGAACAGACCGCGGAGGTCGTCGGCCCGCAAAACGAGGGCGAGAGGCACTTGCAGGTGCTTATCCTGGAGGCCTTTGAGCCCGGCCCATCGATCAGTATTTGCATCGATGAGTTCGCGGACTTGCTGCGCGCCCGCATCCAGAACCCACGCTGATCCTATGGCGTGCGTGTCAACCGAGGCGCTTTCGCATATTGGATCACTCCTGATCCGGCACCAGCAGCGCCATCTGTTGCGCATCCAGGTAAGTCCACTCCCCCTCCTCCAGCCCCAGCGCCTCCAGTTGCAAGCCACCGATGGCGACCCGGGACAAGGCGCTGCAATGATTGCCGGCGGCAGCCAGCATGCGCTTGACCTGATGGTATTTGCCCTGCTCCAGCACGATCTCCAGCAAGTTCTCACCCAGTTGGCCGCAGCGGGTGGCGGCCAGTGGCGCCGGTTCGTCGTGCAGTTGCACGCCCGCCTTCAGTTGCTCGATCAGCGCCTGCGTCACCGGCTCGGCGGTGGTGGCCGCATACACCTTGGGAACGTGGCGCTTGGGTGAGGATTGGGCGTGGATGAAGGCGCCATCGTCGGACATGAGCAACAGCCCGGTGGTATCGTGATCCAGCCGCCCCACCGGTTGCACATCGCGCCAGGTGAACTGCTCCGGCAGCAAGGTCAGCACGCCCGGATGATGGCTGGGCTTGCGCGAGCACTCGATGTTGGGCGGCTTGTTGATGGCGATGTAGACGTGCTCGCGGTATTCCCACTCTTCCTCGAAGATGGTCAGCACCAGCCCGGTGGGTTCGGGCGTGGCCCGGTAATCGTCCACCACTTCACCACCGATCGAGACTTCACCATCCTCGATCAGTTCACGACAATACTTGCGCGAACCGAAACCCTGCGATTGCAGGATGCGGTCCAGGGTCAGCTTGGCCATGTCAGCCTTCTCCTTGTTCGTTCTGTCCGGACTTGCCGGCCTTGGCCTGCTTGGGCTCCAGGATCTGGCGGGCGATACCGCGCAGGATGTTGACCTCTTCGGTCTCCAGCTGGGCGCGCGAGAACATGCGCTTCAAGCGCGGCATCAGTTTCTTGGGATTGTCGGGATTGAGGAAATCGATGGACACCAGCGCCTGTTCCAGATGGGCAAACATACCCT
Source organism: Herbaspirillum frisingense GSF30 (assembly GCF_000300975.2). Taxonomy (GTDB): domain Bacteria; phylum Pseudomonadota; class Gammaproteobacteria; order Burkholderiales; family Burkholderiaceae_D; genus Herbaspirillum; species Herbaspirillum frisingense. The sequence goes on along the minus strand of NZ_AEEC02000031.1, from coordinate 2,266 downwards.
CGATCTCGGCCACGCTGGCACTCTGGCCATGGAACCCGACCTCGCCCGGCGCGCGCGCATCGCCGCTGGTCTGCATCGGCCCGCCCTGCACTTCCAGCTCCGTCATGCGGCACTCGTAGGCCAGCACCTGCACCGCCTGCGCCAGGTTCAGCGAGGAATAATCGGGGTTGGCCGGGATGTTCAACAACGCCTGGCACTTCTGCACCACCTCGTTGGGCAGTCCAAAGCGCTCGTTGCCGAACAGCAGCGCAGCATTGAGCCCGGTATCACGTGACAGCTGGCCGGCCAGCTCGCGGGGGGAGACCACCGGCGGCGAAAACTCGCGCAACCGGGCGCTGACGGCGGCGGCGAAGTTGCAGCCTTGCAACGCTTCTTCGACACTGCCGACGACGCGTGCATTTTGCAACACATCCAGTGCGCCACTGGCGAAGGCAATGGCTTCATCTTCCTTGACCGCGTCCGGAAAGCGCGGATTGACCAGCACCAGCTCCGAAAAGCCCATGGTCTTGATGGCCCGCGCCGCCGAGCCGATATTGCCCGGACTGCTGGTATTGACCAGAACGAAACGCAAACGGCTGAAAAGAGATTGTCCTGACACTTGCTTGTTCATTTAAAATAGCGGGATTCGCGCCCCAGGATAGGATATTGGCAAAACGTCAATATTGCAGCAACAGATCAAACCCAGGTTGGCTCAGGTTGATCGATTTGCGCCCCGGACTGCATGGCAAACCCGCAAGCATAACAGCCGCGGGTGGCGCAACGCTCATTAATTTCATCGTCGACTGGTTTGACTGCCGGGTTTCGCCTGGCCAGCTGTTCCGCAAGCTTGACGCGGGAGGCCGGCCCGTCGGCCATGGCGACGATGAGCAACGCAGCCATCGTCAACGATGGCCGCAATTTTAACGGAACCATCGGAATGATCATCCCACCCATGCTCAACACGGCGATCAAGGCAGCTCGCCGCGCCGCCACCATCATCAACCGCGCGTCCTTCGACGTATCGCTGCTGAAGGTCTCCAAGAAGTCGCACAACGACTTCGTCACCGAAGTGGACAAGGCCGCCGAGGATGCCATCATCGACGTGCTCAAGAACGCCTACCCCGACCACGCCATCCTGGCCGAGGAATCCGGTGCTTCCGACAACCTGCACGATGAAAACGAAAACGTCTGGATCATCGATCCGCTGGACGGCACCACCAACTTCATCCACGGCTTTCCGCAATACTGCGTCTCGATCGCCCTGCAACAGCGCGGCATCATCACCCAGGCGGTGGTCTACGACCCCACCCGCAACGACCTGTTCACCGCCTCCAAGGGCGCGGGTGCCTACCTGAACGAAAAGCGCATCCGCGTGGGCAAGCGCGACAAGATCGCTGACGCCCTGATCGGCACCGGCTTCCCCTTCCGCGACCTGGACGGCCTGAACGAATACGTCACCATGTTCAAGGTCATGACCGAGCACAGCGCCGGCCTGCGCCGCCCGGGCGCTGCCGCCCTGGACCTGGCCTATGTCGCCGCCGGCCGCCTGGACGGCTTCTTCGAGAAGGGCCTGAAGCCCTGGGACATCGCCGCCGGTTCCCTGCTGGTGACCGAAGCGGGCGGTATCGTGGGCACCTTCAAGGGCGACTCCGACTACCTCTACAAGGGCGACGTCATCGCCGGCAGCCCGAAGATCTTCGCGCAACAGGTCAACCTGCTGTCCGAATTTGCCTGATCCTTCACTTTTGCTTAAGCTCGTCTCGTGATCACACCCCGGTAGCCGCACTGGCATTGCTGCTATAGTGCCGCTACCGGCGATGACCGAGGAGACGACATGACCACCCCGCCTGACGCAGCCACGCTGCCCCAGTCCAGTCCTTCCGCCTGCGCCTTGCCGGCGGGCTACCACAGCGTCACTCCCTACCTGATCGTGCAGGCTTCCTCCGAGGCCATCGCGTTCTACGGCCGTGCCTTCGGCGCCGTGGAAGTCATGCGCCTGGACGGTCCCCACGGCAAGGTCTGGCACGCCGAAATCCAGATCGGCGATGCCCGCGTGATGCTGGCCGACGAACATCCCGAACTGGGCTTCCTGAGCCCGCAGACGCTGGGCGGCGCAGGCGTAAGCCTGCTGGTCTACGTGGCCGACGTCGATGCCGTCTTCAGCCAGGCGATTGCCGCCGGTGCCGTGCAATTGCGACCGGTGCAGAACCAGTTCTACGGCGACCGCTCCGGCACCCTGCGTGATCCCTTCGGCCACGTCTGGTCGATTGCCACCCACATCGAAGAC
>NZ_AEEC02000032.1 GCF_000300975.2 Herbaspirillum frisingense GSF30 | reverse complement strand
TACACTGCGCAGCGCCGCCGTGCGGGGCGCCCTGGCGGGCGAGGGCGGCGAGCGCCTGCAGGTCACCCGCGAAGACCTGCATCGCCAGGTGCGTAGCGGCCGTGGCGCCAACCTGATCGTCTTCGTGGTCGATGCCTCCGGCTCCATGGCCGCGCAGCGGCGCATGGAAGCGGTCAAGGGTGCCGTGCTGGCACTGCTGACGGACGCCTACCAGCGTCGCGACCAACTGGCCGTGATCGGTTTTCGTGGTGAACAGGCGCAACTGCTGCTGGCGCCGACCCGCAGTGCCGACCTGGCCGAGCAGGGCCTGCGCGAACTGCCCACCGGCGGACGCACGCCACTGCCGCACGCGCTGCAACTGGCGGCGCAATTGCTGCAGCAGAGCAGCCAGGCCAGCGATGAGCTGCCGCCGCTGCTGGTGATCCTGTCCGACGGCAAGGCGAATGTGAGCTTGCCCGGCAGCCAGGGCGACGCCTGGACGCAGACCCTGGAAGCGGCCGCCAACCTGGCCGCGCAAGCCATACCGGCGCTGGTGCTCGATACCGAATCGGGCTACCTGCGCCTGGGCCGTGCGGCCCAACTGGCCGAGGCGCTGGGTGCGCCCTGCCTGACCCTGGAACAATTGACCGGCGACGCCCTGGCGTTGACCGTGCGCGCCCAACTGGGCAAGCGCTGAAAGGAAATAACATGATCATCTGCATCGGCGCCGGCCCCGGCGACCACTCCTATCTCACCCTGCGCGGCGCCGAATTGATCCGCAACGCCGACGTGGTGGCCGGCTTCAACGCCGTGGTGGACGTGGTCAAGGAACTGATCCCCGCCAGCGCCCAGGTGGTGCTCATGGGCTACCGCGACCAGGTCGCCAAGCTCGACGAAGTGGCGGCCCTGCACCACGCCGGCAAGCGCTGCGTGGTGGTCTTCATGGGCGACATCCACTTCAGCGGCTTCCAGTACCTGGAACGCGTGGAACGCGCCTGCGGCCACCGGGTGGAAACCCTGCCCGGCATTTCCTCGGCCCAGATCCTGGCCTCCCGCGCCCGCGTCTGCTTTGACGAGACCACCTTCATCACCTTCCACCGCCGTGGCGACCTGGAGCCCTTCAAGCGCCATCTGGTGCATGTCCTCAATGACGGTCGCAATGCCATCGTCATCCCTTGCCCCTGGGATGCGGCGCGTTCCTTCATGCCGCGCCACATTGCCAGCTATCTCCTGCAGCAGGGCGTCAGTCCCGATCACCCCACCGAGGTCTGGGAAAACCTGACCCGGGGCGACGCCGAATGGCACGGCAAGCTGGCCGATTGCGTCGATGTCGAATTCAGCGACATGAGCATCATGCTCATCCGCACCCTGGCCCCCATGGCCAGCCAGATCGAACCGCCGCCGACAGCTGCGGCGGTAGGAGCAGCGGCAGGAGGAGCGGCATGAGGGAGCTCACCCCGCAGCGGACCAGGTCGGCGGTCGTCATCGCCGGCCACGGCAGCCGCGATCCCGATTCCCTGCGCGAATTCGAGGCGCTGGTGGAACTGGTGCGCCAGCGCGCCCAGGGGCCCATCGTGCGCCACGGCTACCTGGAATTCGCCGCCCCCACCATTGCCGAGGCGGCCGCCGCCTGCGTGGCCGAGGGGGCCACCGAGGTGGCCGTGGTGCCCGGCGTGCTGCTGGGTGCGCGCCATGCCAAGAACGACATGCCGGCCGAACTGCTGGCCCTGGCACGGGATTACCCGCAGGTGGATTTCCACTTCGGCGCGCCGATGGACCTGCATCCGCTGCTGCTGAAACTGGTGCAGCAACGGGTGGTGGAGGCCGAGGCCACCTCCGAGGAAATCATCCACCGCCAGGACAGTTGCCTGGTGCTGGTCGGCCGTGGCACCACGGACCCCGACGCCAATGGCGAGATCGCCAAGCTGGCCCGCATGGTGCAGGAAGGCATGGGCTTCGGCGGCGTCAAGGTCTGCTTTTCGGGTACGGCCACGCCGCTGGTGCGCGAAGGCCTGTCGCTGGCCGCTGGCCAGGGCTGGCAGCGCCTGGTAGTGCTGCCGTTCTTCCTCTTCGATGGCGTGCTGGTCAAGCGCATCTATGCCGCCGCCGATGAACAGGCCGCGCGCGAGCCCGGCGTGGAAGTGCTCAAGGCCGCCTACCTGGGCGTGCATGCCCATGTCGCCGATGTCATGCTGGAGCGCGCCCGCGAGGCTGTCGAAGGTCGCGCCGCGATGAACTGCACCCTGTGCAAGTACCGCGTGCAGATCGTCGGTTTCGAGCAGCAGGTCGGCGAGCCGCAGCGCGCCCATCATCTGCAGGTGCGTGATCTGACTGCCCGCGCCCAGTCGGTGGCGATACCGGCGCGCACCGCGCCCTATGTGCCGCATCCCATCGAGGCCGAGAGCATGGAGATCATCCAGGCCGGGCGCGACTGGAGCAGCTTCCCGCCGGACCACCTGACCGTGCTGCAGCGGCTGGTGCATACCAGCGGTGACTTCGCCGTGGCCGATGAAATCTATTTCTCGGCCGGTGCCGCCCAGGCCGGCATGAAAGCCTTACTGCGCTGCAAGCGCGTGGTCACCGATGTGACCATGGTGCAGACCGGCTTGAAGCGCGCCGTGCTGGAACAGCTGGGCGTGGAGACCTGGTGCGGCGTGCATGATCCGGAGTCACACCTGATGGCCCAGAACCTGGGCATGACCCGCTCGGCGGCCGGCATCCGGCGCGCCTGGCAGAAGTTCGGCAACGATATCGTGCTGGCCATCGGCGACGCGCCCACCGCCATCACCGAAGCCGTGCGCCTGATCCGCGAACATGGCTGGCGCCCGCAACTGGTGATCGGCCTGCCGGTCGGCTTTGTCGGCACCCGCGAGAGCAAGGACGAGCTGCGCCGCTGCCTGCAGGTGCCGCGCATCACCAACAGCGGCACCCGGGGCGGCTCTCCCTGGGCTGCCAGCGTGGTCAATGCCCTGATGATCGACGCCATCGCCTGGCTGGTGCAGCAGGAAGCGCAAGCCGAAGGCGTGCAGTGATGGAGCACCCGGGCGACCTGCAACGCGCCGAATACGACCTGGCCGTGCTCGCGCCCAATGGTCTGCGGCGTGGTCGCAGCACCGGCAGTTGCGCCACGGCGGCGGTACGCGCCGCGCTCTATCGCCTGCTGGGCGGCGTGACGCTGCAACAGACCGACGTCAGCCTGCCCGATGGCCGGCATTACCTGTGCGTGCCGATCAAGGCGGTGCGCATGGTGGAAGAGGGCATGGCCGAAGCCGAAGTCCTCAAGGACGGCGGCGACGATCCCGACAACACCCATGGCGCCACCATCGTCGCCCAGGTGCGGCGCAATGCGCTCGGCGAAGTCCGCTTCTTCGCCGGCGAAGGCGTAGGCACGGCCACCATGCCCGGCCTGCGCGTGGCCGTTGGCGAGCCCGCTATCAACCCGGTGCCGCGTGCCATGATGCGCGCTGCCGTCGCCGAGGTATGGGGGGAACTGCAACCCGGCCAGGCCGACGCGCCCGGCTTCGACCTGCACATCGGCTGTCGCGAAGGCCGGGCCATCGCGCCCAAGACCTTCAACCCCAAGTTGGGCATCGTGGGCGGCATCTCGATTTTGGGGACTTCGGGCATCGTCGAACCGATGTCGATGGCCTCCTGGATCGCCTCCATCGAGGTCTATATCCGCGTGGCGCTGGCGGCCTGCACGCCAGGTGACGATGAGGGGGATGCCGTGGCCTACCTGCCGGGCAAGATCGGTCGCGTCTTCGTGGCGCAGACCCTGGGCCTGCCCGACAAGCGCAGCGTGCAGATCGCCAATTTCCTCGGTGATGCGCTGGACTTCACGCAGCAGGCCCTGAGCGAAGAGGGCCGCAGGCTGCCGCTGCTGTGGCTGGCCGGCCATCCGGGCAAGCTGGCCAAGGTGTTGGATGGCGTGTGGGACACCCACTCCAGCAAGAGCAACATGGCCATGCAGGGCGTAGCCCGCGTGGCGCAAGACATGAACGCGGCAGGCGCGGGTGAGCTGTTCTCCCCCGCGCTGTTGCAGCAGATGAAGGAAGCCAATACGGTGGAAGCAATCATAGAGCTGGTCCGCCAGCAGGATGCCGCGCTCTCGCGCCGCCTCTGGAGCGGGATCGAGACCCGCATCGCCGCGCTGGCGCAGGCCCGCGTACCGGCGGTCTCGCGCATCGAAGTGCGTTTGTTCGACCTCGACGGCCGTCACCTGGGAGCACTGGCATGACGGATCCCAAGACCGGCCGCCTGACCGGCATCGGCGTCGGCCCCGGCCCGGCTGGCTACCTGCCGCTGGCGGCGCTGGCCGCATTGCGCAGCGCCGACCTGATCTACATCCCCCGGGCACGTGGCGCCGACCTGTCGGTCGCCCTGCAATGCCTGGAGGGCGTGGAGTTCGACCGCAGCCGCCTGCGCGAGATCGAGTTCAACATGGACCCCGACCGCCAGGTCCTGCAAGAACACTACGCCCAACTGGGCCAGCAACTGGCGGCGCAACTGCGCGCCGGCCAGCAACTGGTGTACCTCACCATCGGCGATGCCCTGACCTACTCGACCTATGGCTATGTGCTGGCGGCCGTGCGCGACCTCTATCCGCAATGTGACTGTGTCACCTTGCCCGGCATCACCAGTTACGCGGCCGCTGCCGCGGCGCTGGAATGGCCGCTGGGCGTGGGCAAGGAGCGCACCCTGATCCTGCCCTGCCCGGAAGACGCCGCCACCCTGCGTGCCGAGATCGAGAGCCACGACATCGTCGTGCTGATGAAGGTCGGCGCGCGCCTGCCGTGGGTCCTGGACCTGCTGCGTGAAATGGACATCGCCCGACACTGCGGCTTTGCCCGCCGCATCGGCCTGGAAGGCGAGGTACTGGCCAGCGACCTGAGTACGCTCGATGCGGCCGAGGCCAGCGGCTACCTGGCCGTGCTGCTGATCCGCAAGACCGTGCAGGCGCAGCGCCATCGCCCGCCCGCATCATTGAAAGGAAGTGCATGAAAGTCTATTTCGTCGGCGCCGGCCCCGGTGCGGCCGACCTCATCACCCTGCGCGGTGCGCGCCTGCTGGGCCAGGTGCAGATGGTGCTGTATGCCGGCTCGCTGGTGCCCACCGCCTTGCTGGAGCATTGCCGCGCCGATGCCGAGATCATCGACACCGCCGCGCTGGATCTGGAACAGCAACAGGCCTGCTATGAACGCGCCCGGGAGCAGGGCATCGACGTCGTGCGCCTGCACTCCGGCGACCCCGCCATCTATGGCGCCACCGCCGAACAGATGCGCCGCCTCGACGCGCTGGGCATCGCCTACGAGGTGGTGCCGGGCGTGTCCTCCTTCACGGCAGCCGCCGCTGCGGTCTCGGCCGAGCTGACCAAGCCCGAGGTATCGCAGAGCGTGATCCTGACCCGCGTCTCTGGCCGCGCGTCGGCCGTGCCGGAATCCGAATCGATCGCCTCCCTGGCCGCGCATCGCGCCACGATGTGCATCTTCCTCTCCGGCCCGCACCTGAAGAAGATCGTCACCGACCTGCTGCTGCACTATCCGCCCGAGACCCCGGTGACCCTGGTCTATCGCGCCACCTGGCCCGAGCAGCGTGTCTACCAGGGGCAACTGGATCGCGTGCTGGAAGAGAACAAGCGCGGTGAATGGAACCTGACCACCATGATGCTGGTGGGCGCGGCGCTGGACAAGGCGCAGGTGGCCGAGTCCAGCCTCTATTCCAAGGACTTCACGCATCTGTTCCGCGTGGTGAAGAAGAACAAGGACGCCGCATGAACCCGCCGGTCGCCCTGCCTGAACTCGGCCTGTGGCCAGTGCGCGTCGAAGCCGCGCCGCTGGCCATGTACCTGCAGGACAGGCTGGGCGGCCCGTCGGGTCAGCTGCGCCAGTCCTGCCAGTTGTACCAGCCCTGGCTCAATAGCGAGGCAGGCACGTCGCAGTCGCAGCGCCAGCAGTTCGCGCTGGCCTATCGCCGCCATCGCCAATGGATCATGATCGGCGCCACCGGCATCGCCGTGCGTTTCCTCGACGGCCTGCCGCAGGACAAGCACAGCGACCCGGCCGTGGTGGTGGTGGATGAAGCGGCCCGCTTCGCCATCTCGCTGCTGGCTGGTCACGAGGGTGGGGCCAACAGCCTGGCCTTTCGGGTGGCGCAGGTGACGGGCGCGCAGCCGGTCGTGACCACCGCCACCGAAGCCGTCAAGCCGCTGGTGCTGGGCATAGGCTGCCGCAAGCTGGCCTCGGTCGAACAGATCGGCGCGGCCGTCGCGCAGGCGCTGCAGCAATGCCCCGGCGCCACACTGGCCCAGGTGCGCGAAGTCGCCACCATCGACCTCAAGGCCGAGGAACCCGGCCTGCTGGCCTTCTGCGCCACCCATGGCTTGCCGCTGCGGGTGATCGCCCGCGAGCAGATCGCCCAGCGCGCCTGGGTGGGCAAGCCCTCGGAGTGGGTGCGGCAGAACATCGGCGTGGACGGCGTATGCGAACCGGCGGCGCTCATCGCCAGCCCGCGTGGCCGCCTGCTGCTGGGCAAGACGGCGCTGGATGGGGTGACGGTGGCCATCGTGGATGATGGCGAGGGGTGGCGCAGTTTCATTGAAAATTTGCATGACCCAGCTTAGGGATGAATTCAATACCGTTCGGACTGAGTAGGCCCTGCAGGGCCGTATCGAAGGCGCGTCTTCGATACTCGGCTTCGCCGCGACTCAGTCCGAACGGGCATGAGAAATAACGGGCATGAGAAGTTTTGGTAGTCGTCGCTCAATTTTTAGCAGGAAAACAGGATGGAAGCAGTCAAGAAAAAAGGCGTATTGAACCTGGTCTCGGTCGGCCCCGGTTTCGAAGAGATGATCATCCCGCGTGCCATCGAGGCCTTGCGCGAGAGCGAGGTCATCGTCGCCTACGAGTTGTACCTGCGCTGGATCGCCGCGCACATCGAGGGCAAGGAAATCCACACCCCGCCACTGACGCAGGAGCGCGAGCGCGCCCTGCTGGCCATCGAACAGGCCCGCGCCGGGCGCCGGGTGGCGCTCATCTCCAGCGGCGACATCGGCATCTACGCCATGGCGGCGTTGGCCTTCGACGACATGCGCGAGGACGATACCTTTGAAGTCAACGTCATCCCCGGCGTGACCTCTGCCAATGCCTGCGCATCGCTCCTGGGCTCGCCGTTGTCGCACGACTTCGCCACGCTGTCGCTGTCCAACCTGCTATGCCCGTGGTCATGGATCGAACAGCGCGCCAGCCATATCGCCCAGGCCGACCTGGCCTGCGTGCTCTACAACGTGCAGAGCGCCGGCCGACAGGAGGGCGTCTATCGCATCCTGCAACTGATGCTGCAGCACAAGGCCCCGCATACCCTGTGCGGCGTGGTGCGCAATGCCTACCGCCCGGGCCAGCAGGTCTCCATCCATCGCCTGGATGAATTGCCGGGCCTGCAGTTCGACATGCTGACCTCGATCGTCATCGGCAACCGCTTCACCCAGCGCAAGCGCGACTGGATTTTCACCCCGCGTGGCTACAACGACTGGAGCGAAGAATCGCAAGCCCAGGCGGCCACCCAGTTGCCGCCGCAGGCGGTGTGGGTGTTCGCCGGCACCAGCGACGGCAATGCGCTGGCCGCCGAGCTGGCCGGGCAGGGCCGCAGTGTCGTGGTCTCCACCGCCACCGACTATGGCGGCCAGCTGGCGCGCGGCGATTGCCCGGGCGTGTTCGTCTGGTCCGGCCGCCAGGGCGTGGAGGCGCGCCGCCAGGCCCTGCGCGACAGCCAGGCCCGGGTGCTGGTCGATGCCACCCATCCCTTTGCGGTGCAGATGTCGCAGCAACTGATGTCGCTGGCGCAGGAGCTGGGCATTCCCTACCTGCGCTATGAGCGCCCCAGCGAGATCGCCGCCGATGATCCCAATGCCTGCAACGACATGCAGGAGGCCGCCGCCCGAGCCATTGCCATGGGGCGCCGCATCTTCCTGGCCACCGGCTCCAAGGACCTGGCGACCTTCCTGCAGGCCAGCGGCGCGCAGGAGCGCCAATGGTTCGCCCGTGTCACGGCCGATCCCGACTTCCTGCGTCGCGCCCTGGAACTGGGCCTGCCGCGTGCGCAGCTGTGCGCCATGCAGGGGCCGTTCTCGCAGGCCTTCAACGAAGCACTGTGGCGCGACTGGGGTATCGATTGCGTGGTCACCAAGGACTCCGGCGAGGCCGGCGGCTACCGGGCCAAGGTCGAGGCAGCGCGCGCCCTGGGCATCCCGCTGCTGACGGTGCGCCGTCCACGCCTGGACTACCCGCAGGTCACCCATGATTTCGCTGAAGTCCATGCCCGCCTGGCGGCACTGGCGGGAGCCTGACGATGAGCGCCGCATCGGCTCCAGCATTGGCTACTGCCATGCCGCCCATCCCGGTGACCGTGGTCACCGGCTTCCTCGGGGCCGGCAAGACCACGCTGCTGCGCGCCCTGGTGCAGCGCCGCCAGTCGCGCCGGCTGGCGCTGCTGATCAATGAATTCGGCGAGGTCGCCATCGACGGCGACCTGCTGCGTGCCGAGGGCGATGGCCAAGGCCAGGTACAGATCCAGGACTTTGCCCATGGCCTGATCGCCTATGGTGAGGACGAGCAGTTCGTGCCAGCCATGCTGGCGCTGGCCGCCCGCCGTGCGCAGATCGACCATGTGCTGATCGAAACCTCCGGCCTGGCGCTGCCCAGCGCCGTGATGGAGGTGCTGCAGTCGCCCGAGCTGGCGCCGCACTTCGTGCTGGACGCCACCCTGGCCGTGGTCGATACCCCGTTGCTGCTGGAAGAGGCCTTCGCCAGTGGCGACGCGGTACGCGATGCCACCGCCAGCCTGTTCCGCCAGCAACTGGAATGCGCCGACGTGGTGGTGCTCAACAAGATCGACGGCATGGACGAAGCGCCCTTGCTGCAGGCCGAAGCGACCGTGCGCGCACTAGCGCCCAATGTGCGCTTCCTGGAACTGGCCTACGGCGCCCGGCTGGATATCCGCCTGGCGCTGGGCCTGCGCCTGCACCAGGCGGGCGCGACCGTGCATCACCACTACACGCCGGTGGGCATGCCGGGTGAGCGCGCCACGGTCGCGGCCGACCAGCGCCGCTTCAACGGCCATGCCCACTCCGGCCTTGGGCGCGCACAGCCACGGGCTGTCCACCCACAAGCACTTCCACGAGCAAGACCCCGGCTGGCAATCCTTCACGCTGCGCAGCACGGCGCCGCAGGACCCGGAGCGCCTGCGCCATGCCGTGGCGGCCGCCGCCCTGGCCGAGCCCATCCTGCGCGCCAAGGGCTTCGTGCACAGCGCCGCCGGCCCGCTGCTGCTGCAGGCCGTGCGCGCCCGCGTGGTGGCTGCCAAAAGCGGGCAGGGCAGTACCGCCAGCCACGATGGCAAGCACAGCGAACTGGTCTTCATCGGCTACCATCCCAGTCGCAGCAACGTCGCCCGCATCCTTGCCGAGCGCACCGGTGCCGACTGGACCTGAATGAATCTTTGGAAAGAACCCGACCGTGAAAACCGATCCCGACTCCCACAAGCGCATGACCCAGCGCCACAAGGAAGGCTTTGAAAAGAAGAAGGCCGCCGCCCAGCTGGAAAAGGGGCTGCTGATCGTCAACACCGGCACCGGCAAGGGCAAGTCCAGCGCCGCCTTCGGCATGGGCATGCGCATCCTCGGCCATGGCATGAAACTGGGCGTGGTGCAGTTCATCAAGGGCGCGCTCTACAGCGCCGAACGCGACTTCCTGGGCAGCCATGCGAATTGCGACTTCCACGTCGTCGGCGCGGGCTATACCTGGGATACCCAGGACCGCGAAGCCGACATGCGCACCGCTGCGCGCGGCTGGGCCGAGGCGCTGCGCATGATCAACGACCCCAGCTATGACATGGTGATCCTGGACGAACTCAACATCGTCCTGAAATACCAGTACCTCGATCTGCAAGAAGTGCTGCGCGTCTTCGCCGGCCGTCGCGAGATGCTGCACATCGTCGTCACCGGCCGTCACGCGCTCGAGGCGCTGATCGAACAGGCCGACTTGGTCAGCGAGATGCGCCCCGTGAAGCACCCCTACAAGGAGCAGGGCGTGAAGGCGCAGAAAGGCGTGGAATTCTGATGTCCGAACTTCATCACAGCTGTCCGGCCCTGTTCATCTCGGCCCCGGCCTCCGGCCACGGCAAGACCACCATCACTGCCGCGCTGGCGCGTCTCTACCGCAGCCAGGGCAGGCGCGTGCGGGTGTTCAAGACCGGCCCTGATTTCCTCGACCCCATGGTGTTGGAGCAGGCCAGCGGCCAGCCGGTGGTCAACCTCGACCTGTGGCTGGGCGGCGAAGACCACTGCCGGCGCCAGGTGGCGCTGGCCGCGGCCGAAGCTGACGTGCTGCTGGTAGAGGGTGTCATGGGCCTCTACGATGGCGAACCCAGCAGTGCCGACCTGGCCCAGTTGCTGGGCATCCCGGTGGTGGCGGTGATCAATGCGCGTGGCATGGGCCAGACCATCGGCGCGCTGGCGCAGGGTCTGCTGGCCTACCGGCCCGAACTGAAGTTTGCCGGCGTGCTGGCCAATGGCGTGGCCAGCCCACGTCATGCGCAGATGCTGCGCCAGGGCCTGCGCAACGCCCGGCCATCGGTGCCGCTGCTGACCGGCTTGCAGCGCGACATGCAGTTCGCCCTCCCGGAGCGCCACCTCGGCCTGGTGGCCGCACCCGAGATCGCCGACCTCGATGCGCGCCTGGACGCGGTGGCCGAGCGCATGTCCAGCACCTCCCTGGCCACGCTGCCGGACCCGGTGGACTTCGGCACACCACCGCCGGAGCGCGATTTCCCGCGCCTGCTGGCAGGCAAGACCATCGCCGTGGCGCGCGACCTGGCGTTTTCCTTCATCTACACCGCCAACCTGGAATTGCTGCAGCAGATGGGCGCCAGCCTGGCCTTCTTCTCGCCGCTGGCCGATGATCCCTTGCCGTCCTGCGATGCGGTGTGGCTGCCGGGTGGCTATCCCGAGCTCTACCTCGCCACGCTGCAGGCCGCGCAGGTCACCCAGTCCGGCCTGCGCGCGCATGCGGCTGCCGGCAAGCCGCTCTACGCCGAGTGCGGCGGCATGCTGTTCCTGCTGGACAGTATCGTCGGCCAGGACGGCAGCAGCGGCCAGATGTGTGGCGTGCTGCCCGGCCAGGCCACGGTGCAGCCACGCCTGCAGGGGCTGGGTTACCAGACCCTGAAGTTGAACCTGCCGGGCGCCGTGGGCGAGCATCTGCGCTGCCACACCTTCCACTATTCGCGGGCGGTGGTGGGCGCGCAATTCATGGCGCGGGGCGAGCGCCTGTTCGATTCTTCCGAGGGCGAGGTGGTGTATCGCCAGCAACAGGTCACCGCCAGCTACCTGCACGCCTATTTCCGTTCCGCCCCGCGTACCGTCGCGGCCCTGCTGGGAGGTGCGGTCGCATGAAGCCGGCGGCCTCGCCTCAATCGGTCTCACCCCAGCCGGCCCATCGCTATCCGCAGGAGCAGATCGACGCCCTCTATCGCGTCATCCGCGAGCGGCGCGACATGCGCCACTTCCTGTCCGACCCGGTCGAGCCGGCCCTGCTGGAACGCCTGCTGCAGGCCGCGCACCAAGCGCCCAGCGTGGGTTTCATGCAGCCCTGGCGCTTCATCCGCATCGCTGATCGCGACCTGCGCCAGGCCATCCACGCACTGGTCGAGCAGGAACGCGTGGCCACCGCGCAGGCACTGGGCCAGCGCGAGGACGAGTTCATGCGCCTGAAGGTGGAAGGCATCCTGGAGTGCGGCGAAGTGCTGGTCGCCGCCCTGATGGACCACCGCGAAGCCCACGTCTTCGGCCGCCGCACGCTGCCGCAGATGGATCTGGCCTCGCTTTCCTGCGCGCTGCAGAACATGTGGCTGGCCGCCCGTGCCGAAGGCCTGGGCATGGGCTGGGTGTCACTGTTCGATCCGCTGGCCCTGGCGCAGCTGCTGCAGATGCCGGCCGGCGCCGAGCCGATGGCGGTGCTGTGCCTGGGCCATGTTCCGGCCTTCTACGAACGGCCCATGCTGGAACAGGCGCAATGGGCCACACGCCAGTCACTGGCCGATCTGGTCTACCAGGACCGTTGGCCCGTCCAGGGAGAACCACAAGCATGAAGCCCGCTTCCCGCCCGCCGCAACGCACCCTGGTGTTCGGCGGCGCCCGCTCCGGCAAGAGCGCACATGCCGAGCAACTGGCACTGGCCGCCTGGCAGGGCGGCGCCAGCGAGATCGTCTATCTCGCCACCGCCAGCCGCCGCGCCAGCAGTGACGACGCCGAGATGCAGGCCCGCATCGACCACCACCAGCAACGCCGACTGGACTTGGGTGGCCCTTGGCGCACGGTGGAAGAACCGCTGGCCCTGGGCCAGGCCCTGCGCGAGCACAGCCGCCCCGATCGCGTGGTGCTGGTCGATTGCCTGACCGTGTGGCTAGCCAACCTGCTGTTTGCCGACGGCATTGCATTTCCTGAACTGGGGCCGATCGACCCGCCAGCGGCATTCACGCTGCAGCGGGTGGATTTCCTGCGCGCCTTGCAGGAGGTCGCGGGGCCGGTGATCATCGTCTCCAATGAAGTGGGCATGGGCATCATCCCGCAGGGCGCCATCTCGCGCTGGTTCGTGGACGAGGCCGGCCGCCTGAACCAGTCCGTGGCGGCCCTCTGCGAACGGGTGCAATGGGTCGCGGCCGGGCTGCCCTTGAGCCTGAAGGACAGCGCATGCTGAGCGGCCTGTCCTGGCCCTGGCTGGCCGTACTGATGGCGCTCGGCGTGGCGCTGGACCTGGCCCTGGGCGAGGCGCGGCGCTGGCATCCGCTGGTCGGTTTCGGCAACCTGGCCAAAGCCATCGAGCGCACCCTCAACCAGCGCCCGGCACTGCGCCTGCGCGGCGTGCTGGCCTGGAGCCTGGCGGTGCTGCCACCGGTGCTGGTGGCCGCGTGGCTGCTGGCGGCCGCGCCCTGGTGGCTGGCCGCCTTGCTGCATGCGGCGCTGCTGTACTTCTGCATCGGCCTGCGCAGCCTGCGCGAACATACCCTGCCCATCGCTCAGGCGCTGGCCACCGGCGACCTGCCGCAGGCACGCCGCCTGACCTCCTGCATCGTCAGCCGCGACACGCGCCATTCCAGTGAGCAGGAACTGGCCAAGGCTGGCGTCGAATCGCTGCTGGAGAATGGCAACGACGCCGTCTTCGGTACGCTGTTCTGGTTCCTGGTGGCCGGTGGCCCCGGCGCCTTGCTGTTCCGCCTGGCCAATACCCTGGATGCGATGTGGGGCTACCGCACGGCGCGCTTCCTGCACTTCGGCTGGGCCGCAGCACGCATCGATGATGCCTTGAACTGGCTGCCGGCACGCCTGACCGCCTTGTCCTACGCCTGGCTGGGCCAGCGGCGCCAGGCCATGGCCTGCTGGAAGGAACAGGCCCCGGCCTGGAGCAGCCCCAATGCCGGGCCGGTGATGGCTGCAGGCGCCGGTGCGCTGGGCCTGGCCCTGGGCGGGCCGGCGATCTATGACGGCGAACTGGAACAGCGTCCGCCACTGGGGCGCGGCCCCATGCCGCAAGGGCCGGACATCGTGCGCGCCTGGCGACTGGTGGCCATGAGCACCGCCCTATGGCTGGCCGTCATCAGCGCCGTGGCGCTGCTCTGCCTGGGAGGCCTGCATGCTTGAACACGGCGGCAACCTCAACGACGCGGCGCGCCACTACGGCCGCCCCCGCAGCCATTGGCTGGACCTGTCCACCGGCATCAATCCGAGGCCCTATCCGGCGCCTGCCATCGCCGCCGACGCCTGGCACCGCCTGCCCGAAGTCTCGCAGGCGCTGGAGCAGGCCGCCTGCGCCTACTACGGTGCGCCCCGCATGCTGGCCGTGGCCGGCACCCAGGCCGCCATCCAGGCACTGCCGCAACTGCGGCTGCGGCAGGACGGACGCCCGGCCCAGGTGGTGGTGGCCGCGCCCATCTACGCCGAACATGCGCACTGCTGGCAGCGCGCCGGCCATGCGGTGCGAGAGGTTCCGTACGCCGCACTGGACGAGGCAGTGCAGGGCACCGCCTGCGACGTGCTGGTGCTCTGCAATCCCAACAATCCCACCGGCGCAAGGGTGGCCCCGGCCCAGCTCCTGCAATGGGCCGCGCGCCTGGCCGCACGCGGTGGCTGGCTGGTGGTGGACGAAGCCTTCGGCGATACGTTGCCCGGGCAGAGCGTGGCCGCCCACACGGCGGCCCACACGGCCACCTCCGGCCTGATCGTATTGCGCTCGGTGGGCAAGTTCTTCGGCCTGGCCGGCCTGCGGCTGGGCTTCGTCGCTGCCGCGCCGACGCTGCTGGATGCGCTGGCCGACTGGCTGGGACCCTGGACCATCAGCGGACCGGCCCAGCAGATCGGTTGTGCCGCCCTTGGCGACCGCCAATGGCAGCAGGCCACCCTGCAGCAACTGCTGGCCGCCGGCGAGCGCCTGCAGACCCTGCTGGCCGCCCACGGCATCGCCTCCCATGGCACTGCGCTGTTCCAGTGGTGGCCGGAACCGGAGGCCGTGGCGTTTCACCAAGCCATGGCGCAAGAGGGCATCTGGGTGCGCCTCTTCACCCGTGGTGCCGGTGGCATCCGCCTTGGCCTGCCGCCTGACGAAGCCGGTTGGGAGCGGCTGCAACAAGCCCTGCATAGATGGAGCCGACGTGGCTGATTTCCCCTTCCACACCCTGATGATCCAGGGCACCACCTCGGACGCCGGCAAGAGCACCCTGGCGGCCGCCCTGTGCCGGCTCCTGAAGAACGACGGCATCGCCGTGGCCCCGTTCAAGCCGCAGAACATGGCCCTGAACAGCGCCGTCACCGCCGACGGTGGCGAGATCGGCCGCGCCCAGGCCCTGCAGGCCCAGGCCGCCGGCATCGCCCCGCATACCGACATGAACCCGGTCCTGCTCAAGCCCTCCAGCGACACCGGCGCCCAGGTCATCGTGCACGGCAAGGTGCGCGCCGACATGAACGCCCGCGACTACCACCGCTACAAGACCGAGGCCATGCAGGCCGTGCTGCAATCCTATGCCCGCCTGCGCGCGCACTATGCCTGCGTCATCGTCGAAGGCGCCGGCAGCCCGGCCGAGATCAACCTGCGCGCCCGCGACATCGCCAACATGGGCTTTGCCGAAGCGGTCGATTGCCCGGTCATCATCGTGGCCGACATCGACCGTGGCGGTGTCTTCGCACACCTGACCGGCACCCTCGATTGCCTCTCCGAGAGCGAGCGAGAGCGCGTGGTCGGCTTCGTCATCAACCGTTTCCGGGGCGACATCAGCCTCCTGCAAGGCGGGCTGGACTGGCTGGAGCAACGTACCGGCAAGCCGGTCCTGGCGGTGCTGCCCTACCTGCACGGCCTGCAGCTGGACGCCGAAGATGCGGTCGCCGCCACGCAGCAGCACAAGGGCGACTTCCGCGTGGTGGTACCGGTCTTCCCGCGCATCAGCAACCACACCGACTTCGACGCGCTGCGCGCCCATCCCGACCTCGACCTGCGCTTCATCGGCCCCGGCCAGCCGATTCCCCCGGCCGACCTCATCATCCTGCCCGGCAGCAAGAACACCCGGGGCGACCTGCAATGGTTGCGCCAGCATGGCTGGACCGAAGCCATCAGCCGCCACCTGCGCTACGGCGGCAAGCTCATCGGCATCTGCGGCGGTTTCCAGATGATGGGTGAGCGCATCGACGACCCCCACGGCGTGGAAGGCGCGCCCGGTAGCAGCGCCGGCTTGGGCCTGCTCGCCATGCACACCGAACTGACGCAGGAAAAGCGCCTGCTGCAGGTCAGCGGCCACTGTAACTTCGATAACTTCGGCAACCTCGGCCAGGACAACGCCAGCGTGCGCGGCTACGAGATCCACATGGGCGTCTCACACGGTGCCGCGCTGGACCGACCGGCCTTCGTCATCGAAGGGCGGGGTGAAGGCGCGCAATCGGCCGATGGCCAGTTACTGGGAAGTTACCTGCACGGCATGTTCGACCATCCGCAGGCACTGGCCGCCTTGCTGGCGTGGGCCGGCCTCAAGGGCGCCGCCGCGCTGGATCTGGACGCCCTGCGCGAAGCCAGCCTGGAGCGCCTTGCCGAGGCCACCCGGCCTCTCTACGACGCCTTGCGCGGACTCTCCACGCGTTTTGGCCGCGACTGAACCATGAAAAGAAAATCCCGGCCTTGCGGGCCGGGATGCTGGTGGTAGGGGAGGTTGGCGGAACCTGCTTCAGGCCAGGGCTTCCTTGGCGGCTTCTTCCGGGGTCAGGCCGTCGTAGAACAGATCGGTGAACCACTCCACCTGTTCTTCGATGTGCTCCTGCGCCTGGTCCAGCGTGGCGCCGCCCTTGACCAGGAATTGCTCGACTTCGGTACACCATTGGATCAGGGCTTCGGTTTCCGGGTCCAGTTTCTCTTTCTTGGGCATGATGACTCCTTGCTTCGGTGATGATGGGCGTAAGTGCCCTGTGCAAGGATAGGGCAAACCGGCCTGGTCTGCCCGGGTTTATGCTGACCGGCTCATTGCAGCAACTGACTCCCCCCTCCCGCCGCCACGCTACTGGCCAGCACCGCCGCCGCCGAGCGCGTTTCCACGCCCAGTTTCACGAAGATGTGTTCCAGGTGCTTGTTCACCGTGCGCGGGCTCATGCCGAGGATGTCGGCGATGTCGCGGTTGGTCTTGCCCTTGCCCAGCCACAGCAGGACGTCGCTCTCGCGCGGGGTGAGCCGGCAGGCTTCCAGCGAGGCGGGTAGCACCGGGCCGTCTTCCGGCCGGGCCAGCGCTGCCGGGCCGCCGGTCTTTTCTTCCAGCAGCAGGCTGGCGCCATGCCCCTGGCCGGGGCCGCACAGGGTGATGTGCAGTTCGCCCTGGTCCAGGCGCACCACCAGCGGCGGCAACTGGTCCAGGTTCTCGCCCTGGCGCTGGCGCACCAGTTGTTCGTTCAGCCACACCTGCAGTGCCGCCGGCAGCCGCTGGCTGCCCGGTACGGGGGCGCCGAAATACTTCTCCAGCCATTGCGAGGCCTTGCTGGTCTGCCAGGTCGGCAAGCCGTTGCCGCCCAGGACGATCACCGCATGTGCGGCCTGTTCCAGGACCCCGCGTGCCTGCGACATCATGCGCCCGGTGCGGATGTGGGCGCCGATGCGGGCCACCACTTCTTGCGGGCGGATCGGCTTGGTCACGTAGTCGATGCCGCCGACCTCGAAGCCGCGCACCACATGTTCGGTCTCCGACAGGCCGGTCATGAAGACCACCGGTACGTGATTGACCTGCCGCAGTTGCTTGATGCGACGGCAGGTCTCGAAGCCGTCGATGCCGGGCATCATGGCGTCCAGCAGGATCAGGTCGGGCGTGATGTGATCCAGTCGCTGCAGCGCCGAGAGACCATCGGTGGCGACCAGCACGATGTGGCCGCTTTCGTCGAGGGCGTCGGACAACATGGCCAGGTTGTCGGGCATGTCATCGACGATCAGTACGACTTGCCTATCGAACGTCGTTGAGATCATGGCGGATCAGCTCCTTGATGCGGGTGACATATTCGTTGAGTCGGAATTGCCTGACCAGTTGCCGTAGCTCCGTGGTGAAGGGCAGGTAGGCCGGGTTCTGGCGGTCCATGGCGTCCAGCTGGCGCAGGATTTCCTTGGCGTAACCGATGCTGCCCAGTTGCAGCAGGGCGGCCAGCCTGTCCTGGCTTGGCACCAGCATCAGCGGCTTGGCTGTGGTAGCTGTGGTGGGTGGAGTGGTGGCGGAGGCGGAGGCGGTGCCAGGCGCCACCCAGTCCAGTTGCAGGTGTTGCCGGATCTTGCCCAGCAGTTCGTTGTACGAGACCGGCTTGACCAGGAAATCGTTGACCAGTGGCGCGCCGTTGCGTTCGTGCAGGTTCTCGAAGGCATTGGCCGAGACCAGCAGGATGGGCAGCTGCGTCAGGCCCCGCGCGCGGATGGCGCGGGCCACGCTCCAGCCATCCATCTGCGGCATGGCGATGTCGAGCAGGATCAGGTCCGGCACCTCGTGCGCCAGTCTTTCCATGCAGGCCAGGCCGCTGTCGGCCTCGCTGACCGCAAAGCCTAGCGGGGCCAGCATGTCCTTCAACAGGCGCCGTTGCGAGGCCTGGTCATCCACCACCAGGATATGGCGCGAGGGGCCGGCGTAACCCGACATCTGGTCTTCCAGTTGTAGTCGGGGGCGCGGTACATGCACTTCCGGCAGGTAGAGCTTGAGCTGGAAGCTGCTGCCGCTGCCGACCCTGCTCTGCACGCCCAGTTCGCCCCCCATGATGTGCACCAGCATGCGGCTGATGGCCAGGCCGAGGCCGGTGCCGATGTCTTCACGCAGGCTGGCCGCGTTGCTGCGTTCGAAGGGCAGGAAGATGCGCTCCAGGTCGTCGTCGGCGATGCCGATGCCGGTATCGACCACCTCGAACCAGGCAATCTCGCGGGCATAGCGTACCTTCAGGGTGACCCCGCCACGGTCGGTGAACTTGACGGCATTGCCCAGCAGGTTGATGAGGATCTGCCGCAGCCGCTTCGGGTCGGCATGCACGATGTGCGGCAGGCGGCCGGTCTTTTCGAAGCGGAACTGCAGGCCCTTCTGTTCGGCCTGCGGGGCGAACATGCCGACGATCTGTTCCAGGAAGGCTTCCAGCGCCAGTTCGTCGGAGGCCAGGCGCATCTTGCCGGCTTCGATCTTGGCGATGTCCAGCAAGCCGTCGATCAGGCTCAGCAGGTGTTCGCCGCTGCGGCGGATGATGGCGATGGCTTCCTTGCGGGCTGGCGGGATGGTGGCGTCCACGTGCAGGATCTGGGCATAGCCGAGGATGCTGTTCAAGGGCGTGCGCAGCTCGTGGCTCATGCCGGCCACGAAGCGGCTCTTGGCCAGGTTGGCCGATTCGGCGGCTTCCTTGGCGCGCTGCAGTTCGGCGTCGGTCTGCTTGTGGGCTTCGATTTCCTGCAGCAGCAGGTTGGTCTGGCGTTCCGATTCTTCTTGCGCGACGGCACGGCTTTCATTGGTCAGCACCAGCCACCACGCGCCCACGCCGACCACCACCAGCAACAGGCAGAACAGCTTGATGAAGACGCCCCGCAGCGAGTCGGGCGCGGCCAGTGTCAGGCCGGAGAGGTCGGCCATCTGCTGGAAGTACAGCATCCACAGCACGATGGCCAGGCCACCGGCCAGGAGACCGAAGACGCTCAGGTAATGGCCGATGCGGGTATTGAGCTTGAGCGCGAAGCGCGCCGGGATCAGCTGGCGCAGGGTGTGCAGGATCTGGTTGGGCAGCCGCGCGCGCGGGGTCTTGCAGCGGTCCTTGCAACGCGCATCGAGCGAACAGCACAGGGAACAGATGGCGCCCTGGTAGGCCGGGCAGTGCGCCATGTCCGGGGTTTCGAAGGCATTGCCGCAGATGACGCAGTCCAGTACCGAGGGGCTGTGGCCGGGCGTGTAGGGGCGGTAGCTCTGTTCGGACAAGGTATCGCGGCGGGCGATGTAGTAGCGGCTGCCGGTGGCCACCGCGATCAAGGGTGCGCTCACCAGGGCCGTCCCCAGCGCGATGAAGGGGGAGAGTGCCGCCACCGTCTTGCCCAGCACGCCGGACATGGCCAGCGTGGAGAGCAGGGTGGCGATCACCATCGAGCCCACGCCGACCGGGTTGACGTCGTACAGGTGGGCGCGCTTGAACTCGATATGCGCCGGGCTCAAGCGCAGCGGCTTGTTGATCACCAGGTCGGCCACCACCGCACCGATCCAGGAGATCGCCACCAGGCTGTAGAGCGCCAGCACGTGTTCCAGCGCATTGAACACGCCCAGTTCCATCAGCAGCACCGCGATCAGGACATTGAACACCAGCCACACCACGCGGCCCGGGTGGCTGTGGGTTAGGCGGGCGAAGAAATTGGACCAGGCCAGCGAACCGGCATAGGCATTGGTGACATTGATCTTGATCTGCGACACCACCACGAACAGCACCACCGCCCCCAGCGCCAGGGCCGGATTGCCGAACACGTACTGGTAACCGATCAGGTACATCTGGGTCGGTTCCACGGCGCGCGCCATCGGCACCTCGTGCTGGATGGCGAGGAAGGCCAGCAGCGCGCCACCCAGCATCTTGGCGCCGCCCAGCAGAATCCAGCCGGGGCCGGCCAGCAGCAGGGCGCTCCACCAGCGGCCGCGATTGGCGGCGGTCTTTTTCGGGAGGAAGCGCAGGAAGTCGACCTGCTCGCCGATCTGGGCGATCAGTGAAAAGGCCACCGTCGCCGCCGCGCCGAACAGCAGCAGGTTGAAGGAGCTACCTTCCTCGGCGCGACCGGCAAAGCTCATCAGGTTGCGCAGGGCGTCGGGCTCCTTGTACAGCACGCACAGATAGGGCAGTACCAGCAGCACCAGCCACAGCGGCTGGGTCCACATCTGCAGGCGGTTGATGAGGGTGATGCCGTAGGCCACCATGGGGATGATGATCAGCGAACAGAGTACGTAGCCATACACCAGCGGCAGGCCGAAATAGATCTCGATGGCCTGGGCCATGATGGCCGCCTCCAGCGCGAAGAAGATGAAGGTGAAGCTGGCATAGATCAGCGAGGTGATGGTCGAGCCGATGTAGCCGAAACCGGCGCCGCGCGTGAGCAGGTCCATGTCCACCCCGTAGCGCGCCGCGTAGTAGCTGATCGGCAGGCCGGTCAGGAAGAACAGCACCACCACGCAGACGATGGCCCAGAAGGCATTGGTGAAGCCGTAGCTGAGGGTGATGGCGCCGCTGATGGCTTCCAGCGCCAAAAACGAGGTCGCGCCCAGGGCCGTGTTGGCTAGGCGGAATTCGGACCAGCGGCGAAACGACAGCGGCGTATAGCGCAGCGCGTAGTCTTCCAGGGTCTCATTGGCGACCCAGGTGTTGTAGTCGCGGCGGACCTTGACGATGCGTTGTGTGGCGGGATGGGTCACGTTGGCTCGGGGGGAAGTCAGGTCATCTCGTCAGGTCCTGGGCTGCCGGACCGCTCGCGTTCAAGCGCAAGCAATTTTCAAACCATTCGGGCGGTGAGGGCATACGTCAAATGACGTATGTGCGCTGCCGCATTCCACGGGAATTCACCAAAACATCGCAGACCCGCAGGAGTTATTGCCACCCCGGCAAGAGCATCGCCACGCTCGCCGCCATTTGCCTGCACCAACAACAGGCAGCGGGCGGGCAAAAGCTGTGCAGGCGGGCGGCCAGCCGCGGCCGGGAGCTTACGTCAAACAACGTATTGTTGCGCTGCACCGCCGATCCTATTCTGCCTCCCAGAACGAAGGGCAGGGCCAGCGCAGCTAAAGGCGGGCTTGAAGGAATATTCATATCTGTC
The DNA here is from genome assembly GCF_000300975.2 of Herbaspirillum frisingense GSF30. Classification (GTDB taxonomy): domain Bacteria; phylum Pseudomonadota; class Gammaproteobacteria; order Burkholderiales; family Burkholderiaceae_D; genus Herbaspirillum; species Herbaspirillum frisingense. Next base: position 37,346 of record NZ_AEEC02000032.1, on the reverse strand, counting down.
AGGAGACTTTTTCCTGAATGCCACGCCAGTGGATGGCCTTTCCCTCGTTTGTTCACTTTTCCGTTTTTTACCGGCTTTTTTTCTGCACGACGCCACGTTTGCCCGGCCGGCATCCAACAACAACGACCGAAAGGAGTACCGCATGTCGCATTCCTCGTCTTCCAATCCGCCCTCGCTGCCGCGCCGCAAGGTCCTCATGGGCCTGGCCGCCGGTGCTGCCGCAGCCACCCTGCCGGGCATGGCCTCGGCCCAGCAGTATCCGACCGCCAAGGTCAATACCACCAAGCTGGCCATCACCGACACCGAGGTCACCGTGGGCCAGCTGCACTCGGCCACCGGCACCATGGCCATCAGCGAGACCGGGTCGATCCAGGCCGAGCGCCTGGCCATCGACCAGATCAATGCCATGGGCGGCATCCTCGGTCGCAAGATCAAGATCATCCAGGAAGACGGCGCCAGCGACTGGCCGACCTTCGCCGAAAAGGCCAAGAAGCTGCTGGAGAACGACCGCGTGGCGGCCGTCTTCGGCTGCTGGACCTCGGCTTCGCGCAAGGCGGTGCTGCCGGTGTTCGAGAAGGACAACGGCCTGCTCTACTACCCGACCTTCTACGAAGGCCTGGAGCAGTCCAAGAACGTCTTCTATACCGGGCAGGAGGCGACGCAACAGGTGCTGGCGGGCCTGAACTGGGTGGCCAAGGAAAAGAAGGCCAAGACCTTCTTCCTGGTCGGCTCGGACTACATCTGGCCGCGCACCTCCAACAAGATCGCCCGCAAGCACATCGAGAACGTGCTCAAGGGCTCGGTGGTGGGCGAGGAATACTATCCGCTGGGCAATACCCAGTTCGGCTCGCTGATCAACAAGATCAAGCTGAAGAAACCCGACGTCATCTTCGCCGACGTGGTGGGCGGCTCCAACGTGGCCTTCTACAAGCAGTTGAAGGCGGCCGGCGTCACCGCCAAGACCCAGAACCTGCTGACCATCTCGGTCACCGAAGATGAAATGCTGGGCATTGGCGGCGAGAACGTGGAGGGCTTCTTCGCTTCCATGAAGTATTTCCAGAGCCTGGACAACGCCAACAACAAGAAATTCGTGGCCGAGTTCAAGGCCAAGTTCGGTGCCAATTCGGTCATCGGCGACGTCACCCAGGCCGCCTACCTCGGCCCCTGGTTGTGGAAGGCGGCGGTGGAAAAGGCCGGCAGCTTCGACGTCGACAAGGTGGTGGCAGCCTCGCCCGGCATCGAACTCAAGACCGCGCCGGAAGGCTATGTCAAGGTCCACGAGAACCACCACCTGTGGAGCAAGACCCGCATCGGCGAAGCGCAGAAGGATGGCCAGTTCAAGGTGGTCTACGAGTCCGACCTGATCGAACCGAATCCCTTCCCCAAGGGTTACCAGTAAGCAGTAAGCGTCTGTTCACTGCGTAGCAAAGCGGCGGCGTCTGTAGTGACATGCGGGCGCTGCCGCCCCTTACCGGTCAATTCATCCTTGCCCATCGGGAGTCAACATGGTTTCTCTATCCGAATTCGGCGCCATCTTCGCCATGCAGGGCTTCAATGGCCTTTCGGTGTTCTGCGTCCTGCTGTTGATGGCGCTGGGCCTGGCCATCATCTTCGGGCAGATGGGCGTGATCAACATGGCCCACGGTGAATTCCTCACCATCGGCGCCTACATCACCTATCTGTTGTCGCATCTCACCACCACCTATGCGCCGGCCTTGCAGCCGATCTACTTCTTCGTGGCCATCGTGCTGTCCTTCGCGGTGGCCTATGGCGTGGGCTACCTGACCGAACTGCTGCTGATCAGCCGCCTCTACAAGCGCCCGCTCGATACGCTGCTGGCCACCTGGGGCCTGTCGCTGGCGATGCAGCAGACCTTCCGTTCCATCTTCGGCGCCAAGGAAGTCAGTGCCACCCTGCCGGACTGGCTGATGGGTTCCTTCAAGCCGACCGACGCCATCGACATTCCCATCAATGGCCTGTTCATGATGGGCATCACGGTGCTGCTGACCGGGGCCATCTTCGTGCTGCTGTTCCGTTCGCGCTGGGGCCTGCAGGTGCGCGCAACGATGCAGAACCGGGTCATGAGCGGGGCGGTCGGCATCAATACCCGCAAGGTCGATCGCACCACCTTTGCGCTCGGTTGCGGGGTGGCCGGCGTGGCCGGGGCGGCCTTCACCACCATCGGTTCCACCGGTCCCACCAGCGGTTCGCTGTACATCGTCGATACCTTCCTGGTGGTGGTCTTCGGCGGCGCGCAAAGCCTGATCGGCACCATCGCCTCGGCCTTCTCGATTGCCCAGACGCAGTCCACGGCGGAGTTCTTCCTGACCGGTTCCATGGCCAAGGTGCTCACGCTGTCGGCAGTGATCCTGATCCTGATGCTGCGTCCGCAGGGCCTGTTCTCGGCCAAGGTGCGCAAGTGATGGCCGGCTTTTCTTTCTCCAACAACCCGTGCGAGGTCCGATGATGCATGCAGCCTATGAAAAACTGTTGGGCGGGCGCTCCGGGGCGGTGGGCCTGCTGGTGATGGCGGTGCTGTTGTTGCTGGTGTTTCCGCTGACGCTGGACATGTTCCGTCTCAACCTGGTGGGCAAGTACCTGTCCTATGCCTTCGTGGCGGTGGGGCTGGTGCTGTGCTGGGGCTATGGCGGCATCCTGAGCCTCGGCCAGGGGGTGTTCTTCGGGTTGGGCGGCTATTGCATGGCCATGTTCCTGAAACTCGAAGCCTCCGACCCCATCAGCACCAAGATCCAGTCCACGCCGGGCATTCCCGACTTCATGGACTGGAACCAGATCACCGCCTTGCCGGCCATGTGGGAACCCTTCCACAGCTTTGCCTTCACCGTGCTGGCGGTGCTGCTGGTGCCGACCATCCTGGCCATGCTGATCGGCCTGGCCATGTTCAAGCGCCGGGTGGGAGATGTGTATTTCTCCATCGTCACGCAGGCCATCGCGGCCATCCTCTCGATCCTGATCATCGGCCAGCAGGGCCTGACTGGCGGCGTCAACGGCATCACCGACCTGAAGACCCTGATGGGCTGGGACATCCGTACCGACCACGCCAAGCTGGTGCTGTACTTCGTCAATGCCGCCTTGCTGTTCGGCTGCATCCTGTTCGGTCGCTATGTGCTCGGCTCCAAGCTGGGGCGCCTGCTGGTGGCCATGCGCGACAAGGAGGAGCGGGTGCGCTTCTCGGGCTATGACGTGGCCAGCTTCAAGGTCTTCGTGTTCTGCGCGGCGGCCATGTTCTCGGCCATCGGCGGGGCCATGTTCACGCTGCAGGTGGGCTTCATGTCGCCCTCCTTCGTGGGCATCGTGCCGTCCATCGAGATGGTGATCTATGCCGCTGTCGGTGGTCGCATGTCGCTGCTGGGCGCGGTGTACGGCACGCTGCTGGTGAACTTCGGCAAGACCTATTTTTCCGAGACCTTCCCCGAGCTGTGGCTGTTCCTGATGGGCGGCCTCTTCATCGCGGTGGTGATGTACTTCCCCAATGGTTTGGCCGGTCTCTGGCAGACCCAGGGCAAGCGGCTGATGGCGCGGCTGCGGGGCGAGCCCAAGCCGGCGGCAGCGCCAACTGTCGCCCCCGCTGCGGCCCCGACTGTCACGAATGTCGCGGCGGCCCGTCCGTCCACCCCTGAACCCAAGCGCGACGGCATCGAGCCCGGCGCTACCCTGGAGGCCAGCAAATGAGCGAGAACCCCATCGGTTTCGAATCGGATGCCCATCCGGTCCTGGCCATCGAGGATTTGACGGTGTCCTTCGACGGTTTCAAGGCGGTGGACGGCCTCAATCTCTACGTGCAGCGCAACGAGGTGCGCGTGGTGATCGGCCCCAACGGTGCCGGCAAGACCACCGTGCTGGACCTGATCTGCGGCAAGACCCGCGCCACCTCCGGCAGCATCAAGTTCAACAGCCATGAGCTGACGAAGATGAGCGAGCACGCCATCGTGCGGGCAGGGGTGGGGCGCAAGTTCCAGACGCCGTCGATCTACGAGAACCTGTCCGTCTTCGAGAACCTGGAAATGTCCTTCCCGCGTGGCCGCAAGGTGTTCGGCGCGCTGACCTTCCAGCGCTCGCCGGACGTGGTGGCGCGGGTGGAGGCGGTGGCCGCCGAGATCTTCCTCGACCAGCAGCTGCACACCCAGGCCGACCTGCTCTCGCACGGGCAGAAGCAGTGGCTGGAGATCGGCATGCTGCTGATGCAGGAGCCGGAACTGCTGATGCTGGACGAGCCGGTGGCCGGCATGAGCGTGTCCGAGCGCGAAAAGACCGCCGAACTGCTGGGCCGCATCAGCCAGGGCCGTTCGGTGGTGGTGATCGAGCACGACATGGATTTCGTCAAGAGCATCGCCCACAAGGTCACCGTGCTGCATCAGGGCAAGATCCTGGCCGAGGGCAGCATGGAGAAGGTGCAATCCGATCCCAAGGTGATCGATGTCTATCTCGGTCACTGAACGCCTACCCAACCCGGAGCCTGCCATGTTCAAAATCTCGCAACTCGCCTCCGGCTACGGCCAGAGCAAGGTCATCCACGACGTCGACCTGTCGGTGGCCAAGGAAGAAATCGTCGCCGTCATGGGCCGCAACGGCATGGGCAAGACCACGCTGTTCAAGACCCTGATGGGCATCTTGCCGCTGCGCGGCGGCAGCATCAGCATCGACGGCGTCGAACTGGGCGCCCTGGAAAGCCACCAGCGCGTGGAGCGCGGCGTGGCCTATGTGCCGCAGGGGCGGATGATCTTTTCGCACATGACGGTGCTGGAAAACATCCAGACCGGTCTGCCGGCCACGGCCCGGGGCAAGGTGCCGGACGAGCTGTATTCGCTCTTCCCGGTGCTCTACGACATGCGCACCCGCAAGGGCGGCAATCTCTCCGGCGGCCAGCAGCAGCAACTGGCCATTGCGCGGGCGCTGGCCACCAATCCCCGGGTGCTGTTGCTGGATGAGCCCACCGAGGGCATCCAGCCTTCCATCATCAAGGACATCGCCAGGAGCCTGAAGGAAATCCGCAAGATCCGCGCCCTCACCATCGTGGTCTCGGAGCAGGTGTTGAGCTTCACGCTGGAGATCGCCGACCGTTTCCTGGTGATCGACAAGGGGCGCTTCGTCTACGAGGACACGCGGGCCAACGTCGATGCGCCGACCATCAGCAAGTACCTGTCGGTCTGAATTCACCTGTTTGCGAGAAGGAGAAAGCCCATGAGACACGGAGACATTTCAAGCAGCAAGGATGCCGTCGGCGTGGCGGTGGTCAACTACAAGATGCCGCGCCTGCATACGCGCGGCGAGGTGCTGGAAAACGCCAGGAAGATCGCCGCCATGCTGGTGGGCATGAAGCAGGGCCTGCCGGGGCTGGACCTGGTGGTGTTCCCGGAGTATTCGACCCACGGCATCATGTATGACCGCGACGAGATGTTCGAGACCGCCGCCACCATTCCCGGCGAGGAGACCGCCATCTTCTCGGAGGCCTGCCGCATCGCCGGTGTGTGGGGCGTGTTTTCGCTGACGGGTGAACGTCATGAAGAGCATCCGCGCAAGGTGCCGTACAACACGCTCATCCTCATCAACGACCAGGGCGAGATCGTGCAGAAGTACCGCAAGATCATGCCCTGGACGCCCATCGAGGGCTGGTATCCGGGCGACACCACCTATGTCTGCGATGGTCCCAAGGGCTTGAAGATAAGCCTGATCATCTGCGACGACGGCAACTATCCCGAAATCTGGCGCGACTGCGCCATGAAGGGCGCGGAGCTGGTGGTGCGTTGCCAGGGCTACATGTACCCGGCCAAGGAACAGCAGATCATGGTCTCCAAGGCCATGGCCTGGATGAACAACCTCTATGTGGCGGTGGCCAATGCGGCCGGCTTCGATGGCGTGTATTCCTACTTCGGCCACTCGGCCATCGTCGGCTTCGACGGCCGCACGCTGGGCGAATGCGGCACGGAGGAAATGGGCATCCAGTATGCCGAGCTGTCCATCGGCGCCATCCGCGATGCGCGCCGCAACTGGCAATCGCAGAACCACCTCTACAAGCTGCTGCACCGTGGCTATACCGGCAAGATCAATTCGGGCGAATCACCGGCCGGCGTGGCCGAGTGTCCCTTCGATTTCTATCGCACCTGGGTCAATGACCCGCAGGCCGCCCGCGCCCAGGTCGAGGCGCTCACCCGCAACAGTGCCGGTACGCCTGAATGTCCGATGCCGGGGATTCCTACCGAACCAGCAGCTTGACAAGTCATTCGGGTTGGCAAGCTGATGCCCGTTCGGACTGAGTAGACACAAAGGGTCGTATCGAAGCCTGTCCTGAGCTTGCCGAAGGGATGCAAATGCCGCTCGCCAACCGCTGGCGCGCCTTCGATACGCCGCGTTGCGGCTACTCAGGACGAACGGCAACAGCAATGCAGGCTGGCAACAAGTCACGAACCTATCCACCACCAAGGAGATCGCATGCAACACTTCAAGATCAAGCCCGGCGTCCCGCTGGCAGAGCAGCCTGAACTGGGTCACAACCGCTGGCACCCGGACCTGCCGTTCCTGGCTTCGGTCAAGCCGGGTGAATCCATCCTGATCGAGTCGCTGGACTTTCTGGATGCCCAGATCAAGGACACCGATGACGTCTCCGACGTCAAGAATGTCGACCTGACCCGCGCCCACCCGCTGACCGGCCCCTTCCACGTCGAAGGCGCCGAACCGGGCGACCTGCTGGTGATCGACCTGCTGGACATCAAGCCGGTGACGCCGGTCGGTTTCTCGGGCGTGTTCTCCAAGGAAAATGGCGGCGGCTTTCTGGCCGATTACTTCCCCGAGGCCGACAAGGCCATCTGGGACCTGAAGGGCCTGTATGCCACTTCGCGCCATATCCCGGGTGTGCGCATCGCCGGCTTGACCCACCCGGGCCTGATGGGTTGCCTGCCGTCGCATGAGCTGCTGGCCGAATGGAACCGCCGCGAGGCACCGCTGGCCGCCAAGGGCCTGGCCAAGCCGCCCGATCCGAGCACCGCCGTGCTGCGCGGTCTGACCGGCGCCAAGTTCGACGAGATGGCCAAGGTTGCCGCGCGCACCGTGCCGCCGCGCGAGCATGGCGGCAATACCGATATCAAGGACCTGTCGGCCGGTACGCGCATCTTCTTCCCGGTGTATGTGAAGGGGGCCGGTTTCTCGATGGGTGACCTGCACTTTTCGCAGGGTGATGGCGAGATCGGTTTCTGTGGTGCCATCGAGATGGATGGCGTGAGCCACGTCGGCTTCGATCTCATCAAGGGCGGCATGGCGAAGTACAACATTACGTCACCCATCTTCATGCCCAGCATCGTCAAGCCGCATTACGAGCAGTGGCTGACCTTCGAGGGCATCAGCGTGGAAAACGGCGTGAACTACTACCTCGACGCCACCGTGGCCTATCGCCAGGCCTGCCTCAAGGCCATCGACTACCTGACCCACTTCGGCTACACCGGCAGTCAGGCGTACATGCTGCTCACGGCCGCACCGGTGGAAGGGCGTATCGGCGGCATCGTCGATATCCCCAACTGCGCCTGCACGGTGGCCTTGCCGACCTCGATCTTCGATCAGGACATCACGCCCAAGGGCATGTTGAACGACAAGTCCTACTGGGGGCGCAAGGGCTGACGCCTGAGGCTTCGTTGTGCGTAGTGTGTTCCCGGCCGGAGGTCTTTCCGGTCGGGTCTTTTCGGGTCGGGATTCTTCAGGAGGGGACATGCCCTTGTACGACATTCGTTGCAGCCATTGCGACGGCATCTTCGAACGACTGATTCCCCTGCAGGCCTTGCATGGCGACACCAGCTGTCCCTATTGCAAGCAGCCGACGGCGGCCGCGCCCATGCTCACCGGTGGCCATGTGGGGCTGCAGGTCAGGTATCGCTGGCAACCGCGCAACGGCGCCGAACAACTGGCCGGTCAGGGGGCCACCGGCCCCGGTACCCATGCCGGGGCGGGACGCAGCAGCGTGCTGCACAACTGCAAGGGACATAGCTGCAGCATCTGTGCGACCTGATGTCGCTGCAGGCAGCGGCCCGAAGCGGGTCAGCCCAGCCAATGCGCCATCAGGATCAGCAGCGCTACCGTGGCCAGCAAGCCCAGCAGGGTGACCAGGTCGACGTCCTGCACCTGGTGGCGCCAGTGTTCGCCGCGCAGCGGCGTCAGGCGCGGGTAGCGGCCCAGCGTGATCAGCTTGAGCAGGCCGCAGCCGATGGCGTAGAAGACGGCATTGAAGGCCAGATGGCGTAGCAGGCCCAGCACCAGTCCGATGAAGGTCTCCATGGTGACGGGCTTATTCGAGCATGGCGTCCAGCCCGGCCGACAGCTCGCTGAAGGAGGGCATGGCACGCTCGGCCTGATCTGGCGCATGTTTGACCAGCACCGGGCGCCATGCCGGGTCCACGCCCAGTTTTTTGGCCAACGCAGCGGGATAGCTGGCCAGGGCCGTGGCGTCATCCAGCGCAAGCACTTCGACCCGGGCCGCCCAGGCGCCCAGGTGGACCCAGGCGGCGGCGCGCTCCAGGCGACCGGCGGCCAGGGGATCGGGAATGCTGCGCAGGGCGGTGGTCATGGCGTCGGGGAAGTGCCAGAGGGTGGCCAGTTCGGCCGAGACATCGGCGTAGTGGAAGCCCCAGGCGGCTTTCTCCCGTTCGGCGCGGTCGGCGTCGAGCACATTGCATTGCTTGTCCAGGGGCGCTACCGCCGCTGCGGCCACGGCGTGCAGTTGCAACTGGCCGATGCCATGCATCATGGCGACCGTGAAGACGGCGTCGCCATTGTCTTCGCCGGCATGACCGGCGTGCATGGCCAGCCAGCGGGCGGCGACGGCGGTATAGAGGGTGTGCAGCCAGAACTGGTGCAGGTCCATGCCCCGCGTGTTCTTGAAGGCGGCCACCATGCCATTGCCCAGCACCAGGTTGCGCACCATGATGAAACCCAGCATGCGCAGCGCGTCGTCGACCGTGCCGATGGTGCGCGAGGCGTGGAAGAAGGCCGAATTGGCCAGCCGCAGGACCTTGGCGGTGAGCGCCGGATCGGCGGCGATCTGTTGGGCGATGTCCTGGGCCGAAACGTCCTCGGCATTGAAACTGGCCATCAGTTGCTGTACCACCTTGGGAACGGTCGGCAACTTGCCGGGCTGGTCCACCAGGCTCTTGAGCTCCATGAGAATTCCTCCACGCAATGATTTTGTTGTGCCGGCTCGGCCAAAGCAGGGAAAAGCGGTTTTATTGTCTCAGAGATCGGACGATTTGCTTTCACCTTTCTCCGTATGATGGACTGGTTACCCCTCTGAACCCCCTCCGGGAGCGAGTCCATGGCAAGTCGCAAGAACGCTGGATCCCTTCACCCTGATGCCGCCACCGGTGCTGCAGCCGATACTGCAGCCGCGCCAGCCCTGGCCTGGGGCGATGTGCAGGCGTATGTGGAGGATTGCGTGCAGCGCAGTTTCCTCTTCCTCGATACCCTGCTGGACCGGGGAAATGATTACTTGGAACACCTGGAGCAGGGCACGCCGCCGCTGCTGAAGTTCGACCATGCCCTGGTGCTGGACGGAAAGGACCTGCCGGCACCCTGCAACTACGCCTTGCTATTGCTACAACCACCGCCGGAGCTGCCGGTCGATCCTGCGGCGCGGCCGGTGGTGGTGGTCGACCCCCGGGCCGGGCATGGCCCCGGGATTGGCGGCTTCAAGTTCGATTCCGAGGTGGGCATGGCGATGAAGGCCGGGCATCCGGTCTATTTCGTGACCTTCCGGCCGGAGCCTGAGGATGGCCAGACCCTGGTTACCGTGATGGAGGCCGAGGCGCGCTTCCTGGAAGAGGTGATCCGCCGTCATCCGCAATGTGCCGCCAAGCCGGTGGTGATCGGCAATTGCCAGGCCGGCTGGGCCATGATGACGCTGGACGCGGTGCGGCCGGAACTGTTTGGCCCGCTGATGATGGTGGGCGCGCCCGCTTCCTACTGGGCCGGCAGCTCCACCTTGAATCCCATGCGCTACAGCGGCGCCACGCTGGGCGGTACCTGGCTGGCTTCGCTGGCGGCCGATCTCGGGGCGGACCGCTTCGATGGCGCCAGCCTGGTGGAGAATTTCGAGAAGCTCAACCCGGCCAATACCTTCTGGAACAAGTATTACAACCTGTGGGCCGGGGTCGATCAGGAGGCGCCGCGCTTCCTGGAGTTCGAACGCTGGTGGGGTGGCTTCTTCCGCATGACCGGGGCCGAGATCGAGGCCATCACCGAGAACCTGTTCGTCGGCAACAAGCTGGCGCGGGGCGAGCTGGAGGTGCGCGGCAAGGCGGTCAGCCTGCGCGACATCGTGGCGCCCATCGTGGTCTTCGCCTCCTGGGGCGACAACATCACGCCGCCGCCGCAGGCCCTGAACTGGATCATCGATACCTGGGGCGACGAGCGCGCCATCGCTGCTGCCGGGCGCACCATCATCTACGTGTTGCATGAGAGCGTGGGCCACCTGGGCATCTTCGTGGGGGGATCGGTGGCGCTGAAGGAACACGACCAGCTGGTGAGCTCGCTGGACGTGATCGAAAGCCTGCCACCGGGCCTCTACGAGATGAAGCTGGAGCGCAAGGATGGCCAGCAGGCGCAGCGCTGGGACGCGCTGGAGCCGGGCGACTATACCGTGCAATACCAGCACCGCACCATGGACGATTTGCGCCGGCTCAATCCCGAGGGGCGCGAGGAGGAATCCGTCTTCTCGACGGTGAGCCAGTGGTCGCAGATCAATGCGCAGCTCTACAAGACCTGGGTACGCCCCTGGGTGCGCATGACGGCCACCCGCGAAAGCGCCAATGCGTTGATGCGCCTGAACCCGCTGCGCATGCAGCGCCAACTGTTCTCGGATGCGCACCCGGCGGCGTCGTTCATCCGCCAGCAGGCCGCGCAGGCGCGGGCCCGGCGGGTGCAGCTGGATGCCCAGCATCCGCTGAAGCGCTACGAGCAGCGCATGGCGCAGAAGATCACCGATGAACTCAATGCCTGGCGTGACCAGCGCGATGCCCGCACGGTACGCATGACGCGCCAGGTGTTCGGCCCCAACGGGTTGGGCGCCGTATTGCCGCCACGCGAGGCCGATGCCGAGGTCGCCCAGCGCTGGGCGCAGGAAGAACTGGGACGTTATCGCAGCGCCGTCATCGGGGACATCGCCAATGGTGGCTTTGCCGAGGCGGTGTGCCGCATCGTCATCGCCGGGATGATTTCGGTGGGCGTGTTCGAGCGGCGCAGCCTGCGCCTGGCGCGCCTGCTGGCGCAGCTGCCGGGCATGCATGCCAGCGTGTCGCCCCAGACCAACTGGGTGCAACTGTTGAAGGAGCAGGCACGCGTGACCGCCGTGGCGCCGGTGGAAGCCCTGAATGCCCTGCAGCAGATGCTGCCCGACCGCGCCAGCCGCGAACGGGCGCTGGCCTTGTCGGCGGCGGTGATGATGATCGAGCCGACGCTGGCCAACCCGCGCTCGGAAATCATCGAGCTGTTGATCGGCACGCTGGACGTCGATCCCGGCAAGGTGATCGCGCTGGCGCGCAAGCTGACCACGGCCATCGGTGAGTCCCGTGACGAGATCACGGTCGATGCCGATGCGGACGATGGGGACGAGCGTGCCACTGCACCATCACACAAGGCCCCGGCGACGCCGCGCAAGAGCACCCGCAAGGCGCCCGCCGCAGTGGCCAAGCCTGTGAAGCCCGCCAAGGTGGTCAAGCCAGCCACCGCAGCGGCCAAGGCCGCTCCGGCAAAGCGCAGCGCGGCGCCGAAGAAGGCGGCCGCGACCAGCCCCCGGGCGCGCAAGCCGCGCAGCTGATCCGGGGGGCTCGGAGACTCGGGACTTCAGGGACGTTCGCCGCTGGCCAGGCGGGCGCGGATGTGGGCCACCACCTCCGGCAGCGTCGCCACCGAATCGATCACATAGTGGGCACCGGCTGCGCGCAGGTGCGCTTCGGCCTGTTGCTTCAGATGCGTCACTTCAGCTGGCGTCCGGGTGAGCAGTTCTGCCTGGGTAAGTCCCACTTCATTGCCCGACAGCGACACCCCCACGCTCCACATGCCGGCGCGCAGACCTTCCTCGATACCGGGTACGGTGTCGTCCACCTTGATGCAGCCTGCCACGTCATCAATGGCCAGTGCCAGCATGTTGGCCAGCGCCATGTAGGGGCCGGGGCGGCCACCGGCCTGTAGTTCGTCGCCGGCCACCACGTGGTCGGGACGGATGCCCTGTTCGGCTGCCAGCGGCAGCAGCACGTCGAGCACCTGGCGCGGATAGCCGGAGCAGGAGCCGATCTTGAGGCCCTGACCACGTAGCCAGGCCAGTACCTGGGCCGCGCCCTCGATGGGTTGCGAATACTGGCCGACCTTGGCGATCTGCATGGGCATGAAGCGGGCATAGATGGCGTCGACATCGGCATCGCTGGCGGGGCGGCCGGCGTGGCGCTGCCATTGGGCGGCGATGTCGGCATCGTCCAGCAGCACGCGGATGTGCTGCCACTTGGACAGGCCCATGGGGCCGCGCGCCTGTTGCAGGGTGATCTCGATGTCGAAGCTCTTGAAGGCGTCCACGAAGATCTGGGTCGGCGCCAGGGAGCCGAAATCGACCAGCGTGCCGGCCCAGTCGAAGATGACGGCTTGCAGGTTGCGGCCGGGCTGCGGGGTGGTGTGCATGAATATTCTCCTTGTCGGATGGCGATGTGCAGTGTTGGGTGGGCTGTCTTGTCGATCGGGGCGTGCCGGTCAGGGGGCGGCAGCGATGAAGTTGCGCCCGCGTGGGCCTTGCAGGGCCTGCTGCAGGGCGGCGTCCCAGCGCTCGCCTTCACCCAGGCCATAGCGGGCCGGGTCGGTGGACACGCCCAGCGCTTCCAGGAAGGCGGTGAGCCGGGCCACGGCCTGGTAGGCGTCGCTGGCGTCGAAGATGTCCAGCAGCAGCGCATCCACGGACGCATCGCGGCCCAGCGCCAGGCGCAGGATGTGCGGCAGCGAGAACGAGCAGGCGATGCCGTGGACCACCCCTTGCCGCAGCGTGATGTCGTAGGACAGCGAGTGTGCCAGGGCGGTGCGGGTATTGGAAAAGGCCAGGCCGGCCTGCAGCGCCGCCACTGCCATCTGCTCGCGCAGGGCCAGTGCGTCGGGCTGGCGCATGAGGGCCGGCAACGTGGCGAGGATGCTGCGCGCGGCACTGGCGGCCAGGGTCGAGGAGACCGGGTTGCGGTGCCGGTTCCAGATCGCCTCCAGGGCGTGCGACAGCGCGTCCAGGGCGCTGGCCAGGGTGGCGGCCGGGGGCAGGCTGCGCATCAGTTCGGCATCGATGAGGGCGGCCTCGGGCCAGGTCCAGGGACGATGCAGGGAATACTTGTGACCGCCTGCCGCATCCCACAGCGTGGCCCAGGGCGTGACTTCGCTGCCGGTGCCGGCGGTGGTGGGAATGGCGATGAGCGTCTTGATGCGGGCGGGGTCGGGCTGGAAGGCGCTGTCCTGGCGCAGATGGGTGAGCAGTTCCTCGAAGCGGCCCGAGGGTGTGGGCGCCAGCATGGCCTTGGCGCAGTCGATGACACTGCCGCCGCCCAGCGCGATCAGGCAGGGGACGTCGGGGTGCTGCTGCCACAAGCGCTCGTGCATCGCGCCCAGCCAGGCGACGTCGGGATTGGGTTGCACGTTGTTTTCGATGGCCACCAGTTGCGGTCCAAGCAGGGCGGCGATGGCCTGCTCCAGGCCCAGCGCGGCGGCCTCGGGAAAGGTGATCAGGATGGCGCGCCGGCCTGCCAGCAATTGCGGCAGGGTGGCGAGGCTGCCGGCGCCGGCATGGATGGCGACCGGGTTATGGAAATTCCACATGAGTCTGTTCTCGGGGTTTTCGGGTTTCGCGATGTTGAATGGGCGAGGTCAGTGCTCGTTGCTCAATGCGTGCTGCCATCCTGGATCAGGCGCCGCAGGTGGCTGGAGAGCGCATCGGCGGCCACCACCATCAGGGTCACCACGACGATGCAGGTGGCGGTGTCCTGGTATTTGAACAACTTGAGGCTGTTGACCAGTTCGAAGCCGAGGCCGCCGGCTCCGACCATGCCCAGCACGGTGGCCTGGCGCAGGTTGACCTCGAAGCGGTAGAGCACGGTGGCGATCCAGGCCGTGGCCACCTGCGGCAGTACGCCGAAGATGATCACCTGCAGCGGCCTGGCGCCGGTGGCGCGCAGTGCTTCCAACGGACCCTGGTCGATTTCCTCGATGCTTTCGGCGAAGAACTTGCCGACCATGCCTACGCCGTGCACCGCCAGTGCCAGCACGCCCGGGAAGGGGCCCAGCCCCACCGCCGAGACGAACACCAGCGCCAGGATCAGTTCATTGATGCTGCGGGTGACGTTGAGGCCCTGGCGCACCAGGGCGTGCAGGGTGCGGTTGGGGTTGAGATTGCGTGCCGCCAGCAGGGCCACCGGCACGGCGCCGAGCACGCCCAGCAGGGTTCCCCATAGCGCGATCTGCAGGGTCTCGATGGCCGGGGCCAGTAGTGCCGGCAGCAAGGACCAGTTGGGCGGGAAGGAGCGGGCCAGGAAGTCGCCGATCTGCGGCAGGCCATTGGCCAGTTCGCTCCACGACAGTTGCGTGCCCTGGGCGCTCCAGCCGAGCAGCCAGGCGATCAGCGCCACCAGGGCGGCGTAGCCCAGCCAGGCGCGCAGCGTCTGCGGACGGGGACCGGTCCAGAGATAGCCGGGGGCGGTCGAAGAAGGGGCGGCAGAGGGAGAGGAGGGGCTGTTCATGTCAGGTTCCTTGGATCGCCGGTGCCAGGTTGGTGGCGGCGGTGGCAGCGGTGGCGGTGGCGTGGGAAGCCGGGTGCGGCACATGACCGGGGCTGGCATAGATGCGGTCCAGGTGATGCTGGTCCAGTGCGGTGCCGGGGCCGTCGAAGACCAGCTCGCCGCCGGACAGGCCGATGATGCGGTCGCCGAATTCGCGAGCGTAGTCCACCTGGTGCAGATTGCAGACCACGGTGATACCCAGTTCGCGCGAGGCGGCGCGCAGGTAGTGCAGCACCAGGCGCGAAGTCTTGGGGTCCAGGCTGGCCACTGGTTCGTCGGCCAGGATCACCTGCGGCTGCTGGGCCAGGGCGCGGGCGATGCCGACCCGCTGGCGCTGGCCGCCGGAGAGGGCATCGGTACGCTGGTGGGCCTTGTGTTCCAGTTCCACGCGGCGCAGGCAGTCCATGGCCAGGGCTACGTCCTGGCGGCTGAACAGTTGCAGGATCGAAGACCAGGTCGGGACCTGGCCGAGGCGGCCGGTCAGGGTGTTCTTCAGCACCGACAGGCGCGGCACCAC
Source organism: Herbaspirillum frisingense GSF30 (assembly GCF_000300975.2). Taxonomy (GTDB): domain Bacteria; phylum Pseudomonadota; class Gammaproteobacteria; order Burkholderiales; family Burkholderiaceae_D; genus Herbaspirillum; species Herbaspirillum frisingense. Next base: position 22,040 of record NZ_AEEC02000032.1, on the reverse strand, counting down.
ATTGTGATGCTGGAAGATCATCGCCACCTGGCGGCGCAGCTGGCGGACCTGGCGGGCGCGGGGATCGGTGGCGTCGAAGCCGGTGATCCGGAGTTCACCCGAACTGGGCTGGACCAGACCGTTCATGCAGCGTAGCAGGGTGGACTTGCCGGCCCCGGACGGGCCCAGCACCACCAGGAACTGGCCAGCCGGCACGTCCAGGTCGATCCCGCGCAGCACGGCATGGCTGCCGTAGTGCTTGGCGAGGGCGCGGAGCTGGATCATTTCATGGCCTTCAGGTCCAGGTTGAGGATCTTGGCGGTCTCGCGCACCACGTCGTAGGCGCCGTCAGTGGTGGGGACGAAGCCGTTCAGGACGCCCTGGTCACCCCATTTCACGTCCTTGATGTTGGCGAAGGCGGCGGCGATCTTCTGTTTCAGGGCCGGGTCCAGGTCGCGGCGCCAGACCATGGGCGACTCGGGGATGTCGGGCGAGGTCCAGACCACGTTCAGGTCCGATTGCTGGACCACGCCCTTGGCCACGGCGGCCGCCAGGATGCGGTCGGCCACGGCAGCGGCATCGACCTTCTTGTTGGCCACGGCCAGGATGCTGGCGTCATGGGAGCCGGAGAAGATCACCCGGGAAAAATACTTGTTGGGATCGATATTGAGTTTTTGCAGGCCGGCGCTGGGGAACAGGTGACCGGAAGCCGAGGACGGGTCGACGAAGGCCATGGTGCGGCCCTTCAACTGTTCCACGCTCTGCAGGCCGCTGTCCTTGCGGGTGATGATGAGGCTCTTGTAGAAGCTGCGGCCGCTCTTCTTGGTCTCGGCCACGGCGAAGGCTTCGACATTGGCCACCGAGCTGGCCAGCACGTAGGAGAAGGGGCCGAGGTAGGCCACATCCAGCTTGCGCGAGCGCAGCGCCTCGATGATGCCGTTGTAGTCGGTGGCGATGAAGGGCTTGACCGGCATGCCCAGCTGCTGCTGCAGGCTGTCGATGACGGCCTTGCTGTTTTCCAGCATGGCCTGCGAGTCTTCGGCCGGGATCAGGCCCACGGTCAGGGGCTGGGCGGCGCGCACCGGCTGGCTCAGCAGGAGGGAGGTCAGGGCGCCCAGGCACAGGGCGAGCAGGGAACGTCGTTGCATGGTGGATCCTTGTCATGGGCGTCCGGTGGTGGACGCAGTGGGTGATCGGCGGCGCAGTGTCGGGCGAGTTGCTCGGGCCGGTACTGACAGGAAGGGAGCTTACGGGGGCTTTATGACGGCCCTATTATCGATATAATCGTTAAAATTCGACGAAGCTATTGATTGAGGCTATAGATGACTCCTTCGCAACTGCGTGCCTTCCTCGCCGTGGCCCGCCATCGCGGCTTTTCAGCGGCGGCCCGGGCCTTGGGCGTGAGCCAGCCGACCCTGACCACCCAGGTGCAATCGCTGGAGCGCGAACACAATGTGGAACTGTTCTTCCGCCGTGGCCGGCGGGTCGACCTGTCGGAGACGGCGCAGCGCCTGTTGCCGATCGCGCAGAACATTGCCGAGCTGGAACTGGACGCGCTGAACCTGCTGGTCAATTCGGGAGCGCTGCATGTGGGGCATCTGCGCATCGGCGCGGTCGGGCCGTTCCACGTGATCGAGATGGTGGACGCCTACCGCGCCCGTTATCCGCAGGTTGAGCTGTCGATCAAGCTGGGCAACTCGGCGCAGTCGCTGGCCGATCTGGAGAACTACGTGACCGATGTCGCGGTGCTGGCCAGCGTGACCGATGATGCGCGGTTCCACGCACTGCCCTATGCCGATCACGCGGTGGTGCTGTTTGCCCATCGCAGTCATCCCTTCTACCAGCGCGAGACGGTCGCGCTGGCCGAACTGGAGCAGCAGCCGATGCTCATGCGCGAACAGGGCTCGACCACCCGGCTGGCGCTGGAAAAGGTGTTGCAGCAGGCCGGCGTGAAGCCCCGCGTGGTGATGGAGATCGGCAGCCGCGAAGCCCTGCGCGAGGCGGTGGCACGCGGCCTGGGGCTGGCGGCGGTGTCGGAGGCGGAGTTCATTCCGGACGAGCGTTTTCGCATGGTGCGCATCGAGGGCGACCCGGTGAGCACCCACACCTATGTCTATTGCCTGGCCGAGCGCCGCGAAGGGCGGCTGGTCGGGTCCTTCATGAAGATCGCTGCGCGTGGCTGACGGGGGGGCGGTCGTGGTCGGCGCTTTCGCTTATCATTGCGGTTTATCCAATTTTCGACCAAGGAAGACCGATCGTGATCAAGCATATCGTGATGTGGAAACTGAAGGGCCACGCAGAAGGCGCTGACAAGGCCACCAACCTGCTGAAGATGAAGCAATTGCTGGACAGCTGTGCCAATGTGGTGCCGGGCATCCTGAAGTTCGAAGCGGTGCTGGCGCAACCGGGTCTGGAAGCCAGCTATGACGTGGTGCTGTATTCGGAGTTCGAATCCAAGGCGGCGCTGGATGCCTACCAGGACCATCCCGACCATATCGCCATCAAGCCCTTCATCGGTGCCGTGCGCGAGGCGCGCCAGTGCATGGATTACGAGATCTGAGGCCGCTGCGATGAGTCTGCCGTTGACCGAGGTCTTCCCGCAAGGTAATCCCTACCTGCAGGCACTGGGCGTGGAGGTGCTGGAATATGGCGACGACCGCGCCGTGATGTCGCTGCTTCTCAAGCCGGAGTTCATGAACAGCTGGCAGGTGGCGCAGGGCGGCATCTCGATGACCCTGCTGGACGTGGCCATGGGCCTGTCGGCCAGGGCCGGCGTGCCGGACGCCAAGTCCTCGGCCACCGTCGAGATGAGCACCAGCTTCCTGCAGCCGGCCGGTCATGCCGGCGAGACCATCGTGGCGCGCGGCCATACCTACCATCGCTCCACCACCATGTGCTTCTGCCAGGCCGAACTGTGGAATGGCGAGCGATTGGTGGCCAAGGCCATGGGGACCTTCAAGCTGATCCGCCGCCTGGATATTTCCAGGAAGCTGGATCACGAGTGAGCCGTCATTCGCCCGTAGGGCCTCATGGCGTTTCCGTTTCAACCCTCAGCAGGAATTCCCGCATGAAAATCACCGTAGGCAGTTGGGAAGCGCTGCGCGCACACGCCCAGCCTATCCGCTTCGAAGTCTTTGTCGATGAACAGAAGGTGCCAGCCGAGATCGAGCTGGACGAGATGGACCCGCTGTGCGTGCACGCGGTGGCCTACGACGAGGCCGGCCAGCCGCTGGCCACCGGTCGCCTGCTGCCGGACGGCCATATCGGCCGCATGGCGGTGCGCAAGGCCGGGCGCGGCAAGGGCGTGGGCGGGGCGGTGTTGCAGGCGTTGATCCAGGCGGCGCGGGAGCGCGGTGACGGCGAGGTGATCCTCAATGCCCAGACCCATGCCGAGGGCTTCTACAATGCCCACGGCTTTGCCCGTGAGGGTGACGAGTTCATGGAAGCGGGCATCCCCCATATCACCATGCGGGCCAGCCTGCAGCGGCAGGCCTAGCCGTCGGGGACGGCAGGTCCGACAGGTCCAACGTTTCAGGCCGGCCGCACGCGGGCTGGCGGCTTGCCGTCTTCCAGTCTGAAATAACACAGCTGGGCGCCCAGTTCGCGCGCCCGTTCGGCCACCACTTCGGCGGTGGAGGCCAGTTCTTCCGAGGCGGCCGCATTGCGCTGCGTGGTGTCGTTGAGCTGCGCGACGGCGGCGCCGATTTCCTGTACCCCTTCTTCCTGCATGCGCGAGGACAGCGTGATCTGGTTGATCTGCTGCGAGGCTTCGCGGATTCCCTGCAGGGTGCCCTCGGCCAGGCGCTGGCTGGTTTCTTCGGCCATGTCCACGCTTTCCTGTGCAATCACGCTGATTTCGTGGGCGCTGCCCTGGCTGCGCTCGGCCAGTTTGCGGATTTCGGCGGCCACCACCGAGAAGCCGCGCCCGTGCTCGCCGGCGCGGGCGGCTTCGATGGCGGCATTCAGGGCCAGCAGGTTGGTCTGATAGGCGATGTCGTCGATCACCCCGACCTGGCGTGCGATACCGCGCATGGCGGCCACCGTGGTCTGTACGGCGGCGCCGCTCTTGTCGGCGTCGGCCGCGGCGGCCAGCGCGATCTGGTCGGTGCGGCGAGCGTGTTCGCCAGTCTGCTGGATGGCCAGGCTCATGCTGGCAATGGCGCTGTGGACTTCTTCTACCGCCGCTGCCTGCTCGCTGGAGGCGCCGGCCAGGGCGTGCGCGGTGGCGTTGAGCTGGCGTGAGGAGTCGCCCAGTGACTGGGTCGATAGGGTGACGCTGCGCATGATGTCGGTGAGCCGTTCACGCATGGTGTGCATGGCGTAGAGCAGGCTGCCGCGGTCATTGCGGCGCAGTCGCACCGCCACGCCGAGGTTGCCGTCGGCGATCTGGCGCACGATGTCGGCGGCGTAATCGGGTTCACCCCCGAGCTGGCGGCGCAGGCTGATGATGATCCACAGCGCCAGGGCAATGCCCAGGATCAGGGCCACGCAGGCGATTTCGAGGTTGTGGCGGCGCAGTTCGCCGTATTCCTGCAGGGCATTGTCGTAGGCACCGCGGGTCATGGTTTCCTGCAGGTGACCGAGGGTGGCCAGTTGCGTGGCCAGGGCCGACAGGCGCGGCGTGAGCTGGGTCCAGCTGCGGTTGGCCTGCAATACCTGGGTGCTGGCGATGAGTTCGATGACCTGGTTGCGTTCGCTCAGGTAGGTTTTCCAGCTTTGCTCGAAGCGGGCGGCCTCGGTGATTTCCTCGGGGGTCAGGCGGGTGGCGCGGTAGGCTTGCCAGCCCTGGTCGAAACTGGCGTCCAGGCCGGCCAGGCGGCCCAGCCACTGCTTGATCTGTTCATTGCCGGTGGCGCCATCGGGACCCGGTTCGGTCGGCACATTGGCCATCATCAGGGCGCGGCCCATGACGTCGCGGTTCATGTACAAGGCATCGCGCACGCGAGCGATGTGGATCAGGGCCATGGTCCGGTCTTCGTAGACATAGCGCAGCTTGTCGTTGCTGGAGGCCATGCCCAGCATGTCGCGCCAGGCCAGCAGGACCACGCTGCCACACAGCACCGCTACCAGAATCCCGAGGCGGGCGGTGACCGTCAATTTTCGTCGCACGATATTTTCCTTGTGAGTGCCCGTGAGCTTTCGTTCAGTCCAGCACAGACTATAGCGAATCCTATTGCATTGCAGAATGAAGAAAAGAGCAGTTTGAACCGCTGTTTACTGAAGTTATGTGGTTTCCCACAATACCCGCCCCGTAGCGACTGCGAGATACTTGCGGCCGAACCGGGGAGGGGGAGTTCTCCCGGACGCATTGCTGGCAAAAGCAAGCAAAAAAACAAGCAAATGCCCGCACGGACGACGATCCGGCAACGGCAGGCGGCGGGTCCCCAGGGACCGGCTGATATTCGATGTTTCTTGGAGAAATCATAATGACGGCGCAAAAACCGCCCCTTTACAAATCGCTGTATTTCCAGGTTCTGGTTGCCATCGTGATCGGCATCCTGCTGGGCCATTTCTACCCATCCACGGGTGAAGCCATGAAGCCGCTCGGCGATGGCTTCGTCAAACTGATCAAGATGATCATCGCGCCGGTGATCTTCTGTACCGTCGTCATCGGCATCGCCGGCATGGAAGACATGAAGAAGGTCGGCAAGACCGGCGGTCTGGCCCTGCTGTACTTCGAAGTGGTCAGTACCGTGGCCCTGATCATCGGCCTGCTGCTGGTGAACTTCCTCAAGCCCGGCGTGGGCATGAACGTCGACCCGTCGGCGCTGGATACCAAGAGCATCGCGGCCTATACCGCCCCGGGCAAGATGGGTTCGGTGACCGAGTTCGTCCTGGGCATCATCCCCACCAGCATGGTGGACGCGTTTGCCAAGGGTGACGTGCTGCAGGTGCTGCTGGTGGCGGTGCTGTTCGGCTTCGCCCTGCACAAGTTCGGCGGTCGCGGCACGCTGGTGTTCGATTTCATCGAAAAGATCTCGCACGTGCTGTTCTCGGTGGTGGGCGCGATCATGAAGGTGGCTCCGATCGGCGCCTTCGGTGCGATGTCCTTCACCATCGGCAAGTACGGCGTGGGTTCGCTGTTCTCGCTGGCCAAGCTGATGGGCACCTTCTACCTGACCTGCCTGCTGTTCATCTTCGTGGTGCTGGGGATCATCACCCGCCTGCACGGCTTCTCGATCTGGAAGTTCGTCAAGTACATCAAGGAAGAACTGCTGATCGTGCTGGGTACCTCTTCCTCGGAATCGGTGCTGCCGCGCATGCTGGCCAAGATGGAAAATGCCGGTGCCAAGAAGACCGTGGTCGGTCTGGTGATTCCGACCGGTTATTCCTTCAACCTGGACGGCACCGCGATCTACCTGACCATGGCGGCCGTGTTCATCGCCCAGGCCACCAACACGCCCATGACCTTCGTGCAGGAACTGACGCTGCTGGGTGTGCTGCTGCTGACGTCCAAGGGCGCGGCGGGCATCACCGGCTCCGGCTTCATCGTGCTGGCGGCGACGCTGTCGGCGGTGGGCCACGTGCCGGTGGCCGGCCTGGCGCTGATCCTGGGTATCGACCGCTTCATGTCCGAAGCGCGTGCCCTGACCAACACCATCGGCAACGGCGTGGCAACCCTGGTGGTGGCCAAGTGGAGCGGCGAACTGGATAGCGAGCGCCTGACCAAGGTCTTGAACAACGAGACCGTGGAAGATGCGCAGGCACCGGAAGCCGTCCTGGATCGCACCGAAGCCAAGATGCATCACTAAGTCACCGCAGCGGGATTCGCTCCCGCCAGGCTGGCCTGATCGGCCCCACCCCCGCGCCTTGTCTGGCGTGGTGGTGGGGCCGATGTGTTTTTGGGTGGCGGAAATGGCGGAGTCGGCGGAGATTGCGGCGAGCCGCAACGGCCGGTCTAAAGAACGACGCGATAGGCGCGGAGTGCCTTGACCGTTTGCGCCAGGCCCTGGCGCAAAAGGATGTCGAGGTAGTGATCCACGTCCACCGATGGATTCTTCAACTGCGCGCGTTGCCGCTGCGCGGCGGCGGCGACTGCGGCTGCGTCGAGGTCCAGCAGATTGTGGGCGAACTCATCGGGATGCTGTGCTTCGATGCCGTAGGGCGCGAGGACCTGGGCTGGGAAATCCCGCTCGTTGAAAGTCACGATGACACTGGCACCGCAGCGGATGGCGGCCGCCAGAACGTGGCGATCGTCCGGGTCTGGCAGGTGTAGCCCCGCGACCAAGGCTTCGTGGCCTTCCACCAGGCTGTCGGGAATGGCGCGATCCATCAGGGCCGAGGTCCGATCCAGTTGGGGGCGGGTGAGATCGGGGCGTTTGATGAGCAGATTACGTTTCCACTCCTCATGAATGGCTCGACTCCAGCGCGCCCGGAACAGTCCCGACAGGCCCAGCCACATCAGGAAGTCCCGTAATGGCGCAGGGTAGAGCACGCAGGCATCGTAGACGGCGGTGAAGGGCGAATGCCTCATTCGTATCCCAGTCCCAGTTCCTGTGACTGCCGGGCGAGGTCGGCCATGGCCTCGGTACTGGCCTGTTCTCGCTCGGTCTTGTACTGCATGAGGTCGGCAAATTTGACGCGACGGTGCTTGCCGGCGCGATGGAAGGGGATGACGCCATCCTCCAACAGCTTGACGAAGTGGGGGCGTGAAACATTAAGCAGGTCAGCGGCTTCCTGGGTGGTCAGTTCTGCGTGGACCGGTACGACCTTGACGGCGTTACCGTCGGCGAGTTCGGCCAGTATCTCCACCAGCAGGCGCAACGCCGACGTCGGTAGTTCGACTTCATGCGCCCGGTTCTGGGCATCGAAAATCTGGATGTGCTGAGTGTCGACCTGCGTGCTCAGGTAGGCTGCCAGGGCGCGTTGGCCGCGCACGGCCAGTTCGACATCCTTGGCGGCGGGCAGGGACATGGTGGCTGCGGACGGGGTCATGGCGGGCTCCAGGAAATACTTGAGCGGCCATATTATTCGAAACAAACGAAAATCGCAATAATCGAAAATCGCAGGGTCCGATCACGCAGGCGTGAAGCTGGTTATACCCGCCGGACTGGGGGGCAACGGAAAGACGCGCCTACGATGACATTTGCATGGAACGCATTGTCGACGTGAGGCAGCCGCTGGCGTTCGGTACGGGCGAAAAAAAGCCCACGACCTTGCGGTGTGGGCTTGAATCCAATTCTTTAGGAGGAAATTGGAGGAGACAGGTGTAACTTTACTGCTCCGCATCAAATCAGGCCAATTTATCTTCCAAATATCAGATATACGCTTTGGTTATTTCACATGGGCAAGGAATGAAGGCCCCGGATCATGCGCTGTGCGGCTTTGCGCCAGGCTGGTCGTCGCCGGGTGAAGCTTCTTGCACCCTGGGCTTGCAGGGGATACGGCAGGCCTTGTCGGTGGCGGCCTCGCCGCTATATTGCATCGCCATAGGATCGACCACGTGTTCGGTCAGGACCGGTTCGCCGACGATGGGCACGCGCAGGACCGTGGAGCAGCGGGTGCCGTAGTCGGGCGAGCGGATGAAGATGGGCGAGAGCATGCGCTCCTTTTCCAGGCCGATGCCGGTGTCGGGCAGGCGACAGTCGTTGGCGCGGGTGCCGTCGGTGAGCATTTCGAAGAAGGTCTCTTCCGGTGCGCCCTGGCACAGCAGGCTGGCGAATTGCGCCTTGGCGCGGGTGAGCTTGGGCCAGGGGGTGTCGAGCAGGGCATTGGAGACACCGTAGACGCCGTATTCCAGCGGCTGGCCATTGCGGGGATCTTCATTGCCGCGGTTGGAATACCACAACATGGTCTCGGGATTGCCCACGAGGAGGTTGAAGCCGTTGTATTGCTGGGCAAGGGGCTCGATCTGGCGCAGGTAATCCTGCGGGGTCATGTCGCCGGCCAGGTAGTCGGCGACCAGCTGGCCCCGGGTCGGGGCATCCGTTCGTCGTTCGGAGGGGGCGCGCACGTTGGTCAGGGCGGCAAAGCGGCCATCACGGGTCACGCCCAGCCAGGTGCCGCCGCCTTGCAGGTCGCGGCCGGCGTAGATCCTGGGATGGTCGTTCCACCAGGCGGCATCAGCGGCCGGGCGGGCGTAGAACTCGTCGCGATTGGCGGCCAGGATCAGCGGCATGCCGGGGATGACTTTCCAGGCGAAGATGATCAGGCACATGGGGCGATATCCTCGAACTGTTCTACATGGCGCGCACCGCTGATGAGGGACAAGGCACCGGTCTCGGCCAGGGCCTGCTCCAGGGCGCGGGTGAATCCCTCGGCATCGGTGTCGGCGATGCCTTGGTAGATTTCCATCCAGGTCTGCAGGCCGTCCTGTTCGCCAGGGCGGCGCTTGAGTGCGCCGGCCACCTGCTGGCGCGCCTGCAGGGTGGCCTGCACGCCCCGGATCTTGCCCAGCAGTGTTGGGGCGTGGGCGCTGGCGACCCGGTAGTAGATGTAGAGGTCCATGGTGATTCCCTATGGCTTGAACGCTGCACGCCGCTTATTGCGGATCGGCCAGCTCATAGGGGAGGTCATGGAAATGCAGGGCAGGGCCACCGGCGGCGCCCAGATGGACGGTATCGTCGGCGGCGGCCAGTTTCATTTCCACCAGGGCCAGGGCGTGATCCTGGTCCAGCGGTTCGGCATTGACCACCATGCCGCAGGGCTGGCCGGGATCGGCGGCAGCAAAGACTTCATCACCGGCCCGGGCACCGGCGCTGGCGATGGTGGCCAGCAATGTGCGCCGCTTGAGCTTGCCCAGGTACTGGCTGCGGGCGACGATTTCCTGGCCGGGGTAGCAGCCTTTCTTGAAATTGACGCCGCCGATCAGTTCGAAATTGATCATCTGCGGCACGAACTGCTCTTGCGTGGCGGCGAGGATGCCGGGTACACCGGCGCGGATATCGGACAGGCGCCAGGCCTGGGTGGCGGTGGGCTTCAAGTGCTGCACCAGCTTGGGCCAGGCGGTGCTCAGGGTGTCGACGGCGGCAATCCATTGATAGCGCGGGCTACCGGCAGCATCGGGCAGGCGGATCAGGGTGCCATGGCTGTTGTCGAGCTTGTCATAGGGGGCGGCCGGCAAGACCGGGAACCACTCGGCCAGGGCGTTGGCGGTGGCCGGTCCGACCAGGCCCAGCACGGCGCGTTCGGCGCTGACGTCGGCCAGCTTGGCCTTGGCGCGCAGGATGAACATCTGCAGGCGCTTCTGGATGGCAGGCTGCAGTGCGCGCGGCAGCTGCAGGAAGATCCCGGCTTCGTCGCGCCACATCAGCAGGGTGGCCAGCAGTCGGCCCTTGGGCGAGCAATAGCCGGCCAGGCGGGCGGAATCGGCGGTGAGGTGCTGCACATCATTGGTGAGCTGACCGTGCAGGAAGGCGGCGGCTTCTTCGCCGGTGGCCGCGATCAGGCCGAGGTCGGTCAGTGGCGCGACGAAACTTTCCAGGCTTTGCGGGGCAGCTGCGCCGAAGCCGAGTACGTCCTGGCCCTGGTCGTCAAACTGGGCGCCTTGCTGCGTGAGGAAGTCGCGCCAGGCGGAGGGCGATGCGGTGATGTCTGTCATAGGAAATCTTTTACGGATTACGTCGGATTACGTCTTGCCGGGGTGAAGTCCCCGGCAAATTAGGCAACTGTCGTGCCAGCGATTATCATTGATGCCTCGATTATAGTGATCTCCGAAAAATCGCGTCGGAACTACAGGGATTTCGCATCAGGTATGAAGAAGTTATTGGCAACATTGTTCGTGCTGGCCGCGCTGGTCGCCGGTGCTGGCGTCTACTGGACCAAGCAGCCCATCGTGCCGGCCAATGGCCAGCTGATCGCCTTTACCATCACGCCGGGGGCGGGTGTGTCGGGGGCTGCCCAGCAGATCGCGGCGGCCGGGGTGCCGCTCAATCCGGACCTGTTCACGCTGTATGCGCGCCTGTCCGGCGAAGGCGGCCGCATCAAGGCCGGCAGCTATGAGATCAAGCCCGGTTACACGCCCCAGCGGCTGCTGCTGCAACTGGTGCGCGGCGAGTTCGCGCAGGAGGCGCTGACCGTCATCGAGGGCTGGACTTTCAAGCAGATGCGCCGTGCCATTGCCGACCAGCCGGCGCTGAAGCACGATACGGCCGGCTGGACCGACCAGCAGATCCTGGCCAAGCTGACCAACGAATACACCTATCCGGAAGGCCTGTTCTTCCCCGATACCTATCTCTTCGCCAAGGGCGCCAGCGATATGCAGGTCTATAAACAGGCCTTCGCGCTGATGAGCAAGAAGCTCAACGAAGCCTGGGCGCGGCGCGATCTGTCGCTGCCGTATCGCACGCCCTATGAGGCGCTGATCATGGCGTCCATCGTGGAAAAGGAGACCGGGCAGAAATCCGAGCGCGGCATGGTGGCCGGTGTGTTCGTCAACCGCCTGCGTACCGGCATGCTGCTGCAGACCGATCCGACGGTGATCTATGGCATGGGCGATCGTTACCAGGGCAAGATCCGCAAGGTCGACCTGCTGACCGATACGCCCTATAACACCTATACCCGTGCCGGCCTGCCGCCCACGCCGATCGCCTTGCCGGGGGCAGCCTCGCTGGCGGCGGCGCTGAACCCGGACAAGACCGAGGCCTTATACTTCGTGGCGCGTGGCGATGGCACCAGCCATTTCTCCAGCAACCTGAACGAGCACAACCAGGCCGTCAACCGCTACCAGCGTTGATCCGCCTTTCTTTTCACCGATTCATTCTGTAGCGATACCTTCATGGCATCAGGCAAATTCATTACCTTCGAAGGCATCGACGGCGCCGGCAAGTCGACGCATATTCCCTTCGTCACCGAGCTGCTGCGCGCGCGCGGCCTGACGGTGGTGGCCACCCGCGAGCCGGGTGGTACCGAACTGGGCGAGCGCCTGCGCGAACTGGTGCTGCATCATCCCATGCACCTGGAGACCGAGGCCCTGCTGATGTTCGCCTCGCGGCGCGAACACCTGGCGCAGGTGATCACCCCGGCGCTGGAACGCGGCGACTGGGTGATTTCCGACCGGTTCACCGATGCCACCTTCGCCTACCAGGGCGGCGGCCGCAAGCTGGCCCTGGACAAGCTGGAAAGCCTGGAGCAGTGGGTGCATCCGCATCTGCAGCCGGACCTGACGCTGCTTTTTGACGTGCCGCTGGAAGTGGCACGCGCGCGCCTGGATGCGGAACGTACCCTGGACAAGTTCGAGCAGGAAAAGGCGGACTTCTTCGCCAACACGCGCGCCGAATACCTGCGCCGTGCCGCGCAATTCCCGCAGCGTTTCCGCATTGTCGATTCCACCCGTCCGATCCCGGTGATCCAGGACGAATTGCGCGCCATCGTGGCCGCGCTGTGAGGGGCGCCGCATGTCCGTGACTTCGACCGATCCCTTGCTGCCCTGGCAGGGCGAGAGCTGGCGTCAGCTGCAGCAGCTGCGCGAGCGCCTGCCGCATGCGCTGCTGTTCTATGGAGCGGCCGGCACCGGCAAGACCCGCTTCGTGGAGGCCTTCGCCAAGTCGCTGCTGTGCGAGTCGCCTACGGCCGAGGCGCATGCCTGCGGCGTCTGCCCGTCCTGCAACTGGTTTTCGCAATCCAATCATCCGGACTATCGCCGGGTGCGTCCGGAGGTGTTGGAGGATGAGCCCGGCGAGGACGACAGCGGCGAGGAAAAGAAGACCGCCAAGGCCAGCAAGGCGCCTTCCAAGGACATCAAGATCGACCAGATCCGTGCGCTGGCCGATTTCATGAACGTTTCCACCCACCGTTCCGGCCTTCGGGTGGTGATGCTGTATCCGGCCGAGGCGCTCAATACGGCCGCGGCCAATGCCTTGCTCAAGACGCTGGAGGAGCCGCCGCCGGGGACCATGTTCCTGCTGCTGTCCAATCGTCTGGATCGGTTGCTGCCGACCATTCTCTCGCGTTGCCGCAAGTTCGCCCTGAACGCGCCGGGCCACGACGAGGCGCTGGCCTGGCTCAAACAGCAGGGCGTCAAGGATGCCGATGCCTGGCTGGCCGAGCAGGGTGGGGCGCCGCTGGCGGCGCTGGAGGCGGCACAGGGCGAGGGGCGCGAGGCGCTCGACGAGCTGCTGCGGCAACTGGCCCAGCCTGGCGTGGATGGTGCCCTGCGCGCTGCCGACAAGTTGCAGAAGACGCCCGCCGCCGAGCTGGTGGGCTGGGTGCAGCGCTGGCTCTATGATCTGCTGTCGCTGAAATCGGCCGGGGTGGTGCGCTATTACCCGCGCTACGGCAAGGAACTGGGGCGGCTGGCCGAACGGGTCGATGTACTGGCCTTGTCCAAGGCACTGCGTGGCATGGGCGACCGCCGCGCCATCGCCGACCATCCCTTGTCGGCAAAGTTGTTCATCGAGGAAATGCTGATCGATTACGCGCGGATGTTCGACTGAGACAGACCTGCTGCGGCGCAGTCCGCTTGCGCCCAGGCGCATGAAAAATCGCCCGGTCCCCACACTGTGGGGCCGGGCGATTTTCATTGCGGCAAACGCTTGCGTTCAGATCAGAAGGCCACCGATACCGAGGTGCTGAAGGTACGCGGATTGCCCAGTACCAGGTAGCCCGAGTTGGAGGCACCACCGGCCGACTGCCAGTAGTTACGGTTGGCCAGGTTCTCGATGGCGGCGCGGAAGGTGACGGCGCGACCGCCGATGTCGGTCAAGTAGCGCGCACCCAGGTCGTAGCGCACCCAGGATGGGACTTCCAGCTTGTTGGCGGCATCCACGTACTGGGTGGCGGTGTAGGTGGCGCGGCCATTGACGGTCAGGCCACGCACGCCGGGGATGTCATATTCGACGCCGGCATTGGCCTGCATCTTGGGCACACCGATGGCGTACTTGCCATTGTTGGTGCCGCCATTGGTCTGCACCTGCTTGGCATCGAGGAAGGTAATGCCCGACAGCAGGCGCACGCCCCGGGTCACTTCGCCGTAGGCGGTCAGTTCGACACCACGGTTGCGTTGCTTGCCGTTGGTGGATTCGATGCCGGTGGATACATCCTTGTACGACAGCGGGCGATCGGTGGTGAAGAAGGCCGCACCCAGGCCGAGTCCGCCCAGTTCGTACTTCACGCCGACTTCCTTCTGCTTGGACTTGTAGGGCGCCAGGATCTGGCCGTAGTTGGCGGCGGTGGTATCGGTGATCTGCTTGCCCTGCTGCAGACCTTCGATGTAGTTGCCGTACAGGGAAAGGTTCTTGAGCACCTTGAACACCACGCCGGCCATGGGCGAGGTAGCGCTCTGGTCATAGTGGCTATTGTTGACGTGGGTATTGTAGGCGTAGCCGTCCGACTTCAACTGCTGCTGGCGGACGCCCAGCGTCACCAGCAGGCGGTTGTCGTAGAAGCCCAGGGTGTCGGAGACCACGGCGCTCATCAGCTGGGTCTTGATGGTGGTCTGCGGATCGGACAGGTCATTGCCCAGCAAGACCAGGGCCGGGCGCGCGTAGGTGCTCGGATTGTAGAGATTGGTGGCCAGGGCGTAGGAGGTCGACATGCCGTAGGCATTGCGCGAATCCAGCGAATACGCCGAGGCGGCAGCCACCAGCTTGTGCGAGACGGTGCCGGTGTTGAACTGGGTGCGCACGCCGATTTCGCCGGTGGCGACGTCATCCTGGCGGGCATTGTCGAAGCGGTAGGTGGAGGCGGCGCCGGTGCTGGCGTTGTTCACGCGTACGCCCGACAGCGAGTTGTTCTCGGTGCCCTGGCGCGCGCCGAAGGCGGCCCAGGCGGTGGTGCTGGCCGACAGGTCCCACTCGCCGCGTACGGTGCCGAAGATGTCGCGGGCATTGGAATACGACCAGGGCTGCGCGTAGTTGGACGAGCCGCTGGGAGCGGTCGGTACCGCCGTCAAGCCGCTGCCGATGGTGACGCTGGGACGCATGTTGCTGAGGTTGTTTTCCTGCACGCCGAGGTCGGCCGAGAGGCGGAAGTCATTGCCGCGATAGTCCACGCCCAGGGAGAAGACATTGGTCTCGCGCTTTTCGTTGGACACGCCCGTGCCACCTGCATGGCGGGCGGCATTGACGCGTACGCCCAGGCGTTCATCGGCGCCCAGGCGGCGCGAGACGTCGATGGCGGCGGACTTGCTGTTGCCCGACTCGTAGCCCAGGGTCACTTCGGTCAGGGCTTCGCTGGAGGCGCGCTTGGGCAGGATGTTGATGGTGCCACCGAGGCCGGCATCGCCAGGGGTGGCGCCATTGAGGAAGGCGCTGGCGCCGTACAGCACCTCGACGCGCTCGATCATTTCCGAGGCGACGTACTGGCGCGGCAGGATGCCGAACAGGCCGTTGTACATCAGGTCGTCCGAGTTGGCGATGAAGCCGCGGATCATGTACGACTCCTGGAAGTTGCCGAAGCCGCGGGTGGTGCGCACCACCGGGTCGTTCTTGAGCACGTCGCCCACGCCGTGGGCCTGCTGGTCGGCGATCAACTGGCGGGTGTAGGCCACCGAACGCACCGGGCTGTCCAGGTTGTCGACATTGCCCAGCACGCCCAGGCGGCTGCCGCGCGCCACCTGGCCACCGGCAAACTCGGCCGGCAAGCCATCGGCCGAGGCGTCGGCGGAGGCATTGACGGTGACCGTGGGCAGGGCGGCCTGGTCCTTGGCGTCGGTGGTGGCAGTGGTGGCAGTGGTCTGGGCCAGCGCCGGCAGGGGAGCCAGGAAAGCCAGCGCGAGGGCGGCGGCCAGCGGGTTGAGGCGCGCAGTGAAGGGCATGGACATGAAGATTCTTTCTAGAATTTCTTGTGGGAATGAAGAAGTATTACAAAACGGCGCAAAGTATAATTAAAAATCGTTATCATTTGCATTCATTTTTTAATGAATAGAGGTGACGTGTTGCGAAAAGGTAATGAAGTGATGGTCATCGCCGGCTGAATGTCGAAGGCCGGGAGGCCTGTGGTCAGGCGGGCGCGCCCAGCCCGTATAATTCCGGCCATGAATTCCCCGAGCTCCTTCCTGGCGGCGGCATCGCTGCCTGCCGATCCGCCGCAGCATCTGCTGCTGTCGCGCCTGTTCTGGCTGCGCTGGGCGATGGTGGCCGGCGAGCTGCTGGTGCTGGCAGGTGCCCACATCTGGCTGCATATCGCCTTGCCGATGTCGCCCTTGCTGGCGCTGATCCTGCTGCAGCTGCTCATCAATGGGGGAACCTGGCTGCGCATGCGCTGGGCGCGGCCGGCGGAGCAGGGTGAACTGTTCATGCAGCTGTGGCTGGATGTGGCGGTATTGACGGCCTTGCTGTATTTCTCGGGCGGCTCGACCAATCCCTTCGTGTCCTTCTACCTGCCGGCGCTGGCGGCCGGCGCGGCTACCCTCAGTTGGCCCTATGCCTTGCTGCTGGCGCTGTGCGCGCTGGGTGGCTATTCCGGGCTGGTGTATTTCTACCAGCCGCTACACATCCACGACCATGGCCAGGCCATGGCCTATCACCTGGCGGGGATGTGGATCAATTTCACGATCTCGGCGCTGCTGATCACCTGGTTCGTCAGCCGTATCGCCGCGGCGGTGCGCTCGCGCGATCGGCAACTGGGCCAGGCCCGGGAGCGCCAGCTGCAGAGTCATCGCATCCTGGCGCTGGGTACCCAGGCCGCCGGCGCGGCCCACGCCCTCAATACGCCGCTGTCCACGGTGGCGGTGATCGCCGGGGAGTTGCGACGCGAGATGGCCGACAACCCCGCGCTGAGTGTCTATGACGAAGACCTGCGCATCGTCGAGGAACAGATTGCGGTCTGCAAGGCAGCGCTGGAGAGCATGCGCCTGGACGCCGATGCCCAGCTGCGCAACGAGGACAGCGCGGCCATCACGCCCTGGCTGACCAGCCTGCTGGAGGGCTGGCGCTTGCGTCACCCCGCCGTGCTGTTGGTGGCCGAGGTACACCAGCGGGGTTGGGTCGCCAGCCAGTTACAGGACCTGTCGCAGATCCTCTTGACCCTGCTCGATAATGCCGCCCATGCGGTACGCGGGCGGGGGCATCAGGGAGAGATCCGGCTGCGGCTGCTCTCCGCTGATGCTGGCGATGCCACCAAGGTCGCCGAAGCGCCATCTTCGTTTGGCGGGGCGTCATCCAGGTCGGGCAAGAAGACGGCTATCATCGAGGTCTCCGACAATGGCAGCGGTATCGCGCCCGAGCTGCTCCAGCGCCTGGGTCATGGCCCGGTCGTCAGCAGTTCCGGCGGTTCGGGGATTGGTCTGATGCTGGCGTTTGCCAGTGCCACGCACCTGGGAGGCAAGCTGCGCCTGCGTTCCGTGCCGGGTGAGGGCACCGTGGCACAGTTGCGCTTCCCCTTGCGCTGAATGTTTTTGTTTCCTGTCTTGATCGACTGATGTGATGTTTCTTATATTGCAGGCTTTTTGATGAGTGCAGCTTTCCTGATCCTTGACGATAACGATGTCTTTGCCAGTACCCTGGCCAGGTCGCTGGCGCGTCGGGGTTTCCGCCCGACCGTGGCGCACAGTGGCGAGGAGGCGCTGGAAGCGGCGCGTCGTGAACGCTTCGACTACGCCACCATCGACCTGCAGCTGGAAAAGGATTCCGGCCTGCAGTGGGTGTCGCCGCTGCGTCAGGCCTTGCCTGAGGCCCGCCTGCTGGTGTTGACCGGCTACGCCAGCATCGCCACCACGGTCCAGGCGATCAAGTCGGGCGCCGACAACTACCTGGCCAAGCCGGCCAATGTCGATTCCATCCTCTCGGCGCTGAACCATGCCAGTGGCGGCGAGCGCACCGACGAACCGGTGCCGCCGATGGAAGAGGCGTCGCCGCTGTCGCTGGAAAGACTGGAGTGGGAACACATCCAGCGTGTGCTGGCCGAGCATGAGGGCAATGTCTCTTCCACTGCGCGGGCGCTGAACATGCACCGCCGCACCCTGCAGCGCAAGCTGGCCAAGCGCCCGGTGGCGCGCTGAGGGCGGGCGCCGGGCATGCCGGCGCGGCTGTAACCAAAGGTAAGCGCGCCGCGCTCAGGGGCGACAGGCTGTCGGCATCGCTTTACAATAGCGGCCATGTATATCGATTCCCATTGCCACATCAATTTTCCCGACCTGGCGGCGCGCTTGCCGGAGATCTTCGGCAAGATGGCCGAAAACCAGGTCAGCCACGCCCTGTGCGTGTCGGTGGACCTGCCTGATTTCCCGCAGGTATTGGCCCTGGCCGAGCAGTATCCCACCGTCTACGCTTCGGTGGGCGTGCATCCGGACTACGAAGACACGCCGGAGCCCTCGGTGGAGCAGCTGGTGGCGCTGGCCGACCATCCGCGCATCGTCGCCATCGGCGAGACCGGGCTGGATTACTACCGCCTGCAGGGTGACCTGGAATGGCAGCGCGAGCGCTTTCGCACCCATATCCGCGCCTCGCGCGCCACGGGCAAGCCGCTGATCATCCATACCCGTTCGGCGTCCGAGGATACCATCCGCATCCTGCGCGAAGAAGGCGCCAGCCCGGCGGCCGGTGGAGCGGCGGGGGTCATGCATTGCTTCACGGAATCGCAGGAGGTGGCCGATGCGGCCATCGAGCTGGGTTTCTATATCTCGTTTTCGGGCATCGTCACCTTCAAGTCCGCCAAGGACCTGCAACAGGTGGCGCGCACCATTCCGCTGGAGCGCATGCTCATCGAGACCGATTCGCCCTACCTGGCACCGGTGCCGTTTCGCGGCAAGACCAACGAGCCCGGCTATGTGCGCCACGTCGGCGAATTCATCGCCGACCTGCGCGGCATCCCGGTGGCCGAGGTGGCACGCCAGACCTCTGACAATTTCTTCAAGCTGTTCGGAATCACACCATGACCTTGCTGGAAAAGCTGCGTTCCCGCTGGCGCGGGCTGGGCCGCATCGTGCTCTACACCTCGCTGCTGTTGCCGGGTGCGGCCCGTGCGGGCGCCTATGAAGAATACTTCCAGGCCATCCGCATGGATAACGTGTACTTCCTCAAGCAACTGATGCAGCGTGGCATGGGCCCCAACCTGATCGAGCCCAAGCGCGGCTACACCGGCCTGATGCTGTCCATCCGCGAAGACTCGATGAAGGCCTTCGAGGTGCTGGTCAATGCACCGGACGTCAACCTGGAGGCCCAGGCCACCAATGGCGACACGCCGCTGATGCTGGCCTCCTTCTACGGCAACATACCGGTGGTCAAGCTGTTGCTTTCGCGCGAGGTGGAAGTCAATCGTCCGGGCTGGACGGCGTTGCACTATGCGGCCATCAACGGCAGCTCGGAGATCGTCAAGCTCTTGCTGGATGCCTCGGCCTACGTGGATGCCGAATCGCCCGACGACAAGATGACGCCGGTGATGCTGGCAGCCATGCGCGGACGGGTGGCGGCAGTCGAGGTGCTGCGTGACAATGGCGCCGATCTGACGCTGAAGAACAAGGACGGTCTCACCGCCATGGACCTGGCCCGACGCTACGGCCAGGAGGGCGTGATCGATGCCCTGAACGAAAAGCCGCGCCAGTAGCCGCAGGCTGATCCCGCAGAGTCAAAAAAACGTCCCGGCCACCTTGCGGTGGACCGGGACGTTTTCTTGATGGGATGGGGGTTTTAGCGGATCAGGATCTGCGGGCCGACATCCTTGATGTCCTTGGTGCCAGTGAGGGCCATGCTGACATCGAGCTCCTTGCGCATGATTTCCAGCATCTGCGAGACGCCGTCGCCGCCCATGGCGCCCAGGCTGTAGAGGAAGGCACGGCCGATCATGGTGCCGCGCGCGCCCAGGGCCACCGCCTTGAGCACGTCCTGGCCGGAACGGATGCCGCCGTCGAACCAGACTTCGATCTGGTCACCCACGGCTTCGGCAATGGCCGGCAGGGCTTCGATGGAGGACATTGCGCCATCCAGCTGGCGGCCACCGTGGTTGGAGACGACGATGGCGTCGGCTCCGGTCTGCACGGCCAGCTTGGCATCTTCCACGTCGAGGATGCCCTTGAGAATCAGCTTGCCGCCCCATTGCTCCTTGATCCAGGCCACGTCGTCCCAGTTCAGGGTGGGGTCGAACTGGCTGGCGGTCCACTTGGAGAGGGTCTGCACGCCGCCGGCGCCTTCACCGCCCTTGATGTGGCCGGCCAGGTTGCCGAAGGTCTTGCGGCCGCCCAGCGCACGCAGCGCCCAGCCGGGCTTGCTGGCCAGGTCGAGCAGGGTTTCCAGGGTCAGCTTGGGCGGGACCGACATGCCGTTCTTGAGGTCCTTGTGGCGCTGGCCGAGGATCTGCAGGTCCAGCGTGAGCACCAGTGCCGAGCACTTGGCAGCCTTGGCGCGATCGATCAGCGACTTCACGAAGCCACGGTCGCGCATCACGTAGAGCTGAAACCAGAACGGCTTGGTGGTGACGCTGGCCACGTCCTCGATGGAGCAGATGCTCATGGTGGACAGGGTGAAGGGGATGCCGAACTTCTCGGCCGCGATCGCGCCCAGCATCTCGCCGTTGGCCCACTGCATGCCGGTCAGACCGGTAGGGGCGATGGCCACGGGCATGCTGACATCGTGGCCGATCATGGTGGTGCGGGTGCTGCGTTCGTCGACATTGATGGCCACGCGCTGGCGCAGCTTGAGCGAGGCCAGGTCCTTGGTGTTGGCGCGATAGGTGCTCTCGGTATAGGAGCCGCTGTCGGCGTAGTCGTAGAAGGCCTTGGGGACACGTTTCTTGGCCAGCAGGCGGAAGTCTTCGATACAGGTCATGACCGGCATATTGTTTTCTCCGTAATTTATTCAACGCGGCTTGGCGCCGCCGGGCGATGGTGGTGCAGACACGAACCGGAATCGGGACTGCTGATGCGTAATGCTGATGGACCGCTATCGTAGTGCATCGCCGGCATGGATGGGGTGAATCCCTTTGCCGTCATCCATGAAAATTTTAGGGACGGCCAGCCGCTGCAGGAGGTCTAGCCCGCCAGCAGCCGGGCCGCTGCACCGCCGCTACGCACCGCGCCTTCCAGCGTGGCGGGATAGTCGCCGGCCACGTAGTCGCCGGCCAGCGCCAGACCGGCTGGCATGGCGGTGTTGTCGGGCCGTTGCAGTCCGGGGATACAGGCGAAGGTGGCGCGCTTTTCGGTGATGACCTTGCTCCATTGGGGCGTGGCCAGGGCCGGCTGGCCGAAGTCTTGCGCCAATTGGCGGGTGATGCCCGTCGTCAGGGTGGCATGACCGTCGGCGATGGCCTGCCCGGCGGCACTGACCACCACGGCCAGCAGACCCGGGTCGCCGCCCAGTTGCCCACGGTCGAAGACGAACTGGCCCCAGGCCTGGCGCTCCGGCGCGTCCAGCAAGGCCAGGAAGGGCGCCGGCAGGCGCACCTGCTCGCCATACTGCAGATAGCAGGTGGTGATGGGTTCATGCTCCAGGGCTTGCAGCAGGTGGGTATCGTGCAGGCCCTCCAGCAGTTGCGCGGCAGCCTCGGGGCCGGTGGCCAGTACCACGCCGGAGAATTCGCCGAGGCTTTCGCCCAGGCGGTCTTCCAGGCGCCAGCTGCCTGGCTCGCTGCCCGTCAGCAGGCGCGTGACCGCCACGCCCGGTCGTACCAGTCCACCATGGCGGGCCAGGTAGGCTTCGGTGGCATCGGGCAGCAGGGCGCCCAGGTCCCGGCGCGGGATCAGCATGTCGGAAGCGGCACGGCGCGCGCCCAGGCTATCGCGCAGCACGTTCAGGAATACCTGCGCCGAAGCCCGTTCGGGGGGCGTATTCAGGGCGGCGATGCAGAGCGGGCGCCACATCAGGCGGGTGACGCGGTCAGTCTGGTCGAAACGCTGCAGCAGGTCGGCCACGCTGCAATCCTCGTGCAATTGCCAGCCCATCCAGCGCGCCGTGGTGGAAAAGCGGGCCAAGGCCATCTTGTCATCGCGCGCCAGCCCCTTGGCGCGCAGCAGGGCCACGGCCACATGCCAGGGCGCGGGCAGGCGTGGCGCAACGAAGTCCATGCCGTCGGTCTGATTCGCCAGCGGGTAGCGCATCTGCAGGGGGAGTCGCAGCAGGGCTGCGGCGGGATCGACGCCGACCTGTTTCATCAGGGCCAGGGTGGCGCGGTAGGCGCCCAGCAGGATGTGCTGGCCGTTATCCAGGGTACGGCCATCGAGTTCGAGGCGGCGCGCCCGGCCACCCAGGGTG
>NZ_AEEC02000033.1 GCF_000300975.2 Herbaspirillum frisingense GSF30 | reverse complement strand
AAAAAAAAGACGACCCTCAGGTCGTAATGCCGTTCAGTTAAGCTTGTTACCAGCTCGAAAGCTCGCTCAGACTTTGTTTGCACCACCGCTGACCGTTCGTCCTGAGTAGCGGCGTAGCCGCGTATCGAAGGCGCGCCACAAGCTGAGCAGCGCCTTCGATACGGCCCTAAAGGGCCTACTCAGTCCGAACTGTTTCAGATGGCTTGAAGAGAACCAAGCAAAATCGCCGCGCCAAAGTCATCTGGCGCGGCGATTTTTTCTTAACTGAACGGCATTAACCCTCAGGTCGTCTTTTGTCGTGGCATCTGCTCCCGATCCAGCCAGCCTCCAAGCGGCCGCGCTGCCGATCAGGACATCAGTTGCTCAATGCCCACTTGCCTGCACTGTTCTTGCAATAGCGCAATTTCAGTGGCTCGGTGCCGCGCTTGCTGCTGACCACGAGGTCCACCTTGGCGCAGGGCGGGGTGCCTTGCTCGAAGGTCGGCGTGATCTTGGCCGTGGTGGAGGGCTTGGGGCCATCGGTCCACTGCGAGGTCTTGCCGCTCACGCCTGCATCCAGCGACGCCGTGATGGCGGCATACAGGGAATTGATCTGTTCCTTCTGCAGATCGGCCACGGCCGTATTGGCGAAGAAGTCCAGGTTCGCCTGCGCGTGTGCCTGATGGCTCAGGGCGGCGCAGATCAGCCCAGCTTGGGCGACCAGCTTCAGGAAGCGGAAGCGGGAGTAAGTAGGCTTGTTCATGGCTTGCTCGTTTCTCGAAATCGGGAGGTGAATGGCGCCGTCCGCCATCGGAGGAAGGGGAGCGACGTACCAGATCGTGTTTATACCAGATGTCATGGCGCCCCCAAACTGGCGCTTGCAAGGTAAAGCTCCCGCTTTTCCCGCTTTGTGCTGTGCCCCGGCTCGTCATAATGCGCCAGGCTGGGCATGCGTCGTACGCGTCTCAGACCTGCCGCACAGCGCCGGTACAAATGATTGCAGCAATGCATTTCCAATACAAACATAAGGGGTAGCGATGAAGTCATGCCTGATGCGTACCAGCATGGTGCTGGGAATACTGAGCGCCATGTTGTCCATCCTGCCTGCGCCGGCGGGGGCACAGAGCCCGGCCACCACGACCGTGCAGGCGGTGGCCTCAGGCGTGCGCGTCCAGCTGATTGGCCGCTGGGATGTCGACAAGCTCAATACCATTCTGCAAAAGGACACACCGGCCTTCTCCGGCGTTCCTGTCACCTACTCGCCCGCACGCAACGCCGTGCTGCTGTATCGGGTGACCTATCCCTCGGTCATCCCGGAGCGCGGCAACCAGCCCATCCTGGCTTCCGGCCTGCTGGCCCTGCCTGATACCCCGGCCAAGTCCTACCCGCTGGTCTCCTACCAGCATGGCACGGTGTATGGGCGCCAGCAGGTGCCGTCCTTCCCCGACCAATCGCCTGAAACGCAATTGATGATTGCCCAGTTTGCCGGCCAGGGTTATGCACTCATCGGCGCTGATTATTTCGGCATGGGCATTTCCAGCGAACCGGAGGGCTACATGGTCAAGGGCAGCCATCAGCAAGCCACCTATGACATGCTGCTGGCCGCGCGCAGCGTGCTGGCCAGCATGGGCGTGCGCGAGGACAAGCTGTTTCTTTCGGGCTGGTCCCAGGGCGGTTTCGTGACCATGGCCTTCCTGGAAAAGCTGGAAGCGGCCGGCATCAAGGTCGATGCAGCGACCACCGCCAGTGCACCGCTGGATGTATTCGCGCTGCTCGAAGGTTTTCTCACCTATCCGCGTCCCAATGATGCGGACTGGCTCAACAGCATCGTGATCCTGTCGGCCTTCGCCTTCGAAAATTATTACGGCGTACCTGGTCTGGCACGCTCGGTGCTCAACGACGCCTCCTACGAGGTCGCCCAGAAAGCCTACAATCGCCAGCCCTTCAATGTGGCCGACATTCCGACCGACCTGCACAAGCTGATGCGGCCGGAATATTTCGATCCACAATACTTCGCCCGGTCCGCCTATGGTCGCCTGATCGCGACCACCCAGGCCTATCGCTGGGTGATCCGTTCCGATGTGCGCAATTACTATGGTGAATCGGATGAAGCCATCACACCCGGCGTGGGTCGCATGGCGATGACCTATGCGCAGGCCATGGGTGCCGGCAATCCGCATGTGCAAGCGGTATCCACCGGACCGACCACGCATCGCGGGACCTTTGCCACGGCCGTGCCCTCCTGGAAACGCTGGTTCGATGACAAGGTGGCGGGCAAGTAAGGAGTCGGCCTGGCGACGCATGCCGGGCCACTCAACGACGGATTTTTGCTGATGCGACTGCGGCAGCCGTGTTGTTCGGCGCCCGGTCAGCTAAAGACTACGGCTCAGGCAAGGCATTCAGTCCGGCGACAGCAATGCGTCGTCCCCATCAGGGAAACGTCAACTCCAACCCCAACATCTTCGCGACGTCATACGTCACCACCCCCAACCCCACCAGCAAGATCAAGAAGATCACGATCACCGTCGCCGCTCCCCGCAGCACGGCGCGCCTCTCCTTGCCTTTTTCCTTTTCTTTCTTTCCTTGGTCGTAGTGCCATTTGATGGCGTAGAACATGCCCGTGCAGAGCACACCGAGCTTGAAGATGACGAAGACGATAGGGACCCAATCCATGATGCGTGTTTTCCAGTTGCGGGCAGTGACGAAAAAAGCCGATAGCGCTGCAGTTGCCTGAGCGCTATCGGATACCACCACAGTCAAAACCCTTGTTGATGTGGGCGCCCTTCTCTGCGGCGCCAGCCTTGAATCCGAACTTAGCACAGGTGTGTCACTGTCCCGGTAACACTTGTTTTTAGCCATTCTAACCAGCTAGCGTCCATACATCCAGAAGACAAGATCCATACAAGATCGCGATCCGGCCCCGATGCCCGGATTCAGCGCCCTGCCCCCCGCCCTGTGCGGGCCGGCCAGCAGAATAGCAAAGTGATCGGCGCCGTGTCTGACAGCGTGTCGCCCTGCAGGCTGAACGCAGACAGGACGCGCCGGCCGCACCCATTCCCGCCATTTATCGTTGGGAAAATAAAAGGAAATAGTCCTGCTCCCTGCCCCTCGCTAGACTCCCGCACAGGCAGGCCACGCGCGCTCACATCCTGCGCCTGTGCCGCTCATGCCGACAACAACAACCAGGGAGACCCATGGTCAACAGAAGACGCTTCATCGCGGGCAGCCTGCTCGCGTGCTCCGGCTTGCGCGCTGCGCAGGCGCAATCCGTTCCCAACTCGGCCGGCACCGAGGCACCGCGCCTGAAGGCGCCGGCGCTGGCGTGCGACAGCCATCACCACATCTACGACGCGCGCTTTCCGGTGTCGCCGCACTGGCGCGGCGGGCGTCCGGATGGCGCTACCGTGGCGGACTACCGGCTGCTGATGGCCAAGCTGGGCATCGCCCGGCATGTGGTGGTGCAGCCTTCCACCTATGGTAGCGACAATCGCTGCCTGCTGGATGCGCTGGCGCAGTTCGGCCAGCAGGCACGCGGCATCGTGGTGATCGAGGATGATGTTGACGTCGGCCAGTTGCAGGAGATGGACCGGCTGGGCGTACGTGGAGTGCGGGTCAATTTCCTGTCGCCGCAGAGCTGGGGCGTGACCACGGTCGACCGCCTGCGTCGCACGGCGGAGCGCATCGCGCCGCTGGGCTGGCATGTGCAGGTGCTGATGTCGGGGGCGCAGATCGCGCAGCATGAGGCGGTGCTGGCCGCGCTGCCCACACCGGTGGTGATCGACCATCTGGGCCGCATCCCGCAGCCGGACGGCCTGGACCATCCGGGCGCCAGGGCGATCCTGCGCTTGCTGGAGAAGGGCCATGTCTGGATCAAGCTGTCCGAACCGTATGCCGATACCTTGCGCGGGGCGCCGGATTATCCGGATACCAGCCTGCTGGCCCGCGCCTATCTGCAGGCGGCGCCGCAGCGCACGCTGTGGGGCAGCGACTGGCCGCATCCGACCGAGAAGATCAAGCCGGACGATGCCGTGCTGTTCGACCTGCTGGCCGACTGGGCGCCGGACCCGGCGCTGCGCGAACAGGTGCTGGTGAGCAACCCGGCGGCGCTGTTCGGCTTTCGCTGATCTGCCTGGACTGGCGCCTCAGGCGCCAGTAAAAAACGCCTTGCATTCGATTGAACGCAAGGCGTTTTTGTATGGGTGATGCGGATTGCGTTGTGAGCGGGTCCTGCTCAGCGCACCGCCTCTTTCATCATGCCACTGCCCTGCGAGCGTGCCTTGCGCGACAGGAACAGCAGGATCCCCACGCTCACCACCGACAGGCCCACCATCGGCAGCAGGGCCATGGCGTAGCTGCCCGTGGCGTCCTTGACCCAACCATAGACGTTGACCATCAGCCCGCCGCCGATCAGGTTGGAGACGGCATTGATGCCCGCCAGCCCGGCCGCTGCCGAACCGGTGGCCAGCCAGCTGGAGGCCATGGCCCAGAACGGTCCCTTGAAGGAATAGGCGCCGATCAACACCATGGTCAGCAGCAACACCACCGGCACCAGCGAATTGGCCAGGGTGGCCATGGCCAGGCCGCCGCCGATCAGGATCAGCGGGATGGCGGTATGCCAGCGACGTTCGCCGCTACGGTCGGAATGACGGCCCCACCACACCATCAGCACCGAGGCGATCAGGTAGGGAATGGAGTTGACCAGACCGGTCTGCATCACCGTCAGGCCGAAGGACTTCAGCAACTGCGGCTGCCAGACGTTGAGCACCGAGCCGGCTGCCGAGGCGCAGGCGCAGACCAGCGCCATGCCCCAGACGTGCGGCTGGCTGAACAGCTTCCACAGCGGCACATGCTGCTTGGCGGCGCGGCCGGCGGCCTCCTTGTTCATGGTGGCGGTCAGCCAGTTGCGTTGGCGCTCGTCGAGCCAGCGGGCCTGTTCAGGGCGGTCGGTCAGGAAGCGCAGACAGACCACGCCCAGCAGCACCGTGGGCAGGCCTTCCAGCATGAACAGCCAGTGCCAGCCACGCAGGCCGCCGATGCCATCCATCTGCAGCAGCAATGCCGAGATCGGCGAGGCAATGAAGCTGGCGGCAGGGATGGCCACCATGAACAGCGCCACGATACGGGCGCGGTAGGCCGAGGGCACCCAGTAAGTCAGGTACAGCACCACGCCGGGGAAGAAACCGGCTTCGGCCGCACCCAGAATGAAGCGCACCACGTACAGGGAGTTCGGTCCCTGGACCAGGGCGGTACAGGCCGAGATCAGGCCCCAGCTGATCATGATGCGCGCCAGCCATTTGCGGGCGCCGAACTTCTGCAGCGCCAGGTTGCTGGGCACCTCGAAGATGAAATAGGCGATGAAGAACAGGCTGCTGGCAAAGCCGAACATCTTGGGCGAGAGCCCAAGGTCGTGGTTCATCTGCAGCGCGGCCATGCCGATGTTGCCACGGTCGATGAAGGCAAACAGGTAGCACAGCATCAGGAATGGCAGCAGGCGCCAGGTGACCTTTTTTACGGTCTCCTGCTCCAGCTGCTTGTCGTCTTGGATGGTCTCCATGTGTCTCTCTCGGAAGGCGGGCGCCGCCTGTCTCGGCGGCTGGCCCGGGGGTGATTATGGATCAGCCGGCAATGGCCTGCTCGTTGAGCACTGCCAGGATGTTGCGGGCAGCGCCGGTGCCCATGGCGATGTAGGCGTCGGATGTCACGCCGCCGATGTGCGGGCTCAGGATGGCATTGCCCACGTCCTGCAAGGGATGAGGCGCAGCGAAGGGTTCCTTCTCGAAGCTGTCCAGCCCGGCGGCGCGCAGCTTGCCGCTGTTGAGGGCGGCGATCAGGGCCGCTTCGTCGATCAGGCCACCGCGTGCGGTGTTGACCAGGATGGTGCCATCCTTCATGCGGGCCAGAGACTGGGCGTTGATCATGTGCTTGTTCTCGGCGGTCAGCGGGCAATGCAGCGAGACCACATCGGAACGGGCATAGAGCGTGTCCAGGTCGACCAGTTGCACGCCCGGTGCCGCTTCCTTGGCATACGGGTCGTAGGCCAGCACCGGCATGCCCAGCGCGGCCGCCACGGCGGCCACGCGACGGCCGATGGCGCCAAAACCGACCAGGCCCAGGGTGCGTCCCTGCAGCTCCAGGCTCTTGTGGGTGGACTTGTCCCAGTGACCTTCGCGCATGCGGCGGTCCAGGCCGACCACGTTCTTGGCGCAAGCCATGATCAGTGCCCAGGTATGCTCGGCCACGGCCGGGGCATTGGCGCCGACGGCGGCCTTGACGGCGATGCCGCGTTGCTGCGCGGCCTGGCTATCGATGGTGTCGATGCCGGTACCGTGCTTGGAGATCACGCGCAGCGCCGGGCTGGCATCCATCACGCGCGCGCTCACGCCGCCGTAGCGCACGATGATGGCCACCGGCTGGTGCTGTTGCGCCAGCTTGATGAGGTCGTCCTCGGTCGGTTTGGCGCTGGTGTAGACCAGCTGGTAGTCACGCAGGATATCGATGGCGGCCGGGGCCAGGTCGATACCGGTGACAATCACCACGTCCTTGTGGGCGCCGCTCACAGTGTTTCTCCTTCGGCCAGCACGCCGCCCTTGCGCAGCGCGCCTTCCAGCCAGCCCGGACGCAGCGGGCCACCCCCACGGATCTCGGTCAGGCGCTTGGTTTCGTCGGCCACCTTCTTGGCGGCGGCCTCCAGCAGGGAGGCGGCCTTCTCACGTTCGACCACCACCACGCCGTCGGCGTCACCGACGATCAGGTCACCCGGCTGCACGGCGGTGCCGCCCACCGAGATGGGCCAGTTCACGCGGCCGGCGATGTTCTTGGTGGGGCCGTTGGGGTTGGCGCCGACGGCATAGACGGGGAAGCCGATCTCGCGCAGGGCCTCGGTGTCGCGCACGGAACCGTAGATGATGATGCCGGCCAGGCCGCTGGCCTTGCATTGCGAGACCATGATCTCGCCCATCAGTGCGCTGGTCTCGTCACCCTTGCCATCGATGACCAGCACGTCGCCCGGCTTGGCGATGGCCATGGCGGCGTGGATCATCAGGTTGTCGCCGGGGCGCACTTCCACCGTCAGCGCGGGGCCTGCCACGCGCATGGTGGGTGACAGCGGCGCCACGCGGCTGCACAGGGTGCCGCGACGGCCGGCCACGTCGGCCAGGATGGAGGCGGGGAATTCGGCGGCCTTGGCGACGATGGCGGCGTCGACACGGTCGAAGTCACGGATGAAATCAGGTTGCTGGCTCATGGTGTGGGTCCTTTGCTGGAAGTGAAGTCAGGGCTGAGGGTTCAGCCTCAGGCATGGGAATACATGGGTAGACCGGCCACCGGCACGTCGGCGCGCAAGATGCTGCCGGTCTGGGATTCGGTGATGAAGAGGCTCTTGCCCTCCGGCCCGCCGAAGGCGAGATTGGTGGTGGAGATGCCGGCCGTGGAGCGGATGCGCAGCAGCGGCTCGGCAAACTTGGAAAGCCGCCAGATGGAGCCGAATCCGGTGTGGGTGATGTACAGGCAGCTCTCCGCATCCAGGGCCAGTCCGTCCGGGCCGGCCATGCCGCCGTGCAGGTTGGCGAAGACGCCAACCTTGCCGACCACGCCGTTGTGATGCAGGGGAATGCGCCAGATCTGCTGGGCGCGGGTCACGGCCACCAGCAGATGGTTCAGGGCCGGGTCGTAGACGATGCCATTGGGGCTGGGAATGGTGTTGATCAGGCAGGTCAGCTGGCCGTCCGGCGCCAGCCGGTAGACGCGGCCGGTGGCGTCCTGCAGGCCGGTCTGGCCCTGGTCGGTGAAATAGATCTCGCCCTTGGGGCCGAAGACCAGGTCGTTGACGCCCTTGAAGCCTTCCGAGCCGACCGTTTCCAAAAGTGGCGTGACGGTGCCGGTATCCGGGTCCAGTTGTACCAGGCCGCGCTTGTAGTCGGTGATGACGATGCGACCGGTCTTGTCGATCTTGAGGCCATTGGGCCAGCCGTCGTATTCGGTGACCAGTTCCCACTCGCCTTGCATCGAGATGCGGAAGATACGGCCGTAGGGAATGTCGGTCACGTAGAGCCGGCCCTGGCGGTCGAAGGACGGGCCTTCGAGGAAGGAATCGATGGGCAGGCCACCGCGGTTGGCATCGCCCCAGGCATTCTTGCGAGGGGTACGGAAATGGTCCGGCAGGCGGGTGAAGACGGTGGCCTCGACCACCGGAGGCGGGGCAAAGAAGCTCATGCGGGTTCCTTGGAAGAAGACGTCGTGCGGGAATGGGTGCGGGAAGGATCGCCCAGGGCCAGCGTGATCACGGCGCCCAGCAGCAAGGCGGCGGCCACGAAGATCAGGGGATAGGTAAAGCCCTGGGTCGATTCGCGGATGAAGCCGATCACCGACGGTCCGACAAAGCCGCCCAGGTTGCCGATGGAGACGATCAGGGCCAGTCCGCCGGCTGCGGCACGCCCGGTCAGGAAGCCCGAGGGGATGGCCCAGAAGGTAGCCTGGAAGGACAGGATGGACGCCACCGCCACCGTGATGGCCAGCATCTTCAGCAGCGGTGTATGCAGGAAGGCCGAGATCGCCAGCGACAGCGCGGCCAGGACGATGGCACCGGCCACATAGACCAGCCGCCGCTGGCTGCGGTTGGCCAGGCGCGCCCAGAGCGTCATGGCGATGGCACCGACCAGATAGGGGATGGCCGCCACCAGACCGACCTGGTGCGAAGGCAGGCCGAATTCGCGGATGATCTGCGGCAGCCACAGGCCGATGCTGAGCGAGCCGATGATGCCGCAGAAGTTGGCCGCGGCCAGGGCGAACACGCGCCAGTTGGTGAAGGCATCCTTGAGCTTGTTGCCATGGCGGGCGGCCAGCACGTTCTGTTCGGTGGAGAGTTCGTTTTCCAGCCAGCGCTTTTCGTCGCTGCTGAGCCAGGCGGCCTTGGATGGACGGTCCGGCAGCAGGAACAGGCACAGCACGCCCAGCAGCACGGCGGGCACGGCCTCCAGCAGCAACAGCACCTGCCAGCCCTGGAAGCCCCACATGCCGTGCAACTCCATGAGCGCGCCAGACAAGGGCGAGCCGATGATGTTGGCCACCGGGATGCCGATCAGGAAGAAGGCCGTGGCCTTGCCGCGCCAGGCGCCGGGGAACCACTGCGTGAAGTACAGGTAGATGCCCGGGGTGAAGCCGGCCTCGGCCATGCCCAGCAGGAAGCGCGCCAGCGCAAAGCTCTTGGGACCGACCACGAAGGCGGTGGCCATCGAGATCAGGCCCCAGGAAATCATGATGCGCGAAATCCACATGCGGGCGCCGAAACGGTGCAGCGCCAGGTTGCTGGGAATCTCGAAGAAGAAGTAACCGATGAAGAACAGACCCGCACCCAGCCCGAACTGCGAGGGCGTCAGGCCCAGGTCCTTGTTCATGGTCAAGGCGGCGAAGCCGACGTTGATGCGGTCCAGATAGCTGACCACGTAGCACAGCAGGATGAAGGGAATGAGGCGACGCATCACCTTCTTCATGGTGGCCTGCTCGCTGACGGCCGCTTCGGTGACAGCCGGCTGCGCCAGCGGATTGATCGATGCCTGGGACATGTGGGGCTCCGTCAGAAGTGGTAGAGGCGGGTCGGATTGTCGACCAGCACGGTGCGCATGAGCGCGTCCGAGCCCAGCCAGGTGGTCATCACGTCGAGCAGGCGGGCGTCATCGGGCTTGTGCTGTTCGGTCGGGTGCGGCCAGTCGCTGCCCCAGACCACTTGCGAAGGCGCAAGCTGCACCAGCGTGCGGGCCAGCGGTGCGACGTCGTCGTAGTCGGGCGCGCCCCGCTTGCTGTACAGATAGGCGCCGGAAAGCTTGACGCTGGCGCGCTGCTCACGCATCAGGCCAGTCACGAAATCGAATACCGGATGCGTTGCATCGGCCTGCAGCGGGATGCGGGCGAAGTGGTCGAACACCAGCGGCACCGGCAGGCGGGCCAGCACTGCGCGGTTGGCCAGCAAGACCTCGTTGGGCATGTTGACCTGCAGGTGCCAGCCCAGCGGGGCGACGCGGCGCGCCAACGGCTCCATCATCTCCACGGTGGTGACCGAACCCAGGGCCAGGTTGAAACGCAGGCCGCGCACACCGGCCTGATGCAGGACCTGCAATTGGTCGTCGCTGACCTGGTCGTTCACCACGGCCACGCCGCGTGCGCGGGGGCCCAGTTGGGCCAGGGCGTCCAGCGTGCAGCGGTTGTCCACGCCATAGGCCGAGGGCGTGACCACCACGTTGCGGGTGGTCCCCAGCCGTTGTTGCAGCTGGCGGTACATCGCCACGGTGGCCGCCGGATGCAGCAGCTTGGCGCCGGGTGCCCAGGGGAAGCGCGGGTCGTAGACATGCATGTGGCAGTCGCAGGCATCGGCCGGCAGCCTGGCCGACGCGGGTTCGCTGCCGGAAGAATGGGGGTAGCTGACGGGCTGGGGCTGGGGCTGGGGCTGGGCCAGCGCGAACGGCAGATAACTGCCGGCGCCAAGGCTGATGGCCCACTGGGCGCTGCGCCGCAGGAAGTGGCGCCGGGAAGGCTGGACGTGCATCGTGCTGGTCTCCATGTTGTCGCCGCCACGGTGGGCGGGGTTCTTGTTTGGAGGGCAGTCTACGCGGGCGAATATTTAATGTATATTTGCTTTTATTTTACGTTCGATAACTTCCAGGAATGATTTATGGACTTCCGCGACCTCAAGTATTTCGCCGTCATCGCCGAGGAAGGCCACGTGGGGCGGGCCGCCGAACGGCTCTACAAGACCCAGCCGGCGCTGACCAAGTGCATCGATCGCCTGGAGGAACAACTGGGGGCGCCGCTGTTTGAACGAGCCGGGCGCGGCATCCGCCTGACCGCCGTGGGCCAGGCGCTGCTGACCCGGGCGCGCCAGATCAGCCTGATGATGGACGAGACCGCACGCGAGATCGGTGACTATGCCAATGGCCGGGATGGCAACATCCGCCTGGGCTGCGTCCCCACGCTGGCCGAGCACGTGCTGCCGGGCATCTGCCAGCAGTTGCTGGCGGAGGCGCCCAAGGTGACCATCGACCTCAAGGTGTCGATGAACGATGTCCTGCTGACGGGATTGAAGGCGGGAGAACTGGATATCGTGCTGGGGCCGATGATCCAGGATGACGAGCTATTTCACACCGAGGAAATCATGCAGGACCAGATGGTGGTGATGGCCAGCCCGCATCACCCCATCTTCGACAGGAAGGTGCGGCTGCGCGACCTGCTGGAATACCAGTGGGTGTTGCCGGCGCAATCGGTATTGAGCCGGCAGTGGCTGGACAATGTCTTCGACCGCCATCACCTGCCCCGACCCGACGTGCAGATCACGCCCACGGTGCTGAACATGATCCTGCCGCTCATCGAGCGTAGCAATCTGCTGGGCTTTGCGTCCAAGCTGAATCTGCTGGGCGGCCGGGGTCACCTGCGCGAGGTGGCCCTGAAGGAAACCACCATGCTGCGCCGCATGGGCCTGACCCACCGGCGCGACATGTACCTGTCACCGGCGGCGCTGCGGCTGATCCGCATCATTCGCGAAAAGGCGGCCGGCCAGCCGTGACCGGTACCCGCCTGCAGGCCGCGCGGCCCTGCCCCCTCAATCCTGCGGCACCCAGGTGCGCGTGCCTGGCAGGTCGGACTGGAACTGCTCCAGCACCCTGATCTCGACCGGCTTGGGGGTATTGTCGCCCTGCCCCTGGATCTTCACGATGTCCTGCGGACAGGCCGAAAAAGCGACGAAGCAATCCATCTCCGCACGCAGGGTGATGAAGTCGCCCGGCTTGGTCACCGTGGGCAGGGTCTTGAGGGTGATGCCGTCGGGCTGGACGCGGATGTTCATGAAGATGTTGAACGAGGCCAGGTTGGCCCGTGGCGGGGTCACGCCCAGTTCGAACATGCCCTCGAACATGTTGTCGCAGCAATTGCGATGGTAGTGCTGCACGCCGAGCAATTCGTAACGGCGGCGGTCGCAGGCGGCCATGAAGGTGTCATGCACGCCCGGCGTGGCGTCCTCCACCACGGTGAGGATGGGATGGCGCCGGTTGGTCACGAAGCTGTCGCCGAGCACCGGGTTGAGCCGCTGGTTCCAGACGCGGGTGGTCTCCATGCACATGTATTCGGCCAGGTCGTAGGCGTTCCATGCCCAGCAATCGACCACCTGGGTGCCGTGCGTATTGATGACGCGCACGGCCTGCCCGGCCTGCAGTCGCACGGCCTTGCCGTGGCCGGCGGGAACGGTAATGGAAGCGGGAGAAGTCATGATGTCGGGGTTCCTGGGTTGAAACGTTGAAGAAACTGGCGCAGTCGCGCCGAAGAGGGTTGGTCGATCACCTGCTCAGGCGGCCCCATCTCGACGACCTTGCCGCCGTCCATGAAGACCACCACATCGGCCACGTCGCGCGCAAAGGCCACCTCGTGCGTGACCACGATCATGGTGGTCTGGGCGGCCGCCAGGGCGCGCATCACGGCCAGCACCTCGCCGACCAGCTCGGGGTCGAGGGCCGAGGTGGGTTCGTCGAAAAGAATCACTTCCGGCGCCATGGCCAGCATGCGGGCGATGCCCACCCGCTGCTGCTGCCCGCCCGACAGCGCGGCTGGCATCGCGGTGTGCTTGCCAGCCAGGCCGACCTTGCGCAGTGCTTCGGCGGCGATGTCGCTGGCCTCCAGGCGCGGGATGCCCTTGACCGAGATCAGGCCTTCCATGACGTTGTCGATCACGCTCATGTGCGGCCACAGGTTGAAGTTCTGGAACACCATGCCGATGCGGCTGCGCTGGGCACGGATCTCGCGCGCAGGACGGGGCTGCAGGCGCTGGTGCGGCCCTTCCCGCACGCCCACGCGCTCATCGCCGATCCAGACCTCACCGGCGTCGGGCGGTGCCAGCCAGTTCAGGCAGCGCAGCAGGGTCGACTTCCCCGACCCCGAGGGGCCGAGGATGCAGACCACCTTGCCGCGTTCGATATCGAGGCTGACGCCGTCGAGGATGCGCTGCGGGCCGAAGGACTTGACGATGTCGCGAACGCGCAGGGCGATCGCGCCACCGACGGGAGAATTCGGTTCTGTCGGGTTCATGGCGTGCTAGCGTTGGATGAGGATGAAATGCAATGGGACTGGACGCCATGGGCGATGGCGATGCGCTGCTCCCAGCGTCGCGTCAGTGCATGCAGCAAGCCGGTGGCGGCCCAGTAGACCAGCGCCACCATGCAATAGACTTCCAGCGGCGCATAGGTCTCGGCCACCACGCTCTTGGCGGCGAACATGAATTCATGCACCGAGATCACCGACAGCAATGCGGAATCCTTGAACAGGCCGATACCTAGCCCGGTCATGGTGGGTAGTAGCAGGGGCAAGGCCTGGGGCGCCACGATCCGGCGTGCGATGGCCAGCGGCGGCATGCCGATGGCGACCGCCGCTTCCACCGTGCCCCGGGGCAGGCCGTCGATGGCGGCCTGGATCACCTGGGCGATATAGGGCGCGTAATAGATGGCCAGCGTCAGCACCCCCACCAGCGGCGCCGGCAGCAGCAGGCCGAAATCGGGCAGTACGTAGAAGCTCACATAGAGCAGCACCAGCAGGGGCAAGGCCAGGGTGACGGCGATATAGGCGTCGATGAGCACGGCCAGCGGCCGCGGCCCCATGCGTCGCAATACCACCAGCACCATGCCCAGCAGGCAGGCCAGCACGGCACTGCTTGCGCACAGCCAGAAAGTGTCCACCAGACCTGCCAGCAGGGCCGGGACGTGCGGGCGCAGGATGCCGGGATCGAAGGCCATGTCAGCTTCTCCCCGGAGTGGCCGGGGTGGCCGGGCTGGTCAGTCGGGTCTGACCGGACCGCGGCACCCGGCTCAGGTGCTTGCCCAGCGCCAGGACCGGCAGCACGACGGCGAGATAGCCGATGCTCACGATCAGCATGATCTGGGACGAGGTATAGGTGCGCGCAATCACCATCTGCCCGGCATAGGTCAGCTCGGTCACGGCCACCACCGAGGCCAGCGGCGTGGTCTTGAGCAGGATCGTGAATTCATTGACCAGCGCCGGGATGCTGGCCTTGAGCACCTGCGGCATCACGATGCCCGTGGCGATGCGCCAGGGCGCCATGCCCAGCGCGGTGGCGGCCTCGATCTGGCCACGCGGGACGACACGCAGGTTGCCGCGCAGGATTTCAGCGGTGTAGGCGCCGCTGTTGAGGCCCAGCGTCAATGCCGCCGCCAGCAGCGGATGACCGCCCAGCCCGATCAGCGGCAGGGAGAAGAACACCAGGAACAACTGCACCAGCGCGGGCGTGCCGCGCATGAAACTGATGTAGAGCCGCACCAGCCAGCGCAGCGGGGCCAGCGGCGCCAGTTGCAGGGCCAGCGCCAGGTGGCCCCAGGCCAGACTGCCGATGGCACCCAGCACGGTGAGCGAGACCGTCATCATCCAGCCGTCGAACAGCGCGGGAAAACTCTGGATCACCTGGGGGCTAAACCACATGCGCGCTCTCCGTTGCCTACAGGGCGTTCAGTTCTTCGGCGGTGGCCACTTCCAGCGCCCCCGGGCGGTCGTTGCCGGGCACGCCGGTGCAACAGGCCGAGACCACGAAGACCATGTCGGCCACCACCCGGCAGGCGATGAAGTCGCCGGCCCGGGTGCGACTGGGCAAGGGAATGATACGGCCCTGCTGGTCCAGGTCGACATGCATGAAGAGATTGATCGGGTCCGGCAGGCGCGGCGGCGTCAGACCCTGCTCCTGGATGACGGCCGAGACCGACTCCACGCAGCCGGTCTGGCCGGCATAGCCGTTGGCGGCCAGCCAGTCGGTGGTGGAAGCCGGCATGAGCAGGTCGTGCGTGCCGACGCTGTCCTTGCCCAGCACCATCAGCGCGCGGCGTCGGTTGCTGACGATGCGCATGCCCGCCTGCAGGACATAGGAATTGCTGAAGACGCGGGTATGGTGCACCGACATGAAGATGTCAGGCTGGGCGCGGTCGAAGGCGAACAGCATGGCGGTGGCGCCGTCCTCGCGCGCTTCGATGCGCAGGATCTGGCCGGCCTTGACGTCGATGGCGCGGCTTTCGCCGGCCGGCACCACCAGGCGCGTGGGTGGCAGGGGCTGACGGGGCGGGGTTTCTTTGAGCAGCAGCATGGTAGTCAGTCGGTGGACGCCCCGGCACGGCGGTGCGGATCGGCGTCATGGATGGAGATGGCGATATCGGTGACCCGCAGGCCGTTGCCGGGAATGATGTCCTGCGGGCAGGACGAGACGGCGCAGAGCAGGTCTTCCAGCACCTCGAAGGTGATGTGATCCCCCGG
Organism: Herbaspirillum frisingense GSF30; assembly: GCF_000300975.2. Taxonomy (GTDB): domain Bacteria; phylum Pseudomonadota; class Gammaproteobacteria; order Burkholderiales; family Burkholderiaceae_D; genus Herbaspirillum; species Herbaspirillum frisingense. The sequence goes on along the minus strand of NZ_AEEC02000033.1, from coordinate 43,086 downwards.
TTTGCTGGTCGGGTCGGTGACCTGCATGCGGCGGTCCGGGGTAACCGGGCCGTTCTGGAACAGATTGAAGGGCTCCGGCACGTCGAACTTGGACAGGCCGTGCAGCGCCAGGCCTTCGTGCATGTTGTCCAGGCAATTGCGGTGGCCGATCACGTTGAAGTCGACCGTGAAGCGGGTATCGTCGCAGGCCGGGACGTTGGCATCATGCACGCCGACGGTGTCGGCCACCACGCGTAGCAGCGGCCGGTCCAGCGAGGAATACAGGTGGTCACCGACGTCGAAGAAGATCGACTGCAGTCTGCGGCGTGTATGCGTGGGCGAGAGTTTCTCGCTCTTGTCGCCGGCGACGACGGCCACGAAATCGGCCGCCTGCTGACCCTCGACATCGGTGATCGTGAGGAACTGGCCGGCCTTGACTTCAAAGGTCCGGCCATGACCGGCGGGGACGGTCAGGGAGTGGGTGTGGTTACACATGCTGGCAGGTCGTATTGGGCGCTTATTTGGCGGGGATGAAATCGGCATCGGGCGTGGCGAAGGTGACGCCCAGGTATTGCTGCTGCAGGCGGGCCAGTTCGCCACTTTTCTTCATGGCCAGGATCTGGTCACTGACGGCCTTGTTCAGGCGCTTGTCTTCGGGGCGGGTGGCCAGGGCGATCCACTGCGAGGGGCCCAGTTCGCCGGTGATCTTCATCTTGCCGGGGTGCTGCTTGATGACGTCGGCCAGCACGGTCAGGTCATCGAAGACGAAGTCGGCGCGACGGGTCATGAGGGCGGCCACGGTCTGGTCGACGCTATCGACGCTGAGCAGGGTGATCGGCGCCAGCCCCTTGGCCTTGAGCGTGTCGTTGAACTGCTTGAGGATGCCCTCGGGCGCGCTGCCGGTCTTGACCGCGCCGGTCAGGCCGGCCAGCGATTCGGGGGTGGGATTGGCGGGAATCCTGGTGAAGTCATCGCGCACCAGAGGGCCGTTGACGGTCTTGCCGGTCGGTACCACGTAGGCGATGCGCTTGGCGCGTTCGGCCGTCACGTTCAGTGCCGAGCCTTCCATGTCGAAGGAACCTGACAACAGGCCGGGAATGATGCCGCTGAAGGCCATGCGCTGGTATTCGATCTTCACGCCCAGGCTCTTGGCCACCGCCGCCAGCACGGCCGGGTGGTAGCCCACGATGGCGTTGGAGGCATCGGTGTATTCATAGGGCGCGAAGGTCGGATCGATGGCGACGATCATCTTGCCGCGGCTCCTGATGTCGTCCAGCGTGTCGGCATGGGCGGCGACGCTGCAGAACAGCAGTGCGGAAAGCAGATAGCGGGACAGACGTGGTGCGGACATGGGCGGCTCCTGGTGGTTGAGGGACGATGGGATCGCACAGGCGATCCGGGCAAGCACGATCATGCAATGCATGTTTCATGCCAATCCATCCTGAAACACCAGTTTCCTGCGAGGAATGCCGTGAAACACCAGATACAATCAGGTTAAATCTGAAATATCTGTTTCACGACGACGCCGACGACGTACAATGCCTCTCGTTCCAGGGCAGCGCCGCCCCGCACAAGACAGGTGCGCCGCGCTGCACTGGAATGATTCTTGCACCATCGCGCAGCATCCCAGACCAGGCCGTCCAGACAACCATGGCAAGCATTCCGACCAAGAAGAACAAGGCTTCGGCCTCCATCGAAAGCCGCATCGCGGCGCAGTACGAACAGCTTTCGGGAATCGACCAGCGGCTGGCCGACATCATCCTCAGCGCACCGGGTCAGTTGGCCATGCAGACGGCCACGGAGCTGGCCGAAAGCGCGCAGGTGTCCAAGGCCACGGCCACCCGCTTTTTCCAGAAACTTGGCTATGCGTCCTATGACGATGCCCGGGAAGACGCGCGGGCGGCGCTGATGGGCGGGTCGCCCCTGTATCTGCAGAAGCGCGGAGAGAAGGAAGCCCGAAGCGGGCTCGGTGCCACCATCGAGGCGCACCTGAACCATGAGGTCGCCAACCTGGCCAATACCTACCGCTCGCTGGACCCGCAGGTCCTGACCGATGCGGTCAATGGCATTGCCAATGCACAGCGCGTGGCGATCATCGGCTATCGTCACAGCCATACGATTGCGCAGATGATCCGGCGCGAGCTGATCCAGGTGCGCAGCAATGTGCTGGTGCTGCCGGCGCCAGGAGATACGCTGGCCGAGTACCTGGGTGACCTGGGCGAGCGCGACATGGCGATCGTGATCGGTCTGCGACGCCGGGTGCCGGCGATCTCCCTGGCGATGGAAGCCTTGGCCGAGGCCGGCGTGAAGACCCTGTACGTGTCCGATGTGATCGCCGGCAAGCCGGCCCGACGCGCCGACTGGGTGATCCGCTGCCATACCGACGGCATGATGCTGTTCGACAGCGTGGTGGCCGTCTCCGCGATGGTCAACCTGATCTGTTCGCTGACGGCCGAACGGCTGCGCGAACGCGGCAATGGCCACCTGCAGCGGGTGGAGGTGCTGCACCAGAAGTTGAAGGAACTGGAATGACGCGACCGGTCTGAGCGGCCGTCGCCATCCAGCCTGCCCAGCCCTCTCCCCTCCTCCGCTCTGGCCTTCCTTCAGGGATGCAGCGCCAGTCCCTTGGTGGCCTTGTCCACCGCCTTCTTGCCGCCGCGCAGGGCCAGTCCCACCAGGTTCATGGATGCCGGGTCTTCCGCCAGAAAGACCTGGCGATTGGCGTCGTCATGGCCGGTGGAAAACATCGCCTGCACATAGGGGGCGACGATCAGTTCACGTTCCAGGCCGATGCGATGGGCCGCCTGCAGCCCCTGCAGGTCGGCCTCGAAGATCAGGATGGGTTGGCCGCACAGGGCGGTGTAGCTTTTCCCGGCGGCATCGACATAGGGCGTGCCCAGGGCTTGCGGCGCGGCGGCGACGATGCCGGTGGCAAGGAATGCGGTGACGTTCAGGCGTTGCCACATGGGCAGGTCATTGCGCACCAGGATGGCGATTTTGGTATCGAACATGCGGTCTTCCCGATCAGGATTCAGAGCCTTCCATCTTAGGAAGCCGCCGCGCTTCACTCTAGAACATTTGTGCAGACGCGCCGGTAGGCGGCCGGGGTGATGCGGTAGGCGCGCCGGAACCAGCGGCCCAGATGGCTCTGGTCGGCAAAGCCGGCGTCGGCCGCGACCTGGGCCGGATCATGGCCGGCCGCCAGCAGGCTGCGCGCCAGGCGCAGGCGCAATTGCACCAGATAGGCATGCGGGGTGCGCCCGAAGGCCCGACTGAACTGGCGACTCAGGCGGAACCGGTCCATGCCGGAACAGGCGACCAGGTCTTCCAGGCCCAGATCCTCTGAAAAATGTGCATGCATCAGATCGCGCACCCGTTGCAGGGCCGGGGAAGGTGGCTCGTTGCTTCCCGCCACACTCTCGTCGAACTGGCCGGAGAGCAAGACCAGCATGCGGTCCAGGGCCAGGTCGCGGGCCAGTTTGCCCTCGCGCTGGTGCAAGGCCAGGAAGGCCCGGTGGATGGCCCCGGCGAGCTGGGCGTCGTCGTGCAGGGTCTGGCGGAAGGTAGCGAAGCGGGTCATCGCGGGCAGGCGCAGGTGGTCGGTCATCCTGTCCAGCCAGGGCGTAGGCAGGTAGAGCATGGCGTAGGTAAAGCCGCTCTCATGGGGCGCGTGACCGTCGTGCAGGGCACCGGGTTCGATCAGGATGGACTTGCCGGGGGTGCTGACGTGCAAGGCGGTGCCGCAGCGGAAGCGCTGCACGCCCTGCAGGGTCACGCCGACCAGCATCTCGTCATGGTCGTGCGGATCGTAGGCATGGCCGGAGAAATGGGCACCGATGCTCTCGATGCCGCTGTCCTCGTCGCGCTGCAGCCTGATCCATTCCTGGGCGGGCGTGGGAGAAAGAATGTCCATGACGGGATTCTAGCCGGAGGCGACATTCCGGTGCTCATCCCTCGGACCCCCTGGCATATTTCCTGCTAGATGGGAAATGTTGCGAGGACGCAGCGCGGCCGCATCCAGTAGTCGCTGCGTCGCAACAAATCAATTACCATGCGCCCCTGCGGCGACTGTCGACGACAGAAGGCAGTCGCAAATGCAATGGTGGTGCCGGCTTACCCGCTGGCCTGTCCATTGCCGTAACGCGTTCGTTATCCACGATTGATGATTGGTATTGCCATGACGACCTCTACTGCCGGCTCTTCGTCTGCCTCCCCTGCCTCCGTGGCACCCGCTTCTTCCTCGTCTTCCTCGTCCTTGCCCCGCCCGCGCGAGCGCACTGCAGCGCTTCCCCAGGTACGCCATAACTGGATCGACAACCTGCAGGGCCAGCTGTTCGGGGTGGTGATGATCGCCTTCGGCATGTCCATGCTGCACAGTCTCGGGCTCATCATCGGCCAGGTGGCCGGTGTGGCCTTCCTGGTCAGCTATGCCACCGGGGTCAGCTTCGGTACGGCCTTTGCGCTGATCAACCTGCCCTTCTACCTGCTGGCGGCCCTGCGCATGGGTGCGGCCTTCACCTGGCGCACGCTGGCGGCGGTGACCGCCGTGTCGGTGCTGACCAATATCGCCGGTAACTACATCAGCTACAGCCACCTCGATCCGCTGGTGGGTGCCGTGCTGGCGGGTCTGTGCGTGGGCATCGGGCTGATCGGCCTGTTCCGCCACCAGGCCAGTTGCGGCGGCATGAGCATCCTGGCCAGCTACCTGCAGGAGCGCACCGGTTTCAAGGCCGGCTGGCTGCTGATGGGCTTCGACCTGGTGCTGTTCGCCACGGCGGCCTGCTTCATGCCGGCCGACCGCGTGCTCTATTCCCTGGTGGGGGCCATCGTCATGAACCTGTTCGTGGCATGGAACCACCGTTACGAGTGGTATATCGCCCGCTGAACGCTGCGGCCCGAGGGCTCAATGCGAGGACACGAACTGCGCATCCGCAAAGCCGGGCGGCAGGGCAAAGCTCTCGCGCAGTCGTCGGCATTCGGCCACCGGGGTGGCGCCGAAGAGGCGCTTGAACTCGCGGCTGAACTGGCTGGTGCTGACATAACCCACCGCATGGGCGGCCGCCTCGGCCGTCATCTCTTCGCGCACCATCAGCAGACGCGCCTGATGCAGGCGGATCGACTTCAGGTACTGCATCGGCGAGGCCTGGGTGATGTCCTTGAAGTGCACGTAGAAACTGGGCGCGCTCATGCCGGCCTCGGCTGCCAGCTGCATCACGTCCAGGTCCTGCGCATAGTCGGTGTGGATACGCCGCAGCACGCGCCCGATCTTGCCGAAATGGCCGCGCATGGCCAGGGCATTGCGTAGCGCCTCGCCCTGGGCGCCGGTGAGCACCCGATAGTAGATTTCGCGCAGCAGCGCGGTACCGAGGATGGCGGCCTCCTGCGGTTGCGCCATCGCTTCCAGAAAACGCAGCAGGCTGCCCTGCAAGGCTGGCTCCATGGGTGAGGACATCATGCTGCGCGCGGTCTGCACGGCGGGGGCGCCCTGGCGGTCGATCTGCAGCGCCAGCTCGGCAGCCAGGGTGAAATCCAGGTGCAGGTACAGGGCCAGCAAGGGACGTCGCGGCGTGGCATCGGTCTCCATGGTGAAAGGTACCGGTACCGAGACCGCCAGGTAGTGCTGCTCGTCGTAGAGATACAGCTCCCCACCAAAATAACCACGCTTGCGCCCCTGGCAGACGATCACGATGCCCGGGTCGTAGAGCACCGGCGTGCGCGCCAGCGGGCCATCGGCGCGCAGTACACGCACGCTCTCCATGGGCGTGAGGTGATAGCCCTCGGTGGGCGCCATGTCCTGCAGCAATTGGATGATGCGCTGCTGTACAGGGGCTTGCAGGGTGGGCTTGGCGGTACGCACGGCAATCTCGCGTTTCATAGTTTCAGGCAATAAAAACAGGTGATTACGACTTAATGATTCGGTGATGGCTGACTATTATGCACTCCCCTACTTCAACTGGAGAAGCATGATGTCCCTGCAGAAAACCTTGCTCATCACCGGCATCAGCAGCGGCTTCGGCCGGGCGCTGGCCGTGGCGGCGCTGGACGCCGGCCACCGCGTGGTCGGTACCGCACGCCACGCACAGGCGGTGGCCGACTTCGAGGCCCTGGCGCCGGGCCGCGCCTGGGGTCACGTACTGGACGTCACCGATACCGACGCTATCGCGCCCATGGTCAGCGCAGCCGAAGCGCAGACCGGTGGCATCGACGTGCTGGTCAACAATGCCGGCTATGGGCATGAAGGCGTGATGGAAGAATCGCCGCTGGCGGAGATGCGCCGCCAGTTCGAGGTCAATGTCTTCGGCGCGGTGGCGATGATGAAGGCGGTGCTACCCTTCATGCGCGCCCGGCGGCGCGGTCACCTCATCAACATCACTTCCATGGGCGGGCATATCACCATGCCGGGGATCAGCTATTACTGCGGCAGCAAGTTCGCGCTGGAGGGTATCTCGGCCTCTCTGGGCCAGGAGCTCAAGCCACTGGGCATCGCCGTCACGGCAGTGGCGCCGGGCTCGTTCCGCACCGATTGGGCGGGTCGGTCGATGGCGCGCTCGCCGCGCACCATCAGCGACTATGACGCCCTCTTCGATCCGGTCCGCAAGGCCCGCGAAGACAAGCACGGCAAGCAATTGGGGGACCCGGCGAAGGCAGCACAGGCGATGCTGGCCCTGATCGCCATGCCGCAGCCACCGGCCCATCTGCTGCTGGGCAGCGATGCGCTGCAACTGGTGCGCGCCGGCCTGGTCGCGCTGGAGCAGGAAATCCAGACCCATGAAGCGCTGAGCCGTTCCACCGACGGTTGAGCCTATCCTCCTTGCCGTCGTTGGGCATGAGCGGGTGACAGATTTGTCATTCGATTGTCATGCCGACGACGCCGTGCGCTGCCTAGACTGCCCGTACTCATCACCTCCAGGAGATAGCATGAAGGCAGTATCGACAACGCACGGCCGGTCGGCCCGGGGCTGGCGCCTGATGCTGGCGGCTTCGCTGGCATGTTCCCTGGCTGCGTTCGCGGCCACCGCACCGGCCCATGACATGGGGGCCATGCATGGTATGGCTCATGACAGCCCGGCACCACTCACCACGGCAACGCCCCCCGTCTTCGTGGCCAGCAGCGCCAAACCCTTTTCCACACTGAATGACGATGCCATGGCCGTGATGGACTACGGCATGCAGCACGCGCCCATGAACGGTCAACCTGACCACGATTTCGTGAGCATGATGCTGCCCCATCACCAGGGTGCCGTCGACATGGCGCGTGCCGTGCTGTTGTACAGCCAGGACCCGGAGATACGCAATCTGGCACTGGGCATCGTGGCCGAACAGCAGAACGAGATCCAGGTGATGCAGGCCTGGCTCAAGCGCCACGGCTACCCCTCCAGCGCGCCCTAAGCCCGCCATCACTGTGCCTCCCCCGCTTTTCCAACCACCGCGCCAACGCCATGAAATCATCCAGACTCGCACTTTCCACCCTCACCATTTCGCTGCTGTCCTTGCTGTCCTGCTCAGCCATGGCCCTGCCCACCGCCCATGACCGGGTGTACACGGCCGACCAGAACAGCAATACAGTGTCGGTCTTCAATCCTGCCGACAATACGCTGGTGGGCCAGATCCGCCTGGGCAATCCGCGTCCGGACGTGCTCTCGCCCCTGTATCGCGGCCAGATCAACGTGCACGGCATGGGCTTCTCGCCGGACCACAAGACCCTGGTGGTGATCTCCAACGGGTCCAACTCGGTCACCTTCATCGATACCGCCACCAATGCCGTCAAGGGCGTGACCTACGTCGGCCGCTCGCCGCACGAGGGCTTCTTTACCGCTGACGGCAAGGAAGTCTGGGTGGTGGTGCGCGGCGAGGACTACATCTCCGTCATCGACCCGCAGACCTTCAAGGAAACCCGCCGCATCCAGACCGCCGTCGGTCCCGGCATGGTGCAGTTCCTGCCGGACAACAAGCTGGCCTTCTCGGTATCGAGCTTCACGCCGCAGGTGGATGTGATCGACGTGAAGTCGCATACGGTGATCAAGAAGATCGACGTGGTGAGCCCCTTCTCGCCCTTCCTGCAATTTACGCCCGACCACAAGGAACTGTGGATGACCCACAAGGACGTGGGCAAGGTGACCCGCATCGACACCCGCACCCTGAAGGTGACCGGCGTCATCGATACCGGCTTCATCACCAATCACCTGGCCTTTGCCACGGTCAACGGCCAGGTGCTGGCCTATGTCACGGTGGGTGGCGAGAACGTGGTCAAGGTCTACAGCACCGATGCCCAGGCGCAGCTGCTGGCGACCATCCCGACCGGCGCGCTGCCGCATGGCATCTGGAGTTCCGACGACAGCAGCCGGGTCTATGTGGGCCTGGAAAACGGTGACGGCATGGAGGTGATCGATCCGGCGCAGAACAAAGTGATCGCCCACGTCGCCGGTGGGCAGGCGCCGCAGGCCCTGATCTTCCTCTCCAACGTGGTCGGCGAGGGTGATGGCAAGCAGAACCTGGCGCCGCTGGCCAATGCCGAACCGCTCAATATCCGCCTGAAACCCGTGACGGCGCCGGAAGCCAAGGGCTTCGTGGTGTCGCGCAACCTGGGCGTGGTCGATGCCCTGGAGGTGTCGCTCTTCAAGCTCAAGCCGCAGACCAACTACAACGTCTACCTGAGTGGTCAGAGTGCGCCGGTGGCCAGCTTCGTGACCGATGCCAAGGGCATGTCCAACGGCACGGCCATCGGTCCGGCGCGCCGCCTGGCCGAACCGGGCGCGCAATCGTCCCAGTCCGGCCCGCTGAAACTGATCGTGATGGAAGGCGCGGCACCGGCCGACGCCAGCCGTGCCGTGCTGGTCAGCGACATGTAGTCGGGTACGGGCGGGGCAGACCGGGGTCCAAGGTCGCCGGCCCGCCCCGGGGTTTCAGGCAGCGGAGCGATCCTTTACAATCGCGGCAGCGCCGGGCATTGCATGAATATTGCTTGCCCTGGCAGCTGCCCGCTCCCTCCCTTTCCTGCGCCCATGAGCAACGTCCTCAACTACCTGATCACTGCCCGCCGCTGCGAAGTGGAAGAACTGCAACGCCTCGCCCGCACCTGCCAGCTGGTGCTGACGGTGGGAAAACTGATCCACTGCCTGCAGCAGGAACGTGGCATTTCCAATATCTACCTGGGCTCGCGCGGTGAGCGTGATGCCCTGGTGTGGCGCGAGCGCGTGGCTGCCAGCGAGGTGGCGCAGCAGGAATTTGCCTCCTGGCTGGAGGCGACCGAACATGACAACGCACTTTCCAACGGTGCCCGCCTCTACACCCGCATCGCCTTCGCCTTGCACGCCCTGGACGGCCTGCCGCGCCTGCGCGCCGACGTGGCGGCCCTGGCCTGCTCGCCGGCTGCCAGCTACGAACGTTTCAAGACGCTGGTGGGGGCGCTGCTGGCGCTGGTGTTCGAGGCCGCCGATGTAGCAGTCGATCCGCAGATCTCACGCCTGCTGGTGGCGCTGTTCAACCTGATGCAGGGCAAGGAATTCGCCGGCCGCGAACGCGCCGGCGGCGCCGCGGCCTTTGCCATGGGCAAGATCACGCGCGAGCAGGAACAGAGCATCGAATACCAGATCGAGATGCAGGAGCAGGCGCTGCGCCGTTTCGAGTCCTTCGCCGAGGGTTTCCGCAATGAGTGGACGGCAATGCAGGCCACGCTGCCGCTGGCCGAGCTGGAGCGACTGCGCCGCAAGCTGCTGACCTCGCACGAGCGGCCGCTGGATTCCGATATGGCCGATGCCTGGTACCAGTGCTGCTCCACCCGCATCGATGGTCTGCATCAGGTCGAGATCCACCTGGCGCAATACGTGCAGGCGCAATGCCGCGCCAAGATCATCGAACTGCAGAAGGAGCTGGACGATCAGGGCCAGTGGTTCAGCCAGGAAGAGGCGCTCGATCCGCTGGCCCCCCTGGCGACCTTCTCCTCCAGCCTGGATGGCGGGCACCTGAGCGGCGGCCCCATGGATGCCGGGGTCGGGCCGCACCTGACACAATCCATCGTCGATCTGCTGCGGGCGCAATCCGAACGGCTGCAGAACCTGACCCAGGAACTGGCCACCGTGCGCGAGAGCCTGGAAGAACGCAAGCTCATCGAACGCGCCAAGGGCGTGCTGATGATGAAGCAGGGGCTCAACGAAGAAAACGCCTATCGCCTGCTGCGCAAGCATGCGATGAACCAGAACCGCCGTATCGCCGAAGTGGCCCAGGCCATCCTCTCGCTGACCGAGATCCTGCCGGACGCCTGAGCAGCGGGACATGCGGACATCGCGGTGCGAACACGGCGCCGCGATGTCAGACTTTTCCGACACCAAAAGCACAGATTCACTGATCCCCTCCGTGCGCGCGAGCGCGCATCATGGCTCAGCCTTATGCACGGCGACTACCCTGCTGCGGCCTGGATTTCCCACACGGAAACGCGCCATGAAAAAAATAAGTATCTCCGCCAATCGCCGCCACTTCCTGCGCGGCGCCCTGACTGCCGCGCCGGCTGCCGCGCTGGCGGTGACCACCGGCAGCCTCACCGTGGCTGCCCAGGGTCAGTCCGCCAAGCCCGGCGACAGCACGCCCTACAAACCCAGCTTCTTCAATCAGGACGAATTCGCCCTGCTCAGCGCCCTGGCCGAGGTGCTCATCCCGGCCGATGAAAACGGCCCGGGTGCGCTGGAGGCGGGCGTACCCGAATTCATCGATGCCCAGATGAACACGCCCTACGGCCACGGACAGCTGTGGTACATGCAGGGGCCGTTCACGCCGGATGCGCCGGCCGAGTTCGGTTACCAGCTGCCCTACCCGCCGCGTGAACTGTACAAGAAGGGCCTGGCCGAGTTCGACGCCGCCATCAAGCAGCAGTACGGCCAGGGCTACGTCGGGCTGAACCAGCAGCAGCGCGAAAAGATGATGGGCGAGTTCGAGAAGGGCAATGTGAAGATGGCCAGCATTCCCCCTGCGGCCTTGTTCAACCAGTTGCTGCAGAACGTGCACGAAGGCTATTTCTGCGACCCCGTCGATGGCGGCAACAAGGGCATGGCCGCATGGAAGATGATCGGCTTCCCCGGTGCCCGCGCCGACTACTACGACTGGGTGGACCAGTACGGCCGTACCTATCCGCTGCCGCCAATCTCGCGCGGCTGATGGCGCGGGCGTCCCTGCCCCTGCCCTTTACTTCTTTCCTCTTCCCCTTCCCCAGGAAGCACAAGCACATGGCCAACAAGAACATGAAAGCAGTCGACGTCGTCATCGTCGGCTTCGGCTGGACCGGGGCCATCATGGCCAAGGAAATGACCGAGGCCGGTCAAAGCGTGGTGGCGCTGGAACGTGGTGTCTATCGCGATACCTATCCCGATGGCGCCTACCCCAAGACCATCAATGAGCTGGACTACCAGCAGCGCTTCAAGCTGTTCCAGAACCTCAACAAATCCTCCTTCACCTTCCGCCGCAAGATGGGCGACAGCGCCATCCCCTATCGCCAGATCGCCATGTTCAAGCCGGGCGAAGGTGTGGGCGGTGCTGGCTTGCACTGGTCGGGCTGCCACTGGCGCATCCTGCCGGAAGAACTGCGCATGCGCAGCCATTACGAAGAACGCTACGGCAAGAACTTCATCCCCAAGGATATGAACCTGCAGGACTGGGGGGTGAGCTACGAAGAACTGGAACCGTATTTCGACTTCGCCGAAAAGATGATGGGGACTTCCGGCACCGCCTATCGGGTCAAGGGTCGCGTAGTGGACAATGGTGGCAACCCCTTCGAGGCCGACCGCTCCGACGCCTTCCCGCTGCCGGCGCAGAAGGAGCAATACCAGGCGGCGCTGTTTCGCAAGGCGGCGCAGCAGGCGGGCTTCCATCCCTTTACGCTGCCCTCGGCCAATGCCTCGGCACCCTATGTGAACCAGTATGGTTGCCAGATGGGGCCCTGCACCTTCTGCGGCTATTGCTCGGGCTATGCCTGCTACAACTATTCGAAGGCCTCGCCCAACGTCAACATCATGCCGGCGCTGCGCCAGAGCAAGCTGTTCGAACTGCGCAGCCAGTGCAATGTGTTGCGCATCGAACTCGACAGCACCCGCAAGAAGGCCACCGGCGTGACCTACATCGATGCCAACGGCGACACCGTGTTCCAGCCAGCCAATATCGTCGTGGCCAGTACCTTCGCCTACAACAATGCGCGGCTGTTCCTGCTCTCGGGCATCGGCAAGCCGTATGACCCGGTTTCCAATACCGGTGTGGTGGGCCGCAATATCGCCTTCCAGATGATGTCCACCATCAATGCCTTCTTCGCGCCGGGCAAGAACATCAATGGCTTCATCGGCGCCGGTGGCAACGGGGTGGCGGTGGATGACTTCAATGGCGACCACATGGACCACGGGCCGCTGGGCTTCGTGGGCGGTTCCCCGATCTGGAGCAATCCGGCCGGGGCCAAGCCGATCTCGGGGATTGCCGTGCCGCCCGGTACACCCAAGTGGGGGCGCGCCTGGAAGCAGGCGGTCAAGGACAGCTATCTGAACACCATGTCCTTCGACGTGCATGGCGCCAACATGGTGTATCGGGACGTCTATGTCGATCTCGATCCGAACTACAAGGACGCCTTTGGCCAGCCGCTGCTGCGTTTTACCTTCGACTGGAAGGACAACGACATCCGCATGAGCCGCTATGTCACTGATCAGGCGGTCAAGATCGCGCATGAACTGAAGGCGCGCGAGATCAAGGTCACGGTCAAGGATTTCGGCGCGGCGCCGGACCTGCGCAGCTACCAGACCACGCACTGGGCCGGAGGCGTGGCCATGGGCAATGACCCCTCCACCAGCGTGGTGAACCGCTACCTGCAGAGCTGGGACGTACACAACGTGTTTGCGGTGGGCTCGGGCGTATTCGCTCAGGGCATCGGCTATAACCCGACCGGGGCGGCGGTGGCGCTGACCTACTGGTCGGCCCGCGCCATCCGCGAGCAATACCTCAAGGATCCGCGTCCGCTGGTCAGCGCGTAAGCACGGGAGTGATGATGAAACGACTGATCCTGACCTCCTCCCTGGCACTGGGCGCGGCCATGCTGGCCGCGGCAGCCGCTTACAACCTGGCGTATGCCCATGATTCGCTGACCGTTGCGGCGCCGCCCAAGCCGCCGATGGGCGGGCGGCTGTTGAATCGCGAAACGGCGCCCTTGCAGCCCTTCGCGGTACCGCCGGCCGATGCCGCGCTGTCGCAACGCATTGCCGCCAAGGGCAGCCCCAGTGCGGACGACCAGTTGCTGCTGCGGGGTGCCTACCTGGCGCGGGCCGGCGATTGTGTGGCCTGCCATACCAGCAAGGGCGGTGCACCCTTTGCGGGCGGACTGGCGCTGGCGTCTCCGCTAGGCGCGATCTACTCGACCAACATCACGCCGGACAAGGAACACGGCATCGGCGACTGGAGCTACGAGGACTTTGCGCGCCTCATGCGCACCGGCGTCACCCGGGCTGGCTATACGGTCTACCCGGCCATGCCCTACCCGTCCTATTCGCGCCTGAGCGAGGAGGACATGCAGGCGCTCTATGCCTACTTCACCAAAGCCGTGCCGCCGTCTGCCCAGGCCAATCGCGCCAATGACATCCCGTGGCCGCTGTCGATGCGCTGGCCGCTGTCGATCTGGCGCAAGCTGTTTGCGCCGACGCCGACGCCTTATGCAGCACCGGCCGGCGGCGATCAGGAACTGGCACGGGGCGCCTATCTGGTGGAGGGACTGGGACATTGCGGCAGCTGCCATACGCCGCGCTCGACCACGCTGCAGGAAAAATCGCTGCGTGACGACAGCAGCCGTCTCTACCTCTCCGGTGGCCAGGTGGTGGATGGCTGGAGCGTGCCGTCGCTGCGCAACGAGCATGGTGGCGGCATCGCTGGCTGGAGCCAGGCCGATCTGGTGGAGTTCCTGCGCACCGGACGCAACCAATTCACAGCCTCCTTCGGGGCCATGAATGACGTGGTCGAGCATTCCATGCAATACCTGAGCGAGGCCGATCTCAATGCCATCTCGCGCTACCTGTTGAGTCTGTCGCCGCGCAACGATGCGGCGCCCTATCGCTACGACGAAGTGAGCGCCACGGCCGCCTACGAGGGCCGCCCGCAGACGCCGGGTGCGGCGCTCTACCTGGATCGCTGCGCTGCCTGCCACCGTAGCAACGGCACGGGTTACGGCAAGGCTTTCCCGGCACTGGCGGGCAATCCGGTGCTGCAGACGGGCGATGCCACCTCGGCCATCCGCATCATCCTGCAGGGCGGACGCCAGCCAGCGACCGATTCGGTCAAGGGCGGACTGGTGATGGCGCCCTACGCGCAGTTGCTCAATGACCAGCAGGTTGCAGAGGTGACCTCGTACATCCAGACCGCCTGGGGCAATCGCGGTGGTACGGTGTCGGCGGCCGATGTGGCGAAGATCAGAAAGACGGCGAAGCCGGTGGAGGATCGGGCGCCCTGAACAGAAACGCCCTGCAGCGGGCGAGCCTTGCTAACGGTTCACCAGCCTAGCCGGCACCGCACCGATGACCAGCGCCGCCCCGGCCACCAGCACACCCGACAGCAGGTACAGGCCGATGGCGGTGCTGTGGGTCTGGTCCTTGATCCAGCCGATCAGGAAGGGGCTGACAAAGCCGGCCAGGTTGGCCACCGAATTGATCAGCGCGATACCGGTGGCGGCCGCCGCGCCGCCCAGGAAGGCGGTCGGCAGGCTCCAGAACAGCGGCGCCAGCGACATGATGCCGGCCGAGGCGAATGACAGCGCAGCAATCGCCAGGAAGGCCTGCTGGCCAAACAGGGCGCTCAGGCTCAGGCCGACGGCGCCTGTCAGCAGCGCCACGGCCAGGTGCCAGCGGCGTTCCAGCCGGCGATCAGCACTGCGGGCGAACAAGACCATCGATATCGCCCCCACAGCAAAGGGAATGGCCGACAACAGCCCCACCGACAGCAGGCTCTTGATGCCTGCCGCCTGGATCAGCGAGGGCAGCCAGAAGCTGATGCCATAGTTGCCCATGGCGCAGGTGAAGTAAATCGCGCACATGATCCATACCTTGCCATTGGAAAAGGCCGCACCGATAGAGTGATCCTGTTTGCCGGCGGCATCGGTGCGGATATTGTCCTGCAGCAGCGCCTTCTGCCGGTCATCGAGCCAGCGCGCGGAGCCGATGCCGTCATCCAGGTAATACAGGACCATCACGCCCACCAGCAAAGAAGGCAAAGCTTCCAGCATGAACAGCCATTGCCAGCCGGCCCAGCCGCCGGCACTGCCGAAGCTGCCCAGGATCCAGCCCGAGAGCGGGCCACCGACCACGCCCGAGATCGGAATGGCGGTCATGAAGAGGGCCGTGATCCTGCCACGCCGATGCGCCGGATACCAGTAGGTCAGGTACAGGATGATGCCGGGGAAGAAACCGGCCTCGGCCACGCCCAGCAGGAAGCGCAGGACATAGAACGTGGTCGGCGTGGTGACGAAGGCCGTCAGGCCCGACAGGATGGCCCAGCTGATCATGATGCGGGCGATCCAGCGCCGTGCGCCATAGCGGTACAGCAGCAGGTTGCTGGGGACCTCGAACAGGAAATAGCCCACGAAGAACAGACCTGCGCCCAGGCCATAGATGCTGTCGCTCCATTGCAGGCTGTTGAGCATCTGCAATTTGGCGAAGCCGACATTGACGCGGTCCAGATAGGCCACCACGTAGCACAGGAAGAGGAAGGGAATCAGGCGCCAGGTCACCCTGGCATAAGTACGGTTCTCGAAGTCTGTCGCGGCGTCGCCGTCCAGCGTGGATGCTAGGGTGGTCATCTGTGTCTCCTGTCGTTGAGGAGGTCCTGCGCCGATGGCCTTCCATCGCGCGGCCTCTCTGTCATCAATTATTTATATCGTTTTCCTGCTACGGCTCGGTGCCCAGCACGCCGCGCTGGATCTGGTCGCGTTCCAGCGATTCGAACAGGGCCTTGAAATTGCCCTCACCGAAACCTTCACGGTAATTCCCCCTGCGTTCGATGAATTCGAAGAACACCGGCCCCAGCAGCGGTTCCGAGAAGATCTGCAACAGCAGACGCGGCGTACCGCCCACGGTGGTGCCGTCCAGCAGGATGCCGCGCGCCTGCAGGGCGTCAACCGGCTGGCCATGGCCGGGCAGGCGCTCTTCCAGCTGCGCGTAATAGCGTTCGTTGGGTGCGCTCAGCACGGGAATGCCGGCCAGTTGCAACTGGTCGATGGCATCGAGCAGGTTGTCGGTCAGCAGGGCGATGTGCTGGATGCCCTCGCCGTTGAACTGCATCAGGAATTCCTCGATCTGGCCGCCGCCCTGGCGGGCTTCCTCGTTGAGGGGGATGCGGATGAGGCCGTCGGGTGCGGTCATGGCCTTGGAAGTCAGGCCAGTGTATTCGCCCTGGATGTCGAAGTAACGGATTTCCCGGAAATTGAACAACTTGCCGTAGAAGTCCGCCCAATAGGCCATGCGTCCGCGATAGACGTTGTGGGTCAGGTGGTCCACCACCGAAAAACCATGGCCGCGCGGATGGCGATCCACGCCGGGCAGGAATTCGAAATCGACGTCATAGATGGACTTGCCATCCTCGAAGCGATCGATCAGGTACAGCGGCGCCCCGCCGATGCCACGAATAGCTGGCAGGCGCAATTCCATCGGGCCGGTCGGGATCTCCATCGGCTGCGCGCCCAGTTCCAGCGCGCGGCGGTAGGCAAGGTGGGCATCGCGCACGCGGAAGGCCAGGCCGCAGGCCGATGGCCCGTGCTCTGCGGCGAAGTAGGCGGCCTGACTGCCGGGCTCGCGATTGATGATGAAATTGATGCTGCCCTGGCGGTACAGCGAGACATCCTTGGAACGATGACGCGCCACTTCCGTGAAGCCCAGCTTCACGAACAACGGCTCCAGGACGCCGGGACGGGGCGAGGCGAATTCGACGAATTCGAAGCCGCACAGGCCCATGGGGTTATCGAACAGGTCTGACATGTTTGCTCCCATCTAAGGTCAGTGATTAAAAGCGCGGTAACTCGGGGAACGGCATCGCATCGCGCGCGACATGCATGCCGCCGAACTCGGCACAACGGTGCAAGGTGGGGATGGCCTTGCCGGGATTGAGGAGGCCATGGGGATCGAAGGCTGCCCGCAGGCGCGCGAACAGCTCCAGCTCATCGGCCGAGAACTGCCAGCACATGCCATGCAGCTTTTCGCTGCCGATGCCATGCTCGCCGCTGACGGTGCCACCTTCGGCCAGCACCATCTGCAGAATGGCGTCGGCCAGGCGCAGGGCGCGTTCTTCCTCACCGGCCACGGCGCTGTCATAGAACAGCACCGGATGCAGATTGCCGTCACCGGCGTGGAAACTCTGCGCCACCGCGATGCCATGTTGCGCCGACAACTGCAGGACCCGGCTCAGCACCCGGCTCAGGGCGCGGCGTGGCACGGTGCAATCGGCGACGTACAGATCGCTGGCGCTACGCAACAGGGCCGGCAGGACGTTCTTGCGGGCCGCCCAGAGCTGGGCGCGCTGGGCCGGGTCGTCGGCCTGCCGCAGTTCCATCACCGCCAGCGACTGGAAGATGGAGCGGATGCGACGGGTGGCATCGTCGATATCCTCGGGTTCGCCATCCAGTTCGCACAGCAGGGCGGCAGCTGCGTCTTCACGCAGGCCCAGCGCCGGGGAGAAACGGTGCGCGGCCTGCAAGGAGGCCTGGTCCATGATTTCCAGTCCGGCCGGGACGATACCCTCGGCGATGATGCGCGAGACCGCATCGCAGCTGGCTTCGATGCGTGGGAAGAATCCCAGCAGCACGCGCACTGCCCGAGGGCTGGGCAGCAGGCGCAGGCGCGCTTCGGTGACCAGGCCCAGCAGGCCTTCGGAGCCGCAGGCCAGGGCCAGCAGGTCCAGTCCGGGCTGGTCCAGGCTGCCCTCGCCCAGCGCAAGCACCTCGCCCTCGCCGCTGACCATGCGCAGGCCAAGCAGGTTGTGGACGGTCAGGCCGTATTTCACGCAGTGCACGCCGCCGGCGTTTTCGGCGATATTGCCGCCGATGGTGGAGGCCACCTGGCTGGAAGGATCGGGGGCAAAGAACAGCCCGGCACCGGCCGCCTGTTGCGACACCACGATATTGCGCACGCCCGGCTGCGCCAGGGCCTGCCGAGACAACGCGTCGATACCCAGGCGCTTGAGGCGGTTGAGGGCCATCACGATGCCGCCGGCCACCGGCGTGGCACCACCCGACAGGCTGGTGCCGGCGCCGCGCGGCACCAGCGGCACGCGTTCGCGCACGCACAGGGCCACCAGCGCCGCCACCTGCTGCTCATCGGCGGGCAGCACCACGGCCAGCGGTAGCTGCTGCAAGTGGAACAGGGCATCGCATTCGTAGGGCGCCACCGATTCGGCATCGGCCAGTAGCCACGGCTCACCGACAATCTCGCGCAAGGCCTGGAGCAAGGCTTTTTACGTTCATGCCTGCGCTCCCGCCAGCAGACGCTCTGCCAGTATCTCCAGCCAGTGCCGCACCGGCACCGGGCTCTCTTGCTGCAGGTACAGGATGCAGCCGACATTGGCCGACGCGATGGCCACCGGCCGGCCCGCCAGGAGATGGGACAACTTGCGTTGCCGCAGACGGCCCGCCACGGCCGGCTGCAGCAGCGAATAGGTGCCAGCCGAGCCGCAGCACAGGTGGCCCTCCGCCAGCGGGGTGAGCTGATAGCCGGCCCGCTGCAGTAACAGTTCGACCCGCCCCTTGATGCGCAGGCCATGTTGCTGGGTACAGGGCGGATGGAAGACCAGCTTGTCCCGCCCCGGCGGCAACGCGCTCAGCGGCAGGCTGGCATGCTCCCACAGCTTGGCGACCAGTTCGGCCGGATCGCGCAGCAGTTCACCGACGCGTTGCGCCTTGGCCGCGTACAGCGGATCGTCCTTGAGCAGGTGCGCATAGTCCGCGACCATGTTGCCGCAGGCGCTGGAGCTGAGGACGATGGCCTCGGCACCGGCTTCGATGTGCGGCCACCAGGCATCGATATTGCGGCGCATGGTTCGGGCCGCAGCCTGCGGCGCGCCCAGATGCTGGTCGATTGCGCCACAGCAGGCGCTGCCGGCGACGTCCACCAGTGTCACGCCGAAGCGGTCGAGGATGCGCGCCAGCGCCAGGTCGTAGCCGGGTGCCAGGACGCCCTGCACACAGCCGCGCAGGCTCAGTACCCGACGTACATGCGCCCCCGGCGGCCACACCGCAGTGTCAGAAGCCCGCGGCGGCAGTGGGATACGCTTGCGCAGAGGCGCTGGCAGTAGTGCACGCACCATCCAGGCACCGCGCAGGGCGAACTGCAGCAGGCGCGGACTTTGCAGGGCGCGCCGTAGCAAGCGGCGTTTGCTGCGTTCAGACAGGCTACGCGGAATGCGCCGTTCGATCTCCTGGCGGCCGATATCGATCAGTTGGCCGTACTCCACACCCGAGGGGCAGGCGGTCTCGCAGGCGCGGCATGTCAGGCAGCGATCCAGGTGGTCGCGGGTGCGGGTGGTGACCGGCGCTCCCTGCAGCATGTCGCGGATCAGGTAGATGCGGCCGCGCGGGCTGTCGAGTTCGTGATCCAGCAATTCGTAGGTAGGACAGACCGAGGTGCAGATCCCGCAATGGACGCAGGACTCGATGATGCGGCGGGCGTCGGGTGCGGCGGTGCTGGCCTGCATCCTGTGGTCGAATTCGACACGCATGGCGGGCTCCTTGGTCAGAATTGGGGATACATGCGGCCGACGTTGAATACGCCGCGTGGATCGAACACCTGCTTGAGCCGCTGATGCAGGCGCATGACCGGCGCCGGCAGCGCCTGGAACACGCCGCCCTGCCGCTCCTCGGCGCTGGCGTGCGCCCACAGGGTGGCGTGGCCGCCGTGGGCGCGAGCCCATCCGATGATGCCAACGGCAGCGTTGGCTGGCGCCCAGGCCCAGCGCAAGGCGCCGGCCCAGTCGATGGCACAGGTGGTGGCGAGGTCGGGCGGAACGACCGGTGCGCCCGGACGCAGCGAGATTCGCCACAGCCGCTGGCCATCGGCCGGCTGCGCAAAGCAGGCACGGGTCTGATCGCTGAAGGCGGACCAGAAAGCACGCGCTGCGGCCGGCTCCATGAGCTGGCCGCCCTGGCGTTCGAGGAAAGCCTGCACGCAGGCCAGCGAGCCGGCACTGCGCAGGTAGAGACGATCCTCCAAATAGGCGGCGGCGGTGAGCAGGCCGGGCCCGGTCGGCAGGCGCTGCATCAGGCTTAGTGCCTGCGCTGGCGTCGCTGGCAGGGCCGCACTCAGTTCCACCGACGGGCGCGGCAACACGCGCAGCGAGACCTCCAGCACGGGACCCAGGATGCCCAGGCTGCCGGCCATCAGCCGAGCCACATCGAAGCCCGCCACGTTCTTCACTACCTCCCCGCCGAAACGCAGCAGGCGGCCTTCGCCATCGAGCATCCGAACGCCCAGCAAGTGATCGCGCAGAGCACCGGCAAACGGCCGACGCGGGCCGGACCAGCCCAGCGCCACTGCCCCGCCCACGGTGGAACCGGGGCGCAAGGGCGGCTCGAATCCCAGCATCTGTCCGCGCTGATCCAGCAATTGCTGGACTTCGGTCACCGGGGTACCGGCGCGCACGGTGATGACCAGGTCATCCGGTTCGTAGCGGACGATGCCGCGACAGGCGCGCAAGGACAGGCGCTCTCCCTCTGGCTGGCCGGCAAAGTCCCGGCGGCTGCCGCTGCCTTCGATCACCAGCCGGTCGCCCTCCTCGGCTGCAGCACGAATGCGGCGCCGGGTGGCGGCGAGCCAATGCGCCGCTTCCTCTTCGTTGTGTGCAAGCACATGTGGATTGTTGTCCTGATTACTCACCTGGTCTCCCGCCTCGCTCTATCGGCTAAGTGCTGGGATGGTAGTGAGGCGGGATAGGCACAACAAGCGAGTTCTTCTAGCCTATTATTGAGCTTTACTAAACAATACTTACCATTGATATTTTTTCCGATATCGCGATGAATTTGACCATCAAGCAATTACGCACCTTCCTCACCGTGGCCGAGACCGAGAGCTTCAACCTGGCGGCCAGGCGCCTGCATCTGACGGCCGGGGCGGTCAGCCTGGTGATCAAGGAAATGGAAGAGGAAATCGGCTTCCCCCTGTTTGACCGCACCACGCGGCGCGTGGCCCTGTCCAAGGCCGGAAAGGACTTCCGGCCGGCCGCTGAACGCGTGCTGCGCGAGCTGGGCGCAGCGATGCAGACCGCGCAGGACGTCAAGAACAAGACCACCGGCGTGGTGCGCGTGGCCGCGCCGCTGTTCGTAGCCAGCGCGCTGATGCCGCACGCCATCGCCGCCTATCGCAAGACCAAGCCGCGGGTACAGGTGAGGCTGGTCGATTGCGCGGTGGAAGAACTGGTCGATGCGGTCGATGGCGACCATGTGGATATTGCCGTGGGCCCCGACCGCGCGACCGGCGAGAGCGTGCGCCGGGTCAGTCTGTACCAGACGCCCTGGGTGCTCTGGTGTGCCGCAGGAAATCCGCTGGCGCGCCGCAAGAAGATCACCTGGGCTACCCTGGCCCGTCATCCTAGCGTGGTCGCCAGTCACGACTACGCCACCCATGTCGCCAAGGCCCTGCACGAACTGCCGCCGGAGCAGCACTTCACGCCCAGCCACACGGTGACGCACCTCTCTACCGCGCTGGGCCTGGCTGCCGCCGACCTCGCTGTGACGCTGTGCCCGGCGTATGTGGGCGTGCTCGCGCATGCCTTCGGACTGGTGATGCGGCGTATCGAAGAACCGGAAGTGATCCGCGAGATGTCGCTGTATCTGCCGACCACGCGTTCGCTGACGCCGGCAGCGGCGGCCTTCGTGGATTTTCTTGGCCCCTTCCTGACCAGGCAGGCGGTCAATGTATCACCGGATATCGTGCGATGAGACGGGCTACTCCTGCTCGATCAGGGCCAGCTTAGGCCCGGGCCCAAGCTGGCGCAGCACCTCCAGGTCGCCATCGAGGCGACCCAGTTTCACCAGCCCAGTCGAATATGGGAAGTCGCGGTAGAACAGCGCAATGTTGCTTCAGGGCGCGTAGTAGGCCAGGTCGTCGGCCTTGGGGGCGTAACCGACGGGCTCGCCCCGGATTGGGAGCTTGCGCGGCGGTTACGCGATCTTCTCGGTCTGGTGGTAGTCCGACAGTTCCAGCGTCAGCGGCAGCCGGGCGGCGAACTCGCGTGCCGCAGGGCCGGATTCAAGCCGCCATGCTGGCGTTGTCGATCACGAAGCGGTACTTGACGTCGCCCTTGAGCATGCGTTCATAGGCGGTGTTGATGTCCTCGGCGCGGATGAGCTCGATGTCGGCGACGATGCCGTGCTGGGCGCAGAAGTCCAGCATCTCCTGGGTCTCGGGAATGCCACCGATGAGCGAGCCGGCCAGGGAACGGCGCTTCATGATCAGCTCGACCACGCTGGGTGAAGGGTGCGGCTCGGCCGGGATTCCCACCAGGGTCATGGTGCCGTCGCGCTTCAGGAGGCCAAGGAAGGCATCCAGATCGTGCGGGGCGGCCACGGTGTTGAGGATCAGGTCGAAGCTCTTGGCATGGGCGGCCATCTCATCGGCATTGCGCGAGACCACGACTTCATGCGCGCCCAGTGCCTGGGCATCGGCACGCTTGGAGTCGGAAGTGGTGAAGGCCACCACATGCGCGCCCATGGCATGGGCGATCTTGATGCCCATGTGGCCGAGGCCGCCGATGCCGACCACGCCGACCTTCTTGCCAGGGCCGGCGCCCCAGTGGCGCAGCGGCGAATAGGTGGTGATGCCGGCGCACAGCAGCGGCGCCACGGCGGCCAGGTCGGCTTCCGGATGGCGGATGTTCAACACAAAGCGTTCATGCACCACGATCTGCTGCGAATAGCCGCCCATGGTCCAGCCGGGAGCGTCGTCGGTCTTGCCGTTGTAGGTACCGACCATGTTGTCGCAATAGTTTTCCAGGCCTTCTTCGCAGTCGGGGCAGGTCTGGCAGCTGTCGACCATACAGCCTACGCCGACCAGATCGCCGACCTTGAACTTGCTGACGTGACCGCCTACGGCGGTGACGCGACCGACGATCTCGTGGCCGGGGACGCAGGGGTATTGGGTGCCGGCCCATTCGGAACGGACCTGGTGCAGGTCGGAGTGGCAGATGCCGCAGTAGGCGATGTCGATCTGCACATCATGCGCACCGGTGGCGCGGCGGTTGATCTGCAGGGGTTCCAGCGGCTTGTCGGCTGCGTGGGCGCCGTAGGCATGTACTTGCATGGGAATCTCCTTGAGTCAGACGGGAATTGAAAACGGACGTGCAGACAAGCGGGGAACCTGTCACGGAACAGGGCATTGTGACGTGGCGGGCGGAGTGAAGACAGACCTATTCCGCTACGATTATTGCCTGAAATTCCACCGGTCCGCACGAAGCCGGATGACTGCATGCACGGCAAGCGGGCAAACGGGGCCTGACGGCGGGCAGCGGCTTTCCGAAGGGCAAGCAAGCAGACCAGCCGATTCTGCCTCATCATGTGGGCCGGGATTCGCTGGTCCGGGGCTTGCTTGGTCTATTGGTCAGCGCAATTAGTTCCGGCCACGATGTCGTGGCAGACTTGCTCCATCACCGTATTTCTAACGCATCATGAACGACACCACTGATCTGAAGGTATTGCGCGCCCTGCATGAGTGGCGCCAGGCCGGCCGTAGGGCACTGCTGGCCACTGTTGTCTCCACCTGGGGCTCGTCGCCCCGCCCGGTGGGCTCCCAACTGGCGATCCGTGACGACGGCCGGCTGATCGGTTCGGTGTCGGGGGGCTGTATCGAGGATGACCTGCTGTTCCAATACATCAAGAACGCCCCCACTGCCTGGGGTCGCCCCGAGGCGCCGCAGCTGGTGCGCTATGGCATCGACGCCGACGAGGCACATCGTTTCGGTCTGCCCTGCGGCGGCACGCTGGAGCTGCTGCTGGAATTCGATCCACCGGCCGCGCCCTTGCAGGAACTGGTACTGGCGCTGGAAAGCGGGCAACTGGTCTGCCGCAGCGTCGACTGCCTTACCGGCCAGAGCCGCATGGACGTCAGCCCGTCGCCGGCCGACCTGATGTTCGATGGCCAGACCCTGCGCCATACGATGGGGCCGGACTATCGCATGCTCCTGATCGGCGCCGGCATGCTGGCCGAATACCTGGCGACGATGGCGCTCTTCAACGGTTTTTCGGTGACGCTGTGCGATCCGCGTTCGGAATACCTGGGCGGCTGGGCGGTGCCAGGGGTGCGCATCGTCACCGACATGCCCGACGACGCTGTGCAGGCCTTCCGCCCCGATCAGCGCAGTTGCGTGATCGCCCTGACGCACGATCCCAAGCTGGACGACCTGGCGTTGATGGAAGCGGTGGCCAGTCCGGCCTTCTATGTGGGTGCCATCGGTTCACGCCGCAACAGTGCCGCCCGCAAGGATCGCATGATGACCCACTTCGGCAAGACCGAAGAAAGCCTGGCGCGCCTGCGCGGCCCTATCGGTCTTTATATCGGCAGTAAGACGCCTTCCGAGATCGCGGTCAGCGTCATGGCTGAAGTGCTGGCCGTCAAGAATGGCGTGGCCGTGCCTGCGGCCATGTCGGTGGCGGCCATGAAGCAGGCACGCGTGACGGCTGAATCATCCCCCTCCCCGACCTGAAAAAAACCGCCGCCTGTGCAGGCGGCGGTTCCGGTACGACTTCCGCGAAGAGAACCTCAGCGCATCTGAAGGACGATGGGATTGCTGCTGGCCGGATTGGTCCGTTCGCGCAGTTTGCTGACATCGTCCACCTTGACGGCGCCGCCGTGGTTGCCCCAGGACGTACGGATGAAGCTCAGTACGTCGGCGATTTCAGCGTCCGACAACTGGCTGCGGAACGGCGGCATGCGATAGGCATCGGGCACGCCGTCGGCCACCACCCGCGCCGAGCCATTGAGGGTGACATTGATGGCCGAGGCATCTTCCCTGGCCAGCGATGACACGGCGCCGGCCAGCGGAGGAATCCAGGGCGCCCTGCCGCGCCCGTCGACCGCATGGCAGGCGGCGCACTTGGCCATGAAGGTGCGCGCCCCGCTCCCCTCCAGGCGTTGCGGTGCCAGGGCGGCGGTGGTACTGGCGTCGTACTTCCACGGGGTGCCATCGCGACCGGGGTCGCCTGGCAAGGATTTCAGGTAATGCGCGACGGCCTTCAGGTCGTCATCACTCATGAACTGGGTGGAGTTGTTGAAGGCGTCGGCCATGGAGCCGAAGACCACGGCGTGCTGGTTGCGGCCGGTCTTGAGGAATTGCACCACTTCCTCTTCGCTCCAGCGGCCGATGCCGATATTGACGTCGCCACGCAGACTGGGCGCATACCAGCCATCGAGCAGCGCGCCGGAGAGATAGAGCGGCTGGCCATCATCCAGCCCCTTTTCGTTCATGGCGACACCACGCGGGGTATGGCAACTGCCGCAGTGGCCGGCACCCTGGACGATGTAGGCGCCCCGGTTCCAGAGGGCATCCTTGCCTGGCTGGGGCTGATACGGTTGGGGACGGGTGAAGGCCAGGTTCCAGAACGCCAGCGGCCAGCGCATGTCCAGCGGCCAGGGGATATCGCTCTCGCGGTTGGCCTGCACCACCGGTTTGACGCCATGCATGAACCAGGCATAGAGCGCGCTGACATCTTCATCTGCCATCTTGGCGTAGGAAGGATAGGGCATGGCCGGGTAGAGCCGGTGGCCGTCACGGGCCACGCCATGTCGCAGGGCGCGGTCAAAGTCGGCCAGACTGTATTCGCCGATGCCGCTGGCGCGATCCGGCGTGATGTTGGTGGCGTAGATGGCGCCCAACGGGGTGGCCATCTCCAGGCCACCGGCGAAGGGCTTGCTGTTGGGCGTACTGTGACAGGCCACGCAATCGGCTAGGCGCGCCACGTATTCACCGCGCTGGAGCAGTTCGGCCGAAGGCGCCGGGGGCGGTGCGCTGCCGTCGAAGGGCGAGGCCGGCGTGCGCAGGGCGACCCAGGCGGCGCCGATGATGAGCGCGACAAGGATCAGCAGGAAGATGCGCAGCTTCCCGGTTTTTGGAGTGGTCATGGATGCGTCAGTCCGCCATCAGGCCTTGAAGGTGTAATGGGACAGCGGCATGCTGCGGATGCGCTGGCCGGTCAGGTGTGCGACCGCATTGGCCACGGCGGGTGGCACGGCCGGCAATGGGGGCTCGCCGATGCCGCCCATCTTGGCGCCGCTCTCGATGACCTTCACATGCACGCGAGCCATTCGCTGGGGCGGCAGGATGGGATAGAGGTCGTAGTTGCGCGCCATCCTGGCCCCTTCCTTGTAGACCACTTCTTCCAGCAAGACCTGCGACAGGCCCAGCGAAACGGCGCTGTTGACCTGGGCTTCGACGATGGCCGGGTTGACGATGCGGCCGGGGTCGATGGCTTCCCAGATGTCGTGCACGCGGACCTGGCCGTTCTCGATGGAGACTTCGGCGATGGCCGCAGTCTCGGTGCCGAAGGCCTTGGCCATGGCCACGCCACGGGCGCGACGGGTGCCGTCGGGCGCGGTGAAGGGGCCGCGCTTCCAGCCGCCGGACAGATCGACGGCTGCCCGCAGCAGCGTGGTCAGGCGCTCGTTGCCCTGCAGCAGGCGCAGGCGCATTTCATAGGGGTCCTGGCCGCCCTTGTCGGCGATCTCGTCGAGGAAGGCTTCGTAGAAGAAGTCATTCATCGAGTTGCCCACCGAACGCCAGTAGCCCAGTACCGGCGGATTCTTGACGAAACGCTGGCCGATGCGCTTGTGGGCGAACTGGTAGGACTTGCCGGCCAGGCCTTCGAGGGCGGTCGGATCGATCTTGTTGCGCTTGTTGGCAATCGATTCGGTGGGGCCTTCGGTGGCGCTGATGGCTTCGATGGCGATGGGGAAGCCCTTTTCATCCAGGCCAGCGCGGAACTGCACGACCGCCATGGGCCGCATGGTGTCGCGGGCGAACTCTTCCTCGCGGCTCCAGATCACCTTGACCGGGCGACCGACCGCCTTGGCCAGCTGGATCGCCTGCGGGAATACCATGGCGCTCTCGTAGAGGAAATGGCGGCCGAAGAAGCCGCCCAGCAGCGGCGAGTGGATCTGGATCTTTTCCGGCGGCAAGCCGGTCTGCTTGGCGATGGCGCCCTGGAACATCTCGGGCGCCTGGTTGGGGATCCACATTTCAAGCGTACCATCGGGATTGAAACGGGCGGTGGCCGAAGGCGGCTCCAGTTGCGCGTGATTCAGGTACTGGCTGCGGTAGCTGGCCTGCACCACGGTCTTGGCACCGGCGATGGCCTTGTTCACATCGCCTTCGTTCTCGGCCTCATCAACGGCAGCGGTGGAGCTGGCCAGTTGCGCAGCGAATTGTTCGGTGGAAAAGTCCGCCGGCACATAGCGGCGGTCCGGCGCCGGGCCAGGGTCGCTCCAGTCCACCTGCAGGGCTTCGACGGCGCGTTTGGCGTTCCACCAGCGCTCGGCCACCACGGCCACCGCACCAGGCAGGCGGTGCACCGAATGCACGCCATTCATCTTGCGCACCTCGGCCTCGTTGCGGATGCTTCCGACTTCCAGGCCCAGGCGCGGCGCGTGCTGTACGGCGGCCTGGAGCATGTTCTCCACCTGGGTATCGATGCCGTAGAGGGTGCGACCGGTGGACTTGTCCAGCACGTCCAGGCGCGCGAGGGGCTTGCCGATCCAGCGGAAGTGGCTGTCTTGCTTGAGCTTGATGGTGTCCAGCGGCGGATTGGGCAGGTCCAGCGCCTTGGGAGCAAGTTCGCCATAGCTCAGCGAGCGGCCGCTGGCGGCATGCACCACGCGGCCTGGCTCGGTGGACAGGCTCTCCAGCGGCACCTTCCATTGCGTAGCGGCCGCCTGCATCAGCAAATGGCGCGCCAGCGCGCCCACGCGACGCATGGTGGGATAGCTGGTACGCACCGACATGCTGCCGCCGGTGATGCGAATACCGATGTCCATGACCTTGTACTGGTCGTTGGCGGGGGCGTTGTGCACGACGAAGCCGGCTGGATCGGCGTCGAGCTCCTCGCCCACGATCTGGGCCATGGCGGTGAAGATGCCCTGGCCGCCTTCGACGAAGGGGCTTTGCAGGTGGATGCTGTTGTCCGGGCGGATCTCAAGGAAGGCCGGCACCCGCGTGCCGGCGGCCGCTGGTGCCGCACTGCCCTGTGCCCGGGCGTTGCCGGCCGGTAGCGCAAAGCCCAGTACCAGAGAGCCGGCCGCGGTGCCGGCGGAGCTCAGGAGAAAGTGGCGGCGCGAGACATTGACCGGCTCGCCATCGGCTGGCAGGTCCTGGGCGGGAAGATCGTGCGAGGGGTTCATGCCTGCTCCTTTCCGGCCTTGGCCTTCTGCGTGCGGCTCCACTGGATGGCGGCCACGGCACCGATACCCGCCACGGCAGCGGCGGCGACGGTGGTCTGGTTGACCCCGGCCGGGCCGCTGGGGGCTGCCGGCAGGGTCGATGCCGCTGCCGCAGGAGCGCCCTTGCTGCCGGAGAGGTCGTGCATGGCGGCCTTGATGGCATTGTAGGTGCCGCAGCGGCACAGATTGACCATGGCGGCAGCGATCTGCTCGTCGCTGGGCTGGGCGACCTGCTTCAACAGCGCGGTTGCGGCCATCACCTGGCCGGACTGGCAGTAGCCGCATTGCGGAACCTGGTGCTTGACCCAGGCGTCGACCACCTGCTTGCCGACCGGATCGGCGCTCACCGCCTCGATGGTGCTGACCTTGCGGCCGGCCATGGCGCCCACCGGCATGACGCAGGAGCGCAGCACCTCGCCATCGACCAGGACCGAGCAGGCCCCGCACTGGGCCAGGCCGCAGCCGTATTTGGTACCGGTCATGCCCAGTTCGTCGCGGATCACCCAGAGCAGGGGTGTCTCGGCGTCGGAAGTGATCTGGTAAGTCTTGTCGTTTATCTGGAGTTCCATGGTTCCTGCCATCGGGGTTGAGAACACAAATCAGGGCGGGACGCAGCCCTGGGGGAGCAAACGGACGCAGCAAGGCGAGCCCGTGCATGAGCATTAGCTCCCGCATGATGACGCATCACGCAGGAGGCGATTAGCTGACCTGGGCTTAATGGGGATATTAGACGAACTAATGAATTCCGTCGCAGAGCGGACGGATATGCGGTGGTGGCGGTGGCGATGGTGGCGGTGGCGACAGTGGGAGGCCCCGTTGAACCAGGGTATTGCCAGCAAGGGGCTAGACGTCCTGCGGCAGCTTGCGGGGCCGGCCGCCCTTCTTACCATTTTCACGCACGGCCAGGACCTTGGCCTCGCTACTGCGGCTGCCGTTGCGCGTTGCGACCACCGTCGACGCCAGTTTCATCAAGGCCGGGCTGGCGGCCACCAGCCCGGCGATGGAGACATGCAGGTCGCGCTCTTCCAGACACAAGGCACTGCCGGCGTACCCCAGTTCGATGCGCCCCAGTTCGGCGGCACTGAGTTCGGCCAGCTCGGGGTAGTTGTCGATGGGCAGCAGGACGGCGGTCTTGTCGGCAAAACCGATGGCGATGGCTGCGAAGGCGGGAAGATAATCCACCTCCGTAGCCTGCAGGGCGGCGCCAGCGCGTTTGCTGCCGCGGGCCAGGGCCTGTGCGAGCAGCTCTTCGGTGACGGGCGGATTATCGCGTTTCTTCGCTTTGATGATGGTCATTACTGTATCTCCAGGGGACTGGCTTGCCCCGCGAGTTGAATCAAGGTGCTGTCACGTTCAGGTGCGTAACGCGCCCACACAATATCGACGGCATGCCGCCGGAAAACGCTGGGACTGACGACTTCTTCCCGGCGCGGGTCCCACTGCTGGTGATCGAGGCAGACCGAAGCCCGGCTCTGCCACCATCGCTGGCGCGCTCGCCGCAGATGGTCCGGCTGTTCGATCACCTGCCTCAACTCCTCCAGCAGCGCGATGCCGGGGGCAGACCACATGGGCCTCACATCCCACAAGGCCACGCCGTGATGCCAGAAACTGAACTGGTAACGCGCGTCCCAACGCTCGTGACCTACATGGACATGCGGCGGGCAGTGCTCGTCACGGGTGAAGACGGAAACGACCAGACCCTTGTAGCTGCAGATTCTCATAAACCTAACCGTTAGGTTATTGGATTGTAAGCCCCAACGCAAGTCATGGACGCAAACAGGTTCACCCAGATGAGTTACCTGAAGCACCAAAACAACAAATGGATGCGTACGGGGAGCGGACGCGATGCCACGTTCAGCGGCACCGCGATCGGAGGAGGCTAAAGAGAGAGGAAGGGCAAGTCAGCAGTAACGCGGATGTAGGACTGCTTTATTCAAAAATTTCAATCTTTCAGTCGCGCACGCCCAGGCGATATACCGTGGTCTGCCGATAGACCTGACCCGGTCGGAGGATCACCGCTTCGCTCAGGGGTGTGTTGACCTGGTCCGGGTAGGACTGCGCTTCCAGGCAGAAGCCGTCATGGATGGCATATGGCTGCTCGCCCCGGCCCTGCACACCGGAGAGGAAATTGCCGCTGTAGAACTGCAGGCCTATTTCGGTGGTGGAGACACGCAATTCGCGTCCCGAACCCGGTTCGTAGACGGTGGCGACCTCACGCAATGTCTGCGCCACACGGCTCTCGCCGGGCACCGGTTCGTGCTCGCTGCGCAGGCAATAGCAATGATCGAAGCCGCCGGCCAGTTTCAGCTGCGGATCGGGCCAGTCCAGGCGCGGGCCGATGGGGGCCGGCTGCCGGAAATCGAAGGGGCTGCCGGCAACCTCGGCGCGTGCTTCCGGGATCAGGCTGGCATCCACCTGCAGGTAGGCGTCGGCATCGATGGCGATGATGTGGTCACGGATATCGCTGGCCCCGCCATTGAGGTTGAAGTAGGCGTGCGAGGTCAGGTTGATGGGGGTGGCGGCATTGCTGGTGGCGGTGTAGTCGATGCGCAACTGGCCATCGTCGTCCAGGCGATAGAGTACCGATGCCATCACCGTGCCGGGAAAGCCCGCCTGGCCGTCGGGCGATACCAGCATCAGGCGCAGGCCTTCCGGGTCGGGCTGGACCTGCCAGCGCTGGGCATGGAAACCGTCGCGGCCACCATGCAGATGGTTTTCGCCTTCGTTGCAATCGACCTGTCGCGGCGTGCCGTCCAGGGTGAAACGGCCACCGGCGATGCGGTTGCCCCAGCGACCGACGATGGCCCCGAAATAGGCCGGGTTGCGCTGGTATTGCTCCACCCGGTCGAAGCCCAGCAGGATGTCGGCCTCGCGGCCATAGCGGTCGGGCGCCCACCAGTTGACCATGGTGGCGCCGAGGTCGCTGATGGTCACGCGCATGCCGGTATGGTTGCGCAGGGTATAGAGCTGGATGCCGTCGGCGGCGGTGGTGTGGGAAAGGGTGAAATGGGTCATTTTGTGGAGGTGAGGAGGGCGTTCCCTGCGGTTTTCTTTTTCTGCCGTGGTGCAGGAGCGGCGGAATGCTCCAGCCCGGCGACGAATTGTTCCTGGTATTCCCTGGGCGTGCAGCCCAGTTCGCGCTTGAAGACGGCGTGCATGTATTGCACGGTGGTGAAGCCGCAGCTCACGGCGATCTCGGCGGCATGGCTGCCGGCCT
Source organism: Herbaspirillum frisingense GSF30 (assembly GCF_000300975.2). Classification (GTDB taxonomy): domain Bacteria; phylum Pseudomonadota; class Gammaproteobacteria; order Burkholderiales; family Burkholderiaceae_D; genus Herbaspirillum; species Herbaspirillum frisingense. The sequence goes on along the minus strand of NZ_AEEC02000033.1, from coordinate 11,484 downwards.
GCTCCAGCATGCGCTTGGCGGCTTCCAGCTTGAAGCGCAGGATTTCATCATGGACGCTGCGTCCCAGTTCGCGCCGGAAATACCATTCCAGCGAGGACCGTGAGATGCCCACGTAATCGGCCACCTGATCGGTCTTGATGCCCTGGCAGGCGTATTGCCGGATGAAATGCAGCGCCTGCATCACATGCGGGTGATTGCGTACCTCGTGGCGACTGGAGGCCAGGACATTGATGCCCACCGGCGGCACCATGATGCGGGTGTCCGGAAAGCGCGCTCCATGCAGCATCTGATGCAGCAGGTGAGCAGCGGTGCGGCCCATTTCCACGCTGCCCTGGATCACCGAACTGAGCGGGATGCGCGTCAGCACGCGGGCCAGGGGATCGTTGTCGATACCGATCAGCGCCACCTGTTCGGGCACGGCGATGCCGGCAAACAGGCAAGCCTGCAGCAGCTGGCGCGCACGGGCATCGGTGACTGCAATGATGCCCACCGGCTTGGGCAGGCTGCGCACCCAGGCGATCTGCTGTTCCACGGCGGTATCCCAGGATTGCGCGCTGGTGCCCACGCCCCGGTAGATATGCCCTTCGATGCCGTCGGCGGCGGTCAGGCCGGTGAAGATGCGTTCGCGCTCCTGCGCCCAGCGGTTGCAGTCGGACTCGGGCAGACTGAACAGGGCGAAATGCTGCAGGCCGGCCTCGATCAGGTGGTCGTAGGCCAGCTTGACCATCTTCACATTGTCGGTCGCCACATAAGGGCGGTTGGCCGGATATTGGGAAGGATCGGCGTAGGACCCGCCGATCGCCACCACCGGCAGTTGCACCCCTTCCAGCGCGGCGGTGGTGACCGGGTCATCGAAGTCGGCGATGATGCCGTGTCCGGCCCAGCGCTCTATGCCTTGCGGACGGCAGCGGAAATCCTCTTCCAGGTAGAGGTCCCAGGAAGCGCGGGTACTGCTGATGTATTCGCCGATGCCGGAAATGATTTCCCGATCAAATATCTTGTTGCCATTGAAGAGCAACGCAATCCTGTGCACCGTGGGTACTTTTGCCACGCTGTGTCTCCTTGGGGTGGCGTCGCTGGCGCGCGCCATTTTTGTCTGGATGGGCTCAGGTGTCGAATTGTAGCGAGCCGTGGTCGAAATGACCGATATGTGCTCCTGCAACAAAAAGAATCACTAAGCCGTTTGGTCAATTTCGTAATTGTAGAGGGGATTGGCCCGGGGCTAGTATCCCCCTCGCACCATCATGCGGCGCATTCGTCCCCTGCCCTACCCGGCCCCATGCGGCTTTGGAAGCTTTTGCACCAGATCAGGCCTCCACATCCACCGGACAGCGCCGCTTCAAAAATCATAATCAAATTTAATTCAAATCGGAGACTGGACTATGAAGGCAATGCTGAAGAAGACCGTATTGGCGCTGATGACCGTGACCACCCTGTCCATGGTGGCCGGTAGCGCCATGGCCGACGCCAAGAATCCCAAGATCGGCTTTTCCATCGACGACCTGCGCGTGGAGCGCTGGGCGCGTGACCGCGATTTCTTCACCGCCGCTGCCGAGAAGCTGGGTGCCAAGGTGTTCGTGCAATCGGCCGATGCCAGCGAACAGCGCCAGATTTCCCAGATCGAGAACCTGATCTCGCGTGGCGTGGACGTGATCGTGATCGTGCCCTTCAATGCCACCGTGCTGACCAACACCATCAAGGAAGCCAAGAAAGCCGGCATCAAGGTGCTGTCCTATGACCGCCTCATCCTCAACGCCGACGTGGATGCCTACATCTCTTTCGACAACGAGAAGGTCGGTGAAATGCAGGCCGAGGGCATCCTGAAGGTCAAGAACAAGGGCAACTTCTTCCTGCTGGGCGGCTCGCCCACCGACAACAACGCCAAGATGTTCCGCGAAGGTCAGATGAAGGCCCTCAAGCCCTACATCGACAAGGGCGACATCAAGATCGTCGGCCAGCAATGGGTCAAGGAATGGAACCCGACCGAAGCCCTCTCCATCGTCGAGAATGCGCTGACCGCCAACAACAACAAGATCGACGCCATCGTCGCTTCCAATGACGGTACCGCCGGTGGTGCGATCCAGGCACTGGCCGCGCAGAAGCTGGCAGGCAAGGTGCCGGTCTCGGGCCAGGATGCCGACCTGGCCGCCGTCAAGCGTGTCGTGGCCGGTACCCAGACCATGACCGTCTACAAGCCCCTGAAGCAGATCGCCACCGAGGCCGCCAACCTGTCCGTGCAACTGGCGCGCAACGAAAAGCCGACCTACAACGCCCAGTATGACAACGGCTTCAAGAAGGTTGACAGCCTGCTGTTGAAGCCCATCCTGCTGACCAAGGAGAACGTCAAGGTGCTGGTCGACGACGGCTTCTACACCCAGGCCCAGATCGACGGCCGTTGATTCCTGCATGAGGCGTAATGCATGAGGCGTTGCCGGCCGCCCCCGCGGTAGCCGGCAACGCCGTCCATACCGGCCGGGCACCCGCCGGTAGGGATTCCAGAGGCTTCTTGGAAAGAACAGGCATGTCCGAGTATCTGTTAGAAATGAAAGGCATCGTCAAGAGCTTTGGCGGTGTGCGCGCGCTCGACGGCATCGACATCAAGATCCGGCCCGGCGAGTGTGTTGGCCTGTGCGGCGAGAACGGCGCAGGCAAGTCGACGCTGATGAAGATTCTCTCCGGCGTCTACCCCCACGGCACCTGGGACGGCGAAATCCTGTGGGACGGCAAGCCGCTGCAGGCGCACTCGGTGCGCGATACCGAAGCGGCCGGCATCGTCATCATCCACCAGGAACTGATGCTGGTGCCGGAGCTGTCGGTGGCCGAGAACATCTTCATGGGCCACGAGATCACCCTGCCGGGTGGTCGCATGAACTACCCCGCCATGTACCGCCGCGCTGAAGAGCTCATGCGCGAGCTGAACATGCCCGACATCAATGTGGCCCTGCCGGTCTCGCAATATGGCGGCGGCCACCAGCAGCTGGTGGAAATCGCCAAGGCACTCAACAAGGATGCGCGGCTGCTGATCCTGGATGAACCCTCATCCTCGCTGACCGCCTCCGAGATCGCGGTGCTGCTCAAGATCATCAAGGACCTGAAGGCGCGTGGCGTGGCCTGCGTCTACATCTCGCACAAGCTGGACGAGGTGGCCGAGATCTGCGACACCATCTCGGTGATCCGCGATGGCAAACACATCGCCACCACGCCCATGCAGGAAATGGACGTGGACAAGATCATCACCCAGATGGTCGGTCGCGAAATCACGGCCATGTATCCCGAACGTAATCACTCCATCGGCGAAGTGGTACTGGAGGCGCGCCACATCACCTGCTACGACATCGACAACCCGCGCCGCAAGCGTGTGGACGATGTGTCGTTCTCCGTGCGCCGTGGCGAAATCCTGGGCATTGCCGGCCTGGTGGGCGCCGGCCGCACGGAACTGGTGTCGGCCATCTTCGGCGCCTATCGCGGCCGTCACGAAGGCCAGGTACTGCTGGAAGGCAAGCTGGCCGATACCGGTTCGCCGCTCAAGTCGATCCGGCGCGGCCTGTGCATGGTGCCGGAAGACCGCAAGCACCACGGCATCGTGCCCGACCTCGATGTCGGCCAGAACATCACCTTGACCGTGCTCAAGCGCTTCTCCCGTGGCAGCCGCATCGATGGGAGCGCCGAACTGAAGACCATCCAGGACGAAATCAGCCGCATGCGGGTCAAGACAGCCACGCCCTTCCTGCCCATTACCAGCCTCTCGGGCGGCAATCAGCAGAAGGCGGTGCTTTCCAAGATGCTGCTGGCCCAGCCCAAGGTATTGATCCTGGACGAGCCGACCCGCGGCGTGGATGTCGGCGCCAAGGCCGAGATCTACCGCCTCATTTCGGAACTGGCCAAACTGGGCCTGGCCATCATCATGGTCTCCTCCGAACTGGCGGAGGTGCTGGGCGTGTCGGACCGCGTACTGGTGATCGGCGAAGGCCGCCTGCGTGGCGACTTCGTCAACGACAAGCTGAGCCAGGAAACCGTGCTGGCCGCGGCGATCAACCAACCCGTAGCGCAGGCGCCCGCGCGCTCTGCGGCGGCAGGATAAAAATCACAAGGTAAATTCGGTATGACTTCAAGCAATCTGGCCAACATGGCCGACCTCAAGCAGGTATTCCGGCGCTACAAGATCATTGCGCTGCTGATCGCCATCGCCATCATCTGGGGCTTCTTCAGCTTCATGACCGAGGGTGGCTTCCTGACGCCGCGCAACCTGTCCAACCTGCTGCGCCAGATGTCGGTGACCGGCATCCTTGCCTGCGGCATGGTGCTGGTGATCATCGCCGGCGAGATCGACCTCTCGGTGGGTTCGCTGCTGGGCCTGCTGGGCGGTCTGGCGGCGCTGCTGGACGTGAGCCACCACCTGCCGCTGGCGCTGAACCTGGTACTGGCGCTGGGCTTCGGCCTGGCGCTGGGGCTGCTGAACGGCTACCTGACGGCCTACCTGGGCATTCCCTCCTTCATCGTCGGCCTGGGCGGCATGCTGGCCTTCCGCGGCATCCTGCTGGGCATCACCGGTGGACTGACCATCGCCCCGGTCTCGGACAACATGGTCTACCTCGGCCAGGGCTACCTTCCGCCCCAGATGGGGGTGGCGCTGGGTGTGGCGCTATTCGTGCTGGCGCTGGCGCTGACCTGGATGAGCCGGGTCAACCGCAGCCGTCATGGCCTGCCGCTGACGGCACTGTGGCGCGACGGCCTGAAGGTGGTGGTCATCGGTGCCGTGCTGCTGGCCTTCGTGCGTACGCTCAACAGCTATGACGGCATCCCGGTGCCGGTGCTGCTGTTGCTGGCACTGCTGGGCCTGTTCAGCTATGTGAGCACGCAGACCGTGTTCGGCCGCCGCATCTATTCGGTGGGCAGCAACATGGAAGCCACCCGCCTGTCGGGTGTGAACGTGCAGGCCGTCAAGCTGTGGGTGTTCGGCATCATGGGGGTGATGTGCGCATTGGCCGGCCTGGTCAATACCGCCCGCCTGGCTGCCGGTTCGCCCTCGGCCGGCAACATGGGTGAGCTGGATGCCATCGCCGCCTGCTTCATTGGCGGCACCTCCATGCGCGGCGGCTCCGGCACCATCTATGGCGCCCTGATCGGTGCACTGGTGATGGCCAGTCTCGACAACGGCATGTCCATGCTGGACGTGGGCACCTACTGGCAGATGATCGTCAAGGGCAGCATCCTGGTGCTGGCCGTGTGGGTCGATGTGAGCACCCGTTCGGGCCGCTGATCAACGAAGGCAAAAAAAGACGGCAGCACACTCCGACTACCGTTCGGACTGAGTAGCGGTACAGCCGCGTATCGAAGGCGCGCCCTGCTTTGAGGAAGGAGCGCAGCGTTCCCAGCGCCTTCGATACGGCCCTCGCGGGCCTACTCAGTCCGAACGGGAAGAGATGGAGCGATGCAGCTTTTCGGATATTCAGACTGAATCAGACTAAATTTTTTACGCGCCGCATCAGCGGCCCGTCCTACCTACTGGAGTTATCAAGCATGACCGCAGCCACCGCCCCCATTTTCGAACACGCGCTCTACCGCAGCCTCGCCGGCAAGCGGGTCGTCATCACCGGCGGCGGCAGCGGCATCGGCGCGGCGCTGGTGGAAGCCTTCGCCGCCCAGGGTGCGCAGGTGTTCTTCCTGGATATCGCCAGCGAACCGTCCGAGGCGCTGGTGGCCTCCTTGCAGCAGGCACCCGTACCGCCGCGCTTCTTCCGCTGCAACCTGATGGACCTGGAGGCCCTGCGCGCCACCTTCGCCGAGGTCATCGCCGCGGCCGGTACCGTGGACATCCTCATCAACAACGCCGCCAACGATGATCGCCACAAGACCGCCGAGGTCACCCCGGCCTACTGGGATGAGCGCATCGCCGTCAACTTGCGCCACCAGTTCTTCTGCGCCCAGGCCGTGTTGCCGGGCATGCGCGCGCAGCAATCGGGCGTGATCCTCAATTTCGGCTCCATTTCCTGGCATCTGGGCCTGCCCGACCTGACCCTGTACATGACCGCCAAGGCCGGTATCGAGGGCATGACGCACGGCATGGCGCGTGATTTCGGGCGTGATGGCGTCCGGGTCAACGCCATCATCCCCGGTGCCATCCGCACCCCGCGTCAGACACTGTTGTGGCACACCCCCGAAGAAGAGGCGAAAATCCTGGCTGCGCAATGCCTGCCCACCCGCGTCGATCCGCATGATGTCGCTGCACTGGCGCTGTTCCTGTCCTCCGACAGCGCAGCCAAGTGCACCGGCCGCGAATACTACGTCGATGCGGGCTGGCTGGGCGCGTAACCCACCCAATCGCCCACGGGCCAAGAGGAATCCATGAACAAGCCATCTGCCACACCCCGTCGCTTCCGCTCCCAGGACTGGTTCGACAATCCCGACCACATCGACATGACCGCGCTCTATCTGGAGCGCTTCATGAACTACGGCATCACCGCCGAGGAACTGCGCTCGGGGCGCCCCATCATCGGCATCGCCCAGAGCGGCAGCGACATCAGCCCCTGCAACCGCATCCACCTGGAACTGGCCAAGCGGGTGCGCGATGGCATCCGCGATGCCGGCGGCATTCCCATGGAATTCCCGCTGCACCCCATCTTCGAGAACTGCCGCCGCCCCACCGCTGCCATCGACCGCAACCTGGCCTACCTGGGCCTGGTCGAAATCCTGCACGGCTATCCCATCGATGCGGTGGTACTGACCACCGGCTGCGACAAGACCACACCGTCGCAGATCATGGCCGCGGCCACGGTGGACATCCCGGCCATCGTGCTGTCCGGCGGCCCCATGCTGGACGGCTGGCTGGATGGTGAGCTGGTCGGCTCGGGCGCAGCCATCTGGAAGGGCCGCAAGCAACTCTCGGCCGGCGCCATCGACAACGAGAAATTCCTGGAGATCGCTGCCGCGTCGGCGCCCTCCTCCGGCCACTGCAACACCATGGGCACGGCCTCCACCATGAACGCCATGGCCGAGGCGCTGGGCATGTCGCTGACCGGCTGCTCGGCCATTCCCGCCCCCTATCGCGAGCGCGGCCAGATGGCCTATGAGACGGGACGCCGCATCGTCGGCATGGCCTACGAAGACCTGCGCCCTTCGGCCATCCTGACCCGCGAAGCCTTCCTCGATGCCATCGTGGTCAATGCCGCCATCGGCGGCTCCACCAACGCCCAGCCGCACATCATGGCCATGGCGCGCCATGCCGGCGTGGATCTGCAGTCGGAAGACTGGATGAAGTTCGGCTACGACGTGCCGCTGCTGCTGAACATGCAGCCGGCCGGCAAGTACCTGGGCGAGCGATTCCACCGCGCCGGCGGCGTGCCGGCCATCATGTGGGAGCTGCAGCAGGCCGGCAAGCTGCGCGCCGATCGTATCACCGCCACCGGCAAGAGCATGGCCGAGAACCTGCAGGGCCGCCAGTCGAACGACCGTGAAGTGATCTACCCCTTCAGCGCGCCGCTGCGTGAACGGGCCGGCTTCCTGGTCTTGAAGGGCAACCTGTTCGACTTCGCCATCATGAAGACCAGTGTCATCTCGGAGACCTTCCGCCAGCGCTACCTCAGCACGCCCGGCCAGGAAAACATCTTCGAATGCCGCGCCGTGGTCTTCGATGGTTCGGACGACTACCACGCCCGCATCAACGACCCGGCACTCAACATCGACGACAACACCCTGCTGGCCATCCGTGGCGCCGGTCCGGTGGGCTGGCCGGGTTCGGCCGAGGTGGTCAACATGCAGCCGCCCGATGCGCTGATCAAGCGCGGCGTCTCTACCCTGCCCACGCTGGGCGATGGGCGCCAGTCGGGTACCTCCGACAGTCCCTCCATCCTCAACGCCTCACCCGAGAGCGCGGTCGGTGGTGGTCTGGCCTGGCTGCGCGACGGCGACCGCGTGCGCATCGACCTCAACACCGGGGAGTGCAATATGCTCATCAGCGAAGAAGAACTGGCCCGCCGCAAGAGCGAGGGTATTCCGCCCGTGCCACCCAGCCAGACGCCCTGGCAGGAGATCTACCGCAGCACCGTGGGTCAACTGGAAACCGGTGCCTGCATGGAGCTGGCCTTGAAGTACCAGGGTGTGGCGCAGACCATGCCCCGGCACAACCACTGACATGCTGACCCTGCATCGTGAACTGCGCATGCCACCGGCCCCGGTGAGAAAGCTCAAGGGGCCGATGCGCATCGACGCGCACCAGCATTTCTGGCGCTACCGCTGCGAGGACTATCCGTGGATCGGTACCGGCATGGACCTGCTGGCGCAAGACCGCCTGCCCTACCAGTTCCAGCCCCTGCTGGATGCACAGGGCCTGCATGCGTCGATTACGGTGCAGGCACGTCCCGGCCACGACGAGACGGCATTCCTGCTGGAGATGGCACGGCGCGACCAACGCATCGCCGGCATCATCGGCTGGGAAGACATCGGCTCGCCCATGCTGGCCGAGCGCATGGAGCACTGGGGTGGCAGCAAGCTGCTGGGGCTGCGCCATCCCATGCAGGAGGACGATGACGCCGAACTGCTGCTGGCCCTGCCACAGTTCAACCAGGGGGTACGCTGGCTTCAGGAGCGGGACTATGTGCTGGACCTGCTGGCCCATGAACGCCACCTGCCGCAGTTGCGCCAGCTGTGCGCCCATCACGACCAGCACTGGATCGTGCTAAACCATCTGGGCAAGCCGGCCCTCAAGGAATTCCGCAAGGGCCGCGCCGCCTTCGAACGCTGGCGCCAGGAGATGCGCGAGCTGACCGCCATGCCCCATGTGGCCTGCAAGATTTCCGGCCTGCTGACCGAGGCGGACTGGCTGCGCGGCCTGTGCACACGCGACTTCGAACATATCGTGCAATGTCTGGATACCGCGCTGGACCTGTTCGGTCCGCAGCGGCTCATGTTCGGCTCCGACTGGCCGGTATGCCTGCTCGCCGCCTCCTACGCGCGCGTGGTGGCCGTGGTGCGCGAATGGGCTGCCAAGCGCCTTTCTCCTACCGACCAGGACGCCCTGTGGGGCGAATCCTCGGCCAGGATTTATGGACTGATGTCATAAGGTTTTCCCCCGATTCCTTTTCGTTGCCAACCGTCAAGCCCGGTGCGATATTGCGCCGCAGGGGTCACCCCCGATGGCGGCAAACAACCTGGGATACGGGGAGACGAACATCAAAAGCCTCAAACGCAACATGACCTTGACCATCAGTGCGCTCGCGCTGATGGCAACTGTCATCACGGGCGTGGTGCTCTACCAGAGCTATCGGCAGACCGAGCGCAGCGCGATTGAGCATGCCCTCAACGTGGCGCGCATTGCCCAGCGTTCGATTTCACGCAACATGGAATTGCTGTCACTGGACCTGGACAGCCTGGTCTGGCGCCATCGGCATGCCAGCCTGCAGCTCATGCCGGAGCAGCAGCGACGCGACTTCCTTCTGGGTGAAAAGGCTGAAGCCACCTATATCGCCGCCATGGGCATCGTCGGCCGCGATGGCGAACTGCTGGTTGGTTCTCCCACCTTGGCCGAGATCATGCCGGGCAATTACGGACACCGGGATTTCTTCGCCAGGCATCGCGACGATCCAACGGTAAAACTGTTTGTCTCACGACCACTGAGCATCCGCCTGGAACGGAGAATGCAGGTCATCGTACTGTCCAAGCGGTTGGCAAACGCCGATGGGTCCTTCGGCGGCGTGGCCTTCATGGTGCTGTACCTGGACTACTTCCGGCATCTGTTCGAAAGCCTGTCGCTGGAGAAACAGGCCGTCATGTCGCTTTACGCCCTGGACGGCGTGGCCTACATGCGCCTGCCCTACGATGAAGCCTTCATCGGTTCTCGCTTGAGTTACACGCCCAATTTCAGACGCATCATGGCCCTGCCCTCGTCAGCGCCGGAAAGCCTGCAGGGCAGCTATACCGCGCGATCCCAGCAGGACGACGTCAAGCGCCTGTACGCCTACGTGCGCATCCCCGATACACCCTGGCTGGTCTTCGTGGGCCGGACCCATGCCGAACTGTTCCGCGAATGGGAGCGGATGCTCTATGCAGTCCTGTTTCTTGGGGCCGCCTTCAGCGCCATCTGCGCCTGTCTGATCCGCCGGTTACGCGAGGAGTTCTTCCGCCGCAGCAAACTGGACCAGCAACTGCAAGAGCAGGCCCGCACCGACAAGCTGACCGGCTTGCTCAACCGCCGGGCACTGGACGATTGCCTGCAAGACGCCTGGCACAAGAGCCAGCGCAATACCTCGGCGCGCTTTGCGATCCTGTTCGTCGATGTCGATTTCTTCAAACTCTACAACGACACCTACGGCCACAAGGCGGGCGACTATGCGCTGGTATCGGTAGCACGTTGCATCACCGGCGCTGTGGCACGGCAGTGTGACAAGCCCGGCCGCTATGGCGGGGAGGAATTCGTGATCCTGCTTGACGAGGCCGATGCCGCCGGCGCGCTGCACGTGGCCGGCAACATCATGTCGGCACTGCAGGCGATGAAGATTCCGCATGAACGCAGCCCCTTCGGGCGGCTTTCGGTGAGTATAGGTGCGACCTGCCTGGACCGGCAGGTGCATCACAGCATCGAGGAAGTGATCAAGGCCGCCGACCAGGCGCTCTATCAGGCCAAGCGCATGGGGCGCAATCGGGTCCAGATGGCACAGTCCGATCCGGCCCCGGTGCAGGATGGAGCGCCCGTTAGTTCAGCGAGCAGTTGAGCCACTTGGCGATACGCACGCCATCCAGGCGGGAACCGTCGGCGCTGCCGCTGCCCAGCATGGTGACGATCACCGGGCGGCGGTCATGCACCAGCAGGCGTAGCACCATGTTGTGGCCGGATTCGTTGATGAAACCGGTCTTCTGCACCGTGGCATTGACCTGGCCATAACGGATCAGGCGATTGGAATTGATGTACTGCAGCTGGCCGCGACCGATGTTGATGATCTTCTGCTTGTCCAGAGAATCGTTACGGATCAGCTGGTAGCGGTTGGCGGCCTTGACCAGCTCGGCCAGTTCGCGCGGGGTAGAGACATTGTCCGGCGACAGTCCGGTCGCATTCTCGAAGCGGGTCTGCTTCATGCCCAGCGCCTGTGCCCGCGCATTCATGGCCGCGATGAAGGCCGGACGGCCACCCGGATAGTCACGGCTCATGGCCGCGGCAGCACGGTTCTCGGAAGACATCAAAGCAATGTGCAGCATGTCTGCACGCGACAGGCTGGCGCCGACGTTCAGGCGCGAGTGGGTGAACTTGAGGGTATCGAGATCGTCCTCGGTGACTTCCAGCCGGTTGCTCATGGGCAGCGACTTCTGGTCCAGCCAGACGATGGCCGTCATCAGCTTGGTGACCGAAGCGATCGGTGCCACCGTATCGGCATTGCGTTCAAAGAGTGGCGTATTGGTCTGCTCGTCAAGCACATAGACCCCACGCGAGAAGATGTGCTGCTTCGACGCGGCGGTGAAGCCGCAACGGGGGAGCAGTTCGGGTTTGGTATTGAC
>NZ_AEEC02000034.1 GCF_000300975.2 Herbaspirillum frisingense GSF30 | reverse complement strand
TGTGGCCTGCCAGCGTGCCGTAGACCCGGCCGCCATCGCCTTCGCCACGACTGGCAAGGAAGGCATCGGCCGAGCCGGCAGGGGCGTGGCGCAGCATCAGCATGCCCTGCAGGGCCAGCACCAGTTGCTGTACCAGCCGCCGGGCGCAGGCCTCGCGTTCTTCCTCGGGTGCCTGCAGCATCTGCTTGAGGGCGCTCACGCGTTGCGCCAGCGAATCATGGGCGTCGGCCGCGTCCTCCAGTTCCTGCAGCAGCAGCTGGAAACCTTGCGTTTCACGGCCAATGGCGCGCAGCACGTCCAGGCACATCACATTGCCCGAACCCTCCCAGATCGAATTGACCGGGGCCTCCCGGTACAGGCGCGCCATCGGCCCGGTTTCCACGTAGCCGTTGCCGCCCCAGACTTCCATGCATTCGCCGGTGAATTCCAGGGCACGCTTGCAGATCCAGAACTTGGCGGCGGGCGTGACGATGCGTTTCCAGGCCCGCTGCAGCGGGTCGTCTGGGGCATCGAAGGCATGCGCCAGGCGCAGCATGAGCATGGTGGCGGCTTCGCTTTCCAGGGCCAGGTCGCAAAGGACGTTGCGCATGAGCGGCTGTTCGGCCAGCAGGCGCCCGAAGGCGCTGCGATGGCGGGCGTGGTGGATCGCCTGCACCAGGGCCTGGCGCATCAGCGCGGCGCTGCCGATGACGCAATCCAGGCGGGTATGGTTGGCCATCTCGATGATGGTGGTGATGCCGCGCCCGTCGGCACCGACCATGATGCCCATGGCTTCCTCGAATTCGACCTCGCTGCTACTGTTGGAGCGATTGCCGAGCTTGTCCTTGAGCCGCTGGATGAGGATGGGATTGCGCGTGCCATCGGGCAGCCAGCGCGGCACGAAGAAACAGGACAGGCCGTTCTCGGTGCGCGCCAGCATCAGGTGGGCATCGCACATCGGCGCCGAGAAGAACCACTTGTGCCCCGACAGCAGATAGGCCGTGCCACGGCCGTCATTGAGCGGATCGGCCGGCATGGCGATGGCGGTATTGCTGCGCACGTCGGAGCCGCCCTGTTTCTCGGTCATGCCCATGCCGATCAGGATGGAGCGCTTGTGCGTGATCGGCAGGTCGCGGGTGTCGTGTTCGCGCGAGAACAGGCGCGTGCGCAATTGTTCGAACAGCGCCGGTTCCTGCTGCAGCACCGGGATCGCGGCGAAGGTCATGGTGGTCGGGCAGAGCGAACCGGCCTCGATCTGCGCGTGCAGGAAGTAGCCGGCAGCGCGGGCGACGTGGGCGCCGTCGCCCGGCTGCATCCAGGGCAGGGCGTGCAGGCCGGCGCGGCGCAGCTGTTCCAGCAGGGTGTGCCAGGCCGGGTGGAACTCGACCACGTCGATGCGATGGCCGGTGCGGTCGTGGGTTTGCAGTACGGGGGTGTGACGGTTGGCCAGTTCGGCCAGCTGCATCATCTCGGCGCTGCCGAGCGCCTCGCCCTGGCTGGCCAGGGTGCAGTCGTGCCAGTGGGCGCCTTCGCGCTGGACGGCGTCGACCAGGGCGGCGTCGCTGCGGTAGAGGTTGTAGTCGTGCAGGTCCGGGACCTGGTTGCTGATCTCGTGGGTGTGCATGGCGTCTCCGAAAACGCGCACAGCTGTTTTGATGGGGCAGCTTCGCCCGCTTTTTTGTGCACTTTGATAGGTGGCAGTGTGCGCGTATTTGCTGGACTTGGGAACCGTTGCAGGCTTTTGCCTTCCTTGCTCCTTGCGACGACTGCCCCGCCCGGATCCTGCCTGGTCATCCCTACGATGTTTTGGCTATATCCATATAAGCATCTTGTTAGGTGGCGTCGCCGGCACATGCGTTGCAGTCATATTAGAATGCTTGTTTCGACCAAAGATCGCCCCCGTGCGTGTGCACGGCTGCGCAAGGAAGCCCAGCAGATGTCTTATCCGACCATCGAATCCACCATCGGCAATACCCCGCTGATCCAGTTGCCGCGCATCGGCGGCGATGAAGCCCGGCGCCGCAACAACATCATCCTCGGCAAGCTCGAAGGCAACAACCCGGCCGGTTCGGTCAAGGACCGTGCCGCCTATTCCATGATCACCCGCGCCGAGGCGCGTGGCCAGATCAAGCCCGGCGACACCCTGATCGAAGCCACCAGCGGCAATACCGGTATCGCGCTGGCGATGGTGGCGGCCATGCGTGGCTACAAGATGGTGCTGCTGATGCCGGAGAACCTCTCCGAGGAGCGCCGCCAGAGCATGGCGGCGTATGGCGCGCGTATCGTGCTCACGCCCAAGAGCGGCGGCATGGAATACGCCCGCGACCTGGCCGAACAGATGCAGAAGAACGGCGAAGGCCTGATCCTGGACCAGTTCGCCAACCCCGACAATCCGCTGGCCCACTACGAGACCACCGGTCCCGAAATCTGGCGCGATACCAAGGGCAGCATCACCCACTTCGTCAGTGCCATGGGCACGACCGGAACCATCATGGGTGTGTCGCAATATCTGAAGGAAAAGAACCCGCAGGTGCAGATCGTCGGTGCCCAGCCGGAAGAGGGCTCGTCCATTCCGGGCATCCGCAAGTGGCCCGAGGCCTACCTGCCCAGGATTTTCGACCGTTCCCGCGTGGACCAGACCGAATCGGTCAGTCAGGCCGATGCCGAGAACATGGCCCGCAAGCTGGCCGTGACCGAGGGGCTGTTCTGCGGCATCTCGGCCGCTGGTGCCTGTGAGGTGGCAGTGCGGCTGTCGCACCAGCTGGAGAACGCGACCATCGTCTTCGTCGTCTGCGATCGCGGCGACCGCTATCTCTCTACCGGGGTGTTCCCGGCCTGACGCCGGCCGACGCATGACGCGCAATGCAAAACGGAGCCAATGGCTCCGTTTTGTTTTTGTCGCACAGTCGGGACCAGGTCCCGGGCAGTTGCTTACTCCGGCGAACCGGCGGTCGGCGCCGCGCCAGGAGCAGCACCTGGCTTCGGCTTGAACTGCTTGTCGCTGATGCGGAATTTCTCACGGCGATCACCCATCAGTTCGCGCAGCTCGCGAATGGACAGCTCGCTGACTTCATGCATGCGGATCAAGAGCGATGCACCCACCGGCAGGCGGCGGTGACGAATCTTGCTGATCACCGGCGGTGCCACTTCCAGCGCGCGTGACAGGGCTGCGTCATTCTTCAGGTGCAGCTTCTCGATCAACGCATCCAGCAGATGGTTCGGATCGTAGTTGACATGATCGGAAATGGAGTTGGTTTCAGCAGTATCGTTGGTAGTCATGATCGGGACGTTCCATTATGCAGATGTTTGTGGAAGGCTTTGCGCCTATGCATTAATTGTTTGTAAAACTGCAAAACGCGACTGACGGTATCTGAGAGCCAAGGCGATGCCTTTTTCTGCAGGATAACGAAAGCCCTATCAAAGAACGACTTCAAAACAACGCTTATCAAGTTCTCTGTTCTCTGACCAAGTGCGCTTGAGGCAGCACAACAATAATTCTATGTCTATATAGAAATAATTGCACATTTTTCATGCAGTCAGAAAATTCTATTCCACAATAGTTGCAGAAACTCATGCCCGAATTTGTAACAGATATTAACAGCATTCCTCGAAAAATTGCTAGCGTTGCCGTTTTGATACGACAAATGGCAGCATGTTCCAGCCAGTTAGCCCCAATTTCCTCAAGGTAACCATGTTTTTATCGAAGATGGCGGAGGCATCGGGGTAGGCTTCCACGGCCCTGTCGATGCTGTTTTCTCGCAACAGATGGAGGATGGGAAAAGGCGAGCGATTGCTGTAGTTCTCGATATCGTCGGGTTGCGCGTCGGCAAACTGGTAGTCCGGGTGGAAGCTGGCGATCTGCAGCACGCCGTCGAGCTCGAGTCGTTCCAGGATGCGATCGGCCCAATCCAGGAAGTCGTTGTATTCGTGGAAGTCCGCTAATGCGAGCGGAATGATGAAGAGGGTGGTGTCCACCTGTTCCGGGTCGGTCTTTGCCAGAAAGGCCAATTGCTGTTCCAGATCGGCCGCCAGGCTGTCCCAGTCCTGGCCGTGGCTGACGTGGTAGCGGACCTGGTCCTTCACATGGACCGACTTGGCAAAGGGACAAAGATTCAGACCGATGACGGCCTGTTCCAGCCAGGCGCGGGTGAGGGCGATGACGTCGTCGTCGCTGAAGGGGGGCTCGGCGGCAGTGGAGGCGGAGGTGGCGTTCATGGGGCGGCATTGTCGCATGGGCAGGCGGACACGGGCAGCCGCCGGACAGCCCAAGCCGCCACAAATGCCCACGCACCGGCCAGATCGGCTATGCTTGCCAACCTTTGGCGGCGGCCCCGTACCGGCGGCCCCGCATTTCCTTTGCAAGTACAAGACACATTCCATGGCGCTCAAATCCACCATCTTCAAGGCTGACCTGCAGATCTCCGACATGGATCGGCATTACTACCAGCAACACGCACTGACCATTGCCCGCCATCCGTCCGAGACCGACGAGCGCATGATGATCCGGGTGCTGGCCTTCGCCCTCAACGCCAGCGAGTCACTGGCCTTCGGCAAGGGACTCTCCGATACCGACGAGCCAGACCTGTGGCAGAAGGACCTGACCGGCGCCATCGAACTCTGGGTCGAAGTCGGCCAGCCCGATGACCGCGCCATCCTCAAGGCCTGTGGCCGCGCCGACCGGGTGCTGGTGTATAGCTACAGCAGCGTCTCCAATATCTGGTGGAACCAGACCGGCAGCCGCGTGGAGCGCGCCAAGAACCTGAAGGTGGTCAATATCCCGGCCGAGGCCAGCCAGGCACTGGCGGCCCTGGCGCAGCGCACCATGCAATTGCAATGCACGATCCAGGATGGTCAGGTCTGGCTGGGCGCCAATGAAGAGATGGTGTTGATCGAACCGGAAACGATCAAGGATTTTGCCTGATTCTCCACCAGGTTTGCGCGACGTGGCGCCTGTGCCTCAGCGGGCGGCCTGATTGACCGCTGCAGAAGCGCTATCCGGCTTGTGCTCCAGCGCATCGGCGCGATGCTGCAGATGCGTCAGCAGGCGCTGTCCTTCGCTGGTGTGGAACCACGCAGCGTGGCCCAGGAAATAGGTGTCATAGGCCAGCGAGGCATTCTGCGGCGACTGCGTCACGCCGTGGAAGTAATCCAGCTCGGCCAGCGCGAACTCGGCATGCACCAGCGGCAGTAGCGCCGCCAATGCGCGTGTCTGGCGCGCGTTCAGTGGTAGCACCGAGGCATATCCGTCCAGCATCGCATCCAGCAGATCCAGGTGCACCAGCTGCACCTGGCGTTGCGGGATGGCCAGCCATTCGACGATGTTGCGCTCGATGGCGGTCGCCAGGTCATGCAGCGCGCAGGTGCGGTCGCACAGGCCGAAGTCCAGTACCGTCTGCACCTGCGCCTGTTCGGTGGCATCGCTCCACAGCAGGTTGGAGGCATGCCAGTCGTTGTGGGTCCACAGCGGCGCAAATTCATCCAGATAGGGTTTCAATCCGGCGTGCCAGGGCAGCAGGTGCTGTGCCACCTCGCCCCGCCAGGGCCGGTTTTCCAGGTAATCGGCGATGGCCGGACGCTGTTCGATGTAAGCCTGCAGGGGCCGCACCGGGTCTTCCTGCGAGAAGATGGTGAAGCTCGACACCAGCGGACGCGCCGGGCGCGCCGGTGCGTCGTAGCCGGCCGAGGCCTGGTGCAGTCGCGCCAGCATCCGGCCTGCCGAATGCGCATGCTGGCCGCTGCTGAAGGGCGTCCACGACATCGCCTCACGATACAGGTCAACCCCCGGCGCCAGCGGAAATACTTCATAGGTCCAGTATTCGTCGGCCAGCGCGGTGGCGCCCTCGGCGGTGGCCAGCGCCGGGCTGACCGGCAATCCGTTCGCCTGCAGGTGCGCCACGAAGCGATGTTCCTCGGCCAGTGCGACGACATCGCGTACCCGCGCATGATGGCGCTTGACGATGACGGGCCCGCTGGCGGTCTGCATCACGCAGGCCGCCGAGAACGGGCGTGGGCTATGCCACTCCAGCCGCAGCGGCTGGCCGACCTCGGGATAGTGATGCAGCACCCGGGCCACCTCGGCGGAGGTCAGCGCCGGCCAGTCGGAGATGACCGGCTCGGCGCCCATGCCATGGCTGATGACGCGGGTGAGATGGTGCGACGCGGCTTGCATGATCGCGGTAACCGGTCAGAAATCGTACTGCAGCGACAGGCGCGCCGTACGCGGCGCACCCAGGTGCACATAACCGTCGCCCAGGTACTGGCCGGCATCCTTCCAGTAGCGCTTGTCGAAGAGGTTGTCGATGTTGGCGCGCAGGGTGGCGGTATGGCTGCCCATGCGCATGCGGTAGCGCAGGCCGGCATTGAAGACATGTACCGCCGGCAGGTTGACGCTGCCATCGCGGGTGGCGGGCTTGCTGCTGCTGTAGAGCCAGTTGCCCATCAGGTTCAGGCCTTCCACGCCGGGCAGCGCGTAATCGGCATAGACGCTGCTGCGCAGGCGCGGCACGTTGACCACCTGCTGGTCATCGTAGGCGGCGGTGCCGGTATCGCTGGCGCGTGCGCGGGTGGCGGCCACGCTGGCACCAACGGCCAGGCGCGGGCTGAGTTTGCCGCTGGCGCCCAGCTCGATGCCGGTGTTGGTCTGGCGGCCTTGCTGGACGTAGGTAAAGCCGTTGGCGCTGGAGTCCGGCTGCTGGTATTCGTAGGCCTTGCGGATACGGAACAGGGCGGCCGTCAGTGCCAGGTCAGGCGAGACTTCCCATTTCACGCCGGTTTCCAGCTGGCGTGCCACCGAGGGCGGCAAGGTGGTCGGGAAGTTGCTGACCCAGAACGGCGCGGAGGTCCCGAGGGTCAGTGTCTCTGCGTAGCTGCCATAGACCGAGAGGTTCTGCAGCGGCTTGAAGATCAGCGCCAGTTGCGGCAGGAACAGGTTGCGCGAGGTGGTGCGCGTGGCGCTGCCATCGGCACCGAAGGCCTGCTCGTTCAACCACACCTGACGGCCGCCGGCGATGGCTTGCCAGCGCTCGGAGAATTGCAGGCGGTCGCTGAAGAAGAGCGCCTTCTGGCGGCTGTCCAGGTTGCGATAGGCCGGGCCGGGAACATCGGTGGCCGGTGCCAATTCCGGTGTGCCAGTATAGATATTGCCCTCGCCCACCAACACGCTGATGCCATCGGGCTTGTCCACGGTCCGGCGCGACATCGCCAGGCCCAGCGTCAACTCGTGCTGCAGCCAGCCGGTGGCGAACTTGCCGATCATGACCGCCTGCGCTTCGTCATTGCGACGTTCGTCATTGGGGACGCGATAGTCATAGACATCGAAGTCGCCATTGGCACCGAAGGTGGTGGAAGCGAAGCTGCCGCTGCCATACGGGAAAGCCAGGTAATCATCGATCACCGCCCGGCTGCGACCGGCCTGCACGTAGCCGCGCCAGTCGGCATTGAATTCGGTATCCACGCGCAGGCGGTAGTTCAGCGCACTGTCGCGCACCGGTTGCGCCCACGATTGTGGCGTCAGCATGGTCTTGGGCGAGACGCCCGAGGGCAGGGTGGTGCCGCCCAGCAGCTGGTAGCCGGCTACCGAGTGCTGCGCCTTCTGCTGGTATTCGGCATCGAACTGCACCAGCGTCTTGGAGGACAGCGCCCAGGTCGCCGACAGCGAGGCAAAGTCGCGCCAGCCATCGCCATGGTCGACGTAGGAGTGGATGTCTTCATGCGCGGCGTTGATGCGCAGGCCGAACTGTTTCTGTTCGCCGAAGAGTACGCCCAGGTCGGCGGCCAGGTAGCGCGAGCCGTAGGAATCGGTACCCAGGGTGATCGAGCGTACATCGGCCGGGCGCTTGGTCACGTAATTGACGATGCCACCGGCGCTGCTGACACCGGCCTGCAGGCCGGCCACGCCCTTGAGGAATTCGACGCGTTCCTTGTTTTCCAGCGCGATGTTCTGTTCGCCGGTCGCCGTCAGGCCATCGATGCGATAGGCGCTGGCCGGGTCGAGCGTCACGCCACGGATGCTGAAGTTCTCGTAATAGCCCACCGGAGCGTAATTCTCGTTGATGGCGGCATCGTTCTTGACCACGTCCGAGAGCAGGCGCGATTGCTGGTCGCGCATCTGCGCGGCCGTGACCACAGCCACCGAGGCCGGGGTGTCCAGCAGCGGCGCATCGTCGAAACCGGCCACGGCGGCTGATCGAGGGCGCGCGCCATCCCTGGTCGTCCCGCTGGCGGTGACGTTGACCGTGGGCAGCGCTTCGCCCTTGTCGTCACCGACATCGGCGGCGCGGGCAGTGGCCGACAGGCCGAGCGAGGTGCCGGCCAGCGTCAGCATCAGCGTGGAGGCCAGGGGTGCAATGCGTTTCATGGTGGTTCTGATCGTGGAGGGTAGGAGAGCCGGAGCGCCGGGCGCTCCGTCGTATCGGCCAGCGTGGTCGCCGGCTCAGCGATTGCGGGCGACGGCCACGGCGCGGCCGAGGTCGGCCACCGACATCGCATAGAAGTAGCTGCGATTGTACTGTGTGATGGCGTAGAAGTTATTGGTGGCGATCCAGTACTCGGTCGGGCCGGTGCCGTTCTGCAGATCGACCAGGCCGAAGCGCTGACCGGCCGGCAGCGGCGGGGTGGAGATGCCGGCCGCGTGCAACTGGTCTTCGCTGTACTTGGCTTCCAGCCCCTGGTTGAGCATGGCTTGCCATTGCAGGTTGTCGGCCGAGACGGTGACCGGGAAGGCCACCGGTTCGCTGCGCTGCCAGCCATGCACGGACAGATAGTGGGCCACGCTGCCGATGGCATCCACCGGCGAATTGCGCAGGTCGATCTTGCCGTCGCCATCGAAGTCGACCGCGTATTCGCGGATGCTGCCGGGCATGAATTGCGGCCAGCCGATGGCGCCGGCATAGGAGCCGCGCAGCGACAGCGGATCGATACCGGCCTCGCGAGCCAGCAGCAGGGTGTTTTCCAGCTCGCCGCGGAAGAAGGCCATGCGGGCCTCGCGATTGGGCGTGTTGGGATAATCGAAGGCCAGCGTGGTGAGCGCATCCATGACGCGGAAGTTGCCGGTGTTGCGGCCGTAGATCGTTTCCACGCCGATGATGCCGACGATGATTTCCATCGGCACCCCGTATTGCGCTTCGGCGCGCGCCAGCGCCACGCCATAGGTATTCCAGAACTCGACGCCGGCATTGATGCGCACCGGTTCCACGAAGCGGGCGCGATAGGCGCTCCAGTTCTTGGGTTTGGTGCTGGGGGCCGGCTTGATCAGCTGGATGGCGCTGTCCACATAACGGGTCTTGGCGAAGAGATCGTTGAGGTCGCCCCGCTGGAACTGGTTGCGCTCGACCATCTCGTCGATGAAGCGGCCGACGTCCTTCCAGTCATTGAAGTTGACGAACTCGCCCTGATCGTCTGCCACGACTTTCTTCTTCGCCGCCGACTTTGCTGACGGCTTGGCCTTGGGCTTGGCTTTGTCGCTGCCGGCTTTTTTGTCTGCCGGCTTTTTCTGGGTTTTCTTTTCCACAGGCTTGCCGTCCTGCGCATGCGCTGCCGGCGCCAGGGCGCACAGGCCGGCGAGCAACAGGGTGGAGAGGGACGAAGTCAGGCGAGGCAGGGAGATGGGCATGAGCGGCAAGCGGTGAAGCGATCTGGTCAGCGGAGCAGGGGGCGGGACAAGCCTGCAAGTATACCGCATCGGCCCCCTTGCCCCGTGCTGGTGCATGCTGGGTGCTGCGTCCCGTACACGATACGCGACAGCGGATGTACACTGGGGCCTGTTCACATTCAATCTGCGAGATGCGTTGGCGCCAGAAGGCGGGGTGGCAAGGCGCGCGTCAGGGCTGGTGGTGGTGCCACCAGCCCTGACGTGCAACGCCGCCAGCGCGCCTTCTGGCGCCAACCCTTCGGGAGAGGCCGCCAAGCGTCGCCTGCCGTTGTTGCAGCTCCTTGCCGTAGCACCACTACGGCGCGTCGCTGCGCCTAGGCAGTCAACGCTTGGCGACCTCTCGCACTCGTAGATTGAATGTGAACAGGCCCTAGCCCGATGAGACAACCCGGCCGGCCACGGCTTGCCTGTTAGTAACAAGAGCAATAATGACCACCGCCATCTATACGCACGCCGACTGCCAGCGCCACGAAATGGGCGACTGGCACCCCGAGGCCCCCGCCCGTCTGGAGGCCATCGAAGATCAGTTGATCCTGAGCCGCATCGATCAATTCCTCGACCGCCGGGAAGCGCCGCTGGCTGATCCGGCCGAGCTGGAGCGGGTACACACGGCTGCGGCCGTGGATTACGTGCGCGAGCACTGTCATGCGCTGAGCCTGTCGGGCGAGCGCTATTACTCCATCGACGGCGAGACCCTGATCAACCGGCATAGCTGGAATGCCGCTTTGCGTGCGGCCGGCGCGGCCGTGGCGGCGACCGATGCGGTGCTGGCCGGCGAGCTGGACAACGCCTTCTGCGCCGTGCGTCCGCCCGGGCATCACGCCACGCACGACAAGGCCATGGGTTTTTGCCTGTTCAACAACGTGGCGGTGGCGGCTCGGCATGCCATCGACGTGCACGGGCTGCAGCGGGTGGCGGTGATCGATTTCGACGTGCATCACGGCAATGGCACCGAAGACATCTTTGCTCATGATCCACGGGTGCTGATGGTGAGTTTCTTCCAGCATCCTTTCTATCCCTTTTCCGGCGATGGCCCGACCGAGTCGCACATCGTCAACGTACCGGTGCCGGCCTACTCCGATGGGAGTGCGGTGCGTCAGGTGGTCACCGAGAAATGGCTGCCGGCGCTGCATGCGCATCAGCCGCAGATGATCTTCATCTCGGCCGGTTTCGATGCCCATCGCGAAGACGACATGGGCCAGATGGGGCTGGTCGAGGCCGATTACGCCTGGATCACGCGGCAGATCATGAAGATCGCCGACCAGTACGCCCAGGGCCGCATCGTCAGCTGCCTGGAGGGAGGTTATAGCCCCTCGGCGCTGGGGCGCAGCGTGGTGGCCCACCTGAAGGTGTTGGCCGACCTGGAGTGAGCCACGCGCGCGCGGCGAGGATTTGCTGGCGCGCTAGGTCGGGTGGGGCTCGTAGGCCTCATAGGCCGCGATGATCGCATCGGCCACCGCCCGCACCCGGGCGGTACGGTTCAGGTCGCTGTGCAGGACCAGCCACATGTCGTAGGGCGTGGCCCGTTCCGGCCAGATGCGCACCAGCCCGCTGGCAGCGTCGCCCACATGGATGGGCAGTTCGCCGATCCCGAATCCCGCCTGCAGGCAGTCGTACATCACCAGCCCGGTACTGACTTCCATGGCCACGTTGGCATGGACGATGGATTCGCCACAGATCTGTTCGGGCTTGTTCGGCGAGATGCTGTACGGGTAGATCACGACGTCATGCCCCTTCAAACCGCTGCCGGATTCGGGCCGCCCCCGCTTTTTCACATAGGCCTTGGACGCATACATGCCTTTGTGCAGCCGCTTGAGATGGCGCGTGATCAGGTCCGGCGCGTCCGGGCGCACCGTGCGCACGGCGATGTCGGCTTCGCGCTTGGTCAGGTTGCTCAACTGGGTGGAGGTGGTGAGCACTACCTTGATGGTGGGATGGGATTCCCGCAGCCGCTTCAGGGCCGGCAACAGGAAATGGCGCGCCGTGATGTCGGTGGCGGCCAGCCGTACCACGCCGCACAGGCGCTCGTCGATTCCCTGCATCTGCCGCTGCAGTTGCTCGGCGCCTTGCTCCATCTGGCTGGCGGCCGCTGCAGCCAGTTCGCCGGCAGGGGTGGGCACGTAGCCACCCGGGGTGCGCAGGAACAGGCGTGCGCCCAGCGATTTTTCCAGCGCGGCCAGGCGCCGGCCGACCGTGGCCTGGTCGATCTCCAGGTGCTCGGCTGCACCGCGCAGGGTACCGACGCGGTAGATGGCGAGAAAGATGCGGGCGTTGTCCCAGTCCATGAGGATGTGCTTTCCTGGAAGATGAGCTGATGCAGATTTGCATCAGCCCGCTGATTTTATACCTCTTTATTGCATCGCAGCGAACGCCTAGAATCCATCCATCGTCACTCGCCCCGGGGGTACCGGCAGCGAGTCTGCCGCTCTCCCTTGCGCCGTTCGCGCAGAAAGAATGTCATGTCTTCCGTTCCTCGTCCCCTTGGCCCGGCACCTGCCGGCCATCCCCCTGTCACCGCTTTACCCCATCGGGCTGGCTTGCTGCCACTGGTAGCGCTGGCCATCGGTTTCGTCATGGCCATGCTGGACGTGACGGTGGTCAACGTCGGTCTCTCCAATATCTCCACCAGTCTCGATGCACCGCTGTCCACCCTGGTCTGGATCGTGGACGGCTATACGCTGACTTTCGCCGCGATGCTGCTGGTGGGCGGTGCGCTGGCCGACCGCTTCGGCGCGCGCAAGCTTTACCTGACCGGCCTTTTCCTGTTCGTGCTGGCCTCGTTGCTGTGCGGGGCGGCGCCCAATGGTCCTTTCCTGGTGGCAGCACGCCTGCTGCAGGGGCTGGGTGCGGCTTTCTTCATGCCCAGTTCGCTGAGTCTGCTCAGTCACGTCTACGAGGATGATCGCGTGCGCGCCCGCATGCTGGGCGTGTGGTCGGCCACCGTCGGCCTGGCCGCCGCCGTGGGTCCGCTGGTGGGCGGCGTGCTGATCCACTGGCTGGGCTGGCGCAGCGTCTTCCTCATCAACGTGCCGGTCGGGCTGGTGGGCCTGTTGATGGCCAGGAAGCTCATCCCGCAGGTGGCCGGGCAGGCCCGTGCCCTGCATCTGTATAGCCACCTGGCCGGGGTGGTGATGCTGGCCGGGCTGTCCTTTGTGCTGATCCAGGGGCCGGTCTATGGCTGGACCTCGCCGCGCATCCTGGCCGGGCTGGCGGTGGCAGTGCTGGCCGCCGTGGCCCTGGTGCGCCACGAACTGCGCGGCGTGGCACCGCTGCTGCCCAAGGCCCTGTTCGCCACGCCGCAGTTTGCGGCCGCCAATGGCATCGGCTTCATGATCAATTTCGGGATCTACGGCAACCTGTTCTACCTGGCGCTGTTCCTGCAGCAGGGGCGCGGCGCCGACGCTCTGCAGACCGGCCTGCAACTGGTGCCGATGATGGCCGTGGTGTTCTTCGGCAACCTGATGTCGGGCCGCATGGCCGCGCATTGGGGACCGCGCGTGCCGCTGTTGCTGGGTTTGTCGGTGGGTACGGTGTTTACCGCCGTGGCCATGAGCTTCCGCCCGGACACGCCCTACTGGGTGCTGGCCGTGGTCTGCGCTGCAGCCAACCTGGGCATCAGCACGGCCATCCCCGCCATGACCACGGTGGTGATGCAGGTGGCCGGCAAGGCCCACGCCAACAGCGCGGCGGCGGCCCTGAACGCCAATCGCCAGATCGGTGCCCTGGTCGGCGTGGCCCTGATGGGCGCCATCCTGCACAGCGTGGACGGCTGGGGGCTGCGCAATGGCCTGGCCTTTGGCGTGATGGCCGTCGCTTACGGGCTGGCGCTGTGGCTGGTGTGGCGTTTCGTGGGTGTTGTCAAGGAGCAATGGGTGACCCGGCGCGCCTGAGCGCGGTGTTGTTCCCCGTCCAACAGCCTGCCCCGACTTGTGCGCGGCAGGCTGTTTTATTGGGGATTTGTTAGGGATTGGCGGGGCAGGGCCGTAAAATAGCGCCTTCAACGAAATACGCACCAGAAAGAAATCCCGCATGTCCATCCAATGGTTCCCCGGTCACATGAACTCGGCCCGCCGCAAGGCCGCCGAGAGCATGGAAAAAGTCGATATGGTCATCGAAGTGGTCGATGCCCGCCTGCCGCAGGCCAGCTGCAATCCGATGATCGAGCAGTTGCGCAATGCGCGTCAGCGTCCCTGCCTGAAGATCCTCAACAAGACCGACATGGCCGACCCGGTGGCCACGCAAGCCTGGATCGACTACTACAACAGCCAGAAGGGCGTGACCGCCGTGGCGCTGTCGTGCAAGAAGCCCTCCGACGTGGCACGCGTGCCCAAGCTGGCCATGCAGGTGGCCCCGCACCGCGGCACGGCTCTGAAGCCCCTGCGCATGATGATCATGGGCATCCCCAACGTGGGCAAGTCCACGCTGATGAATGCCTTGCTGAAAAAGCGCGTGGCAGCAGTCGGCGACGAGCCGGCCGTGACCAAGACCCAGCAGCGGCTCTATCTGGGCAACAACATGGTCCTGACCGATACCCCGGGCATGCTGTGGCCCAAGATCGAGCACCCCAGCGATGGCCTGATGCTGGCCGCCAGCCATGCGGTGGGCAGCAACGCCCTGATCGAGGAAGAGGTGGCCACCTTCCTGGCCGACCTGCTGCTGCAGCGTTATCCGCAATTGCTCAAGGCGCGCTACGGCTTCGATCCCGAGGGCATGGATGGCGTGGCCGTGGTGGAGGGCGTAGCGGCCAAGCGGGGCTTCCGTCTCAAGGGTGGCGACTACGATTTCGAAAAGGCCGCGCATACCTTCCTGCAGGATTACCGCAGTGGTGCGCTGGGGCGCATCTCGCTGGAGACCCCGGCGTCGCGTGCCGAGCTGCTGGCGACCTACCGTTCCACCGACAACCCCGATGCCCTGCCGGCCGAGGATGAGGAAGAAGAGGAAGAGGACTACGACTGGCGCAATGCGCCGGATCACCGGGAGCGCAAGGACTGAGTGCGCCTGTGCCGCTCGGTCGGCTTTCCTTCCGGCGTGCTCAAATCATATAAATGATTTGAGCACGCCGGAAAAGCAAAAAGGCCAGCGCGAAGCTGGCCTTTTCGTTTGCTGCAAGGAGGCTGCAGGGGAGGTGGATTACCAGGAGGTGATCACGGAACCCTTGTACTTTTCCAGCACGAACTTCTTCACTTCCGGGCTGTGGTAGGCCTTGACCAGCTTGGCGACCCAGGGCTTGTCCTTGTCGGCAGTACGAACGGCCAGCACGTTGGCGTAGGGACCGGTGGAGGCTTCCACGGCGATGGCGTCCTTGGTCGGCGACAGGCCGGCCGATTCGGCGTAGTTGCCGTTGATGACGGCAGCGTCGAAGTCATCCAGCGAACGCGGCAGCTGGGCAGCATCCAGTTCGATGATCTTGACCTTCTTGGGGTTCTCGACGATGTCCAGCGGGGTGGCCTTCAGACCGGCATCGGCCTTGAGCTTGATCACGCCCTTGGCCTGCAGCACCAGCAGTGCGCGACCGCCGTTGGTGGGGTCGTTGGGCACGCCGACACGGGCGCCTTGCTTGAGGTCATTGAGCGACTTGACCTTCTTGGAGTACACGCCCATCGGGAAGGTGATGGTGCTGCCGACGCTGACGAACTTGTAGCCGCGGTCCTTGATCTGCGCATCCAGGTAGGGCTGGTGCTGGTAGGAGTTGGCGTCCAGGTCGCCGGAAGCCAGGGCGGCATTGGGCTGGATGTAGTCGGTGAATTCGATGACCTTCAACTGCACGCCGTCTTTTTCCAGCAGCTTCTTGACCTGTTCCATGATCTCAGCGTGCGGACCTGCGGTCACGCCGATCTTGATCTGGTCTTCCGCGAATGCGGGGGCCGACACCAGGCCGGCGGCCAGGCCCAGGCCTGCGATGAATTGAATCAACTGACGACGTTTCATGACTTTCCTTTCAAGCTTTTTTGAAATGCGCAGCGGATAGCTGCGCGGTGTTATCGATACCGGTTGCGCGCGGCGCTCTTGGCGCGCTCTTGCTGCGCTTTTGATAGCTGTTCAGCGATGACTGAGCTTGCGCACCAGCAGGTCTCCCAGGGATTGCACCAACTGCACGAACACGATCAGGATCAGCACCACCGCCAGCATCACTTCCGGCAGGAAGCGCTGGTAGCCGTAGCGGATGCCCAGGTCGCCCAGGCCACCACCACCGATGGCGCCGGCCATGGCCGAATAGCCGACCAGGCTGACGAAGGTGATCGTGAGACCGGCGACGATACCAGCAAATGCTTCTGGTACCAAGACCTTGTAGATGATCTGCCAGGTGTTCGCACCCATGGCCTGTGCGGCTTCGACCAGGCCGTGGTCCACTTCGCGCAAGGCGGTCTCGACGAGGCGGGCGATGAAGGGCGCGGCGGCAATGGTAAGCGGCACGATGGCGGCAGCCGTACCGATGGAGGTGCCGACGAAGAAACGCGTCATCGGGATCACCGCCACCAGCAGGATGATGAAGGGGGTGGAGCGCACTGCATTGACCAGCAGGCCGGCGACGCGGTTGAAGACCGCATTGGGCAGTACGCCCTTGTCTTCGGTGATGTGCAGGGCGATGCCCAGCGGGATGCCCAGCAGCGAACCGACCAGGCCGGAAATCACCACCATCATCAGCGTCTCACCGAAGGAGCTGACGAACAGATCGATCAGTTCAGATGACATGGTTGAGCTCCTCGACGACGACGCCCTGCTCGCGCAGGTATTGCATGGCTTGGTTGATGTTTTCCTGCGAGCCGTTGGCGAGGATCGCCAGCGAGCCGAAGGCCTGGCCCTGGATCTCGTCGATCTGGCCGTGCAGGATGTTGAAATTCAGGTTGAAGCGGCGCACCGCTTCCGACAGGTGCGGCTGGTCCACATCGTTGCCGGTGAAGGCAAAGCGGAACAGGTGGTCGGTGCCCTGGCCGGCATCGGCACGGGCCAGGCGCTCGCGCAGGCGCGCCAGCACGCCCTTGGGCAGTTCGTGGGCGATGACGTCGCCGATCAGTGCACGGGTGACTTCATGGCGCGGCTGGCGGAACACCTCCAGCACCTCGCCCTGTTCGATCACCTGGCCGGCTTCCATCACGGCCACGCGGTCGCAGATGTCCTTGATGACTTCCATCTGGTGGGTGATCAGGACGATGGTCAGGCCCAGTTCCTTGTTGATCTTGTGCAGCAGTTCCAGGATGGAGCGGGTGGTTTCCGGGTCCAGCGCGGAGGTGGCCTCGTCGGAGAGCAGGACCTTCGGATCGTTGGCCAATGCGCGGGCGATGCCCACGCGTTGTTTCTGGCCGCCCGAAATCTGCGCCGGGTAACGGTCGCGCAGGGCGGTCAGGCCCACCAGTTCCAGCAGCGGCTCCACCTTGGCGGCGATCTCGGACTTGCTCTTGCCGGCCAGTTCCAGCGGCAGTGCGATATTGTCGTAGACGCTGCGCGAGGACAGCAGGTTGAAATGCTGGAAGATCATGCCGATGCCACGGCGGGCCTCGCGCAGTTGGGACGAGGACAAGGTGGTCAGGTCCTGGCCGTCCAGGATGATACGTCCGGAGGTGGGGCGGTTCAGCAGGTTCAGGGTGCGTACCAGCGTGCTCTTGCCGGCGCCGCTGCGGCCGATGATGCCGAAGACCTCGCCTTTGCGGATCGACAGTTCGACGTTGCGCACCGCTTCGACATTGCCGAATCGCTGGGTGACAGCTTGTATTTCGATCATGATGGGAACGGAAATGGCAGCGGGCCCCCGGGTGCCGGCATCCCGGCACAGCCCCTCAGGGAGACGCGCGGGCGGTCGCCGGATCACAGGTCTCCACTGCCATCGATATTTTTTATAAGAAGCCGCTATTTTAAGGCGGCAAGGTTATATAGGGAAAACAATTTTTCGCTTATGCATATAACCTCCGCGTCTTAGCATGCGACGGGAAGCCGCCTGGAGACTGGCTTCCAGGGCGGCATCGGCACTTTTCCAGGTGCTGGTTGCCGGCCTGGCACGACAAAGTCTTCGAATAAATTCTAGTAGGTGCAGCAATTTTTGCCGGGATCGTCGCCGGGCGTCCGGGGAAGCGTATCTTTTTGCGTTCTTTCAGCCCGGTGGTGGCCGGTGCGCTACGTACCGCCTGCTGCCTCGACTACACCTATTCCCATGTACGCATACCCCGTCCAGGCGCTCAATGGTCGGCTCGATGAATTGCTGGAGCTGGCCGATATCGATGAAGTCATCCTCACCCGCGACAACGCCGAAAACCTGGTGCTGGTGCGGGAATCGGTCTGGCGCGGTGTCCAGGAGGCCCTGCTCCTGCTGGGTAACGACCTCAATGCCGAGCGGCTCCTGTGCAGCCTGCAGCAGCTGCGGGCCACGTTGCTATCCGGACCATCCCCTTCGTGAACAGGCTCTGGCTTTCGCCGATGGCCCGGCAGGACCTGGCCTGGTGGCGCCGCCACGACCGTGTCACGGCCCGCGCGCTGCTGGGCCTGCTGCGACGGCTGCAGGACGACACCCCGCTGCCGGCCGTGCGCATGACCCGGTTGCCGCTGCGCCTGCCGGGCCTGTGGGCCATCCGGCTGTGCGGCGAACACCGCATCGTGATCGAGCGGATGCCGGGGATCGTCATCGTGCATCAGTGTCGATTTCATTACTGAAGCAGCAAAAAGGGACGTCCCTTTTTGTTGGCATTGGTTGCAATAAAAATACAGAATATTCTCATAAATCGACACAATTCAAATTATGAATCGATTGAGAAAATAAATACCGTTTAGATTTGCCGTAACTTCTTGAAGTCATCTTCCAAGAAGTGTGGGGGTGGCCACGCGAGATCGCGACCGGCACCCGCCAATCAACAGCAATCAAACCACTACGGAGTACTCTCTATGAAAAAGTCCATCCTGGCCCTGGCCGTGCTGGCTGCCTTCGCCGGCGCGGCGCATGCACAAAGCACTGTCACCGTCTATGGTTCGGTCGATGCCAGCCTGTCCTACACCAACAAGATCATCACTTCCGGCAAGGAAACCGGCGGTCAGGTGGCACTCGATTCCGGCCTGATGAAGGGCTCGCGCCTGGGCATCAAGGGTAGCGAAGACCTGGGCGGCGGCCTGAAGGCCGTGTTCAACATCGAGAACGGCTTCAACGTCGATACCGGCGAAGCTGGTCAGAAGGGCTTGCTGTGGGGCCGTCAGGCTTTCGTTGGCGTTTCGGGCAACTTCGGTACCATCCTGGCCGGTCGTCAGAAGGACGTCCTGGATGATATCGGCGGTATCACCTCGCCGGGTGACTTCGGCGGCGGTGTCAGCCGCATCCACTCGCTGAACCTGGACCGCACCAACGGCGAGCGCGTCAACAACTCCATCCGCTATAACTCCCCTGACTTCAACGGCTTCACCGGTAGCCTGATCTATGGCTTCGGCGAGGAGGCCGGCCGCACCGGTTCCGGTCAATCCTTCGGTCTGGGCGGCATGTACGCCAACGGCCCGCTGAACGTCGGCCTGGGTTATTTCCAGAGCAAGATGGGTGATTCCAAGAATGCCAGTGACGTCAAGGGCGCGGCAGCCTGCAACGGCCCCGGCAAGAATGGCGACACCTGCCTGAAGACCTGGACCCTGGCGGCTTCTTACCAGTTCGGCCCGGCCAAGGTCTACGGTTCGTACTCGCGCGTGAAACTGCCGCTGACCGCAGCACGTCCGGACTACAACCCGAAGGACTACAACTTCGCGATGCTGGTCGACCCGAAGCGCAAGGATCCTGCCTACAAGCCGGCAGAGAAGGCTGACTTTGCCATCGGCGGTCCCAACAACGAGTCCAGCCAGACTCTGGATGTAGGCGTGAACTACAAGCTGCTGCCGGCCCTGTCGCTGATCAGCAGTGTGCAACTGACCAGCGCCAAGTTCGTCAAGGGCTCCAACGGTCGCCTGGTGCAGTTGAACCTGGGCGCCAAGTATGACCTGTCCAAGCGCACCACGACGTATGCTGTCCTGCGCAACCTGCGTTCGAACGACATGTACAACGTCGGCACGGCCAGCGACCGCATCCCGGGCGCCAACCGCAGCCAGACCGGTCTGAATGCCGGGATGATCCACAGCTTCTAAGACGTTGGACGCCGCGCCTGCAAGGGCGCACTGTTCGAAGACCCGTGTCCCACAAGGATGCGGGTCTTTTTCATTGTGTGAATTCCTGCATCAAGCTTCCGTCCTGGAATATGGTCGGCTGGCACGACCGCTCCAGAGACAGAGCGCAGGCGACTCAGAGTTGATCGCAAATCCGGCACGACCAGCGGCAAATGCCGATCGAAAGGTAGCGCGGAGCGGAACTGCAGCGCAGAGCGGAATCGGCCACCATCCAGTGGCACCAGCACAATAAAAAACCCGCATCGTCGCCGATGCGGGTTTTCTTCTTGCAGCACAGGCCATGTCATCCATGGCCCGCAGCAGGAGGGCAATTACATCATGCCGTCCATACCGCCCATGCCGCCCATACCACCCATGCCGCCAGGCATGCCGGCCGGCTTGTCGTCAGCCACTTCGGCCACCAGGGCGTCGGTGGTCAGGATCAGGCTGGCCACGGAGGCAGCGTTCTGCAGAGCCGAACGGGTCACCTTGGCCGGATCCAGCACGCCCAGTTCCACCAGGTCACCGTAGGTGCCGTTGGAGGCGTTGTAGCCGAAGTTGCCCGAACCTTCCAGCACCTTGTTCACCACCACCGACGGCTCGTCGCCGGCGTTGAAGACGATCTGGCGCAGCGGCTCTTCGATGGCGCGCAGCACGATCTTGATACCGGCTTCCTGGTCGGGGTTGTCGCCCTTCAGGTCCTTGACGTTGGCGCGAGCGCGCAGCAGGGCCACGCCACCGCCAGGCACGACGCCTTCTTCAACGGCAGCGCGGGTAGCGTGCAGTGCATCTTCGACGCGGGCCTTCTTTTCCTTCATTTCGACTTCGGTGGCAGCGCCAACCTTGATCAGTGCAACACCGCCGGCCAGCTTGGCCACGCGCTCTTGCAGCTTTTCACGATCGTAGTCGGAAGTTGCTTCGCCGATCTGGGTGCGGATCATGGTCACGCGTGCTTCGATGCCGGCAGCTTCGCCAGCGCCGTCGATGATGGTGGTGTTTTCCTTGCCGATCTCGACGCGCTTGGCTTGGCCCAGTTCAGCCAGGGTGGCCTTTTCCAGGGTCAGGCCGACTTCTTCGGCGATCACTTGGCCACCGGTCAGGATGGCGATGTCTTCCAGCATGGCCTTGCGGCGGTCGCCGAAGCCAGGAGCCTTGACGGCAGCGGTCTTCAGGATGCCACGGATGTTGTTGACCACCAGGGTAGCCAGGGCTTCGCCTTCGACGTCTTCAGCCACGATCAGCAGCGGACGGCCAGCCTTGGCGACTTGTTCCAGCACCGGCAGCAGGTCACGGATGTTGGAGATCTTCTTGTCGAACAGCAGGATGAAGGGATTGTCCAGGGCGACGATCTGCTTCTCTTGGTTGTTGATGAAGTACGGCGACAGGTAGCCGCGGTCGAATTGCATACCTTCGACGATGTCCAGTTCGTTTTCCAGCGACTTGCCGTCTTCGACGGTGATCACGCCTTCCTTGCCGACCTTTTCCATGGCCTTGGCGATGATGTCGCCGATGTCCGCGTCGGAGTTGGCCGAGATCGAGCCGACCTGAGCGATTTCCTTGGAGGTGGTGGTGGGCTTGGACAGGTTCTTCACTTCGCCAACGATGGCGGTGACGGCCTTGTCGATACCGCGCTTCAGGTCGGTCGGGTTGAAACCGGCGGCGACGTACTTGAAGCCTTCGCGCACGATGGCCTGGGCCAGCACGGTAGCGGTGGTGGTACCGTCACCGGCGTTGTCGGAGGTCTTGGAAGCCACTTCCTTGACCAGCTGGGCACCCATGTTTTCCAGCTTGTCCTTCAGTTCGATTTCCTTGGCGACGGAAACGCCGTCCTTGGTCACGGTCGGGGCGCCGAAGCTGCGCTCCAGCACGACGTTACGACCCTTGGGGCCCAGGGTGACCTTGACTGCGTTGGCCAGGATGTTGACGCCGTTGACGATCTTGGCGCGTGCTTCATCGCCGAAAATAACTTGCTTTGCTGCCATGTTGGATTCTCCAGAAATTCGGTTCAGTTCATGTCGCCGGGCTTGTAGCTGAAAGCTGGGGCAAGCGCCGGCTGCTGTCTTGTTGCCGAGGGCCCTCTATATATGAAGATACAGACGGGCCGGATGCCGAATTACTTCTCGACGACGGCGAACAGGTCTTCTTCGCGCATGACCAGCAGTTCCTGGCCATCGACCTTCACGGCCTGGCCGGAGTACTTGCCGAACAGGACGCGGTCGCCGACCTTCACGGCCAGTTGGCGGACCTTGCCATCTTCCAGGATCTTGCCATTGCCGACGGCCAGGATTTCGCCCTGGTCCGGCTTTTCGGTCGCTGCATCAGGCAGAACGATACCGGAAGCGGTCTTGGTTTCCTGGTCGAGGCGCTTGACGATGACGCGATCGTGCAAAGGGCGAAGATTCATGAGAACTCCTTAATTTTCAATAAGTTAGCATTGATTGCGGCGAAGCCTGCAACGGTTTTCTTCCAAATGCAGCAAACCTCACCGCAAGAAAAAGGGGATTGCGCCCGGCGGGCTGTTAGCACTCTGCCGTGACGAGTGCTAAGTATAGGGATGGGCTTTGGATTTTTCAAGGCGTCAATTGCGTTCGCGATCTTAATTGATGTCTTGGTGATCAATAAGGATGACGCCGATATTCCGCTTTAAAATCAAAGACTTGTCGTCTAGTTGCAGTGAAAATTGATGGGCTGGGGGGGATAATTCTGAAAGAAATCAACAACTCTGGCCCATCGAGGGCCCCGAGGCGTCGCGCGTAGCAGTGGCCAGCCGCATGTTGTTGGTCAGTTGAAGCTTGGTCGGATGCAAGCCTACGAGAACAGGTCTGAGTGCGTCCCACTGCGCACGAATACGACCAGGCCGCTCTTGCCCGAGTCGTCCAGTGTATAGATCAGCAGGAAGTCGCCGCCGATGTGACATTCGCGATGACCTGTCCAGTCGCCGGCCAGCGAATGATCGAGCCATTCGGGCGGCAGCGGCCCGTCGTTGGCGATCAGCAGCGTCATGGCCTCTTTCAGCCGGTTCATATCGTATCGGCCGGAATGAGACAGGCGCTGCCAGTCCTTGAGGAAGTCCCTGGTGTAGTCCGACGCGCGAGGCAGCTTTGCCCGCTTACTTGCGGCTGGCTTCTTCGAGGTCATTCAGCAGAGCGTCAGCGGTTGCGAAGCGAGCGCGACGGTTCTTGATGATCTCGTTTGCCTCGGCGATGGCCAACTGACTGGCGGCGTTCGGAGCCTTGAGCGCGAACGGCAGTTCCTTGTCGGCGACGACCCGGGTGAGAAACACCCGGATAGCGTCGGAGACGGTCAGGCCCATGGAGGCCAGCGTTTCTGCTGCCTGCGCGTTGAGATCCTCGTCCACCCGAACGTGAACCATAGTGGTGGTAGCCATGACAGCCTCCTGTTGCGATTGATTGAGATACATTGTATCGCACCCTGCCGATTTTCGTAAAACTGCACTTAACGCGAGGTCTGCCGGGATAGCCGAAATGGCAAGGCGATATTTCAGCAATGTCATTACTTCGAATGCCGGCAAATTGACTGGCGCAAGTCGTGCTTACACCTCGAAACACGACATAGCGAGGGAGCAGGAAGGCTGCGGGAAACTGATTTTCTCATCTAGCGGGATGGATGCTTTGGTGAGAAATGCGCTCCCCCTGCGACCACTTGTGCGGGCGTGCAGTTTTTTTCGGTTTCACGTTCCCATTTGGTGCGAAACCCAATGCCGCGTATTAAAAAAGTGCATAAAACGTGCGATCTGTCTGAAGAACTGTACTGGTCTCCGTGCGCCGCTCCCAGCCGCACCATTACGGTGTATTCTGCCCAGCGGGGTGGATCGCGTCGTAGGAACTGCCCCGCCTGGCCTGGCGTTTCGTCCGGGCCGCTTACCTGAGGTGGCTCCGTCCCTTTTTAAGCGGGAAACACCACGGGGAGGGCTCCCGAGTCGTGATGCCATGGGGCATGGCTCGTTTTTTGCAGTAGCAGAGTCCGCAAGCAACATCCAGTCAGCAACTGGGGGTGCTGCGGTGTTGATCGTCCGGGCCTTCGTTCGCGGATGTCAGGATTGGTCAGCGCATATAACAAATGGCACAACGAACTGCGTTTTCAATCACTCTATCGGAAGTAATAGGAGCATTTCATGCAAAAAATTAAAGGGATTCCTGTCGCCACCGCCATCGTGGCAGCGTTCGCATTCGCAGGGGCTGCGCAGGCACAAGAGGTCATCAAGATCGGTCACGTCGCTCCCCTGACCGGTCCCAACGCCCACATCGGTAAGGACAACGAAAACGGCGCCCGCATGGCCGTGGACGAGCTCAATGCCAAGGGCTTCATGATCGGCGGCAAGAAAGTGACTTTCCAGCTGGTTCCCCAGGATGACGCTTCCGATCCGAAGCAAGCCACCACCGTGGCCCAGGCCCTGGTCGATGCCAAGGTCAAGGGCGTGGTCGGCCACATGAACTCGGGCACCACCATCCCCGCTTCCAAGATCTACTTCGATGCCGGCATCCCGCAAATCTCGCCGTCGGCCACCAACCCCAAGTACACCCAACAAGGCTTCAACACCGCCTTCCGCGTGGTGGCCAACGATGGCCAGCTGGGTGGCGTGCTGGGTCGCTACGCCGTCAATGAACTCAAGGGCAAGAACGTCGCCGTCATCGACGACCGTACCGCCTACGGTCAGGGCGTGGCCGAGGAATTCCGCAAGAGCGCGCTGGCTGCCGGTGCTACCGTGGTGGCGACCCAGTACACCACCGACAAGGCCACCGACTTCAACGCCATCCTGACCTCGGTCAAGTCCAAGAAGCCTGACCTGGTCTTCTTTGGCGGCATGGACGCCGTGGCCGGCCCGATGCTGCGCCAGATGGATCAGCTGGGCGTGGCTGCCAAGTTCATGGGCGGTGACGGCATCTGCACCACCGAACTGCCCAACCTGGCTGGCCCCGGTCTGAAGGACAGCGAAGTGGTCTGCGCCGAAGCTGGTGGCGTGACCGAAGCCGGCAAGAAGGCGCTGGAAGACTTCAAGGTTGCCTACAAGAAGAAGTTCAACCAGGACGTCGTGATCTACGCTCCGTACACCTACGATGCGCTGATGACCCTGGCCGATGCCATGCAGAAGGCCGGTTCTTCCGACCCCAAGGTCTACCTGCCGGAACTGGCCAAGATCCACCACAAGGGCGTGACCGGCGAAATCGCCTTCGACGCCAAGGGTGACATCCTGAACGGTACCCTGACCCTGTACACCTACAAGGGTGGCAAGCGCTCGCTGCTGAGCGTGGTCAAGTAATCAGGGAAGCGGCAGTTCTGATCCTGCCCGCCACTGTTACGGTGGACGGCAGCAAGTCAGGGCCGTACAAACCTGGACAAAGCCCCGGCCTCGTGCCGGGGCTTTGTCGTTTTTTCCATCGAATACTTCACAAGGCAGCATCAGTAAATGAAGGTTTGTTGGCGCACCGTTCTTTACGGATTATAATGAGAACAGTTCTCATTATTTTTCGCCGTCATGACCGACGTCGTCCAACCCGTTCCGCGTCACCCAGACATCGCTGGCCTCTACACCGGTCATCACCAATGGCTGCTGGGCTGGCTACGTCGTCGCACCCATGATGCGGAACTGGCCGCCGACCTGGCCCAGGACACCTTCGTGCGGGTCATGGTGTCGCGCCGCAGCTTCTATCTGGAGGAAGTACGGGCCCTGCTGGCGACCATCGCACGCGGTCTGGTGATCGATCATTTCCGTCGCTGCGCGCTGGAAGCCAGCTTCCTGGAGATGCTGGCGCAACTGCCGCCCGAGCACCTGCCTTCACCCGAGGCGCAATTGCTGGTGCTGGAAACCCTCAACGAAATCGATGCCATGCTGGCCGCATTGCCGGCCAAGGTGCGCAGCGCCTTCCTGCTGTCACAACTGGACGGCCTGGGCTATGCCGAGATCGCCGAGCGCCTGCAGGTTTCGCTCAGTTCGGTACAGCAATACATGAAGCGTGCCTTCACCGCCTGTTACAGCGTCCAATATGGCCGCTGAGATCACCGCTCCCACCGACGACATCGTCAGGACCGCCATCGACTGGATGGTGCGGCTGCAATCGGGCGCCGCCACCGCCCAGGAACACGAAGCCTGCCGCCGCTGGCGCGCCGAACAGCCGCAGCACGAACTGGCCTGGCAGCGGCTGCAGTCGTTGAGCGAGCGGGTTGCTACGCTACCGCGCACACTGGCGCATGGCAGCATCGGCGATGGTGACGCCCGCAGTCGTCATAACCGCCGCTTCGCCGTCAAGGCCCTGTGCCTGGTTGCCGGGGTAGGGCTGGTAGCCACCGGCGCCGGCATGGCCACCTCCTGGCCGGCGCTGATGGCCGAATATTCCACCCGGGTGGGCGAGCGGCGGCGTGTGCTGCTGGCCGACGGTACCGTGCTCGAACTCAACAGCGCCACCGCCATCGACACTGCCTACGACGACCAGCAGCGCCTGATCAAGCTGCATCGCGGTGAAGTGCTCATCACCACCGCCCGCGAAGAGGGCCGCTCCTATCGTCCGTTCATGGTCCACACCCGCCTGGGGCAGGCGCGTGCGCTGGGTACCCGCTTCCAGTTGCGTGACAGCGAGGCCGGCATGCGACTGGCCGTCTATGCCGGTGCGGTGGCCTTCACGGCCAGGGATGGCGTTGACAGCGTGCGCATCGATGCCGGGCAGCAGGGCATGTTCGACCGGCATGGCCTGGTCGGCAATCTGGCGCCCGCCAATGAACAGGCGCTGGCCTGGACCGACGGCGTCATCGTCGCCGACCGCATGCCGCTGGGCGAACTGGTGGCCGAGCTGGACCGTTACCTGCCCGGCAGGCTGCGCTGCGATCCGGCTGTTGCGTCGCTGCCCATCTCGGGCGTGTTCCCGCTGGACCAGCCGGCGCGCATCCTGGCCGCCATCGCGCGTACCTTGCCGGTGCAGATCGATACCTGGACTTCCTACTGGATCACCCTGCGTCCACGGGCAGCAGCCCCACGCAGCATGACGTAAAGATTTTTTGGCCAGCCTCTGCAGTTTTTTGCAGCTCGTTCGGTTTACCTGATAGCAAGCTCGCCCATCACCGTAGACCGACATGAAAACAACGACCCGTTTCCCCTCCCGTCCGACCCTCTCCAGGCTGGCCGTACTGGCTGCCCTGGCAACGCCCATGGCCACCGTCCAGGCCCAGGCCAGCGACGCCCAGCGCCAGGCCTATGATCTGCCCGCCGGCCCGCTGAACCAGGTCTTGAACAGCTTTGCGCGCCGTGCCGGCGTGCTGCTCTCGTTCGACCCCGCCGTGACCCGCGAACGCCAGAGTGCCGGCCTGTCCGGGCGCTACACCGTGGACGAGGGCTTCGCCGCCCTGTTGAGCGGCTCCAGCCTGCAGGCCGTCAAGAATGCCGACGGTGGCTACACGCTGCTGGCCCCCACCGTAGGCAGCAACGCCAATGCCGTCCTGCCCACCGTGACCATCACCGAAAGCGCCGACCCCACCGCCCCCTATGCCGGCGGCCTGGTGGCGCGGGGTGGCAGCCTGGGCGTGCTCGGCACTGCCAGCGTCATGGATACCCCGTTCAGCACCACCAACTACACCTCGCAAGGCATCGAAGACGTGCAGGCGCGCGCCATCGGCGACGTCATCGCCAACGACGCCTCGGTGCGCAACACCAATGGCAACGGTGGTTTCGGCGACAGCTACCAGATCCGTGGCTTCACCATGTCGGCCAACGATGTGGCCTTCAATGGCCTGTATGGCATGGTGCCGCTGACCCGCATGCCCATCTCCATGGTCGAGCGCATCGAAGTGCTCAAAGGTCCGGGCACCCTGATGTATGGCATGGGGCCGGCCGGCGGTGTCGGCGGCGCGGTCAACCTGATTCCCAAGCGCGCCCATGAAGACCCCATTTCCAGCGTGACGGCCACCTATCTGTCCAATTCGCAGTTCGGTCTCAAGGCCGACCTCGGCCGCCGCTTCGGTGAGAACCAGGAATGGGGCGTGCGCGTCAATGCGCTCTATGCCGACGGCAATACCGGCCTGTCCGGCAGCAATCAACAGCAGAGCATGGGGTCGGTCGGACTGGACTACAACGGCGGTCGTGTGCGCTGGAGCCTGGACGCCTATACCCAGCATGAAGATGCCCGCAACTTCCGCCCGCAATTCAGCATCAGCAGCCTGGTCATGCCGGACGCGCCCTCGGGCAAGACCAATCTGTATCCCGGCACCACGCTGCAATCGGACGACAAGGCCGCCACCACCCGCCTGGAATACGACATCAACGACCAACTGACCGCCTATGGCGCGGTCGGCTACCACGTCGCCAGTTCCGCGCAGAGCTGGCCCGGCGCCACCATCCTCAATGCACGCGGCGACACGGCCACCCTGTACAACGGCTATTACGACCAGCAGGTGACCTCCACCTCTGCCGATGTCGGCATGCGGGCGCGCTTCAATACCGGCGGCATCAAGCACACCCTGATGCTGGGCGTGAACATGCTGAACCAGCAGACCGATTATTTCTACCTCTCCGAACCCAGCAGCGTCACCTCCAACCTGTATAACCCGGTGGCCCTGCCCACCGTCACCGGCAGCCGCGGCCAGCCCACGCCGCAAAGCCAGGTGCGCCTGACCAGCGTGGCCCTGACCGATACCCTGTCGCTGGCCGATGACCGCCTGCGCCTGATCGGCGGACTGCGCCGCCAGCAGGTCTATTCGCACAGCCTGGTGGATGATAGCCAGACCTCCAACAAGACCGCCATTTCCCCGGTGCTGGGTGTGGTGGTCAAGCCGATGGAGAATGTCTCCCTCTACGCCAACTACACGACAGCCCTCAGCGCCGGCGGCTTCACCTCGGCCAGCGACGGCAATCCCAACCAACTGTTCGCGCCGTACAAATCCAAGCAGATCGAGACCGGTGCCAAGATCGACTGGGGCCGCGTGACCACCACTGCCGCCGTGTTCCAGATTGAGCAGGCCAATTCCAGCACCACCCTCGTCAATGGCATCAACACCACCACCCAGGATGGTCGCAACCGCGTGCGCGGACTGGAACTGGCGGCCTATGGCGAACTGCAGCGCGGCCTGCGCTTCAATGCCAGCGGCACCTTCTTCGACGCCAAGCAATACCACACCGACAATGGCACCAACGACGGCAAGGATGTCGGCGCCATCCCCAGCAGCAACTTCAACCTCGGGCTGGACTGGGACGCGCCCTGGCTGCAAGGCCTGGCGCTCAATACCCGCGTGACCCGCACCGGTTCGATGTGGTACAGCAATGAAAACACGCTCAAGGTGCCGGGCTGGACCCGCGTTGATATCGGTGCCCGCTACATCACCAAGGCGGCAGGGCAGGTCGTGACCTACCGCGCCAATATCGAAAACCTGTTCGACAAGAACTACTGGCTGATGCAGAACGGCTATGTGGGTACCTCGTCCGGCCGCACGCTGGTGCTGTCGGCGCAGGTCGATTTCTGACCTCACCCGCCTGCGCCGTCAGGCGCAGTGCCCAAGCCTGCACAAAAGCTCTGTCGCCCCCGGGCGGCAGGGCTTTTTTCTTGAGCCTGTTGAGCCTGTTCTGGTCCGATGACGAATATTTTTTATACGATTTATATCGCCGACCTCTTCTGCAGGATCAGGGCCGCTTGACAACGCAGTGAGTCAGGTCGCTCAGGTCGCTCAGGTCGCTCAGGTCGCTAATGTCGGTACAGCATCCATCTCCCGCGCGCTCTCCACGAATATCCGCCGCAGCCACTCGATGCCCGGATCATTGGTGCGATAGCGGTGCCACTGCATCAT
This sequence comes from Herbaspirillum frisingense GSF30, assembly GCF_000300975.2. GTDB lineage: Bacteria > Pseudomonadota > Gammaproteobacteria > Burkholderiales > Burkholderiaceae_D > Herbaspirillum > Herbaspirillum frisingense. The sequence continues at coordinate 28,721 of NZ_AEEC02000034.1, read as the reverse complement.
CTGATGCATCTCGGCCAGCGGCAACGGGCTCTCCTTGATCACCACCGGCCATTGCGGCGCCAGCTTGCGCGCCAGGCGGCCGTGCACGGTGGCAATCCGGTCCGTGCCCTGCACCAGCGCCACCGCAGAGGCAAAGCTGAAACTGGTGACTTCCACGCGCCTGGCAAAGCCCAGCTTGTTGGTCATCCACGCTTCCACCGACGAGGCATTGGCGCCCGGCGGCACCATCACCACGTGGCCCGCGTTCATGTAGCGTTCCAGCGTCAGTTCGCCGTCGGCCAGCGGGCTGTCGCGCCAGACCACGCACACGTGGCGTTCGCGAAAGACTTCTTCGGCGGGGTGGTCGGGCGTGCAGAATTCCTGCGGCAGGATCAGCAGATCGACCTCGGCACGGTCCAGAGAGCGGGGCGGGTCTTGCACCTGCGGCATCAGCGCAAAGCGGATGCCCGGCCCCTCGGCGTAGGCACGCGCCATCACCCGCGGCACCAGCACACTCAGGCTGAAGTCCGAGACCGAGATGCGGAATTCCCGTTGTGATTGCGCCGGCACGAAAGCCGGCTTGGCGGCGATCGAACCCTCGATGCGCCGCAGGACATCATTGACCGCGTCGCGCAGCACTTCGGCCCGTGGCGTGGCCTCCATGCGGCGCCCGACCTGGATCAGCAATTCATCGTCGAAATATTCGCGCAGGCGGGCCAGCGCATTGCTCATGGCCGACTGGCTCAGGTGAATCTTCTCGGCGGCGCGGCTGATGCTCAGTTCAGTCAGCAAGGCATCCAGGGCGACCAGCAGGTTGAGGTCGAGTTTGTTGAAGCGCATGGGCGTGTCTCCGTTGTTCGGGCGTGCCGGCCTTCTGTACACAGGGTGTGCGGGCGCGGTCATGTATTGATGCCGCCCATATCATGAATCAAAACAATCCATTTGATCAATATCAACCTCGAACTTAAGCTTCCCTCATCCGCTGCACGGCTCCCCGCAGATCGAAGAAAGGGCCGGCACGGCAAGCCGGCGGCGCCCTCTGCGCGCCGCTTTTGGCCTGGCCCCGAAAAGACGCCGCGATGGCGAGACAACAAGCCAGGCAGGGTAGGAGACAAGGAGACAGAAGTGAAGAGAGGATACGTACCAGTCCAGCGGCTGGCCACATGCGCCGTCCTGGGCATGCTGGGCACGGCGGCCATGCAGTCTGCGCAAGCGTTTGAAGGTGGCATCTCGCCATTCCCCACCGGGTCCACCAGTGAATACATCGCTGCGCTGCCGCCCATCCCGGGCCTGTTTGCGGTGGAGCAATTCAATTACAGCAGTGCCGACGGTCTGTACGACAACAAGGGCAACAAGCTGCCCATCCCCTTCAAGTCCCAAGCCTTCTCCGCCACCACGCGTCTGCTGGCCTCCTATGGCGTGGAATGGTTCGGCGCCAAGGTGTATTCGCAACTGGTGCTGCCGGTGGTGTCGCTGCATACCGAAGTGGCTGGCCACGGCGAAAACCACAATGGCCTGTCCAACGTCACCGTCACGCCGCTGCTGCTGCGCTGGGATGTGGCGGCCCACACCAATGTCACGTTCGGGTTCGACTTCGCACTCAAGACCGGCTCCTACAATCCCGCCCGCCCCAGCGTGGCAGTGGGCTATACCTCGTACCAGCCGGTGCTGGCGATACGCCACAACGATCCCGATGGACTGGACCTGGGCATCTCCAACCGCCTGCTCTTCAATGACAAGAACAGCGATACCAATTACCGCTCCGGCACCGCCTACGTGGCCGATTTCATCGGCGGCTGGAACTTCGGGAAGTGGAAGGTCGGCGTGACCGGTTCCTACCTGAACCAGTTCACCGACGACCGCCAGAACGGCAGCGACATCCCTGGCAATCGCATGCGCAGCTTCGCCATGGGCCCGACCGTCGCCTATAACGCCGGTCCCTTCAGCATCAACATGAATGTCCAGCGCGGTCTGTACGCCGCCAACACGGCCAAGAGCGATGCCATCTGGATCAACTTCGCCATGCCGTTGTGGCTGGGCGGCCCGCACTGAGGACCTGGGTCCGGCCCACCCCAAGCATCACTCATCATCAAAGGAGTTTCACCATGTTCCGTTACTTCCCGACGAATTATGTCTGGAATCTTTCCGTCGACCTTGCCATCGAGATGGGGGCGCGCATCGGCGAGATCGAAGCCATGTGCGCACCTCTGCAGGAGGCGGCCAGGCAGCCTGACGCCGAAGGCACGGCCGCCTTCCGCGCCACCTGGGCGGACATGGCAGAAAAGCTGTGCAGCCTCGCCGCCGAGGACGAAGTGCGCGGCCGGCTGCTCTCGGCCGGCGCCAAGTACAAGCGCGCCGCCAGCTATCTGCTGACCTGCGAACGCCTGCAGGGCCACGGTGCGCCTGGCCGGCTGGCACTGTACCGGCGCTTCCTCGAAGTGTTCCAGCGCGGCATCGCCCTGGCCGGCGACAACTGCCAGCGCGTCGAGATCCCCTATGAAGGCCAGGTGATCTCGGGCCTCTATACCCGCGCCATCGGTGTGCAGGGACCGGCACCGGTGCTGGTTCAGCTCAACGGCCTGGATTCGACCAAGGAAATGAAATACCTGGTCGGCCTGCCCGGCTGGCTGGCCGAGCGCGGCGTGTCCTCGTTGGTGATCGACCAGCCCGGCACCGGCGAAGCCCTGCGCCTGCACGGCATGACCGCGCGCTTCGATGCCGAGCACTGGGCCGCTCACGTGGTGGACTGGCTGGAGCAGCGCGATGATGTGGACCCCAAACGCATCGGTTGCGAAGGCGTTTCGCTGGGCGGCTACTACTGCCCGCGCGTGGTGGCCATGGAGCCGCGCTTTGCCTGCGGGGTGGTGTGGGGCGCCAATCACGACTGGCGCGACGTGCAGAAGCGTCGCCTGGAAAAAGAGGGCGATTTCCCCGTGCCGCATTACTGGCAGCACGTGTGCTGGGTGTGGGGCGCCAAGGACGTCGACGACTTCATGCGCATCGCCGAGGACGTGCACCTGGATGGCGTGGTCGAAAAGATCCGCGTGCCCTTCCTGGTCACCCACGGCGAAAAGGACAGCCAGATTCCGCTCAAGTGGGCGCATCGCACCTACGAACAACTGGTCAACAGCCCCAAGCGCGAATTGAAGATCTTCACCGACCGCGAAGGCGGGGTGCAGCACGCCAGTTTCGACAACTCCATCAATGCCGGCCATGTCATTGCCGACTGGGTGGCCGAGACCCTGGGTGGTCGCACCCGTGGCTGAGGCAGAACGATCACCGATGACACACAGACTGAATCACAAGGAAATCCGCATGAACATCATTGGACCCGATGCCCTGGTCTTTGGCGTGGACGATCTGCCCGCCTGCCGCCAGTACCTGCTCGACTATGGCCTGAGCGACGCCGGCGGCGACCGTTTCGAAGCCCTGGATGGCACCGCCATCGTGCTGCGTGCCCGCGACGATGCCACCCTCCCGCCGCCCATGGGTACCGCCAGCCTGTTGCGCGAAACCGTCTACGGGGTGGCCGATGCCGCCTCCCTGGACGCCATCGAAACCGAATTGCGCCGCGACCGCGAAGTCAGTCGTCGTGACGGCGTGGTACGCAGCGTGGACGACATGGGCTTTGCGCTGGCCTTCCAGCTGACCGTACGCCGCCCCCTGGTCATGCCCGCCGAACGCGTCAACGGTCCGGGCGATCCGCAGCGTGCGCCCAATCAGCTGGGCCTGCCGCCGGAACTGCCGGCCCTGCCGCGTACGCTCTCGCACGTGGTGTATTTCGTCCCTGATGCGGCCCGGGCCGAGGCCTTCTACCAGCGCCTGGGTTTCGTCTGCACCGACCGCTTCACCGGCGTGGGGCCCTTCCTGCGCCCGGCCGGCACGCAGGACCACCATACCCTCTTCATGATCCAGACCCCGCCCTTCATGAAAGGCTGCGAACACTTCACCTTCCACATGGGCGGCCCGACCGAAGTGCTGCTGGCCGGCACCCGCTTCGTCGAAAAGGGTTACCAGAGCTTCTGGGGGCCTGGCCGCCATCGTTTCGGCAGCAACTGGTTCTGGTACTTCAATTCGCCGCTGGGCTGCCACGTCGAATACGACGCCGACATGGACCTGCATGATGAGGCCTGGGCCGCCCGCGAAGTGCCAATGGGCGCGGATGCCTCGCAACTGTTCCTGTTCCAGTATCGCGAGAAATGGGCACCCAGCGGTCCGCCGCCGCCGGGCGCCGCACACTGAACCCACCGGGAGAGACGGCCATGTACCTGTGTCACGTCACGCAATTGCCCGAGGACGGCGCACGCGGTTTCGATACCGACGGGGCGGGGCAGGCCACCATCTTCCTGCTGCGCCGGGGCGAGCAGGTGCGCGCCTGGCGCGACCGCTGTCCGCACCACGGCACACCGCTGCCGTGGCGGCGCGACGCCTATCTCGACGCCAGCGGGCAGCACGTAGTCTGTGCCGCCCATGGCGCACTGTTCGATCCGCTCACCGGACTGTGCACGCTCGGTCCCTGCCTGGGCGACACGCTCACACCGGTCGCGCTGCGTATCGATGACGACGGTGGCCTGCACCTGGCCAGCGACGATCACGTTTAATTCATCAAGAAAAAGATTCAGGAGACACCATGACACTCGCAGCCCAACGCATCCTCATCATCGGCGGCGGCTTTTCCGGCATGTCCGCCGCCATCGATCTGTGCCGCCGTGGCGCCCAGGTCGATCTGGTGGAGCTCGATGCCCAGTGGCGCAACTATGGCGCCGGCATCAGTCTGGGCCCGGCCACCCTGCGTGCACTCAGGCAACTGGGCGTACTGGAAGCCTTCCTGAGCGAAGGCGCGGCCGGTGACGGCGTGCGCCTGTGCCTGCCGCACGGCCCGCAGATCGCCGAGCTGCCCACGCCGCGCCTGGCAGCACCCGATGTGCCGGGTGGCGGTGCCATCCTGCGCCCGGTACTGGCGCGCATCCTGGCCGATGCCACCCGCGCGGCGGGTGCCGACGTCCGCCTGGGTTGCACCTTCACCGCCCTGCGTGAGCAGGGCGACCAGGTCGAGGTGGAATTCACCGATGGCCAGACCCGCCGCTACGACCTGGTGATCGGCGCCGATGGCCTGTACTCCAAACTGCGCGCCCAGCTCTTTCCCGACGCGCCCAAGCCGCGCTACAGCGGCCAAGCCGTGTGGCGCGCCATCCTGCCGCGCCCGGCCGAGATCGATACCTGCACCATGTGGATGGGCCCGCGTATCAAGCCCGGCGTCAATCCGGTCTCCCGGGACGAGATGTACCTCTTCGTGACCGAGCCACGTCCGGTCAACGACCACATCGATCCATCCACCTTCGTGGCGCGCCTGCGCGGCTTGCTGGAAGACTTCAGCGCCCCGGCGCTCAAGACCATCCGCGACCAGCTCGATGACAGCGCCCGCATCATCTTCCGTCCGCTGGAAGGCCTGCTGCTGCCGCGTCCCTGGTATCAGGGACGCGTGGTGCTGATCGGCGATGCGGTACATGCCACCACGCCGCACCTGGCCTCGGGCGCCTGCATCGGCATCGAGGATGCCCTGGTGCTGGCCGACGAGCTGGCACGCAACGATAGCGTGCCGCTGGCCTTGTCGGCTTTCGAAGAGCGTCGCTGGGAGCGCTGCCGCATGGTGGTGGAGAACTCGGCGCGGCTGGGCGAGATCGAGGTGGAGGGCGGCGACAAGGACGAGCACTCCCGCATCATGCGCGAATCGCACGCGGCACTGGTGCAACCCATCTGAATGCCACCATCACCATAAAAAATAGAAACCATGAACGGCTTTGCAATCCGCGTACGACGCGAGGAGACAAGATGATCACGACCTATTCCAAGCGCGCCCTGGCTGCGCTGATGCTGGCGCACTGCGCCGGCATGATCGACCTGGTCGCGCTGCCGGTCTGGGTCGGCACGCTGGTGGCGCACTACCACTTCGATCCCCGCCAGGCCGGCCTGCTGGCCTCGTTGTTCCTGGGCGGCGCCGTGTTGGCCAGCGCCTGGCTGGCACCGCGCTTCGATCCGGATACCGCGCGCTGGAAGGCGGCCATCGGCTTCGCGCTCTCGGCGCTGCTGTTCACCGTGGCTGCGCAGACCCAGCACTACCTGCTGCTGGCCTTGCTGCATGCGGTGTGCGGCGTCACGACCGGGCTATCCCTGAGTGTCACGCATGGCACCCTCGCGCGCGGCAGCAATCCGCATCGCGGCTTTGCGCTGGTGGGTATCGCGCTGGGCGTGTTCGCCATCGTGTTCCTGGGCAGTGCGCCGCCGATCATCGCCAGCCTGGGTGGCCCTGCGCTGTTCTATCTCTTCGCCGGCGTGATGGCCGTGGGCGCGCTGGCCTGTGCCCTGGCTTTTCCGCGTGCCGAGACGGACAGCACGGCGCGCGTCGCCGCTCCCCGGCAGCCGGTGCCACGCCAGGTCTGGTTTGGTATCGCCGGCATCGCCTGCATGGGTCTGGTGCAATCCATGACCTTCAGTTTCCTGGAACGTGTCGGCAGTGATCGTGGCTTCGGCCTGCAGGCGGTGACCGGCGTACTCATCGCGCTGGGCTTCGTCAATCTCTTGCCGGCACCGCTGGCGGCCCTGCTGGAAAAACGCCTGCCCGCCCGCAGCGTGCTGATGGCCGGCCCACTGGTCCAGGCGCTGCTGGTGGTGGTGATCATGTCGTCTGCGCGCTTCCTGCCCTATGCCGCTGCCACCTCGGTATTTGCCGCCGTGATGATCTTTACCCACACCTTCGCCTTCGGCCTCATGGCCCGGCTGGACCGCGGTGGCCGCGCCATGGCTGCCACCCCCGCCATGCTGATGACGGGCGCGGCCATCGGTCCCATCCTTGGCGGCACGCTGGTGCAGGGCTGGAGCTACGCCAGCCTGGGTCCGGTGGCCGTGGTGCTGGGCCTGGCCGCATCGTTCTGTTTCTCGCGGCTGCCGCGCGCAGCCGCCATCCAACCCCAGGAGGCCCTGGCATGACCGCATCCCTGCAGGCGCGTCGCCGACATCGTTTCGTCGACCTGTCCATCTATCTCGAAAACGACGTGCTCTCCGATCCACCGCCGCTGGCGCCCAAGATCACCTACCAGAAGCATGCCGACACCTTGCCCGAATTCATGGCCATGCTGCCCGGCACCCGGCCCGAGGATTATCCCGATGGCGAGGCGGCAGCGGCCGAATGGGTCACCCTGACCACCCACAACGGCACCCACCTGGATGCACCCTGGCACTTCCATTCCACCCAGGATGCCAAGAATGGCGGTGCACGTCCTTCGATCACCATCGATGAAGTGCCGCTGGAATGGTGTTTCCAGCCGGGTGTGAAGCTGGACTTTCGCCACTTCCCGGATGGCTACGTCGCCAGCGCCGCCGACGTCGAAGCCGAACTCAAGCGCATCGGTCATGTGCTGCAGCCGCTGGACATCGTGGTGGTCAACACCCGCGCCGGATCGCGCTATGGTCATCGCGACTATCTCGGCGCCGGTTGCGGCATGGGCTATGAAGCCACCATGTACCTGCTCGAACGTGGCGTGCGCCTGACCGGCACCGATGCCTGGAGCTGGGATGCACCGTTTTCCTACACCGCCCAGCGGGTGGCCGAGACCGGCGACAAGTCCCTGATCTGGGAAGGCCACAAGGCCGGTCGCGACATCGGCTACTGCCATCTGGAAAAGTTGCACAACCTGGAAGCCCTGCCACCACACGGTTTCACCATCAGCTGCTTCCCGCACAAGATCCGGGGCGCCAGCGCCGGCTGGACACGGGCGGTGGCGATCTTTGACGCTTCCTGAAGGAACCCGGATGAATTTTCCTCCCATCTACCGCGTGGTCACCGGCCACGATGCGCAAGGCCATTCCATCGTCAGCACTGAGGGTCTGCTACCGACGGTGGTGGAAGTGGCCGCCATTCCCGGCACGCTGTTCCATGAAGTCTGGAGTACCGGCGCCACGCCCGTGCCCGTGGACAACGGCCCTGATCCCACCCTGGGCGCTCTGGTGCTCTCGCCCCCGGCGCATGGCACGCGCATGCGCTTCGTCGATATTCCGCCCGACACCGAAGAATTCCTGGCCAGTGCCAGCAGCAGGATGCACGACGCCTTCAGCCAGATCGGCGAAGCCGCTGCCTCCACGGTGCAGGCCGACTCGCCCCATCCGCTGATGCACCGGACCGAATCGGTGGACTATGGCATCGTCATCGAAGGAGAGATGACCCTGGTGCTGGAGCGTGGCGAAGTTGACCTCAAGCCCGGCAGCGTGGTCGTGCAGCGTGGCACCAACCACGCCTGGGCCAATCGCTCGGGCAAGCCTTGCCGCATGCTCTTCATTCTGGTGGATGGCCGCTATGACCCGGCCATCGCCGCGCAACTCGGTCGGGGGGATAAGCCATGAAGTTTGCCACCCTGCATGACGGCAGCGCCGATGGCACCCTGGTCCTGGTGGCGCGGGATTGGCGCAGTGCCCTGCCGGTGCCGCAGATCGCTGCCACCCTGATCGATGCCATGGCGCGCTGGGAGGACGTGCGTGCGCCCCTGGAAGCGTGCTACAGGGCCCTCAACGGAGCTCAGGTGGAGGGAGCCATCGCCTTCGACCCCCGGCAGTGCATGGCGCCACTGCCGCGCGCGCCGCAATGGCTGGATGCCTCGGCTTTCCTCAACCACGGCAGGCTGATGGAAGAAGCCTTCAAGACGCCCCCGATCCCGCATTTCGATACGGTGCCGGTGATGTACCAGGGCGCCAGTGATGACTTCCTTGGCCCGCATCAGGATGTGCCCCTGTGTTCGGAATCCGAAGGCATCGATTTCGAAGGCGAGTTCGGTGTGGTGGTCGGTCCGGTGGCCATGGGCGCCAGCCCGCAACAGGCGCAGCAGGCCGTGCGCCTGGTACTGCAGCTCAACGACTGGAGCCTGCGCGCGCTCGGCCCGCATGAGATGAAGACCGGCTTCGGCTTCCTGCAGGCTAAGCCTTCCACCGCCTTCGCACCCATCGCGGTCACCCCCGACGAACTGGGTGAGGCATGGCGCGACGGCAGGGTGCAGATGCATCTGCAGGTGCAATGGAACGGCGTGGACTTCGGCCAGCCACATGGCGGCGAGATGAATTTCTCCTTCGGCGAGCTGATCGCGCATGCCGCGCACAGTCGTCGCCTCACCGCTGGCTGCATCATCGGTTCGGGGACTGTCTCCAATGTGGCGCGCGCCGCTGGCTCCGCCTGCATCGCCGAGCGCCGCGTGATCGAAAAGATCGACCTGGGCGAGATCCGCACCGGTTTCATGCGTTTCGGTGACGAGGTGCGCATGCAGGCCCGCTACGCCGACGGCCGCGAAGGTCCCTTCGGCATCCTGCAGCAGCGCGTGGTGCAGGCGCCATGAAGGTATTGGTTACCGGTGCCGGCGGTTTCATCGGCGCGACCCTGATGCAACTGCTGCAGCAGGTGGGGCAGGCCGGGGCGCAGCGCATCACGCAGCTGGCCGCCATGGATCGGCACTTGCCGCCCACGTCGGCTGACATCGTGCGCATCGAAGGCGAGCTGCAGGATGCTGCGGTGCTGGAGCGCATCTCCCGTTTCGGCGCTGATCTCTGCTTTCACCTGGCCGCTGTGCCCGGCGGGGCGGCCGAGGCGGATCCCGCATTGAGCCGTCGCGTCAACCTGGATGCCACCCTCGACCTGTTCGAGGTGCTGGCGGCCAGGCCGGCAGCGGGCGCTGCGCCGGTGGTGGTGTATGCCAGCACCATCGCCGTCTATGGCACACCCTTGCCCGACCCGGTCACCCCGTCCACGCCCGCGCAGCCGGCACTGGTCTATGGCGCCCACAAGCGCGCCTGCGAAATTCTGCTGGCCGACGCCACGCGTCGCGGCCAGCTCGATGGTCGTTCCTTGCGGCTGCCGGGTATCGTGGCACGCCCCCGCGCCGCCTCCGGACTGGTCTCGGCCTTCATGAGCGAACTGCTGCATGCACTGGCTGCCGGCGCCCCGGTGACGCTGCCGGTCGGCCCGCAGGCTACCGCCTGGTGGATGTCGGCGCAGTGTTGCGCCGGGAATCTGCTGCATGCCGCCACCATGGACCCGACGCTGGATACCGAAGGTCATCGCGAACGCTGCTGGGCCTTGCCGGTGCTGCGGCTCTCCATGGGCGAACTGGTGGACACGCTGTCGACGCTGTATGGCGTGGACGGCCATGCGCTGGTGCGCTATGCACCGCAGGAAGGTGTGGAAGCGATCTTCGGCAGATATCCCGTGCTCGATGACTGTCGCGCACGGCAACTGGGATTGAAGGATGATGGCGACGCCCGAACGCTGGTCAGGCGGGCTCTGGCGCCCTATGCCCTATAGCCGGCCGTGGTGAGCGCCGCGGGCGGTCAGGCCGCCAGTCCCAGTTCGTTGGCGGCTTCCGGCGGGCGCTGCTGCAGCACTTCATCCAGTTCCAGCGCCTTGCTGAACAACCAGCCCTGGGCGTGGATGTCGGGGGCGATGCCGCGAATGAGCTGCAGTTGCTCGTCGGTCTCGATGCCTTCGATGACCACCTGCAGATCCAGTTCGCCGGCCAGGCGCAGCAGGTTGGGCACCACCGAACGCAGCGGCGAACCGGTACTCAGCGCACTGGTGAACAGCCGGTCGATCTTGATGCCGTCGAAGCGGGCGTAGGAAAGGTGTGAGAGATTGGCGCTGCCCGTGCCGAAGTCGTCGATCCAGATCGCAAAGCCGGCCCGCCTCAGCAATTCGATATTGTGGGTGAAGGCATCGGAGCGGATATCGGCGCGCTCGGTCACCTCCAGGTGCAATTGCCGGCGCAGGGCCGCTTGGTTGGCGGTGAGGTCCAGTGCGAAGCGGATGAAGTTGGCGTCTTCGATGTCGGCAACTTCGGTATTGATCGCCAGGATGAGATCGGGATTGGCCAGCAGCAGCTCCTGCATCTCGCGCAATGCGCGCGCGAGGACGACCTTGGCCAGGGCCGTGCAGAGCCGATTCTGCACCGCCAGCGGCACGAAGATATCGGGGCCGATTTCCGGCTCATCGGCCGGGCGCCAGCGGGCAAGCGCTTCATAGCCCTTCAGGCTCAGATCGTTGATGCAGACGATGGGCTGGTACAACAGCACGATTTCATCGTTGGCAATGCCATGCCGCAGCCGGTCCAGCACCCCCTGGTGGCGCCGGCTGCGCAGGTGGAGCAGGCAGGCCAGGGCGCCGGCGACGAAGCTGCCGGCCAGCAGCGCAATGAGTCCTCGCGGATAGAGTACCGGGTACCAGTGCAGGCGCGCCGATGCCTGTGCGCACAGCGCCAGATCGGCATTGCAGTGGGTCACGTCGATCCCCGGCAGCAGCCCGATGGCACCGTCCGGGTTGTAGCGCATGCCTTCGCGCTCAACCAGCACGTGCGTGCCGTCTGCGTTGGTGATGCGCAGCGAGACATCCTGATAGAAGCGATTGAGATCGAAGGTGGTCGGTGCGGTAAGGGCCAGGCTGCGCTGCAGGCCGACCACGTTGCTGGGGGCGTGAGTGTGCACGATGGCCTGCCCCAGCCAGATCTTGAAGCCGCGGCCGGCCTGGTAAAGCGGCTCCGGCAGCACAAACGGCTCAGCCAGCTGGCCCCATAGCGCGGTACAGCGCACCATGCCCTGGTCGACGCGTCCGAGATCGGCCACATAGCTGTTGGCGTAGGCGATATTGCGCAGCACCGCCAGGTCGTCGTCCGAGCAATGCTGGAACGGGCTGGCCTCGGCCCGACGCAGCGCATCCCCCGTGGCGCGTGCCGCATCTTCGGCGCGCTGCAGGGCCTGCAGCGACGAGGCGTCGATGTGGCGCAGCTCCGAAACGGTCAGCGCAAGCTGTGCCAGGACCAGCCCGATGAGCATGCCAAGACAGGCCCAGAGCAGGATTTTCCATGCCGACACGCGACGGAAGACTTTGCGATTCATTGATTAAAAAATAACTATCCCTGGCGCAAGCTTAATTTAAATCCGTTATGACTTATTTGGTTTTTTTCGCAGGCTGTTGTTTTGAATCGGATTTCGCTTCGATTTCCCGGCCGGCGATAGGAACCTGCCCCCTCGCTGATGCGTATCGGACTCAATTCTCGCCATTCCTCCCCCATTTTTCCGTCATCTCCCCGTGATTCCCCCTTTTTGTGACATCCACGGTGAGGTTCAGGACGTGACCTTCACGGCGCGTCCGATATAGAGGATGGGGCCGGTCGGTCGTCCGGTGGGCGAGCCGGTGTCGGGTTCCAGGGTGATTTCGAAAAGTTGATCGGCCTGCAGCGGGGGCAGTTTCTCCAGCGCCACCTGCTGCGTCCTGCCGGGCTGGACCAGCCCCAGCGATACCGGTGCGCTCCAGTTGGCGCCTTTGGTCCAGAACTGCAGGGCCTTTTCCTGCGGGATGGTAGCCACGCCCAGAGGGATCAGATTCAGGCGCCCACTGCCGCCGGTCTGGACTACCCAGCCCGGAGCCTTGTCCTGGGGCGCGACCAGTACCACCATGAAGGATGGTGCAGGACCCGGCGGCTCGGCACGCAGTACCAGCAGCGCCAGCAAGACCGAGCAGGTCAGCGCCCCAGCGGTGCTCCAGCGCCAGAAATTGACGCTCTCCCACCATTGTCGCCAGCCGCCCTGGCGGCGCACCGGCGCCGGCATCGGCAGGCTGCGTTCGATCCGCTGCCACAGGCCCGGCGAAGGTTGTTCAGGCGGCGCCAGTGCGGTCAGTGGATGCAATCTGGCTTCCCATGCATCGACCGCGGCGCGCAGGGCAGGCTCTTGCGGCAGGCGTCGTTCCACCGCCTGGCGCTGTGCCAGGTCCAGCGTGCCCAGCACATACTGGCCAGCCAGCCATTGCAGTTCGTCGTGTGATTCGTTCATCCGATGCACTCCCGCAGCGCGGCCAGGCCCCGCTTGATCCATGCCTTGACCGATCCCAGTGGCGCCTTGAGGCGTTCGGCGATTTCGGTGTGGGTGCAGCCATCGACATAGGCGTAGACGATGCTGGCGCGCTTGGCTTCGCTCAACTGCCCCAGGCAGTCTTCCAGCCGGCCGAGATCGGCCTGCCACTCGGGCGCCTGGACGGCGGGCTCATGGTGGTCGGCCAGTTCTTCCAGATCGTCGCCGGCATTGACCTCGTGCTGCAGGGCGCGCAGGCGGTTCAGCGCCGTATGGCGCACCACCGTGAAGATCCAGCCGCGCGCTGCACCCCGCGAGGGGTCGAAGCTGGCGGCGCGGGTCCAGATATTGAGGAAGGCGTCGTGCAGCACGTCCTCCGCCAGCGCTCGGTCGCGTACGATACGCAGCGCCACGCCCAGCAGATAGCGCCCCTCCTGCTGGTACAGCCTCTGCAATGCCCCGCGCTCACCAGCGGCGCAGGCGAGGAGGGTGGCTTCATGGTCGAAAGCAGGGGCGAAAGCAGGGGCGTCTGTCACGCGAAAGGATCCGGGCGCTTGTTGCCCGGCCGGAACATCCGGCCGGGATGGAGTCGATTATAGCGACGCCAGCGCCTGACTTAGTTGGCTTTCCAGAAAATATAATCGGCCTGGTAGCCCACCTTCTGCTTGGCACCGGCCTTGCTCATGTCGCAGGCCTCGGCCGGCGCCACGCCACCCCTGGTGGCGACCCGCTGGATGTAGGTGGTCTGCGTCATCGCACCCATGCCGGTGGCCGGATTGGCCTTCACCAGCTGGTACGGGATATTGCCGGTGCCGGCCGGTGCCACCGCCACCTGGGTCGCGGTCACCTTGGAGCCGTCGCTGCTCTCCCAGGTGGCCGGCGGTCCATAGTAGCGACCGACCTGCATGCCACTACGGTCCTTCAACACCGCATCCGGGCCGACGAAGGTCCATTCGAACTGGCCGGGCATGTCCTTCTTGGGGCGGCATTCATAGAGGATTTCGCCCGCGCCCACCGTCTGCAGCACCACCTTGTTGCCGGCCGGTACCTTGACGGCGTCGGGCAGGCTGTCCTGCGAATACATGGTCGACATCGGTGCGCAGGCCGCCAGCGTGAGGCTGGCCGCGGCGGCAGCGACGGTGGCGGTCCGGCCCAGGACGGGGCGCAGGGCGGACAGGTGACGCGAGAAGGGGATGGACGGGATGGAATGTTGCATGATGGGCTCCTGTAAGTTCTTGAAATGGGTCGTACCACGATCAGCTTTTCCTGCTGACATGAGTACTACCCACCAGGCGCCCGAACGGATGCAGTCCCGCGAAAATTTATTTTTCGGGCGGCTGCAAACCGTCCTGGATGGATCTCAGCTGCGCGTGGCAATGGCCGGGTAGCCTCCGCTGCCCTCTGGCCAGGGTGTGAGGATTTCATAGCCCTTGGCCGTGACCACCACCATGTGTTCCCACTGCGCCGACAACGAACCGTCGGCGGTCACCACGGTCCAGCCGTCGTCCAGTTGCTGTGTATGGCGCTTGCCGGCATTCAACATCGGTTCGATGGTGAAGATCATGCCTTCCTTGAGTGGCAGGCCGGCATTGCGCTGGCCGTAGTGCAGCACCTGCGGTTCGTCGTGATAGACGGTGCCGATGCCATGGCCGCAATATTCCCGTACCACGGAAAAACCATCCCGCTGCGCCACCGTCTGGATGGCATGGCCGACATCGCCCAGCGTGGCGCCCGGGCGCACCGCGCGGATGCCCGCGCACATCGCCTCATAGGTGGTGTTGACCAGCTTGCGCGCCGTGGCATTGGGCGAACCCACGAAATACATGCGGCTGCAGTCGCCATACCAGCCGTCCTTGATCACGGCCACGTCGATGTTGATGATGTCGCCATCCTTCAGCACCTGGCCACCGGGAATGCCATGGCAGATCACTTCGTTGACGGAACTGCAGATGGTCTTGGGGAAACCGTGATAGCCCACATTGGCCGGCGTGGCCTTTTGCACGTTGACGATATGGTCGTGGCAGATGCGGTCCAGTTCGTCGGTACTCACCCCGGCCCGGACGTGCTCGGCCACGATGTGCAGCACTTCGGCCGCCAGTTGCCCGGCCACGCGGGCCTGGGCGATTTCTGCGGCGCTGCGCAGCTTCACTTTTCTCATGCTTGTCTGATCTCGGTGTGCCACGCGCTGCGTGGCGGTCGTTCGGCCGTGTATTTTATCCGTCTCGTGCGCCGCCCGCCTCGGTTTGCGCGATCGTCGGGATTTTTCGACAAGTAATGGGTATTTTCGACCCCCGGCCTGGTCTCATTCACTTATGGGTAAAATCGATAGTTTGTACTTGATCCATCCATTTCACAGATAAACCAGATTCTCTCAACAGCAGATTTTCTCAACAGGATTTTCACCAGAGGCCATATGGAACTGAGGCAACTGCGCCAATTCGTGGCGCTGGCGGAAGAAAAGAGTTTTACCCGGGCCGCTTCGCGCTGCCATATCGTGCAATCGGCGCTGTCGTCTTCCATCCGCCTGCTGGAAGAGGAACTGGCCGCACCGCTGTTCGTGCGGACCACGCGCCGGGTCGAACTGACTGCGGCCGGCGAAGCCTTCCTCGACAGCGCCCGACGCGCATTGGGTGCGCTGGAGCAGGGCGCCACCGATGTGGCCGATGTCAATGCCATGCGACGCGGCCGCCTGTCCATCGGCACGGTGCAGAGCCTGCCTTCCTTCGTCGACCTGCCGGCCGTGCTGGCACGCTTCCATCGTCGTCATCCTGCGGTGGAGGTCCGGCTGTGCCAGGGCGCGGCGGGCGAGTTGAACGAGAAGGTGGCTTCGCGCCAGCTGGACCTGGCCGTTCTGCCCATCGAAGAAAGCGGCGAAGGCCTGCAGAGTCATATCATCGCCTGCGAAGACCTGGTGCTGGCCTGCACCCCGACCCATCGCCTGGCCAAGGCGCGCTCGGTGACACTGGAACAACTGGCCGGCGAGGATTTCGTCGATTTCGAGACTGGCCTGGGTACGCGGGCTCTGGTGGATCGCGGCTTTGCCGAAGCCGGCCTGCGCCGCCGCCTGGCCTTCGAGGTCAGCGATCTGGTGACCTTGCTGGACCTGGTGGTGCACGGACTGGGCGTGGCGCTGTTGCCGCGCGACGTGGTGCGCTCGCGCCGGGGCAAGCTGGCCACGGTCAACCTGCGCGGCGTGGAGCTGTGCTGGGAGCTGGTGGTCACCCACAAGGGTGCCGCCCGCAATGGCGCACCGGTGCTCGACGCAGCACCGGCGGCGTTTCTTGAATTGCTGATGGAACAGGCCCGGGAGCAGGGGCGGGCGTGACTTGACCGGCCTTTCCTGCCTGCACTTCGTGGTACTTGAACGCTACTGCTGCAGGGAATTTATCCGGCGCACCAGACCGCCAGTTCATAACCATCCAGGTCGCTGAAATGGAAGCGCCTGCCGCCCGGGAAGGAGAAGGTAGGGCGGGTGATGGTGGCACCGGCCGCCAGCAAGCGGTCCTGGATGGCATCCAGGTCGTCACCGTAGAGGATCACCAGTGGGCCGCCCGGACGCACCGCTTCGCCGGTGGTGAAGCCACCCTTGAGGCGGCCGTCGCTGAATTCGGTGTAGGTCGGGCCATAGTCGGTGAAGGTCCAGCCGAATACGCTGCCGTAGAAAGTCTTGCTGCGGGCGATGTCGGTGACGTTGAATTCGATGTTGTCGATCCTTAGTGCAGCAGGGGCGGGGCTCATGGTTTGCGTCATCCTGATTCAGTGGCAATGGGTAGGCCGGTAAGGCGGGCAGCACATCGCGATGGTGCCCCGTGTCAGCCGGCAGGGACCGCCACCTTAGCATGCCGGCCGGGCAGCCCCTCAGATGAAACGCCGTACCGCCTTGCCGCCGAACAGTGCCACCACCACCATCACCAGCGATACGCCCACGAAGCTCACCCGCAAGCCCAGATGTTCGGCCACGCCACCGATGAAGACCGGCCCCAGCAGCATGCCCACATAGGCGAAGCGGGCCACGGCGGCAATGCTCTCGGCGGCCGCCACGCCCGGTACCCGGGCCGCAGCCAGGAAGAAGATCGGCATCAGGTTGGCAATGCCCAGGCCCGCCAGCAGCAGCCCGGCCATGGTGGCCAGGGGTACCGGCCAGGCCGCCGCCAGGGCGATGCCGGCGGCACCGGCCGCACCGCTCCAGGCCAGGGTGCGCAGGCCGCCGATGCGGGCACGGATGCGGTCGCCAGTCAGCCGTCCGGCCGC
Organism: Herbaspirillum frisingense GSF30; assembly: GCF_000300975.2. GTDB lineage: Bacteria > Pseudomonadota > Gammaproteobacteria > Burkholderiales > Burkholderiaceae_D > Herbaspirillum > Herbaspirillum frisingense. Next base: position 11,615 of record NZ_AEEC02000034.1, on the reverse strand, counting down.
CATGCCGGTGGAAAACGCCGCATAGCTGTAGCTGACCCAGGCCGCCGGCGACTGCGCCACGTCGCGCATGTACACCGCCGCCCAGTCATACATGCCGCCTTCACACACCAGCGCCAGGAAGGCGATGCCACCCAGCACCAGTACCATGCGGCGCGCCCGGCCATCGGCCCCGCCAGCGCCCGTGGTCTCGTCATGCGTGGCGTCGGGCAGGGCGAAGGGGCCGATGGACAAAGCCACTGCCAGTGTGCCGGACCCGACCAGCGCCGCATGGGCCAGCGGAGACAGCCCGGGCAGGGCGCCCAGCGCCGAGCCGGCGATGCCGCCGATGCTGAACATGGCGTGCAGGGTGGACATGATGGGCCGCGTGCGCTGACCCTCCACCAGCGCGGCCTGTACCGACATGGCCACATCGAAGGCGGCCATGGCGCTGCCGAACACCAGCAGCAGCGCCACCAGCATCCAGAACTGGGGTGCCAGCGGGATCAGCAACAGCGTGGCCGCATACAGGATGCCGACCTGGCGCAGGGCACGGGCGCTACCGACGCGCGCGATCCACTTGCCAGACTGGCCCATGGTCAGCAGCGCGCCCCCGGCCACGGCCAGCATGGCCAGCGACAGCACCGCGTCGGACAGCGCGAAACGCTCCTTCACCGAGGGAATCAGCACGCCCCAGGTGGCGAAGGTGGCGCCGTTGACGAAGAACTGCGCCATCGTGGCGCGGGTGGCGTTACGGCTGTGGACGGATTCGGCAGGGGAAGAGGAGGTGCCTAGCGTCATAAAAACCTGTGGAAAAAATCAAAAAGCGTGACTTTGCCAGTATTTGATTCATCTGTTAAATGGAATATTCAGATCAACTCCATCGATTCAGCAGATGAATCTACGCGTCTACGTCAGCAGTGCGGCCGAAAAAAAGCCCAGCCAGCTTGCGCCGGACCGGGCTGAGGGACTACCGAGGAGGAGGTTTTGGCTTATTACCACTCGGCAAAGCTGCCGTCCTTGTGGCGCCAGATCGGGTTGCGCCAGCGGTGGCCGACTTCGGCGCGCTGACGGACATATTCTTCGTTGATCTCGATGCCCAGGCCCGGGCCTTGCGGGATCTTGACGTAGCCGTCTTCGTAGGAAAACACGTTCTTGTCGCGGATGTAGTCGAGCAAGTCGTTGCTTTCGTTGTAGTGGATGCCCAGGCTCTGTTCCTGGATGAAGGCGTTGTAGCTGCCGGCGTCCACCTGCAGGCAGGAGGCCAGGGCGATCGGACCCAGCGGGCAGTGCAGCGCCAGCGCCACGTCGTAGGCCTCGGCCATCATGGCGATCTTGCGGGTCTCGGTGATGCCGCCGGCGTGCGAGACATCGGGCTGGATGATGTCCACGTAACCTTCGGAGAGGATGCGCTTGAAGTCCCAGCGCGAATACAGGCGTTCACCCAGGGCGATCGGGGTCGAGGTCAGGTGGGCGATTTCCTTGAGGGCCTCGTAGTTCTCCGACAGCACCGGCTCTTCGATGAACATCAGCTTGTACGGCTCCAGTTCCTTGATCAATACCTTGGCCATGGGCTTGTGTACGCGGCCGTGGAAGTCCACTCCGATGCCCACGTTGGGGCCGACCGCTTCGCGCACGGCCTGGACGTTGGCCAGGGTCAGTTCGATCTTGTCGTGGCTGTCGATGAATTGCAGTTCTTCGGTACCGTTCATCTTCACGGCGGTGAAGCCGCGTGCCACCGCATTCTTGGCCGCCGCAGCCGTATCGGCCGGCCGGTCGCCGCCGATCCAGGAATACACGCGGATGGAGTCACGCACTGCGCCACCCAGCAACTGGTGTACCGGTACACCCAGGGCCTTGCCCTTGATATCCCACAGGGCCTGGTCGATACCGGCCAGGGCGCTCATGTGGATGGCGCCGCCACGGTAGAAACCACCGCGATAGAGCACCGTCCAGTGGTCTTCGATATTGCGCGGGTCCTTGCCGATCAGGTAGTCGGCCAGTTCGTCCACGGCGGCCGAGACGCTATGGGCGCGACCTTCGACGATGGGCTCGCCCCAGCCGACGATGCCTTCGTCAGTCTCGATCTTGAGGAAGCACCAGCGCGGCGGCACGATGAAGGTAGTGATCTTGGTGATTTTCATTGTTCTGTCCGGTTATGCGTTTAATCTGTTCAGGTGAAAAATGATCGGCGTGCGATCGGTTGCAACGATGAATGTCCTGGGCCGGCAGGCGCGCGCTCAGCCCAGCGCCTTCCATGCGGTGACGAAGGCGACGGCGCGCTGGCGCACTTCCTCGGCCGACAGGCCCGGGGTGTACAGGGCCGAGCCCAGGCCGAAGCCCGATGCGCCGGCTGCGCGGAACACCGCCATGCCCTCGGGCGTGATGCCGCCCACCGGCAGCAGCGAGATGTCGCGCGAGATGACGGCACGCCAGGCCTTGACCACCTGGGGGCCGAGCTGTTCGGCCGGGAACATCTTGAGTACGTCGGCACCGTTGTCCAGGGCGGCAAAGGCCTCGGTCACGGTGGCCACGCCCGGTGCGCTGTAGAGGCCGGCATCACGGGCTGTGCGGATGACGGCGCCATCGCTGTGGGGCATGACGATCAGTTCGCCACCGGCATCCTTGACCTGCTGTACCTGCGCGGGCTTGAGGACCGTGCCGGCGCCGACGATGCAGTCGGCCGGCAGGCTCTTGCGCAGGGCGCTGATGCTCACCAGCGGGTCGGGCGAATTGAGCGGGACTTCGATGATGCGAAAGCCGCTGTCATAGAGGGCTGCGCCGATGGCTTCGGCCTCGGCATTACGCACGCCGCGCAGGATGGCGATCATGCCGGTGTTGCGCAGGGCGTCGTTGAATCGTTGGGTCTGGAGTTGCATGTTTTCTTCCGTGATGCGGTTGATGGTGACGACCTTGGCCTCAGGCGACCAGTCCGGCGTGGCGTGCCAGCACCCACAGGCCGACTTCGGTGGCGGCGTCGGCCTGGCTGACCGGTCCCAGACCGAACAGGTCCAGTGCCAGCTGGTAGCGGCGGCACAGACCGGCGTCACCGATCAGGACGATGGCCGGCGCCTGGGCCGGGTACAGGGTTTTCAGGGCGGCCAGTTCATGGCCGATCAACAGGCCCGACAGGTAGTCCGGCTGTGCCTCGGCTGCCAGTTCGCCGGTCAGCCCGAGGGTGCGGCTGCTGAAGATGTTGGAGAGCACACCGCTCTTGCCTTCCGGCCCCAGCGCCACGCGCGCCCCACGCAGGAAGGCGGCATCATCGGCGGCATCGGGCTTGTGCATGGTGCGACCGAGGATGGTGTGGGCGCACAGGGCGCCGTAGACCTCGCCGGTCATGAAGGTGTCGAAATGCTCGATGCGGCCAGCGACCACGCGCACCCACTTCGAATGGGTGCCAGGCAGGCCGATCAGCAGCTCGCGCTCATGGCGTGTCTGCAGGGCGCCGATGACCTGGGTTTCCTCGCCGCGCATCACGTTGGGCAGGGTCGAGGCCTGCAGTAGGCCCGGCACGATCCACAGCGGACGGCCCAGGCCGGTATCGACCTCGGTCAGCTTGCTGCCGATCAGGTCGGGCGAGAGCGGCACGTTCAGGTAGGCGGCTTCGCGCCAGCCCTGCTTGCTGCCGACCATGCCGGCGGCAATCAGCGGCGCCTGCGGTGCAGCCTCCAGCCAGTCGCCGCAGGCGGCTTGCAGCGCGACGCGGTAGGGCGCGTGCGCGTCCTCACCATGCTCCACGGCGGGCAGGTTCATGATGCCCCAGGGATGAGCGCGGCGCTCGATCACCTGGCCGTTGCGGTCGAAGCGGTAGCAGCGCAGCGAGGAAGTACCCCAGTCGAGGGCGATCAGGGCGCAGTCTGTTTGGATATCTTGGTGGGTCGTCATGTTCGGTGCCGGGCGTCAGCGCGCCAGGCTGGTATGGTTCGTTTCGCTGCGTGCCTGTTCCTGGGCGATGTCGCAGACCGTGAAGCGGGTCAGCAGCACCATGTCTTCGCCCGGGGCCAGCGCGATCAGGCCGGGCTGGTTGGGCTGGTGGAAGGCATCGACGGGATGGGTCACCGGCTCCAGGCAGAAGTACGGCAGGCCATTGGGCCGGAACATCAGCACGTAACCGCTGCGGTCAGTGGTGTGCATCTGCAGGCGCAGGCCGCGGGTGGGGTCTTCGATCATGGCCAGGCCGTCCCAGCCCTCAAAGCAGTTATCGATCAGGCCGCCCTGCAACAGCGCCGGGCGGTTGTAGTCCCAGCCGGCCGGCAACTGGCGGCTGAAACCGGTGGGGATGCGATCAGGTCCGGACAGCCATACGCCGCGTGCGCGGAACTGCAGACGGGTGTGAGCGTCGTGCAGGAAGTAGGGATGCAGGCCCAGGCCATAGGGCAGGGTCTCTTCGCCGGTATTGGTCACCCGCAATTCGATCTCCAGTGCATTCTCGCGCAGCGTCAGCACCTGGCGCGCATGATAGACATAGGGATTGCCGTCGCAGCGCGCCGAGTCCAGCTCCAGGGTCATGCGGTCTTCGCTCTGGGCCACGATGCTCCAGGCCTGGCGCCAGCTGTCGCCATGGATGGGAAACGGTTCGCCAGCGCGGTTGGGCTGCAGCGGGTAATGCTTGCCATCGAAATCGAAACCGCCGCCGGTGATGCGGTTGGACCAGGGCAGCAGCGGGAAGCAGGCCGTCGCGTAGAGGGCCGCCGGGTCGGCGCTCCAGGGGCGCAGCAGCGGCAGCCACTTGCGCTCGCGCTGCCATTCCCACCCGGCCAATGCCCCGCCCAGCGCGGGGAGCACGTGCAGACGCTGACGCCCTGATTGCAGGGTATGGATTTCCGGCAGCCCCTTGGAGCCTGCGCGGTTGGCATCGGTTGCTCGGGATGGCATGGTGTCTCTTATCTTGTTATGGAGTGCGGCGCGCATCAGCGTTGCGGTGGTGCGGCGTCCCGTCGTGGGGACAGCGAAGTCGTCGGCAGGAAGAAGGAGTGGGCTCACGTGGATTCGCGCTCGGTCTTCAGGCTTGCGCTTCTAAAAAAATCTGGCTGATGCTATCACCGCCCTCCGATAGGGAATAATGAAAAAAACATCGCAAACGATATCAAAATTGCGCGGCGCCTGCTGCCCGCTGCAGCACCTGCGGGCATGCGCCGGCGCGGTGCAGCGGTAGGCCGATTTTCCCCAACGATGTGCGAAACGGTATCGAAAAACATTAAAAATTCATTGGATACCTATTGGTCGCTTGCCTAATATGGAGCGCGAATCAGGGACTTCACGGCCTTCCGGGAGTACAGGGTCGTCCAGGATTTCAGCCGCACCGCGCCGCTTCCCGACTTCATACTTATAAATCAAACGCATTCCGGCGCAGCGCAACCCACGCATACAACAAAGGGAAGTCCACAATTCCCTGCCAACGGAGACTGACAATGAACTCGAAAAGAAGAGCGCTTCTGGGCGCAGCCATTTGCATGAGCCTGGGTAGCAGCGCCATGAGCCTTCCGGCTTTCGCTGCCGACAAACCGCTGACCATGGGCTTTTCCCAGGTGGGCGCCGAGAGTGAATGGCGCACCGCCAATACCGTATCCATCAAGGATGCTGCCAAGCAGGCCGGCGTCAATCTCAAATTCGCGGACGCCCAGCAGAAGCAGGAAAACCAGGTCAAGGCGATCCGCTCCTTCATCGCGCAAAAGGTGGACGTGATCGCCTTCTCGCCGGTGGTGGAATCGGGCTGGGAAACCGTGCTGCGTGAAGCCAAGGCCGCCAAGATCCCGGTCATCCTGACCGACCGTGCCGTCAACGTCACCGACAAGTCGCTGTATGTGACCTTCATCGGTTCGGACTTCGTCGAAGAAGGCCGTCGCGCCGGTCGCTGGCTGCTGGAAAAGGCCAAGTCCATGCCGGCAGGTGACATCAATATCGTCGAACTGCAGGGCACCGTCGGCTCGGCCCCGGCGATCGATCGCAAGACCGGCTTCGAGGAAGTCATCAAGGGCGAACCGCGCCTGAAGATCATCCGCTCGCAGACCGGCGACTTCACCCGTGCCAAGGGCAAGGAAGTGATGGAAGCCTTCCTCAAGGCCGAGGGCAAGAAGATCAACGTGCTCTACGCCCACAACGACGACATGGCCATCGGCGCCATCCAGGCCATCGAAGAGGCCGGCATGAAGCCGGGCAAGGACATCATCATCATCTCCATCGACGGCGTGAAGGGTGCTTTCGAAGCCATGATGGCCGGCAAGCTCAATGTGACCGTGGAATGCAGCCCGCTGCTGGGTCCGCAACTGATGCAGATCGCCAAGGACATCAAGGCCGGCAAGGAAGTGCCCAAGCGCATCACCACCGAGGAAAGCGTCTTCCCGGCCGAAGTGGCGGCCAAGGAATTCCCGAACCGCAAGTATTGAGATCGGCATGAAGGCAACACACCCGCCCTGGGATTCAGGGCGGGTGTGTCGCTGGTCGGGCGGGTCGGACCTGATGCGCATGCTGGCGCATGAGGTGTTGCGATGGTTTTGATGGAGTTGCGATGACGATGTCTGTCGGGGCGCAGGCGCGTCCCATGCTGGAATTGAGTGGTGTACACAAGGCATTCGCGGGCGTGAAGGCGCTCACCGATGTCGGCTTGCGGCTGTTCCCCGGGGAAGTGCATACCCTGATGGGACAGAACGGCGCAGGCAAGTCCACGCTGATCAAGGTGTTGACCGGCGTGCATGAGCCCGATCAGGGCAGGATCGAACTGGATGGCCGCGCCATTGCACCGGCCTCCACGCTGGAGGCCCAGGCGCTGGGCATCAGCACGGTCTACCAGGAAGTCAATCTGTGTCCCAATCTGTCGGTGGCCGAGAATATCTTCATCGGCCGCTATCCCAAGCGCTTCGGTCGGATCGACTGGAAAAGCGTCCATGCACAAGCCAGGCTGCTGCTGCAGCAGCAATTGCAGATCGATATCGATGTGGCTGCCCAGTTGTCGTCCTATCCGCTGGCGATCCAGCAGATGGTGGCGATCTCGCGTGCCCTGTCGGTATCGGCCAAGGTGCTGATCCTGGATGAGCCCACCTCCAGCCTGGACGAGGCCGAGGTGCAGCAACTGTTCAAGGTGCTGCGGCGCCTGCGCGAGCAGGGCATGGCGATTCTCTTCGTGACTCATTTCCTGGACCAGACCTACGAGATTTCGGACCGCATCACGGTACTGCGCAATGGGGTACGCGAAGGCGAATACCTGGTCGCCGACCTGTCGCGTCTGGAGCTGGTCAACAAGATGGTGGGCGTGACCGCAGTCGATCATCGCAAGGTCGAAGCCGGTGCCGAGGCCCTGGCCTCGGGGCTGTCGGCCGATGCGGCAGAGCAGGGCGAAGTCTTCCTGCAGGCCGACGGGTTCGGTCGGCGTGGCGTATTGGCGCCGCAGGACCTGGAATTGCGGCGCGGCGAAGTGTATGGCCTGTGCGGCCTGCTGGGCTCGGGACGGACCGAGATGGCGCGTCTGCTGTTTGGCGCCGACCGCGCCGATAGCGGCCAACTGCGCATCGAAGGTCGCGCCGTCAAACTCAATGTGCCGCGCGATGCGATTGCGGCCGGCATCGGCTTCTGTTCCGAGGACCGCAAGAAGGAAGGCGCGATCCTGGAATTGTCGGTGCGCGAAAACATCATCCTGGCGCTGCAGGCAAGGCAGGGCCTGTTCCGCGTACTGCCGCGCAAGCGCCAGAACCAGATTGCCAGCGATTACGTGAAATGGCTGGGCATCAAGACTGCCGACCTGGAAACCCCGATCGGCCTGCTGTCCGGCGGCAACCAGCAGAAGGCCTTGCTGGCGCGCTGGCTGGCGACCGACCCGGGCATGCTGATCCTGGATGAACCCACGCGCGGCATCGATGTGCGGGCCAAGCAGGAGATCATGGATTTCGTCATCGCCATGTGCCGCAAGGGCATGGCCATTCTTTTCATTTCCTCGGAGATTCCCGAGGCCCTGCGCTGCAGCGACCGTATGCTGGTGCTGCGCGACCGTCGTGCCTGTGGAGAATACCGTCGTGGTGAACTCGACGAGCAGACGGTCCTGCAGGTCATCGCGGGAGAGGCCGCATGAGTGCTTCCATGGATTCCAAACTGATTCCCGATGCCGCCACCCACGCTGGCGGGGCGGGCTGGACGGCGCTCTTGCGCCACCCGCTGGTACGTCCGCTGGCGGCACTGGCATTGTTGCTGCTGATCGATTTCCTGCTGGTGCCGGGCTTCTTCAGGCTGGAGATCAAGGATGGCCACCTGTATGGCGCGCTGATCGATATCGTCAACCGTGCCGCGCCGCTGATGCTGGCGGCACTGGGCATGACCCTGGTCATCGCCACGCGTGGCGTGGATATCTCGGTGGGCGCGGTGGTGGCCATTTCAGGCGCGGTCGCAGCGATCCTGATCGGCAGCAAGATGGTGGTGGTCAATGGTGTGCCGGAGTATGTGAGCAACGTACCGATGGTGTGGGCCCTGGCCGCAGCCATGGGCGCGGCATTGCTGTGCGGCGCCTGGAACGGCGTGCTGGTGGCCGGGCTGGGACTGCAGCCCATCATCGCCACGCTGATCCTGATGGTGGCCGGGCGCGGATTGGCGCAGTTGCTCACCGATGGCCAGATCGTGACGGTCTACTACAAGCCCTTCTTCTTCCTCGGCGGTGGTTACCTGTTCGGCCTGCCATTCTCGCTCTACATCGCCGTCGGCATGTTCCTGCTGCTGGCGCTGCTGATGAAGAAGACCGCCCTGGGCCTGTTCATCGAATCGGTCGGCATCAATCCGGTGGCTTCGCGCCTGGCCGGCATCCGCACGGCGGCGCTGATCTTCTTCGTCTATATGTTCTGCAGTGCCTGCGCCGGGTTGGCGGGTCTGATGATCGCGTCCAACATCAAGAGCGCCGACGCCAACAATGCCGGTCTGCTGCTGGAGCTCGATGCCATCCTGGCCGTCACCCTGGGCGGTACCTCGCTGGCCGGGGGCAAGTTCAGCCTGGTGGGCAGCGTCATCGGTGCGCTCATCATCCAGACCCTGACCTATACGATCTATTCGCTGGGGGTGCCGCCCGAGGTCAACATGGTGGTCAAGTCCATCGTGGTGTTCCTGGTCTGCCTGTCGCAGTCGCCGCAATTCCGCCGCATGTTGAGGATGTCCAAATCATGATGCTCGTTTCTTCCTTGCGGCGCGCTTCCCATGCGCCGTGGTTTACCTCCATTGTGACCGTGGTGTTGCTGGTGATCATGCTGCTTGCAGGGGCAGCAGGGTACGACGGTTTCCTGTCGCCGCAGGTGATGCTGAACCTGCTCATCGACAATGCCTTCCTGCTGGTGGTGGCCATCGGCATGAGCTTTGTCATCCTCTCCGGCGGCATCGACCTGTCGGTCGGTTCGGTGCTGGCGCTGACCACCATGGTGGCGGCCTTCCTGCTGCAGCACTGGCACTGGCCCCCGCTGCTGGTGATGGTCACGGTGCTGTTGATGGGCGCAGGCTTCGGCGCGGCCATGGGCGCGATGATCCACTACTTCAAGCTGCAGGCTTTCATCGTGACGCTGGCCGGCATGTTCCTGGCACGCGGCCTGTGCTACCTCATCAGTATCGATTCCATCACCATCGACGATCCCTTCTTCACGGCGATGTCACAGACGCGCATCGAGTTCGCCGGCCTGTTCATCTCGCCCAGTGTGGTGATCGCACTGATCGTGCTGGCCGTGGCCATCTGGATGGCGCATGGCACGCGCTTCGGCCGTGCCGTCTATGCCATTGGTGGCAGCGAAAGCTCGGCCATGCTGATGGGCTTGCCGGTGGCGCGCACCAAGGTCTTGGTGTATGCCTTCAGCGGTTTCTGCGCATCGGTGGGTGGTCTGCTGTTTTCGTTCTACATGCTGTCGGGCTATGGCCTGCATGCGCAGGGCGTGGAACTGGACGCGATTGCGGCCGTGGTCATCGGCGGCACCCTGCTCACCGGCGGCTACGGTTACGTGGCCGGCACGCTCACTGGCGTGCTCATCCTTGGCGTGATCCAGACCCTCATTGCCTTCGATGGCAGCCTCAGTTCCTGGTGGACCAAGATCTTCATCGGCGCACTGCTTTTCGTCTTTTGCGTGGCTCAACGCATCATTTCCCTGGGTGCCCTGCGCGGCAAACCGGCCGGATCGGCGAAAGCCGCGCCAGTCGGGGCTTCGGCGGGATTTTCTAAGCTTAGTTAAGATAACTTTACATAGAGGGAGTTATACCGAAAAACATATCCATTACGCTCAAAAAATCATTAGAAATGTATTGGTAAAGCAATTAATGTAGAGCCCGCAAAACAGTTGCTCTGCATGACATTCATCAGAAATCGCGGCGCTGTTTTAGAAATAACTACAACACGCCATTCCATAAATAGAGACTGGAGACTCGAAGCATGAAAATCAAATCGGTATTGACCGGGATCGCACTCGGCCTGGGCGTGACCCTGATGTCCATCAGCGCACAGGTGAGCGCACAGAGCAAGTCGCTGGTCGGCGTGGCCATGCCCACCAAGTCCTCGGCACGCTGGATCGCCGACGGCAACAACATGGTCAAGGTCCTGAAGGAAAAGGGTTACCAGACCGACCTGCAATACGCCGAAGATGACATCCCCAACCAGCTGTCCCAGATCGAGAACATGCTGACCAAGGGCGCCAAGGTGCTGGTGATCGCCGCCATCGACGGCACCACCCTGACCGACGTGCTGCAGAAGGCGGCCGACAAGGGCGTCAAGGTCATCGCCTATGACCGCCTGATCCGTGGTTCCAAGAACGTCGACTACTACGCCACCTTCGACAACTTCCAGGTCGGCGTGCTGCAGGCACAGTCGTTGGAAAAGGCCCTGGGCCTGAAGGAAGGCAAGGGTCCGTTCAACATCGAACTGTTTGGCGGTTCCTCGGACGACAACAACGCCTTCTTCTTCTACAACGGCGCCATGTCGGTCCTGAAGCCCTACATCGACAGCGGCAAGCTGGTGGTGCGCTCCAAGCAGATGGGCATGGACAAGGTCGCGACCCTGCGCTGGGATCCGGCTACCGCCCAGGCCCGTATGGATAACCTGCTGTCGGCCTTCTACACCAACGCCAAGGTCAATGCCGTGCTGTCGCCGTATGACGGCCTGTCCATCGGCATCCTGTCCTCGCTGCGCGGCGTGGGTTACGGTTCGCCGCAACAACCCTTCCCCTACGTTTCGGGTCAGGATGCAGAAGTGCCTTCGGTCAAGTCCATCATCCGTGGCGAGCAGTACTCCACCATCTTCAAGGACACCCGCGAACTGGCCAAGGTCACGGTCGGCATGGTCGATGCCGTCCTGGGTGGCAAGCAGCCCCAGATCAACGACACCAAGACCTACAACAACGGTGTGAAGGTCGTTCCGTCCTACCTGTTGAAGCCGGTCGTGGTCGACAAGTCGAACTGGAAGGAAATCCTGGTCGGCAGCGGTTACTACACCGAAGCCCAGCTGAAGTAAGCACTACCCGGGCGGCATCGATGGCATCTGCTCTGCGCCGCCCGCTGAATCTTTCGCAGCACGCATACACACAAGATCAGCATAGTCCCGCCCTGTGCGGGGCTGGGCCTGTTCACATTCAATCTGCGAGATGCGTTGCCCCCAGGAGGCGTGGTGGCAAGGCGCGCGTCAGGGCTGGTGGTGG